>KI911955.1:38070-46800 GCA_000517005.1 Microvirga lupini
GTATCTGCGCAATGCCCACACCATTCAATGCTGCAATCCTAAGCGCATCGGCGCTGTCGGCGTCAAGAGCACCTTCGGGTGTCAAACTCGTACCATCCGCAAAGGTAATTGGAAAAGGTCGCCCTGCAAGCATATAGCGGACATGTGCATGCTGGCGCAGGTCATCGATGCTCTGCGGGTGTCCTCGGGCAGAAAGGTAAGAAGGAGATGCAACCAGAACCAGCGGTAGATCTCCCAATGAACGGGACATCAAACCTGTGTCGGCCACACGGCCGACCCGAATAGCCAAATCGAAGCCTTCGCGGATCAAATCTACATGTCGGTCAGTCAAACTCACGTCGAACTTGATCTGCGGGTGTTGTGGTAAAAACCTCGTGGTTATTGCCTGCATCAGAGACCGCCCAAGGTCGGCCGGCATGCTCAATCGAAGGCGCCCCGCTGGCTCGTGCTCCGAACGGAGAGTATTACTCGCCTCCTCCATGGCGCGCATCAGGGGAGCGACACGATCAAAATAATCTTGGCCCTCGGCAGTCAGGGTAAAGGACCGCGTGGATCGATGGAATAGACGGACACCGAGCCGCTGCTCAAGCCTCGCTATGCTTTTCGAGATGGCTGAAGGTGTGGTGCCAAGGAGTCTTGCCCCTCCAGTAAAAGACCCGGCTTCCACCACACGGACGAAAGCGCTTAAGCCCTGCATCCTTTCAATGTCTGCCATTTGTGACCTACCGGCATTAGTGTTTGGCTGTCTGAAGGACTAACCCTCCACTCCAGAAACGTCCAGATAAACCTATCGGAGCTGGAGCGCAGATGAATAAATCTGGAAGAGCGGGCATGCCAATAACGACGGGTCAATCGGAGCAATCGTTATAGCTGCAGGGCTCGGAACGCGAATGATCCAAGTCATTCGTCGGAGGGACCGGTCCCCCGACGAAATGGCCTGTACTGCACGGTCTCTCAGAGCCAGCGGCAGCATCACGACACGACGGGATGACGAATGCCCGTTGTCGATTTTGTATATCATGGAGATTCACATGAGTTCCTTCGAAGACAAAGTTGCTATCATTACAGGGGGGAGTGCCGGAATTGGGTTAGCTGCGGCAAAGCTCCTTGCATCAAGGGGCGCAAGAGTACTTATCACCGGACGCCGTGCGAACGTCCTGCAGGAGATTGCCTCGACGAGTTCCAATATCGTGGGGCTTGTGGCGGATGCTTCCGATCCAGAAGCGGCATCAAGGACGGTCGCTGCAGCTATTGATAAATGGGGACGTTTAGACATCCTTATCAATAACGCGGGTGGAGGTGCTATTCAGCCTCTTGGAGGAGTTGACGTCCAAACAATATCAGAAGTTTATTCCGTCAATGTCGTAGGGCCTGTTCTTCTGACCGCTGCTGCTGTTCCACACTTGGCGAAAACGAAGGGAGCGGTCGTGAACATGTCGAGCACGTTCGGAAGCAAGGTAGCTTCTGGACTGTCACTTTATGGATCGAGCAAGGCAGCCATTGAGTACCTCACGCGTGCATGGGCGATTGAGCTTGCGCCTTTTGGCATCCGCGTCAACGCGATTGCCCCTGGTCCAGTGGAGACCAACTTTCTTCGAGAACGGATGCGGCTCTCGGACGATGAGATTAGAACTGTAAAGGACCAAGAGCTTCGGAAGATTCCCCTCGGACGCCGTGGTGATCCGAAGGATGTCGCGCCATGGATAGTAGCTCTTGCAGAACCAGCAACAACCTGGGTCACAGGACAGATTCTCGCCGTGGATGGCGGGCTCGTCAACGCGTGAACATGACGCGCACTAGGCTACTACCAGAGGCGCTCGAAATCGCGTCGCTGCACAGTAGTGTAGGAGATGCAGCCACTCTCCTACCACGCTCACTATTTGCCGCTGGAGATCATGAGGCTTGTGGGCTCTCGGAGTGCAGCAAAGCCATCAAACAGTCCCGTTCACCAGTCAGTGATCTAGATCTGCTTGATCTTCGGCATTGTAGCGTATTTGACTGTGCAGAGTAAAATCGAGGCGGCGGCGCCAGTAGAAACTGGAGATGGAAGATGCAGCTCGGAATGGTTGGCCTCGGCCGGATGGGCGGCAACATCGTCCGCCGCCTCATGCGAGCCGGACATGTAGCCGTTGTGTATGACCACAATCCAGAAGCCGTCAGAGGCCTGGCGGGGGAGGGCGCCACAGGAGCGGTGAGCCTCGAGGATCTTGTCGCCAGGCTTGATGCCCCTCGAGTTGTCTGGGTCATGCTGCCCGCCGGTGACATTACTGAAGCAACCATCCAGCAGCTTGCCGGCCTTCTGGAGGAAGGCGATACGATCATCGATGGCGGCAATACCTTCTGGCAGGACGATGTCCGGCGAGCAGGCCAGCTCCGCAGTGGCGGCCTGCACTACATCGATGTGGGCACCAGCGGTGGGGTTTGGGGACTGGAGCGCGGCTACTGCCTGATGATCGGGGGTGAGCCAGCCATCGTCGAACGTCTGGATCCGATCTTTGCCGCATTGGCGCCCGGCCGGGGCGGCCTGCCCCTCACCCCTGGGCGCGAAGGGCGGGATCCCCGGGCCGAGCAGGGCTACATCCATGCCGGGCCGAGCGGGGCCGGGCACTTCGTCAAGATGATCCACAACGGCATCGAGTACGGCCTGATGCAGGCCTACGCCGAAGGCTTCGACATCCTGCGCAATGCCGCAAGCCCAGCCCTGCCGCCCGAGCACCGCTTTGACTTCGACGTTGCCGATATCGCCGAGGTCTGGCGCAGAGGCAGCGTGATCACCTCCTGGCTGCTTGATCTCACCGCAGGCGCGTTGGCTGAAGACGAGCACTTGAGCACCTACTCCGGCTACGTTGATGACTCCGGCGAGGGGCGCTGGACCATTCAGGCCGCGATCGATGAGGCGGTCCCGGCCGAAGTCCTCACCGCTGCCCTTTACGCCCGCTTCCGCTCGCGCCAGGAGCATACCTTTGCGGAGAAGATGCTCTCGGCCATGCGCAAGGGCTTCGGCGGCCATGTCGAGGCCAGGGAGGCGGAAGGAGACCGGTCATGACGCAAGCCCCCGCGCCCGCCGCTGACCCATGCTGCTTTGTGATCTTTGGGGCTTCCGGTGATCTGACGAGCCGCTTGCTGCTGCCGGCTCTCTACAACCTGGCGGCCACGGGCCTGCTGCCGGAGCGTTTCGCCATCGTCGGAGTGGCGCGCAGCGTCCACACGGCGGATGAGTTCCGCCAGGATCTGCTCGGTGCCCTTCAGGCACATGCAACCCGGGACGTTGATCCACAGCTGGCTCAGCGGCTGGTGACTCATGTCGCTTACGTGTCCGGCAGCATCGATGACCCGGAAACCTTTTCGAAGCTCAAGGCGACCCTGGAAGAGATCGAGGCAACGGCCGGCACACAGGGCAATCGGCTGTTCTACCTGGCCATGCCCCCCGACACCTTCGAGCCCATTGCCCGCCAGCTGGCCCGGGCTGGCTTGTCCCGGGAGGAGGACACAGGCGCCCCGTGGCGGCGGGTGGTGGTTGAGAAGCCGTTCGGAACAGATCTGGCCTCGGCCCGGGCCCTTAATCGTGCCCTTCTGGAGGTCCTGACGGAAGACCAGATCTACCGCATCGATCACTATCTCGGCAAAGAGACCGTCCAGAACATCCTGCTGTTGCGCTTTGCTAATGGTTTGTTCGAGCCAATCTGGAACCGCAACCACATCGACCATGTGCAGATCACAGTAGCCGAGACCGTCAACATCGAGCGGCGAGGGCGCTTCTACGACCGGACGGGAGCCTTGCGGGACATGGTGCCCAACCACCTGTTCCAGCTGCTGGCGTTGATTGCCATGGAGCCGCCCGCCCGCTTTGAGGCCGAGCGGGTTCGGAATGCGAAAGCCGAAGCGCTGGCAGCGATCCGGATCCCCAATGAGGCTGAAGCGCTTGCGAACTCGGTGCGCGGGCAGTATCGCGCCGGTCGTGTTCACGATCAACCGGTGGTGGCCTACCGGGACGCGGAGCATGTGGCACCCAGCAGTGTCACCGAGACCTATGCAGCCCTTCGGCTGGAGGTCGACAACTGGCGCTGGGCGGGCGTGCCGTTCTACCTGAGAACTGGCAAGGCTCTCTCGGTCCGCCGGACGGAGGTGGCGATCAAGTTCAAGCAGGCACCGATCTCGATGTTCGAGCAAACCTCCGTCGATCGGCTCGGGCAGAACTTCCTGGTTTTGCGGATACAACCCAATGAGGGCATCACGTTGCGCTTCAATGCGAAGGTACCTGGACCCGTGCTGGCGGCGGAGAGTGTCGACATGACCTTCAAGTACAAGGATCATTTCGATGTTGCCCCGAGCACCGGCTACGAGACGCTGATCTATGACTGCATGACAGGAGATGCCCTGCACTTCCAGCGGGCGGATGGGGTGGAGGCAGGTTGGGCCGTGGTTCAGCCGTTTCTCGATGCCTGGACGAAAGCGGGAGCCAAGGCACTGGAGTTCTATCCCGCCGGTTCATCCGGGCCAGAGGAGGCGGGTTTCCTGCTGGCGCGAGACGGGCGGCGGTGGAGGACTATTGAATAGGGATTAGCTGTTTGGTGGCGGATCGTTGTTGGAAATGTTCATGGCCGAACCATCGAAGCTGTTGAATGCGGCTGAACGGATGGCGGCTGCGGGGAGGAGAAGCAACACCTGGTGCCGGAGTGGCTTGTGACGCTCATCGCGGATAAGCCCTGGATCAAGGCCGTGAGCTCCGCCATGCCCACCTTTTATTATCGGCTTCGGCTGCCTCTGGCACGCCAAGCGCGTGAGTAAGGCGCGGTTCCGCCCAACCAAAGATGGGTCTATCGGGTGATGAAGGCACATGACAGTTCGCAACCCCGTTCTGTCTCATTCTTACCGCAACGCAGTATTCCAATCGAAGATGGTTGGTGCAAAAAATCTCATGAGACAGATCAGTTCCGACGGCGCAGATCAATCCGGCATTCGGCAGCAAACGCCACCACACTTGAACCAGTCCTTCAGCGAGCTTTCGGCTCCGTTTCTGGAGCGAGCCACTGGGGGTATTTGCCCAGCAGATGGCTGGTTGTCCCGGAGGACCTCGTCTCGGAACCCCAAGAGGATTGTCTGCTCCAGACCGACATGATAATCAACGGATCCTCTTCTAACCTCGTATGAACCTTGGAGCTGTGGCATGGGAGCCGAGCCGTCGTCGGACAAGTAAGCCGCAACAACGCGTTCCTTGTTGTTGCGGCGTCTGTCGAACCGTTTCCAGCCCATGCTGACAGGCAGATTGCCGCCAAATGTTCCTCATTTGAGCGGATGCCTCATCATGTCTCCAAAGCTCCCCGTGTGGGCCTACTCCCTGCCGACAGCGCTCCTGCTGATGGCACCCTTCGACATCCTCGCCTCCCTGGCGATGGATATCTATCTCCCCATCGTTCCGGCCATGCCGGGCATTCTCGGCACCAGCCCGGTCATCGTTCAGCTCACGTTGAGCCTCTACATGGTGATGCTCGGGCTCGGCCAGATCATCTTCGGGCCAATTTCCGACCGCGTCGGACGGCGGCCCGTTCTGATCAGTGGTGCGTTCCTGTTTGCGGCGGCATCATTCTGCCTGGCGGCATCCTCGACCGCCGCTCCCTTTGTTGCTCTTCACTTCCTGCAAGCAGTGGGGGCCTCGGCAGCCATGGTGGCCACCTTTGCAACGGTGCGCGACGTTTATGCCGACCGCCCGGAAAGCATGGTCATCTACAGCCTGTTCAGTTCCATGCTAGCCTTCGTGCCTGCCGTGGGGCCGATCGCGGGAGCGCTGCTCGCGGACAGCTTCGGGTGGCGCTCGATCTTCGTCACGCTGGGTGTTCTTGCCGTTCTCGCGGTCCTGCATGCCCTTCTGCGCTGGCATGAAACCCGGCCCGTGGCTGCCACCATGTCACGACGCTCATTCCTGCCTGTTCTCCGCAGTCTTGCGTTCTGGACCTACACGCTTGGTTTCAGTGCTGCCATGGGGACGTTCTTCGTGTTCTTCTCGACCGCTCCCCGCGCCCTCATCGACAGGGCCGGCTACTCCGAGCTGGAATTCAGTGTCGCCTTTGCGACGGCAGCGGTCGTGATGATCATCACGACACGCTTCGCCAAGCGGTTCGTTGCCCGGTGGGGCAACGCCGGCAGTCTCACGCGCGGCATGGTGATGCTGCTCTTGGGCGCAGGACTCCTGAGCATCGGGCAGATGTTCGGGATTCCATCCTTTGCGACGTTCATCGTGCCCATGTGGGTCATGGCGATCGGCATCGTCTTCACCGTGTCGGTGACGGCGAACGGCGCCCTGGAGAAGTTCGGGGACATCGCCGGGTCGGCCGTGGCGCTGCATTTCTGCGTGCAGAGCCTCATCGTCAGCATCGGTGGAACGCTGGTCGTGATCCGGCTGCAAGGTGACACCGCATGGCCGCTTGCGACCTTCTCCTCGATCATGGCCCTTGTTGTCCTGATCGCACGAGGATGGTTGAATTACCGAATCCGCCCGCGCGTTTGACCCAATGTGAAGTCGGGCTAGATGTCCGGCTTCACCAACCCTTCCATGCAGATCCGGAGCCTCGGTCACAGCCCGTTGGCAGTGCGAGGCGAATGCTGGTCGAACTGCTTCGATCCCGTTCCATTACCTCCGGCGTAATCGACGTCATGTCCTGCCTCGGCCATGGCTCTCGCGCCGGAACAGATCCGGCCATCAAGCACGGGACCTCCCATGATCGACGCTGCATCCATCGCCACCCGCTACATCGCCCTCTGGAACGAGGCCGATCCGGGTCGCCGCAAGGCTCTGATGGCGGACCTTTGGGCCGAAGCCGGCACCTACCGCGATCCTCTCATGCAAGGTGAAGGTCGTGACCAGATCGATGCCTTGATCGCTGGCGTGCAGGGACAGTTCCCCAGCTTCCGCTTCGCCCTGGTGGGACAGCCCGACGGCTACGGCGATCAGGTGCGCTTTTCCTGGCAGCTCGGCCCTGAGGGCAGTGACGGCCCCATTAAGGGCACCGACTTCGCGACCCTGGAGAACGGCCGCCTCAAGAGCGTGGTCGGCTTTCTCGATCAGGTGCCGGCCGCGGCCTGAATGTCCGGCGAGGGCTGGGCCGCATCACTAGCCGCGCCAGTCCTCGCGGACCGTTCCAGCAGCTCCGACGACGACAGAGTTTCCCGACAGAGGAGTGTACGATGGCAGTAAGTGCCGCTTCCTGCATCTTGTCTTCGAGGATGAACAATGACGAGTATGCGCATTCAGGGATTGGATGAATAGAGGAGCGTTGCTTCTAGACCACGGCATTTGGTCTGCAGTGAGACAGCATGGGACACCATGAGATGCCATGACACAGATTGAGACGGTATGAGACTAAATGGAACAGCATGAGACAACCGGAGATAAGTAGAGAGATCAAAAGCGCAGAAGATTAGCACTGAGACAACATGGGACAGCATGAGACGCCATGGCACGGATACAGACAGCATGGGACAAGGTGAGACCGCATGGGACACCCTCGGCAGGTCGGCAGGGAGTGAGACAACATGGGACAACGGGCAATCGGGCGTCAGGTTGGCCGGGCAAATGTGAGACAACATGGGACAACATGAGACCCAATGGGACGGCATGAGAGCACATGGGACGCAGTGAGACAGCATGAGACAGACGCAGAGGCAAGCCGCTTCGGGTCCTTCCCCGCAGAAGTGTCTACCGGGGGTGGCGCTGAGCCCCGGTCCTTGGCAGTTTTCAACTTTTTTCCTATTTCGTTCAGGGGTGCGGCCCATGTTGCCAAAACCCCCTTTGAATGCAGTTTTGGCAACGTCAATTCTTTAACAGTTGCAAGGGGTTGGGAGGTTTAGTGGGTTTTGGCAACATCTCTAGAATCCCTTTTTTTAGAATCCTCCTCTTTTTCGTGATCTTCTATATGTGCCGCCTATGTTGCCAAAACCCCTGTTTTGTTGCCAAAACCCCTCTCGTGACTTCGGCAGTGATGAGCCGCAGACCTGGCACTCGTTGTCCCATGTCGTCTCACGCGGGCAAAAGAAAGCCCCGCCGAAGCGGGGCTACTCTGAAATTTTTTTGCTACCACTCAGGGGCGCCGGGATTGTACTCCTCCCAATCCGCCGCCATTTTTTCGGTATCCGGTATCTTGTCATCGAGACCCTCGAAGCCGCGGAGGAAATCGTTCGTGTATTTCTCTTTCGGCTTTGTCGTTCGATAGATTGAAGCTCCGTTGCTGCATACCAATTTCGCGACTTCGTAAATCGTCCTCTGCCCCTCACATTCTGACGAGCGGCCACAACCACTCATCGGCGAAATATTTGATGGTTGGACGCCCGCCGCGCTTCGTCGTCACCTCTTCCGCGTTGAGCGAACTGAAGGCAACGAGATAGCCGAGAGCGTCTTCAATCTGCTCAGTGCTCGTGCGGCTCGTGACGCCAGGGCTTCCTGTCCTCGCGCTTAATCTGACGAGCTCAAAAATCCTCAATCCCGCTATGGACGATCCATTCCGCGATAGCTTCTGCCATGCGGAACTCGTCCGTCGCGCCGGTATGGCCGACTGCACCGGTAGGCGAACAGAACAGCAGACACGCTTGTCAGTCTGATGGTCAACGCTTGCGGACGGCTAAGTAGGTCAGCGATGTACCAGGATTTTGACCAAGCGACCGAATGGATCACGGACGTAGAAGCGGGTCACGCCCCACGGCTCAGTTGCCGGACCATATTCAATCTTGAACCCTGCG
>KI911955.1:46900-47181 GCA_000517005.1 Microvirga lupini
TGAACGTCGGACAGATCATCTACCTCGATGGAGAACTCGGGCACGGGCGTACCCGATCCTCCCTCGGTCATCACGCTGATCTGTGGCGTCATGCTGCCATCAGCCGCAAAGGTCATGATCCATCCGAGGTCCATAGCGATGTTCATCCCGAGCATGTCGCCATAGAAGGTCTTTGCGGCATCGGTCCGGTCGACTGCTAAGTTTGCGACAATGCGCCTTACCGCCATGGATAGCCTCCTCGCATAGCCCTCACGGGCGGGTACCAGCGTCAGATTTCGACT
>KI911955.1:47281-47760 GCA_000517005.1 Microvirga lupini
GCTCAAGGAGACCATCGAAGAGATGGAGCGCCACGCTCGCAGCCGGGGGTGGCGGCTCAAGGAGCATTGAAGCTCCCATGAGGCTGTCCGAGCCGGAACTACCAGCGGCCTCGGCGCTCAAACTCTCTCTTCACGTCGTCCAGTCGTCGGCTCAGGCCCTCAATTGCTTGCGTGACGTCTCGAACATCGTCACGGGTAACCGAAGGTGGTTGGCCAGTAGTGGTCATGGGCGATGAACTGACCTCACGTTTCGCTTCGGGACAGTCTGGCAATCCGTCCCGCTGATAGCGAAGGCTGAGAGTGTCTCCCAGCCTGAAGTAGGTGCATCCCCCATCCGGATCTCGCCATAGCGATGGAGCCTCCTGCGAGGTTGCCGGAGCGATGCCGAGAAGGCTGACCATAAGGATAGCGGCTCGCATTGTCACAGCATGAATCGAAGCCAGGGATTTGTCTAACGTTCCAATAGACCCTGCTCTCGC
>KI911955.1:47860-49651 GCA_000517005.1 Microvirga lupini
TGTACTTAGTGGATAGGAGACGGATCGTCGTTTGCGGGTCCTGTATACCGTAATTCGTGTTCCGATTCAAGACGGTGGAGCTTCGTGGCAAGAATGGATCACCAACACATACTGCTCTCGGTAATGTCTGTTCGCATGCAACTTCAGCAGTCTGCTCAATTTGAACATCATAAGGTATATGCGTGGAACATGACGCTTGATAACTATGCAACTATGCTCCGGGGGAGTCTTCGTCAGAGGTGGATGCAACTTCCTAGCCCCTTCAACGTACCTGCCCTGTTCGGCATATCTGATTATTCAGAGGTGGACCGTCGAGTTAGGAAAGGCATCGCCCAACGATGGCCTTTGAATTCAACCAGTCAAGCTGGATTTATATTTCAAGCTGGCGATGGGCCGAAAGAGTGCTGGGTGGATGCAATGGAAACCAAGCATGATTATAGAAGAATATTCATGCAATTCCTTAGGGATGAATATCAAATAGATTATCGTTTAGAGAATACGAAGTTCAATGCTAATGGGCATTACCAGATAGATCATGCTCATTGTTGCATTAGTGTGATGAAAAAGAACGATGTGAAGTATGTTCTCTTGACGCCCTTAAAGCGAAGCATAAACGCTGGCTGGGCTCATATTGAAAGGAGTCTCGCATACGATGGCTCTGGCTCCGCCTCTACTCAGGTCGCTAATTATCTTACAATTGCGAAAGTATGCGAGCTGCGAGCGCCAAGCATTGCTAAGCAAGCAAATCTACACGAGCAGGTATCAAAAATATATGGGTCCATGAATGAGGCTGGCCTACTAGACTCATTTGAAATCGACCTAGATCGAACCAGTCTGTTACAATTTCTGAAACAAGCTCAGAATGGAGCAGAAAAGGCTAGGGCAGAAAGGAATAGGCGCAAAGTTGCAGTCTGCCCGCGGCCTTAGTTGTCCTATCATGCGCCGAGTACCTTGTAGACGGCACCACGGGAGCATCCGAGTTGTTTGGCAATGGCCGTGGCACCTACACCTTGAGCCGCTAGAGCCTTCACCTTTGCATGATCCAAGGTGACAGGGCGGCCCTTGTAGACCCCCTCCGCCTTGGCCTTCTCAATACCTGCCTTCTGGCGCTCAAGGATGAACTGCCGTTCCATCTTTGCCACCATGCCGAGAACCGTGAGGACTATCTCCCCGGTTTCGCCTCGGGTGGTTACGTAGGGCTCAAGCACAGTGAGGAACGCACCCCTCTGCCTCACCTCATGCACGATGTTGAGCACGTCCCGAGTGTCACGGCCCAAGCGGTCTAGGCGAACCACCATCAACTCATCACCTGGTCTCAGGAAGGTGAGGATGGTCTCAAGCTCGGTGCGGCCCTCGCGGCTTGCACCAGAAACTTTCTCCTCGCGGATTACAGCGCAACCCTCTGCCTTGAGGCGCTCAATCTGAATGGCAGTATCCTGGTCGGCGGTGGAGACTCTGGCGTATCCGATCTTGCTCATGGCCTTGTCCTGATGTGTTTACTTTGCGTCCTAGACCTTGAGTATAAGTGTCAACTAAGTCCCGATGTAAAAAAAAACCCATAGTGAACACATTTCAGCGTGGCTGTAGACGTTCACCAAGGGTTGCACCCTAAGTAGACATGCTGTGCTTGAGCCTCACAGTCTCCACATTCGTCCACTCTCCTTTGGTTTGTAAGGGCTTCGGAGGTGGCGAGATGTCAGAGGAGCAGGCGGCGTGGACGAAAGCGCTAGAACAAAAACGAAAGCAGCTGGTCCATGCGCTAGCGGCGGAGGATTTCGAGACAGCTGATCA
>KI911955.1:49751-67155 GCA_000517005.1 Microvirga lupini
ACAGACCGCCAACTCCATTCCCTAGTATGCTTCCGAGAGGGCCTAAGGTGGCTTCTTACCGCGTGCCCATGCGCGATACCGCGTGTATGCGCCTGTGAGCTATTCCCGCGCCCGGTCGCGCACGAGGGAGGGGGTACGGGGGGAACTCCGCCCCGTTGCCACGTGGGGTACCTCTCACATGGGCGACCCCAAATTTCCATTCCGACAGCGACCCATGTTAAACGGCTCAGGCTCAGAGGTCGGATAATACCAGAACAAGAGATTGATCCATTTGCGCCGTTTCGGTCGTTCGCGGGGTGATGTCACGTTAACCTGAGGAGACCGCAGTAAGCCCTGCTTTGTTGGTTTCAGGCGAGCACGCCTGCTGCGGCTTTCCACTCTGCCATAGCCTGTAGACGGTGAATGTGCATGGCGAACCCAGACCGGTGGCAACGAGGAGGTACGAACAGGTTCCTGACGGCCGAGAACATCGAGGTGAACCGCTGCAAACTTCCTGCAGACCGAAAGCCTTGAATCATCCGTTCCCGCTTTCGCAGCGGGAGATGAGAGTTTTCGGCTCGGTTATTGAGCCCTTTGTGCGACCGATGCTCTACTCTCGGCATGACTTGGCGTCTGGCTGCTCCGTACGAGGGCAGTTTACCGGTGATGATGCGCTTGGGCATCATGCCCTGCTTTCTCATCAGCCGGGTCAGCATCCGTTTGGCGGCCTTCGTGTTGCGCTGGCTCTGGACAATCTCATCGAGCACATAGCCGTCCTGATCCACGGCCCGCCAGAGCCAGTGCTTCCGGCCGACGATCGTGATTACGACCTCATCCAAGTGCCAGATATCATAAGGGCTGGGCCGCTTTCGGCGTAAACGGCGGGCATAATCCGGCCCGAACTTCTTGCCCCACCGACGGATCGTTTCATAAGAGACTACGATGCCGCGCTCGAGCAGCATCTCCTCGACCAGCCGAAGACTCAGGGGAAAACGAAAATACAGCCAGACCGCATGGGCGACGATCTGGGGCGGGAATCGATGGCGTTTGTAGCTGACGGGTTTGGTCATGCCAGGCCATCTACACGCCTTGCCCTCATCCCCGAGTTAACGTGACAACACCGGTGAACGACCGCATGGGGCCAGTTATCCGATTGAGCTGCGCGGACGGCGGAGTGTGCATCCCTGCCGCCCACGCAAAGCCGAACGACGGACTGAACTGCCTGCTCCTCCGACATCGTCGGCCTCCTCTTTGATGAGGGGATGGAGAGCATTGGAGATCATTTTGATGCCACCCCGAGGACAGGGCGGCATCGAGCGAAAATGTATTCCAATTCACCGGTTGGTCAGCGACATGGCTGCATCGCCATAGCGCTTGCCGGCAAATTTGTCCGGCGCCAGCATGTCGCCGAGCGTCTTAAGCTCCTCCGGCAAAAGCGTAACATCCGCAGCGGCGACGTTCTGCTCCAGATGCGCGATCTTCCGTGCCCCGGGAATGGGCACGATGAAATCTCCCTGGTTGATGACCCAGGCAAGCGCGAGCTGTGCGGTCGTCACGCCCTTTTCCCTCGCCATCTCCTCCAGCATGCTCACGAGCGAGGCGTTGGCGGCCATGTTCTCGGTACTGAAGCGGGGAAGCGTCCGCCGGAAATCCTCGGCGCCGAAATCTTCCGGCTTCTGGATCTTACCCGTCAGGAAGCCGCGGCCGAGCGGGCTGAACGGCACGAAGCCGATGCCCAGTTCACGGCAGGTGTCGAGGATCTCGCCTTCCGGATCGCGGGTCCAGAGCGAATATTCGCTCTGAGGCGCGGAAATCGGATGAACAGCGTGGGCCCGGCGGATGATGGCGGATCCCGCTTCAGAAAGGCCGAGCGCGCGCACCTTGCCTTCCTTCACAAGGTCCGCCATGGCGCCGACAGTATCCTCGATCGGCACCTGCGGGTCGACGCGGTGCTGGTAGAAGAGGTCGATCACTTCGACCCCGAGCCGTTTCAACGACGCCTCGGCCACTTCGCGGACATGGTCCGGCCGGCTGTCGAGGCCGGACATGGCGTTCGCGCCCTTCTTGCTCGTGTCGAGCCGGAAGCCGAACTTGGTGGCGATCACCACCTTGTCTCGGTAAGGCTTCAACGCCTTGCAGACCAGGATTTCGTTTGCGAACGGGCCATAAGCCTCAGCCGTGTCGAACAAGGTGACGCCGAGCTCGACGGCCCGATGAAGCGTGCGGATGGACTCCTGCTCGTCCTGACCACCGTATGCGTGGCTCATGCCCATGCAGCCGAGCCCAACGGCCGAAACGGTGAGGTGAGGGCCGAGTCTGCGTGTCTTCATCAGTTCATTCCTTCTGTTTAATACCATAGATCCGCCGGCAGCCTGGCAGGCCATGCCCAGTTCTGTCCGGCCTGGGTCTTCCGCCTTGCGGGGATAGGCTTCCTGTTAGGGTGGAACTGCGACGTTTAGCTCGCAAAGTCGGGCGCTATGCCTGCCAGCACCGCGATGTCATTGCGGCCGGCTGCGCCACGATTTCAGCGAGCATGCGCCGGCCGCGCTCGCGCCGGCTTTCGTCGGCGTTCTGGTGGTGCTGTGTCAAATTCCTTCATCCTCATCGTTGTGTCGGTGTAGCCGGCGATCTTGTTGTCGAGGACGAGTAGGCAATCCGACAGTTCGGCAAGGCGGGCACGCACCCGTTCGCGATGCTGTTCCAGCAGCTCACGGCGCTCCGCTTCCGTGCTAGCGCCGCGCTCCCGCAAGGCTGCGTAGCGCAGCATCTCCCGGATCGGCATCCCGGTCATCTTCAAACGGCCGAGAAATTCGATCCAGATCAGGATTGACGCGTCGTAGTCACGTTGGCCCGATTGGTCCCTGCCAGCATAGGGAAGCAGCCCGATCCGCTCGTAGTAACGGATGGTGTGGGCCGATAACCCCGAACACTTCGCTAGTTCCCCGATCTTCATGGAAGCTTTCATTTGCCACGACGCTCCCAAGGGTAGGGGTTAGAGCGCGCTCTAAGTCAAGGGACAAAATGGCTTCGCTAGCGCCTCGATAGAAGCGACGGTTGTGTGTCCTCGATGGGTCGATGGCAGAAGGACCGCAGTCCGCGCCAAATGGCGGCTCTTGGCACCGGGCTGACCTAAGGCTGACGGCAGCAAACCTGCCCTAACCTGACATTCCGGAAGGGCGGGGGATTTCAGTGCCTGACCCGATCCAGACCTTCACTAGCTGAGCTATGCAGTGTAGCGCTTTCTGATACAGCACAGTCGCCGCTCAATGCCTGAGAGCCTCTTAAAGTGCAGATGCGATATAGGCGTAATGAAGAGAGCGGGTAACTGCGACACGATTAGGTCCCCGACTGCTCCAATCCCAAGCGAATGGCGCAGTTCGGAGCCGGTGCCTTGGTCAATGGCAATTGAAACGGCCCCGACGAGGGCCACGGCCTTGGTCAGTATGATCGGACGAAAGTGGATCACGCAGGCTCAGGACCGTCCTGGTGCGGGTCACCTGTCGCTCGATGGATGATTGCTACTCTGGAAAGATCACACTGGACCGGGCCATCTCCGAAGTCCAAGCGGAAAGAGGGGACACCGAGCAGAAACCTGAAATGCAACTGACGCGACGTCCGCATTGACGCTGTTGCCGGTAATGTGTTGGGGGGCGGCCGGCATCGCGGCAAAAGAGGAGTGCGCTACATTGTCTGTCCGAAACCATCGCTCCCCGTGATAACAGACATTCCCGAATATTGTGACAATCGATGCGCCCGTGATGAGCTTCATTACAGACTGAGGTCTGACAATGTGCTGAATCAGTAGGAGGGCTCCGTGACAATGATCAGCTCTGAAAGCTTCGGAAAGCTACATCATCCAAAATGCGTGCGCGAAGAACGCTGTTGGATGCAGGAACTGGCCTGCGTCTCGCGAAATGATAATCGCCTGATGAGGTAACTCGATAGAGGTATGTCGCCTCCTGACAGCTTAAATTCAGCCAAAGATGGGCGCTGCAATAAATCCGCGCCACGCGGTGGCGAAGCTAAGATATTGAACATAAACGTTTTTTAAAGTCCTATGATCGTCGGATACGCCATGAGGCGCTGACACTGCTTCCAAGCGGCAATCCTCATTGGGACGAAAGTCCAGCCCCTGCCAAGCAAAGGTCGATTGCAGGAAAACTTACCCTTGAGTACCTTCACTCTGTAACGGAGAGCGTTCGGGGCAACAATGTCAGAGTGGGTGTCGCCGACAGGGTTGCTTGGTCGAATCCTCAGTCCCGCTCCGTTGAGCCTTACCCGCCAATTTGCGCTGACCGGGAGCGTCATCATGCTTGTGGCGATGATGGCTGCCGGTTTCTTCACCGTTGAGATCGTTTCGAAGGCGACAATCGGGAACACAGCCTCTGCAACCGCTCTTCTCCTGGACAGTGTTCTCGAGCCGCTGACCCAGGATCTCGTTAACGAGGAGGTCCTGCCAGCCGAGCAGGCGGCGGAGCTGGATCGGCTGCTCGGAGCAGATCAATTCAAGCAGCGATTTCCGTACCTTGAGATCTGGAAAGAGAGTGGTCTCGTTGCATATTCAACGACACCAGGCTTGGTTGGCCTGAGGTTCACTCCCCCGGACGGACTTATAAGAGCCCTCAAAGGAGAAGTATCTGCGCAGTATACCGATTTGAATGCCCGCGAGCATCTGATCCGGCATATCAGCAACAGGTATCTCGAAATATACGTTCCCCTCCGCGAGGATCGCTCCGGCCGTGTCATTGCCGTTGCCGAGATTCACGAGAGCACCGCATCGCTTGAGCAGGAGATTTGGTTTCTGCGTCTCAAAAGCTGGCTCGCAGTTGCAGGTGCGACCTCGCTCATCATGATAAGCCTGTTCGGGATCGTCTACCGGGGCAACCAACTCATCCTGCTTCAGAAACGACAACTTCAAAAACGGTTGCTGGAAATTGAAGAGACGATCCATCACAACCGTATCCTCAAGGACCGTGCTCAACGTGCCTCTGGCCGCGTTGCAGAGCTGACCGAAAACTTCCTGCGAAGAATCGGCGCGGATTTACATGATGGTCCTGCGCAGCTCGTCGGCTTGGCAGCCCTATCGTTGGAGCACGTCAGGCGCGCTGAAACGCCTGCGGATCGGGAGAAGGAGCTGCAGGCCCTGAACTCCATGCTCTCGGATGCCCTTCATGACATCCGAACCACGTCGAGAGGACTGATGCTGCCGGAGATTGAGAACTTACCGCTGCCAGAGATCATCAAACGGGTAGTTGCTGATCACGAGCGACGAACGGCGACGAAGGTTGCCGTTCATTGCGGTGAGATTTCATGTACTCTCACATATGCCATCAAGATCTGTGCGTACCGGTTTCTTCAGGAGGGGCTTAACAATGCTTTCCGCCATGCTGGGGGCAACGGGCAGACGATTACATGCAGGCTCGATGGCTCTGCCCTCAGCCTGATCGTGCAGGATGATGGGGGACCGAGCACCAGTAGCATGACCGGTCCTGATTTCGGACTTGGCCTTGTCGGCCTGAGGGAAAGGGTTGAGAGTCTTGGAGGCGTTTTCTGTGTAAGCCAGCGGAGGATCGGGGGGACCCGAGTTGAAATGAACGTCGCTATCACTGAGGAGGGCCAAGATGATTGAGAAAACCCGTATTGTTGTGGTGGACGATCACGCGCTGCTACGAGCCGGTCTTGTACGGGCGCTCGCACTGGACCCCTTGATTGAGATCGTCGGGGAAGGCGGTTCGGCGATGGAAGCGATCGAGCTTGCGAGAATCCATGAACCCGATCTCATCCTGCTCGATATATCGATGCCAGGAAATGGAATAGAAGCAGCACGTGCGATCCGTGAGCTTCCAAGCCCTCCTCGGGTCGTCATGCTAACCGTCTCCGGAGATGATGACGACGTGATGGGTGCAGTCCGGGCTGGCGCTGCCGGCTATATCCTCAAGGGGGCCAGCGCCCAAGACATCATCATGGCCGTGACAAGCGTGAAGGCCGGCGGATCCTTCATTTCCCCGGAACTTGCACTACGATTGCTGTCAAGCAATGCTCAGGTGCAGGCAGACCCGCTGTCGCGGCTTTCCGAGATTGAGAAGTCCATCCTGCGGTTGATCTCAGATGGATTGACCATTCGTAAGGTCAGTGAGCAGCTGGAGCTTGCGGACAAGGCGGTCGAGGCCCACGTGACCAACATATTGAAAAAGATCAATGCCACGAACCCTGTCGGCCCAGAGGCCATCGCCACCCAGGCATGGAGTGAGCTCGAGAGCAGCGTGAAACTGCACTGATTGATCCGGATCATCCTATCAAACGCTTCGATCCCTCCGATCAAAGCTTGGAGAGGCGGCCGGCGTGACACGCAGCCATCCTGAGGTTAGCGTAGCCGGATGAACAAATGCCCCCAGGGATCTTTCGGCTCTCAGCGGAGCTCCGAGGGTGAATGGCGGCAAAGTCAATCATCTGCCGGATTATGGATTGGACACTATCGTAAGCTCAACCCGTCGACGGCCGATCGAATTACTTCGCGGCTGCCGCTTAGGGTGCGCGACGGTCGCCTCGACGCGAGTGCCGTCTCATCAGTATATCATGATCGATCTTCGGGTCGGTGCTCTATCACGTTGCCCTCACTATTTCCGAGATCGATAATGATCGCTGCCGGCTCATCGGTGCCCTGGTACACGACGCCTTGCGATCGTGCAAACAGGGCGGCCTCGACCCGATTACGAACCTGGATCTTATGCATGATGCTCGTCACATAGTATTTGACCGTGCCTTCGGTCAAATCGAGCCTGTCTCCAATTTGTCTGTTGCTGAGGCCGCCCGTCAACATCGACAGGATTTGTTGCTCTCTCGGCGTAAGACTCCTGAGGCGATCCTTAGGCCTGACTATGCTGAGAGCATTCTGTTTGTACATTATGAGCTTTGGAGCAAGGGTAGGTGAAATGCAGCCTATGCCTTGGTCCAGAGCTCGCACTGCATCGATAAGTCCGCCGCCGTTCGTGCATTTTGGAAGGTAGCCGTGCAACCCTCTCATTATTGCATCGCAGATTCGGTTCTCGTCAGACATGTCGGAGAGAAGCAATATTTTGATCAATGGGTAGCTGGCCATAAGCGTGTCGAAGACTTCAAGCCCATCATCTGGCAGACTCATCCCGATGACGATCAGATCTGGTGCGCTTTCCTGAGCTATACGCATTGCATCTCTTTTTGATGCTCCCTGTCCCACGACCTCCATGTCCGATTGCACATCAAGCGAATGTGCGACGCCATCCCGGAAGAGTGGTTGGTCGTCTACAATACCCACTCGGATCATTTTTAACATGGAAGTCCCTCCCCAGAACGAGCAGATATCGAACGTGCGCATCTGATTGGTGCGGCGAGAGTCGCCGCTGCCCAGTAAAGCTTTCTTCTTTGAAGTTTTGCCCGATTGAGATTCTTATTATCTTTGAAGATTGCGGAAAAAGCCTCAACGACCGCGGCGCTTTCGCTGATTACTGCGATGCGATCTCCTTTGATCGTCGGCTAGAGTTCTTCCAAAGATGATGTCCATCTTCATGTTAAAGAACAATATGAATGAGGAGGAATAAGTACCTTGTACGATAACAATAAGGAGGTAGTCCCAACGAATGGGTGAATTTGCCGAACCTGCGATCGGTATCCAGCAGGGAAAGGGTCGAAGACTGGCGTGGGTATTTATCTATGCTCAGGAAAAACAATGATGGCTAGAGCTATGAGATGATCTGCCGTTAATGTCAGGGTCTGATCGGTTTTCCTGCACCAACCTGTTGCCGGACGATCTGCGGAACCCCGAACGCAATCAACCAAGGTCCGATAAGGCAATAAACTTTGGTCTCGAAGAGTAAAGACCTTAGAGAAACTGAGGGTGGACTTCAGTCACAATAGTAAAAGTCCCGCTTTCCAGATCATGATGATTTCGTCCTTTTTCAATAACTCACGGCTGAGGGCTTTATCATGGTTGCCTATATTCGCTCGGATCTGGACTTCATTCTCGCTCAAATCAAGATCGCAGAGGCTCATGCCGCTTTTGAGCGGGGCGTATCGACGGGAGATCCATCGAACCCGGCTCGGCCTTTGTTCGGTCCAAACGGTTCAGTCCCGGCCTACAATGTCGCCTGGGGGCTGCGGACAGTCGACGGCACTTATAACCACCTGCTGCCCGGCCAGATCGAGTGGGGCGCCTCCGACAACGAATTCCCGGAGCACCTCGGTACGGACTTCAAAACCATCATGGTACCGGCCGGCCCAGGTGGACAGCTGGTGCCCGTTAGCTATACGCCGGGTGTGGACAACGACGGTCCGGGTTCCGCTGGTCCAAGCGATGTGTTCGACCCGACCGTCCGCACCATCTCAAACTTGCTGGTCGATCAGACTCTGGGGAATCCGTCAGCAATTTTGACCGGATTACAGCGCGCCGGCATCGTGCCGCCTGAGCAGCAGATGGCGGTTACCGCAGAGATCTCTGCAGCCTACCAGCCGCTCAAGCCCCTGTTCAATGCAGTCGGACTGGCCGAACGCGAATATGCAGCAGCGTCCGCTGCCGCCTCCGCCAGCCCGAACAATCAAGCGCTCCAGGAACAGGCAGCAACCAAACTTCAAGCGTTGAATGCCGCCAAAGCGAATCTCGAAGTGGCCGACGACGCGCTCATGACGCTCCTGGAGACGAATGGCATTGAACTCGACGGCGCGAACATCAAGATCACCAACGCAGCGCCGGACGAGGGCCTGTCGGCACCGTTCAATTCCTGGTTTACGCTGTTCGGTCAGTTCTTCGACCATGGCCTCGATCTCATCGCCAAAGGTGGAAACGGTACAGTGTTCATCCCGCTCATGCCGGATGATCCGCTCTACGTGGCAGGCAGCACCACCAACTTCATGGTGCTGACACGCGCCACACTCGCAGGCCCTGGCCATGACGGGATCATGGGAACAGCCGATGACACCAACCGTCCGGTGAACAACACGACGTCCTACGTTGACCAGAACCAGACTTATTCCTCGCATCCGTCGCATCAGGTTTTCCTGCGTCAGTATGAACTGAACGCAAACGGCGATCCTGTTTCTACTGGTAAGCTCCTTGTCGGCAGCGCTGGCGGCATGGCGACTTGGGCGGATCTTAAGGCACAAGCTGCCGATCTGCTCGGTATCCAACTGCTCGATTCCAATGTCGGCAACATCCCGCTGCTCGCCACTGATCCCTACGGAGAGTTCATCCGCGGTCCTAACGGCTACCCGCAGATGGTGACGACCAGCGGATTGGTCGAAGGCGATCCGAACGCCAATGGAGGCCTGGGTGTCCTTGTGCCGGCGAATGCGATCCTGACCGGCCATGCCTTCCTCGCTGATATCGCTCACAATGCAGTCCCGACTGGACTTGCAGACGGCGACATCGAGATCGGACTCGCGAATCCGGGCAACGAGCCGGGTGTCTATGACAACGAACTGCTCGATGCGCACTTCGTGGCAGGCGATGGTCGCGCCAACGAAAACATCGGCTTGACTGCCGTCCACCACGTCTTCCACGCGGAGCACAACCGGTTGGTCGAGCACACGAAAGCCGTAGTGCTAGCTGACGCTCAGGACATGCTCGATAACGGCGCCTCGCAGGCGGAAGCCGTAGCATTCCTGAACGAGTGGCTCGTGAACGACGTGACCGAAGTTCCTGCCTCCGCCACTGGCCTTGTCTGGGATGGCGAGCGCATATTCCAGGCTGCGAAGTTCGGCACTGAGATGCAGTACCAGCACCTGGTGTTCGAAGAGTTTGCACGCAAGATCCAGCCCAACATCAACGTGTTTCTTGTGCCGGACGGCTTCGATACGACGATCGATCCGTCCATCGTGGCCGAGTTCGCCCACGTGGTCTACCGCTTCGGCCACTCCATGCTGAACGAGTCAATCGACCGTTTCGACCCGGACTTCAATCCGGATCACATCGGATTAATCGAGGGCTTCCTCAACCCGATGCAGTTCCAGAACAATGGTGGCACGGCAGCCGTTGATGCCGACATCGCGGCTGGTGCCATCATCCGCGGCATGACCCGGCAGGTCGGCAACGAGATCGATGAGTTCGTCACTGGGGCCCTTCGCAACAACCTTCTCGGCCTACCGCTCGATCTCGCGACGATCAACCTGGCCCGCGGACGCGACACCGGAGTTCCATCCCTCAACGAGGCGCGCGCCCAGTTCTACGCAGCCACCAATCAGGATGCACTTCTCAAGCCTTATGAGAGCTGGGTCGACTTTGCCGGACACCTTAAGCACGAAGCATCGATCATCAACTTCGTCGCAGCCTATGGAACGCATGCGCTGATCACCGGTCAGACCACGATCGAGGGCAAGCGCGATGCGGCGATGACGATCATCTTCGGCCAGTCCTTTGGGGGGCTGCAGGTGCCGGCCGACGCCGCCGACTTCCTCAATGCCACCGGCGCGTATAGCGGCGGTTCGCTCGGCGGCCTCAACGATGTCGACCTCTGGATCGGCGGCCTTGCCGAAGAGATCATGCCCTTCGGCGGCATGCTGGGCTCTACCTTCAACTTCGTCTTCGAAGTGCAGATGGAGAAGCTTCAGAACGCGGATCGTTTCTACTACCTGCAGCGTCTCGATGGCTTGCATCTGTTCGGCGAAATGGAGAACAACTCCTTTGCGGCCATAATCATGCGCAACACGGACGCGACGCACCTGCCGTCCGACGTGTTCTCGACGCCTGGCCTTATCCTCGAAGTGGACCAGACCAAGCAGTTCAACGACATCGATGGCGACGGTGTCCTGGAGAATGCTGATCCGACCGGCGGCGGTGTCCTGACTCCGCTGGTCGTCCGTAACAACCCTGCTACAACTGGCGCAGACACAAATTACCTGAAGTACACTGGAGGCGACCACGTCGTCCTTGGTGGCACGAACGCGGCCGATACACTCATTGCCGGCGATGGTGACGACACTCTCTACGGTGATGGCGGGAAAGACCGGCTCGAAGGTGGTTTTGGTAACGATATCATCAACGGCGGTGATGGTGACGACATCATCGTGGACAGCGGCGGCGATGACAATATCAAGGCCGGTGCAGGTAACGACGTGGTCCATGCCGGACCGGGTCTGGACCTTGTGATGGGCAATTCCGGTCAGGACTTCATCTTCCTCGGCACGGATATGGGCTCGGAGGTCTTCGCCGGCGAAGGCGACGACTTCATCTACGGCAACAAGAACGCCGAGCGCATCCTCGGCAACGAGGGCAACGACTGGATCGAGACCGGCACCTTCGACGGCGCCCCGGGCGATAATTTCGACGAAGTCTTCGCACACGATGGAATCGACGGACACGACGTGTTCCTCGGCGATGGCGGCTTCGACGAGTTCATCGGCGAGGGTGGCGACGACATCATGGTGGGCAGCGCAGGCCGCGGCAAGATGGCTGGCATGTCCGGCTTCGACTGGGCGACCTACAAGGACAATACCCTGGGGGTGAACGCCGACCTGTCCATCCCGATCGTTTTCGACGAGAGTCCGACACTTCCCCAGAACGCGGCACTCGACGAGTATGCGTCAATGGAAGGCCTGTCGGGCACCCGCTTCAACGATACATTGGCGGGCTCCGATGCAGTGGCTGCCGACCGTCTCCCTGCCTCCCAGGGCGGTACGGAAGGCTTTGCCGGCAGCGCTCTCGATGCGGAAGGAATCGCGCTGATCAACGGGCTGCAGGAGCTTCTAGGGGCGGGCGTCACCTCTTTCAGCGCAGGCGACATCATCCTCGGCGGTGACGGCAGTGATCGAATCATCGGTCGCGGCGGCGACGACATCATCGACGGCGACAAGTGGCTCGACGTGCAGATCGGCGTGTTCGCTCCTGGCGATACGGAGCACGCCGGCCCGCCACTCGAGCTGCACAACAGCATGACAACGCTGGCAGCCAGGATGTTCTCAGGCGCGATCAACCCAGGCCAGCTCTCGATTGTCCGTACGATCAGGACGGACACGACAACCGGCGATATCGATACTGCGGTCTTCTCCGGCGCAAGGGCCGAATACGACATCGACTTCAATGCCGACGGCACTATCACCGTGTCCCATGTCGATGGTCTTGCAACCGACGGCACGGACACTGTCCGCAACGTCGAGCGCCTTGAGTTCGCTGACCAGACCATCTCGTTGGTAGCACCGACGCTCGATCTTCATGGTGATGTGACCAACACCACCACCACGTCGGTCCCGCAGGCCTACCGCGACACGTTCGACACGGCTGCGCATAACAACAGCAACGGCTCCGTGAACTGGGTAAGCACGCCCTGGGTTGAAGCGGGTGACGACGGCGGCGTGACCACAGGTCAGATCCAGATCGATAATAACAACTCGAACGAGCTGCGGTTCGTCACCGGTGACGGTGCATCGATCACGCGTACCGTCAATCTCACCGGCGTAACGACCGCGACGCTGTCATTCGACTACGATCGGCTCAACAATAATAACAGCATCGACGCAGGCGAGGCTCTTCAGGTGCAATACTCGCCTACCGGATCGTTTGCGGCCGGAAGCTTCACGGTACTTCAAACGATTACAAGCTTTTCCGGTGGCTTTGACGGTGCAGATACGAGCAGTCTCAACCTAGATCTTACGGGAGCAACGGCGAATGCTGCTATTCGTTTCGTCGTGACAGGGATCAACACTGCCGGAGAAGAGATCAGGATCAACAACTTCAATATCGCCACAACGACCGCCACGACCACCACCACTCCTGGCATGCCGGGTAGCAACTACGAAGCCAGCTATACGGAAAATGGCACGGGTGTCGCGATCGCCGCCGGCGCACGGATCACCGATGACGGGACGACTATCGCCTCGGCACGTGTTGTCCTCACCAACGCCAGCGCAGGTGATGTCTTGTCGGTGTCAGGCGGGCTGCCAGGTGGTATCACGTCTTCGGTCGACACTTCCGTTCCCGGGCAGATCACCCTGACCCTGACCGGAAACTCCTCGTTCGCCAACTACCAGACAGCGATCCAGCAGGTGCGGTACTCCAACAGCTCGGACAACCCGGCAGCTGCCGACCGCATCCTTCAGGTCACTGTCAACGACGGATTGCTCGACAGCGCAGTTGCCACCGCGACAGTTCACGTCTCGCCATCGAACGATGCGCCTGTGGGCAATGCCGACACGGTTATCACGAACGTGGCCGCCGGGGTGAACTTCTCGATCGCACAGTCGGCACTGTTGGCCAATGATGCGGATCCCGAGGGCTCGGCTCTTACCATCACCGCAGTCAATGGTTCGGCCGGCCTCAATGCCCCAGCCGTCCTTGGGGCCGGCGTGATCAACGTCGCTGACAACGGGATTGCCAACGGCTCCTTCAACTACGTCGTGAGTGACGGGACTCTGACGGATCCTACCAACACGGTGAACATCACCCGCGTCATCGGCACCATCAATGGCGGTATCGGCAACGAGATCATCATTGGCGATGCTACTGGAACGACGATCAACGGTGGCGGCGGCAATGACAACATCAACGCCGGTGATGGCAGCGACACGGTCAGCGGCGGCACGGGCAACGACACCATTCTCGCAGGCACCGGCAACGATACGATCATCTGGAATGCTGCGGGTGCAACTGATGGCTTCGACTTGGTCAACGGCGAGGCCGGTGGTACCGACACCTTTATCGTGAACGGAGCCGCAGGAACGACCGAGACATTCCGCATCTATGAAAGGACAGCGGCCATAGCGGCGGGGGTTCCCGTGTCCGGAGCCGCCAGCGAGATCGTCATCACCCGTACAGTTGGGCAGACGACGACGGTTGTTGCGGAACTCGATAACATCGAGGAGATCAGCGTCAACGGGCTCAATACCACTGCCAACAACGGCAACAATCCGACACAGCCGGACGGTGGGGTGAGCGCTGGCGACGCCATCCAGGTGATCGGTAACTTCAATGGCACCAGCCTCAACTTCAGCACGATCACCATCGACGGTAACGCCGGTGACGATATAGTGGACATCTCCGCACTCCAGTCGGCGCACCGGATCGTGTTCCGCTCGAATGGCGGCAAGGATACCATCGTGGGCACCCTGCGTGCTCAGGATGTGATCGAGCTGCCCCCGGGCAAGACACTCGCTGACTACACGGAAGAGACTGACAGCCAAGGCGTCACGACGCTGAGGAGCGCAGACCATCGGATCATCTACACGTGTTCCGAGCGTCCAATCGTCCGAGAGTGCACGGACGAAGAGCCTCCAGTGGAAGAGCCTCCGGGCGAGGAGTTGCCAGTGGAGCAGCCGCCGGTCGAACAGCCCCCGGTCGTGGTTCCGGGAGTTGAAGGGCCGGTTGATGAAGTCGAATGGGGCGGGCGCGGCCATGATCGGCTCTGGGGTCAGGACGGCAACGACAAGCTCTTCGGCAAGTCCGGTCATGACCGGCTCTGGGGCCAGGACGGCCATGACCGCCTCGATGGCGGCGACGGCCACGATCGGCTCTATGGCGGAGCGGGCCATGACAAGCTCCTCGGCAAGTCCGGCCACGATCGGCTCGAGGGCGGTCACGGCAATGATCATCTCGACGGTGGCAGTGGCAAGGATCGCCTCTATGGCGGCTCGGGTGATGACAAGCTCTCCGGCGGCTCTGGCGATGATTGGCTCTCTGGCGGGTCCGGCCGCGACGTTCTTAAGGGCGGGTCTGGGCAGGACAAGCTCTCGGGCGGCGCTGGTCAGGACACGTTTGTCTTCCAGAAGGGCGGTGGTTCAGACACTGTCACGGACTTCCGCAACGGCTATGACCGGATCGATGCGAGGAATCTGTCTGGGGTAAACAGCCTGTCCGATCTGCACGTGGTGCAAGTCGATCAGGACGTGATGATCGCCCGCGGCTCCGACATCCTCGTCCTGAAGGGCGTCACCGCATCCGATCTCGACAACAGCGACTTCATCTTCTGATGCGCTTGGTCTGAGATCGCGATGGCCCCGCCGGGAGTGTCAACCCCCAAACTCTCCCGGCGGGATCTCACGACATACCACCAAGAACTCCTTCAACTTTGAGGCGACCCGCCGCAATGGCGCGAACATCCGAGGCCTTTCGATGACCAACCGGCTCAATAATCGTCTCAGTATTTTGACCTCCTGCCGCGGAGCTTTCCTGGGCGTCGCCGTACTGAGCGGCTTGATCAACATCCTCTATCTGTCCGGCTCCCTTTACATGATGGAGGTCTATGACCGGGTCCTGCCCAGCCGCAGCATCCCGACCCTCGTGGGCCTCTCGGCCATCATCCTTGCCCTGTTCCTGTTCCAGGGGCTGTTCGACACGCTGCGCGGGCGCATCTTCGCCCGCCTCGGCGCCGCGGTCGACGAGGATCTGAGCCAGCGCATATTCCGGTGCCAGGTGGCCGCACCCCTGCGTGGGAAGGCCGACGGCGACGCTCAGCAGCCGCTGCGCGATCTCGACCAGATCCGCGCCTTCTTGGCAGGCGGAGGCCCCTCGGCTCTGTTCGATCTGCCGTGGATCCCGCTCTACCTTATCATCTGCTTCACCTTCCATCCCCTGCTCGGCTGGGTCACGGTGGGCGGCGCCTCGGTTCTCATCGTCATCACGATCCTCACCGATGCCCTGACCCGCAAAGCCTCCAGGGCCGCCGTCAACGCAGCCAGCCTGCGCAACGGCATCGGCGACGGCGCCCGCCGCAACGCGGAGGTCGTGCATGCCATGGGGATGGTGCCCCGGCTCGGGGCCCTGTGGGGCGACGCGAATGCGCAGTATCTTGCCTATCAGCAGAAGACGTCCGACGTCGCCGGCGGCTTCGGCGCGCTGTCGAAGGTGATGCGAATGACCCTGCAATCGGGTGTGCTCGGCGTTGGCGCCTATCTGGTGATCGACGGGCAGGCCACAGGCGGCATCATGATCGCCTCGTCGATCCTCGTCTCGCGCGCGCTGGCTCCCGTCGAGCTGGCCATCGCCAACTGGAAGGGCTTTGTCGCGGCGCGCCAGGGCTGGGCGCGCATACGGGCCGTGCTCGCGGATGACCGTTCGGAACTGCGACCGCTCCAGCTTCCTGCCCCCAAATCCGTGCTGTCGGTCGAGAACGCAGGCACCGGGGCGCCGGGAGGGCAGCGCTTTGCCATCCAGGACGTGGCGTTCCAGCTGAGGGCGGGAAGCGGGTTGGGCATCATCGGTCCGAGCGCGTCCGGAAAGTCCTCCCTGGCCCGCATGATTGTCGGCGTCTGGCCCGCCTGGCGCGGCAAGGTTCGCCTCGACGGCGCGGCGATCGAGCAATGGCTGCCCGAAGATCTCGGCCATCACATCGGCTATCTGCCGCAGGATGTTGAGCTGTTCGCCGGAACCGTCGCCCGGAACATCGCCCGCTTCGAGCCCAATCCAAAGTCGGAGACCATCATCGAGGCGGCCAAGTCGGCCAACGTGCATGAGATGATCCTGCAGCTTCCGGACGGTTACGAAACGCAGGTCGGCGAGGCCGGTGCTGCTCTGTCCGGCGGGCAGCGGCAACGCATCGCTCTGGCACGGGCGCTCTATGGCAACCCGTTCCTGGTGGTGCTCGACGAGCCGAACTCCAACCTCGACAGCGAGGGCGAGCAGGCGCTGACGGCCGCCATCATGAGCATCAGGGCGCGGGGTGGCATCGTCGTGGTGATCGCTCATCGCCCGAGTGCCCTTGCCGGGGTTGATCTGGTGCTCGTGATGAGTGAGGGCCGAGTGCAGAGCTTCGGTCCCAAGGATGAGGTGCTGAGCAAAGTTCTGCGTCCCGTGTCGGCCGCACCGCCTGCAGAGCCACGGATGCCCATTGTTACCCCATTGAAAGTCGTCGAAGATCTGGGAGTTGCCTCATGAGCCCCGCACAGCATGCAAGCGCTCGCACGTCAATCCGTCGTCATACTCTGCTGGGCTTGTCATCCACATTGCTTCTTGTGGGCGGTCTTGGCGGCTGGGCCGTGGTGACGGAGCTGTCCGGAGCGGTTGTCGCGCCCGGAGCGGTCGTGGTCGACAGTTACGTCAAGAAGGTTCAGCATCCGACAGGAGGCGTGGTGGGCGAGATTCTCGCCCGCGACGGCGATCGGGTCCGCTCCGGCGATGTCGTGATCCGGCTCGATGAAACGGTCGCACGCGCCAACCTTGCCATGGTGTCGAAGAGCCTCGACGAACTGGCCACGCGGCAGAGCCGGCTGGAAGCGGAACGCGACGGCTTGGAACGGGTCGCCGTTCCGGCGGCGCTGAAGAGGCGCCTGAGTGAGCCGGAGCTCGAGCGTCTGGTGCTGGGGGAGGTTCGTCTGTTTGAGTCCCGCCGCGAGGCTCGCGAAGGCCAGAAGGCGCAGCTCAAGGAGCGGATTGCACAATTGGAGGAGCAGATCGACGGCCTTGATCTCCAAGCGGCGGCGAAAGCCGATGAGATCCAGCTCATTCAAAGCGAATTGACTGGCGTCGAAC
>KI911955.1:67255-75130 GCA_000517005.1 Microvirga lupini
GACAACATGGCAAAAGCCTTCAGAGAGGAGTGAGTTCAAAAGTTAATCTCGAGCATGTATCAAACCAGATTTAGTCGATATTCAATATTCCGGCTCTGGGAATTTACCGATGCAAACCGTGTTCATGAGTGCGAGAGGCTAACGCGACTTGCCAGCCTCGCTACGGGGTATGTGAGCTCTCCCGCCTTACCGACTTGCTAGGCTGCAGCGCTCGTGCAATGTCTATTGTTGGCACTGGGCTGACCTTATGCTGATTTCCGCATTAGCGGCGTGAGCGGACTTTCCTTTGGTCCGCCCGCTTTCCTGGTTGACTCTAGAGGCTGTTATGGACCCGTCTTGAGGTCATTGCCGTTCTGGCAGGATGACTTCTGCTCGCAAACCTTACCCCTCCGATGTCTCCGATGAGGAATGGGCGCTGGTGGCACCCTACCTGACGCTTCTGCCCGAAGAGGCGGGCCAGCGGGAGCACTCCCTGCGGGAGGTGTTCAACGGCCTGCGCTACATCATCAAGACGGGTGCGCCCTGGCGCTGGATACCCAACGATCTGCCGCCCTGGGCTGCGGTCTACCAGCAGGCGCAGCGCTGGCTGAACGCCGGCTGCTTCGAGGAGCTGGCGCACGACCTTCGCGCCGTGCTGCGCTTGGCGGCCGGGCGCGATGAGCAGCCCTCGGCTGCTGTGCTCGACAGCCGCACCTTGCGCTCCAGCCCTGAGAGCGGAGCTCGCGCCGGCTATGATGACGCCAAGCGTAAAAAGGGCTCCAAGCTGCACCTGGCGGTGGACACGCTCGGTCACCTTCTGGCCGCCCACGTCACCCCCGCCACGGCTGATGATCGGGCTGAGGTGGGACAGTTGGCGCAAGCCGTGCAGGTGGCCACCGGCGAGAGTGTCGATCTGGCTTATGTCGATCAGGGCTACACGGGCGAAAGGTCCGCAGCGGCAGCCCGGGAGCATGGGATCGAGCTGGAGGTGGTCAGACTGCCTGAGGCCAAGCGCGGTTTCGTGCTGTTGCCCCGCCGCTGGGTGGCGGAGCGGACCTTCGCATGGGCGACCCGTTTTCGCCGGCTCGTGCGCGATTACGAGCGCTTACCTCAAACTCTTGCTGACCTGCATGTCATTGCACTGGTCTGCATCATGCTACGACAGGCCGTAAACTACATCGCAGTCCATAACAGCCTCTAGAGCTGTTTCCACTTGCGTGGAATCACCTCACTTCTTTGGTCTGCCGCATTTCCTGACGGCAAACCGGATCCACTCCGCAGAAAAATGCTCTAGCAGTGACCAGATGGGCGATCCGTCACCCAGCGCAGCCTTGGAACAGACGATATGAGAGGCCCCCGTGTTCTTCAGGATGCGCCTATGGTTGGTGCCAAGCGCTTTGACCAGATGTCCGCGACATCCACCTCGCCGAGCGCCAGGAGAGTCGCTACCGTGTAAGGCATATGAGACTGGTACCAGCCCGGCCATCCAAACAGGCCTGCAACCATGGTTCCCTGGCGCGAGCCTGGCCTGAAAAAGGCGGAGAGGTCTCCTGCTGTCATGACCGGAACAGGAGGACGATGATGCAAATGCTCCTGGCGCTTTCGGCACGCCACGTTCCGCTCAGAATACCCGGCGTCGCTTCGAAGCCGGCCATGGCTGGCGAGTTGCGCCGGCCCGAAAATGCCGTCATTGTCTTCCTGTGCGGAGATGTCATGCTTGGACGTGGCATCGATCAGGTCCTGCCTAATCCGAGCGATCCGCAACTGCACGAAGGATATCTCACCTCCGCGCTTGGATACGTGCAACTTGCCGAGAAGGCACACGGTCCGATCCCAAGACCGGTCGGCTTCGACTATGTGTGGGGTGCGGCGCTGGACGAGTGGCGGAGGGTCAATCCGGACCTACGCCTCATCAATCTTGAGACCGCCATCACGCGCAGTGAAGCCTATGAACCCAAAGGCATCAACTACCGCATGAGTCCAGAGAATGCCGGCTGCCTTCTTGCAGCGGGAATTGGTGGCTGCAGTCTTGCCAACAACCACATTCTGGACTGGGGTGACGCGGGTCTGATCGAAACCCTGCAGGTTCTCGGGCGCCACGGAATCGCTACGGCCGGAGCAGGTCGAAGCTTGGCCGAAGCCAGGGCTCCCGCGATCCTGGAGATCTCCGGCAAGGGTCGTGTGATCATTTTTTCATATGCCATGACGACGAGCGGTACTCCGCCGGACTGGGCCGCGACGCCGGCCGGGCCTGGCGTGAGCCTCCTGCCTGATCTCTCTGAAGCCACCGTCAATCAAGTCGCCGGGCAGGTGAGAGCGATCAAGCGATCAGGAGACCTGGTGATCACCTCGGTTCACTGGGGTGGCAACTGGGGCTATACCATACCGGATGAGCGCAGGCGGTTCGCGCACGCTCTGATCGACCGGGCAGGCACATCCGTTCTGCATGGCCACTCCTCGCATCATCCGGTCGCTATCGAGCTCTATCGCAACCGATTAAGCCTTTACGGCTGCGGCGACTTCCTCAATGATTACGAAGGCATTGCGGGCTACGAAGAGTTCCGGAGCGATCTCAGCCTGATGTATTTCGCGACCATAGACGCAGTCACGGGTGATCTCATGAACCTTGAGATGACGCCTCTCCAGATACGCCGATTCCGCCTGCATCACCCGACGCATGAGGATGCGCAATGGCTGCAACGTACACTTGATCGTGAATGCCGGCGCTTCGGCAGCCGGATCAGGCTCAGCCCGGAAGATCGACTGGTCTTCTTTGATCCGTCTCGGCGATGACTTGCTAACCATGTTCTCCAAGTCTTGTCGCTGTTGGCCGCAGTCAGTCAGCGAAGGCCCGGTAATGGCACATCCTGGACGTGGACCGAATATCCGCTTGGTTCGGGAACACTGGACGTTCCTGACGGGCAGCGGATTGCCTGGGTTGACCCGAAGCTGCCCTTCACCGACCGAGCTCTGCAGGCTGTCGTTTGCTGATCCCGAATAGGCGCTGCCCAATCCCGGCGAACCTCTCCAGGTAAAGATACAGGACCGGTGTGACGAAGAGGGTGAGCAACTGCGACACGATCAGGCCCCCGATCACGGCAATCCCGAGCGGCTGACGCAACTCGGAGCCGGCGCCATGGCCAATAGCAATCGGAGCAGCGCCGGCCAAAGCCACCGCAGTGGTCATCGTGATCGGACGAAAGCGGATGAGGCAGGCCTCCCGGATCGCAGCGGACGCTGATAGACCTTCGCGCTGACGGACAAGCGCATGGTCCACCATCATAATGGCGTTCTTCTTGACGATCCCGAACAGCAACAGGATGCCGATCAGTCCCATGATGCTCAGTTCCATCTGATAGAGGTGGAGGGCGGCGACCGCTCCGATGGCGGCGGCCGGCAGGCCCGCCAGGATCGTGACAGGATGGACAAGGCTTTCGTACAGCATACCGAGGACGATGTAGATCGTCAGGAGCGCCGCCGCGAGCAGCAGCGGCAGATTGTGCACCATGTCCTGGAAGACGCGAGCTGTTCCGGCAAAGCCAATCGTCACAGTGGCAGGAACGGCCTCTTCAAGCTTGAGCGCCTCGATCCGGTTCACGGCCTCCCCAAGCGCAACATCGGCTGGTGTATCGAAGGAGATCATCACGACGGGCCGCTGTCCCAGTTGGGCAATGGAGCGCGGGCCGGCCGTACGCTCAATGGTGGCAAAGGATGAGAGTCGGACTAGGACGCCACTTGCCGACCGAACGGTCACAAGGTCGAGCGGGTCCACGGTCCGGGCCAGGCGAGGGTCAAACTCGATCAGAACCTGATAGCTGTCCGCAGGGCCGTGGATCGTCGCTGCCTGCCGTGTGGCGAAGCCGGTGTGCAAGGTCGAGCGCAGCTGCTCAGCCGTGATCCCGAGATGGCGCGCCTTGTCGTGGTCGACGCGGATGGTAGCCTGCAGGGCTGCCTCCTGCGCATCGGTCCTGACGCCGATGAACGTGGCATCCTGGCTCATCCGGTGAGCGAGCCGCGTCGACCAGTGCTGCAGCTCGGCAAGAGTCTGGGCCTGCACCGTAAGCTGATACGCACTCCGGCCGGACGGGCCTCCCATCCGGGCATTCTGGGCTGTCGTGACGAGGCTCTCGATGCCGGGAAGTTGATCCAGATCCCGCCGAATATCCGTCAGCAGCTGTGCAAGGGGCGACCGCTCAGCCTTGGCTTTCAGCTCCACAAACAGCCGCCCCTCGTTGAGGCTCGTGGTACCTGTCGCGCCAATGTCTGAGACCACCTCAGCCACATGCGGGGAGGCGCGCAGCACCTGCTCGACCTGACCCTGCAACTCGACCATGGCCTGGAACGAAACATCCTGGCGCGCCCGGGTCGAGATCATGATCTGTCCGATATCCTCCTGCGGCAGGAAACCCTTCGGGATGGTTCGGAACAACCATCCGGAGGCGACAAGGCTGATGAGGAACAGGATCAGTATCAGCGGACGGAATCGCAGGCCCAAGTCGAGACATACGCCATAGCCGCGTGTCAGTCCTGACACCGCACGATCCGCCAGGTTGGAGCGGCCAGCTTCCCGTCGCTTGGCACTGGGTAGGCGGGCGGCGAGCATCGGCGTCAGGCTTACGGAGACCAGAGCGGAGATCGCCAGCGCGATCGAGACCGTGATGGCGAACGGGCTGAGGATGCGTCCGACCACCCCGTCCATCAGCAGCAGTGGAATGAATGCTGCGATAAGCGACGCGGTGATCGATATAACGGTGAACGATACCTCCTTCGCTCCCTTCCGGGCTGCCGCATGGGGCAGTGTTCCAGCCTCGATGTGGCGTACGATGTTGTCGGTCACCACGATGGCATCATCGACCACAAGGCCGACCGAGAGGGTCAGGGCCAGCAGGGTGATGTTGTCCAAAGACAAGCCAAGGGCGTACATGGCCGCAAAGGTGGCCACAATCGAGACTGGGATGGTGACACTCGGGATCAGGGTCGTGGCAAGGCGGCCTATGCCGAGATAAAGGATGGCGCAGACAAGGCCGATGGTGAGTACCAGGGTGCAGGTGACATCGTCGATGGCTGTGCGGATCGAAAGAGAGCGGTCATTCATCGTAGTGAGGGATACACCGGGGCCCAGTTCCTCCTGGATGCGGGGCAGGGCTGCTCGCACCTTGTCGACCACCTCGATTGTGCTGGCATCGGGCTGGCGCTGCACCGCCAGAACCAGCGCGGGTGAACCATTGTGCCTGCTGGCGCGCTGATCGTCCTCGACGGAGGCGATCACCTTGGCAACATCTCCAAGGCGAAGCGGCCGACCATTACGGTTTGCAATGATGAGATCGCGCCAGGATCGCGCGTCACCGAGCTGGGTCGAGACCTCGATAATGAGCCGCTGGTCTGATCTTGTGAGAGATCCGACTGGCGTATGAGCGTTGGCCGTTCGGACGGCGCGCTCCACCTCGTCTACGCCGATGCCATGGGCCGCGAGGGTCAGGGGATCGAGCTGGATGCGTACCGCATACTTCTGACTGCCGGAGATTGTGACCTGGGCGACGCCGGCGAGTGCAGACAGGCGTGGTGAGATCACGGTGCGGGCGAACGCGTCGAGTTGCTGGAGGGGATATGTGTCGCTTCTCAGGACAATCAGCACGACCGGGGCGTCCGCCGGATTGAGCTTGCGGTAGACGGGCGGGCCCATCATCTCGTCAGGCAGTTGCGGTTGCACACGGACAATGGCGGCTTGGACATCTGTAGCCGCCATATCGATATCGCGCTCAAGTGCAAACTCGAGAGTGATCGAGGACGCACCCTGAATGTTGGTCGCGCTGATCTCCCGAACGGACGGGATGGTCGAAAACTCCCTGATCAGGGGCGTCGAAACGGTGGTCGCGATGGTCTCGGGGCTGGCACCCGGCAGCAAGGTCGAGACGGAAATAGAGGGGATATCAATGCTGGGCAGGGCGGCGACGGGCAGATGCCGGTAGGCCACAAGCCCGGCGAGCGACAGGGCGGCCGTCAGCAGGAGTGTGGCAATAGGTTGTTTGATAAAGGGGGCCGAAACATTCATCGGCGCACAGGCCCGACATCGGCGGTGCGAGAGCTCTGCGCCAGAGGTACCGGGGCTGAGGCTGTCTCCACAATCAAGCTGCCGTGCCGCAGCCGTGCGTGGCCTTCGACCACCACGCGCTCGCCGGGAGTGACGCCTTCGGTGATGACGGCCTCGTCTTGGTTTGTGGCGAGGGGCTGAACCTTGCGCATCTCGACGATATCATCCGGTCGGACGACGAAAACATGAGGGCCGCTATGCCCCGTCTGCAGCGCAACGAGGGGAACGGCTGCCGCCTCGGGATGTTTGCCGAGCGTCAGTTCAACACGAACATACTGACCCGGCCACACATCCTCGTTTGTCTTCAGGGCGGCCTTGGCAAGAATGGTGCCTGAACTGACGTCGACCGACGAGTCGATGAAAGTCAGGTCTGCCTCTGCGGAGGGTTGAGTATTCTGCCCGGTAAAGACCCCCACGTGGCCCTTGTTCTCGGGGTCGGCAAGAGCCGCATGAAGCAAAGGAAGATCGCGCTCCGGCAGGGAGAACGAAACCTGCAGGCGCGACATCTGTGTGATGGTGGCCAGCCCATCCCCGGTTGGGTCGGAACCGCGCACGACATGACCTTCGCCGCCCTGCACGACGCCGGCGCGTCCGCTGATGGGCGCGGTGATCCTGGTGTGCTCCAACCTGGTCCGATCGATCGCCAGGGTGGCTTCGCTAGCTGCAACATTGGCAGCGGCAATCCTGACCTCGGCGGCGGCCTCTTCGGCCTGGGCCTGACTGGCGACGGATCGGGCGAGCAACTCCTGAGTTCGCTTGAGCCCAGCCTGCGCTTTGGCCAGCACGGCTCGGTCGCGGCTCAGGGCTGCCTCACCGCGGGCGATCTGAGCTCGGAGTTCGCGATCATCGAGGCGAAACAGAAGGTCTCCGGCTGCAACCTTCGCACCGTCATGAATATGTCGCTCAACAATGGTGCCGTCGATGCGGGCCCGCACAGTCACGCGCGCCGTTGGTTCGATCCAGCCGATGCTGGTCCGTGTGATCGGCATTGCCTTTGAACGGACAGGAGCTGTGATCACGGCGATTGGGGGCGGGCTCTTCTGCGAGCCTGAGGTGTGAACTGACGCTGGAGATTCAGAATTCGAACCTGAGGTCCCTGGTACCTTGGCTACTGAGATCCGAGCCGAGGCCTGTTCCTCCGCGCCTGCCAACACGTACCAGAGACCACCCGCGCATAGTGTTGTGAATAAGAGAAGAGCGCTGCGGATCACTGTCTGTGCCCCCTCCGCCGAGCTGTTGGGGTACGCTCGTGTGCCTCCAGCACCAATCCGCTGAAAGGCAGGTTGAGCGCCTTCCATGTCTCCACGAGAGCCTGCGTCAGCGCCTCGATATGGGCACCGTTGTGCAAGGGGCCTGGGGTGATGCGCAGCCGCTCGGTGCCGCGGGGCACAGTGGGGTAGTTGATCGGCTGGATGTAGATGCCGTGCTTCTCCAGCAGGCGATCCGAAGCCGCCTTGCAGGCTTCCGCATCGCCCACCATCACTGGAACGATATGCGTCGGGGTGGCCAACAGGGGCAGATCGGCGCGGATCAGCGCATCCTTGACCTGAGCCATCTGACTTTGCTGCCCCTGGCGCTCGGCGGATGATTCCTTGAGATGCCGGATCGAGGCGGTGGCGGCCGCGGCGACAGCCGGCGGCAGGGCCGTGGTGAAGATGAAGCCAGGGGCATAGCTGCGGACCGCATCGATAACGGACCCAGCACCCGCAATGTATCCGCCCATGACGCCGAAGGCCTTGGCCAACGTGCCCTCGATCACGTCGAGCCGGTGCATCACGCCGAGGCGCTCGGCAAGACCTGCTCCA
>KI911955.1:75230-81221 GCA_000517005.1 Microvirga lupini
CGCCTGTGCCATAACGGGTGGCAGCATGGGTCATGGCCTCGACGACGGAGGGATGCTGGCCCATGCCGAGATAATCGTTGGAGCACCAGACGGTCACTTCGCGCGGACCCTGCGGGGAATGCCAGATCGCCGAAGGGAAGCTCCCGGCGATGCGTTCCAAATCGACGAAGGAGCGGTAGCGCCGCTCCGCCTTCAACCGCGCAACGGCGGCATCGAAATAGCTGCTGTAGTTTCTGGTCGCAGGAGTCTTCCAAATCGAGGCAGGCACTGGCTTGACGCCCCTGAACGGCGCGGGACGGCGGGCCAGCAAGGCCGCGGCTGTCTCGCACCGGCCGTCCATTCCGTAGGTTTCCGTGAGCTTCGCCGAGCAGCGCGGAAACTGCGCATCGTTGTGGCATTGCCTCTCCAGGACCATTACAGCCTCCCCCCTTGATCGCTGCTGGTTCCGGTGCGTCGCCAACTCAAAGCCAGCTATGAAATCATTGTGACGGAGACGGTGAAGTGTTCAATTTGGACTGAGGTCCCAGGTCCGGGGCGACTTAGGTCTGATAGAGGTCTCTGCAGGGGGAGGGACCGCAAACTTCGTCTCCCGTCCAAGCAGCCAATTTCGGCATTTATGTCACTTTGCAACAAATCGTGAGTGTGAAATGCGCCGCCCTCTGACGTGCTGCTGAAGGTCTGCAAATGGCACATCCCGGAAGAAACGCTTTGGTCAGCTCATGAGGCGGTAAGCGGACCTTCATCTCATTGGCTGTTCGTTACTCATTGACTGAGGCTGTGGCAAAACGCTGGCGGGCCACTTTCGAAGCCATTTTACTTCTTGCAGTCGACTTCGGTTTCGAGATGGGTTCTTGTCATCAGCTATTGGTCTTGGCCCTTCAATACATAACTGCGTTGAGTGTGACATAGACGAGCGAACCCGCCTTGATCTGTGCGCTGCCCCGCGCAACCAGCCAGCCATCCGCGCGCTCCAGGCGCGCAACGATCTGCAGCGTTGGCGAAGCAGTCGAGCTTGCGGGCGGGGATAAGGAAAAGGTTATCGTCTTTGACCCGCCGTCGCTTTCAATGCGCGTTTTCGCGGCGCGACGTCGCGTGTTATCCTGAATGGCAGGGTCCTCGAGATAAATCTTAAGATGGCCCTTCGGGATAACCGCGCCGCTCTCGAACGTGACTGCACCGCGAATATCTGTCGATTGCGCAGCGACTGGCCTAGCAGCCGCGGCGACAGCCGCAGCTCCGACGGTCAACAATAGTGTGCGGCGGTCGGTCGGGCGCTTCATCACACAATCTCCATGATCGCCCCGCAAGACCCGTGGGGTGGCGGCATTGCCGCTCAGCTTGTAATTCGAAAAGAGAAACCTATTGCAACTGTAGTACGAGGTGGGGCGCCCGAAAGCGCCCCACCTGCGGGCGAATTAGATGATAATAAAGTCGGCCGCCGAAAGCTTCAGATTTGTGCTCAGCCGTGCAAACTGAATGGCTTCAATCTGTCCGGTGCCATCGGCGTCATAAGACAAGGTGCCACTATCGGTATCGTAGATAATGCGGTCGTCGGCGTCATGAGAGGCGCCCGCCGCACTCCTGTGAAATGCGCTCAAGGCGAGAGCACCATCACCACCCAAGCTCGTAAAGATGAGATTATCCAGCAGGATCGTGTCGTCGGTGACCTTGAAGTCCTCGATCCAATCGACATTGCCGTTCCCAAGCGCCGTCGAGAAGCGGAAAGTATCCTCTCCCGCGCCGCCGGTGAGCGTGTCGGACGCCAGACCGCCATCCAGTAGATCGCTGCCGCCGCCGCCGGTGAGCTTATCGGATCCCGCAATGCCCGGCTGAGCCGGCGCAGGGGGAAACTCGACCGATACGTTCAACTCATATGTCGAGCCTTCCGGCACAACTTCCGCCCAGCCATTGCCCGGCGCCGTCTCTGACCAGCTGCCTTCCACGATGTAATAAGTTCCGGTCTCCTGGACAACAAATACCACACTTGAGTCCCGGTTGCTTGTAGAGCCGGGGTCGCCGCCGCCATCATCGTTCTGAGCGACGATATTTCCGTCACTGTCGAGCAGCCTAAGCCAACTGTCATGGACATTCGGATCGGCAATTCTGTCAATGTCGATCGTAATGACCGTCCCGGCCGCCAGATCGACCTTATAGTATCCGCCCTGACCGTTTCCGGTGGCGTTGACAGTCGTGTGGAGAATCGTCGTCGAATCGAAGATATCAGGGTCGCTGGCCAGGGAGAAGTTGTTGGAGATGTCGAACGCGGCTGCGATCGAATTGTTCGCCGCGTCCGGCCCCAGCGTGGCGTAGCCGGTTCCCATGCCTGGGCGTGGCGCCGCATCGCCCTGATAGTCGAAATCGCCGAGCAGGGTATCATCGCCACGGCCGCCGTCGATCGTGTCGTTCCCGCCGTGGCCGGTCAAGACATTGGCTGCGCCGTTGCCAGTCAGGCGATCATTAAATCCCGAACCTGCAAGATTCTCGATGGAGACGTACCTGTCTCCGCCAGATTTGCCCCCAGTGAGAGTAAGCCTAACGCCGCTCGTTGCATCAGAGTAGTCTGCCGTGTCGCGGCCAGCGCCGCCGTTCAATCGGTCGGCACCGCCGCCGCCGGTCAGCGTGTCGTCGCCAGTGCCGCCGGAGAGCTCATTGGCCTGTGCATTGCCGATGAGGTGGTCATCAACAGATGAACCGACGGCATTTTCAAAGCCGACGAGTATATCGTGCCGGATAGCTGTGCCTCGGCCAACGATCTGCACCGGACCATCACCGTCGCCACCGGTGGCCGTGCCGCTTGTAAGATTGATCGTCACACCACCAGTGCTGCCTGTGTAGACGACCGTGTCGATGCCGGAACCACCATCCAGATAGTCTTGACCGGCGCCGCCAATGATCGTGTCGTCCCCGGCTTCGCCGTACAGGATGTCGCCATCGTTGCCGCCATCCAGGACGTCATTGCCGCCGCCGCCATTGAAGTAATCCCCGCCGCCTCGGCCCCAGAAATGATTTGCGGCGGATGTGCCAATGAAGCGGTCGATACGGTCATCGGAACCAATTAGGTTTTCAATGCTGTAGAAAGTGTCACCCGAGGCTGTGCCGCCGCTGGCGACGTTCGTGGCGAGGTTGACGAGCAGTTGGAAAGGACTCTCCTTGCTATAATCGACTGTGTCGACGCCCGCACCGCCCCTGAATATATCTACTCCCTCCTGGCCGCTCAGCGTATCGTCGCCGGCGCCGCCGTCGAGAATGTCGTTGCCCTGGCCGCCAAGAATGACGTCGCTACCGCCGCCACCGTAGAGCACGTCGTTACCATCATCGCTTTCGGTCTGGTCTTCAAGGTCGGCGACATTGATCGTGTTGTTGATGTCGCGACTGACGAGCGAGTCGCGGCCGCCGATGATCAGGTCGTCACCGCCCTGGCCGAAGATCGTGTCGTCGCCGGCGCCGCCGTCAAGCGTCTCATTGCCATTGCCGCCTAAGGTGACGCTGGTCATCGTGTTATCGCCGACGCTGGGCGGGGTCTCGCCGCCGCCAGGATGGATCGTCGACTCATCGGCGTAGATGATGTTTTCGACGTTGGCGATTTTCCTGATTTTCAAGTTCCTGGCGAGAAGGATGACCGTGTCGGTGCCGCCATTGAACTCCTCACGAACGATGTCGTCGACTGAATCAACGAAATAAATATCGTCGCCGCCGTTGCCAGCATGCGGTCGCCGCCGGCGCGGCCGTCAAGGACATTGGCGCCGTCGTTGCCGATCAGGATGTCGTCATACCTGCTGCCGATACCATTCTCGATGTAATAGTCGGTCCCATCCGCGTTGTGTCCGGCGAAGATCGATACGTTATTGCTATGACCATTGACGCTGGAGAATTGGCCGGCGCGCAAGTCAAGGATCGTACCCACCGTCGAGCCAGAGAAGTCGACCGTGTCAGTCCCGCCAGTGTCATGGATCGCAAAGCCGATGTCATGCTGCATGCCCGAGGAGGTCAACTGATAGCCATACTGCGTGCTGCCGAAGCCGTAGACATTGTCGCCTGTGTTGAGGTCGATGTGCTGATAGGTGCGCACTCCATTCGCGTCGACGGTTGAGAAAAAGCGGCGAATCACGGCCTCAATGTCGGCCATGAGTGGCGTCGACGCGGACCAACGGCTGGTTTCGCCGACATCGATCCCATCGAAATAGGACATGACGCTGTATTGCTGACGATCGTAAGTCCAGGTCGCATTGTTTAGATAGTTGATCTGCACGCCGCCGGGACCGCTGTAATTATAGAGCCCCGGATGGTTCAGGCCGAATTCATGGCCGAATTCATGAATGAAGGAGTCGAAGACATAGCCGCCGATATCCGTCTTATTGGGTTCCGTGTCGTGAAAGCGCTGCCCGATGCTGACATAGCGGTTGCTTGAATAGGCGCTGCCATCGTCCTCCTCGCCCAGTTCGGGGCTGACAACCTCCATCCAGTCCGTTGTGCTATCGAATGGTGCATCGTCGACGATTTCGATTTTCAGAGGGGTGACAGACGACCACATCTGTAAGGCGCCGATAGCGGCGGCCTTGTACTCGGGGTGGTCGTTGAGCTCGTAAACGTTGATCCTCAGCGTTCCCGCAGCGATCGCTGGCGTTAGGCTACGGCCTAATGCCCCAAGATAGTCAAGAAAGGAGTCATAGTCCTCGCTCTTGCCATAAGGGTTATCCGGCGTCTGATCGTTGACCCACCATTGATCGCTAGTTTGGCTGGGATGCGGCATCGTAGGCTTCCTCTCTCACGACTGTGCGCAGATTACGGCTGTACCGTTTTGCAGCTACCAATTTCCACAGGCATGGCGTGCAGCTGCCTGTCAGCGCCTTCACGCTTCTCAAATAATGTGGCCGGAATCTTTGACTTGTCTACCCCCGAGGGAGTACCCTGTAGTTGGTTGAAGAGCGCCCAGCAGACGCTCATGGCGTGTGCACATCGAAACGGCATTCAGTAGCAAAGACCACCAACCGCGGGGTAAGTGACTGATCCGACAAGCTTATGACCCGCCCTGACCAGCCAGAAACTGGTCGGAGCGGGAACGACCGCAAATTCTTCGAAACTCGGTCTAATAATTGCAAATGTAGTACTGACTATCAGTGCTTGATTGAAATCCAGATTTCGCCCTCTCTGGAACAGCTCTTAGGATCGAAGCGCTCATCAAAGCGCTTGAAGTCCGGCCCATCCGCCAACTCAGCCCCGATTCCGGCAGGTACTTGTTCCAGATGGTGTAGGCCGTCCTGCGGATCGTGGAGATGTGCCCTCGATGCGTGAACACCGCATAGCGCTGGTCGGGAATGCGGATTCGGCTTAACTCTTCAGGATTGTCGGAAAAGTCGGAGACCTCCACACCGCAGATGTACTCGAAGCTGCCGGCATCGTCGCTGTTGCAACAAGCCCCGTAGGTCGTCCATCCGACCTGCTCTGGGGCGCTACCGATGTAGGGGCTAAAGCGCTGCCACTGGGCAGGAATGCCCTCGTTCCTCTCAAAGATATAGCGGCCGCTAAGACTAGCGATCAGCAGCGCCCAGCTGTCTTCATACGAGGACTTCCAGTTCAACGAGAAGTGCCTGCTCCATCCTGATTGGCTCCACAAGTTCAAGGTTGTCGCCACGGCCCTGGGCGCGCGCATTCCGGGGGGTGAGGCCGAACTGGTCGCGGAAGGCCTGGGGGAAAGCCTCGCGGAGCCGTAATCTGCATCGAGAGCCACCGCAAGAATGTCTGGGGAGCGCTAGGAAAGCACCCGAATAGTCCATGACAGTGTGGCCAGTTGCGAGCCCGAAGTCCCGCGACAGGTAGAAGCGTGAGACGCCGGTTCCCTCCGAGATATCGGCCAACGAGATCGCTTGCGCGAAACGGCACCACATTCCAGGCCACCTAGGACGAGCAGCGGAAACGGGTCGAGACGAGCTCCCAAGCGGAGCGTCGCCCAAGGGAGGGCATGGATAATGACGCCGATTGTGTCGCATGCGG
>KI911955.1:81321-87929 GCA_000517005.1 Microvirga lupini
GGGCGCGGAGGCGAAGTAGACCAAATGTCCGCAGTCGCAGAGTAAGCAGATCTCTACACGGCCGCGCTCAGAGTCTGTCCCTGATCCACAAGCGTCATTCCAGCGAGAATTGGTCCTGAAGACGCTGCGCCGGATCCCGGCCAATGTCTCGGCCATGATCAGGGCAAGTTTGAGCAGTACGCGACCGATCCCGCCTCGCTCTCCGCCAACGTGACAAAGCTTCAGAGGCGGGAGGGCTATCAGTTAAGGGTCGGTGACTGACGCGTGATCTTCGATGAGGACGGCAAACGTTCTTGCCATCCTGGAAATCGGGCCCAGGGGCGGAATTTACGGTTAGGAGATGGACATGAATAAGCCCGACACTATCACGACCCCGAGCGGCGACCTTTTGGCGATCACACCTCTTGCGGATTGTGAAAGCCTTGTCGCCTTGCCTGAACAGTCTTCCGACGAACGCGCCTATGATGAAGCAAAGCGCCGGATCGCCAGCGGCGAAGACGAACTTGTTCCGAGCGAGTTTGCCAACCGCATTCTCAATGGCGAGAACCCGGTTCGTGTTTGGCGCGAGTATCACGGTATGAGCGCGAAAGACCTCACCGCCAAGACTGGACTCAGCGTGGCATATATTAGTCAAATTGAAACCGGCGACTGCGGCGGCAGTTTCGAGACCATGAAGAAGATCGCGCAAGCCTTGTCGGTGTCTCTCGACGACCTCTCTTGATCAACCGAGATCGAACAAGCTCCTCCAGCCATTGCGCTGTCTCTCCCGGCGCGATCGCCCTAATCATCGTGACTGTTGTCGGCAAATTGGATCCCCGGCTTTGTATCACTGGATGCGTTCTCTTTCCTGTGTCGATAACAACACTTCTGATGCTGGCCCGATAGTAAATCGGGCCTGACCGGCAGGGGAGGGCAGGCCATAAGCCTCCACCTGGTCGAGGGGATGCCGGCGGCCCGTGGGATCGAAGTCAGTCATGAGATGGTGCGACGCCGGGCCGAGGAGTTCGACTGTGAGTTTGTCAACCGCATCCGCCGACGTGCTCCCCGGCTTGGTGACCGGTGGCATCTCGAATAGGCGGTGACCACAATTGCTGGGACGAAGCAAAGGCTCTGGCGGGCCATGGATCAGGACGGCAAATGAAGCGCTTTAAGGCAGACCGACAGATTCAGCGCTTTCTCTCAATCCATGATCCAATCGCTAACCTCTTTCACCTACTGCGACATCGGCTCGCGGCTACGGACTATCGCAAGATCTAGGAAGCCGCGTTCGAGACGCAGGCCCAAATTCCGGGTGCGCCGCACGCAACTTGAATACGAAGTTCATGCCGATCCAAATTCCGACGACGCCCGCTGACGTGACGGTGCCCCTGACGAACGGATAAGATTTTAGCTCCGCTTTGGCACTGGCTGGAGCATCATTCAGTCGTGACGTTGTCCCAAGGAAGAAATCATGGATAAGAAACGCATTGAAGCCGCTCCTAAGAGTGCCGCACCTGCCCGACCCAATGAAAACATTGCTTGTCTCTGGCGCCGACCAGCCTAGCATGGCCTTCGCGCTCAGACCGGCCGAGATGGCTCACCAGGAATGGGTCGTACGGAACCGGAATCGAGATCAGGCTTTATTGCTAAGCTAACGTGGCAGGAGGATGGATTGCTCTAGTGGCAGCCCTTCAGCTCCCAAGGATGAGGTCAGGCGTGACGAGCGAGCACAAGCTGATATCGACGGGCATCGAGGGCCTCGACCACATTCTCGGGGGCGGACTGCCCGGCCCACGCCTCTATCTCGTGCAAGGGGCTCCCGGCACGGGAAAGACGACAGCCGGCCTGCAATTTCTTTTGGCCGGAGTTCGAGCCGGGGAACCCGTTGTCTATGTCACACTGTCTCAATCGCGCGCGGAGCTCGAACAAATCGCCGCTGCGCATGGCTGGTCCCTCGACGGCATTGTGATAGAGGAGCTTGAAACCTCGGACACCTTGGGAGAGGCCGCCGATCAGACGATCTTTCACACAGCCGATATTCGGTTGGACCAAACGCGGAAGGCGGTGGAGAACGCGATCCGACGGCACGCGCCGAAACGTATCGTCTATGATTCACTCCTGGAGATCCGACAACTGTCCGGCGACAGCCTTCGGTTTCGGCGGGAGATCCTCGGCTTCAAGATCTTTCTCGCCGAGCAGGGCATCACGACCCTCATGCTCGACACAGGCACGCAACATGGCGGCGACACCGAGATGGAGGGCGTTGCGCACGGGATCCTCTGCTTCGAGAAGTTCCTACCGGAATACGGCGTGGCGCGGCGGCGCATTGAGGTCAAGAAGATGCGCGGCGTGGCCTTCTCCGACGGCTATCACGATATGGCCATCCGCACCGGCGGCGTCGAGGTCTTCCCTCGCATCGTTCCGGATCTGGCTCCTGAGACCGAGCGCTCCGACCTGATCAAGTGCAACATTGAACCGCTCGACGCCATGCTCGGGGGCGGACTCGAGAGTGGCACCACGACCCTCATAGTTGGCCAAGCCGGCACCGGCAAATCAACCCTGGCGTCGATCTATTCTCACGCCGCCCTGGAGCGTGGCGAAGGCGTCGCCATGTTCCTGTTCGAGGAGCGGTTGGAGACGTTTTTCCGCCGCTCCGAGGGACTCGGCATGAACCTGCGACCGCACCAGGCCTCGGGCCGCCTGCACATTCGGGACTTTAACCCGGCCGAGATTTCGCCGGGCGAGTTCTCGCAGATCGTGCAGCGGGCCGTCGACGAGCGCGACATCCGGGTGGTCCTGATCGACAGCTTCACCGGATATCTCAGTGCGCTGCCGAAGAGCGACCAAGCGGTCATGCAAATTCAGTCGCTGGTGAAGTATCTCTCCCGGCGGGGCGTTCTCTCGATCCTGATCGTCGCCAATCATGGTCTCCTCGGCCACAACGTGGCAAGCGACGTCGATGTCAGCTTCCTCGGCGACTCGGTTCTGCTTTTGCGGATGTATGAATGGCCGGGCGTCATCCGGCGAAGCGTCACGGTCGTCAAGAAACGGCATGGGCAGCATGACCTGAACGTCCACGAACTCGTCATTAGCCCGGAGGGAATCATGGTGCAGGCTTTCAACCCGCCGCCTCCCGGTCCGAGTGGGCCGGTCCCCAATGATCGCGTCTGATCCCGCGGCGCATGCGCTCGCAGTGCTCGTGGCGGCTCCATTTCGCCGTGACGCCGCCATTCTCGAGGGGATTCTGCGGCAACACGGATTGGCCACAACGGTCTGCGGCGACGCCACCGATCTCGCTCGCCAGTTGATCGCGGACAGCGCGGCTTTGGTCATGAGCCAAGAGGCTCTGACGCCACGGATGCTCGATGTCGTGGCCGGCTATCTGGCCGCCCAGCCGAGTTGGTCGGAGTTGCCGCTGGTCCTGTTGCTTGACGCCCATCACCAACACGGCTCTATCCTGACGAGCCTCCGTACACGTTTGCCAAGCTCGAAGTTGACAGTCCTGCAGCGCCCTGTGCGGGCGCTCGAGCTAGTGACCACGATCCAGGCAGCGGTGGCCTCGCGCCGGCGACAACTGCAACTCCGCGACCATATCGTGTGGCAGGAGGAGTTGCAGCGCGAACTCAATCATCGCGTCAAGAACATCTTGGCCAACGTGATGGCCATCTACCATATGACAGTCCGACAAAGCGCCTCGTTGGAGGAATTTACCGAGCGCTTTGAGGGGCGGCTGACTGCTCTGTCACGGGTTCATCACGCGCTCGTCGTCTCTAGCGAACCAAGCGCCTTGAGCGCGGTCGCCGAGCTCGTGCTCGCACCATATCGATCGAACTCCGGTCAGCGCGTCCTCATCGCAGGCCCGGCGATCGACGTGACACCGACGGCCGCAGCCACTCTTGCGCTTTGCCTGCACGAGCTCGCGACGAACGCCGCAAAGTATGGCGCCCTCTCCTGTCCGCAGGGACGCGTTGCTCTTACCTGGGCATTCGAACAGGGCGAGGCGAGCACGATGGTCCGCCTGTGCTGGGCCGAAGACGGTGGGCCGCCGGTTGCGCCTCCATCACGGCGGGGCTACGGCACGTCGTTTATCCGGTCAGCTGCCAATGGGAGCTTGAGCGGCAGTGTCGATCTCCAGTTCAGGCCAGAGGGCCTAGTTTGCAGGATGATCATTCCCATGGCGACATTGATAGGCACAACAGGGGCAGCATTGCCGAGTGGCGAGCCGTCATCCGCATCAGGAGCCGCCTAGAAGCATTCCCCGTTGTTGGTCCAATATGTTCTGCTGAGACGCGAGGATCGATGTGATTGTGCTGATCGTGGAGGACAATGCGCTCCTAGCATTCATGATGGAGGACGCCCTCAACGATAGCGGATTCACCATCCTTGGCCCAGTCAGTCGGGCCGATGCGGCTTTACGGCTTGTTGAAGAGACGCGACCCAATCTGGCGCCCGTCTATATTGATCTCGATGGCGAGCGGCCGGCCTCGCCTTGGCCCGCGAGTTGTGCGACCGCTGGAACACCCCAACGCTGTTCGCGACGGGGCAGGCTGGTGAGGCCCATGGTAATCCCGACGCTGCCCTAGGAGTGCTTGAAAAGCCCTTCTCGCCGATGACGGTCGTCAGAGCCGTGGAAGTGATCGCCAAATTGCTTCGGGGCGATCGGGCTTCCAACATTCCACCCGAGCTTGAACTGTTTCGAGGCGGCTGACCACCGCCAAGTTTAAGACCACGGAGCCCTGGAGGCTTGGCTTCGCAGATCCCGCTATTGGGATGGCGCGATTCGGGCACGCTGTCACGATAGCAGAGGAAACGGTCTCCTGGACGCGATCTTCCAGGACTGCGGGAGGATCTGAGACCATTCCTCAGAGGTAACCTGTCCGCTCCGGGCCGCTGTGCCGAAAGAAATTGCCTAGAACATCCGATAGCTTCGGCCTGCTCGTTGCTGTTCCAGAGCCTCGCCGCAATTTCGCGAGGCGGGGCATTATGGAAGGCTCTACCGCGAATTTTTGATGCCGACCGAAAGAGGGCTGCTCAACCCGAATTGTTGCAGATGGAGGCGGACGGGATTGGTCTGCAGCTCAATCCCTTCGGCCCAACCCTGCGCTACCCCACCCGGAGCCCTGGCACGATTTCCATATAATCATTCTATCAAACAGCCCTCGCGCTGGCTGATCAAAGAACCGCATCTGGTACCAGGCGAAAGTAGGTCGAATACCTGCTTGCGGTGAGCGGACGTCTACAAAGTTGCGCCTAAGGGCAGTGCATGAACCCTAGACGACATTTAGATCCAAGCAGTGGCGTGCGTTGATAGCAACGAACAAGCCTTGGTCGCTTGCTCAGCGACGCTTCCATGACGAGCTTGGATCTCTGCCCGATATCTCATGGCTGCTTGTCGCGAATAACAATTCTCCTAACCGCAAGTTCATCGATCTGCAGGCGGCCGATCCGCGCTCTTCCGACCACCAGCCGCCCAACCGCCAGGGCGCCGATCGCAAATGCACCAAGTGCCACAGCACCGAGCGCCATAGCGCCCACTGAAGAAACACCCACCCTGGCCCTTCCAATGGCGACGCCTCTCGTGGCGACCGAGCCATTAGCCGTGATGTTTCGATCCACCTCAGGATGACTTATGCGATCACCTATCATTCTGCTCTCCTCAAGGTGCGGGAAGCTGGTTTAGGCGGAGGATGTACGCTGGTGCAGCCATCCTTGACGTGAAACTGCGCGGAGAGACAGAGTTCCCAATCATCGATGCCCTGCACGAACGCGTCGACCTTATGGTATTCGCGACAGGTCACGAGCAATAGGGGGAACTGGTGGGGTGGACGCCCCCAGCCGCCTTGGTGTGCCACAGTGGAGGTGTTGAGCACCACTTGAGGGAGGCGTCGATGGGAGAGGTTAGCACAATCGGTTTGGACATGGTGAAGAGTGTCTTCCAGGTTCACGCAGCCGATGCGTCGGGAGCGGTTCTGTTTCGCAAGAAGCGGCGGCGACATCAGGTCCTCACCTTCCTGGCAGGCCAGCCGCCCTGCACGGTGGCGATGGAGACCTGCGGCAGCGCGCATCGTTGGGCACGCGAGATCTCCGGGCTTGGTCATGCGGTGCGGCTGATCCTGCCGGCTTACGTGAAGCCCTTCGTCAAGTGCCAGGGGGACGATGCCGCTGATGCCGAGGCGGTCTGTGAGGCAGCGGGGCGCCCGACCATGCGCTTTGCGGTGCCCAAGAGCGAGCAGGCCCGAGCCGCCGCTCTCGTGTTTCGGGCCCGGGATCTCCTGGTCAGGCAGTGAACCCAGATCATGAACGCCCTGCGCGGACATCTGGCCGAGTTCGGCATCGTGGCGGCCAGAGGGCCGGCTCGTGTTCCGCAACTTATGCAGGCTGTCGAGGACCCGGAGGAGCCGATCCCGGAGCTCGCCTGACCGATCCTCCAGATGCTGATCGAGACGCTTCATCGTCTGAACGAGCAGATCACGCATCTGGACTGCGAGGTCGCCCAGCGGGCTACGATGGATGAGACAGCGCGGCGGCTGATGACCATTCCTGGGGTCGGTCCGGTGACCGCAGTGGCCCTAACGGCCCTTGCGCCACCGGCCGAGACGTTCAAACGGGGCCGGGACTTTGCCGCCTGG
>KI911955.1:88029-93964 GCA_000517005.1 Microvirga lupini
CCGGGGATGCCTCTCTACGCCAGCAGAAAAGCTCACGATGCTCGCAGCCACTGGCGCGGGTCTCTCCGTTCGGTCTGCTCGCCGGATAGAGCCCGGCAGAGTTCCTCCATCGATGCCAAGCTGTGAATGGGGCGGAATTCGTCGACATGCGGCAACATCGCTTTGATGCCGGACGCGCGGACCTCGAAGGCATCGAACCGAAGAAGCGGATTCAGCCATATCAGGCGACGGCAGGAGCGTTTGAGCCGATCCATTTCAAATGTCAGCTCTCTCGTCACCTCCCGCTCCAGTCCGTCCGTGAAGAGCAGAACGATCGCACCCTGGCCGAGCACCCTGCGGGACCAAAGACGGTTGAAGTCGTGCAGGGCGTGGGCGATCCGCGTTCCGCCCTCCCAGTCCTGCACGCGTTTCGATGCGCGGGCGAGCGCTTCATCCGAATCGCGGCACGTCAGTTCACGGCTGATATTGGTCAGGCGCGTTGCAAACACGAACGAGTGAACCCGCCGCCTCTTCTCAGCAATGGCATGCAGGAAGTGCAAGAAGAGCCGGGAATATTCCGCCATGGACCCTGAGATATCCATAAGCGCCACCAAGGGCGCATGCCGGACGGCCGGGCAGCGATAGGCAAGATCAATCACGGCTCCTCCACCACGCAGCGATTGCCGGAAGGTTCGGCGCGGATCGATCCGGCGGCCTCTGGGGTCCGGCAGGAAACGGCGCGTGGTCATTGCATCGTCGGGCAGGGTAAGCTCCGCGATCAGTCGCTTGGCCACCGCGATTTCAGTAGCCGACATCTGCGCGAAATCCTTCGCCTTCAAGACCTCACGGTCCGAGACGGTGAGACGGGCGGAGATCTCGGTTTTCTCAATCGGATCGGGTTTCTCCTGTTGGGGAGCGGACATGGCTTCGGCCACGCGGAGGCCCCCCGCCTGTGGCTTGCTCTCTTCCTTTGCCGCACCGGGTGCGATCGGCGACATCTGCGCGATCAGCTTTTCAATCAGCGCGCGCCGCCTCCAGAAAATCCTGAAGGCTTGGTCGAAGAGGATCCTGTGCTCATGCCGTTTCACGAAGATCGCATGAAGTGTCCAGTAGAAGTCCTCACGCGTGCCGATTTGGGCTGCCTCGACTGCTGCGATTGCATCGAGAACCGCGCCGGGGCCAACCGGCAGGCCCGCAGCCCGCAATGCCCGTGCGAAATAGGCGATGTTATCCGTGAGGCGGCCTACACCCTGCCGGGGAGAAGCATTCTTCACTCCACCACCGTCAGTGAGCCTTGGAGCCGGTCGAGCATTTCCTTGGCCCGGCTGCCCTGCATCTTCTGGATATCGTCCTGATATTTTAAGAGAACGCCGAGCGTGTCCGAGACGAGCGCCGGATCAAGCGCTACGGTGTCGAGCTCCACCAGCGCCGATGCCCAGTCCAGGGTCTCCGCCACACCCGGCGCCTTGAACAGGTCCTCCTTCCGGATCGCCTGAACGAAGCCGACGATCTCCTGCGATAACCGTCCGGGCGCATCCGGTACGCGGCTTCTCAGGATTGCCAGCTCCCGCTCCGCATCCGGGTAGTCGATCCAATGATAAAGGCAGCGGCGCTTGAGTGCGTCATGAACCTCACGGGTGCGGTTTGAAGTGATGATGACGATCGGTGGGTATTCGGCCCGAACTGTACCGAGCTCGGGGATGGTTACCTGGAAGTCTGACAGCATCTCCAGAAGAAAAGCTTCAAAGGCTTCATCCGTGCGGTCGAGTTCGTCGATCAGGAGAATCGGAGCTCCAGTCGCATCGGGCTCAAGGGCTTGCAGGAGCGGCCGTTTCACCAGATACCGTTCCGAGAACAGATCGCTTTCGAGGGTGTCTCGATCCACCGATCCTCCTGCTTCAGCAAGCCGTATCGCTATCATCTGCCCGGCATAGTTCCACTCGTAGACCGCCGAGGCGACGTCGAGCCCTTCGTAGCATTGTAATCGGATCAGCCGGCGGCCGAGCCCCGCCGAGAGCACCTTCGCGATCTCCGTCTTGCCGACGCCGGCTTCTCCCTCCAGGAAAAGCGGCCGCCCAAGCTTCAACGCAAGAAAGAGCACCGTCGCGAGCGGACGGTCTGCGACATAGCCCGCGCTCTTCAGAAGGGCCAGTGTTTCGTCGATGGAACCGGGTCGTTCAGCCACGGGCCTCGATGCTCCACAAGAAGACATGCCCGGGGAACCCCGGGCATGGATGCCTCTGTGCCATCTTCCAGTCTTACAGTCGTGGCCTGCCAGGGCAAGGCCGATGGATTGCTTAAGTGCGAGAGGCTGCCATCTGCACGGCCCGGCGGGCCATAACGCCGACAAGATGAGCCCGATAGGTTGCGTCCGCGTGGATGTCGCTGTTCATCTCGTCCGCCGGCACCGAGATGCCGTCGAGAGCGTCGGCCGCAAAGTTCTGGCGCAAGGCCTGCTCCATGTCCGGCACGCGGAACACACCGTTGGAACCTGCTCCAGTTACGGCTACCCGCACCTCATCCCTGTGCTTGGCTACGAACACGCCGACGAGGGCGTAACGGGAGGCCGGGTGGCGGAACTTGGCATAGGCTGCCTGCGACGGGACCGGGAACGAGATCTTGGTGATGATCTCTCCCTCGTCCAAGGCTGTTGTGAAGATACCCTGGAAGAAGTCGTCGGCGGCAATCTTCCGCTTGTCGGTGACGATCGTCGCGTTCAAGGCAAGGCAAGCCGCCGGATAATCCGCGGACGGATCGTTGTTGGCGACCGAGCCTCCGATCGTGCCGCGGTTGCGCACTTGCGGATCACCGATCAGTTCCGCCAATTCGGCAAGGGCGGGAATAGCCGCCCGCACCTCGGTCGAGTTGGCGACCTCCGCATGTGGGGTCATGGCGCCAATGCTGAGTGTATCGGCGGAGCGCTCGACCCCGTGAAGTTCGGCGATTGGACCGAGGTCGATCAGATTGGCTGGTGCCGCGAGCCGCATTTTCATGGTCGGCAGCAGCGTGTGCCCGCCGGCGAGGAACTTGGTCTCCTCCAACTGAGTAGCGAGGTCAGCCGCCTGCTGGACGCTCGTCGGGCGGTGGTATTCGAAAGCGTACATGCTGTCCTCCCCTATTCCGCTGCCATCGGCATGGGCGCCTTCTGCCCTGCGCGCCAGACCGCTTGGGGCGTCGCCGGCATCTCGATGTCTTCATGGCCAAGCGCGTCCGTGATCGCGTTGATGACAGCCGGCGGAGCAGCAATGGCGCCAGCCTCGCCACAGCCCTTGATCCCGAGTGGATTCGAAGGGCAGGGCGTCACCGTCATGCCTATCTGGAACGACGGCAGGTCGATGGCGCGCGGCATGCAGTAATCGTTGAAGCTCGCGGTCACGAGTTGGCCGCTTTGATCGTAGACGGCGCCTTCGAGCAGCGCCTGCCCAACGCCTTGGGCGATGCCGCCATGGACTTGGCCTTCCACGATCATCGGATTAATGATCACCCCGAAATCATCCACGGCTGTCCAGCGCTCGATCTGGGTCACTCCCGTGTCGGGGTCGATCTCCACCTCGCAGATATGGACGCCAGCTGGGAAGGTGAAGTTGGTGGGATCGTAGAACGCTCCCTCCTTCAAACCGGGCTCCAGATCCTGGCCCGAGAACTTGTGGGCGATATAGGCCTGGAGGGCCACTTCGCCGAAGCCGAGTGTCCGGTCCGTGCCGGCAACCCCGAACTTGCCGTCCTTGAACGCGATGTCGCCCTCGGAGGCCTCAAGAACATGGGCTGCCACCTTCTTGCCCTTCGTGATCACCTTGTCGAGGGCCTTGGCGATGGCGGACATGCCGACCGCGGCGGAGCGCGATCCATAGGTTCCCATGCCGAACTGCACCTTGTCTGTGTCGCCATGGACGATGCTGACCTGATCGATGGGGATGCCGAGCCGGTCAGAGACAAGCTGGGCGAAGGTGGTCTCGTGCCCCTGGCCATGACTGTGCGAGCCGGTCAGCACCTCGACAGAACCTGTCGGGTTGACGCGCACCTCGGCGGATTCCCAAAGGCCGACGCCTGCGCCGAGGGATCCAACCGCTTGCGAGGGGGCGAGGCCGCAGGCCTCGATGTAGCTCGAGAAGCCTATACCCCGTAGCTTGCCGCGGCGGGCGCTCTCCTGCTTTCTCGCGCCAAAGTTCTTATAGTCGGCGAGTTCCAGTGCCTTGTCGAGCGAAGCGGCGTAATCGCCTGTGTCATAGGTCATGATGACAGGCGTCTGGTGGGGGAACTGGGTGATGAAGTTCTTCCTGCGGAATTCAGCCGGATCCTGACCGAGTTCACGGGCGGTTCTTTCGACGAGGCGCTCGACCACGAAAGTCGCCTCAGGCCGTCCTGCGCCGCGATAGGCGTCGACGGGAGCCGTGTTCGTGTAGACCGCATCCACCTCGCAGTAGATCGCCGGGATGTCGTATTGGCCCGACAAAAGTGGGGCATAGAGATAGGTCGGCACAGATGAGGCGAAGGTGGACAGATAGGCACCCAGATTGGCAATGGTGTGAACTCGAAGACCCAGGATCTTACCATTCTCATCGGTCGCCATCTCTGCATGGGTGACGTGGTCACGGCCATGCGCGTCGGACAGGAAGGCTTCAGTGCGGTCGGCTGTCCACTTTACCGGGCGCTTGATCTTCTTTGCCGCCCAGACGCAAACCGTCTCCTCGGCATAGATGAAGATCTTGGAGCCGAATCCGCCGCCGACATCGGGAGCGATGACGCGCAGCTTGTGTTCCGGCGCGATACCGATGAAGGCCGAGAGGACAAGGCGGGCTACGTGGGGGTTCTGGCTCGTCGTATAGAGTGTGTAGTTGTCAGTTCCGACGTCGTACTCGCCCACCGCTGCGCGCGGCTCGATTGCGTTGGGCACCAGCCGGTTGTTGACGAGGTCGATCTTCGTCACGTGCTTCGCCCGTGCGAAGGCAGCTTCCGTCTCTTCCCTGTTGCCGAGGTGCCAGTTGAAGACGGTGTTGTCGGGAGAGACGTCATGCACCTGGACCGATGCCTTCGTCGCCTCGGCGGTGTTCACGACGGCAGGAAGGGTATCGTAGTCGACCACGATGGCTTCCGCGGCATCCTTAGCCTGGGCCAGGGTTTCGGCGATCACCACTGCCACGTGGTCGCCCACATAGCGCACCTTGCCCTGGGCCAGAGCCGGGTGCGGTCCCGCCTTCATGGGGGAGCCGTCCTTGGAATGGATCATCCATCCGCAGATGAGGCCTCCAATCTTGTCGGCCGCGAGATCATCTCCCGTAAAGACCGCCACGACGCCGGGCATGATCTTTGCCGGGCCGGTATCGATGGACCGGATCGTGGCATGGGCATGTGGCGAGCGAAGGAAATATGCATAGGCTTGGCCAGGCCGATTGAAGTCGTCTACGTAGCGTCCCTGGCCGGTGACGAAACGCCGATCCTCTTTCCGGCGTACGGGGGCGCCAATTCCTGTTGCGGTCATGCTGTCCCCCTTGTCTTCATTGGCCCTCATCAGGGGGCGGAAGCAGGGACCTCGACACGGACGTTGGAGAAACAACGCCTGCTTCGAGGCTCGCCCGCAGCCTGCACCCATTGATGAGGGCGTCGCACCGTTGACGAGCGTGCTGGCCTATTCAGCCGCCTGCGTCAGCGGCGTCTGGGCCATGGCCTGCGCTCCGGCAGCAACGGCTTTGACGATGTTGTGATAGCCCGTGCACCGGCACAGATTGCCTTCCAGCTCGGCCCGAATGGTCTGCTCGTCGAGCGCGTGTCCCTTCCGGTTCACGATATCGATGGCGGACATGACCATGCCCGGCGTGCAGTAGCCGCATTGCAGGCCATGATGCTCACGGAAGGCGGCCTGCATTGGGTGAAGCTCACCGCCTTGGGCAATGCCCTCGATGGTGATGACAGCGCCAGAATTCGCCTGGACGGCCAGGATCGTGCAGGCCTTCACAGA
>KI911955.1:94064-102491 GCA_000517005.1 Microvirga lupini
GGCCCGATTGTTCAAATGAACGACGCAAGCGCCACACTGGCTGGTGTCGCAGCCCACGTGAGTTCCGGTAAGCCGAAGATTTTCGCGTAAGAATTGAACGAGAAGAGTGCGGGGATCGACGTCTGCGGTGACGGGTTGACCGTTCACCGTCAGGGAGACGGTGGTCATGCGTGCTTTCCTCCTCAGACACCAGCGGCCCGGCCAACCTTAAGGTGGTCTCAGGCACCGGCAGGTATTCTTGTTGGACGATCGCATGAATGCGACCTGCCAAAACTAAGTGTGAACCGCCCCATCTCAGCGGTCAAGTATCGGAAAATCGTACGGAATGGCGTGAAGTGTCCGGTTAAGCAGGCGCCTTCGCGGGCGAGAGGATCTTGGCGAAATTTGCAAAAAACTCGTCGGCATATTTCTTCGCCACGCCGTTGATCAGCCTGCCGCCAAGCTGAGCGATCTTGCCGCCCACATTCGCTTCAACATCATAGACCAGTTTGGTTCCAACCTCGACATCTTCCAGGCGCACCTTCGCTCCCCCCTTGGCCCAACCGGCAACCCCGCCCTGTCCCTCGCCAATGATGGTGTAGCTGTCGGGTGGGTTGAGGTCGGTCAGGTTTACGCTGCCCTTGAAGGTCGCCTTGACGGGCCCGACAGAGATTTTCGCCGTTGCCTGAAACTCCGTATCGCTGACCTTCTCCAGTTCCTGGCAGCCTGGGATGCAGGCTTTCAAGGCAATGGGATCATTGAGCGCAGCCCAGACAGTGTCCCGGTCCGCCGGCAGGCTGACCTCACCTTGCATCGTCATTGCCATATTGAGTTCCCCCTGATCTCTCCCGGTACTAACTGCAAAGTATGATGCAAATTGTTCAGCGCGCCAGCCGTCACATATTGCTGCAGCGCACGATAAATGTGTGCACCGCATTCATTCTTCAAACTCGGCCAAGTGCTTGGCGCCTACCTCTAAGGGCAAAGTTAGTGCTTTGGGATTTGGTCAATTGCATCGACAACGGCATCAAAGGTGAGAAGGATGGAGGCATGGCGCGCCTTGAGTTCCCGCGCCGGTTCAAGGAATGCGAGATCTGCCCACTTCCCTGAGGGTGGAACACCACCTGCCTTCAACATCAGGTACATTTCCTCCCGAATGTCCCGAAGCTCTGCTGCCGCCGACCCGACCACATTTCGGGCCATGATTGATGACGACGCCTGCCCCAGGGCGCAGGCTTTCACCTCATGGGCAAACCCTGTGACGACATCGCCGTCGAGTTTCAGGTAAACGATGACGGTCGATCCGCACAACCTGGAGTGTGCCTTAGCACTCGCGTCGGCATCCGACAGCCTCCCGAGAAGCGGAATGTCAGCAGCAAGCTCCAGTATGCGCCGGCTGTAGATATCGTTGAGCATCCTGCTCGTGAACCACTCGACGAATGTGTCTGCCCCTCGATCGATCAGACACTCCAATCCAGTGCCTGTCAACGATCTGGTATGCCCCAGCGCCTGAGCGTGCGCTTTCGCCTGCAGGATCTTTCGAAATCAGGTTGCGGTTCGAGGGGACACAATGGCAATATTGATCTATAGCTGGGCATCTGAAGCCGTTTATTTCGCCAGGGACTCTCATGTTCTCGACCGATACCGACATCCTGAAGACGGCAGAAGGCTGGAGGCGCGCGGGCAAGGGCGTTGCAATTGCGACTGTGGTCGAAACCTGGGGGGCGGCACCGCGCCCTGTAGGTAGTCACCTAGTGATCGACGAGGATACGAACTTTCTCGGATCCGTTTCCGGAGGCTGTGTCGAGGGAGCGGTCATCACGGAGGCTTTGGACGTCATTGCAGATGGAAAGCCGCGGATGCTCGAGTTCGGAGTTGCCGACGAGAGCGCATGGCAGGTCGGCCTGTCATGCGGGGGACGGATCAGCGTCTACGTGGAACGAGTGGACTAGGATGGGCAGATATTCTCTGCCGCTTTCGGCCCCTCCATTTTGCCGAATGGTGAAGGCCTGATATGCGGCTGAGTCTTCTATCCGATCTGAATGCAGAGCGAGCGGCTCGGCGTGCCGCCGTGCTCGTGACCGACATCAAATCGGGCGAACAGCGCCTCGTTCGGGATGAAGGGGTTAGAAGCGACCCCATGGCTCAGAATATTCAGGAGCGCCTGCGCCAGGGCAAAAGTGGCCTCGTCGAGTGGGATGGCCGCCAGTTCTTTCTCACCGTGCAGACCCCGCCGGTAAGGGTAGTGATCATTGGTGCCGTCCACATCAGTCAAGCCTTGGCGCCCATGGCCAAAGGCTTGGAGCTCGACGTCACCATCATCGACCCGCGGACGGCCTTCGCAACTCCTGAGCGCTTCCCGGATGTGCAGGTGAGGGCCGAGTGGCCCGATGCTATCCTGCCTGAGTTCGGGATCGACCGGTATACGGCCGTGGTGGCCCTGACCCATGATCCCAAAATCGACGATCCCGCGCTCGCCGCCGCGTTCAGGTCGCCATGCTTTTACATCGGTGCGCTCGGCTCGCGCAAAACCCATGAGCGCCGGGTTCAGCGTTTGATGGCGTCCGGTTTTACCGATGCGGATCTTGCCCGTATCCATGCTCCGATCGGGCTCGATATCGGAGCCGTTTCGCCAGCGGAGATTGCGGTCTCCATCCTGGCCGAGATCGTTGCGACCCTGCGCAAGGAGCGGAGGCGCTCGGCGTGAGATTCGGCCTTGTTCCCGTTGCGGAGGCGATTGGGGCCCTGGCAGCTCACAGTGTACGGGCGGGCACCACGATGGTGAAGAAGGGAACCCTCGTCACGCCCGAGATCGCGATGCAGCTGAAGCAGGCTGGCGTCGAGAGGTTGATTGCAGCGCGGTTCGAACCCGGAGATGTCAGCGAAGACGAAGCGGCTTGGCGGCTCGCCCAATCTCTTGCCGGCGAAAACGTCGTCGCCGAAGCGCCCTTCACCGGACGTTCCAATCTCCATGCCAAAGCTTCGGGCATGCTCCTGATCGATGTCGATACGATCAATGGCTTCAACGCCGTTGACGAGGCCATGACGGTCGCCACGTTGCCCGCCTACAAGCCCGTGATCGTGGGGGAAATGGTCGGCACTGTCAAAATCATTCCTTATGCCATCCCGGAGATCCTGCTGCAGAATGGATTAGTCGCGATTGGCAGAGAGGCCCTGCGCATTGCGCCCTATGCCCGCTGCTCGGTCGGCCTTGTGTCGACGGTTCTTCCGGGGCTCAAGCCAAGCGTAATCGACAAGACTGTTGCAGTGCTTGCGCGGCGACTTAAGCCCGCGAATGCAAGGATCGTGCGGGATTGCCGCGTGTCCCACGATGCAGCCGTATTGGCACAGGAGCTTTCCGATCTGGCAGAAGGCGACACGCAACTCATCATCGTGTTCGGGGCCTCGGCGATTGCCGACCGTCGAGATGTCATTCCATCTGCCATCGAGATGGCAGGCGGAAGGGTGGAGCATTTCGGCATGCCGGTCGATCCCGGAAACCTGCTTCTCGTCGGCTCGATCGCCGGCAAGCCCGTCATTGGGGCTCCGGGCTGCGCCCGGTCTCCGAAGGAGAATGGTTTCGACTGGATCCTGCACCGCCTTCTCGCGGATATTCCTGTGACGCGGGCCGATATCATGTCCCTCGGAGTCGGAGGGCTTCTCATGGAGATCGTCTCCCGACCGCAACCGCGTGAGGGCGGCGAAAGCGAGGCTGAGGAATGAGCGATGTGGCAGCCATTGTTCTGGCCGCAGGGCGCGGCACTCGGTTCGGCGACGAGCCGAAGCTGCTGGCTCGGCTTGGCGGCAAGACTCTGGTCCGCCATGTGGCTGAGGCGGCCGTCGGCTCCTCGGTCGATCCCGTTATGGTGGTGACCGGCCATCGATCTGGAGAGGTCGAAGCAGAGCTGCGTGAGCTTCCTGTTCAGATCCTCTATAATGCCTTTTTTGCACAAGGGCTTTCGACATCGTTGAAGGCGGGATTCGCCGCTCTCCCTAAAAAGACGCGAGCTGCGGTCATCCTTCTTGGCGACATGCCCTTCGTGAAAGCTGATCTCATCGACGGTCTGGTAGCCGGGTGGCGGGAAAGGGGAGGACCGGCGGCCCTTGTCCCCACCTTGAACGGCTGGCGCGCTAACCCCGTTGTGCTCTCGCGTGATCTCCAAGCCGTGATCGAAAACCTGTCCGGTGATGTCGGCGCTGGCCCGCTTCTGCGCGGAAGGTCGGATGTTCTCGAATGGCCGACCACGGATCCTGCGGTTGCTCAGGATATCCACACAAGAGAAGAGTTCGCCAAGCATCGATTGTGAACGGCCTAAGCCGGGACCCTCACCAGCATCTCTTGCGTGCATTGCAGGACTGGGTTGGTCGGTTAAGATCAATCGAGTTTGTCCAACGTGACGGGCAGGTCACGCACGCGTTTTCCCGTCGCGTGATAGACCGCATTGGCGACAGCGGCTGGGACGCCAACAATGCCGATCTCACCAAGCCCCTTGATTCCGAGCCGATTGATGCTGTCGTCCGGCTCGTCAACGAAGATGACCTCGATATCGTGTATGTCGGCGTTCACCGGGACGTGGTATTCCGCAATATTGGCGTTCATGACGCGCCCAAAGGTATGATCGAGGAGCGTTTCCTCGTGCAGCGCCATGCCGATCCCCCACACCACGCCGCCCAGGATCTGGCTGCTAGCGGTCTTGGTGTTCAAGATGCGTCCGGCTGCAACTGCGCTGACGACACGGGTGACGCGAATGACCCCCAGCTCTTCGTCCACTTTGACCTCGACAAAGACTGCCGAATGCGCGTTGTGCGACCGGGATTCGTCCTTGGCGAAGCGCGTGGTCTTCTCCTGCTCGATGCGATCGACGCCGCCGTGGCGCATGGCATCAGCGACCAACACCGCGCGGGTCGAGTCGCGCTTGCTCACGAGCTTGCCATCGGCCAGCATGACCTCCTCGGACGAGATGTCTGCAAGCGGCGAATTCGGCATCTGCTTGGCGAGGCTTAACAGCTCGTTGCGAACAACGTCGGACGTCGTCGCGATCCCATTGGCGACCGAAGCCGCAATCCATGATCCTCCTTCGACCGGCGATTGCGGCAGCGTCGAGTCCCCAAGCTTGATGGTGATGTCGTCGAGCGCCAAGCCGAGCATGTCGGCTGCGACCTGCGCCATGATCGTATAGGTGCCCGTGCCAATGTCGGAGGTCGCGCAAGACACTTCGGCACTGCCATTGGCGGTGAGGACGATTCGCACGCCGATCGGCACCTGCATCGCTTCCCAGACACCGGTCGCCATGCCCCAGCCGACCAGCTCGCTGCCGTCGCGCATCGAGCGAGGTTCGGGGCTGCGCTTGTCCCAGCCGAACGCTTCGGCACCCTGGCGATAGCAGTCACGCAGGTTCTTGCTGCTGTAGAGCCGGTCGGCGTTCTGGTCACGGTCCGAATAGCACCGCAGGCGCAGATCGAGCGGATCGATCTTGAGCGCGGCCGCGAGCTCATCCATGGCGCATTCGAGAGCATAGACGCCGCTTGCCGCGCTAGGAGCACGCATGTCGCAAGACGTTGGAAGGTCGAGCGGAGCGAGCCTGTGTGCGTATGTCGCGTTGGCACACTGGTAGAGCAGGCCCGACCATCCGGTCTCCTGTCGATAGAAGTGCTCGTATTGCGAGGTCACCGTGACAGCGTCATGCGCGATCGTCTCGAGTGTTCCGTCGGCCTTAGCCCCGAGCTCGATCCGCTGGATCATGGCCGGTCGATAGCCGAGGCCATACATCTGCTGGCGGGTGAGCACGACACGCACCGAGCGCTTGAGCGCGAGCGCCGCCAGTGCCGCCAGGACGACCTGATATTGTGGGCGCAGCCCGGATCCGAAGCCGCCGCCCATGAAGGGTGAGAGCACGCGGACACGGTCTGGCGCGAGTTCGAACACGCCGCAGAGGTAGCGCTGGACGTTCTGAACGCCCTGGGTCTTATCAAAGACAGTGAGCCTGCCGTCAGGCTCGTATATCGCCGTAGAGGCGTAGAGCTCCATCGGGTTGTGATGCTCGATGGGTACATAATATTCGCCCTGGTGACGCACCTCGGCGGCATCAAATGCCTTCTCGGCCGCGCCACGCGGCTTCGGTGGAGCGAAGGGATCCGCTCCGGGCTTTGCAGAAGGTTTCAAAGCAGCGGGCTCTTCCCGCCTGCGATGCACATCGGTGACGTGTGGTTCCTGGTCGTAATCGACTCGTACTAAGGAAGCTGCAAACTGAGCAATTTCCGAGTCTTCGGCAACGACCAGCGCGATTGGCTGCCCATTGAATAGAATTCTATCATCATAGAGCGGCCGGAACGGCGAGCCATCCGGAGCAACATCGTCCTTATAGGCGCTGTCGTCATCCGGCATCTGTGGCCGGTTCAGGTGCGTGAGCACCTCAATCACGCCATCGATGCTCAACGCCTTGCTCACATCAAGGCGCGTAATCCTGCCCCTGGCGATGGTGGACGTGACGACGCTGCCATGGACGAGGTTGGCCGTTTTGACTTCCGCCGCGTATTTCGCAGCGCCTGTGACCTTTGCATGGCCGTCGATACGGGACGTAGCGGTGCCGATATACTTCATGACAGTCACCGGATTTTCTTGACAGCCTGGAGTTGCGGCGTGCCGTTGGCGGCCTGCGTCAACGTGCGTATGATCGCGCGACGTGCCAGGCCGATCTTGAAGGTGTTATGCGCGAAGCCTCTGGCATCGCGAAGCAGAATGTCGGCCGCTTGTGCGAACGCCGCTCGATCGGGGATTTCGCCGCGCAAAGCTGCTTCGGCCTCGGCTTTGCGCCAAGGCTTGTGGGCTACGCCCCCAAGCGCAAGGCGCGCCTCCCTGACGCGGCCTCCGTCGATTTCCATCGCCGCTGCGACCGACACCAATGCGAATGCGTAGGACAGCCGGTCGCGGATCTTCAAATAACTGTAATTTGCCGCGAAGCCTTTCGGTGGCAGTTCGATCGCCACAATGATTTCGGTCGGCGCGAGATTGGTATCGATTTGCGGCGTATCGCCCGGCAGGCGATGGAAATCGGCGAACGCGATTGCGCGTTCTCCAGCGGGCCCTGCCACATGAACGGTGGCCTCCAGAGCAGCAAGCGCGACACACATATCGGACGGATGCGTCGCGATGCAGGCATCACTCGTACCGAGAATAGCGTTGATCCGATTGATGCCATTGATTGCGGAGCAGCCGCTGCCGGGCTCGCGTTTGTTGCAGGGCGTTACTGTGTCGTAGAAGTAGAAGCACCGTGTGCGCTGCAATAGATTGCCGCCAGTCGACGCCATGTTGCGCAATTGCTGCGATGCCCCTGCCAGGATCGCGCTCGACAGCAAGGGATAGCGTTCCTGGACCAGCGGGTGATAGGCAAGATCGCTGTTCGGCACGAGGGTGCCGATGCGCAAGCCGCCGCTCGAGGTTTCCTCGATGGTCTTGAGCGGCAAGTGGGTGATATCGATCAGTCGCGTCGGGCTCTCGACGTCGTATTTCATCAGGTCGATGAGGTTGGTGCCTCCGGCGATGAACCTCGCGCTCGGATCGGCCGTGATTCTTCGAATGGCATCCGAGACATCAGAGGCGCGGGCATATTCAAAGTTGATCATGGTTTGGCTTCCATTGCCGCCATTGCCTGGTGGATCGCCGCGACGATGTTGGGATAGGCGCCGCACCGGCATATATTGCCGCTCATCAGCTCGCGGATTTCATCCGCGGTCTTTGCCTTTCCCTCTGCGATGAGGCATACAGCAGAACAAATTTGGCCAGGTGTGCAGTAGCCGCATTGGAACGCATCGTGATCAATGAAGGCCTGCTGCACAGGATGGAGTGCACCGTCGACGGCAAGGCCTTCGACCGTCGTAATTTTGGCGCCGTCTTTCATGACCGCGAGCGTGAGGCATGAAACGACCCGACGGCCGTCGAGGATCACTGTGCAGGCACCGCACTGGCCATGATCGCAGCCCTTCTTAGTGCCGGTCAAATCGAGGTGATCCCGCAAGGCGTCAAGCAAGGTTGTCCACGGCGCGATTGTCAACCTCCGATCTTGCCCGTTGACATTGAGCGTGACGGGCTTCGCTGCCGATTTGGTGATCGATTTAGGCTTTAGGCCGCCTGGGAAGGTTGATGCGCTCATCCGTCTCCCCTGATTCGCTGTTGAACATTGTTAATAAGCCAAGGTCAATTTGCCTATTTTGAGGCGTGTCATTGCTACCGGGTGTCGGAACACGAATTGACGGGACCCGCTCGACCCAGGCCGGACCAGCCTCACTTGGTGATCCATACTGCCCCACATCGAACTGTCGTGCGTTGTCGGGGAGCATAAGGATTTGTGGGGCAACAATGTCACCTGCAGTATTGTACGACCGCAAATCGGGCCCGATAGCCGGCTTCTGGGGGCCTTTGACGATCTGCCTTACAGATCCTCATGCTCT
>KI911955.1:102591-103128 GCA_000517005.1 Microvirga lupini
CCTGATCGGCCTGCCTGAAGATGAAGTCCGAGGTCGAGTGCTGATGGCACAGGCTCAGATCAGGCAGGGTCGACCGGAGTTTGCTAGAAGACGGCAGACTGAGATCGTGGTTGTCAAACGGCGCGGTCCACGCGCCACCTGAGCCTGAGCCTCGTAACTAGACCTTCACGTCGGTTTGCTATCGCTCACCACGTCCGAACAAGAGCGCGAGCACAAGAAGGAGCGTACAACAACAAGCGGCCTACAGGGGAGGCGCCAGAGGGCTCCAGACGCGTCAGAGGAGCCGTGACATGGTCTTGTACACGCTTTGCAAGCTCGCCGCCCTTGGTCGACCACCTCTGTCCTTGATCTTCGGGCGTCATCTGAGTTGGCTTCGCCATCAGCTTCGACCCACAGATGAAGAGCGCGATGCGGTGCATCTCGCATCGGCCGCAGACCTGCATGACCTGGAGTTCCGCATCCGGGAACTCGATCGTCCAGATCGGCAGAGACGCGGGCCGTTTCACCATTTCTGATCAATGCATCAAATCACCCAAC
>KI911955.1:103228-106908 GCA_000517005.1 Microvirga lupini
GCCCGGCGGTGTGTCTGAGAAGTTCTCCGTTGTGATCGACGGTGATGGCCGGTGTGCGGCCTCGTGACGATGGTGCTGAAAGCAGGTCGTCGTTGCGCCGGATGGAGAACGTTTTCCGTTCGAACTCGATACCTTTGACGGCAGATGTTCATCAAAGGACTGCGCGAGATCGATCTGGCACTGCAGCTGGTCGACAAGATTGGAGTGCTCAAAGCATGATCAGGGCATCGCCACGTTTGGCCCGGCCATCTACCTGTGAAAACCAGCAACCGTTAGAGCGCCTCTCAGGGTGTGTGTAAGAGCGCCCCGGCTGAGGCGCTGTCTAAAGCCTCAACCAGGGTGCTCGTGTGCCAAGGGAATGACACACATCCTGGATGTAGGCCGCTCGTAGAAGTCGACAATACCGCATGCCAGTCCCGCCCTGGCCAGGGTAGCGCACTGCCACGAGACGAGTTGGTGCGGCAAAGGACTAGCCGCCCGGAAGTGGTCTGCAGGCAGCACTATCCTGCTCCCATCCTGGCGGCTGCCGATAGAACAGAGCTACTCACGAGACCAGCATCAAGACCCGCCCTGTGTCCTGCAGGCTACAGACATCAGCGCGCAAATCGAGCAGATGAGTTCCGGCCAAGACGATCGATTCCTTCCTCCGCCAATTTCCAGAACCGGCTGAAATTCTTGAAAGTATTCACGATGCATCAGACAAACGTCACAGCGTCCGCTTTGTCTCCTGTTCCCCCACCGACGTTCATATCAGCCGCCATCAGATTTATCGCTTCGTTTGGTGTCTTGATTGGTGTGAGCCTCCTGCTCGCCAGCCTCTGAGAGCGCGCCTTCACGTACTTGTGCCCATTTGGAGACGCCATAGCCTCATCCATTAAAATTCTATACAGGTCATTAATGGATCGGCTGGGGTCACTCCTGCCTGGAACTTATGCGTTTCTGTCGCAATGAATACGACACCTCCCCGGATCACCATCACCTACTGCACGCAGTGCCAATGGCTTTTGCGCTCTGCTTGGCTGGCCCAGGAACTCCTCTCGATCTTCGGGACAGATCTCGGCGAAGTGACCCTCGTTCCGGGCACTGGCGGCATGTTTCAGATTGCTTACGAGGGCGAGATCATCTGGGATCGCAAGCACGACGGGGGCTTTCCAGAAGCCAAGGTCCTGAAGCAGCGTGTTCGTGATCGGCTGGATCCTGAGCGCAGCCTCGGTCACAGTGATCAGTAGTTCCCACTCTACAACCAGCTGGTGATCTCCCGGAGTGGGTGCTCTTGCAACCTCTCCGGGAGATCAGGATCATCAAGAAAGCTGCCTCAGGCCACATCCAAGCCCAGATCGAGGATGGGTGCGCTGTGCGTGATCCAGCCTGTGGAGATCAGATCCACACCTGCCGCGGCGATAGCAGGTGCGGTTGCCACCGTGACCCGGCCGGAGGCTTCCGTGATGGCTCGCCGATTCACCCGCCTCACCGCCTCAGAGAGGGTCTCAGGGCTCATATTGTCGAGCAGGATCGCGTCGACCCCAAGGTTCAACACCTCATCCAGCTGATCAAGGGTGTCGACCTCAATCTCGATCTTGACGAGGTGGCCAACGGCTGCTCGAGCCCGTTCCAAGGCAGACCTGACGCCTCCGGCAATGGCAATGTGGTTGTCCTTGATCAGAACCGCATCATCGAGCCCGAAGCGGTGGTTGGCTCCCCCGCCAGCCCGTACGGCATGCTTCTCGAGCGAGCGCAGCCCAGGGGTAGTCTTGCGTGTGCAGATAATCCGGACATGCCCATGAGGCCGAACGGCGTCAACGAGAGCCGCGGTCGCTGTTGCAATGCCCGACATCCGGCAGAGGAGGTTTAGAGCCACGCGCTCCGCCAAGAGAATGCTCCGCGCCGGCCCCTCCACCCGCAGGACGGCCTCTCCTCGTTCAACCCGGCTGCCGTCGGGGCGGTCGACGGCGGACGTGACGGCAGGGTCAATCAAGGTGAACGCCAGAAGCGCCGGATCGACGCCCGCGACCACCCCAGGCTCACGGGCCACAATGGCTCCGTGCAGTCTGGCATCGGCAGGAATGACGGCATTGGTCGTAATGTCGCCCGCCCGGCCCAGATCCTCAAGCAAGGCTGCGCGCACGATGGGCTCCACCAGCAGGCGTGGGAGCGGGGCGAGAGCGTCTTGTGTGGCGAGGATCGGCTTCATGCGACTCTCCTGGCAAGTCCCGGCTGTTTCGTTGTCGATCTCCGCTGCGATGCACAGCGCCTGATCGAGGGTGATCTCGGTATGCTGTTCCGGCATCAGGTGAGGATGATCTACCCGCTGATGAGCGCCTCGGCTCTCGTTCCGGCTGTAAGCGGCTGTTGCGATCAGCAGGCCGACCAAGGTGGCGTCGCGCTCGCATCTCGGCCGCGTCTCATGTGTGAGCACACTGAAGTGGCGTATCGCCTGCCGCAGCCCAGCCGCTTCGCGAAGCACATCAACGTGCCGATCCATAACTGAGCGGATCTGGTGCAGATCCAGAGACGGCTGTTCACCAGAGCCGGATCGATGCCTGACAGGAGGCGAGGGGGGCTGTCTCCCAGTCGACCCGGATGCTAATCCTTTGATGTCATCGGCAATCCAGGCGGCGTAGGCCAACGCCTCGAGCAGGGAGTTGCTCGCCAGCCGGTTGGCCCCGTGCAGGCCAGTTGAAGCGACCTCGCCGCAGGCCCAGAGCCCTTCGACTGAGCTGCGGCCCTGATGGCCTACTTTGATCCCGCCCATGTGGTAATGGGCAGCAGAGCGCACGGGGATCGGGTTGCAAACTGGATCAAGCCCGGCGGCCCGGCACAGCGCCGTCACGCCAGGGAATTTGCTGGTAATGTGCTCGCCGAGCGAGGAACGGGTGTCGAGGAACACGCGCTCACCGGCGCAGATCTGGGCACAGATCGCCCGGGCGACCACATCCCGCGGTGCCAGTTCCGCTCCGGGAATGTCCTGCATGAAGCGCTCGCCAAGGCTGTTGACGAGCACAGCCCCTTCACCGCGCAAGGCTTCGGTGGCGAGCGGCATCGGATCGACGCCAGCCGCAATGGCCGTGGGATGAAACTGAACGAATTCGAGATCGCGCAGGACAGCGCCAGCACGAGCCGCTAGTGCGAGTCCGCTTCCTACCGCGCTTAGAGGATTGGTGGTGTGAGCATAGAGTCCTCCAATCCCGCCTGTGGTCAAGACTACGGCCCGGCTGGGGATCAGGATGGGCTCAGCTCTGCCCTCGGAGCCCCACGTGGCGCAGAACACACCAGTCACCTGACCGTTTGCATCCAGCGCCAGGTCAGTTGCCCGATGGCCCTCCCGAACTTCAATCCACGGAGCGTTCCTGACAGCATGGATAAGGACCTCCAGAACACGTTTACCGGTTCTGTCCCCGTCCGCATGAACGATCCGCCGACGGGAATGGGCAGCTTCCAATCCCAGAATCAGCTCGTCACCAGACACGGCTCGATCAAAGACAGTGCCTTGATCTGCCAGCCATTCGATACAGGAGGGCGCGGCGGCAGCGACACGGGCCGCAACATCGGGATCGCTGAGGCCAGCCCCTGCCTGAAGGGTGTCGGCCGCGTGCAGGGCAGGGTGGTCATCATCCCCGAGGGCTGCAGCAATCCCGCCCTGCGCCAATGGCGTGGAGGCGTACTGCCCCAGGGGTGAGGCG
>KI911955.1:107008-107365 GCA_000517005.1 Microvirga lupini
GAGACCAATGCCGCGCCTGCCGTTTGGATCAAATTCGATTGCAATTGCGGTTACGAGACAGTTACTGCACCGGAACGCTCACATCCTCAAAGCGGACCGAGACGGTTCATCCGCGCCCCGGCTGCTTTGGAGGAAAGGGCTGATCCGAAATCCAGCGGATCAGTCAGCCCATCGTCGCGGGAATAGGGTTAACGGATCCCTAATAAAGGCCCACACTGTTGCTCTCTACGCTTGCTTCAATCCATTAACGATCTGGTAACCACCTTGGGCGCCGAATGGGGTTGCTTCGAGGGGTATGGCCGTCACTGTTTCAATTCCTTTCGGCCTTGCTCCAGATTGCGGCCTCTCGATCTCGCG
>KI911955.1:107465-110163 GCA_000517005.1 Microvirga lupini
GGTCAGCACAGGCAAAGTAGGTTCGCCAGTTCATCGCTCTGCTTGGATCGGAAGGATATAAGAAGATAAGGGAGCATACGGTCTCCCCTGCTGAACCAGGAAGGCATCTCTGACGTGCAGGACTATATCCGCAAGATCTTGGCCGCTCGGGTCTACGACGTGGCGATCGAGAGCCCGCTTGACCCCATGCCTCGCCTTTCACAGCGGCTCGGCACGCCAGTTCGCCTTAAGCGCGAAGATCTCCAGCCAGTGTTCTCATTCAAGTTGCGCGGTGCCTACGCCAAGATGGTGGGATTGCCACGCGAGGCGGTCGAGCGAGGAGTGATCTGCGCCTCCGCCGGCAATCATGCCCAGGGCGTCGCCCTGGCAGCCCAGAAGCTGGGCGTCAAGGCCACCATCGTGATGCCACGCACCACGCCCGCGATAAAAGTCCAAGCGGTGAAAGGGCAGGGTGGTCGCGTGGTCCTTCATGGCGAGAGCTTCGACGAGGCCTATATCCACGCGCGTCAGCTTGAGGTGGAAAAGGGTCTCACCTTCATCCATCCTTATGACGATCCCGACGTGATTGCCGGACAGGGGACCGTCGGCATGGAGATCCTGCGCCAGCATCCCGACCCACTCGAGGCGGTGTTCGTGCCGATTGGGGGAGGGGGACTGGCTGCGGGAGTTGCCATCTATGCCAAGTTCCTGCGGCCCGAGGTGAAGGTGATTGGCGTCGAGCCGGAGGACGCCGCCAGCATGGCGGCTGCCCTCGCCGCAGGAGACCGGGTGATCCTGAACCAAGTCGGGCTGTTTGCCGATGGTGTCGCCGTGCGTCAGGCCGGTGAGGAGACCTTCCGCATCTGCCGCGAGCTGCTCGACGAGGTGATCACCGTCAGCACGGATGAGATCTGTGCGGCCGTAAAGGACATATTCGAGGACACGCGTGCGATTGCCGAGCCATCCGGGGCCGTGAGCCTGGCAGGGTTGAAGAAGTATGTGGAACGGACAGGGGCGCGGCAGCTGGGGCTGGTGGCGATCAACAGTGGCGCCAACATGAACTTCGACCGGCTTCGCCACATCGCCGAGCGCGCTGAACTCGGCGAGCACCGGGAAGCTCTGCTGGCGGTCACCATCCCGGAGCAGCCGGGCAGCTACCGCCGCTTCATTCAGCTGCTGGGCAAGCGCTCGATCACCGAGTTCAACTATCGCTACTCGGATCCGCGAGAGGCTCAGATCTTCGTCGGCGTGCAGCTCTCGGAAGGAGATATCGAGAAGCGCCAGATCATCACGATGCTGCGGGAGCAGGGCTATCCCGTGCTCGACCTGAGCGACAACGAGATGGCCAAGCTGCACGTGCGCTACATGGTGGGCGGGCACACGCCTGGCCTTCGGGATGAGCTGATCTTCCGGTTTCAGTTCCCGGAGCGGCCGGGAGCCCTCCTGAAGTTCCTCAACGGGCTGTCCGGCAGCTGGAACATCTCGCTGTTCCACTACCGCAATCATGGCGCCGACTACGGGCGGGTGCTGGCCGGCATCCAGGTCCCTGCCGCAGAGCGAGCGCAGCTCAAGCACAGTCTGGATGAACTTGGATACCCGTACCGGGATGAGAGCGACAATCCGGCGTATCGCTCCTTTCTGAACCGAGACGCGGCGGGTGTAACCAGCCAGATCTGAGCCGTACTTGCCAGCGCGCTCCTTCTCGGCTGCGGAATTGTGCTGCAAAGCACTGTCCGGAGAGTTCCGGCCATGAGTCCGGTCTTAGGAGGTGACGTTGCTCTGGCTGGAGCAGTTCTGTTCCTCGTATGAGTGCGGACGATACTGTCGCCCTTTGGACCTGCCGAACTGAAGAGTTGATTCTCGCGATGCAGGAAGGTCTTATTCTCCGAGGCTATCGATCAATGTCAGTGTGCGGGACTGATAGCTGGCTTTGTCTTCCGCCTCTGCTTGCTCCTCTCGGACTGAGAGTTCCGTTGAAAGGGAAGGGCGAGTTGCTTCTTGTCTCGCGCAGGGACCTCCACAAGCCCAGTCCGCTTGAGCCCTCCTTTGCGTGTCCTCGATGCCCTGCAACGGCACCCCAGCTGAGGCCGGAACATTGTTGAGATACCAGCGGAAGCGGCCCTAGTCGCTTCCCTTCGAAACACGATACACCCGCGCAAAGACGTGAAGGTGCAGGCTGCCCATCACATCACTAGGGTTATTGTCGTCAGGAATGGTTGGCTTCCACCGCAGTGCCATTCCTCACCTTTCTCAGCACTGGCTCTGATTACGCGGTAAGAGCTAAGAAGGTGTTATCTAGGTCGTGAGAAGGGCAAGGTGCTCATCTCTAACCACGTTCGGGCATCAGAAAGCAAGGCGACCTACTATTGCTGACAAGGTCAGCTGGCATTGAGTAACCGAGAAGGCCGCTTTAACTAAGAATAGGGGTGTCAACTGCCGCAGCCGTCAGCTTTCACACCAGCAAGATCGCAGAATCTTCGCAGCACGAGGTTTTTTCTTGCTGATGCAGCTAGCGTTCCTCGTGAACATTTCACTCCTGTCGCTAAGCCTGGATTTTTTCATCTCCATCCCTGCTATTGCCATCGCTCGAGAAGGTTGCTCTCACTGCAGTGTTGGATAGCTGATCGAGGCTCCGGGTCAGTTCATAAATGATCCAGCGTCTGGCCCGGCGTGCTGAGGATCGTTTCATCACCATCCTCCAGAGGCTCATGAACGTCAG
>KI911956.1:0-895 GCA_000517005.1 Microvirga lupini
GCGTCGCGGCCGCCAGGCGACGCTCCTCCATCTGCTCCGACGTCAAATGCGTCGGTCGCCAAACGTTGCCTTCCATCGCGCACCTCCTCACGATGACGGACACCGCCCTATGTTACACCTGTCGCGTGAAGATCAATAAGGTCGAAACAGCGGCCCGCCACGTTGCACTTGCACCACGAGACGAGAACCCGGTTCCACGCACAGATCAATAATGAAATTCTCTCCAGGCTGGCCAGCGTCGATCGCGGCGCCCCAGACAGTTCCCAGGGCCCGGCCCAACTCATCCGGAAGAACCCGGCAATCCTTAAGCAGGGGGATACGAAGCTCGCACTTAACCTCTTGCTCTTCGGACTTACGGATCAGGCGCCGCGCCGCAGGGGATTTTCCAAAATGGAGAAGCTAGACGCGAACACCGGCTCCCGGTCCGATCATGTGCTCTCCGCAATCCGGATGATGCGGATGAGGAGGTTCTCCGGCAGGTCTGCCGCGATGCGCACGATCCGCCCGTTGCGCAGCCCGATCTCCACACGGCGCTCGTTTGACGGATCGCCTGTGCAAGTCCCGCCGTCCGGTGGTGTGCCTGCCAGTTCCACGGACAGAAACCGTGCCTTCGGAGCCAGGCTCTGGCTGCGCATCTGTCGACGCCATTGGTAGAGATGCTGGCGTGTGATGTCATGCCGGCGTGCCACATCGGACACGGTCGCCCCCTCCACCCCGACTTCGCTGAGAACTCGCAGCTTCTCTTCAGTCGACCAGCGCCGACGGCGCTCCCGACCTGCCAGGATCTCCTGACGCATCATCCCCATCCGTGATGACGTCAAAAACGACGCCGTTAACGACGGGAAATTACCTCTGCTGACGCTCTCTCAGAAGGCGGTCTAACTCGGCCGGTTAC
>KI911956.1:995-1351 GCA_000517005.1 Microvirga lupini
GCAATCACCAGCTCATCGCGCTCCCTCGCCCGTGTGGCCGGGCGCTGCACGCTGAAGCCGTGCGCCTTCAGTGGCCGCTCCAGGTAGCGGGGATGATAATGCACCCCGAACTCGCGCTCGATGAGAGCGGCGATGCGCTCAAGCGTCCACCGTTCGGTGGCAAAGCCCGCCGCCATTGCACCCCGATCCAGCAGCCGGCCCAGCCGCGTCCAGGCTTTCTCATCGAGGCGGGGCGAGGGTCCCGGGATGGGTCGCGCTTCCAGACCGCGCGGGCCCTCTTGGGCCAGGGTGGCAGCCCAGCGGCAGACACTGGCGCGACTGACCCCCACATGCCGGGCGATCTCGGCCTGCGAGAG
>KI911956.1:1451-4053 GCA_000517005.1 Microvirga lupini
GAGGAGGGACGATGGCGAGCGGCACTCCGACCCGGACCACGTGCCCTTATTGCGGCGTCGGCTGCGGCGTCCTGGCGACGCCGCAGGAGGACGGCTCCGTTGCGATCAAGGGGGATGAGCAGCACCCGGCCAATTACGGGCGCCTCTGCTCGAAGGGTTCGGCTCTGGGCGAGACGCTCAGTCTTGATGACAGGCTCCTTTTCCCGGAAATCGGAGGGCGCCGCGCCGGCTGGGACGAGGCGCTCGATCTGGTGGCGCGGCGCTTCTCGGAGACGATTGCCGAGCATGGTCCTGAAGCGGTGGCCTTCTACGGTTCGGGCCAGCTGCTCACCGAGGATTATTATGTCGCCAACAAGCTGATGAAGGGCTTCATCGGCGCCGCAAACATCGACACGAATTCCCGCCTCTGCATGGCCTCGTCGGTCGCCGGGCATATCCGGGCGTTCGGCTCCGATACCGTTCCGGGCACTTACGAGGATCTCGAAGAAGCCGACCTCGTCGTGCTCGTCGGCTCCAACATGACGTGGTGCCACCCGGTGCTGTTCCAGCGGCTTCTGACGGCCCGTGAGCGGCGCGGAACCAAGATTGTTGTCATCGATCCGCGCCGCACCGTGACGGCAGAGGCGGCCGATCTGCATCTGGCGATTGCTCCCAATTCCGATGTGGCGCTCTTTGCCGGTCTGCTCGATCACCTCGATCGGATGGGGTTGTGCGACAGCGACTATGTCGACCGTCACACCTCCGGCCTCGGCGAGGCGTTAGAGGCGGCACGGGAATGCGGCTTTCCGGGCGCGCTCGGCGCAACCCGCCTCCCGGCCGAACAGTTGCGCGAGTTCTACACGCTCTGGACACGCTCGGAACGCGTCGTGACGGCTTATTCGCAGGGGGTGAACCAATCGGTCGTCGGCACCGACAAGGTCAACGCCATCATCAACTGCCATTTGTTTACCGGTCGCATCGGACGACCCGGCATGGGACCGTTCTCGCTCACCGGCCAGCCCAATGCCATGGGTGGGCGCGAGGTCGGCGGTCTGGCGAACATGCTCGCGGCGCATTTCGACATCAACAGTCCGAGCCATCGCGAATTGGTTCAGGCCTTCTGGAGCAGTCCTGGCATCGCGGAGCGTCCGGGCCTGAAGGCCGTCGATCTCTTTCGCGCCGTGGGAGAGGGACAGGTCAAGGCGATCTGGATCATGGGCACCAACCCGGTCGATTCCCTGCCGGACGCGGATGCCGTGCAGGATGCTCTTCGGACGTGTCCGTTCGTGGTCGTGAGCGACGTCACCCGGACCGACACGACACGCCATGCGCATGTCCTCCTGCCGGCGGCCGCCTGGGCCGAGAAGAGCGGCACGGTGACGAATTCCGAGCGCCGCATCTCGCGCCAGCGCTCCTTTCTGAAAGCTCCGGGCGAGGCGCGGCCCGATTGGCGCATCGTCTGCGATGTGGCCGTCCGCATGGGCTTTGCAGAGGCCTTCGACTATCAGTCGCCGGCCGAGATCTTCCGTGAGCATGCCGCGCTGTCCGGCCTCGCCAATGACGGGACGCGCGATTTCGACATCGGCGCCTGCGCCGAGCTGAGCGAGAAGGCCTACGACGCGCTGGAGCCATTCCAGTGGCCGCGTCGGCAGGGCGAAGCGCTCGACGCTGCGACGACGCGTTTCTTCGCCGAGGGCGGCTTCTACACGCCGGACAGGCGAGGGCGGTTCGTCCCGACGCCGGTCGCCGTGCAAGAGGTCTCGCCGGAATTCCCGCTGATCCTCAATACCGGCCGCATCCGCGACCAGTGGCACACCATGACGCGCACGGCGAAGACGCCGCGGCTGATGAGCCATTACGCGGAGAGCTTCTGCGAGATCCATCCAGAGGATGCCGAGGATGCCGGAATTGCGCCTGCCACTCTGGTGCGCATCGTCAGTCCGCAAGGGACGGCGGTCGTCCGCGCTCTTGTCACGGAGCGGCAGCAGAAAGGCAGCGTCTTCGTCCCCATGCACTGGACGGATCAGCAGACGGCGCAGGGGCGTGTCGGCGCGGCGGTTTTTCCCGGGGTTGACCCGATCTCCGGTCAGCCCGGCCTCAAGTTTTCCGGCGCCCGCATCGAGCCGTTCGATGTCGCCTGGTATGGCTTCGCGGTGCTGCGCAACCGGCCTGCGACGATCCCGGCGGATTACTGGGCGATGGCCCGGGCCGAGGGCGGCTGGCGCATCGAGCTTGCCGGCACCGAACCGGTCGAGGATTGGATGGCCTATGCGGCCGACCTGATCGGCAGCGGCGAGGACCTGGAGACGCTCTCGTACAGCGATCAGGACCAGGCCAGCTTCCGGCTTGCGACCTTCTCCGGGGATGCCTTGCTCGGCGCGCTGTTCGTCGCGCCGCAACCGGTGGCCGTGTCGCGGACATGGGCCATCGAACACCTGTCAGCGAAAGAAATCCGCGGCACTGAGCGCCTGCGCCTCTTGAGCGGCCGCCCCGGCGCCGATCAGGCGGATCCCGGACCCATCGTCTGCGCCTGCTTCTCGGTGGGCGCAAACCAGATCGCGGCGGCCGTCGAGAACGGCGCCGGGTCGGTGGAAGCCGTCGGCGCGGCTCTGCGCGCCGGCAC
>KI911956.1:4153-19436 GCA_000517005.1 Microvirga lupini
TGAGGAGGGTTGAACTCTGTTTCATCCTTCTGTGTTCGCCTTTCGATGACTTGATCGAGGTCCATCCTTCAGGCCATAACGTCCGGCCGAAACAGGCCGGGCTGTCATCGGTCGGGCGGTTCTGCTCCCATCAAGCTTCAGCGTGGAGGCGATCCATGGTTTTGACCAACGAAGACATGGTCGATCTGGTGGCTTTTCGGCGCAAGCTCCACCGCGCGCCCGAACTCTCCAGGGAGGAGGCTCAGACGGCACGGGAGGTTCATGCCTTTCTGGCCTCCACAAGGCCGGACCGGATCGTCACAGGTCTCGGCGGCCACGGACTTGCAGCCATTTATGAAGGCAAGGCGCCGGGGCCGACCGTCATGGTTCGGGCAGAACTCGACGGGCTGCCCATCGAGGAAATCTCCGACCTTCCTTATCGCTCGGCGATGCCCGGTAAGGCGCATCTGTGCGGACATGACGGGCATATGGCGATCCTCGCCGGTCTTGCACGTGCGCTCGGCCGCCAGCGTCCGCAGCGCGGTCGCGCCGTCCTGCTGTTCCAGCCGGCGGAAGAAGATGGTTCCGGAGCGGCGGCCGTCGTCGCCGACCCGCGCTTTCGCGAGATTAGTCCAGACTTCGCATTCGCCCTGCACAATCTCCCTGGCCTGCCGCTCGGCCGAGTCGCCTTGGTGGAGGGGCCGGTCAACTGCGCATCCCGGGGCATGCGCATCATTCTGAACGGCAAGACTGCTCATGCCTCGATGCCCGAGACGGGCATCTCTCCGGTGGACGTCGTGGCTGAATTGATGCCGGCGCTGACCGCTCTTGGCCGTGGCGGCCCTTTGGACGACGACTTCGCGATGGTAACCGTCACCCATGTGAAGATCGGCGAGCCTGCCTTCGGTGTCGCTCCTGGACGGGCCGAAATCTGGGCCACCCTGCGCACCTTGACCGATGCTGGCATGGAGGATCTCTGCGTGAGCGCGGAGCATCTGGTCCTCAGCGCAGCGCGGGAGAAGGGGCTGAGTGTGGAGGTTTCCCACGACGATATTTTTCTGCACTGCGAGAACGCACCGGAAGCCGTCGCCCATCTTCGCCACGCTCTCGATGAGGAGGGCGTGCCGCATGACGAGGGCGATCTGCCCATGCGGGCCTCGGAGGATTTCGGCCGCTTCGGCCAGAAGGCGCCCGCTGCTATGTTCTTCTTGGGCGCCGGCGAGAACCACCCGAGCCTGCACAATCCCGACTACGATTTTCCGGACGACCTGATCGGCATCGGCGCCCGCGTGTTCATGCGGACATTGCGGAACTTGCTTGGGTAGGGTTCTCCTCTCGTCATCCCCGGCAGTGCGTAAGGGCCGGGAATGACATCCTCCTCACCATGGCCGGGCTCGTCCCGGCCATCTCGATCAGAAGAGCGCAGCGCTTCAATCTATCGAGATCACCGGCACAAGGCCGGTGATGACGTGCAGAGGTAATATCGCGCGGGTGCTGCAGCCGCCGGAATCGATACCTTAAAGTGGCAGGCCGCGCAGCGATGAGACGGCTTGCATCACGCCGCGCAGTTCGGCCAGGCCTCTCATGCGGCCGATCGCGGGATAGCCTGGATGCGTGGGCTTGCCGACGTCGTCGAGAAGCTCGTGCCCATGATCCGGGCGCATGGGGATGCGCCAGTGCTTCTCGCCGGCATCCTTGCGGCGCTTCTGCTCTTCGAGCAGCACCGTGACCAGCGCCACCATATCCGTGTCGCCGCCAAGGTGATCGGCCTCCATGAAGGAGCCGTCCGGTTCCTTTGCCACATTGCGCAGGTGAGCGAACCAGATCCGGCTCGAAAAGCGCTTCGCGATGGCCGGAACATCGTTGATGGGATTGGCTCCCAGCGAGCCGCTGCACAAGGTGAGCCCATTGGCAGGCGAGTCGACCGCATCGAGAATGAATGCGAGATCCTCCGCATTGGAGACGATACGCGGCAGGCCCATGAGCGGGCGTGGCGGATCGTCGGGATGGATGCACATCCGGATCCCAACTTCTTCCGCCGTCGGGATCACCTCGCGCAGGAAGCGGGCGAGGTTTTCCCGAAGGGCCTTCGCGTCGATATCCTTGTAACGGTCGAGCATCACGCGCAGGCCGGGAACGTCGTAGCGGTCATAGGCACCCGGCAGGCCGGCCATGATGTTGGAGAGGAGTTTTCGTCGGTCGGCTTCCGACGAGCGGAGATACCAGTCTTTTGCGCGTCTCAGGACATCGGGCGAATGATCCGCCTCGGCGCCCGGGCGCTCCAGCATGAAGCAATCGAAGGCCGCGAATTCATGAGCGTTGAAGCGCAGGGCTGTTGCGCCTCCCAGGAGAGGATAGGCCAGCTCCGTGCGGGTCCAGTCGACCACCGGCATGAAATTGTAGCAGATCGTGGTGATTCCGCATTGCGCGAGGTTGCGCATGGATTGGCGATAATTGTCGAACAGGGACGTCAGGTCGCCTTCGCCGATCTTGATACGTTCGTGGATCGGCAGGCTCTCGACCACGCTCCAGCGCAATCCCAGCGAGGGATCGGCGGCGATCATGGCTTTACGCTTCTCGATCTCCTCGACGCTCCAGATCACGCCATAGGGGATCTGATGCAGCGCGGTGACGATGCCTGTCGCGCCGGTCTGGCAGATATGGGAAAGCTGAACGACATCTTCGGGGCCGAACCAGCGCCAGGTCTGTTCCATGATTGCCTCTTAAAGGTGGGGCCGAACTTCGGCGTCGGCGGACATGTCAAAAACTTCGTTCACTGACGTCATGCGCTGAGCACCTCTGGCAGAGCATCGGGCTCAGGCTCGAAGAGATCCGGATGCTTGGCCGCAAGCTCGGGCAGGGAGCGCAGGATCTCGCTGAGGTGCTGCTGCATGGCCTTTTCGGCCGCAACGGGATCAGACGCCTTGATGGCGTCGACGATCGTGGCGTGCTGCGCGACGATGAGGTGGCGCGGGGTCGCCTGCTTCACGTCGAGATAGCGCACCCGGTCCATCTGCGGCTTGACGTCCTCGATCATGCGCCACGCGGCGGGTCGTCCGGCCGTCTCCGCCAGGAGGCGGTGAAACTCCTCGTCGAGGGCCATGAAATCATCGGAGGAAGTAGAGCGCTGAACGCGACGCTGCCGGGTCAGGCTGGCATTGAGTTCCGCCAGCATCACGGGCGTGGCTTTCAGGGCGGCCTCCCGCACGACGGCGCATTCGACGGCCTGGCGGATGAAGCGCGCATCCTCGACGGCCGCTCGCGAGATCTTGACCACCTGCGTGCCCCGCTGCGGCAGAACCCGCACGAGGCCGGCCTCGCTCAGTTTGATCAGGGCTTCCCGGACCGGCGAGCGGCTGACCCCGAATCGCTGCGCCAGATCCTGCTCGGACAGCATTTCGCCGGGCGAAATCTTCATGCTGACGATGGCTTGGCGAAGGGCGCGCGTCACCTGCCTGGCCATGGGCTCCCGATTCAGATCGAGCTTCGCGAGGGATGGTCTATTCGTCATAAGTGGCACACTACCATACTAGTAGACCATTGCAAAGGATCGTGGATCGGCTTAAGGTTTGCTCAATGAGGCGCTCGGAACCGGCCCGGACAAGGGTTCGGGTGAAGTGCCAAGGGAGTACGCCATGCTGATCCATCCGGACCGGCTGTTTCCTGTCGAGCCAGTTGCCCGCGACGTGGCGCACAGGCTCTATGCGGAAGTGCGGGACCTGCCCATCATCTCGCCGCATGGCCACACGGATCCGCGCTGGTGTGCGGAGAACGAGCCCTTTCCGGATCCGGCGACGCTGTTCGTCATTCCCGACCACTATGTTTTCCGCATGCTCTACAGCCAGGGCGTGCGGCTGGAAGATCTTGGAATTCCGACGAAGGACGGCAGCCCCGTCGAGCGCGACCCGCGGACGATCTGGCGCCGCTTCGCCGCGCACTATCATCTGTTCCGCGGCACGCCCACGCGCCTCTGGCTCGATCATACCTTCGCGACGCTGTTCGGCTTTACCGAGCGCCTCTCGGCCGCGAATGCGGATGCCTATTACGACCGCATCGACGAGGCGCTGCGCACGCCGGAGTTTCGCCCGCGCGCGCTCTTCGAGCGCTTCCGCATCGAGGCCATCGCCACGACGGAGAGTCCGCTCGATCCGTTGAAGCATCACGAGACCATCCGGCTATCGGGTTGGAAGGGGCGCGTGGTCACGGCCTACCGTCCCGATCCCGTCATCGATCCGGAATTCGAGGGCTTTCGCGAGAATCTCGTCCGCCTCGGCGAGATCACCGGCTGCGATACCTTAACCTGGAGCGGCTATCTGGACGCGCATCGCAAAAGGCGCGCCTTCTTCCGTGACTATGGCGCGACCTCCACGGATCACGGCCATCCGACGGCCAAGACCGCCGATCTTTCGCCTGCTGCGGCCGAAGCGCTGTTCCACCGCGTGTCCTCGGGCGATGCAGGACCGGCGGATGCGGAAATGTTCCGCGCTCAGATGCTGACCGAGATGGCGGCGATGAGCGTCGAGGACGGGATGGTGATGCAGCTCCATCCCGGCTCGTTCCGCAATCACAACGACGCGCTCTTCCGACGCTTCGGCCGCGACATGGGCGCCGACATTCCGCTCCAGACGGATTACGTGCGGGCCCTGAAGCCTCTGCTCGACCGCTTCGGCAACCATCCCAACTTCACGCTGATCGTCTTCACCCTGGACGAGACCAGCTATTCGCGCGAACTCGCGCCGCTCGCGGGCCATTATCCGGCGTTGAAGCTCGGTCCCGCCTGGTGGTTCTTCGATGCGCCCGAAGGCATGCGCCGCTTCCGCGAGCTCACCACCGAGACGGCGGGCTTCTACAACACGGTCGGCTTCAACGACGACACGCGGGCCTATCTGTCCATTCCGGCGCGGCACGACATGGCCCGCCGGGTCGACTGCGCCTATCTCGCCAATCTCGTGACGAGCCATCGCCTCGACGAGGACGAGGCGCATGAGGTGGCCTACGATCTCGCCTGTCGCCTCGCGAAGGAGGCCTACAAGCTGTGACACGGGACATGGCCGCGCATGAGCCATGTCGCACAGAACGGGAGGAAGACATGACGAACCTGATCACCAGGCGGACTTTCGTCGGCGGTGTCGCCGGCGCTGCGGGCGCTGCGACGCTGGGCGGACCGAGCTTCGCGCAGGCGACCCTGCCTACGAGCCCGGTTACGCTCAACATCATCGACGTCGCCGGCAATCTCGCGCTGACGCAGAAGGCCATCGAGAATTACCGCAAGGCGAAACCCTACCTCGTTTCGCGCATCACCTTCACCAAGGCGACGGCGCCGGAACTCGCCGGCAAGATCAAGGCGCAGCAGGATGCGGGCCGCGTCGACATCGACCTCGTGCTCACCGGCACCGATGCACTCTCCGCCGGCATCGAGCAGAAGCTCTGGGTCGAGCTGATCCCCGGTCATGCGAACGCGCTGCCGAAGCTCGACGACATCTATCTGCCGGCCGCCGCCAAGATGCAGGGGCTGGCCAAAGGGCAGGGCGTCGTCGTGACCTATTACCCGTCGGGTCCGCTGCTCGAATACATGCCCGACAAGGTCAAGAACGTGCCGACCACGGCGGAAGAGCTTCTGGCCTATACCAAGGCCAATCCGGGCCGCTTCCTCTATGCGCGCCCGGCGAATTCCGGTCCGGGCCGCACCTTCATCATGGGCCTGCCCTACATCCTCGGCGACAGCAACCCGCAGGATCCCGCCAAGGGCTGGGACAAGACCTGGGCCTATCTGAAGGAGCTCGGGCAGAACATCGAGTACTATCCGTCCGGCACCGGCGCGGTGATGAAGGAGCTCGGCGAAGGCTCCCGCGACATGACCGTGTCGACGACCGGCTGGGATATCAACCCGCGCGTTCTCGGCGTCGTGCCGAAGGAGGCGAAGGTGGCGGCCCTCAAAGGCTTCCACTGGGTGGCGGACGCTCATTACATGTGCGTGCCCAAGGGCCTGTCGAACGAGAAGGTCGCGGTTCTCCTCGATCTCATGAGCTTCCTGCTCACCAAGGAGCAGCAGGCCTATACCTACGACGAGGGCTATTTCTATCCGGGCCCGGCCGTGAAGGGCGTGACCCTCGACATGGCGCCGCCGGAGAGCCAGGCCGCCATCAAGGAATTCGGCCGTCCCGAATACGAGAAATGGATCGCCGAGAACCCGATCGAATTGCCGCTCCAGCCCGAGCAGATGGTCGTCGCCTTCCGCATGTGGGACGAGCAGGTCGGCGGCGGCAAGAGAAAATAAGACCGCGCAAGTAAGACGAAAACAAGGACCCGCGATGACCATTGCCCTTTCCCAGTTCGACGAAGTCCGGCTCGATCGCGTGAGCCGCGACTTCGGGGCGCTCAACGCTCTGCGAGACGTCTCCCTCACGATCCGGCGGCGCGAGTTCATCGCGCTGCTCGGACCGTCCGGCTGCGGCAAGTCGACGACGTTGAACTGCATCGCGGGTCTTCTGCCTGTGACCGGCGGAGCGATCTGGCTCGACAAGAGCCGGGTCGATACGCTCCGTCCCGAGGAGCGCGGGTTCGGCATGGTGTTCCAGAACTATGCGCTCTTTCCTCATCTCAATGTGCGCCAGAACATCGGCTTCGGCCTCAAGATGCGAGGAAAGCCCAAGGCCGAGATCGACCGCAAGGTCGACGAGGCCCTGAATCTCGTTCGCCTCCAGGGTCAGGAGCACAAGCTGCCGGGTCAGCTCTCCGGCGGCCAGCAGCAGCGCGTGGCGATTGCCCGCGCCATCGTCATCGAGCCGCCGCTCGTGCTGATGGACGAGCCCTTGTCCAATCTCGATGCCAAGCTGCGCCTCGAGATGCGCGCCGAGATCCGGCGCATCCACAACGAGCTCGGCGCCACGACCATCTATGTGACTCACGATCAGGACGAGGCGCTGTCGCTCGCCGACCGCATCGTGGTGCTGCGCGATGGCGTGGTGCGGCAAGTCGGGACGCCGAAGGAGCTTTACGAGGCTCCGGCCCATCTCGATGTCGCCGACTTCATGGGCTTCCGCAATAAGCTGAAAGGCAAGGTGGTCGCGAGCGAGAGCGGCCGTGCCGTTCTCGATGTGGAGGGGGCGCGGATCAGTGGCGTTGCCCGCGAAAGCCTGTCTGTCGGCTCGTCCGCCTATGCGGCCATCCGTCCGGACGATCTCATGGTCGGCGAGGTGGGACCGAACGCCATTGCGGTGACCGTCGACACCATCGAGTATCGGGGCCGCGAATTCGTCGGGACCGCGCATTCGGCCGGCGGGCTCGATTTCGTGTTCCGGTCCCACCAGCCGGTCGAGCCCGGATCGAAAGTGCATCTGCGCGCGGACGACGGGCGTGTTCTCGTCTTCGCGGAGCCGATCCAGGGGAGGCACTGATGGACGCCCTTGCTCAAGCGGCCCCCGTCGAGCACGGTCCCAGCCTGCGCCAGCGTTTGGCGGCCAGGGGCTTCGACGCGGTGACCCTGCTCGTCATTCCGGCGACGATCTTCACCCTGCTGCTCTTCGTCTATCCCTTCGCCTTCGGCTTCGTTCTCTCCTTCGAGCCGAAGGCCGGCGGCGACTGGCTCGCCAATTACCGGCGTTTCTTCACGGATCCGTTTCTCTACGACACGGTTGCCAACACGCTCCGGCTCGCGATACCCGTCACGCTCCTCAACCTGCTGTTGGCGGTGCCGATTGCGTTCCGCGTGCGCCTCATGCGGCGTCAGCGTCTCCTGACCACGATCCTCGTTCTGCCGATCACGCTTGGCACGGTTCTCGTGGCCGAGGGCCTGCTCAACTATCTCGGGCCGCAGGGCTGGTTCAACCGCACCTTGCTCACCTTCGGATTGATCTCGCAGCCCCTGAAGCTCGTTCATAATTACTGGGGTGTCTTCGCCTCGCTGGTGATCACGGGCTTCCCGTTCACCTTCCTGCTCACCCTGTCCTACATCACGGGCATCGATCCGGCTCTCGAGCAGGCGGCAGCGACTCTAGGCGCCAGCGCGTGGCAGCGTTTCCGTCACGTCTATCTGCCGCTGCTGATGCCGGGCTTCGCCATCACCTTCTGCCTGTCCTTCGTTCAGGCCTTCTCGGTGTTCCCCTCGGCGGTGCTGCTGGGCGAGCCGGCAGGTGTTACCCGCGTCATCTCGATTGCCGCGGCGACGGCGGCGTTCGAGGAATATGACTACTCCATGGCTTCGGCCATCGCGATGATCATGGGCTTCGTCCAGCTCGCCATCGTGGTGGCGGTGCTCGCCTCCCGCGGCCTGTTCTACCGTGGCCCAGCCTCCGGCGCGAAAGGGTAAAGCCGATGATCCGCGACACGACACTCGGCTCCAAGCTCTGGGCGGCGGCCATCTGGTTTCTCGTCGGCTTCTTCGTCATCAACCTGTTTGCCATGATCGCCACCGTGGTGACGAGCTCCTTCGCCACCCGCTGGCTCGGCACATGGCTGCCGGTGGCCCTCACCACGCGCTGGTATTCCTCGGCCTGGAGCGAGTTCCAGCTCTGGGACGTCCTGATGGTCACGTTCCAGGTCATCGCCGCCGTGGTCTTCATCTCCGGTGCTCTCGGGGTGACGGCGGCCTATGCCCTGGCGCGTCGCGAGTTTCCGGGCAAGCGGCTTCTCGTCCTGCTCTTCCTGCTGCCGCTGCTCATCCCGCCGATCACCTTCGGCATTCCGCTGGCGACCGTGCTCTACCAGACAGGTTTGGCGGGAACGTTCTGGGGCGTCGTTGCGGCCAATCTCGTGCCGACCGTGCCCTTCGTGATCCTCGTCATGATCCCGTTCATCGAGCAGATCGATCCGAAGATCGAGGCGGCGGCCCGCGTCTTCGGGGCCAACACCTTCAAGCTCTTCATTCACGTGCTCCTGCCGCTCCTCCTGCCGGGCATTCTGGCGGCTCTGCTGCTGGTGCTGGTGCGCACCATCGCCATGTTCGAGCTCACCTTCCTGGTGGCGGGACCGACGAGCCAGACCCTCGTGGTGGCGCTCTACTACGCGGTCTTCGCCGCAGGCGTGCGTGCCGTGCAGTCGATTGATGCCATGGCGGTGATCTATATGGTAACGACCCTCGTCTGGCTCATCATCGCGCTGCGCTTCGTCAACCCGACGCAGATCGTCACCCGCGCGAAGCAGCAGCCGGCGCATTGAGGATGGAATGCCAGATCGCTTGAACGAAGACACGCTTGCCGATCTGCCGGATCGCGTTCGCCGTCCGGCCTATGACCGGAGGGCGGTGAAGACCGGAATCGTGCATCTCGGCGTCGGGGCCTTTCACCGGGCGCATCAGGCGGTCTATACCGACGATGTGCTTGCCCAAGATCCGCAATGGGGCATCGTGGCGGCCAGCTTGCGCAGTTCGGATACCTACGACGCCCTTCAGCCGCAGGACGGGCTCTACACCCTGTCGGTTCGTTCAAGGGAGGGCGAGGCACTTCGCGTCGTCGGCTCGATCAGCCGGATCATCGTTGCCCCGCGAGCAACGGATCATCTCCTCGACGCGATGGCCGATCCCCGGACGCGGATCGTCACGCTGACGGTGACCGAGAAGGGCTATTGCCACGATCCGGCGACCGGTACTCTGAACGAGGCTCATCCGGACATCGTGCATGACCTCGCTTACCCGAGAACGCCCCGGTCCGCTCCGGGCTTCATCATCGAGGCCCTGCGCCGTCGGCGCGCGGCACGTGTGCCACCTTTCACGGTTCTCACCTGCGACAATCTTCCCTCCAACGGGCGCACGGTGAAGCGCGTTCTCACCCGCTTCGCCGAGCTGGTCGATCCGGAGCTCGGCCGGTTCGTGGCGAACGAGGTGTCCTGCCCCTCGACCATGGTCGACCGGATCGTTCCGGCCACCGGCGATCAGGATCGGGAGCGCATCGGCGAGGCGCTGGGCGTCGAGGATGCCTGGCCGGTCGTGACCGAGCCTTTCACGCAATGGGTGATCGAAGACCGCTTCCCGCAGGGCCGCCCGGCCTGGGAGAAAGCGGGTGCCGAGTTCGTCAGCGATGTCGAGCCCTATGAGCACATGAAGCTCAGGCTGCTCAACGGGAGCCACTCGACCCTGGCCTATCTCGGCTATCTCTCGGGCTACGAGACGGTTGCCGACACCATGGCCGATCCGGCCTTCGTACGGTTGATCGAAGGGCTCATGGCCGAGGAGGTCACCCCGACCCTCCACATGCCGCCGGGAGCCGATCTCGCGTCTTACAAGCGAGCGCTCATCGAGCGCTTCAGGAATCCAGCCCTGAAGCATCGCACCTGGCAGATCGCCATGGACGGCTCGCAGAAGCTGCCGCAGCGCCTTTTAGGAACAGTCCGCGACCGACTGCGCAACGGTGCATCCATCGCGCGTCTGTCCCTCGGGGTGGCGGCGTGGATGCGGTATGTCACCGGCATCGACGAGAAGGGCGCACCCATCGACGTGCGCGATCCCATGGCGGCACGGTTGCGGGAACTGGCCGACTGGGCAGGGGGTTCTGCCGAGAATCTGGCGAGCATGTTGTTCGCCGTGCGCGAGATCTTCGGCGACGATCTTCCGAAGGATCCGCGATTCACGGGAGCGGTGACGGCGAACTTGGCGCACCTTTATGAAAAGGGCACCAAGCGGACCGTTTCGGAGTTTAAACCCGATTGACGTGCTGACACCCACCTTGCACCTTCCACGTCATCACCGGCCTTGTGCCGGTGATCTCGTTTTTGTGACGCACAGCGATCTTCGGATCGAGATGGCCGGGACAAGCCCGGCCATGACGTGAGAGGGTGTCAGTGGCTGTCATTCCCGGCCGGAGCGCAGCGGAGGGGAAGGGAATCCATAGCGCTGAGCGTGTGAGTGGATCCCCTTCCCGCACTTCGTGCGCCGGGGATGACACGGCGCGGCGCGATCCCCTCTCCCACACGGGAGAGGGAGAAGCGCCACTATACCATGCCGCGATTTATCCGCTTGGATCGATTCCCCAACCCTCAAACACCCGCCTGCTTCGCCCGTTTGCGTTCACATGATCTGCACTTGCAGCCGGTCGGCTTGATGAAGGTCTCAAAATAGTTCTTGCCGTAATTGTAGGTGATCTCGTCGCCCGGCTTGATGCGCTTGATCGCCTTGATGCGGATCTTGCCTCTCGACACCGTGGCCTGGGCATTCGGGCGACAGCCGTGATTAATGTAACGGGCGGTGTTCCAGCGGGGTGAACCGTCGATGGTCCAGCGGCTGCTGATCTCGAACAGGTAGCGCGTGTTGCGCCGGCGCTGGACTTCCTCGTTCGTGATCTTCGGCCCGACATATTCGATGATGAACGTTCCTTTCTCGATCACTTCGGTCGCAAAGAGGCCAAGGCCGGTTTCGGATCTCCCGATACGAAACGGCCCTTCTGCAGGTTTCATTTTCATCTTGGACGGGGGCTCCGGAGCACGCGAATCTTCGATGGGTGTAATTAGAGTATTTTTCAATGAAGAGGATCCGGTTCGCCAAAAAATGCGGTGCGGCAAAGAGAGGGCGATTTTACACCGGTCAAGCACCTCCACCGCGTCATCACCGGCCTTGTGCCGGTGATCCCGATCATGTGAAGCGCAGCGCTTTTCTTCCACGTCATGGCCGGGACTGATCCCCGGATCAAGCCCGGGGACGGCCATGACGTGGAAGAGATGAAGAGGGGATATTCTTGAAGCCTGCCAGATCGCGTGGGGCGGTGGTGAATGATCCCTACACGACTTCGGGAGAATCCGAGGCTCCGGCGATTGCGCGGCGGAGCGTTTCGGCGAAATCGTCGTACGAGAACGGCTTCGACAAGGTCGGACAATTGCGAAACCGCTCAGGAAGCGAGCGAAAATCGTAACCCGTCGAGAAGATGAACGGGATCCCACGGAAACGCAGGACATCGGCAACGGGGAAGACGACGGTTCCGTCGACGTTGATGTCGAGAATCCCGATATCGATCTCGGCCTGGAGCGCAAGGGTCAAAGCATGGTCCAGACGGGCGGCGGGGCCCACGATCTCACAGCCGAAATCGAGAACCATGTCCTCGATCAGCATTGAGATCATCGCCTCGTCCTCGACGATCAGGACTCGCTTTCTGCGACCCTCGAGCATAGCCCCTCCAATCCTGATTGCATCTGAAAAGCGCCGTGCGGCGTCATTAAACGAATCAGATGCAACAACCATAACCTAGGCTTTGGCCTGCGTTCACTATCTTAGGTTATTATCACTTGAGCCAGCATCGTAGCGCCGGAGACAAACCAAAGTAAATACCGCTGCCGTCTTCCGATTATACAGCGTTCCGGCGTGCAATTTCTGCGCGTACGACTGGTGCAACCCTGGTTCCCAGAAGTTCAATCGAGCGCATGATCTGGGCATGGGGCATGGTGCCGACACTGAATTGAGCCAGATAGCGGTCGTGGCGGAAGAGTTCGTGCTGGAGCAGGATCTTGTCGATCACCCCCTGCGGGCTTCCCACCGCCAATGCGCCGCGCGGCTCCCGCATTTTCTCGAATTGCGGGCGGGTCGTGGGAGGCCAGCCGCGCTCACGGCCAAGCCGGGTCATCACCTGGGTATAGGCGGGAAAGAATTCGTCCGCCGCCTGCTGCGACGCGTCCGCGATATAGGCATGGGTGTTGATGCCGACCTTGAGACTCGCCGGGTCGTGACCGGCCCGGCTTCCCGTCTCACGATAAAGTGAAACAAGCGGGGCGAAGCGCTCCGGCTGCCCGCCGATGATGCCGAGTGCAAGGGGCAGGCCGAGCGTACCGGCCCGCACCACCGATTGCGGCGTTCCGCCGACGGCGATCCAGACCGGCAGGGGCTCCTGGACGGGCCGCGGGTAGACCGGCTGGTCGGTGAGGGGAGCTCGATGCCTGCCGGCCCATGTCACCCGTTCCTCGCTCCTGATCCTCAGGAGCAGATCGAGCTTCTCGGCGAACAGGGTGTCATAATCGTCAAGGTCGTAGCCGAAGAGCGGGAAGGACTCGATGAACGAGCCGCGGCCCGCCATGATCTCGGCGCGACCGCCCGACAAAAGGTCCAGGGTCGCGAAACTCTGGAACACCCGGACCGGATCGTCGGAGCTCAGCACCGTCACGGCGCTGGTCAGCCGGATCCTTTTCGTCCGGGCGGCAGCGGCCGCCAGCACGACGGCGGGAGCAGAAACGACATAATCGGGCCGGTGATGCTCGCCGAGGCCGAACACGTCCAGGCCGACCTGATCCGCCAGCTCGACCTCCTCGATGAGATCGCGGAGACGCTCTTCCGGAGAGAGCAGGTGTCCCGTGGCAGGAGCTTTCGTCAGCTCGCCAAAGGTATAGACACCAAGTTCCATCGATCTTCCATTCGAATGCGGCGAATGGGACCGCCTATACCAGCCGCGGCGCCCGAATGCACCGAGGGTTCAGGTGAGGATTTCAGCGCCGGAGCAGCCTTTCGATCAAGGCATCCGCCGCATGACTGGTCAGCCCCCATGCCACGGGCCTGTCGCCGAGATAGACGGTGAACGTGCCGTCCTGCGTCGCCTGCTTGGCAACATGTATCATGAGTTATCCTCCTCATGGGGAGCCCGGACCACAGGTCCGTTGTGCATGATGAAAGGAGAGGCGCTTCACCGGAAGATTAAATTATAAGCAGTGACATGCCTGTGACGGTGCAAAGGCTTGCGAACCAACAGGTTCAAAAGATCGTTGCCGTCATGGCGCAGCCAGGCGGGCTGGCAACGAGCGGGGGCCATTCATGAAGCTTTTCGAATGTCAGGCCTGCGGCCAGCCGCTCTATTTCGACAACAGCCGCTGCGAAAGCTGTGGCCGGCGGCTCGGCTGCCTGCCATCGATCCAGGAAATCAGCGCCTTGGAGCCTGAGGAGGAGGGGCGCTGGAAGGCGTTGGCGCTTCCTGACACCTCCTTCCGCTTCTGTGCCAATGCGGGGCACGGTGCGTGCAATTGGCTGGTCCCGGTCGAGGACAGCAATCCCTATTGCCGGGCTTGTCGGCATAACCGCACAGTACCGGATCTCTCCATAGGGCAGCATCTCAAACGATGGCGCAGCCTGGAAACTGCCAAGCGGCGTCTTTTCTATACATTGCTGAAGCTCGAGCTGCCGCTGGCGACGCGAGCCGAGGATCCGCAGGGGCTCGCCTTCGATTTTCTGGCCGATCCTGCGGAGAATTCTCCCAACGCTCCCTCAATTCTGACCGGGCATGACAATGGCCTGATCACCATCAACATTGCCGAGGCCGACGATGCGGAGCGGGAGCGACGGCGGGACAGCATGGGAGAGCCCTACCGGACGCTTCTCGGCCATTTCCGCCACGAAATCGGTCATTATTTCTGGAATGTGCTGGTCCGAAACGATCCGGGCCTGGAGCGCTTTCGTCAGGCCTTCGGGGACGAGCGCCAGGATTATGGTGAAGCCCTGCGGGCTCATTATACCAATGGACCAAAGGAAAACTGGCAGGACGAGTTCGTCAGTGCCTATGCCGCCTCGCACCCCTGGGAAGATTTTGCCGAGACCTGGGCCCATTACCTCCATGTCGTCGATACCCTGGAGACGGCCAATGCCTTCGGCATGAGGGTTCGTCCCAGGATCAGCCGTGGGCCCGAACTGGCTGCCGATATAGACTTCGATCCGCATCGGGAGATCGATCTGAACCGGCTGATCATCGCATGGCTGCCCCTGACATTTGCCGTCAATTCCCTGAATCGCAGCATGGGACAGCCGGATCTTTATCCTTTCGTGCTGGCCCCTGCCGTCATTGCCAAACTGGCCTTCATCCATGAGCGTATCCATGCCTGGAGCGGTCGCCGGCAAGGGCAGACGGAGGGCCATCATGTCCTGAAAGCGGTGATCGGAGGGCTGAATTCTCCCGTCGGCGCCCCACAATCCGCATGACACGCCCTTTTGGGACCTTGCGTGAAATGTCTAGGTATGAGTAGTTATCGTCTTGCTCTCAATGGTTGAGGGCGTTACGCCTATAGCGTTTACGAAACTTGAGACTTTAGAAGGCAGTCCTGATGGGCCGGGGAAATGATCACCGTGATCGCCGACGTCAATTTGGCGGTCAACCCGAAGATCACTGGGGCGATTTCGCCCCGCCAACATCTTACGAACGGCCCATGCGGCAGCAGACATCTTATGGCGCTCCAGCCTCGGGACCCGAGACCGAAGCGCGGGTGAAATGGTTCAATCCTGACAAGGGCTTCGGCTTCGTCGAGATGACCGATGGTTCCGGGGAGGCCTTCCTGCATATCCGGCAGGTCGAGGCAGCGGGTTATTCCGCGCTCGAATCCGGTACGACCCTGGTCATCAAGGTCGGTGCAGGCC
>KI911956.1:19536-39509 GCA_000517005.1 Microvirga lupini
GAGGGTGAGAGCAAGGACCTGTTCCTGCATATCTCCGTCGTGGAGCGCGCAGGCCTCAGCCAGCTCGAGCAGGGCCAGGCGGTCCGGGTGGCCATCGTCGAGGGGCGCAAGGGTCCCGAAGTCGGCGCCATCGAGCTCGCTTAAGGCTTTAGCCTTTCACATTCAGTGAAATGATCCGGGTCCACTGCGTCAGCAGTGGACCTCTTCGAAGGCGCGCACCCACATCTCGCAGACGCCGGACCGCACGATCTCGTTGAGCGTGAACTCGATGATCGGAACGGGGAGCATCTGCGACTTAATCAGGTGAATGACCGTGCGCAGACCCGATGTCTCGCGAAGGTCGCACTGGCTCACATCCCCGTTGATCACGACCGTGCAGTCCTCCCCGATGCGGGTGAGGAAGGTCTTCATTTCCGCCGGGGTGGCATTCTGCGCTTCGTCGAGGAGGATGAAGGCGTCGCGCCAGGACCGTCCGCGCATCACCTCGAACGGCACCAACTCGATATCGCCGTTCTTGACCGCGATTTCATAAGCCGCCGTGCCGATGCGCTCCTTGATGGCCTCGATGACGGGAGCCGCCCAGGGGCCGAATTTCTCCTCGAGACTGCCAGGAAAGAAGCCGAGGGAACGGCCGCTCGGCACGTTGGGGCGGGTGAGAATGATCTTGCGGATGCGCCGTTGGCGGAAAAGGTCCGCGGCGTAGGTCGCGGCTATCCAGGTCTTTCCTGTGCCGGCGGGGCCGAGGACGACCACCTGGGCATTGTTCTTCAAGGCGTCGAGATATTCATCCTGCGTTGCATTGAGTGGCTTGATGGGAGGGAGGCTGCGCTCGGCCTGGAATTTTGATCCGGTGAGGTCGAAGACCTGCGCTGTTTCAAGGGAGCGGCGGGTCTTGCGTCTCTGCTTCTCATGATGCTTGCTCAATGACCAACTCCGGGTTTTGAAACTGCGCACAGAGACCTATCCAGGCGCCGCGCAGAGGCGTCTGGGGGAACTTGCAAGAGGAGGGTGGATTCGAGAGCGAGTCGTTGCGGGCGGTGGATTTCCGCGATCCAGAGGGTGAGGATCAACCTGCCTGCCCATCAAAGCCTGTTCTTCTAGCTGCCAGTGGCAAACTATCTTTGATTCTGATGACAGTTTACCGCTGCTACGCCTACCTGCGAGTCAAATGTTGAGGCAGTCTGCTTGGTTCCAGGGCATAATCCCTCTGCGGTACAGAGGGGAGAAATAGCTGTGGATGGCTTAAAAGGCAGAACTCCGAGAGCGGACTCACACCGCATTTCCTCGCCAACCCTGCTTTCCGAATGGTAAGGAAGCCGCCTCAAAAAAAGGCATTGCGGCATGATTGTCATCTTCGGCTCCATCAACATGGATCTCGTCGCAAGGGTTCAGCGGATCGCCCGTCCGGGTGAGACCGTCCTGTCGCGTCGGGCCGACAGCTTCTTCGGCGGCAAGGGAGCCAATCAGGCCGTTGCTGCCGCGCGGGTGAGCCATGGGGGATCCGTCCGAGTCGCCATGGCGGGAGCTATCGGCAACGATCCTTTCGGGATGGCCTGCCTCAAGAATCTTGAAGAGAATGGGGTCGATACCCGCGCAATCCGAGTTACCGACGAGCCTACCGGTTGCGCCTTCATCGCCGTCGATGAAACGGGTGAGAACGCCATCACGGTCGCCAGCGGAGCGAATATGGCGCTGCGCTCAGCCGACTTGCCCGATAGCCTCCTGTCCAGAGCCTCCGTCCTAGTGCTCCAGATGGAAGTGCCCATGGCAGACAATCTGGAGGTCGCCGCGCGGGCACGCCGGGCCGGCGTCAAGGTCGCGTGGAACTTCGCGCCTGTGCCGGCCGTCAAGGAGCGCTCGACCATGGCCGAACTCCTGGCCGTGACCGATATCCTCGTCGTCAACGAGCACGAGGCGCTCTCCATTGCCGGTATCGTGGGCGAGCCATCCGGCGAGGATTATCTCAAGGCCGGATCAGCCATTTCCCGCTCGTTCGGACCAACCTGCATCGTCACGGCAGGATCGCGCGGCGCCTATGCTATTGCTGCGCCAGACGGCGCTCAGATTCATGCGCGGGCGCGGCCGGTCACGCCGGTCGATACCACCGGCGCCGGCGACACCTTCGTCGGGGTCCTCGCCAATGGTCTCGCCGAAGGATTGGAGATCGGGCGAGCCATGGAACGGGCCTGCGCCGCCGCATCCCTGTCCTGCCTCACGGCAGGAGCCCAGGCGGGCATGCCCCAGAGGGGGGCTCTGGAGCAGCATCTCGATCAGGCTTGAGACACGGCTTCCCGGATGACCTTGGTCAGGCTGCCGGTGGCAGGGAAGAGCGGGATCAAGCAGGCCTGAAGGGCATGATAGAGATCGGGCTTGCCGGTGAACAGGCTCGTTCCCGGCTGCAGGTCTTCCGTGAGTTCTGGCCGCCATCCGCCATTCTGGTGGTCGATAAGATAGCGGTCCGCGAAGCCCCAGAGGAAGCGATACCATTGCTCGTGGTAGTCGCTCGGGCTGTGCTCGCTCAGGAAGGCGGCCGCGCCGATCGCCTCTGCACAGGGCCACCACAGCTTCTGGGGCAGTCTCGGCTTGTCGTCCCAGTCGAGGGCGTAGAAGAAGCCGCCCTTGTCCTTGTCCCAACCGAGTTCGATGGACTGCCGGAACAACTCGCGGGCGGCCTCCGGCATCCAGGCATGACGCTTTCCGCCGAGGGACCAGAGCTGCAGGACAAGACGTGCCCATTCGAGCCAATGGCCTGGAGTGGTGCCATAGGGGCGGAATACGTCGTAGCCGCGATACTCCTTGTCCAGGGCCCAATCGGCATGGAAGTGCTCGGCCACGCGATAGCCGAGAGAGGCGGCATGCCGGCCGATGATGAGGCTGGCGATCCGCTCCGCCTTGTCGAGATGGGCCCTGTCGCCCGTGGCCTCGAAGGCGGCCATGAGCGATTCCGTCAGGTGCATGTTGGAATTCTGGCCGCGATATTGGCTCAGAGGTTGCCAATCGCGGGAGAACTCCTCCGTCACCGCGCCGTGCTGCTCCTCCCAGAAGCGCTCCTCCAGAACCTGTGTGATGTCTTCGATCAAGCGATCCGCCAGCGGATGGCCCACGACTTTGGCGCTCGAAGCCGCCAGCAGCACGAAGGCATGCCCATAAGCCTGCTTGGTGTCGTCCTTCGGCCCGTTGTCGTCCAGCGACCAGACATAGCCGCCGTTCTGTGTATCGCGATGGGCATTCCAGAGATAGGTCATGCCATGATCGACGATCGCATCGCATCCAGGCCGGCCGAGCAGGGTGCCGATGGCAAAGCAATGCACCATGCGTGTGGTGTTGTGGATCTGCCGGACCGGGTTGGCGGTTTCGATGGGCTGTCCTGCATCGTCGAGATCGAAGAAGCCGCCCGCCGGATTGATGATGCCGTGCTGGAAGAACTCGAAGAGGTTATTGGCCTGTTCGAGCAGCCATTTCCGGTGAAACTGGTTGGAGCGCCAGCTCGGTCCGAGGGGAGGAAGAACGGGCAGGGAGGTTGTCATGATCGCATCCATTTCGGTCAGGCGCGGGCCGCCATGAATTCTTCCACCTCGGCCCACGAGGGCGGATTGGCGCCGCGCCGCGTGCAGACGATGGCAGCAGCGGCGGCAGCAAAGTCGAGGGCTGCTATGATCTGTGCTTCGATCAGGCCGGCGATCCCTTTGGGTGTCAGCAAGTTGTTGGCATCGAGCCAGGAGAGAAGGCCGGCATGGAACGTGTCGCCGGCGCCGACTGTATCGACCACCTGGATCCTGGGGGCAGGGCGTTCCACGATCCGGTCGCCGAATGCCGCCAGGGGACCCTTCTCGCCACGGGTGATGATGACGAGCTTCGGGCCGCGCTGGAGCCAGGCGCGGGCTGCCGATGCGAGATCGTGGGTGGAGTAGAGAAGTTCGATATCCTCGTCGCTCGCCTTCACGATGTCCGCATGGGCAAGCAGTCCCTCGAAGCGTTCGCGATAGGCCTTCAGATCGCCGACGACGCGCGGGCGGACATTGGGATCGAGCGAGATCACGCGCGATCCGGCCTCGCGGCGGAGCAGGGTCTCGATGGCGCTGGCGATGGGCTCAACTCCAAGGGCGTAGGAGCCTGCCGCAATGGCATTCACGTCCGCCGGCAATTGAGCAGGGAGCGCTTCCGGCGTCAGGGCGCGGTCAGCGCTGTTGGGGGCATAGAAGGAATATTGCGGCTGTCCCGAGGCATTCGTCGCGACCACGCTGAGCGTCGTGTAGTTCGGGCAGCGTTGGATATAGGCCGGGCTTACGCCGGATTCGGCGAGCTTCTGGGCCAGGAAGGTGCCGAACACGTCATCCGACAGAGTGGACAGGAAAGCCGAGGGGCGCCCGAGCCGGCCGATTCCGATGGCGACATTGAAGGGCGATCCGCCGGCAACGGCCTCCGCCGGAAAGCCCGCCGGGGCGGGTGCCCCGATAAAGAGGTCGATCAGGGCTTCACCGCAAACCAGGATCATCAAAAGCCTCCGAACAGAACCTCAATGACACTCATGATACCGGCCTCGCTCGATCAGGGATCAGGCCGGCATAGCATCGGGCGGAATGGGTTCCGAGGGAAGAGCCGCGATCCGCTTGAGGTCGCGCAATATATGATCCAGCGAGACGGGTCCAGAGACGCCGCCGAAGCCGAAATAGAGCGTCCTGTAATGGGCGAAGAGCCGCTCATAGATCGCGTGTGCTGCCGGATCCGGCTCGAAGGTGCGGAAGGGCAGGCAGATCGCTGCCTGAGCGCTGTCGAGATCCGGATGCGATCCGGCGGCGAGGCTCGCGAAGATGCTGGAGCCCAGGCCCGTCGGGATGCCGTTGGGCACCAGCACGGGCCGGCCGAGCACATTGGCGTAGACCTGGTTCAGGACCGCATTGTGCTGCGGGATGCCGCCCGCATTGATGACCCGCTCGACCGGCACGCCGCCCTCGGCCATGCGCTCGAGAATGATCCGCGTATGGAACGCTGTGCCTTCGATGGCCGCGAACAATTCGTCCTGAGCCGTGTGCAGCAGGTTCCAGCCGAGCGTGATGCCACCGAGATCAGCCTTCACGAGAACAGTGCGGTCGCCGTTGTCCCAGGTCAGGCGAAGCAGGCCGGTCTGGCCGGCGCGGTACTGCTCCAGGCCTTTGGAGAGTTCCCTGACATTGGTGTTGGCCCGCCGGGCAATCGCCTCAAAGATGTCGCCGGTAGCCGACAGGCCGGCCTCGATGCCTACGAGCTTGGGATCGACGCTGCCGGGCACAACACCGCATACGCCCTGGATCAGGCTGGTATCCTCGGCCATGGCGATGATGCAGGTCGAGGTGCCGACCACGTTCACCACGTCGCCGACCCGGCAGCCCGCGCCGATGGCATCCCAATGGGCATCGAAGGCGCCGACCGGGATCGGGATCCCGGCCTTCAGGCCGAGCCGTTCCGCCCAGTAGGGGGTGAGGCGACCTGCGATGACATCTGACGTAACGTAATCGCCCGCAAGCTTCTCGCGGATGCCATCGAAGAGCGGATCGACCTTGGAGAGGAATTCCTGCGGAGGCAGACCGCCCCAGCGGGGATTCCACATCCATTTATGGCCCATGGCGCAGATGCTGCGCTTGAGATGACGCGGATCGGTGACGCCCGCGAGGGTCGCCGCGACCATGTCGCAATGTTCCAGCGCCGTCACCAGTCGGTCGCGCTTGTCTGGATTATGACGCAGCCAGTGCAGCAGCTTGGAGAAGCCCCATTCGTGCGAATAGACGCCGCCGCACCATTGAATGGCTTCAAGGCCTTCCTGATGAGCAAGCCGGGTGATCTCCTCCGCCTCGGATTTCGCGCGGTGATCGCACCAGAGGTAATACTCGTCGAGCGGCTCGAGGCCTTCACCCACCATCACCACGCTGGAGCCGGTGGTGTCGATGGCGAGCGCTGCGACCTCGTCGCCCGTCACGCCCGCCGAATCCAGGGCTCCGCGCATGGCGCGGGCGAGCGCGTCCATGTGATCGGCATGAGCCTGGGTAGCATAGTCGGGGTTTTCGCGCTTGCGATGAAGCGGGTACTCTGCTGTCGCAAGGCCGAGCGGGCCCTTGCGATCGTCGACGAGGGTGACCCGTACGCTCAGGGTGCCAAAATCGACACCTGCTACAACGGCCATCTGTGTCTCCCAAAACGGGGCATGTGCGGTTGAAAATGGGGTGGGACGTTACTTCTCTGCTTGGCCATAGGTCGCGGTCGCCCCATGCTTGCGGAAATAATGCCGGTCGAGAAGCGCCTGCGACACGCCCTGCGCGTTCGGCTGCAGCGAAAACGTGTACATCGCCATGCGGGCCACCGCTTCGAGCACGACGGCATTGTGCACGGCATCGTCCGGAGTCCTGCCCCAGGCGAAGGGACCGTGACCGGCGACCAGGGCTGCCGGCACCTCCATGGGATCGCGATTGCCAAAGGCCTCCGTGATGGCGGCGCCCGTCGCACGGACATAATCGTTCTTGATCTCGTCGGCAGTCAGTTCGCGGGTGATCGGAACCGGGCCGTAGAAATAATCGGCATGGGTGGTCCCGAGCGCCGGAATCGGGCGGCAGGCCTGGGCCCAGGCGGTGGCGTGCTCGGAGTGCGTGTGCACCACGCCGCCGATCTCCGGAAAGGATTTGTAGAGATGAATGTGGGTGTCGAGATCGGAGGAGGGGCGCAGCTCGCCCCAGACGATCTTGCCATCGAGGTCCGTGACGACGAGGTCATCCGCCTTCATGCGCTCATAAGGCACGCCGCTCGGCTTGATGATGACGAGGTTGTCCTCGCGGCTGATGCCGCTGACATTGCCGAAGGTGTAAAGCACGAGCCCGCGGCGCACCACTTCCAGATTGGCTTCCAGAACCTGCTCGCGCAGCTGCTTCAACATCGAGGCGCCTCCTGATGGCTCATGAATGGAAAAAAGGCGGCCACAGCTCGCGCCGTGGCCGCCGGATGTCGAACGAAATTAGCGGACGGCCTGCCAGCCCTTGTAGTCCTTGATGTTGTCGGCCGTGATCAGCTTCGGCTCGAGCAGAATGACGTTCTTCTCGGGCTTCTTGCCGTTCACGATGCCGACCGCGAGCTCATAGGACTGAGCGGCCATGATGTATGGGTCCTGAGAGGACGAAGCCTTGATCAGGGAATTGCCCGACTTCAGCTCGGTCTCGATATCCGGGGCGCCGTCGACCGCGGTGATGATGAACTCGTTGCGGTTGAGCTGCTTGGCGGCCAGGTTGACGCCGATGGCGGTCGGGTCGTTGATCGCGAACACGGCATCGATCTTCGGGAAGCGGGTCAGCAGGCTCTGGCCGACGGCGAAGCCGCCCTCGCGGGAGCCCTTGGCGTCCTGGTTGTCCGAGAGGATCTTGATGCCCGGGTGCTTGGAGAACACGTTCTTGCAGCCCGTGACACGGTCGACGATGGACGACACCTGCGGACCATTGATGATGAGCACGTCGCCCTTACCCTTCAGGTGATCGGCGATATACTGGCAGGCGAGTTCGCCGGCCTTGACGTTGTCAGTCATCACCGTCACGTCGGCGCCGGCCGCTGCCACGTCGAAGGCGGCCACGACGAGGCCCGCCGCCTGGGCGCGCTTGACGGAAGGCTCGATGGCCTTCGGATCGACCGCGTTGATCATCACGATGTCCGTTCCGGCCGCCGTGAAATTGTCCATCTGCGTGAACTGCTTGTTCAGATCGTAATCTGCAGACACCGAGGTGATCTTGGCGCCGGGAGTGATCTCCTTCGCCTTGGCCTCGATGCCCTTGATGGTCGCGACGAAGAACGGGTTGCCGAGCAGGCCGACCGAGATGCCGACGTTCTTGATGTCCTTGGCGTAGGCTGGGGCTGCCAGGCCGGCAACGACGGCAAGGCTCAGCGTGAGACGGGAAAGTGCCATTGGTTCCTCCAGGTGTCCTTTGCAAGTGTCCTTCGCAGGTGTCTTCTGCTCCGCGTCTCCCGGAGCCTGTGCTTGCTTTCCGGGAGGTCGCTTATACGAGCGCCCAGGACGGGCGCTGGTATTCCTTGATCAGGTGCGTGCCGATCCCTTGAGGCGGTAGCGGTCGAGCGCCACGGCCCCGATGATCACGAGCCCTTTGATGATGAACTGCCAGATGTCGGAGACGCCCACCAGAATGAGGCCGTTCGACAGAATGGCGATGATCAGCGCCCCGATCAGCGTGCCCCAGATCGAGCCGATGCCGCCGACGAAGCTGGTGCCGCCGAGGATGACGGCCGCGATGGCGTCGAGTTCGTAGGATTGTCCGAGCTGCAATCCGTTCGCGGCGAACAGGCGGGCCGCCGACATGACTCCGCCGAGGCCCGCTGCGAGGCCAGAGAAGGCATAGACGAAGAGCAGGACGGCCCAGACCTTGATGCCGGTGAGCCGGGCCGCATCGGGATTGCCGCCGACCGCGTAGATATGAACGCCCAGAACCGTTCTTCGGAGGATGAACCAGGAGATGATCACCACCGCGAAGGCGATCCACACGAGCCAGGGCAGGCCGAAAAGGGTGCCATTGCCGATGAAGGCGAAGGGAAGCTGCGGGTTGAACTGGGTCGTGTCGCCGCCGAGCAGGCGCGCGAGACCGCGCACGGCCGTCAACGAACCCAGGGTCACGATGAAGGGCGGCAGCTTCGCGAAGGCGATGAGCACACCGTTCACGAGGCCAAGGCCCAAGCCCGTCAGCAGGGCGGCCGGAATTCCCAGCATGCCCCATTCTGGGATCAGAGACCCCAGGATCGCCACCATGGCGGCGGCGGCCAGGATCGAGCCCACCGACAGGTCGATGCCGCCGGTGAGGATGACGAAGGTCATGCCGGCTGCGAGCACGGTGTTGATCGAGGCCTGCTGCATCACGATGGAGAGGTTCTGGAAGCTCAGGAACCGGCCGGACATGAGCTCGAACACGACGCCGAGGATGATGAGCACCGGCAGCATGCCGAGTGCCTGCAGGGTGGAGCGCCAGGCAAGGCGGCGCTGAAGGCTTTGAGACGCCGCATCGGCGCCTTTGACTCCGGTCGCTTGCAAGCCTGCGCTGGTCTCATTCGGGGATGTCATTCGGCCGCTTCCCTTACGCCTGTCGCGATGGTGATGATATTTTCCTGTGTTACGGGCGGATGACCGGCTCCGCCGACTTCGCCCTCAAGCCGGCCCTCGCGCATCACGAGCACGCGGTCGCAGATGCCGACGATCTCCGGCAGCTCGCTCGAGATCACGATAACGCCGACGCCGTTGCGGGCGAGGCTGTCGATCAGGCGGTAGATCTCCGACTTGGCGCCAATATCCACGCCGCGTGTGGGCTCGTCGAGGATGAGCACCTTGGGCTTCGTCTCGAGCAGGCGCGAGAGAAGAACCTTCTGCTGATTGCCGCCCGACAGGCTGCCCACCGGCACCACATCTGCCGCCACGCGGATTCCGAGCGCCCGGATCGCTGCCGCCGCTCTCTGCTTGGCGGCTTTCAGATTGAGGACGCCGCCCGGGCGGGAATCCCGATCCAGAACACTGATATTGACGTTCTCGCGTACGGTGAGATCCAGAAAGAGGCCGAGGTTCTTGCGATCCTCGGTGAGATAGACGACGCCGGAAGCGATGGCATCTTCGGGCTTGTGGATCTCAAGGCGCTTGCCCTGGAGGAAAACCTCGCCACTGGTGCGCGGGTCGGCGCCATAGATAAGGCGTGCGAGTTCGGTGCGCCCAGCTCCGACGAGGCCTGCAATGCCAAGAACCTCGCCCTCATGCAGTTCGAAAGAGCAATCGTGCACGCGTACGCCGTCGCCCATGTTGCGAACTGCGAACAGCACAGGTCCGCGACTCTGGTGGGCGTCGTGCTCCTTCTTGTAGAAGGACGACAGGTCTCGGCCGACCATCATCTGCACCAGGCGTTCGGCCGAAATCTCATCGCCCACGAGAGTGCCGACATAGGAGCCGTCCCGGAGCACCGAGACCCGCTCGGCCAGCTCGTAGATCTCTGCCATGCGATGGCTGATATAGATGATGGCCAGCCCTTCGGCCCGGAGCTGCCGGACGAGCGCGAACATCGCCTCGGTCTCGCGGGAGGAGAGGGAGGTGGTGGGCTCGTCCATGACGAGGATGCGGGAATTTGCGATGAGTGCGCGGGCGATTTCCACAAGCTGCCGCTCGGCCATCGACAATTCGCTGACCTTCGTGGTGGCCTTGAAGTGAACTCCGAGCCGTTCGAGAACCGTCTGGCAGGCCTTCTCCATGGAGCGCCGGTCGACCATCGGGCCCGACTTGTGCTCACGCCCGAGAAGCATGTTCTCCGCCACCGTCAGGTTGGGGGCGAGGGAGAGCTCCTGATAGATGATCGAAATGCCGTGATGCCGTGCCGTAAGAGGTCCGTCGATGGTGACGTGCCGGCCGTCGATCCGTATCTCGCCGCCCGGGTCGGCCTGGTAGGCTCCGGACAGAACCTTCATCAGAGTCGACTTGCCGGCGCCGTTTTCTCCCATCAAAGCGTGGATCTCACCGGGATAGACGGTGAGAGAGACGTTCGTAAGCGCTTTGACGCCCGGAAACGTCTTGGAGATGTCCTTCATTTCAAGGATCGGGGTGGATCCTGTCATGGGCGTTTCCCTAAAGGCGCTTTATTGGAACGGCAGTTTTCGGCCTTGAATTCTGAAGACTCTATCATGCCAAAAGTTGGACCGGATCAGAAGTGATCGTGACTGCCCTAAATGCTTCAATTCAATCGGGTTTCAATCCCTCCTTTTGAGTCCTGGACCACAGCCCACAACTTTTCGGTACATCAGTTATCCTTCGCAGCGGAATGACGGAAATTAAAAGATACATTATTTCTCATTGGGAAGGTTGCAGGCTCGGCCTTTTCGTTTCAGGAGCGCATGAATTCCGGTTTCAAGGCGCGATACAGGCTGCGGAAAGCCTCGATTCGCGAGCCGTATAGCTCCACGAGCTGTGGCTGGGGTTCGATCGTTTCGAGAATGTTGGGTGCGGTGCATACGGCCTCAGGCGCTTCGCCGGTCGTGGCGAGGCGGGCCAGTCGGGCCGCGCCGAAAGCCGGGCCCTTGTCGCTGCCCTGATAGCGCAGCATGGGAACGTTCAGGACGCTGGCGAAGATCTTGGCCCAGAATACGCTTCGCGATCCGCCGCCGATCATGCCCGCATAGTTCAAGGGCGTGCCCGCCTGCTCGAGGCATTGCTTCGCGTCGGCGAAACTGAAAGCCACACCTTCCAGGATGGCCTGCACCAGATCCGTCTGCTGCGTTTGTGGCGATAGCCCGAAGAAGACACCGCGTGCATAGGGATCGTTGTGCGGTGTCCGCTCTCCCGCGAGATAGGGCAGGAAGAGAACGGAGGACGGCTTTCGATAGGCGGATTCGGTCTCGCGCAGGAGTTCGCCGATGTCTCGTTTCAGGAGATTGACTCCCCACGACAGGCAGCTTGCCGCGTTCAGCATGGCCGCCATCTGAAACCACCGTCCCGGCACTGCATGGCAGAAGGAATGGACCACGGCCTCCGGTGCCGGGCTGAAATCCTGCGTGGTGACGAACAACTGCCCGGAGGTGCCGAGCGAGATGAAAGCCGACCCGTCCTCGATGGCGCCGAGACCGACGGCGCCCGCCGCCGCATCTCCGGCACCGCCAGCCACGACGACGTCGTTCCTTAGGCCCCACCGACCAGCGATGTCGGCGCGCAGGGTGCCGGAGGGTTGCGAGCCTTCGACGAGCCTCGGCATATGATCGCGGCTGAGGCCTGTCGCAGCCAGAGCCTCGTCCGACCAATCGCGCTTGGCTTCATCCAGCCACCAGGTACCCGCCGCATCGGACATTTCCGTCACGATCTCGCCGGTCAGCTTGAGGCGGATATAGTCCTTCGGCAGCATCACCTTGCGCACGGCGCGAAAGATCTCCGGCTCATGCCGGGCAAGCCAAACGAGCTTCGGGGCGGTGAACCCGGGCATAGGGATGACGCCCATGGCATGCGAGAGCTCCGGATATTTGTCGCCAAGCTCCTGCGCCTCCCGGAAAGAGCGGCCGTCGTTCCAGAGAATGGCGGGGCGAAGAGGGCGGTCGTTGTCATCGAGCAGGACGGCGCCGTGCATCTGTCCCGACAGACCGATGCCGCGTATATCGGCGAGCGCCGAAGGAGAGTGGGTGTGCAGCTGATCGAGTGCGGATTGCACCGCCTCCCACCAGGTTTCCGGATCCTGCTCCGACCAGAGATCGTGAGGGCGGGAGACCTGGAGCGGAACATCCGCTTCTGCGACCGCGGCCTGCCGCTCGTCGACGAGAATGGCTTTCACCGCTGAGGTGCCGACATCGATGCCGAGATAATGAGGCACGCCGCATGCTCCTTGAATGGTTGATGGCCTTGGTTTGGCCTCATGTGGACAGGAGCATATAGCTCAGCCCGGCCGCTTAGGCATACAGGCGATCAAATCCAGAGGCGTGGCCATGAAAAATTCTCATGGTCGAAATGTCGCTCGGATATTTAAATGACGGCAGCATGCACCAGATAGTCCGGCATGCCACAGAATTCCAAAAACCAGTCTGAGTTCACCCGTCCCGATACGCCTTCGTCGGCGGCTGCGCTGAGCGCTGCCGTGCGGCTGCATCTCGGAAAGCAACTGCGCGCCCTCTACGGTGATCCCGCGGAGGACAAGCTGCCGCGCGACCTCGCCCGTCTTGCCGATCGCGTGGCCCAGGTCATCCGTGCCCACACGGAGCCGGTCGATCAGGAGTTCGTCAACGGTGTCATGGATGCGCTGCCGAATCTCCGCGCTTTCGCGCTGTCCCTGACCGGCAAGGTCGATCAGGCGGAGGACCTGGTGCAGGATACCGTGCTCAAGGCTCTCACCAAGCAGGATACGTTCGAGGCCGGTACGAACCTGCAGGCCTGGCTCTTCACGATTCTGCGCAACGGCTTCTACTCCACCCACCGCAAGACCAGCCGCGAAGTCGAGGACGGCGACGGGACCCATGCCGCGAGCATGATCGCGATCCCGGATCAGGAGGACAAGCTCGCGCTGCAGGATCTTTCGACGGCGCTCGAGAAGCTGCCCCAGGAGCAGCGCGAGGCGATCATTCTCATCGGCGCCGAAGGCATGTCCTACGAGGACGCAGCAGAGGCGCTGGGCGTGAAGGTCGGAACGATCAAGAGCCGTGTCAATCGCGCGCGCAACCGCCTCGCCGAGCTGATGGGCACGACTCGATTCGATCACGATCACTCGGCATCCGCCTGAGATATTCCGGACCCGGTGCAGACCTGCACCGGGTCTGCGACATTCCTGTCTGCCCGGTCAATGCCGGATGCTGCGAAGAAGCTGTGCCCTGCCTAAAATATCAGCGGCCGCGAAAGCTCCCATTTCGAACTTTCCATAGGCTTCAAGGTTGAGCTTGTAGCTGGTGGGTGCTCGAAACCGCTCTTCTGCAAGGAGGGGAGCATGGAACACAGGCCTCTGTCCGAACTCAGTAGCGTCGCCGATCTGAAGATCCCTCAGGACGTCAAAGCGCCGGCCCTGTCGAAACGGGAACGCCTGGACCGTTGGGTCGAGCTCCTGGAGCGGGAGCCTGACCGCATTCTCAAGACCCTGGACGAAATCGAGTGGAAGCCCAAGGCGCAGCGCCGCGCCCTGCGTGCGGATGGTTCTGCCCTGACGGTGGCTTATTCCGATCCGGTGCTCCGGACGGCCGGCCTCCTGAGCGACAGGTTCGGGGATGCCGTCGATTTCTTCCAGATCTCCGAGCACGACGCCCACATCGTCCTGTGCTCGTGCCATGGTGGCGAAGCGATGCGTGCGGATGAGGCGGCCCGCCGGGTGCGCGGAATCCGTTCTCCCAGCCTCTGGGCGCTTTATTTCGGCTGGTTTCGATAACAGCTGGACGGCCCTGGTTCAGGATCAATCCTTATAGGGATCGAACTCGCCAGGGCCGGCCATTGCGACTGCGAAGGGTCTGAGCGTGTGCTCGATCCTGATCGTGCCTTTGTGATAGGCAAGCACGTCCTGCAGGCGCCGGTAGACCATGGGGCTTTCGTCCACATCTCCGCCGCGCAAAAGGATGCCTTTCTCGCGCAGCCATGTATCCATTTCGTCCCGGGTGAAGCGGGGAGGGCGGATCCATTCACCCGCCTTGTTCTTTTTGCCCTTCGCCTCCATGCGACCGAAGAGTCGGCCTGCGCCATGCACTGTTGAATAGAGGCTGTCGGCGCTCTCCGGGCTGTCGACCCCGTGCAGGATCACCGCATTGTCGCCCATGGAGCCGCCGACGAAGCCGCGCTGCCCGGGAAAAGCCGGCGTCGCACCTTTGCGGACGACCCAATATTCCTTGTCGCCGTGCTTCTCCCGCCAGACGAAGTTGTGGTGGTTGTGGACCATATCCGTCACCTGCCCGCCGATGATCTGGCGCACGCGTTCGACCACCCATTCACGCCCGGCATAGGCATAGAGCCCTCCGAGCTTCACTCCGGCGATGTAGCTGCGGCCGATCTCGCTGTCCTGGTGGACGAGGGCAGGGTCGACCTCCATGCCATCCTTCGCTCCGACCAGGGCAAGGTGCTGGGTGGTGATCTTGTGCCCGAGGCCTCGGGAGCCGAAATGGACCCCGATCCAGACGAATCCCTCCTCGTCCTCGAACAGATCCACGTAATGATTGCCGGAGCCGACCGTCCCGAGCTGTCCCGAGGCCAGCGTCTTAAGATCCCTGACGCCAGCCTCATCCCAGAGCGGCGATTCGAACAGCTCATGGTCGACGGCCACGGCGTTCTTCTGCCCGATCCCGAAGCTGATATTGCGTCCGATATCGGAGAGGATACGTCCCGCCTGGCTGGCGATGTCCTCGTAGCGGGTGGCGAGCCGAACGGCCATGTTCCCGCAGGCGATGTCGAACCCGACGCCGCTGATGGAAATATGCTCCTCGTAGGCGATTACGCCGCCGATGGGGTGGGCGTAACCGAGATGCCCATCCGCACAGAGCACGCCCTTCGCGGCGCTCCCGACCTGCATGCAGCGGTCCAGCTGCCTGATGGTCTTCTCGTCATGATCGCCATAGATGCGGGTGTTCGCCGTCAAGAGCGTCTCCTCAGCTCACTGGCATCGATATGTAATACTGTTATACATTTCTCAAGGTCGGTTGTAGCGCTCGCGCATGCGTTCGACCTCGCGTTGCAGGGCGTCGAGCCCACGTGCAATGTCCCGGCCCATGTTCTCGATGACACCCGTGTTCGCGGCGACGTCTGGGCAGTCCAACGTGCCATCCCGCCGGTGTCGGGGCGAGATGCCGCCCTGGGGGGTGAGCAGATAGGCGCAGCCCGTATCCTCGTCCCGCCAGACGACGGGCTGCTCGAGAGCCATCACGGGAGAAGCCGAGAGCGTCAAAAGAGCTATGCCGCACCATCGGACCAATCTGTTCATGCAAGACCTCCGGCAACGAGCCTGACCCTTCAGGGAATGCTGGCCCGAGGGTCCGTGTTCCTGGGGCTGCCCGCTACCTTCCGTCAATTTGACTTCCCGCCGGGTTTAGAGGACATCACGCGGTTTGATGGACCTGTGCCCATGGGGAGTCCCGTCGGCACGAAGGATTGCCCGCCTCCGGAGTGATTGATGGACGGTTCTGTCCCCCAGCAGCGGATGTCTTTGCGCTACTTCTCCGTGGCCCAGCTCACGAGCGTCGTCGAGCGGAGCCATGCCCGCCTCTGCGCCGTTCTCGTGCTGCTGTCGCTCGTCTGCTTCCTGCCGGGCTTCACCTCGCTCCAGCCCATGGACCGGGACGAGCCCCGTTATGCCCAGGCGTCCAAGCAGATGCTGGAAACCGGCGATTTCGTCGATATCCGCTTCCAGGACGAGGCACGGCACAAGAAGCCAGTCGGCATCTACTGGATGCAGAGCGCCAGCGTCGCCATCGGCCAAGCGCTGGGCGTGCCCGAGGCGCGGACCACGATCGCGCTGTACCGTCTTCCGTCCCTGTTCGGCGCTATTGCCACGGTCCTGCTGACCTATTGGGCGGCCCTGGCCTTCTTCGGCCGGCGAGGAGCCTTCCTGTCGGCGGCCTTAATGGCCACCTGCGTGATTCTCATGGTCGAGGCGCGTCTCGCCAAGACGGACGCCATGCTCACTGCCTGCTCGGTCGCGGTCATGGGAGGGCTCGCCCGGGCTTATTTGAGCCGAGGCGCCGGCGTTCTGCCCCGGCGAGCGCTGCTGATCTTCTGGACCGGGTTTGCCCTAGGCATCCTCATCAAGGGGCCGCTCGTCATCATGTTTGCCGGCCTGACCGTCGCCGTTCTTTCCTACAGGGAGCGCTCCGCTCGGTGGCTCCTGACCCTGCGGCCGTGGCTTGGCGCCATCTTCACCCTGGCGGTCGTGCTGCCGTGGTTCGTCGCCATCGCCATCAAGAGCGAGGGCGCCTTCTTTACGGCCTCGGTCGGCCACGACATGCTGGGCAAAGTCGGCACGGCGCAGAAATACCACTGGGGCCCGCCCGGCTTCTATCTGGTGTCGTTCTTCGCCACGTTCTGGCCCGGAGCCATTCTGGCGGCCATCGCGGTGCCGTTCGCCTGGATCCACCGCCGCGAGGAGCCGGTGGCCTTTGCCCTTGCCTGGATCGTACCGTCCTGGATCGTCTTCGAGGCGGTGCCGACGAAGCTCCCGCACTATACGCTGCCGCTTCTGCCGGCGGTTGCGATCGTCACGGTCATGGCCATCGCACGCCATTTCGTCGGACCACATCGGCCCGCGGCCAAGCTGGCAACCGTGCTGATCCCGTTCATTCCAGTGGGGCTGACCATCGGCCTGTCAGTGGTCGGATGGTCGTTCGACGGGATGCCGCCCTTCCGGGCGCTTCCCTTCCTCGTCATTTCCTCGCTTCTTGCCCTGTGGGCCTGGTGGCTCTTCGTGAAGAACCGGATGGTTCCGACGCTCTGGGCAAGCTTCATCTCGGCAGCCTTCCTGGCCATCGGCGTTTTCGGCTTCGCCCAGCTCGATCTGCGCTCCCTCAAGGTATCGGATCGCTTGGCCGAGGTCGCCCGCAACGTGCCGTGCGAAAACCCGCAGGTCGGGACTCTGGGCTATCGGGAACCCAGCCTCGTCTTTTTGACAGGCACGAACCTCGCCATGGTCGAGACGGGGGCTCAGGCCTCCGCCTTCCTGCGTCAGGGCGGGTGTCGTGTCGTTTTCGTGGAAAAGCGCTATGAGGGCGAGTTCCGGACTGAGAACGAGCGTCTGAAGCAGCAGCCCACGCTCTCGACCCGAATCCAGGGATTCAATATCAACAGCGGGCGGCGGGTCGATATCGCGGCCTATGCGACTGGCTTCTGAAGCCGAGTTTGCTTTTTCAAAGAGGTGGCCAGCAATGGCCCGTAACGGATGACTGACCTTTCCCTGGGCCCCCGCATCAGCGTCGTGGTGCCTGTCAAGAACGAGGCGCTCAACATCCTCCCCCTGGTGGAGGAGATCGAACGCGCCTGCGCGCCGCTCTCGCCCTTTGAGGTGATCTATGTGGACGACGGCTCGACGGATGCGACCGTGGAGCAGGCTCTGAACGCCCGCACGACCCGGCCCTGGCTACGCCTCGTCCGGCATGATGCAAGCTGTGGCCAGAGCGCGGCCGTTCGCACCGGCGTCCTTGCCGCCCGCGGGCCCATCGTCGTCACCCTGGATGGAGACGGGCAGAACGATCCGGCCTTCATTCCCCAGCTTGTGGCAGCCCTCGACGATCCGCAGACGGCGCTTGTCGCCGGGCAGCGGGTGGGGCGCAAGGATGGCGCCTACAAGAAGTGGCAATCCCGCATCGCCAATAGCGTGCGCGGGAAGATCCTGAAGGATGGGACGCGGGATACGGGTTGCGGCTTGAAGGCCTTCCGGCGCGATGTCTATCTGCGGCTGCCCTATTTCGATGCCCTGCACCGCTTCATGCCGGCCCTGGTCAAGCGGGAAGGCCATAAGATCGCCCATGTGGACGTCATCGACCGCCCCCGCCATGCGGGCCGCTCCAATTATGGCATGTTCGACCGGCTTTGGGTCGGCATCCTTGATTTAGCCGGAGTCTGGTGGTTGATCCGCCGTCGCCGTCGCGTTCCCGCTGCTCAGGAAATCATCTGATGTTGATGCGTCTTTCCCACGATCTGGGGCTTTATTTCTACGATGTGGTCGTTGCCCGGTTCGATCTTTGGGCCGCCTTCGGCGTGCTGGCCCAGTTCGTCTTCGGCGCGCGCTTCCTCGTGCAGTGGATCGCGAGCGAGAAGGCGGAGAAAAGCGTAATTCCGATGGGATTCTGGTTTCTGTCCATTGCGGGTGGTCTGATGACCATGGTTTATGGCTTTGCCCGGCGCGATATCGTCATCATCCTGCCCCAGGCCTTCTCGATCTTCATCTATATCCGCAATCTGATGCTGATTGCGAAGGAGAAGAAGAATGCCGGAGGCACTGTCGTCTCCGGCTCCGAGGCGGAGGCTTCGGCGGGGTAGTGCCGAAGCCTGGATTCCTACGCCGCCTTTGCATCCGTCTCCCGAAGCCGCGTGAATCCGGCATCGAGATCCCGCTTCAGATCGTCCAGATCCTCCAGTCCGATATGGAAGCGCAGGGCATGGCCGCCGGGCTCCCACTTGGTGGCCGTGCGGTAGGTGGCGCAGTTGAAGGGGATCACGAGGCTCTCGAAGCCGCCCCAGGAATAACCCATGCCGAAGAGGGACAACCCGTCGAGCATGGCGGCGAGCGCCTGGTCGGAGCAGGGCTTGAGGATGATCGAGAACAGGCCGGAAGAGCCCTTGAAGTCTCGCTTCCAGATTTCATGGCCGGGATAGGTCTCCAGAGCCGGGTGCAGCACCCGCGCCACCTCGGGCCGGGCTTCGAGCCAGCGAGCCATCTCCAGGGCCTGGTTCCCATGCTCCCGCAGGCGCAGCGCCATGGTGCGCAGGCCTCTTAGGCCCAGGAAGACATCTTCCGGGCCCGGGCACATGGCAAAGGAATCATAGGTCTCGCGAAGCCGCTTGAAGCAGCGTTCATTGGCAGAAACCATGCCGAGCAGCAGGTCCGACCCTCCGCTGAGGTATTTGGTGCCGGCCTCGATGGCGATGTCCACGCCGCGCTCATGGGGCGGGAAGAGCAGGGGGGTCGCCCAGGTATTGTCCATGAGGACCACGGCCCCATGCCGGTGCGCCACCTCGGCAATGGCGGGGATGTCCTGCATCTCGAGCGATTGGGAGCCAGGAGCCTCCGTGAACACCGCTGTCGTGTTCGGGCGGATCAGGGCTTCGATTCCGGCGCCGATCTGCGGATCATAATAGGTGGTTTCCACACCAAAATTCTTGAGTACGCCGTTACAGAACTGCCGGGTCGGCAGGTAGATCGAATCCGTCACCAGAAGATGATCGCCTGCTTTCAAGCATGACATAAGGGCAACCGTGACGGCGGCGAGGCCCGAAGGGGCGAGCACCGTACCGGCCGCTCCCGTCAGCTCCGTCCAGGCCGTCTCCAGGGAATTCGTGGTCGGTGTCCCTTTCGTTCCATAGGAATACCGCCCGCGCCGGTGCAGGAGGTCGTCGGTCGTCGGGTACAGGACGGTGGAGCCGCGGTAGATCGGCGTATTGACGAAGCCGTACTGCTCGAACGGCTCCCGTCCGGCATGCACGAGGCGGGTTCGTTCGGATATGTTCTGGGGCTTTGGAGGGAGTTTTGACATTGCTTCAAGGGCTTGCTGAGGAGATTTCGATCTGAAACCGGGCAGCCCCTGCCGTCAAGTCAGGCAAGAAATGCCTTCCATCAAGACTTGACCAGTGATTAATCATGGAATGTGATGGATCTCGATGCCGTCTCAACCGAGGCGGCGCGGAACGGTCTATCCGGGGCTCGGCTGGGGGGTGATAACCATAAACGGTCGAGCCATGTCGAACTATTGGGAGAAGATACCAACATGAAAAAGGCTCTCGTATCGATTGCCTTCGGCCTGACAGCCAGCCTGTTTGCCACGGGCGCCTCGGCCCAGGC
>KI911956.1:39609-39820 GCA_000517005.1 Microvirga lupini
TTTGTTCTTGACAGCCACTGCAAGCTGAGCTATATCATTGCCTTAGATCTGTTCCTGTGAGGGGCGCGCTCGCGAGGCGTCGCAGTGTGGGAGCAGGCCCGGTCCCGCCGCAGGCTCGCACCCCTGTGCTCGCGGGTGGCCGACCCTGGCTCCGCCAGGAGGTCCGCTGAAACAAACCGTGCGCGACGAGCAGTTCGGCTCTCGCTTTCCA
>KI911956.1:39920-43548 GCA_000517005.1 Microvirga lupini
AAGCCGATCCAAGACCAGGACGCCCGTATATTCCGGGCGTCCTTTTAAGAACGATAAAAAGCCGCCCGTTCATGGGGTTTGACCCAAGCATGAACTGGGGAGAACGGCCCGGTCATAAAATAAAAAAGCCGTCAGAGGATGAACTCAGTGCAGACCGCTGTCAGTCAGACATCGCCCCCCAAAAAATCGTTCCTGTACGATCCCAAAGTTCGTGGGATTTTCTATCAGGTCGTTCTCGTCGTCGCGATCATCTATCTTTTCTATGTCGCCGCGACGAATGCCATCGAGAACCTGCAGCGCGCCAAGATCGCGTCAGGCTTCGGTTTCCTCAACAACACCGCCGGTTTCGACATCAGCCAGACGCTGATCCAGTTCAGCGCAGCAGGTGGGACTTATGGCGACGCCTTCATCGTCGGCCTCCTCAACACGCTGCTTGTCTCCGCCATCGGCATCTTCTTCACCACGATCCTCGGCTTCGTCATCGGCATCGCGCGGCTGTCCAAGAACTGGATGGTTGCGAAGGTTGCCATGGTCTATGTGGAGGTGCTGCGCAACATCCCGCTGCTGGTGCAGTTGCTGTTCTGGTACATCGCCGTTCTCGGAACCCTGCCGCAGCCCCGCAATTCCCTTGAGATGGGTGCAGGGTTCTACCTGAATTCCCGCGGCCTCTTCATGGCCAAGCCCATCTGGGGCTCAAGTATCTCGGTTCTCGTTGCGGCGCTCGTGATCGGCCTCGTCGGTACGTTCGTGTACCGCCGTTGGGCCAGGAAGCAGCAGGAACAGACCGGACGGCAATATCCCGTCGGCAAGGTTACGCTGGCTCTGATCCTCGGTCTGCCGATCCTGACCTGGATCGTCCTTGCCGTGACCGGCACCAATCCCATCACCTTCGAGTTGCCGCGCAAGGGAACGTTCAACCTGACGGGCGGCATGCAGATCCTGCCGGAATTCGTGGCGCTGCTCCTCGGCCTCGTCACCTACACCGCAGCCTTCATCGCCGAAGTCGTCCGTGCCGGCATCCTGGCCGTGTCGAAGGGCCAGACGGAAGCCGCAGGCTCTCTCGGTCTCACACCGGGGCAGACCCTGCGCCTCGTGGTGATCCCGCAGGCCATGCGCGTCATCATTCCGCCGCTGACCAGCCAATACCTGAACCTAACGAAGAACTCCTCGCTGGCTGTGGCCATCGGCTACCCCGACCTCGTGCAGGTCTTCATGGGAACCGTGCTCAACCAGACGGGTCAGGCCATCGAAGTCGTCGGTCATCACCATGGGCGTCTATCTGACGATCAGTCTCGTGACCTCGTTCATCATGAATATCTACAATCGCCGCGTGGCGATCGTCGAACGGTAGGAGATCGCATGAGCACCGCCGTCGACATCCCCCGTTACGTCCAAGCCAAGCAGGTGGAGGCGCTGCCTCCGCCCAATCTGGCTCGCGGCCCCGTCGCCTGGATCCGGGAAAACCTATTTTCCGGACCCTTCAACACTGTACTGACGTTGGTAGTGTTTTATCTCCTGTACGTCAGCGTTCCGCCGCTGGTGAGATTCCTGTTCATCGATGCAGTTTGGACCGGGACCGACCGGGCAGCCTGCCGCGCCGATACTGGCGGCAGCGAAGCCGGTGCCTGCTGGGCCTTCATCTGGGATAAGATCAACTACTTCATCTACGGCTCCTACACGGTTTCCGAGCGCTGGCGGGTCGACATCTTCTTCGCCCTTCTGGCCATCGGCGTCGTCTGGCTGCTCTGGCTCAGGGCCCCGCGCCGGGATCTGGGAGCAATCTATTTCTTCTGGCTTTTCCCGGTCGTCTCCTACGTACTGCTGACCGGCGGCAATGCCGATTTCGGAGGCCGATTCTGGCTCGGCTTCGCGATCTTCGGGGCGCTGGTGATCGCGCTGTTCGCCTTCTTTGCCGCCCTGCTCAAGACCGCCATACGCCCAGCGCTCATCATGGGCGGCGGTATCGTCGCGGCGATCGGCATCACGCTCGCGATTGTTGATATCGATTTCGGTCTCGCGCATGTGCCCACGTCCCTGTGGGGCGGCGTCCTGGTGACGCTGCTCGTGGCGACGGTCGGCATCGTAGTCTCGCTGCCTTTCGGCATCGTGCTGGCGCTGGGACGGCGCTCCAAGCTGCCTATGGTGCGGATGGCCTCGGTGATCTTCATCGAGTTCGTGCGTGGCGTGCCGCTGATCACGGTGCTGATCATGGCCAACACCATGCTGCCGCTCTTCCTGCCGGGCGACATGACGGTCGACCGCCTTCTGCGGCCTCTCATCGGCACCGCGCTCTTTGCCTCCGCCTACATGGCCGAGGTGGTGCGCGGCGGTCTCCAGGCCATGCCGAAGGGTCAATATGAGGGCGCGATGTCCTTAGGGCTCAACTATCCGCAGATGATGACTCTCATCATCCTGCCCCAGGCCCTGCGGATCGTGATTCCCGGCATCGTGAATACCTTCATCGGCCTGTTCAAGGACACGTCGCTCGTGGCCATCGTCGGCATCTTCGATCTGGTGAAGACCATCGAGGCGTCCCGCATCGACCCGAACTGGGCGGCTCCGACCATCGGTATCACGGGCTATGCCTTCGCGGCTCTGTTCTATTTCGTCTTTTGCTTTGGCATGTCGCGGTATTCGCTCGGAGTCGAGCGGCGCCTTGCGGCAGGCCAGAACCGGTAAACATTCATGGCGACCACAATGTCATCTCAAACCATCCGTTCCGTCGACATCGATCCCAAGGCCGAATCCGCTGTCCAGATGATCGATGTGCACAAGTGGTACGGTGAGTTCCACGTGCTGCGGGATATCAACCTCAACGTGCGCCGCGGCGAGAAGATCGTCATCTGCGGGCCATCTGGCTCCGGCAAGTCGACGATGATCCGCTGCATCAACCGTCTGGAAGAGCACCAGAAGGGCCGCATCATCGTCGACGGCACGGAACTCACCAACGATCTCAAGCGCATCGACGAGGTGCGCCGCGAGGTCGGCATGGTGTTCCAGCACTTCAACCTCTTTCCGCATCTGACGATTCTGGAGAACTGCACGCTCGCGCCGATCTGGGTGAAGAAGATGCCCAAGAAGGAGGCGGAAGAGATCGCCATGCACTACCTGAAGCGGGTCAAGATTCCCGAGCAGGCCAACAAGTACCCGGGCCAGCTCTCCGGCGGCCAGCAGCAGCGCGTGGCGATCGCCCGCTCGCTCTGCATGAGCCCGAAGATCATGCTGTTCGACGAGCCGACCTCGGCGCTCGATCCCGAGATGGTGAAGGAAGTGCTCGACACCATGGTGGGCCTCGCCGACGAGGGCATGACCATGCTTTGCGTCACCCACGAAATGGGCTTCGCCCGTCAGGTCGCCGATCGGGTGATCTTCATGGATTACGGGCAGATCGTGGAGATGAACACGCCGGACGAGTTCTTCAAGAACCCGCAGCACGAGCGCACCAAGCTCTTCCTGTCCCAGATCCTGCACTGATCTCGATCAGACGAAACGATAAAGGCCCCGGCAACATCCGGGGCTTTTTGCGTTGGTTGGGTCCAAACCGACAGGGGGATGTCCGCGCTCGCGTCATGACCATCCCCGGAGCTGATCCGAGGATCAGTCCAGGCCATCCGGATCCTGTGAGGCG
>KI911956.1:43648-54297 GCA_000517005.1 Microvirga lupini
CGAGATCGATCACCCGCCCGCGTCATAGCCGGCTCAAGGCCGGTGATAGCGGAGAGGGATCGAGGGCGGCCGACCTCGTGTGTCATCCTTCTGCCCTCCGGCAGGGAAGAGCACGATCAGACCTTCTTCGCCGGTCCTGTCTCCACGGGCAAATCATCCCGTACCCCCCATTCCGACCACGAGCCGTCATAGATCGCCTTGATCGGGTGTCCGGCGACTTCGAAGGCAACGCCGAGGATGGCGGCAGAGACGCCTGAGCCACAGCTCGTAATCATCGGTCGCTCAGGATCGATTCCCGCGTCGGCGATGGCCTTCTCGAGGCTCGCCTCGTCCTTCAACCGGCCGTTCTCGACGATCTGACCGAAGGGCAGATTGAGGCTGCCCGGCATGTGTCCTGCACGAAGGCCGGGACGAGGCTCGGGCGCTTCGCCTCGGAAACGCTCCGCAGGACGCGCATCGATCACCTGTGTGGTGCCGGAACGAAGCGCTTCCTGCACCGCGGATGCGTCCGCGACGGCAGAGGCGTTGAAGGACGGAGTGAAGGTTCGAGGCAATCGGGACTTTTCCGACCCGGTCTCGACCGGACGCCCCTCCGCCTTCCAGGCCGGAAAGCCGCCTTCGAGGATCGAGACGTTGCGTGCGCCGAAGACCTGGAAGGTCCAGCGGACGCGCGGAGCCGAAAACAGACCCGCGCCGTCATAAACGACGATGGTCATGTCCTCGCTGATCCCCATCGCTCCCACGGCTTTCGCAAAGTCCTCCGGCGAAGGAAGCATGTGGGGCAGCAAGGAGGATGTGTCCTTCACCGTATCGATATCGAAGCGCACCGCGCCGGGAATATGGCCGGCGAGGTATTCGGCCTGAGGATCGCGATTCTGGTTCGGGAGATACCACGAGCCATCGACGACCACGAGGTTGGGATCGCTCAGGTGCTCCTGCAGCCAGGAGGTCGAAACGAAAGGCTGGGACATTGGCAACTCCTTGAGGAATGAGTTCAGTCGACCAGGGACATGCGAACGCGGCGGTTCTGCTTGCCCTTCTTCTCGATATCGGTGACCGCGACCGTGCCGATCTCGCCGGTGCGGCGGACATGGGTGCCGCCGCAGGGCTGAAGATCGATTCCTTCGATCTCGACCAGACGAACGCGGCCGGATCCGAGGGGCGGCTTCACGGACATGGTCTTCACGAGACCGGGATTGGCGTCGAGTTCCTCATCCGTGATCCAGCGCTCGGTGACAGGCGCATCCCGGGCGATGAGGGCATTCAGCTTCTCCGTGATCTCGGCCTTGTCGAGGCCGGCATCGGGAATGTCGAAATCGAGCCTCCCATCGCCCTCACCGATGGCGCCGCCTGTGACCGGGTAGGGCAGGACGACGCTCAGCAGATGAAGCGCCGTATGAACGCGCATGCGTCTCAAGCGACGAGGCCAGTCGAGCTGCAATTCCACGGTTTCGCCTTCCGCGAAACGCGATGCCGTCTCCGGCCCCACGAGATGCACGATCTGCGAACGGTCAGGACCGTAAACCGTATTCGTGACATCGAACCTGTCGCCATTCGCCTTCACGATGGCGCCGACGTCTCCCGGTTGCCCGCCCCCCTGGGCGTAGAACACCGTGCAATCCAGAATCACTCCGCCCTCCGGAGTGGTCCCGAGAACGCGCGCCTCACAGGAGGTGGCATAGGCATCGTCGCGGAAAAGAAGCTTGGTCGCGGTCATGATCGTCTCGAGCTGTACGGGCCTGAGCGGCCTCATGCGGGAAGCGAGGCGCGATGCTGACGGCAAGGAGCTTTGCCGGTCAAGCCGCTCCGTTGGTCAAATATTAGGAATGGGTCCGCGGCCGAGACGAAAGGGCTACGGAAGGCGTGTCATGCACGTTCCCGCGCCGGGCCGTGCGGACGATGAGCGGGACAGGGCTCGCCGGCCTGATTCCCGCCGGATCTGCCCCTCGCTCCAAAACCTCTCCAAGAGCCCGGAGCGAGTCGCACCGCCGAGCGAATGCAGTCCGTCCATGTCGCCGCTGACAATGGCGAAGCATAGAACCCGCGATCCGGTTGTCGCGGCAGCGGTGAAGGCAGGGCTGTCACCGAGGTGAGGATCGTCGCGGAACCAGACCAGAACGGCAGAGCGTAACTCGGCGCTCACGGTGTCGGGGCATAGCCAAGCTTCGAACCGCAATGCAGGGTATCCCCATCAGCCGAGGCTGCTTGTCGATACTGCTGATGAGGAGCGTGTAGGAAGGTTGGCTCCGGCGGTAGGATTCGAACCTACGACCAACGGATTAACAGTCCGCTGCGCTACCGCTGCGCCACGCCGGAATAAGCCATACCCTTCAAAGAAGGCTCAAACCTGAGCCTCTTGAGCGCCGCGGAGGTCACCAGGGACGTGTCCGTCGGCGAGGTGGGAGGCATATAGCACGGGTTTCGACGGTTGCAAGTGCATTGTTGGCGCACGGGACCGAAAAGGGGCTGTTGCTCTTTGGGGGGATGGTTGCTATGGAGCAGCCGTCGCGTTCGTGACACGCCCCGGATGGCCTCGTGGCGGAGTGGTTACGCAGAGGACTGCAAATCCTTGCACCCCGGTTCGATTCCGGGCGAGGCCTCCAACAAAATTCTGAAGGCACTATCCATGGTCGATTTCACCCAAGCGCGCCGCATGATGGTTGATGGCCAGCTGCGCACTTTCGATGTGAACGACATCCATCTTCTCGATGCCATGGACAGCGTTCCGAGGGAGCTTTTCGTGCTCCCGGGTCGCGAGGGCCTTGCCTATATCGACCAGGATATCCTCGTTAGTGACAGCGGCGAGAGCCGCTATATGCTCGCGCCGATGATCCTGGGACGCATGATCCAGGCGCTTGAGATCGATGCGGGCGACAAGGTTCTCGACGTCGCAGGCGGCCGCGGCTACGCCTCGGCGGTCTTTCACAGGCTTGGCGCCCAGGTGATGGCCCTTGAATCGGATGAAACGCTTGCCGCTGCTGCCAAGCAGTGCCTGAGCGCTGCCGGTGCCGGCGATGCCGCTGTCGTGACGGGTCCCCTCGATCAGGGCTATGCCGCCCATGCTCCCTATGACGCCATTCTCGTGAACGGCTCCGTCGAGGTGCGCCCCGAGAGGCTCCTCCAGCAGCTGGCTGAGGGTGGCCGCCTCGTATGCGTGAAGGGGCGGGGGCGTGCCGCCCGGGCGATGCTCTATGTCCGCTCCGGCGATGCCATCGGCGAGCGCAGCCTGTTCGAAGCCGCGGCGCCTCTTCTGGCGCCCTTCGTCCAGACCCCGGGCTTCACGTTCTAATCCCTTCCAGATCCTTAATTTCCTCGGTTAATAGTGTCGCTTTTTTGCGCCACTCCCAAGCTAAAATCGAGTTGGCCCTAACGCGTTGTTGCCGACTCTGTTCCCTTGGGTATTGTTGCGCTTTGAGTCGTAGTGGTTTCTGAAAACGGCGGCTCTTGCGGTTGTTCCGTATTGGTCGCTAGGCAGGTGCGCGTGAAGAATAAGCATTCCAAGAAGACGTATCGCTTGCTCTTTGGGGCGATGACCTCGGTATTCGTGCTGATGGGCCCCGGCGGGGTGTCGGCCGAGACCTTGGAAAGCGCTTTGGCACGCGCTTACGGCAACAATCCGGATCTGAATGCTCAGCGCGCGAATGTCCGCGCGACGGATGAAACGGTCGCCCAGGCGAAGTCCGGATACCGGCCGACGATCAACGGCACGGCCGATGTCGGCCGAACCTGGGTGTCGGCCGAGACGCCCGCATCGCGGTTCTCGCCGAATACGACAACTCGGAGTGCGCTCAACCCTCGCGGGTTCGTCGTTGAACTCAATCAGACGATCTTCGATGGGTTCCGGACCCAGAACCGGGTCCGCGCGGCGGAATCCTCCGTCCTCGGCTCTCGGGAAACCCTGAATACCACCGAGCAGAGCGTTCTGCTCGATGCTGCAACGGCCTATATGGACGTTCTGCGGGATACCGCCATTCTCGACCTGCAGCGCAACAACGTCGAGGTCATCGACGAGCAGCTGCGTCAGACCCAGGATCGATTCAACGTAGGCGAGGTGACGCGGACCGACGTCGCCCAGGCGGAAGCCCGTCTGGCCGCCGCGCGATCCGAGGCCAGCCTGGCCGAGGCTAATCTGCGCAACAGCATTGCTGTCTACCGCCAAGTCGTCGGTGTAGAGCCTGCCCAATTGGCGCCCGGACGTCCCCTGGATCGCCTGACGCCTCGTACAGTCGATGCGGCTCTAAAAGTTGCCCTCAACGAGCATCCCGCCATCAAGGCCCGCCAGCACGCCGTCGATGTGGCCGAGCTGCAGGTGAAGGTCGAAGAAGGTGCCCTTGCTCCGCAGCTGGGTGTCGCCGGCGCCGTCGACCAGCGTTATGACCGGCAGCAGGAGGGCGACGCTGCGCTTTCGGCCTCCGTGGTCGCCCGGTTGACGGTTCCGATTTACGAAGGCGGGCAGGCTTATGCGGCGACGCGCCAGGCCAAGGAAGTGGTCGGGCAGCGCCGCCTGGAGGCCGATTCCGTGCGCGATCAGGTCCGCGCCGCCGTGAGCTCCTCCTGGGGACGGCTGGAGGCGGCTCGCGCCCAGATCGTAGCCGCCCAGGCCCAGATCGATGCTGCCGAGACCGCGCTCAGCGGTGTACGTGAAGAGGCTCGCGTCGGTCAGCGCACGACCCTGGACGTCTTGAACGCCCAGCAGGAATTGCTGAATGCCCGTGTGAACCTCATCACGGCCCAGCGCGATCGGGTGGTGGCCTCTTACAGTCTCGTCAATGCGATGGGTCGCCTCAACTCACGGGCGCTTGCACTCAAGGTCAATCACTACAGCCCGAAGATCCATTACGATCAGGTCAAAGATCTTTGGATCGGGACAAGCACTCCCGACGGCCGTTGATAAGTTTCGGGGCCAGAACCAAAAAGTTCTGGCCCCGCTTGTTTTCTTTAAGGTTGCGTAAAATACTTCATTTACATTCATTCGAATGTGATTCTTGCGTATTTTGATTTGGATGTGGCTATGGGTTCTGCGGGCCTGAAGGTTAATGAGCCATCGATGGAAGAAATTCTGGCTTCCATCCGGCGCATCATCGCTGACGATGAGGCGCTGCAACCCTCCGAGCCTGAGGAGCCGGTTTCCTCGCCTCTGAAAAATGTCCTCGATATTGCCGAGCTTCATGTGGCCCCACTGGTCGCCTCAGGTCCCAACGAGCCGGTCCTCGGGCCCTGGAGCCGAGGGGATGCGGTGCTCGACGATCGGTATTCTGAGGGCGAGGTCGTAGAACACCTTCATATCCTTCAGGAACCTGAACCGCCGGCCTCGGCGCCTGTCGCCATGCCTGAACCCCTCTCGATGGCGACCGCGCCGATCACGGCTGTCGAGCCAGCAAAGGCCGATCTTCTCCTCTCGGACGCAACCAGCGCCTCGGTTTCCGGCGCCTTCGAGCGTCTCAGCGCTTCCGTAAGGCCCAGCCAGCCGCAGACTGTCGAAGATCTCATGAAGGAGATGCTGCGGCCCATGCTTAAGTCATGGCTCGATGACAATCTTCCTTCCCTGGTCGAACGATTGGTACGGGCCGAGATCGAACGCGTGACCCGCTGCCGGGGGTGAGCCTCCAGTCGGGCACGCCGTGCGGTGGGCGGCCACATTCGAAGCCGGATGCACTCAGATTGTCGCCCCTCTGTTGACTTCGACCGATCCGTCCGGTTTGTAGCCGTCTTGCTTGCGCGTTTCTCGCGCCAAAAGACCGGTACTCATCATGATGGACAAGACGTTCGATCCCTCCGCTGTCGAAGCACGCATTTCCACCCGCTGGGAAGAGGCTGAGGCCTTCAAGGCCGGTCGTGCGGATCGCAAGGACGCGGTACCCTACACGATCGTCATTCCGCCGCCGAACGTGACCGGCTCGCTCCATATGGGGCATGCCCTCAACAACACGATCCAGGACATCCTCTGCCGCTTCGAGCGCATGCGGGGCAGGGACGTGCTCTGGCAGCCGGGCATGGACCATGCGGGCATCGCCACGCAGATGGTCGTCGAGCGCCAGTTGGCGGAACGCCAGATCCAGCGCCGCGACCTCGGCCGTGAGGAGTTCGTGAAGCGGGTCTGGGAGTGGAAGGAGGAGTCCGGCGGCACCATCGTGCGCCAGCTCAAGCGCCTCGGTGCCTCCTGCGACTGGTCGCGCGAGCGCTTCACCATGGATGAGGGCCTTTCCCGTGCCGTCCTGAAGGTCTTCGTCGATCTCTACAAGCAGGGACTGATCTATAAGGACAAGCGCCTCGTGAACTGGGACCCCAAGTTCCAGACCGCGATCTCGGATCTCGAGGTCCAGCAGGTCGAAGTGAAGGGCAATCTCTGGCACATCCGCTATGCCATCGAGGGAATGCCCGACCGCTCCATCACGGTGGCTACCACTCGTCCCGAGACCATGCTCGGCGATGTGGCCGTGGCCGTTCACCCTGAAGACGAGCGCTACAAGGATCTGGTCGGCAAGTTTGCCGTCCTGCCGCTGGTCGGCCGCCGTATTCCCATTGTCGCTGACGAGTATTCCGACCCCGAGAAGGGCACCGGCGCGGTGAAGATCACGCCTGCGCACGACTTCAACGACTTCGAGGTCGGCAAGCGTCACAAGCTGCCGCTCATCAACATCTTCGGCACAGAGGCTCAACTGGCACTCGCCGGCAACGATGCCTTCCTGGAGGGTCTCGAGCAGACTGACGATCTCAAGGCTGTGCTGGCCCTCGACGGCGTCGGCCGCTTCGAGGCGCGCCAGCGCATCGTCCTGATGCTGGAGGAGCGGGAGCTTCTCGTCCAGATCGAGCCGCATGCCCACACGGTTCCGCATGGCGACCGTTCGAACGTGGTGATCGAGCCGTACCTCACGGATCAATGGTACGTGAACGTGAAACCTCTCGCCGAGCGCGCGCTTGGCGCCGTGCGCAAGGGCCAGACGAAGTTCGTGCCCGAGAACTGGGAGAAGACCTATTTCCAGTGGCTCGAGAACATCGAGCCCTGGTGCGTCTCGCGCCAGCTCTGGTGGGGCCACCAGATTCCGGCTTGGTATGACGATCAGGGCAACGTCTTCGTCGCTATGAGCGAGGAGGATGCCAAGGCGGAGGCACGCGCCAAGAACGGACGCGACGTGACGCTCAAGCGCGACGAGGACGTGCTCGACACATGGTTCTCCTCGGCGCTGTGGCCGTTCTCCACATTGGGCTGGCCGGACGACACTCCGGAGCTGAAGCGCTACTACCCGACCAATACCCTCGTCACCGGCTTCGACATCATCTTCTTCTGGGTTGCCCGGATGATGATGATGGGCCTGCATTTCATGGACGAGGTGCCCTTCGACACGGTCTATATCCACGCCCTCGTCCGCGACGAGAAGGGCGCGAAGATGTCGAAGTCGAAAGGCAACGTCATCGACCCTCTCGACGTAGTCGACCAATACGGCGCCGATGCACTGCGCATGACCCTCGCGGCCATGGCGGCGCAGGGTCGCGACATCAAACTCTCCGTCCAGCGCGTGGAGAGCTACCGCAACTTCGCGACCAAGATCTGGAACGCCGCGCGCTTTGCCGAGATGAACGAGTGTAGGCGCATCGCGGACTTCGACCCGAAGTCGGTGAAGGAAACACTCAACAAGTGGGCGCTCAGTGAATGCGCCAAGGCGATCAACGAGGTGTCCGCCGGCATCCACAACTACAAGTTCAATGAGGCGGCGCTAGCGGCTTATCGTTTCGTGTGGAACGTGTTCTGCGACTGGACCCTCGAACTCGCCAAGCCCGTGCTGCAGGGCGCGGATTCGCCCGCGAAGGACGAAACCCGCGCCACCATTGCCTTTATCCTCGACGAGATCGCCAAGCTGCTGCATCCCTTCATGCCCTTCCTCACGGAAGAGCTGTGGACGATCAAGGGGCAGGATGGACCGAAGCGCGAAACGATCCTGGCGCTCGCACCCTGGTCCGACCTGGATCATCTCATCGACGAGCAGGCGGAGGCCGAGATCGGCTGGGTGGTGGACCTAGTCAATGAGATCCGCTCGGCCCGTTCCGAGACGAACGTGCCGGCCGGAGCGCAGATCCCGCTCGTGCTCGTGGCATCCTCCGCCGACGTGAAAGCTCGCGCCGGACGCTGGGGCGATATCGTGAAGCGCCTCGCGCGCCTCTCTGACATCTCCTTCGCCAATGCCGCTCCGAAGAGCTCGATCCAGCTCCTTATACGTGGCGAAGTGGCGGCTCTGCCATTGGAGGGTGTGATCGATCTCGACGCCGAGCGCGCGCGCCTCGCCAAGGAAATCCAGAAGCTCGACGTGGAAGTCGGCAAGATCGACGCGAAGCTCGGGAATGCGGATTTCATCAAGCGCGCTCCCGAGGAAGTCGTCGAGGAGCAGCGCGAACGCCGCGAGGAGGCCCTGACCCGCAAGGCGAAGATGGAAGAGGCGCTCGGGCGCCTCAAGGACGCCGGTTGAGGCATATTCTACGAAACGGGTTGAAGGGCATTATCGCCCTTCTCCTCGTTTTGGCGGGCCTGATCGTGCTGACCGCACGGCATGGCGATCCGAAGATCTTTCCAGCCGGCAGGGACGGTCTGGAGGTTGTGTTCGTCAGCAACGGCTATCACGCCGGATTGGCGCTGCCCCGGAAACAGATTGCCAATCTCGGAAGTGCGAAGGGGCTGCCGGCCCTGATCTCGATCGCTTCACGCTTCCAGCACTATGAATGGATCGAGTTCGGATGGGGCGATGCCGAATTCTATCGTGCGACGCCGACGACGGACGAATTCCAGTGGCGCCTCGCTTGGCTTGCCCTCACAGGACAGGGCCAAGGAAGTGTCCTTCATGTCGTCGGACTGGAGATGGAGCCGGAACGGACCTTTCCGACATCCGATCTCGTGAGAATCAGGCTTTCTCCGGAAGGCTTCGCGCGTCTCGGGCAGAAGATCGAAGAATCCTTTGCCCCGGATGACGGCCGCCGGCCCCAGGAGTTAGGTCCCGGCCTCTACGGACCGAGCCTGTTCTACAAAGCCACAGGCCGTTTCAACTTGTTTCGTGTGTGTAACCACTGGGTGGCCGACCTGTTGGACGCCGCAGGTGTTCCGACGACGCCAACTCTCGCGCTTCTTCCCGCAGGGCTGATCGCGGATTTGACATGGCGCTCCGGTCTGTCGGAGGCGCGGATACAGTAAGTTCCGCAGCCTGGCTCACCCGATCACAAAGTCCACCAGAAGCTTCACGTTCAGCACCACGATCACAGCAGCGACCACGCCGGCGATGGCCGTGAGCCAGCGCGGCGTGACGAGGGCGCCCATTTTGGCCTTCGAGGCGGTCATGGTCACAAGCGGGATGACCGCGAAGGGGAGCTGGAGGCTCAGGATCACTTGGCTCAGGATCAGGAGTTTCGCCGTGCCGCTCTCGCCATAGGCGATGGTGACGCCGGCGGCGGGAATGATGGCGATGCCGCGCGTGATGAGGCGGCGCATCCAGGGCGCCATCCTGAAATTGATGAAGCCCTCCATGACGATCTGGCCTGCCATGGTTGCCGTCACCGTGGAATTCAGGCCGCAGCACAAAAGCGACAGGCCAAACAGCACCGGCGCAATTGCGCTGCCGAGAATCGGCTGGAGGAGGGTATGCGCTTCGCCGAGTTCCGCGATTTCGGATCGGCCGGTGTGGTGGAAGGCAGCGGCCGCGAGGATGAGCAGGGACGCGTTGATCGTCAACGCGAACATCAGCGCAATGGTCGAGTCGAGCGTTGCGAAGCGCAGAGCTTCGCGCCGTTCCTTCAACGTGTCGCCGTAGGCGCGCGTCTGCACGATGCCTGAATGCAGGTAGAGGTTATGCGGCATCACCGTCGCTCCCAGGATGCCGAGGGCGAGGTAGAGCATGTCCGGATTGGTAACGATCTCAGTCGTCGGAGCAAATCCCGTGATCACGCCGGCCCAGTTCGGATCGGCCATAGCGATCTGGATGCCGAAGCACACGGCAATCACGCCGAGCAGGGTGATGATGAAGGCCTCGACCCAGCGGAAGCCGAGATTCTGGAGATAGAGGATCAGGAACACGTCGAGCGCCGTGATGATGACGCCGATTTCGAGCGGAATCCCGAAGAGCAGGTTGAGACCGATCGCCGTACCGATGACCTCCGCAAGATCCGTGGCACAGATGGCGAGTTCCGCCAGAACCCACAGGCCCCATGCGACAGGCCTCGGATAGGCGTCCCGACAGGCTTGGGCGAGGTCGCGGCCCGTGGCGACCGCCAGCCGGGCGCAGAGGGATTGCAGAATGATCGCCATGATGTTGGAGATCAGCGCGACCGAGAGCAGGGCATAGCCGTATTTGGAGCCGCCGGCGAGGGAAGTCGCCCAGTTGCCTGGATCCATGTAGCCCACGGCCACCAGATAGCCTGGCCCCAGAAATGCCGCAGCCCGCCGCCAGACCGATCCCGGCCGCACGGCGATCGAGCGATTGACCTCCGGAAGAGAGGGCAGATCCGAAGAGCGCCGCCAGGCGGCCTTTTGCACAAGGGAGATGGGGGCGGACTGATCCATGGTGTCTTTCTGCAGTTGCAAACTATTTGCAATAAGAGGCTAACTTGGATCGAGCGCCTCGGCAAGAGGAGAGTTGCACAAAGTTGCATCAAGAAGCCCGCCCTAACAC
>KI911956.1:54397-54673 GCA_000517005.1 Microvirga lupini
CTCACCGGCTTGTGGACACGGGGGCTGCTGATCCGGCGCACCATTGCTGATGGGGATCTGGCGTTCTTCTCGACCTGGTGCCCGGCCGGCACGCCGATGGAGGCCCTGGTGCGGGTGGAGGGCCAGCGCTGGGCGATTGAGGATGCCTTTGAGACCGCCAAGACGGAGTTGGGCCTGACACACAACGAGACCCGCTCGTGGCACGGCTGGCACCGGCATGGGTCGCTGGTGATGTTGGCCTTTGCCATGATGGCGGTGGTGCGCGAGCGCGCCAAC
>KI911956.1:54773-70008 GCA_000517005.1 Microvirga lupini
GACCGCTATCCACCCGCATAGGATCTGTAGTGCTAACTCCAAAGGGCAGGAGACTGTTGGAGCCGAGCTGCGGCTAGAGGTTGGAGGTGACAAGAGGCCTCAGGTTTGCTCTAGGTTTCCCAAAACCCGGACGGAAAATCTGGTAAAGGATGGAAATGCTCGAGAGTGTCCTGATTGCCAATCGCGGCGAGATCGCATGTCGCATCATCCGTACCGCCAAGCGACTGGGGATGCGCACCATTGCGGTCTATTCGGAAGCCGATGCGGATTCACTCTTCGTGCAGATAGCGGACGAGGCCCATCTGATCGGTCCGCCGCCCGCCCGTGAGAGCTATCTCCAGATCGACAGGATCATCGAGGTCGCCAAGCGCACAAAGGCTGCATCCATTCATCCCGGTTACGGTTTTCTGTCCGAGCGGGCCGAGTTCGCCGAGGCCTGTGCGGCCAACGGCATCGTCTTCGTCGGGCCCCCAGCCTCCGCCATCAAAGCGATGGGCCTGAAGGACGCGGCCAAGGCGCTCGTGCAGCAGGCAGGCGTGCCCGTCGTGCCCGGTTATCACGGCTCCAAGCAGGATCCGGATTTCCTGCGCCAGAAGGCTTATGAGATCGGCTATCCGGTTCTCATCAAGGCCATTGCCGGTGGCGGCGGCAAGGGCATGCGGCGGGTCGAGAAGGCTGCCGATTTCGACGCGGCGCTCGAAAGCGCCCAGCGCGAGGCGCAGAATTCCTTCGGCGATCCGCGCGTGCTGGTGGAGAAGTACATTCTCTCCCCGCGCCACATCGAGATCCAGGTCTTCGCCGACCGCCATGGCAACGTGGTGCACCTGTTCGAGCGCGACTGCTCGCTCCAGCGCCGACACCAGAAGGTGATCGAGGAGGCGCCGGCTCCCGGCATGACGCCCGAGATGAGCCAGGCGATGGGACAGGCGGCCGTCGAGGCTGCCCGCGCGGTCGGCTATGTGGGGGCCGGCACCGTCGAGTTCATCGCCGACGGTCGCGAGGGGCTTCGCCCTGACCGCTTCTATTTCATGGAAATGAACACTCGCCTGCAGGTGGAGCATCCAGTCACGGAAGCGATCACGGGCCTCGATCTCGTGGAACTGCAGTTCCGCGTCGCCTCGGGTGAGCCGCTGCCTTTCTCGCAAGAGGATCTCGCCATCGACGGCCATGCGGTCGAGGCGCGCCTCTACGCGGAGGATCCGGAAAAGGAATTCCTGCCTTCCACGGGCAAGCTCTGGGCCCTCGAGTTCCCTGAAGGCGAGGGCATTCGCATCGATACCGGCGTCGAGGCCGGCGCCGAGGTCACGCCCCATTACGATCCCATGATCGCGAAGGTCATCGCGCACGGTGCAACCCGCGACGAGGCCTTGGACGAGCTGGCCGAGGCGCTTGGACAGACGATCGTCGCAGGCCCGAAGACCAATGCGGCGTTCCTGAAGAAGCTCTGCGAGGCCGAGGGATTCAGGGCAGGGCAGTTCGATACCGGCTTCATCGACCGCAATATTGCGAGTCTGGGTGTCGGACCTCAGCCGATTGACGAGATCGCCGTTTCCTTCGGCGCATCTACGCTGATCTCGCGGGAGATCGAGCGGCTGCGCATGGCCGAACTGCAGAAAAGCGATGAGCCGTTCTCGCCCTGGTCCATGCCGGACGGCTTTCAGCTTCTGGGCCTTCGCAGCGTCGGCGTGCCCTTGCGCGTCGATGGTGAGCGCGTCGAAGCCCGCGAGGTTTTCAGCCGCGAACATTCCGGCGCAAGCACCGTTGCCTTCGGCACGAGCGATCCTTGGGCCGATGCGGAGATCGATCAGGAGGTGGAGGCGCCTCATGGCGTCTACATCATCCGCAACGGACGCCAGACGCTCGTGCAGCCCTACGATCCGTTCGATGTCGATCTCGAGCACATGGACGAGGGTGGAACGGTCAAGGCGCCGATGCATGGCAAGCTCATTGCCGTTTTCGTGCAACCCGGCGACCGGGTCGAGAAAGGCCAGCGTCTCGCCATTGTCGAAGCGATGAAGATGGAACATGTGCTGGTGGCGCCCTCCGATGCCGAGGTGGCGGAGATCGCCGCCGAACCGGGGGCGCAGGTGGCTGAAGGGGCGCGCCTGATCGTGCTCAAGACGGAGGGATGACCTGCGGCGCATCGCCGGATGACAGGCCGGACGGGCGCGTGGTTGAAACGGATATGGCACTTCACCTGATCAAACTCTGCGTCGGCTGCGACTCGATTACGGATCTCGAAGAATGGATCGAGGAAAACCGTGCCTTGCACCGGCGGCTCGGACGCGATTACGAACAGACGCACACGACGCGCATGGTGCCCAAGCGCGTCGACGAGTTGCTGGATGGCGGCTCCTTGTTCTGGGTGATCAAGGGACAGGTTGCCGCTCGCCAGAAGCTCCTGGACATCCGCCCCTTCACCGATGCGGACGGCATCGGCCGCTGTCGTCTGGTGCTGGAATCGAAGGTGATTGCCGTGGAGCCGCGTCCCTACAGGCCGTTCCAGGGCTGGCGCTATCTTGCCTCCAAGGACGCTCCGCGTGACATCGATCTGAAAGCGGGCGATCTTGCCAAGATGCCGGAAGACATGCGACGCGAGCTGGCCGAGCTGGGTCTTCTATAACCTATGTGAATCTTTGGAGTTGGTTCGATGAGGCTTCTCTGCGCGACTGCCACTCTTCTGATTTCCGCCGGTGGTCCTGTCCTTGCGAAAGAGTGCCGCATGCCTGACGTGCCGCCTAGCGTGCGCGTCCAGGTGCCGCCGGAATGCAAGGATCGGTTCGAGGCTGCCCGTTTGGAGGCAAAGAGGGAGAATTCCCTAAGGACAAACCAAGGCTTCATCGATTTGGGGAACGGCACTCAGGTGCGAATCGGCGGCCGTGTCCGGGCGGAAGTCATGGGACGCCGTTAGACTTTTTTGCTGGGGATAATCCTGGAACCTCGCTGCCTCGAACAGCATTGGCTCAGCAGTACAGTTGAGTGGAGGTTCCGATGCTGATGTGCGCATCCGAAGGCCGGCACTGGCGTTACGAGGTCTGCGAGCATGACGATGGCTGCCTGGTCCAGATGAGGGACCTTGCCACCGGCGAGCTGGATGAGGAATTCTCCACCATCTTCCGCACCCTGCCTGTAGCCTTCGCCTATGCCGAGATGTCGGCCGCCTACGAGCGCTATGCCGCTTCCGAACTCGAACATGTCGAAGACGAGGAGATCGAGATCGACGTCGAAGCGACAGAGCGTCATTTCATCGATCTGAGCGACCGCCTGCACGATTCGGGCGTCAACGGTATCGTCGTTCAAGCCTGGGGAACGGGAAAGCCAGCGCAGCCGGGCTGGCCTGTTGCACTGAAACTTGATCGGGACAAGCAGCGGCCTCGCGTTTGCAAGCTGGATCGGCCATTCTAGCATCGCTCCATCACGACTCACCCTGACGATGGAGTTTCCATGGCCGATCTCTCTGCCTTCCCGATCGCGAGCCGCTGGCCGGCCCAGCATCCCGACCGGATCCAGCTCTATTCCACGCCCACGCCCAACGGGGTCAAGGTCTCCATTATGCTGGAGGAGACCGGGCTTCCTTACGAGCCGCATTTCATCAATATCGGTCAGAATGAAACCTGGACTCCTGAGTTTCTGTCTCTGAATCCCAACGGCAAGATCCCGTCCATCATCGATCCCGATGGACCGGGCGGAAAGCCGCTCCCCCTGTTCGAATCCGGCGCGATTCTTCTGTATCTCGCCGAGAAGACCAGCAAGCTCCTGCCTTCCGATCCGGCTCGACGTTATGAGACGATCCAGTGGGTGTTCTTCCAGATGGCAGCCGTCGGGCCGATGTTTGGGCAACTCGGCTTCTTCCACAAATTCGCCGGCCGGGAGATCGAGGACAAGCGTCCGCTCGAGCGGTATCGCAATGAATCCAAGCGCCTGCTCGGCGTGCTTGAGACGAGGCTCGAAGGCCGCAACTGGATCATGGGCGAGGACTACACCATCGCGGATATCTCCCTGCTTGGCTGGGTCCGCAACCTGATCGGCTTCTACGGTGCGGGAGAACTGGTGGAGTTCGACAGCCTGAAACGGGTCCCGGCCTGGCTGGAGCGCGGCCTGGCTCGTCCCGCCGTCCAGCGCGGCCTCGATATACCGAAGCGGCCGGAATAGCCCTTCGCGGCTCTCATTCTTCAAAGCTGGCAATTTACATCAGCCCCATCCCGGCCCACATGTTGGGGTGGGGAAGAAAACGATGATGCTGCTTTATGGAATCGCGGCAGTTGCCCTTCTGTGGTGGCTCGCCAAGACTTATACGCGCACCGATACGAAGACGCTGGCAAAGAGCCTCAAAGTCTTGGCCGGCGTCGCGGCTCTTGGCGCGGCCGTGCTTCTGGGCGTCAAGGGGCGCTTCGACATGGCCCTTCTGCTCGGCGGCTTCGGAGCCTGGGCGTTGGGCTGGAATGCCCTGAACCTTCCCGGACCCTGGCGGAAGTTTCAGCAGGCGACCGGACGGTTTTCCCGCATCAGGTCCGCCATGATCGAGATGGAGATCGACCACGCAACCGGGGCTGTCGAAGGCGGCATCCTGGTCGGCGCGTTTGCAGGCCGCCGCCTTTCGAGCCTCGATCCGGAGAGCCTGCGCCGGCTCTATGACGAATGCTGCGCCCACGATCCCCAGGGCGTTCCCCTCCTAGAGGCTTATCTTGATCGCCGGTTTTCCGGCTGGCGTGAAAACGCTCAGGGAGATCGTGACACGCGGACGCGCACCCATGCGCATTCGGGCGTAATGACGAAAGAGGAAGCCTATCAGATCCTGGGGCTTCAGCCGGGTGCGAGCCTCGACGAGATCCGAAAAGCGCATCGGACGCTGATGAAGAAACTCCATCCCGACCAGGGAGGGACGGCGTACCTCGCGACTCGCGTGAACGAGGCGAGAGAAGTCTTGCTGGGCCGACATCGCTGATACTCCACGCGCGATCCGGTTTGTCGGACTGCGACGGCGCAAACACACGCGCCGTCGCAGAGTTTGCAGCTGCTATCAGCCGCGGGACGCGAAGCAGTTCACGCCGCCCTTCTTGAGCTGCTTGCAGGCATTTGCGGCATCATTGGACTCGGAGAAGCCGGAGAAACGGGCGCGGTAGAGGGTGCTGCCGTCGACGGTCACCTTTTCCGTGAAGGGCGATGCCTTCCCTAGGATCTTGCCGAACCGGCCACGGGCTGCCTCGAGCATGGCCTTTGCCTTGTCCTCATCATCCGTGGCGCCGAGCTGGATCACCCAACCCGTCACAACCTTCTTGGGCTCGGCAGCCTCGGACTTGGGGGCTTCAGCCTTGATGGAGGCTGTCCTGGTTGGTGCAGGTTCGACGGCCTTGGCTTCGATCTTGGCCTGCAGAGCGGCCTTTTGAGAGGCTGGGATCTGTGCCGGCGCCGGGAGCGCGGCATAGGCCTGAGCATTCAGAGGCAGAGGCTCCTGGCCCTTCTGCCATCGCACGGAGGAGGGCGTGGTGGTCGAGCTGGCCCCGGCGGCCGAAGCGACGACCGGGCGCAAGGTGTTCAGGTCGAGTGGCTTACGCTCGGGAGCCTGAGGCGTCGAAGCCTGCGCAACGGGAGCCTGAGAGGTGGCCGAGGCCACTTTCACAGGAGCCGCAACGGAGGTGGATTCGACCGGGCGCGGCGCCGGAGCCTCGGCCACCATGGCGGGCTGGCTCTCGACGACGGAAGGTGCCGTCCGGGTGCCCGCATAGGCACGGGGCAGATGATTTTCGATGAGGGCCGCCATCTTCTGGTCGCGGGAAGCGCCGGACCTGCCGCCGAGCACCACGGCGACGATGCTGCGGTTGTCGGTGTTGACCGAGGTCAGCAGGTTGAAGCCCGACAGACGGGTGTACCCGGTCTTGATGCCGTCCACGCCTTCGATCTTGCCGAGCAGCCGGTTATGGCCGCGGATGGTGCGCTTGCCATATTGGAACGACCGGGTCTGGAAATAGGCGAAGTATCTCGGAAAGCGGTCCTGGATCGCGCGGCCGAGGACCGACAGGTCGCGGGCGGTGGTGATATTCGGCGGCTCATGCGGCAGGCCGTGCGGGTTGTAGAAGGCCGTCGAGCTCATGCCGAGCTCCCTGGCCTTGCGGGTCATCATCTGGGCGAAAGCATCCTCGGAGCCGGCGATGTTCTCGGCGACGACGACGGAGACGTCGTTGGCGGACAGGGTGACCATGGCTTTGATGGCGTCGTCGACCTCGATGGTCGCTCCGGGACGCAGGCCGAGCTTGGTCGGCGGCTGGCTTGCAGCATAGGCCGAAACGGTGAGGGGGGTATCGAGCCGCATGCGGCCACGCTCGAGCTGCTCGAACAGCAGATAAAGACTCATCACTTTCGTGAGCGAAGCCGGGATGCGCGGCTCGTCGACGTTATCGCCCTGCAGAATCTTGCCGGTCTTGGCATCGACGACGATGGAGGCGGAGAGGAGACTATAGCCGTCGCCGGACGATTTGACCTTGCGGCGTGCCGCATCTGCCGGAGAAGCTATCGCAACGGCGATTGACGCAACGATACCAATAAGTGCCCATGTCTTTCGGTGTCCCGTCCAAACCGAATTCATGCTGCAGAAATCCCTGTTTCGTTTGGTTTTAGGCCCGTACGCCCGGCTCTCTCAAAGGAACCGTTGCCGGCGCAACACATCCTCCAACGGTAAGGGGTTGCGGTTACGGGGCGGTTAACGGGGATGATTCGAGTGATTTGCTTATTGTGCGATGCACAACAAAACTTGACAAATATTTGTGCACTGCACATATTGGGTTCGTCAGCTATCCAGCGGCGCCAACCGATATCTAACGTCTTATTGCCGAGGTTCACAATGCTCCAGTCGTTTACCCAGATTCAGAAGTTCGGCCAGGACAATCTGGATGCCACCGTGAAGGCGCTCGGCGCTTTCTCCAGCAGCAGCCAGACGATCGCGGCCGAGACGGCAGATTTTGCCCGCAAGTCTTTCGAGCAGACCTCTGCCACCGTCGAGAAGCTGCTCGGCGTGCAGACCCTCGACAAGGCTGTTGAAATCCAGACAGCTTTCGTGAAGGGCGCCTATGACAGCTTCGTCAGCCAGACCACCAAGATGGGCGCTCTCTACTCGAACCTCGCCACGGAGACGCTGAAGCCTTTCGAAGGGCTCCTCTCCAAGGCGGCAGTCTGAAGCCAGAGAACTTCGGTTTCTCTCATGAGGCGCCCGGGTCTGTCCCGGGCGTTTTGCGTTGGGGCTGCCATGCGCCCAAGGCTGGGCTTCCCGCCTGAGGCGCTCGCGCAGGTGTGAGCAAGATGTCGCCCTTTTCTTCGAGGCTGCGACCACCCATCTGTTGATCTAGCGAACCGAATGGAGCGACTATACATTTGACTTGATGCCGATGGTCCGGAACGGACGGGCCGGAGGCCGAGAACAGAAGAAGGGGCGGTCGTCCGATTATGCTGCGGTTTGCTCAAGGTACTTTGACCCTGTCGGAGTCTTCTCCGATTTCCGCTGCCGGCGGGTCACAGCCTCCTGGAGGCGATGATGGCGGTCGCTCGAACACGGCCATTATCACGAAAACCAAACCGCGCACGAAACGGCCGAACCTTTACCGCGTTCTTCTCTTGAACGATGATTACACCCCGATGGAGTTCGTGGTGCATGTGCTGGAACGGTTCTTCAACAAGAATCGCGAGGATGCGACCCGGATCATGTTGCATGTGCACCAGAACGGCGTTGGGGAATGTGGAGTTTTTACCTACGAAATTGCCGAGACCAAGGTGACCCAGGTGATGGATTTCGCTCGGAAGCACCAGCATCCTCTGCAATGCGTCATGGAAAAGAATTAGCCGAGCCCCGTCTCATAAAAGGACAAGCCGTTGCCGAGCTTTTCTCGCAGTCTCGAACAAGCCCTTCACCGAGCTCTCGCTCTTGCGGGCGAGCGCCGCCATGAATACGCAACCCTCGAACATCTCCTCCTGGCCCTGATCGACGACCAGGATGCTGCGGCCGTCATGCGAGCCTGCAATGTCGATCTCGAAATTCTTCGCCGCAACCTGATCGATTACGTCGACAGCGAACTTGCCAATCTCGTGGCCGACGGGCGTCAGGATTCCAAGCCGACAGCCGGCTTCCAGCGCGTGATCCAGCGGGCGGTGATCCATGTCCAGTCCTCCGGTCGCGACGAGGTGACCGGCGCCAACGTGCTCGTGGCCATTTTCGCCGAGCGCGAGAGCCATGCCGCGTACTTCCTGCAGGAGCAGGACATGACCCGCTATGACGCGGTCAACTATATCAGCCACGGCATCGCCAAGCGTCCCGGCCTCACGGAGAGCCGCTCCCCGCGCGGAAGTGAGGAGGAGTCTTCGACCGAGCGCCCGACCCAGGACGAGGGTGACTCGCGCCAGAAGAAGAAGGGCGATGCGCTCGAAGCTTACTGCGTCAATCTCAACAAGAAGGCGAAGGAAGGCCGGATCGATCCGCTGATCGGCCGCGAATCCGAGGTCCAGCGCACCATCCAGGTGCTGTGCCGCCGCCAGAAGAATAACCCGCTCCTCGTAGGCGATCCCGGCGTCGGCAAGACCGCCATCGCGGAGGGGCTGGCTCGCAAGATCGTCCAGGGCGAGGTGCCGGAGGTGCTCAAGGGCGCCACCGTCTTCGCTCTCGACATGGGCACGCTCCTGGCTGGCACCCGCTATCGCGGCGACTTCGAAGAGCGCCTGAAGCAGGTCATGAAGGAGATCGAGGCGCATCCGAACGCCATCATGTTCATCGATGAGATCCATACGGTGATCGGCGCCGGTGCCACCTCAGGGGGCGCGATGGATGCCTCGAACCTCCTGAAGCCCGCCTTGGCTCAGGGCAGCCTCCGCTGCATCGGCTCCACGACCTACAAGGAATACCGCCAGTATTTCGAGAAGGACCGGGCCCTCGTGCGTCGCTTCCAGAAGATCGACGTGAACGAGCCGTCCGTGCCGGACGCCATCGAGATCGTGAAGGGCCTGAAGCCCTATTTCGAGGACTTCCACAAGCTGAAGTACACCAACGACGCCGTGAAGGCGGCGGTGGAACTGTCGGCCCGCTACATCAATGACCGCAAGCTGCCAGACAAGGCGATCGACGTGATCGACGAGACCGGCGCGTCGCAGATGCTCCTCCCCGAAGGCCGTCGCAAGAAGACCATCGGCATCAAGGAGATCGAGGCGACCATCGCCACCATGGCCCGCATTCCGCCCAAGTCCGTGTCGAAGGACGACGCGGAGGTGCTCGCGCACCTGCAGGATACCCTGAAGCGGGTGGTCTACGGTCAGGACAAGGCCATCGAGGCGCTGTCCTCGGCGATCAAGCTGGCCCGTGCCGGTCTGCGCGATGCGGAAAAGCCCATCGGCTCCTATCTCTTCGCCGGCCCCACGGGTGTCGGCAAGACGGAGGTCGCCAAGCAGCTCGCCGTGTCGCTCGGCGTCGAGCTCCTGCGCTTCGACATGTCCGAATACATGGAGCGGCACACGGTCAGCCGCCTGATCGGCGCGCCTCCCGGCTATGTGGGCTTCGACCAGGGCGGCCTCCTGACTGACGGCATCGACCAGCATCCGCATTGCGTGCTCCTGCTCGATGAGATCGAGAAGGCGCATCCGGATCTGTTCAACATCCTGCTCCAGGTCATGGACCACGGGAAGCTGACGGACCATAACGGCAAGCAGGTCGATTTCCGCAATGTGATCATCATCATGACCACGAATGCGGGCGCAGCCGACATGGCCCGTCCGGCCTATGGCTTCACCCGCAGCAAGCGCGAGGGTGACGATACGGAGGCTATCAACAAGCTGTTCACGCCCGAGTTCCGCAACCGCCTCGATGCGGTCATCTCCTTCGCTCACCTTCCGAAGGAAGTGGTCCAGAAGGTGGTCGACAAATTCGTCATGCAGCTCGACGTCCAGCTGGCCGACCGCAACGTCTCGATCGAACTCACCGACGAGGCCCGCGATTGGCTGGTCGAGCATGGCTATGACGAGGCCATGGGAGCCCGTCCGATGGGCCGCCTGATCCAGTCGACCATCAAGACGCCGCTGGCGGATGAAGTCCTCTTCGGCCGCCTGAAGAATGGCGGCGCTGTCCGCGTGGTGGTCAAGACGGACGAGCTCGGTCTGGAGAGCCTCGGATTCGAATACGTCGAAGGGCCGGTGAAGCCGAAGCCCGAGAAAGACGTGACGAATGCCGCCAAGAAGAAGCCCAAGGCCAAGGCCGCTTCCTCGAAGACGAAAAAGGCCGTGAAACCGAAGGGATCCGATGGTAATGGGAGCGGAGGTGTCCGCACCGTTCCGAAAGTTCCATTGGTTAGAGCATGACGAGTGATATCCACGAGGGACCCCTGGAGGCGCCCCGGACCCTGGAAGCCCCGGCGAAGCTGTCATGGCGCGAAAAGCGCTACCAGCGTCGCCGTCGGCGCGTGTGGTTCGAGGAAATCCTGGGCTGGATCCTCGTGCCGGTCATCGTCTTAGGCTGCTACTGGCTGCTGAACATCGGCCTGAACGCGATCGGCACATCGCCGGCTGCGATCATGGAAGGCATCGACGCGATCATCTCCAGTCTCTGAGGCGTGCCGGTTCCCTATCTAGAATCCTATCAAGCCGCATCAGGTCAGCGCCGATGCGGCTTTTTGTTTGGCGGTTGTGGTCTCAAGGGAGGCAGCTTCGAAAGGGAAGCTCGAAGCCTACCAACGGCAACTTCGGGCTGCAAAACCGAGCTTCCATCCGGTTTGACTTGATCTGGCCCGAACCCTAGCCTCGCCAAGCAGGTGCTCTTCTACGGGATGAGCTTCTGGTGAAAATGAGGTCAAAGTGACGAAACTGATCGGTATCTCGGGAAGCCTGCGTCAAGCGTCGTACAACTCCGCCCTGCTGCGGAATGCTGCGGGTCTGATGCCCGAGAATGCGGAACTCATCGTCGAGACCATCCGGGGAATCCCGCTTTATGACGGAGACGTCGAGGTCAACGAGGGCATCCCGCCCCGAGTTGCGGAACTGAAGGAGGCCATCGCCGCAGCGGATGGGCTGCTTCTCGTCACGCCGGAATACAACAACTCCATCCCCGGCGTTTTCAAGAACGCTATCGACTGGCTCTCCCGTCCGGACTCGGACATCAAGCGCGTTTTTGGCAGCAAGCCGGTGGCCGTGATCGGCGCATCGCTAGGCGGCTTCGGCACGATCTTGTCGCAGAATGCGTGGCTTCCGGTTCTGCGAACGCTGAGAGCCGATTTCTGGGCCGGCGGTCGCCTGATGGTGTCGCGCGCGCAGACGGTCTTCAACCAGGACGGAACCTTCGCCGATCAGAAGATCGAAGAGCAGCTGCGCAAATATCTGGAAGGCTTCACCGCCTACGTTCGGACTGCGCGGAAAAACGCCCCTGCGCCGTAAGCCTAATCCTCTTCCTGGTGCCGGAACGGGGTGGCCTCCGCCAGCACTTCAGCGGCCTCGGAGACATAGAGGCGCTCCTGATCCAGGTAAGCCTGCACCGCCCGGCGCAGCGAAGGATCGGCGATGTCATGGGCCGAGGATGTGATCACAGGCTTGTAGCCCCGCGCGAGCTTGTGCTCGCCCTGTGCCCCGGCTTCGACCCGGTCGAGCCCGCGGGTAATGGCGAATTCGATGGCCTGATAATAACAGACCTCGAAATGCAGGAAGGGATGATCCTCGATACAGCCCCAGTTGCGGCCATAGAGGCGCTTGTCACCGATGAAGTTGATGGCGCCCGCGATGTAGCGCCCGTTGCGCTTCGCCATGACGAGCAGGACCCGATCGGCCATGTGCTCGCCGACAAGGGAGAAGAAGCGGCGATTGAGATAGGGCCGTCCCCATTTGCGCGAGCCTGTGTCCATGTAGAAGGCGAAGAAGGCATCCCAATGGGCTTCCGTGATTTCCTGGCCTGTCACCCACTCGATGGAAATGCCGCTCGCTAGGGCATCTCGCCGCTCACGCCGGATGACCTTGCGTTTGCGGGAGGCCAGCGCCGAAAGAAAATCGTCGAAGCTGCCGTAGCCGTCGTTGAACCAATGAAACTGCTGGTCGTCCCGCTGCAGAAACTTCTCCGAGGTCAATGCCTTGAGATCCGCTTCCTGAAGGAAGGTGGCGTGAATGGAAGAGGCTCCTGTCTGATCCCGCAAAGCCCTTAAGCCGGCGATCAGATAGGAACGGATCTCCGCCGCCCGAGGTCCGTTCGGAACGAGGAGGCGAGGGCCTGTGACCGGCGTGAACGGCACCGCGACCTGGAGCTTGGGATAGTAACGCCCGCCCGCGCGGGTATAGGCGTCCGCCCAGGAATGGTCGAAGACATACTCGCCCATGGAATGGGATTTGAGGTAGCAGGGCGCGGCGCCCAGCAGCCTCTCGGTCTCATCCTCCACGAGAACATGGAGAGGCGCCCAACCGGTTTTCGCCCCGACGCAGCCGGAATCCTCCAGCGCAGACAGAAAAGCGTGGGATACGAACGGGTTGAACGGATCGTCGTCGCCGGAACCGGTATTGAGGGCACAGGCATCCCAGTCGGCAGCGGAGACTGCCTTCAGACCTTGGGCAATTTTGACTTGGAACGTCACTGGGTGGGAGGATCTCGCCGTTCAGCATTTAAGAGCTAATCACTCGGCGAGATCCTTGCAACCGTTAGTCTCAGATCCCGAAATCGGCAACGGGACCTGAGACGAAGGTCATTCTGGGCATGTTATGATCAGAAAACCGGTGCCCACTTTTCTGCAACATGCCTAGGGCAAAAAGCCCTCGAAGACCATCTGGTCGGCGTGCTTCTCGGCGCGGGCGCGCTCTTCGGGATTGCGCACGGTCCAGGTCATCACGGGCAGGCTGCCCAGAATCCGGCTGAGATGGGTCGAGGCACAGGGAATGTCCTTGACACGCCAGGACAGGAAGTGCGGCTGCGTCTCGGAGAAATGCAGCAGGTTGGCCATCCGGTGCTTCTGTTCGGGCGGCAGGAAGCTGTCGGCCTTGGAGGCGTATTCGAGCTCTCCGATGAATCCGCGCGTGATGTTCGGCGCATGCTGACGCAGGTAGGCCACGATGTCCGGATCGAACGACTTCACGACGAAGGGGCCGCTATAGTCCTTCAGGATCTCGATCACGCGCTGGGTGAGGCGCATGTCACCGTTGAACTTGCTCTTGATCTCGATGACCAGGGGCGTGCGTCCGGCAATCGTGGCGAGATAGTCCTTGAACGACGGGATCTTGTCGCCGCCATTGGCGCCCGCAATGTCGATCCTGCTCAGGTCCGCCAGCGTGCGCTCGACAACCAGGCCGGTCTGGCCCGTGAGGCGGTCGAGCTCGAAATCGTGGAACACGATAGCCTCGTTGTCGGCGGTCAGCTGAACGTCGAGCTCGATTGGAAAGCCGCGCGCTATGGCGGCTTCCGCGGCCGAGACCGTGTTCTCGATGACGCCTTCGGCTTTGTTGTGGAGGCCGCGATGGGCGATGGGCTTCGCGACGAGCCAGCTCGGGGTGCTCATTGGACTTCAAACATTCCTTCGACTTCGACACAGGCATCGAGAGGCAGTTCCGCGACGCCGACGGTGGAACGGGCATGGCGGCCTGCATCGCCCAGGACCTCGACCATCAGGTCGGAGGCGCCGTTCATCACGGGGGCGAGGGCGGCGAAGGTGGGCACCGCATTGATGAAGCCGCCGAGGCGTACGCAGCGCGTGACCTTGTCGAGATCGCCGACGGCAGCCTTGAGCTGGGCGAGCAGGTTGATGGCGCACAGGCGCGCCGCCTCCTGGCCGATCTCGGGCGAGATTTCCGCACCGAGCTTGCCCTTGTGGGCGTCGGCCAGCTTGCCGTCGAGGCCGAGGCAGAGTTGCCCGGAGATGACGATCAGATTTCCCGTCCGGACGAATGGGACATAATTCGCGACCGGCGCGGCCGGCGTCGGGAGAGTGATACCCAATTCCTGAAGTTTCTTGTCGACTGCGCTCATGGAAGCCTCGTTCCGTGACATCATCCGGACGGAGTAGTGGCGGATGAGCTGTAAGGACGCAAGCGGGAACATTGCCCTGTCCGCAGGAGGATCCTATCTTGGCTCGCGCATCGTGCGGACCTCCGGTTCCGGCCCAATGGTGCGCGGCGCAATGGTTTGAGCATCGGATCGGGAGAAGATATGCGTTTCCTCGTTGTAGCCTCTGGCCTATCCATCGCTCTGCTGGCTCCTGCTTTTGCAGAAACGGCGAAGCCCCCGGTGCAATTGGTGCCTCACAGGGCGGTCTATGATCTCTCGCTCCTGCGGGCCGGCGGTTCCAACGGAGTCGATAATGCAAGGGGACGCATCGCCATGGAGTTCGGCGGTGATGCCTGCGACGGCTATACCCTCAAGTACCGGCAGGTCACCATCCTCAACAGCAGCGAGACAGGCTCCAACACCCTCGATATTCAGACCGCGACCTATGAGACGGGCGACGGCCGCTCCATGCATTTCGAGTCCACGTCGTTCCGGCAGGGCATGATCAAGGACGGGGAGGTCGATGGCGACGCCAAGATCACGCCTCAGGGGAGCCTCAATGTGGCTCTCAAGCAACCGAAGAGAAAATCCTTCGAGGCCGCAGGCGAGACGGTGTTCCCGACCGAGCATCTCAAGCGCCTGATCGAGGCGGGGCGCCGGGGAGAGAGCACTCTGTCCGTGAAGGTCTATGACGGCTCAAACAAAGGCGACAAGGTGTATGACACCCTGGGCCTGATCGGCCGCAGGATCGAGGCGGGCGCCGCGACGGCGTCTCTCGAGGATGTTGCCCAGGGCGAAAAGCTCGCCTCGGTCGCGCGCTGGCCCGTGACCATCAGCTACTTCGAGGAAGGCAAGGCCGACCGGACGCCGGTCTACACGATCTCGTTCGAGCTCTACGAGAACGGCATCAGCCGTGCCCTGAAACTCGATTACGGGGACTTCGCCTTGAAGGGCGACCTCAAGAGCCTGGACGTGCAGGCACCGAGCTCCTGTCAACGTTAGAGCCGTTCCCGCCGAGGAAGAGCACATCCTTTCCTGGCTGTGATACAGTTTGGATGGTGGAGATTGACTAGAAAGAGCACTCTCCACGTCATCACCGGTCCTGTGCCGGTGTCTCCGCCTTATGTCGCTTTGTCATCTCGGACGCCGCAGGTGATCCGGGATCGTCTGCAGAATAGAACGCGTGTTTCCCTCCCCCTTGTGGGGAGGGATCAAGGGTGGGGGTGTGAGCGATCACCTCAGAAGGTCTGGCGCCGGCACCCC
>KI911956.1:70108-72868 GCA_000517005.1 Microvirga lupini
GTGAGAACGCAACTGCGGCTCCACCATCCCCTCTCCCAGGCGGGAGAGGGAGAGGCGCGGCGCCTCTCCTGATCGGGATGGCCGAGCGATCGCCGAAACAAGTTCGCTGATGGCTATGACGAGGAGAAAGGGCAAAACGGCCGTCCTTCATTAAGTGAACGCCGCTTCTTGGAAGCCCCCGATGTACTAGATCCGGCCTTAAGGCTTGCGCAGCACGATGCCCTTCTGCACGGCATTGGCCCCAAACTTGTCGCGGATCTTGTCGATGGCCGCTTCCATATGGGCCTGCCGCACGACGCTCTGATCCGCGAGATCGCCCTTGTCCGCATCGGCAGCGTCGCAGAGATCGGCTGCGCCGATGCCGATGAGCCGGAAGGCGGTGCCGTCGCAGGCGGATTTCAGAAGCTGCCGCGCCGGATCGAACAGCCGGGCGGCGAGCTGGGTCGGGGCGAGGCCCGACCGGGTCCGCGTGAGGAGCCGGAAATCCTTGTCCTTCAGCTTCAGAGTCACGCTCTGCCCGGCAAGGCCGGCAGCCTTCAGGCGGCGTGAAACCTTTTCGGAGAGCCGCCACAGGATCGGCTCCAGATCCTCGAACGAGCGGAGATCCGTCTCGAAGGTGGTTTCCGCCGAGACGCTCTTCGTCTCCCGCTCCGGAGTGACCGTTCGGCGATCCTCGCCCCAGGCCAGCCGCGACAGGCGCTGCGCGTCGCGGCCGAGCGCCTCGAACAGGGTCTTCAGCGACACCTCGCGCAGATGGGAGATCTGCGTCACGCCGACCTTGGCGAGCCGGCTCTGTGCCGAGGCGCCGATGCCGGGAATGATCCCGACCGGCTTGTCGGCGAGAAAGTCCGCCGCTTCCTCGCGTCCGATGATGGAGAACCCTCGCGGCTTCCGGAGGTCCGAGGCGATCTTGGCCAGGAACTTGTTGTAGGAGAGCCCGACGGAGATGCTGATCCCGATCTCCTTTTCCACCCTATGGGCGAAGCGGGCGAGGGTCAGGGCAGGGCTTCCGTGATGCAGCCGCTCCGTGCCCGTCAGATCGAGGAAGGCCTCGTCGATGGAGACGGGTTCCACCAGCGGGGTCAGCTCCCGCACGAGCTGGCGCACCTCGCGTCCGGCCTTGCTGTACTTCTCCCCATTCGGCTTGATCACCGTGGCATGGGGGCAGAGCTTGAGCGCCTGGAACATGGGCATGGCCGAACGCACGCCGTAGGTTCGGGCCACATAGCAGGCGGTTGAGACGACCCCGCGCCTGCCGCCGCCGATGATCACCGGCTTGTCGGCGAGGTTCGGATCGTCCCTTTTTTCCACAGCCGCGAAGAAAGCGTCGCAATCCACATGGGCGATCGAAAGGCTGTCACGCTCCTTATGCCGTAGAAGGCGAGGGGATCCGCAGGCTGAGCACCTTTCCGCTAGGGGACTGGCGGAAAGCGTCAGACAGTCACGGCAGAAGGGCGCTTCGCTCATGGGCGGTCGGGGCTACTCGAACTCGGACGGCGAGAGGGTCCAATGGGCCTGCATGATGTGTTCTGGCTTGGTGTTCAGTTCCTTGGCGAGCACGATCAGCAGCGGCTCGTCGGAGACGACATAATCCAGGATCCCGGCGAAGAAGCCGGGAGACGAGGCTGCCGACCGGATGGTATCCGGGCGCAGACCGGACACCGCCAGGAACCGACCGAGGCGCTCCTCGTCGCTCGTGATGAAGGAAAACGCCCCCACTGCGACATTTTCGGCCTCCTCGCGGGTAACTCTTTTTAAGGGAGTGTTCATGCTGTCAATTTGCATTTCATCAATAGGTTTGCACCTAACTATACCATCAAATGAACCATTGGGCCGGTGAAGACCATCTGGAGCCCCGGGGAAAGCGGCCATGAAGAAGACTGTGCTCATCGTTGAGGACAACGAACTCAACATGAAGCTCTTCAACGACCTCCTCGAGGCCCACGGCTATGCGACCCTGAAGACGAGCCACGGCATCGAGGCCATGGAGCTGGCCCGGGCCCACAAGCCGGACCTGATCCTCATGGATATCCAGCTGCCCGAGGTCTCCGGCCTTGAAGTGACCCGCTGGCTCAAGGCCGATGACGAGCTGAAATCGATTCCCGTGATCGCCATCACGGCTTTTGCCATGAAGGGCGATGAGGAACGGATCCGGGAAGGGGGCTGCGAGGCTTATATGTCCAAGCCGATCTCGGTTTCCAAGTTCATCGCGACCGTGAAAACTTACCTGGAAGCGGACGGCAAGCCGTCATAACTGGGCCGAATCCATGGCTGGCCCCAAGGCAAAGCTTCAAGAGAGCGATTCATCTCCTTGAGATGACTTGGCTTTTAAGTTTTTTTGGAAAATGCCGCTTTTTGGCCACATAGGCGCTTGCATCGCTCCATGTTTCCTATACGTTCAGCCCAAGTCTCCGCCCTGGCGTATCGTACGGAAAAGTGGATCCGGTTTTCCGAACTCGATGATGCGCAGTTAAAAGTGGAGCATCGGATGGATCCTGAAAGTGGTGTCCACTTTTAGGTCCGATGCTCTAGAGCGGAAGCAATGCCCTACGGATGCTCAGGTCCGCCGCATCTCCTGGGAATTCGGGGGCTCGGCCAGCCTGGGGGCAGATCGTTGCCTCCTCAACGCTGTCCCCAGCTGGCCACCAACTTCATTCCAGCCTTCTAGCTCAGGGCGCCGAAAGGCGCCTTTTGTTTGCGTGCCGAGCATGTTCGACAGCTTGGAAGTGTAAGTCTTCTACCCAGCCTGATGGCGGCGAA
>KI911956.1:72968-79362 GCA_000517005.1 Microvirga lupini
AACTGAGCGGAAGTTCCTCGGCTTCAGCTTCCTCAATCTCGGCCGGTTCAGGCGGTGCATCGCGCCGCAGGCGCTCGTCAGGTTCAAGAAGCGAGTCCGAGAACTCACGCCACGGACAGGTGGGCGCAGCCTCGCGCAGATTGCTCCGGCGCTATCACGCTACCTGATTGGGTGGCGCGGGTACTTCGGCTTCTGCGAGACACCAGGGATCTTGCGTGATCTGGACAAATGGGTCAGGCGACGGCTCCGTGCCATCGTCTGGAAGCAGTGGAAGTATGGGCGTAACCGCTTCGCGGAACTGCGCCGCCTCGGTATCGGAAAGGGTCTGGCGGCGCAAACCGCCGGGAGCCCTCACGGCCCTTGGCGGATCAGTAACAGCCCGGCACTCGCTACGGCTTTCCCCAATGCCTTCTTCAAAGGCCTTGGTCTTGTCTCTATCTACGTCACACCGGTCGAGTAATCCGACGAACCGCCGTATACGGACCCGTATGTACGGTGGTGTGGGAGGGGTGGAACTGCGAAGTTCCCCCCTATCCCGATTGCATTGGGCTGTTGCCTGAGGGGCTTTGACAACCTGCCTGAGATTCCAAGCGGGTCTGCTTTTTTCCTATTTTAGCCAGGCTTAGACTAAGAAAACTTGCCTTTGGGGAAGGGGCAGTTCTGGCGTGATCCGGGATGCGGTTCCCACTCCGCCCTGCTACCTTGGGACGAGATTGACCAAACGGGATGAGGGATCATGGACCATCGTACACCTTCGCTGCCCCCCAAGACGGCGCTGACCCGCTTTTCCGTGCCCCCCCCCTGTCGACCATGACCCGGCACCTCGCGGATGTCGCCTCGGGCCGGGTCCCCGCCGATCTCGTGATCACGGGCGCTCGTGTGCTCTCGACCTATAGCGAGCGGATCGCGCCTGAGCGGGAGGTCTGGATCGCCGGTGGACGCATCGCGGCCGTAAAGCCTGCCGGTGCGTATCGGCAGGTCAATGGAGCGCCGGGCCGGGTCTATGATGCGAAGAGCGGCATCATCGCCCCGGGGCTCGTCGATCCGCACATCCATATCGAGAGCAGCATGATCACGGCCTGCGCCTATGCGGAGGCGGCGCTGCTCAACGGCACGACGACGATCTTCTGCGACAGCCACGAAATCGGCAACGTCATGGATGCTGCCGGCATCGAGATGATGCTGGAGGACGCCCGTCACGCGCCGCTGTCCATCTTCCTCACGGTACCGAGCACGGTACCGGCCACTTCGCCGGAGCTGGAAACGGCGGGGGGCGACCTGACTCCTGAAAAGATCGCGGCCCTGTTCGACCGCTGGCCGGAGGCGGCGGCGCTCGGCGAGAAGATGGATTTCGTGCCCGTCACCATGGGTGATGAGCGCAGTCACGCAATCCTCGCGGCAGCCCTGGAGCGCGGCAAGCCGGTCTCGGGCCATATCTACGGGCGTGAATTCGTGGCGGCCTACGCGGCAAGCGGCGTCACCGATACGCATGAGGCCATCGACCGGGATATCGCCGACGATCTGCTCGATGCGGGCGTGTGGATCTTCCTGCGCGGCGGCCCGCCGACGACGCCATGGCATTCGCTGCCCGAGGCCATCAAGACCATCACGGAGCTGGGCTCCTCGCACAAGCGCATCTGCGTCTGCACCGATGACCGCGATGCCGACGATCTGATGATGTTCGGCATGAATTGGGTGACGCGCGAGGCGCGCCGCGCAGGCATGACCCGCGAGCAGGCCTGGAGCATGGGGTCGCTCCATCCGGCCACACGCTTCGGCATGGAAGGCGAGATCGGCGGTCTCGGCGGCGGACGTCGTGCGGATGTGGTGCTGCTCAATGACGACCTCGAAGTGCAGAACACCTGGTATGGCGGCGAACTCGTAGTCGAAAACAGGAAGATCACCCCGGTGCTCGATCAGGCGCTCTCCAACCGCTATCGTTATCCTGCAGAGGCATATCGCACGGTCCATGTGTCACAGCGGCCGAAGCTGATCCCGGAACTGCCCGCATCGATCTGCGAGGCCAACGTGATCCGCGTCGCGCTGCCGGGCATCGTGCTCTTTCATGACAAGGTGGAGCTCCAGCCCGAGAACGATTGGGATACGCTGCTCGCCAAGAACGATCTCACCTTCGTGTCGGTCATCGAACGTCACGGCAGGACGAATGGCGCCGGCATTGCCCATGGTCTGCTCAAGGATTTCGGCCTGAAGAGCGGCGCGGTCGCGAGCAGCGTCGGGCACGATTCCCACAACCTGATCGTGGCGGGGACGAATGAGAGCGATATGCAGCTGGCCCTCGATACGATCATCGACGCGCAAGGCGGCGTCTGCGTGGTGGATCAGGGCAAGGTCGTCGCCATGGTGCCGCTGCCGATTGCGGGGCTCCTCTCCGACAAGCGCGTGACGGAGGTGGCCGAGGAGACCCGCGCCCTGAAGGCCGCATGGGAGAAGGCCGGCTGCAAGATTCCCTATATGGGCTTCAACCTCATCCCGCTCTCGGTCATCCCCGAGATCCGTATCACCGACAAGGGCCTGGTGCTCGTGCCAGAAATGGAACTGGTGCCGCTCTACGAAGGATGAGCTCTCAACGAGGTGCGGTGGCCTCGAATATAGCCACCGCTTCGCGCATTGCAGCCACGAAGGCCGGATGATTGTAGAGATCGTTGTGCCCCGCATCCGCAATCGTTCGATCAAGAACAAGATTGGGGATGGCGCTTCGCAGAGGTTCGCTGCGACGCGCCGGAACGATGGTGTCACGGCCGGCCACGATCATTGCGGTCGGTGTCTGCTGCTCCTTCACCAGATCGACGATGGGCATCTGATGGCGCAGGAGCAGTCCCGTCGGCGCCCAGGCGAAGTGTTCTTGCACTAACGCCTTCAAGGAATCGAACGGCGTGACGAGGATCAATCCGTTCACGGGGCGATGGCGCGCCATATAGGATGCCACGCCACTGCCGATGCTGAAGCCTATTGCGACGAGAGGACGTGGGCGCTCCTGCTGGAGATGGTCGAAGATCGTCAATGCATCCGCGAACAGAGCCTTTGCGCTCGGTTCGCCGCCGCTTGGAGGATAGCCTCGGTAATGAAAGGTGATCACCTCATGGTCCGGAAAGAGGCCATGGAGATAAAGTGCCATGGAGTCCGCATTCCAGGCGTTGCCGCCAAAGCCGAGCAGGGAAGGTTTCGGATTTGACCGAGCCCCGAGCCGCACGCCGATAAGACGATTGCCGTCAGGTGTCGTCACCTCAAGCCGTTCGGCGGTCGGTGGCAGCAGAGGCCGGTTTGCTGCCGCCATCTGCACTGGGAAGAGCATCTTCGTCTGAAACATCGCCGCAAGCAGCACCAAAGCTGCATAGAGAAGCACGATGCCGAGAACGAGGGTGAGGAGCCACATTGGTACTGACCTGGATTCATGAGCCACAGGCAGATCAACTCCCCGCGGCTTCATTGGTGCGTCGCAAGGCCAGTTCCTCGGTACGAGCGAGCAGGTCGCCCAAATTCTTCTGGAACTGCTCGAAGGCGAACCCCAACGCGAAGACCTGCCCGAAGGTCTTTCCAGACAACTCGCGCACGAGCGCACCTGATCTCAGGGCTTCCGCTTCGCGGGTGAACGCATCCAGCGCGGCGCGAAACCCCTCGGCATCTGGAGGCCTCCGCTGCTGCTGCAGAGCCTCCGCAAGATTGAGGAGCAACTCGCGGGTCACCCGATGCAGGGCAGTGAGTGAGGGACCGAGCCTCTCCCGGACCGAAGCGGGCAAGGGGCTGGAGGCAGCGCGGCCGATCATCACCAGATCATGACGCACCCGGTAGAGCGTGCGGATGAGCGGTTCCGGATCGGGGGCTTCCGTCAGATGGCTCTTTCTCTCCCGTGTCGCTTCCTCGGCCGCCGCCTCGGCCTTCTTCAAGGCTGAACGGATCTGGGGATGCAGCTTCTGCAGCGTCAAGCGGCCTTCCGGACCGGCCGTCAGTTCCTCGATGAAAACGGAGAACAGTTCCGCATTGAGGGACACGACCTTGGCGGCAGCTTCGGTCATCAGGGTATGGGCGCGCGCGGGCAAGATGAACAGCGAGACGACCACGCCGACGATATTGCCCAGCGTGATCTCGAGCACCCGGTCGAAAGCGGAGGCGAGGGGGCCGATGGCCTGTCCGGCGGGAGGCAGGAGCATGATGAGCGAGGTGATGGGCGCGACGCGGAAAGCCGGCTTGACGGCGGCCAGAAGCGCCAGCGGGAACAGCGCCACAACGATGGCGAGCCCCAAACTCGAAGGCGAGGAATGAGGAACGAAGGCTGCAACCAGACCGCCATAAACGGCCCCGGCGAGGGTGCCGCTGAACCGCTCGATGGCGGCCTTGAGAGAACCGCCGATGCTCGCCTGCATCACCACGACGGCCGTGATCACGGCCCAATAGCCCTGTGGCAGATCCAGGATCTTCGTGACCGCATAGGCGAGGGTGCCGGCGATGGTGACCCGCAGGGCCAGCTTCAGTTCCGCAGGACGTGCCCCGATGCGGCTACGTATCCGTTCGATCCACCCAGACGATGCCATGCGATTCTCCGGGCGCAGAGCATAGAGGGGGATTCGCAGGGGCCGCTAGAGCATCGGACCCAAAAGTGGACACCACTTTTGGGACCCATCCGATGCCCAGCTACTTAAGCTGCACATCGTCGAGCGCGGAAAACCGGATCCACTTTTCGCTGACGCGGCCCTCTGGGTCCGCACGATGCGCTAGTAAAGACGATCCGCTTAGGCGCATGTCTCACTCGCGCGGCAGCACTACCAGGTTCGACCCGCAATCTTCGCAGACGCCGAGAGCAGGCGAGGCGATCATCTGCGTCGTCCGGCATTCGGGGCAGCCTTTCAGCGCCATATGAAGCGATCCCTGCATCTGATGCGCACTTTGGCGGAACGCCTCACTCACTTGGACGGCCTGTTCGAACATCGGCGCCTCCCTTGAGGAATGACCATGCTGCGCCTCTTGGGCGCCATCGTCAATCGAGCTTTCCGAAGCATCGGCGCGCCTCGCGGCCTGTCGTCCGCTGCCTCTTGTGGCAGCGATTGGCTTGTGGGTGAGGGCTGTCACGCTAGATCGGATGCTGAATCATCCGCAGGGGGTTGAATGGACAGGATACGGTGGCAGCAGGACCATGTGGCCGGTGTACCGCTCAACCGTCATGTCGGCTTCGTCGGGCCCATCGAGGTCGGAAGCGTGGCTTATGACGGGAGCAATCGCTTCTGGATCTGGTCGACATCTTTGCAGGAGGATGCCTGGGGCCATGGGCCGACAGAGCAAGCCGCCAAGGCCGCTTTGGGGGTCTGGCTGGTATCCTGGCTCGGCAATTTCAGGTCCTTCCTTCAGACTGGCGGCGAGCCGCCGTCAGCCTGATTGTTGAAAGGCCACCTGTTCAGATCCGCGTGCTGCGACCACGCCCGAGGAAGTAGAAGAGTAGGACGGCGACCACCGCGATCAGAGCGATGATCCAGAGCCAATCCATTCCCTCGCCTGCGGTGCCTGTCGGAGCCCCGGCAGGCGGACTCGCTCCGCCTGGGGGTGTCTGAGCCAGAGCGATGGTACTCCACGCCATTAGAATTACCGTCAGCACCGATGCCTTGAATTCTGTCAGCATCTGATCTCTCCTCGGCCAATACTTGGCCCTAGATCAACGTCCACCTGAAATAGACCGTTCCGCAGGCCCCGAGCGATTGGTTGCAGGAACAAGGATGCCGCCCGTCAAGTTGTCGCGCCACAGGAGAAGCCGATGAGCCACCTCGTTCTGCTCGGCGACAGCATCTTCGACAACGGGGCCTACGTGAGGCGCGGCGAACCGGATGTGGTGGCGCAGGTCCAGGCCAAGCTTCGGCACGGCTGGAAGGCTACCCTATGTGCGGTCGATGGTGCTGTCACGACAGGAGTCCGGCAGCAGTTGGCCCGGGTTCCATCCGATGCGACCCACCTGATCGTCAGTGCCGGCGGCAACGATGCATTGCGTAACAGCGGGATTTTACGTGAGCCAGCGCGCTCGGTCATGGAAGTCATGACGAAGCTCGCGGATGTGAGGGACGAGTTTGCTCGCAATTACCGGATCATGTTGGATGCGGTCCTGGAGCGGCGCCTCCCGACAGCGCTCTGCACCATCTATGATGCGCGATTTGCGGACCCGCAGGAACAGCGTCTGGTCGTCACGGCCCTGTCGATCTTCAACGACGTCATCACGCGTGAAGCCTTCGCGCGACGGCTCCATCTCGTCGATTTGCGCCTGATTTGCGATGAGCCGGACGATTACGCCAATCCCATCGAGCCGTCTGCGAAGGGCGGGGACAAGATCGCCGCTGTCATCGCGCAGGTGGTGGCGGGTAACACGATCTTTCCGCGGTCTCAGATCTACGCGCAC
>KI911956.1:79462-80245 GCA_000517005.1 Microvirga lupini
GTGCTTCATGTTCGGCTCCTCCTACTGAGGCCTTTCTCTCCCAGCCTCGTTGTAGCTCAGCCTGAAGCGCAACTTTGCCGGTGGAATGGCAGGCTCCGCCGTCAGGCCGAATACACCATCTGGATCTGGCCAAGCGTGTGTTTCAGGTCACACGCTGTGAACGCTGAGGGCGCCGTCGTCCTGCGCAAGGCCCTGCGGCGGGGATAGATGCTGCCGTTCTTCACCAAGCTGCCCCGTGTCTCATTGGGATGGAGGCCTGCGACACCTCGCATCATTGGGCCCGCGAGCTGATCCGTCTGGGACATGACGTGCGCCTGATGCCGCCGGTCTATGTGAGGACTTATGTGAAGCACGGCAATACCGATGCCTCCGACGCCCAAGCCATCTGTGAGGCGGTCACGCAGCCGACCATGCGCTTTGTGACGGTCAAATCGGCCGAGCAGCAGGCGGCCCTGTCGCTCCATCGCATCCGCGACCTTCTGGTCAGGCCGGGAACAGGGACAACCCGTCGAATGTCGGAGACGTCAGAGCCTGCTGAGCAGATTGGGATCTTGTTCGCCGACCCCATCAAGGCCAGCAGTCGCAAGCAGGCTGCATCAACAGGTCGGACAGAAGACTGCACCCGACCAGCACGTCAAAACATCAAATCAGCTCTTGCAATGTGGGAGCCATCCACAGATGACGTTCCGACGTGTGAGTGCCCATCCAGCATTATGTTCCGGTAAGTCGCCGCTGGCTTGAAAGACCAGCGACGACATCGTCTGGCGTGGAAACATGAGACCT
>KI911956.1:80345-82608 GCA_000517005.1 Microvirga lupini
TTCTTGTCCTCCGGAAACGAAGCGTGCGGTAGCGACACCAGGAACTTCGGGGCGCCTGCCTCATTGTTTCGATCTTCTTGAAAGCCCTTGTCTGAGAGTTTGATGTTGCGCCATCGCTGGCACGGATCGTAGGCCTTGCCGTTTTTCTCGATCCCATCGCGTTTGAACGCCGGCACGACTTCTCCTTGACGAAGAGGCGCGAGGCAGCGTGGCGCAAAGCCGTCAGTCGAATTGCTTTGCTCAAGCCGGAAGCCTAGCAATGTGGGATGGAAGTCGCTGATCCTGTGGCAGCAAGCAATTCTGAACAAATTGTCAGAAATGGCTGTACTTGGTGAAGAACACCCATGCATTCATCGGCTAAGCTATGAACCAAAATCTGAAATGTGAATTGTTTTTCCGAGGATTGTTATTCGTCATTCCTCGGGAGTTTGACCATGAAGAAGTTAGCGTTACTAGCAAGTGTGGCCGCTATCACTTTTGCGAGCGTCGGCACTGCTGAAGCTCAGCGCTGGCGTGGCGATGGCTGGCGCGGCGGCTATTATCCCGGCTACTACCGCCGTGGTGGTTGGGGCAATGGCGGTGCGTTGGCTGCCGGCCTGATCGGCGGTGCGGTACTGGGCGGTTTGCTTACCGCGGCGGCGACCACTCCGGCCTATGCCTACCCCGCCTATAGCTATCCAGCTTATGGTTATCCGGCCTATGGCTATGGATACCGATATCCGGTCGCCTACAATTACCCAGCCTACGACTACCCGGCTTATAGCTATCCCGCCTACGGCTACTACTCGGCTCCCGTGACACGGGTCGTCTATCGGCCGGCTCCGGTCTATCGGACCCGTGTGGTCTACCGCGATCCGGTCTACCGGACACGCGTCGTCTATCGTCAGCCGCGCACGGTGACCCGAGTTGTCTATCGGGATCGCGACCGTGCCCGCGTCGTGCGTGCTGTCAGGCGGGATGTGGTGACAACGGGCTCGATCAACCGGCGCGACATCCGGCGCATCCGCACGCTCGAGGGCATCTATCGCTAAAACACCGAAGGCAGCCCAACAGGGCTGCCTTTCTCACGATCGACGAAAACGGAGCGCTTCTGTCAAGAAAACTGACTTGAGCTTGGCCTACTCGAAGGAGGATGGGGCCGCTTGAGCGACTACTGCATCAGGTATGCTGTCGCTGTTGAAAATGAGGTTGCGAGAATTTTTCAACAGCTTCGACCCTGAGCAGGTGAGGTGGATGGCTCCCACTGACGGCATCTGAGTGCCAAGATGGGTTGCTGTCAGGCAAACCCGAGCAAGGAGCCATCCGCCATGGAAGTTACCACAATCGGCCTTCTCTATTCGGCCGCCTCCAGTCAAGCACCTTCGGCCTCCTCGACCTCATGTTTGTAGCTCTCCCGTGGGCTCTCGCTTCTCTCCGGAATCGGCCTAACGGCCCTTCCACTATGGGATCAGAAGAATGAAGTGGAACGATCTGGATCGCGTCCTTCCGATCTTCGACCGGAGGAACAGCCGATTGTGCGGACTCACCTCATTCATCGTCCCGCGAGGGACAGACGTCCGCCTGAGGGCGGAAGCTTGGGCCTAGGCCGGAAGGTTCTTGCTCAGTCAGACCTAGTCAGGCCGCCTGAACCTCTCTGGTCCAGCGGAACTCGGTCCCATCCAACCAGATGCGGTGCAGAATGATCGCCAATCGGCGGGCGAGTGCGACAGCCGCTTTTCGTCCGCCACGCCGCTGGGCCACCTTCATGGCCCAGGCCTGCAGCCAGGACCAGCGGGTGATCCGGGTGAGCATGGCTTGGGCGGCCTCAAACAACAGGGTTCGCATCATGCCGTCGCCACACAAGGAGATTCGGCCGATCCGGCTGCTTTCCCCCGATTGATGCAAGACTGGCGTCAGACCCAAGGCGGCTCCCACCGCCTTGGAGGTCCGGAAACGGGCTGGTGCGTCGATCGTCGCGACAAAAGCCAGAGAGACTACGGGTCCGACGCCCGGAACCGTCATCAGGCGCCGGCATACCTCATCATTCCGGACCAGAGCCAATAGCTTGCGGTGGAGAATGGTAAAGTGCTTGCGAAGTTCGCGACGGGCCTCGAGGAGCGGCTCAATGATGTCGAACAGATCGGGCATGCTCTCGACGAGTTCGCGAATGCGCGCCTCGAACCGAGCGGCTCCCACAATGCCAACCTTGAGCCCGAAGTTGCGTAACAGACCGCGGATGTCGTTCTCGATCGCGATTGCCTTCTCTTGCAGCAGCTTGCGTGCT
>KI911956.1:82708-101603 GCA_000517005.1 Microvirga lupini
ATACCAGATCCAACAGCAGACGACCCACTAGGGCTATTCTCAGCCGAAGCGGACGAAGTTATGTGCGGGCAGTGGTCCGCCAGGAAACTGAACGAGGCTCCCGCCGACGCTGAGCGGACCGAGATCGACCCCAAAGAACCCGAGACGCTCGATGAGAGCGCCGACCTCAGCCTTGGCCCTGGCGTCGTCCCCCGAGTAGAAGAGCACCCGCCGTCCCCCTTCCGCCGCGGGATCACCGGAGAGCAGATGTGGCTGAAGGTGGTTGAAGGCTTTCACCACCCGCGCTCCAGGCACGAGCCCGGTGAAGACCTCGCTCGACAAACGTCCGTGAAGCTCTGCGGGCTTGAATAGCGGACCCTCGATCGGATTGTTGGCGTCGATGACAATCCGCCCGCTGAAGTCCGGCAGCCCCTTCAGCGCCGCGGGCAGCTTGGACCAGTTGACGGCGACGAGGACGATGTCCTTCGAGGCCGCCTCGTCTCGTGTTCCAGCCGTGATGGTCGGGCCGATCTCGCGCACGAGGTCCGCGAGCGAGTCGGGTCCGCGGCTGTTGGAGATCGTGGCCGCGATGCCGTTGCGGACGAGAGCTCTGGCGAACGCCTCGCCGATATTGCCGGCGCCGATGATGCCGATGCTGGTCATGGTCATACTCCTTGCAGATGGGGTGAATGTCAGGCGGTCAGGCCGCCGTCGGCGACGATGTCGGCGCCGGTGACGAACCCGGCTTCGGAGCTTGCCAGGAAGGCCACGACACTCGCGATCTCGTGCGGCTGGCCATAGCGACCGATGGCCATCCCGGGACCGACGATCTGGGCGACAGGGCCATCGGCCGGGTTCATGTCCGTATCGGTCGGGCCGGGATGGACGGTGTTGACCGTAATTCCCTTCGGTCCGAGATCGCGCACGAGGCTGCGGTTGAAGCCGGTGATCGCACCCTTGGTCAGAGTGTACAGGGAAGCGGTGGGAACGGCGGCATAGCGCGTCATCGACGAGCCGATCTGGATAATCCGCCCACCCGGCTTCATGTGGCGGACGGCCTCCTGGGTCGCGACGAAGACCCCGGTGACGTTGACCGCAATCATGCGTTCGTACGTGTCGAAGGCGATCTCCTCGATCGGGCCGCCAAGCGCGAGCCCGGCATTGTTCACGAGAATGTCGAGGCCCCCGAAAGCCTCCACCGTCTGGGCCACCGCGCTGCGCACGGCGGCCGGCTCGCCGGCATCGGCGGCAATGGCCAGCGCCTGACCGCCGGCCTGCTCGATCTCGGCGACGACCGCTGCGGCTTTCTGCGGCGATGCGCTGTAGGTCAGGACGACCTGGGCGCCATCGGCCGCCAAGCGCTTGGCAATGGCTGCGCCGATCGAGCGCGAGCCGCCGGTCACGAGGGCAACCTTGCCGGCAAGAGGTTTGGATAGGGTGGTCATCGTCTTCACTCCAGGTGTGTGGGCTGGAGGGAATGTGACCTGTTTATTCGCTCACGATTAGCGGGTACTGATTTGGATCACTCTCAAGCATCCGTTGAAAGTGGTGCACTATGGAAACCCTGGCCAATCTCGAAGCCTTCGTCCGCAGTGCCGAGGCCGGCAGCTTCTCGGCGGCGGCGCGGCGCCTGTCGCTGACCCCAGCGGCGGTCAGCCGCAACGTGGCCATGCTGGAGCGCAATCTCGGCGTGCGCCTGTTCCAACGGTCCACCCGTAAGCTCACCTTGACCGAGGCCGGCGGCGGTTCTTGCTGTCGATCGGCGGCAGTCTCGAGGCCTTGCAGGCGGCGATCGCCGAGGTGGCGGCTGACACGGGCGAGCCGGCGGGAACCCTCAAGGTCAGCCTGCCACCCACCTTCGGCATCACGCATATCCTGTCGCGGCTGCCAGCCTTTCTCGCCCGCTATCCTCGCGTTCGTCCGGAATGGCACTTCGAGAACCGGCCGGTCGATCTGATCGCCGAGGGCTATGACGCGGCGATCGGCGGCGGCTTTGATCTCGCGCCGGGTGTGGTATCCCGTGCGCTTGCGCCGGCCCACATCGTCGCCGTGGCATCACCGGCCTACCTGCGGGGACGCACGCCACCCGTCGATCCGTCCGACCTTGCCTCTTTCCAGGGCATTGTCATGCGCTCATTGGGAACCGGCCGCATCCGGCAGTGGACCATGCGCGATGCCGCTGGAGCCGAGCTGCCGGCGATGCTGGCCGAGGCCATCGTGGTCAATGATCCGGCCGCCATGCGCAAGGCAGCGCTGCTCGGTCTCGGGGTCGCCCTGCTGGCGGTGCCGGATGTCCAGCCTCAGCTCGAAAGCGGGCAACTCGTGCGTCTCGTGTCACGCTGGTACGCCGATGCTGGGTCGATCTCGCTCTACTACGCCAGTCGCACCCTGCTGCCGGCCAAGACCCGCGCCTTCATCGACTTCATCGTCGAGGCGTTCAAGCGCGAACGCCTTGCGGAGCGGTTTGCCGGCAGCCTGGGTCGTTGACTGGTAGTACCGTGATCCTTCAAGCGAGAGAGTGGGGTTGCCTCGCCGATGATCTGCTCCTCGGGAGAACAGTATATAAAAGTTCCCGAAGGTACGGTCCGCAAACCGATGCCTTCTGGCGCAAACAAGGTCTCGAATTGGCACTCCCCGGACTGAGGAACGTGGTCCGCTTTGGTGCCCAAGAGGCGACGTTCGTTGAGCGGTAGGAATGTGAGTGTTTGACCCTGAGCGGACCATCGCGTGGCGCTGCAATCCATAACGCCCCGTTCCGCGAAATCAGGCTATATGCGTCTCGGCGACAGGCTGCATACGAGGTGGGGCATGGCTCCGGGTCGTTCCGAGTTCTCCAAAACTGTCATTGTCGGCAACAGTGGCTCAGGCAAGAGCTGGTTGGCTGAGAGGCTGGCTAAAGGCCTGGGCACAGTCGCAATCGATCTGGACTCCATTCATTGGATGCCGGGCGGTTATAATGGCCGGCGGGACCCTGATCTTGCTAAGAGCATGGTCTGCGACCAAGCCTCCAAAGATTGTTGGATCATTGAGGGGGTGTATGGCTGGCTGGCATATGAGGCTCTACCCTCTGCCACAGCCTTCATTTGGCTCGGTCTGCCCGAGGCGGAGTGCATTGAGAACATTCGAGCGCGCGGGCTTCGCCGGGGTGGCGACGAGGCCTCCTTTGAGGCACTGATCGCTTGGGCTGGAGAGTACCGGATCCGAGACAATGCGAACTCCTTCACAGGGCATTCGCGACTCTTCGAACTTTTCGAGGGCAGAAAGCTCCACCTTCGATCCCGAGTGGAAATGACCAACCTTCTCAGAACGCTTTTTGATGGCTCGGCGGCTCTCCAGAAGCCCTTTTCCCCCACAAGTCTTTCTAAGTAATTCGAACTCGTTCAGGGTTCTTGCCCGAGCCCCTTGGACTGACCCTTTACTAGCTCGCTCCCTGCGGTGCCGCACAATTCTTCCGAATACGCTCTAAAGACACCTTATCCGGTTCCATAGATGGGCTTCTACGAATTACGCGATCCGAAAGGGGAAGGGCCAGCAGCAGACCCATACTGCCTATATCCGAAGTCTTTTCGCTGATGAACCGTCAGTCCCGCACAAGCTTACGCGCGCAACATTGAGCAAGTTGCCACTGGCCCCACCCCAGCCTGACGCCAGCTTGTGGAGGCAGGGCGAGACAGGAACGAGGCATGACTACGATCTCATCAACCCACGTCGATCACCTTCGCTCATCAGCGTCCCGGGCAACCTCTAACATACTCGCAAGTACTCTACTTGCCACTTTGACAGGCAACCGTGACTTACTGAAGCAGTTCTCAGCCATTTATGAAGCAGCAATGGCACACGGCTTCAAAATTTCCCCTGAAGGGATTTCTTCGGAGAACGCCTCGCACAATGCTCTTGTCGAAGTGATCATGCAGAATCGCGATAAGTTCCCACCTGGTGAATTTACGATTCACACCCAGCTGCCTGACGGGGCATCGGTCACTACTATCATTCCGTCTATAGACTCCCTGAAAGAAGAGACGCACAACACGGTCGGAACTGCGCCGGAAGCACAAGCCCCAAATGAATATGGTGCAGACGGCCCTCTCAATACACCGTCATCGAACGCACTATCACAGATCATTAAAACAACCGTACTCGATAGTCAGAATCCAGCACCGGAATATCCTAAAATGGCTGCTGTGACGCAGCCGGATTTAACGAAATTGTATGCTGATTGGACCGACGTGCCATAAACAGCCTTCTGCGAAATCGACCTGAGATCCCGAAAGGTCGCCTCATGGCACGTTCCAGCAATTCGATAGACGTCTGGAATGGGAGAGCTAGCGAACCTTCGTCTACGTTCCTTCCCTTCTCGTTCTGTTGAACCCTTTGAGGGACCTGAATGACGAACCCATCTGCGTCTGGGGATGTTGTTTGGAGCGTGTGCCTGTCTGTGCGGGGCCGCCGCCGAGGCAGGCGTTTCTCGCGAGCATTGCAGGGCGCTTGGGGCTGCACAAGCAAAAAGCCCCGGAGCGGTTGGCTCTGCGGGGGCTGTTGTTGGTTGCGGAGATCTAAAATCACCGAGGATTTGTCTGTCTGCTCCGATAAGCCATGGGCTCCCACGACCACGCAGAAGCGCCCGTTACGGCTGACCTTTCCGTCAATGCCAAAATTGCCTCAGGTTACTAAAGCGCCCTTTTCAAGCGTCCCCTAGTCGATCTTCCGCAGGGAGCGGTTGACCATTGGAGCAAAGCTAATTATCGATATCGATAATCGACTAGGTGCGTTATGAATATCGTTCCGATTCGGCGTCCGCGCGAGCTCGTCTATGAGACCGTCAAGCGGCGCATCATGATGAATGAGCTGAAGCCGGGCAGCAGTCTGACCGAGCTCGGGTTGGCTCGCGAGATCGGCTGCAGCCAAGGAACAATCCGGGAAGCTCTCCTTCGGCTCCAAGAAGACGGCCTCGTGACAAGGGCTGGCCACCGGGGCACCACGGTGACGCGACTGGATCTGGAGGAAGCCGAGGAAACTCTCGCGATCCGGCGCCGGATCGAAGTGCGCGGGGCGCTGAAATCGGCCAACAATGTGACGGGCGAGGTGCTTGGAGCGCTTCGCAGCCTGATCCTTCGGATGGAAGAGGCCGCCCATCAGGACGATGCCTTCGCGTTGATCGAGTTCGACATGGCCTTCCACCTGACCATGTTCAAACTCTCCGGTCTCGAGGCGCTCGAGCAGATCCTCACCCGTTGCACGATTCACACCCACCGGTCGAAGCTTTGGGCACCAAGCCACAAACGGCCGCTTCTCGAGACGGCCCGCAGGCACAACGTGCTTCTTGAACGCCTCGAAGCACGCGACGCGAAAGGGCTCGCCCATGCTATCGGCGTGCATATCGATACGATCGTCACGAAGGAGGATCCATGACTCCATTCGTGGAGCCGCAAATGCAGGCCATCCTGGATCGGATGCGGATGAGTCCGCAGACCGACTTCAAAACGATGCCTATCGCGGAAGCGCGTCGACAGTCGGATGCGGCCACCATCCCATGGAGCGAGGGCGCACCTGAAATGGCGGCGCGGCATCTGACCGTCGACGCGGGTACGCATGAGATGAGAGCGCGCCTCTATCTGCCCGTCGAAGGGCCCATCGTGTCGCCGATCCTCTACATCCATGGCGGAGGCTGGACCTTCGGATCCATCGACACCCACGACGGGACGATGCGAAATCTCGCGCAGGCTGCGCAGCGTCCCGTCCTCGGTATCGACTACCGCCTGGCGCCAGAACATCCCTTTCCAGCGCCTCTCGACGACGTTCTGACAACCATCGCCTTCGTCGAGACCGGAGGCCTCGGCACCACGATTCCCGCCAACGACATGGCAATCGCAGGCGATTCCGCGGGAGCAAACCTGGCTCTTGCCGCCCTGTTGGCGCGACGCGACCGGGGTTTGCCTCAACTGGCATCCGCCGCTCTCTTCTATGGCTGCTATGCGCCGGATTTCACGACGGCGAGCCATGTGGAATTCGGCGGCGGCGCCTATCTGCTCACCAGCGTGAACATGCGCTGGTATTGGACCAACTTCCTCGGCCGAGAAGATGCCGACACCACGTCTCTCGCCGCGCCGGCGAGACGCGACTTGAGTAGATTGCCGCCGCTCTACCTGTCGGCCGCCGGCCTCGACCCGCTTCGCGGCGACACGCTTCAGCTTGCCCAAAAGCTTGCCGCCGCCGGCATTTCCTTCCGCTGCGATCACGTTCCCGGCGTGGTCCACGGCTGTCTGCGCATGACCCGGGAACTCGATGCCGCCCGCGCAATGATCGAGGCGGGAGCCGACTTCATCGTCTCGCAACTCAATAAAAATGACCTGGGAGGAACACAATCATGGAGCGCCGCGAATTCCTGAAGCTTTCCGCTGCCGCCGCCCTGACGGCGCCGCTGGCACGGCCGGCTATCGCACAGACGCCGACCACCGTGCGCTGGTGGTACCATTTCGACAATCCGCAGAACTCGCCCGCGGCCCTCGTGGCGAAGTTCGAGAAGGAGAATCCCGGCATCAAGATCCAGGCCGAGGCGATTCCCTGGGGCGGCGGCAACGACTACCAGACCCGCCTGTTCGCCGCCCTCGTGGCCGGCAACGGCCCAGACGCCGCTATGGTGCGTCTGTCCTGGGCCGCACGTTTCGCGGCCATGAAGGCCCTCGAGCCTCTCGATGCGATGATCAATGGATGGGCCGGGCGCAGCGACATCTCGGACAATGTCTGGAAGATCAACAAGGGCGCCGACGGCAAGCAATATTACCTGCCCCTGCAATATGTCGTGATTTACCTCTACTACCGCCAGGACCTCTTTCAACAGGCCAATCTTCAACCACCGAAGACCTTCGATGAGCTTCTCGCCGCCGCCAAGGCACTGACGAAGGGTGACATGGCCGGTTTCGGCATGCGCGGCGGAGCCGGTGGCTTCGACAACTGGGGCCCGTTCGTTCTCGGCGGCGGAGCAAGTTTCGAGAAGGGCGGCATGGTCAGCGAGAAAGCGCTCGCGGCCAATAGGTGGTACGTCGCGCTGGCACGGGAGGCGAAGGTGACGCCGGCATCCGCGCCCACCGACAGCTTCCGCCAGATCGTCGATGCCTTCAAGGCGGGCCGGACGGCGATGATCATGCACCATGTGGGCTCCGCCAACGAGATCGTGGGCGCCCTGGGCGACAAGGTGTCGGCGGTCCCGGTTCCTCGCGCGGCGGACGGGCGAGGCTGGACCTATTTCGGCGACGAATCGAACGCGATCTTCGCCGCCAGCAAGGCCAAGGAGGCTACCTTCCGCTGGATCTCCTTCCTCTCGACGGCGGAGAACAACATTGAGCTGAACAAGCTCACGGGACAATTGCCCATCACCACCTCGGGCGCGGCGCAATGGACGAGCCATCCCAAGCGTTTCGTGGATGCAAGCTCCGCCTCGCTGCCGATCGCCGGGTCGCTGCCGGATCATCCCAAGACACCGGATTTCATCGCCCGCGTCTGGCCCACCAACATGCAGAGAGCCTTGAATGGGGAAATCTCGCCGGACGACATGATGAAGGCCATCGAGCAGCACTTCAACGGCTGAACCTCATTGGATTCGCAGATGCAGTCGCAACCGGGCGGTGGCACGCCACCGCCCCAACCCGGAAGTCCTTCTTGATCACGGCAGCCCATCATCGTTTCGCTCGGTGGACTCCGGCGTGGTTTCTGGCCCCTGCGCTGGCGATCACGGCGGCGGTCGTCGTCATGCCGGCAGCCCAGACGGTCTGGCTCAGCCTGCACGATTATCTGCTCTACGAACCCGATGCCGCCACCTTCATCGGCCTGCGGAATTTCCAGACCATCCTGCAGGACGAGGTGTTCTGGATCTCTCTCTGGCACTCGGCCATCTGGATCGTCGGAGTGGTCGGGTTGCAGTTCCTCCTGGGCCTCGTCACTGCTCTCCTGCTCAACCAGAGCTTCTGGTGGCGCGGCGCCGCGCGGGCTCTGGTCGTCGTGCCCTGGGCTCTTCCCAGCGTCATCATCGGATTGATGTGGACATGGATGTACGACTTCAACGTCGGCGTCCTGAACGACATGCTTGTCCGCATCGGCATTATCGAGGCACCGATTGCCTGGCTCGCACGCCCCGACCTCGCGCTTGCAGCCATCATGGCGGCTCTGGTCTGGCAGGGCTTTCCGTTCTTCGCCATCACGATTCTGGCCGGGCTGCAGACGATTCCCTCGGAGCTCTACGAAGCCGCCGAGATCGACGGCGCCAATCGGCGTCAGATGCTGTGGCACATCACGCTCCCGAGCATCGCCGACGTGATCGCGACGGCGCTTCTGCTGCGGACAATCTGGGTGGCGAACTCCCTCGACGTCATTCTCGTCATGACGGGCGGCGGCCCGGGCTATGCCACGCATACGCTTCCGCTCTATGCCTTCGTGCGCGCATATAACAGCATGGAGTTCGGCTACGCCGCCGCGCTCGCGCTGATCCTCACCTTCCTCCTCCTCACCGTCGTCTGGCTCTATGTCCGGCGCGCCTCACGGGATCTCGACCGATGAAGGACCGTCGATCCGCCACGAGACGATTCCTGGAGGTCGAGCTTCCGGTGCTCGTCATCCTCGCCTTCGCTCTCGCGCCCTATGCTTGGATGGTCCTGACGTCCATCAAGCCCCAGGCAGAGCTTTCGATCTGGCCGGTCCGCTATCTCCCCGAGAATGCCACCCTCGACCACTATCGTGAGCTCATCAGCAGAACGACTTTCGCCGGGAATCTCCTCAACAGCTTCATCATCGCGATCGGCGCCGCGGCGCTCGGGCTCGGCGTATCCATTCCAGCAGCTTATGCTTTCTCGCGCTTCCGGTTTCGCACAAGGCGCACGCTGATGACCGGCTTTCTGGTCATCAACATGTTCCCGGTCGTCCTCCTGATCATCCCACTCTTCATCCTGATGAAGAACTTGGGCCTCCTCGACACGTTTCTGGGTGTGATCCTCGGCCACTCCACCTTCGCGATCCCGTTCGCAATCTGGATGCTGACGAGTTACTTCAACGCGATCCCACGGGATCTCGACGAAGCGGCGATGATCGACGGGGCATCTCGTCAGGAGGCGATCCGCCTGATCGTTCTGCCCCTCGTCATGCCGGGCGTGGTCACGGCGGGCATTTATATCTTCATCACTTCCTGGAACGAGTACCTGTTCGCCATGATGCTGTCCGGGCAGGCCGTGCGCACCGTTACGGTCGCGTTGCAGCTGTTCATCGGCGAATTCACGATCCATGGGGCCTGCTGACGGCGGGCGGAACCCTGATCGCGCTCCCCGTGACCATCCTCTTCCTCCTTGTGCAACGAAGGCTCGTGAGCGGTCTCATGGCCGGTGCGGTGAAATCATGACAAGCAAGAATCCGATTGGAGTCATCTCCATGTTCTACGCGCGACCCTTCACGCGCGAACACTTCCCGACCTTCGCCCGCATGAAGGCTGCAGGAGCCGACGTGGTGGAGCTGCTCGTCCCCGAGCTTGGCGAGCTCGACCTTGCAGAGACACGGCGCGCCGCAGAGGATGCAGGCCTCGCCATCGTTCTCGCAGCCCGCGTGAACCTGACGCGGGATCTCGCCAGCGCAAGCCCCGAGGCTCACCAAGCGGGCATCGCTTATCTGGAGAACTGTGTCGCCATCGCGTCCGAGCTTGGAGCCCGCATCATCGGCGGTCCGCTTTATGGTGCGCCGCTCGTCTTCGCGGGCCGCGCACCCTCGCCGGTGGATCCCGATGAGCGCCGGCGCCGGATCGACGCCGTGGTTTCCGGCCTGGAAAAAGCCGCCGCGAGAGCTGTGGATTCAGGCATCCTCCTCGGTCTCGAACCGCTGAACCGGTTCGAGACCGACATCGCCAACACTGCCGGCCATGCGATCGAGATCGTCGACCGCATCGGATCGCCGGGGCTCGGCGTCATGCTCGACACCTTTCACATGAACATGGAGGAGTTCGATCTTCCCGGTGCGATCCGCAAGACCGGCCAGCGGCTCGTTCACTTCCAGGCCAACGAGAACAACCGCGGGTTCGTCGGGTCCGGACATATCGACTGGCCCGGCATTGCCCGGGCGCTTCATGACGTCGCCTATGAGGGACCTATCGTTCTTGAGCCCTTCCGGCGCGACGATGAGCGGGCTGGTGTCACTCTGGCTCAATGGCGTGCTCCCACACGCGACGAGGATCCGGAACTGGCGGCGAGCATTGCCTATCTCAAGGCTGCCCTCGCTTTCGCGGGGAGAATCCAATGACCTTGGTGAGAATGGCCTGGATCGGGTGCGGAACGCACGCCAACGAGATGCTGCTGCCGCAGCTCATGCGGCACGATGTGACCCTCGCTGCTCTCTGCGATACGGATGCGGACAGGCTCGCGCGGACAGCGGCCCGCTTCGGCGTCGCTCCTGAGAAGACGACCCGCGACTGGCGTGAAATCCTGAACCGAGATGACATCGACGCCCTCGGATTGGCCGTCGGTCCGCAGGGGCATTTCGAAATCGGACTTGCTGCCATCGACCGGCGCTTGCCGGTCTTCATGGAAAAGCCGCCCGCTCCAACCGCCCTTCAGGCGCACCAACTCGCCGAAGCGTCAAGGCGTCAGGGCGTGCCGGTGGTTGTCGGCTTCATGAAGCGCTATTCGACGGCAAACCGGATCGCATCGAACATCGTCCTGTCCCCCGAGTTCGGCGAACGGGCCAGCTTCCTCGGGCAGTACATGACGGCGCCCACCTATTTCGCCAAGGACCCGGACTATTCCGGCTTCTATCTGCACCACTGCGTCCATTATTTCGATCTCGTTCCTTACCTGATGGGCGAGGTCGAAACGGTCGCCGCCCGGCGGCATGAGCTCGCACCGGGCAAACTCCTCCTCCATGTCGACTTTCGCTTCGTCGGCGGCGCCATCGGAACCCTCGTCGTGGGTACGCATCAGTCCCGCGGCACGCCCATGGAATGGTGGCAGGTCATGGGCGATCATCGCCGGGTCGAGGTCAGGAACGTTCATGAGGTCCGCTATTATCGCGCTCCCCCCTTCAAGGTCTCCGATCGCAACGCAACGCTAGCAGATGGCGTCGACACCTTGATCTGGGAGCCCAACATGACTGCAGCGGCGAACGAGGATCACAAAGGCTACCACGCTCTGCTGGGCGAGTTCGTGCGTGCCCACCGCGAGCCGGTTGATGCTCCTACGATCGCCGACGGGGCTCGTGCCATGCAACTGCTCGAGCAAGCTATCGGCGGGACAGCTGCTGACGTTCGCTAGCTTGGCATCATGTGCAGGCCGCCGCTGTTTTGACGGCTAACCGCATGTGGTTCGCCGAACATGCTTTAGCGGCCGAGTACGAGGTTCGGCAGCCAGGTGGTCAGTGGCGGCCAAAGCGTGATCGCGACCAGCACTGCGAGCAGCGGCAGCAGCCACGGGATAATGGCCCGCGACATCGCTTCGAAGCTGATGTTCGCGATTTTCGAGGTGACGAAGAGAACGACCCCCACCGGAGGCGTGATCGTGCCGATCATCAGATTGAGCACGAAGATCAGGCCGAACTGGACCGGATCGATTCCGAACTGCGCCGCAGCCGGCGTCAGAATCGGGATCAGGATCAGCATCGCCGCCAGCGCCTCCATGAAGCAGCCGACGAAGAGCAGCAGCAGGTTCACGATCAGGAGGTAGATCAGCGGCGAGCCTGCGAGGTCGACGAGCCAGGGGCCGACGAGTTGCGGAATGCGCGAGATGGAAAGGCACCAGCCCAGCGCGGCGGCCGTCATCACCAGCGCCAGAACCACGCCGGTCGTTTCCACCGTCTGGACGACAAGCTCGGGTAGATCGTCGAGCGAGAAGCTGCGGTAGACGAACAGGCCGAGCACCAGCGCATAGGCGGTCGCGACGGCAGCCGCCTCGGTCGGCGTGAAGATTCCGGCCATCATGCCACCGAACAGAATGATCGGGGTCATGAGCGCCCAGTGTGCCTCCTTGTAGGCCACCCAGAGCTGCGCGAATCCTGGGAAGGGGTGGCGCGGCAGGCCGCTTTTCTTCGAGACATAGACCACTATCGCCATCAGCGCGCCGGCCATCAGCAGGCCGGGAATCACGCCGGCAAGGAACAGCCCGCCGATCGAGACGTCGGCCGAGACGCCGTAGATCACCATCGGCAGGGAGGGCGGGATGATCGGGCCGATCGTCGCCGAGGCGGCGGTGATGGCGGCAGCTGTCTCCGGGTCGTAACCCTCGTCCCGCATCGCCTTGATCTCAAGCGTGCCGACGCCGCCGGCGTCCGCCACCGCGGATCCCGACATGCCGGCGAAGATCACGCTGGCGAAGATGTTGGCGTGGCACAATCCGCCGCGCAGGAAGCCGACGCAGGCCGTGGCGAAGACGAAGATGCGGTCCGTGATGCCGGCCGAGTTCATGATGTTGCCCATCAGGATGAACAGCGGCGCTGCGAGCAGCGGGAAGGAAAATGCCGACTGCGCGATCTTCTGCGGAACGATGCCGAGAGGGAAGCCGCCGAAATAAGCAAAGGCGATGGCCGCCAGTCCCATCGAGACGAAGAGCGGCACACCGAGCAGCAGCGTGGCGAACCAGATCGGCAGGATCTGCAGCATCAGCGTGCTCATAGCGGCTGGGCTCCCGGCTCCGGAGCGGCGACGCGCCTGCCGGCCAGAGCCAGCGCGGCATCGCCAATCGCCTGCAGGATCAGCGCAAGCGCCGCCAGCGGCATGACGATATAGAGCGCAGCGGTCGTAATTGGCAGCGCGATCGATTCGACGTCCCATGTCCGGTCGATCAGGCCGAAGGAGTAGCGCAACAGGACGAGGGCGAAGAGCACGACCAAGCCCTGCGTCAGCAACTCGAGCGCGAGACCTAGCGGGGCGGGCAGCTTATTGGCCAAGACGGTAATGCGGATATGCGAGCGCCGCCGGCTCGCGATGATCCAGCCGACGAACGCCGTCCAGACGAGGAGGTACTGTGCGAGCTCGTCGCTCCAGGCGACAGGCGCGTTGAGTTGGCGGGAGATCACGCCGACGAGCACGCTCGCAAGCAGCGTCAGCAGCAGCACGACGGCGCTCCAGCGCAGCAGCCTGTCGGCGAAGGAGAGGATGGAATTCATCGACACGGATCCTTGGCGATGGCGACGCTTGCTTGTCATTCCAGCCGAGGCGAAGCCGAACGCCGAAATCCATCGAACTGTGTACTTTACGATGGATTTCGGCGCCACGCCGCTTTGACTGAGCAACGTCCGTTACGGAGAGGACAGTCCTCCTTACAGCGACGCCAGCGCGTCCCAGGTGCCCTTGCCCCACTTGCTCTCGAATTGCTTCGGAACGCTGTCGAGCACGGGCTTTCGGAAGGAATCCATGTCAGGCTCGGTGACGCTCATGCCGGCAGCCTTCAGCGTCGCGACAAGGCTCGCCTCCTGGTTCGCCAGCTCCTGATCCTGCCAGACGACGTTCTCGGCGATCGTCGCTTCGATGATGGAGCGATCGGCATCGCTGAGGTTTTTCCAGAAGTCGGTGTTCACGATGATCAGGCGTGGCGTGATGATGTGCCCCGTCAGGATGAGGTGCTTCTGCACCTCTTGCAGCTTGGCACTGTGAATGGTCGGCAGCGGGTTCTCCTGCCCGTCGACGGCACCCTGGCTCAGCGCCAGATAGAGCTCGTTGAAGTTCACCGGCGTCGCCTTGGCTCCCCAGGCCTCGACCATGGCGCGGAACGTGTCGACCGGAGGCACGCGCAGTTTTAAGCCGACGACATCGGCGGCGCTCTTCACCGCCTTAGTGCCAGTGGTGAGGTGGCGTTTGCCATAATAAGTGACGGCGGTCATACGCATGCCGCGCTTCTTCTCAAGTTCGGCGTTCATTTGCGCAAACACCGGCGCCTTGGCAACCTTCGCCATGTGGGCGGCGTCGCGCCACAGATAGGGTGCCTCAACTACCGAGAGCTGCGGCAGGAAGGAACTGAGCGCCGCCGCGCCATCCGTCGTCATGGTCAGTGCGCCGGAGGCAACCGACTCCATCATGTCCTTGCCTGAACCGAGCTGGCCGGCCGGAAAAGATTGGATGTCGATGCGGCCGGAGGTCTTTTCCTTCACCTGCTTAGCGATGCGTTCGACCATCTGCACCTGCGGGTGCGTGGTCGGCAGCATCTCGCCCCAGCGCAATACCGTTGCCTGTGCACGCAGGACGCTGGGCATCGATATGGCGGCGCCAGTAACGACGGTTCCCAGAACGAAGGCGCGTTTCGTCAGTGTGCTCATTTTGGCTCCCTCCCGTGTGGCCGATTCTTCGGCTCCTCATGCGATCCGCGCCGGCGATTTCCGGCGCAGTGTCGGTATCATCGCCCGGCTGCAGGCGTTGCCGATCTGCGTGCTCTTCTCCTCGACGGCGCCACCCTCACGCATCGGCCTCGCAAGATGCAAGAAACGTCGAAGCGATCGTGGAGGAAAGCGGATATTCCCTGTATGATCACTGACATGTTAGCTTGAGGTTGGAGGATCGGCAAGCTAGGCGGCGTGCCAAACTCGGCTGTCGTTGAGGCCTTCGTTCGAGGGGGGTGCAGGCCCGGCCAATCGTCGCGCCCTCCTGTTCAGATCAGCAAAATCCCTCGAACGGCACTGTTCGAGAGTGTCACTCAGCCGCGAAAGCGAAGCGCTTCGAGCACGACGGCAAAGGCAGGCGCGTGCTGCCGGCTACTTGGGTAATAGAGATGGTAGCCGGGGAACGGCTCGCACCAATCTTCCAACACCCGCACGAGCTGCTTTTTCGCGATATGCTCTTCAACCAAGTCCTCGGGCAGATAAGCCAGCCCAAGCCCGTCCAGAGCGGCGCTTCGTGCGAGCTCCAGGCTGTTGACCGCAAGCTGCCCCTCGACGCGCACGTTGATTTCGCGGCCGCGCTTTTCAAACTCCCAAGGGAAATATCCACCCCGCGTGACGCGCCGCAGGTTAATGCAGCGATGGCCCGTGAGGTCTTCGGGACGCTTTGGCAGCGGATGGGACTTGAAGTAATCTGGAGTTCCGACGATCGCCTGCCGCATCTCCGGCCCGATGCGCACCGCGACCATGTCCTTCTCGACGTATTCGCCCACCCGAACGCCGGCATCGAAACGTTCGCTGACGATGTTGGTCAGACCCTCGTCAGTCACGAGTTCGACTGTAATGTCGGGATAATCGCGCATCAGCTTTGACAGCCGCGGCCAGAGCACCGTCTCGGCGGCGTGCTGGGTCGAGGTGATGCGAACGATACCTGACGGCTTGTCCCTCAGCTCCGTCAGCGCCAGGAGGCTTCCTTCGATCTGAGCAAATTGCGGCTCAATGCTGCGAAGAAGGCGCTCGCCGGCCTCGGTGGGAGCGACGCTGCGGGTGGTGCGGTTCAAGAGCCGCAGGCCCAGCCGCTCCTCAAGCCCCCTCATTGCTTGGCTCAGGGCCGGTTGGGAGACGCCTAGCTGAACGGCAGCCCGCGTGAAACTGCCCTCGCGCGCGACAGTGATGAATGCGATCAGATCGCTGACGTTTTCCCGAAACATTCATAATCTCTGCTTATAGGCTCATGATCAATATAGCATCTTATCCTATGAGTGTGCACTCGCTAAATTGAATTCTGTGCCAGGCGATGAGCTTGGTCCGAACCCGATTCATGCTGGCATTGCAAGGACATACCCGGCGGATGGATCGGCCCCAATGGAAATCAAGGAAGGATATAGAGATGAAGGAACTAGCTCTTAGCTTGGCAATCGTGCTGGGATCCGTATCTGGCTTCGCCGTCAGCGCTTCTCCGGCATTGGCTCAGGACATGTCGAACGGTGCTGCCAACTTCTACAAGAGCGACCGGGTCGACGTGAAGAGTGTGACCTTCCGGAACCAGTACAACATGATGGTGGCGGGCCATCTCTTCACGCCCAAGGACATGCAGCCGAACGCCAAGCTGGCCGCGATTGTTGTCGGACACCCGATGGGCGCGGTGAAGGAGCAGAGCGCCGATCTGTACGCCACAAAGTTGGCTGAGCAGGGGTTCGTAACTCTATCTATCGACCTGTCATTCTGGGGCGAAAGCGAGGGCAAGCCGCGCAACGCTGTTCTGCCTGAGATGTACACTGAGGATTTCAACGCGGCCGTCGATTACCTCGGGTCGCAGACCTTCGTGGATCGCGAGCGTATCGGGGCTCTCGGCATCTGCGGTAGTGGTAGCTTCGCTATCAATGCCGCCAAGATCGACCCGCGCATGAAGGCAATCGCGACGGTCAGCATGTATGACATGGGAGCCGCGACCAGAAGCGGGATCGGAAATTCTCAGTCTGTCGAGCAGCGGAAGGCGATGATCGCGGCAGCGGCAAATCAGCGTTATGCCGAGTTCCAAGGCGGCGAAACGAAGTGGCTGAACTATCTGCCGAAAACGCTGCCCGCCGACGCCGACCCCATCACGCGCGAGTTTCACGACTTCTATCGCACCTCACGTGGTGAGGCTGTGCCGGAAGGTACGCCAGCAGAACTTTCCCAAAACCGGGCGATGGTCCAGGAGGCAAAGTTCGTAAACTTCTACCCGTTCAACGACATCGAGACGATCTCACCGCGACCGATGCTCTTCATCACCGGCGACAAGGCGCATTCGCGGGAGTTCAGCGAGGATGCCTACAAGCGGGCAGGCGAGCCGAAGGAGCTCTACATCGTGCCGAACGCAGGTCACGTCGACCTCTACGACCGGGTGAATCTGATCCCGTTCGAGAAGCTGACCGACTTCTTCCGCGGCAATCTGAGTTCGTAAGCGCTCAGCGACACGAACATCCGCAAAACGCAGCCCGTCCGGCGTCCAACAGGCCTGCCGGGCGTGCCCTTGGACAGGAACAAGGACCAGTTATGAAGCACGGAGACACCACAGCAACGAGCCCATCCACCCCAGAGTCAGCCTCCTGGGGCGCCATCTTCGCGCTGACGCTCTGTGTGGCCACGCTGATCGCCTCCGAATTCATGCCGGTCAGCCTCCTGACTCCGATCGCCTCCGATCTCGATGTGCGCGAGGGCAGAGTCGGCCAAGCGATCGCCGTTTCCGGGCTGTTCGCCGTCCTGACCAGCCTCTCGATCTCCAGTCTCACGCGCGGCATAGACCGCCGTCTGGTCTTGCTGTGTCTCACGCTGCTGATGATGATCTCCGGCGCAATGGTCGCCTTCGCGCCGAACACCGGCGTCTTCATGGCGGGCCGGGCGCTTGTTGGTGTCGTCATCGGTGGGTTCTGGTCGATGTCCGCAGCAACTGTCATGCGCCTGGTGCCGGAATCCCAGGTGCCGCGCGCGCTTGGCCTCCTCAATGGCGGTAACGCGCTTGCGGTCACGATCGCAGCACCGCTCGGAAGTTTCCTCGGCCAGTACATTGGCTGGCGCGGTGCCTTTTTCGCTGTCGTGCCACTCGCGGCCATAACGCTCGCCTGGCTGTTCGTCAGCCTCCCGTCGATGCCTGCGAAGACGGAGCGAAGCGGAACCGTCTTCCGCGTCCTGCGCCGCCAGAACATCCCGCTCGGCATGGCAGCAGTCTCGCTGTTCTTCATGGGCCAGTTCGTCCTGCAGACCTATCTGCGCCCATTCCTCGAGACGGTCACCGGCGTGAACACGTCGAGCCTCTCGTTGATCCTTCTTGTCATCGGCGGCGCCGGCACAGTTGGCACCTATCTGATCGGGCTCTTGCTCAAGACACGGCTCTACAGCCTGCTGATCATCCTGCCGCTGCTCATGGCCACGATCGGCGGCGCGTTGACGCTACTCGGCCATTCGCCGTTCGCGACGACGTCACTGCTCGCGGTGTGGGGCCTGATCGGCACAGCGGCGCCGGTCGGCTGGTGGACGTGGCTCAGCAAGGCGCTTCCCGATGAGGCCGAAGCGGGTGGCGGCCTTATGGTTGCCGTGGTCCAGCTCGCAATAGCGCTCGGCGCGTCTACCGGCGGCTTGCTGTTCGACAACGAAGGGTATCAGGCGACCTTCGCCTTCAGCGCGCTCATTCTCGTGATCAGTGCTGCCGCCGCCGCCCTTTGTGCCTTCCGCACCCGATCGGCTGTCGCTATGCGAAATCAACCGTTGGAGGAGTGCCTTCCATGACCGCGTTCATCCCCGCTACAACAAAGGCGCCATTCTCATTGCCTCGCCGCTCACTTCTCGGTGCGATGTTTGCGGGCGTTGTCCTGCCCAGGCGATCCTTCGCTCAACAAAAAAATTCAGCAAGTCAGGATCCAACCGACATGAGAATAAGATTGACCTTTAACGATCAGAGTATGATCGCAGCCCTCTACGACAATCCGTCAGCACGCGACCTCGTATCACTGCTGCCGCTGGACCTGACAATCGACAATAATGGGAGCAACGAGAAGATCGCCTATCTCCCGCGTAAACTGACGGAAGAGGGAAGCGGGCCATTCGGCAACGAGGCACCTGGCGATCGCTACTACGCGCCGAGGGGCAATCTGGCGCTGTTTTATGCTGGCTATCGATGGTCGGAAGGGCTGATCCGCCTCGGCCGGTTCGAGGGCGGTTTTGAGCCCTTGCGTATCCGGGGGAAATTCCCGCTGAGGGTCGAGCGCATTCCGTGAAACGAGCGTTGGCGGCGCATGAAACCTGCGTGTGGGCGTCATCAGGTGCTATCCGCAGCTATATCGCCGGTGGGATGAGCAACAAGAACGGTGGCAACAATGGAGATCAAGTGCAGTGGACAGAGCCGTCTGGCATTAGGCGATCCGCTGGAAGATACGGCAACGACGTTTAAAAGGCGTGCTGGCGCGATTGGCCAAAGAGGTCCAAATCGCCCAACGCCAACCTTAGGCACCGCAGAGGCGTTGAGTGTCCAGACAATTCGATGCGGGACTGGGTTTGATTGGAGGGCTGTAGTCGCGCCGCTGTTAGGATCCTTGTTGGGGCCGGTTTAGAG
>KI911956.1:101703-117434 GCA_000517005.1 Microvirga lupini
TAGTGCGTCTTGGAAATAACGACGATTTTTGAGCGCCTTGGCAGGAGCGTTGGCGGAGAAGGGGGGATGCGAACTCCCGATCCGGTTGTCCGTATGCCGCATTTCGAGTGCGGTGCATTCAACCAACCTGGCCCCTAGGCTGAATCTGCGGGCAGATGACTTTGTGAGTCGCTTGCTGTGGAACTGATCCGGATTGGACAGCCGAGATCAGCTGTGTCTCTGTGTGACCCGGCTGTGATCTAGAAAACAAAAAACCGCCCCAAATAGGAGCGGTTTTGCCAGAGAATTCAGCGGCTTATCTGAAAAGTGTCACTTAATCTTGGCTTCCTTGAACTCGACGTGCTTCTTCGCGACCGGATCGTACTTCTTGAAGCTGAGCTTTTCGGTCATCGTGCGCGAGTTCTTCTTCGTCACATAGAAATAGCCCGTGTCGGCGGTGGAGACGAGCTTCACTTTGATCGTTGCGGCTTTGGCCATGGTCGGGACCTCTTGTTCGGTTCAGGCGCTCGGTTGGCCCCACGGCATGGCCGAAACGCAAAGGCCGGGCGAACCCGGCCGGAAAATCGTGCGGTTCCCATGCCTGATTATCGCTGGACAGTCAAGGGCGAAGGGCGATTTCCCGATGCTTCCGGTGTTATCCCCGGCGGCCGGAGGCCGGGCAGGGGATCCATAATGTAGCGCTTGATCGTGGATGCCCTTCCTCTCCACTGCGCCTCGGCCGGGAATGAAAAACTGGCTACAGCAGCTCCCGCACGAAACGGCCGCGCTGTTGGTAGAAGAACGGAACGGGCAGTTGATGGCCGAATCCGGCCGCGATCCGGGCCTCCAGCTCGCCCAGAATCACGGTGGTGATCGGGGGCAGGTCGAGGGCCTTGGCCTGGGCGATGGTGACCCAGGTCAGCTCCACGAGCTCGGCTTCTGGTCCGACCACGCCCTCGACTTCTTCGGCAATGGCCGTCCGGTCGACGGCAAAGAATCGGGTGTCGAAGCGCCTCACGCGCTTGGGCGGCGTGATGGCCCGGCCGATGAAATGCAGCGCCTCCAGGTCGGGAAAGACCCCTCGCTCCTGGAAGACGGTCCAGGCTGTCCCCGCGGGCGCACTCTCGGGGCCGCCATAGTCCTTGGTCCCGAGCAGCAGCCCGGTTTCCTCGAAGGTCTCGCGGATCGCGGCGAGCGCGAGCGCCCGGCTGCGTTGGGTCGATGGGCGGATGACCCGGGCCATCAGCGCCTGCTCGGCACGGGGATGGAGGGCGCCCGTCACCGCCATCGATCGGTCGCCGGCCTCGATCCGCCCGCCGGGGAAGACGAACTTGCCCGGCATGAATTTCAGACCCTCGTGGCGCTTGCCCATGAGAACCTTCGGGCTCCTGCCTTTGCGATCGATGATGATGAGGGTCGCGGCGTCGACGGGGCGGAGGGTCGGGATCTTGGGATTGGTCTCAGCGGAAACGAGGCGATCCATCCTCGCCAAGGTCTCGGTGTCCGTCACTTGCGTTGTCCTCATCGACATTCTTCTTGGTTCGGGCTGCGCCAAAGCCGTGCATACCTAGCGCGTATTGCAGGCCCACGACAGCGCCTTTCACTGGCTGGAGCAGGGCGAGGCACAGGATCAGCGTCAGGACCGGCCATATCGCTAGATGCGCCCATATGGGCATCTCGAGCTTGGTCTCGGTCATGAGGATGCCGTAGCCGATCAGGTGGCCGACAATGAAGATCACGATATAGGGCGGCAGGTCGTCGGCCCGGTGATGGTGAAACTCCGTCCCGCAGGCCTCGCAATGGTTCGCGACCTTGAGGAAACGACCGAAGAGCCGACCCTTGCCGCAGGCCGGGCAATGGCCCAGGAAGCCGCGCCTCATGGCCGGGATGGCCTTCACCTCGGGTGCAGTCGTCGGAGAAGCGGTCTCGGTCGTCAAAGACATTCCAAATTCCTAAAATATCAGGTTCGCCCGCGCCGCTTGACCTTCACGCGGGTCGGAGAGCGACCGCTCGGCAGAGCGGCCCTGCCGGCCCTGGAGCCATGCGGCGGACGCTTCGCGCCCCTCTTGGCAGGGCCGCTCCTGCCGGTGAAGCGCCCCTTGGTGAGAATCTCGAAGCGCAGCGCTCCGGCGACGGGCGCCGCCTCGACCAGCCTCACCTCCACCTTGTCGCCGAGGCGATAGGTTTCACCCGTATCGTCGCCGCGCATGGAGTGGGTTCGCTCGTCGTAGCGATAGTAATCGTCGCCGATGGTGGCCGCCGGAACGAAGCCGTCGGCGCCGGTCTCGTTCAGCTTGATGAAGAGCCCCGCCTTCGACACCCCCGAGATCTGTCCATTGAATGTGGCCCCGATCCGGTCGGCAAGGAAGTGCGCAATCAGGCGGTCGATTGTCTCACGCTCCGCCGCCATGGCGCGGCGTTCAGCGGCCGAGATCTTGGCACTGATCTCGATCAGCTCGGCGCGGGTGGTATCCGGCGGCAGACCGTCTTTGCCGAGCTTGAGGGCGGAAATCAGCGCGCGGTGGACGATCAGATCCGCATAGCGGCGGATGGGGGAGGTGAAGTGGGCGTAGCGCCGGAGGTTCAGGCCGAAATGGCCGTAATTCTCCGCCGAGTATTCGGCCTGAGATTGCGAGCGCAACACCACCTCGTTGATGAAGAGCTGATGCTCCGTGTCCTCGACGCTGCGCAGGACGCGGTTGAACAGCTCCGGCTTGAGCGCCCCCTGGCTGGGGAGCTTGAGGCCGATGGAGGCGAGCACCTCGCTCAGCGCCCGCATCTTTTCGAGGGAGGGCTCGTCGTGGACCCGGTAGATCAGGTCGGATTCGGCCTTTTCCAGGCTCTCCGCCGCGGCCACATTGGCGAGGATCATGAACTCCTCGATGAGCTTGTGCGCCTCAAGCCGCTCGGGCACGAAAACCCTGTCCACGGTTCCGTCGGGATTGAGCACGATCTTGCGCTCGGGCAGATCGAGGAACAGCGGCTCGCGGATGTCGCGGGCTCGTTTTACGAGCTCGTAGCCCGACCAGAGGGGCTTCAGGATCGTGTCGAGGATCGGCCTCGTCACGTCGTCTGCTCGGCCGTCGATGGCAGCCTGTGCCTGTCCATAGGAGAGCTTCTCCGCCGACCGCATCATGATCCGGTGGAAGCTGTGCCGGACCTTTCGCCCGTCTGGACCGATCACCATGCGAACCGCCAGGGCAGGGCGGTCCTCGCGCGGTCTCAAAGAGCACAGGTCGTTGGAGATCCGCTCCGGCAGCATGGGGACCACCCGGTCCGGGAAGTACACCGAGTTGCCGCGCTCCTGCGCTTCCCGGTCCATGGCCGAGCCGGGGCGCACATAGGCAGCCACGTCGGCGATGGCCACGGTGAGAATATAGCCGCCCGCATTGTTCGGATCCTCGTCTGGCGCCGCGTGGACCGCATCGTCATGATCCTTGGCATCCGGCGGGTCGATGGTCACGAGGGGCAGGTCGCGCCAGTCCTCGCGGCCGTCGAGGGTGACGGGTTTGGCCTTCTCGGCCTCCTCGAGAACCGCCTTCGGGAATTCGTTGGGGATGTTGTGGGCGTAGATCGCGATCAGGCTCACGGCCTTTTCCGATTTGATGGCCCCCAGCCGCTCCTTCACCTTGGCGGTCGGCAGGCCGAAGCGGCCATGCTTCACAACCGACACGGAGATCAGATCGCCGTCCTGCGCCTCGCCCTCGTCGCCGGGCCTGATCTGCAGCTCTTGCTCACGGGCCTTCTTGTCCACGGGCACGAGTCTTCCGCCACCTTCGGGCATGGCCCGGAAGATGCCGAGCACCTGCGCCTGCTTCTTGGCGATGATCTTGGTCACGCGGCCGGAATAGCGGTGGATGTCGCCGGGTTTGAGCGGATCGACCCGCAGCAGCGCCCGATCGCCGACGCCCGCCACGGGCATGCCGGGGCGCGACTTGCGGGGCGACACGATGATGATGGTCGGGATGGAGCCGTGTTCCTCCTCGTCCCATTCGGTCGGGACGGCGATCAGCTCTCCGTCCCGGTCCCGCTTCGTGATGTCCGCCAGGACCACCGGCGGCAGCTGGCCCGCCTTGTGCACGGTCTTGCCCCTGCGGTCGACGATGCCTTCGATCTCCAGGTCCTTGAGGATCTGCTTGAGCCAGATCCGGTCGTTGCCCTTGATGCCGAAGCGCTGCGCAATCTCTCGCTTGCCCACTTTGCCCTGGGCATGGGTGATGAAGGAGACGACGTCCTCACGGGAGGGCAGGGTGGCGGATGGGTCGGCTTTCGAATGTTTGGCCAAGAGATAAGCTCGTCAGGTTCACGGGGTCTTGTCGCATGCAGGCTTGGCCGCGGCTAGTCCAGGCGGCTTGCGATTGGAAAGACTCCTGGGCATGGTAAGAGATCCATGCGAGAGGGAGGCCATTCAGCCAAAAAATAAGGCCCCGATGTCGGAGCCTTTGAGGGACCGGCCCGTGGGGGCAGAATGAGCCGGTGAGCTTGTACAACGCGATGGTTCAGGGATGGTTCCAACCTTCTTCTGAAATTTTTCGAGAAAATTTCGAGTGTCGCTTGATCCTCCCCGTCATCACCGAACTCGTGCCGGTGATTCCGATTAAAAGAGGCGCGGCGCTTTTCAAAGCGGGATGGCCGGGACAGGCCCGGCCATGACGGGAGAGTGTCATCCCCGGCGATCCGCAGGACCGGGAAGGGGATCCACTCGCACGTCCAGTGCTATCTATGGATTTCCTTCCCCTCCGCCGACGCTCCTGCTGGGAATGACACTAGGGGGGAGATCCATTGCCCTTGGGGGAGGCAGCGTGGAGTGTGCCTCCACGCCACCCTGCCTTAGATGTCCAGGTCCGCCTCGTCGGCGAAGGCCGCGCGTTCCTGGATGAAGGCGAAGCGGGCTTCGGGCTTGTTGCCCATCAGGCGCTCGACCGTGTCGCTGGCCTCCGGCTTGTCGTCGGCCTCCACGACCACTTTCAGAAGGAGGCGCTTTTTCGGGTCCATGGTGGTCTCCTTCAACTGAGCCGGCAGCATCTCGCCGAGGCCCTTGAAGCGGCCGATCTCGACCTTGCCGTTGCCCTTGAAGACTGTCTTAAGCAGCTTTTCCCGGTCCGCGTCGTCCCGGGCATAGGCCGATTTCGAGCCCTGGGTCAGCCGATAGAGAGGCGGAACTGCCAGGTACAGATGCCCGTCATCGATGAGCTTCGGCATCTGCCGGTAGAAGAAGGTGATCAGCAGCGAGGCGATGTGGGCGCCGTCCACGTCCGCATCGGTCATGATGATGACCTTCTCGTAACGCAGGTCGGAAGACTTGTAGTGGGAGCCCGTGCCGCAGCCGAGCGCCTGGACGAGGTCGGAAAGCTGCTGGTTCTGGTGCAGCTTCTCCCGACCGGCCGAGGCCACGTTCAGGATCTTTCCACGCAGCGGAAGCACCGCCTGGGTGGCGCGGTCGCGAGCCTGCTTGGCCGAACCACCGGCCGAGTCGCCCTCGACGATGAAGAGTTCCGAGCCCTTGGCACCTGCATTGGAGCAATCCGCCAGCTTGCCGGGCAGGCGCAGCTTGCGGGTCGCGGTCTTGCGGGCGACCTCCTTCTCCTGGCGGCGGCGCAGGCGCTCCTCGGCCCGGTCGATGACCCAGTCGAGGAGCTTGTTGGCCTGCTGCGGGGCCGCCGCGAGCCAGTGGTCGAAGGTGTCGCGGATCGCGTTCTCGACGATACGACCGGCCTCGACCGTCGCCAGCTTGTCCTTGGTCTGACCCTGGAACTCGGGTTCGCGGATGAAGACCGAGAGCATGGATGCGCAGGTCGCCATCACGTCGTCGGTGGTCACGGCCGCCATGCGCTTCGACTGGCCCACGCGTTCGGCATGCTCGCGCAGAGCGCGCAGGAGGGCGATGCGCAGGCCGTTCTCGTGGGTGCCACCTTCAGGCGTCGGCACCGTGTTGCAGTACGAGGTGGAGAATCCGTCCTCGTTGGTCATCCAGGCGACCGCCCATTCCAGCGAGCCGTGGCTGCCGGGCTTGGTGATCTTGCCGGAGAAGATCTGGTCCGTGACCAGCTCCTTCCCCTCGATGTCGTGGAGCAGGTAGTCCTTCAGGCCGTTCGGGAACTTGAAGGTCGCTTCAGCCGGAACGTTCTCGATGCCCTCGATCAGGGACGGCGCACATTTCCAGCGGATCTCCACGCCGCCGAAGAGATAGGCCTTGGAGCGAGCCATCTTGAACAGGCGGCGGGGCTGGAAACGGGCGTCCTTGCCGAAGATCTGGTGATCGGGCTTGAAGCGCACTCTGGTGCCGCGCCGGTTGAGCACGCGCCCCACGGTCTCCAACTTGCCCTGCGGGAGGCCACGGGCGAAAACCTGCCGATAGAGGGTCTGGCCGCGCGCCACCTCGACCTCGAGGATTTCGGAGAGGGCGTTCACGACCGAGACGCCGACGCCGTGAAGGCCGCCGGAAGTCTCGTAGACCTTCGAATCGAACTTACCGCCCGCGTGAAGCGTGGTCATGATGACTTCGAGGGCCGACTTCTTCGGGAATTTCGGGTGCGGATCGACCGGGATGCCGCGCCCGTTGTCGGTCACGGACAGCCAGCCGCCTTCCTCCAGCTCCACCTCGATGAAGGCCGCGTGTCCCGCGACCGCCTCGTCCATGGAGTTGTCGATCACCTCGGCGAAGAGGTGATGCAGGGCTTTCTCGTCCGTGCCGCCGATATACATGCCGGGACGGCGGCGGACGGGCTCGAGCCCCTCCAGCACTTCGATGGCCGAAGCGTCATAGCCGGCCTCGCCCGGCGTGCCCTGTTGGGGTGCCGCGCGCGACACCTTGACGGCGGCGTTGCGAGCCGAGGCAGGCGTAGCGCGCTTGGCGGCCGCGCCCCCGAAGAGATCGTCGTTGTCTGTCATTGGGACCTTAGTCCGAGGTGATGATTCGCGTTTCTTTACACTATTTCTCATTCCGTTTTTATACGAGAACAAAACGGAAACGAAAAGGGCGGTTTGTCGTCAAAGGGGATAAAATTGGCTCAAGGCTAGAACGTAAAGGTTACCAAGATTTTCCCTCTAAAGGATGTCTTTCGGCTGTCACAAGGAACTGTTTAAATTCCATTCACGTTGAAAGGTTAAGCATGAGCTTAACGGGAGATTCGGGCGTGACGACGCGGACGACCATGGGACCGGCACAGAAGCTTCATTTGGACCGCGCCGCGCGCAATGCCGGCGAGGCCTTCGCCTTCGACGAACCGGATGCGGCGCCTGTCGCCCACCGTTCCTACGGGTCGAGCCTGATCTGGCTCTCCGTGGCCGCCGTCGCCGTGCTGGGTCTCGGCCTCGTCTTCTAATCGTCCTCGTCTGAGCTTTGGTTCCCGCCGAAGATCTTTACGAGCCAATCCTCGATTCCTTTGCCGAAGGTCAGCAGAAACAACGTCACGAGCGTGCCGGCGATGGTGATGAACCAGGCCCCCAGGCCGGCGGTCACACCGAGGCCTGCCGCAATCCATACGGTCGCCGCCGTCGTCAGGCCGTGAACCTGCATCTCGTCGCGGCCACGCAGGATCGCACCGGCACCCAGAAAGCCCAGGCCCGTCATGATGCCCTGGATCACGCGGCTGACGGCATCCTGACCGAAATGGAGGCCTTCATAGACCGAGCCCGACAGAATCACGATGGCTGAGCCCAGGGCAACGAGGCCGAGCGTCCGCATCCCGATCGGCTTATTGTGGATGTCCCGGTTGATCCCGACCGCCATGCCGGCGATGGCCGCGCCGCAAAGGCGCAGCATCATTTCGATCTGGTCGGCATATTCCACCGACAGCCAGGACAGCCACTCCCGCATCGGGATCAGCCTGCCTTGGCCGTCTTCTTGGCAGCAGCCTTCTTGGCCGCCGGCTTCTTGGCGGCGATTTTCTTCGCAGCAGTCTTCGTTGTCGCCTTCTTCGCGGCAGGGGCCTTCGCGGCTGCCTTCTTGGCGGGAGCCTTGCGTCCACGAGCCGACTTCTTCGACGGACCAGCCGCGCGCCGGGCCTTCAGAAGCCCGACAGCCTCATCCAGCGTCACCGCTTCCGCCGCCATGGTCCGCGGCAGGGTGGCGTTGGTCTCGCCGTCGGTCACGTAGGGTCCGAAACGCCCGGCCTTGACCACGATGGGCTTGCCCGATTCAGGATCCTCGCCCAGGGGCCGGCCCGGATCGGAAGCGCCGCGGCGAGCACCGCCTCCGCCGCTTTCCTTGGTGACGATCAGGTCAATGGCGCGGTTGGCGCCGATCTCCAGCACGTCGTCGCCGGGGCCGAGATTGGCATAGACCTTGCCGTGCTGGACGTACGGCCCGTAGCGGCCGATGCTCACCAGGATCGGTTCGCCCGATTCCGGATGGGTCGCCACCTGACGCGGCAGGGCCAGGAGCTTCAAGGCCTTCTCCAGGTCGACCACGGCCGGGGACATGCCTTTGGGCAGGGACGAGCGCTTGGGCTTCTCGCCTTCGCCGAGCTGGACGAAGGGGCCGAAGCGGCCGTCACGCAGAGTGACTTCGAGGCCGGTCTCAGGGTCCGTGCCGAGAACCTTCACGCCAGGCTGGCCGCCGTTCTCGGACGAGCCGTCACCTTCGCCCTCGACGCCGTTAGCGGCGAGCTGGCGGGTGTACTTGCACTCGGGATAATTCGAGCAGCCGATGAAGGCGCCGAACTTGCCGAGCTTCAGCGAGAGCTGGCCCGTGCCGCAGGTCGGGCAGGTGCGCGGATTGGAGCCGTCGCCCTTGTCCGGGAAGATGTGCGGCCCGAGAAGCTCGTTGAGCGCTTCCAGAACCTCGGCCGTGCGCAGTTCCTTCGTCTCGCCGATGGCGGCGGAGAAGTCGCGCCAGAAGTCGCGCAGCACCTGCTTCCAGTCGATCTCCGAATTGGAGATCCGGTCGAGCTGCTCCTCCAGATCCGCCGTGAAATCGTATTCCACATAGCGGCGGAAGAAGCTCTCCAGGAACGCCGTGACGATGCGGCCCTTGTCCTCGGGGACAAGGCGCTTCTTCTCGATGCGCACATATTCACGGTCGCGCAGGGTCTGCAGCACGGCGGCATAGGTTGAAGGACGGCCGATGCCGAGTTCCTCCATGCGCTTCACGAGGGAAGCTTCCGAATAGCGCGGCGGCGGCTCGGTGAAGTGCTGGCTCGCCTTGATGCGGCGGCGCTCCAGGGGATCGCCGGCCTTCATCGGGGGCAGGCGGCCCTCGTCCTCGTCGCCCTCGTCGTCCTTGCTCTCGTTATAGAGCGTGAGGAAGCCGTCGAACTTGATCACCTGACCGGTGGCGCGCAGATCGAGCTTGCGTGGGCCGACCTGGGCCAGGATGTCCGCCGTGGTGCGCTCAAGCTCCGCCGATTCCATCTGGCTCGCGACCGTGCGGGTCCAGATCAGGTCGTAGAGGCGGGCCTGCTCGGGTTCCAGGTACTTCGCCACCTGTTTCGGCAGGCGGCTCATATCCGTCGGGCGGATGGCCTCGTGGGCTTCCTGTGCGTTCTTGGCCTTGGTCGAGTACTTGCGCGGCACGCTCGGAACGTAGCGGTCGCCGTATTCCTTGCCGATGACGCGGCGGGCGGCCTGCACGGCTTCCGGCGCCATGTCGACGCCGTCGGTTCGCATATAGGTGATGATGCCGACCGTCTCGCCGCCAATATCGACACCCTCGTAGAGACGCTGCGCGATGCGCATGGTCTGGGCCGGCGCCAAGCCCAGCTTGCGCGAGGCCTCCTGCTGCAGGGTCGAAGTGGTGAAGGGCGGGTAGGGATGGCGCTTGGCGGGCTTGGCCTCGATGTTCGTCACCGAGAAGGTCGCGAGCTCCAGGTCCTTCTTGAACGCTTCCGCATCCTTGCCGTTGCCGATGTCGAGGCGTTGGATCTTCTTGCCGTCGGCGCCGACGAGGCGCGCGTCGAACACGCCGCCGTCCTTGGTGGCGAGGGTGGCGATCAGGGACCAGTATTCGCGCGGCTTGAAGGTCTCGATCTCGAGCTCGCGGTCGCAGACGAGGCGCAGCGCCACCGACTGCACGCGGCCGGCCGAGCGGGCTCCAGGAAGTTTGCGCCAGAGCACGGGGGAGAGGGTGAAACCGACGAGATAGTCCAGGGCGCGGCGGGCCAGATAGGCATCGACCAGAGCTTGGTCGATCTGGCGCGGCTGACGCAAAGCCGCCTGCACCGCATCCTTGGTGATGGCGTTGAAGGTCACACGCTCGACCGGCAGGTCCTTAAGGGCGCGTTTCTCGCGCAGCGCCTCCAGAACGTGCCAGGAGATCGCCTCACCCTCGCGGTCCGGGTCGGTTGCGAGGATGAGCTTTTCGGCTCCTTTGACGGCCTTGGCGATGTCGGAGACCCGCTTCGAGCCCCTGTCCTCAAGCGTCCAGATCATGCGGAAATCGGCATCCGGGTCGACCGAGCCGTCCTTGGCAGGCAGATCGCGGATATGCCCGAAGGAGGCCAGGACCTCGTAATCCTTGCCGAGATATTTGTTGATCGTCTTGGCCTTGGCAGGCGACTCGACGACGAGGACTTTCATGGACGAATTCCTAAAAGCGGGAGCAGGCAGACGCCCTGTTGCCAGAGCGAGAACGCCGGTCAGCCCCTGACCGGCACAGGGCGGGATAAGTGGTTGATGATCGCAGACAAGTCAAATCGGACTTGTACGTATGTTCCCTATATGGCCACGAAGGCACGCTCCAGCAAGGGATTCACCGCTGTCTCGAGGTCATTGGCGCCGATCATCCGGGCGGGGGCGGCAAGGCGGGTAAGGGCGTAGGCCTCGGCGATTTGAGGCGGCGCGGAGTGGGTCAGGGCTGCAGCACCAGCCAGGACAAAAAGCCGTTCGGCCACGAATCTGGCCTTCGTCTCGGCATCCGAGGATTGAAGCGCCAGGACGATGTCGCGCGCGGCATCGGACGCGCCCGGAAGGTCGGCAACCTCCGCCATCAGGTGCTCCAGAACGGAGGCCGCAACCTCCGGCTCCCGGGTTTCGGCGCGCAGGATGTCGAGGGCGATCACGTTGCCCGAACCCTCCCAGATCGCATTGACCGGGGCTTCCCGGTAAAGCCGGGGCAGGGCGCTCTCCTCCACATAGCCGTTGCCGCCGAGGCACTCCATAGCCTCGTAGAGGAGGCGTGGAGCGGCCTTGCAGATGCCGAACTTGGCGGCCGGCGTGACGAGCCGGGCATAGGCTGCCTCCTGATCGTCCGTGCGTTGGAGATCGAAGCCGTGGGCCGCCCGCAGGGCGAGAGCCGTCATGGCCTCGCTCTCCAGGGCGAGGTCGGCCAGCACCATGCGCATGGCCGGCTGGTCGATGAGCTTCTTCTGGAAGACGCTGCGGTGCCGGGCATGGTGCAGGGCGAGCGCCAGCCCCATCCGCACGAGACCGGCCGAGGCCACGGCGCAGTCGAGGCGGGTCAGTTGCACCATCTCGATGATGGTGCGCACCCCGCGGCCTTCCTCGCCGATTCTCCAGGCGAAGGCGTCCTTGAACTCGACCTCGGAGGAGGCATTCGATCGGTTCCCGAGCTTGTCCTTCAGGCGCTGCAGCCGAAGGGCGTTGAGCGTCCCATCGGGCCGGAAGCGGGGGACGAGGAAGCAGGTCAGCCCGCCTGGAGCCTGGGCCAGCACAAGGAAGGCGTCGCACATCGGGGCGGACATGAACCATTTGTGGCCGGTCAGCGCATATTCGTCCCCGGCCTTGGGAGCGGCACGGGTCGTGTTTGCGCGGACATCGCTGCCGCCCTGCTTCTCGGTCATGCCCATGCCGAGGGTGACGGCATTCTTCTCCCAGAAGGGGATGAAGCGGGAATCGTAGTCGCGCGAACGAATTTTCGGCAGCCACTCCCCGAGCCGGCTCGGGGAGGCGGCAAGCGCCGCCACCGAGGCATGGGTCATGGTGACAGGGCAGATATGGCCGCTCTCGACGCCTGCCGCCGTGTAGAGCCGCGCCGCCCGCGCCACGTGGGCATGAGAGGTCCCGGGCTCATCCCAAGTCGAGGCATGGAGGCCATCCTCCATGCTGGCCCGCATGAGCAGATGGTAGGCCGGATGGAACTCCACCGCATCGATGCGGTAGCCCCTGGGGTCGTGGGTGCGCAGCTTCGGCGGGTTCTCGTTGGCGAGTCGACCGATGTCGAGCCGCTCCGCCGAGCCCCAGGCTTCTCCGAAGGCGATCAGGCCCTCCGCATCCGGATCGACGCCGTGTGTTTCGAGCGCGTCGAGCAGGGGACGGTTGGTCGCGATCAGATTCACGTCCCCGAAGGACGGCGTCTGGTTGAAGACCTCGTGCGTGTCATGGCTCGACGGCATGGCGTGATCCTCTGGAATGATGTTCCAGCTATTTTAGGGCAGTGTGAGGGAAGCGCAGACAGTCCGTTGTCGACATCTTCGACGTCATCACCGGCCTTGTGCCGGTGATCTCGGTGAATTGGAGCGCCGCGCCTTTCCGATCGGGATGGCCGGGACAAGCCCGGCCATGACGAGGGGGAGGCGTGAATGGAAGCAGGTTGAATGGGCTGGGGTTGAGCCAGCCTGGGCATAATCTCACGTCAAGCCAAATCCCTTGCTTGCCGCCGTTTCCCGGAGCGCCTATAGCCATCGCTTTAAGATGACTGACGCCCCCCGATCCGTTTTTCCCCACCGGCATCTCCTCGGCATCGAGGGGCTGTCTCCCTTGGACATTCAGGCGCTTCTCGATTTGGCCGACGAACAGGTCGAGGTGAGCCACCAGATCGAGAAGAGCAAGTCGAGCCTTCGCGGCCGGACTCAGATCAATCTCTTCTTCGAAGCCTCCACCCGCACGCAATCCTCCTTCGAGATCGCCGGCAAGCGCCTCGGCGCCGACGTGATGAACATGCAGGTCGCCTCGTCTTCGGTGAAGAAGGGCGAGACCCTGATCGACACGGCCGTGACCCTGAACGCCATGAGACCCGACATCATCGTCGTGCGCCATCACGCGGCGGGGGCGGTGCATCTGCTCGCGCAGAAGGTCGATTGCTCGGTGGTGAATGCGGGCGACGGCGCGCACGAGCATCCGACCCAGGCGCTGCTCGACGCGCTCACCATCCGCCGCAATAAGGGGCGGATCGCCGGTCTCACGGTCGCGATCTGCGGCGACATCCTGCATTCGCGGGTGGCGCGCTCCAACATGATCCTGCTCGCCGCCATGGGTGCGCGGGTGCGCCTCGTGGCGCCATCGACGCTCCTGCCGCCCGGCATCGCGCGCCTCGGCTTCGAGACCTTCACCAGCATGAAGGAAGGGCTGAAGGACGCCGACATCGTCATGATGCTGCGCCTGCAGCGCGAGCGCATGAACGGCTCCTTCGTACCCTCGGTCAAAGAATATTTCCGCTTCTACGGGCTCGATCAGGAAAAGCTCGCCTTCGCCAAGCCGGACGCGCTCGTGATGCATCCCGGCCCGATGAACCGGGGTGTCGAGATTTCCTCGGACGTGGCGGACGGCGCACAGTCTCTGATCCGCGAACAGGTCGAAATGGGCGTCGCCGTGCGCATGGCGGTGCTGGAGGCTCTGGCGAGCCATCTGCCGAATAGGTGAGAGGCGTCATGAGCAACCAACCCATCCTCTTCAAGAACGCCCGCCTCATCGATCCCGCCAGCGACCGCGAGGAGCGCGGCGGCGTGCTGGTACGCGACGGTGTGATTCAGGCTGTCGGCCCGCAGGTGACGGAAGCCGCCGACGCGCGGGTGATCGATTGCAGCGGTCAGGTGCTGGCGCCTGGCCTCATCGACATGCGCGCCTTCATCGGCGAGCCGGGCGGGCCGTATCGCGAAACCCTGAAGAGCGCCGGCGAGGCGGCTGCGGCCGGTGGCGTCACCACCGTCGTGTCCATGCCGGATACGAGCCCGGTGCTCGACGATCCGGCGGTGATCGATTTCATCGTGCGTCGCGCCCGCGATACGTCCATCGTCAATATCTGCCCGGCCGCGGCCCTGACGAAGGGGCTGGAAGGTCAGGAGATGGCGGAGATCGGCCGCCTCAAGGAGGCCGGCGCCATCGCCTTCACCGATGGCGCGCGCTCTGTCACCAACGCCCAGGTCATGCGCCGCGCGCTGACTTATGCCCGCGATTTCGACGCGCTGATCATCCACCACGTGGAAGATCCCGATCTCGTCGGCCAGGGCGTGATGAACGAAGGCGAGTTAGCCTCAAGGCTCGGACTGCCCGGCATTCCGCGCGAGGCCGAGACGGTGATGCTGGAGCGCGACATCCGCCTCGTGCGCCTCACGGGCGGGCGCTATCATGCGGCGATGATCTCCTGCGCCGATTCGGCGGAGATCGTGCGGGACGCGAAGGAAAAGGGGTTGCCTGTCACCTGCGGCGTCTCCATCAATCATCTCGCTCTCAACGAGAACGACATCGGCGACTACCGCACCTTCCTGAAGCTCTCGCCGCCCCTGCGCCATGAGGACGATCGGCAGGCGATGATCGAGGCGCTCGCCGACGGCACCATCGACGTGATCGTGTCGGACCACAATCCACAGGATGTGGAGAACAAGCGGCTGCCCTTCGCCGAGGCGGCCGATGGGGCCGTCGGGCTCGAAACACTGCTCTCGGCGGCACTCCGGCTCGTTCATTCCGGGCGCATCTCCCTGCCGAAACTCCTGCGGGCCATGTCGACGAAACCTGCGGAAATCCTTGGGCTTCCGGGTGGCCGTCTCGCTGTCGGCGCACCGGCCGATCTCATCGTCTTCGACCCGGATGCGCCCTACGTGCTCGACAAGCGCCAGCTCAAATCGCTGTCCAAGAACTCGCCCTTCGACGAAGCGCGGCTGGAAGGCCAAGTTTCGATCACGATGGTTGCAGGCAGGATCGTATACGACTACAGCTTACAACATAACAAGAAGGGCTAAGTGATGGGTGGTGCAAGTATTTGGCACTGGATTGTAGTGCTGCTTCTGGCTTTCGTTTGGATTGTACCGTTCTGGAAAATTCTTCCTCGGGTCGGAATTTCCAAATGGGTCTCACTCATCGCCATCATTCCGCTGTTCGGTCTCATCCTTCTCTGGGTGATTGCGTTTAAGCCTTGGCCCAATAGAGCTACGACCGCACTGTAATCATGTCTGACGAAGCCAACCTTCTATACCTGCTGGCCGCTCTGATCCTCGGCTATCTTCTGGGCTCAATTCCGTTCGGCCTGATCTTCACCCGCATGGCGGGCCTGGGCGATGTGCGGAAGATCGGCTCCGGCAATATCGGCGCCACCAACGTCTTGCGCACGGGGCGCAAAGGCCTCGCCGCCGCCACTCTGATCGCCGATGCCCTCAAGGGCACGGTCCCAGTGCTGATCGCCGCCCAATGGGGGCCGCAATTCGCAACGGTTGCCGCGCTCGGTGCCTTCCTGGGGCACCTCTTCCCCATCTGGCTCAAGTTCAAGGGTGGCAAGGGCGTCGCCACCTTCATCGGCGTCCTGATCGGCCTCAATCCGCTGGCGGCCCTGATCTTTGCCCTGATCTGGCTCGGAGTGGCCTTCGCCAGCCGCTATTCCTCGCTCTCCGCGCTGGTCGCCAGCGCGGCCACGCCCATCGTCCTGTGGCTTCTCGGCGAGCCCGGCATGGCCGGAATGACGATCATCCTCGTGGCGCTTCTGTGGTGGAGGCACAGCCAGAACATCAGCCGCCTTCTCGCCGGAACCGAAGGCAAGATCGGGCAAAAGGGATAATTCATGATCCTGACGGATGAGCAGCGTCTCGATTGGCTCCGCCTCATCCGCTCAGAGAATGTGGGTCCGCGCACCTTCCGCGCCCTAA
>KI911956.1:117534-127286 GCA_000517005.1 Microvirga lupini
TCCGGGCTCTCGATCCGCAACGTCCAGATGGCCCTGCTGGAGCTCGAGATCGCCGGCCGCCTGGAACGCCACGGCGGCAATGCGGTGTCGCTGATCGGTGGGGGGTGAACCGGTTAGCGATCCTCCTCGACCATTTGAAGAGTCCTGATAGCTTCCAGCCTCGCCATGTCCAGGAGATAGGCGAGAAGATCGAGCTTCGCCTCCCGGGCGAGATAGGACAACTCGGCCGAGAATTCTGAAATGTATCGAGCCGTTTCCGATGCCGACATGCCTGCCTGGCTCGAGCCGGTCGCCTCAACCGTCATCTGCTGATCATTCGAAGCCGGGACTTTGAGGGATTGGCGCGGAGTTTTGGACATCGAGGCCGGTGCTGTCTCTTTGTTTCAACCCTTCTAGATAGCAGCGCAACCAAAAATAAAACAAGATGGTTTCTACTAAGCCTTAGGTTGCATCATCAGTTCAAGAGGGTGATCAACAGTGGCATCGAAACCAGAGCCAACAGCGTCTGCAGGGTCAGGATCTCGGCCATGAGGCCGGCATTGCCGCCCATCTGGCGGGCGAGCACATAGGCGGCGCTGGCCGAGGGTACGGAGGCTGCAACGATCGTCACCGTTAGGTCGTCGCCGCTGACGCCGATCAGACCGGCATAGGTCACGGCCATGATCGGCATCAGAACGAGCTTGAGAGCGGCAGCCAGCACATGGGGCAAGCCGGGACTGGCGAGCCTGCGGATGTCGAGGCCCGCACCGACGATCAACAGACCTGCCGCCAAAGCCGCCCGTCCCATCACCTCGATGTATGCGGCCAGAGGCTTCGGCAGCGGAGGGGCCAGGAGATTGAGCGCAAGGCCGACGGCGCAGGACCAGATGAAGGGATTGGTCGCGAAGGAGCGCAGAATGTCCCAGGGGCTTTGCTTGGGCCTGCCTGCGAACCGGATGAATACGTAGAAGGCCAGCAGGTTGAGGAGCGGCACCATGGCCGCGATGGCAACCGCAATCAGAGCAATTCCGCGCTGCCCGAACAGGCTTCCCGCGACCGCAAGCCCGACGAAGGTGTTCCAGCGCGTGGCGCCCTGGAAAATGGAGGTGAAGCTCGGACCGTCGATCCCGAGACGGCGCTCCAGCACGGGCCTCAGAGCCAGCACGAGCGCGGCCATCGTCAGGATGGCCCCGATCAACGCTCCGCCGACGCCGAGGACAGGCACGGAAGAAAGGTCGGCGCGCGACAGGGTATCGATGATGAGCGCCGGAAAGAAGATCACGTAGGTGGCGCGCTCGATCCCGCCCCAATGCTGCTCGCTGACGAAACTCGTTGCCCGGCAGAGCCAGCCGGTGGCGATGATCAGGAAGGTGGGGATCAGGCTGGCGAGGATGGCGGACATAGAGAGCCAAGGAAGAGCCGGATGGTACGATCCGGGAAAAGCGGGGGCATGAGGCGCTTAAGGCGTCTCGGGGCCATCGACAAGCGCCGGATAAGCTTGCATTGGAATTCGGGTCTGACGCCCCACTTGTTTTTCCCACGTTCGGTCCGAGGCTCTCGATGATCCAGGTGACGAATTCCATCGCGCTCGATGAGGCGGAGCTTCAGGAGAGCTTCATCCGCGCATCAGGTCCGGGCGGCCAGAACGTCAACAAGGTGGAGACAGCTGTCCAGCTTCGCTTCGACGTGCGCAATTCCCCGTCGCTGCCGGATTATGTGAAGGAAAAGCTGGAACGGCTCGCCGGAAAGCGCATGACCAACGACGGCATTCTCGTCCTCACAGCCCAGCGCTTCCGCAGCCAGGAGCGCAACAGAGAGGGTGCGGTCGAGCGCCTGGTCGAGCTGATCCGGCAGGCGACCGAGCGTCCGAAGCCGCGCCGGCCTACACGTCCGACCCTGGCCTCGAAGAAGCGCAGGCTCGAGGCCAAGGGGCGGCGGTCCGAGATCAAGAAGGGCCGCAGCGCCAAGCCGGGCTTCGATTGAGCCTATCCCTGAAGGACGATGCCGCCGAAGCCGAAAAGATCGGCAAAGACGGCAAACACGACTCCGAGGCCGACGAGGACGAGGCCGATCAGAATAAACCGGACCGAGCGGTTGTACCGCTTGAGCTGGAGCGAGGAAACCATGAGCAGATCCGCCAGCGCCTTGACCTGAAGCGCAAGGCCCAGCGTGATCAGGGCCACCGAGACGAGATCGGAATGCATCCAATCTCCGGGAAGCGCCGCCCAGCGGCTCAAGAAGCTCAGTGAAAAGCCGACGACGACGCCGATGGCCGTGATGGAGCCGTTGCGGAAGGTCGAGTCGATACGCTTCTGCTCATCGCTCTCGACAGGTTCAACCGCGTCCTTCGCCATCGTCAGACCCACCTGCAGCCTCACAATCGGAAGCGATCTTACCTTAGTTTCCGACCGCTCGGTTGGCGAAACCGGCGCTGGCTCCTCACTCCGAGGGAGGATAGGAGTGTTCGCCGCCCCTGAAGTCCGAGACCGTGTAGCAACCGCCGGTTACGCGTATGGCGTCAGGTCCAATGACAGCTTTGCCATGCCCGCCGGGAATGTCGAGGATGTAGGTCGGCTGGCAGAGACCCGAGATCCGCCCGCGCAGGCTCGCAACCAGGGCACGGCCTTCCTCGATGGAAAGGCGGAAATGGCTCGTGCCGGGAGCAAGGTCCGGATGGTGGAGGTAGTATGGCTTGACCCTCGTCTCCACGAAGGCGCGCATGAGGGCGGCAAGGGTATCGGGATCGTCGTTGATGCCCTTCAGCAGAACCGACTGGCTGATCATCACGATGCCTGAATCGACGAGCCGGGCGCAGGCGGCGCGCGCATCCGGCGTTAGCTCGCGCGGATGATTGGCGTGGAGCGCCACATAGGCCGTCTTGCCGCTCGCCCTCAGGGCCGCGACCAACGCCTCGTCGATCCGCTCCGGCTCGACCACGGGCACGCGGGTGTGGAAGCGGACGATCTTCACGTGATCGACGGAGGAAAGCCGCTGCATGATCTCGGCAAGGCGGCGCGGGGAGAGCACCAGCGGATCGCCGCCGGTGAGGATGACCTCCCAGATCTCCGGATGACCGGCGATATAGGCGAATGCCTTGTCCATGGCCTCGGGCGACAGGGTTCCGAGCCCCTGCGGACCCACCATCTCGCGCCGGAAGCAGAAGCGGCAATAGACCGGGCAGACATGCACGGCCTTGAGCAGGACCCGGTCGGGATAGCGATGGACGATGCCCTCGACGGAGCTGTGAGCGAGATCGCCGATGGGATCGTCCCGCTCCTCGGGCGTGACGTTCAGCTCGGCCGGATCCGGCACGAACTGGCGCGCGATAGGATCGTTCGGATCGTCTCGATCCATCAGCGCGGCCATGGCGGGGCTGATCGCGATGGCATAGCGCTCGGCCACGGCCTCGATCCCGGCGAGCTCCTCGGGCGCGATGAGGCCCGTCTCGACCAATTCGGCGGGCGTGCGGATGGGGCAGATCGCGTTCAACGGCTCGTCTCCGGCACAGGCGCCCAGAGCACCTGATCGATGCGGGAAGCCCCGGTGGCAAGCATCACGAGCCGGTCGAAGCCGAGCGCGATGCCGCTCGCCTCCGGCATATGCGCCAATGCTGCCAGGAAATCCTCGTCCAAGGGGTAGCTTTCACCATAGACCCGCATCTTCTCCGTCATCTCGGCATCAAACCGGCGCCGCTGCTCGGCCGCATCGGTCAGCTCGCCGAAGGCATTGGCGAGTTCTACACCGCAGGCATAGAGCTCGAACCGCTCCGCCACCCGCGGATCACGGGCGGTCGGGCGGGCCAGCGCCGCTTCCACGACCGGGTATTCGTCCAGGATCGTGGCGCGTCCGAGGCCGAGATTGGGCTCGACCCGCTCCACGATGACGCGGCTGAACAGGTCCGACCAGGTGTCGTCCTCGGCCACCCGCAGGCCCGCCGTCTTCAGGCTCGCGGCCAGATGCTCCCGGTCCGTCGTGCCGCTCCGGTCGATGGAGGCGAGGAGGTCGATGCCGGCGAAGCGCTCGAAGGCCTCGGCTACGCTCAGGCGCTCCGGTTCCTGGAAAGGGTCGGTCTCGCGGCCACGCCAGGCGAGGGTGCGGGTGCCCGCCGTCTTGGCGGCGAGGCTTAAGATCTCGCTGCAATCCCGCATGAGCGTCTCGTAGCTCTCGCCCGCCCGGTACCATTCGAGCATGGTGAATTCCGGATGGTGCAGGGGGCCGCGCTCGCGGTTTCGGTAGACATGGGCGAAGCAGGCGATGCGGATTTCGCCCGCTGCCAGAAGCTTCTTGCAGGCGAATTCGGGCGAGGTGTGGAGGTAGAGGGGTGCCCGCGAACCGTCGAGGCCGACGGCCTCCGTCACGAAGGCATGGAGATGCGCCTCGTTCCCCGGCGAGGTCTGCAGCGTGGCCGTATCGACCTCCACAAACTCCCTTGCCGCGAAGAAGTCGCGCAGGGCCGCCTGGATCCGGTTCCTCCCCAATAGGAACGGCCGACGGTCCGCATGGACATGGGGCGTCCACCAGGGAGAGGGGGCAGGTACGGGCTTATCCATTCCAAAGGGCTCGTTAAGGTCGGACTGGCGAATTGCGCGAAGATAGGCTACTTGCGGCTCCGAAACCGTTTTCGGTGCCACTGGGGGCTGGACGACCCGACCCTCACGACGCGCTCTTATCTGTCACAAGGAAAGCTTCCCGTGAAGGTCATCGCCTCTACGCTCCGCAAAGGCAATGTCGTCGACATCGACGGCAAGCTCTATGTGGTCCTCACCGCCCAGAACATCCACCCCGGCAAGGGCACGCCGGTCACCCAGCTCGACATGCGCCGCATCTCCGACGGCGTGAAGGTCTCCGAGCGCTACCGCACCACCGAGCAGGTCGAGCGCGCCTTCGTGGAGGATCGCGAGCACACCTTCCTGTATCAAGACGGCGAGGGCTTCCATTTCAGAACCCGGAAACCTACGATCAGGTGGTCGTGCCGGAGGACATCATCGGCGACCAGAAGGCCTATCTTCAGGAAGGCATGGCCGTGATGCTCTCGACCCATAACGGCGTTCCGATCGCCATCGAGCTGCCGGCCCGCGTCACCCTCGAGATCACCGAGACCGAGCCGGTCGTGAAGGGCCAGACGGCGTCCTCGTCCTACAAGCCCGCCATGCTCTCGAACGGCGTGCGCACCCTGGTGCCGCCCCACATCCAAGCTGGCACCCGCGTCGTGATCATGACGGAAGACGGCTCCTACGTGGAGCGCGCGAAGGACTAAGGGTTCTCACGGAGCACCACGAAGCCCTCATCCTGAGGAGCGAGCTTGCTCGCGTCTCGAAGGAGAGGGCGTTTCCGGAGAGCACTGGATCCTCCTTCGAGACGCCGCTCCGCGGCTCCTCAGGATGAGGTCGGTGCTGGCGAGAAAGCACGGGACTTGAAGGGCAGGAGGTTTCGGTGGAGGCTCACCGGATGTCCTGCCCTTAAATTTTTGGAGTCGAACGGTTTCATGTCGCGCGGTCTTGCGAATCCCATCAATTCTCTCGTCGCGGATGTGGGGAGCCCCCCGATCCCCGAGGCACAGAGCTGGACCAAGCGTTACGACGGCTCCTTCGGGCCGCTGATCAACCTCTCGCAGGCTGTTCCGGGCAACGCGCCCCATGCCGATCTGCTGGAGCGGATGGCGAGCGTGGCAGGTTCGGCCGCCGGTTCGCAATATGGCCCCATCAACGGCGATCCAGGTCTCCGCCAAGCCTATGCCGCCGATCTCTCCCGCCTCTATGAGGGCCGGATCGAGCCGGAGGACACGGCGATCACCGCTGGCTGCAACATGGCCTTCTTCGCCGCCATGATGCTGCTCGCCCATCGTGGTGAAGCGGTGCTGCTGCCGACGCCCTGGTATTTCAATCACCAGATGACCCTCGACATGCTGGGGATCGAGCCGCGCCCGCTGCCCTGCCGGCCCGAGAACGGATTCGTGCCGCGCGTGGAGGATGCGGAGGCGCTGATCGACAAGACGGTCCGGGCCATCGTCCTGGTGACGCCCAACAACCCGACCGGGGCCGTGTACCCGGCCCACGTGATCGAAAGCTTCGCGCAGCTCTGCCGCAGACGTGGCATTTATCTCGTGATCGACGAGACTTACCGGGACTTCCTGCCGCAGGGGATGAACCGCGCCCACGGTCTGTTCATTGGCGAAGAATGGCGCGACACGGTGATCCAGCTCTACTCCTTCTCGAAGTCCTACGCGATCCCGGGACACCGCACCGGAGCCATCACGGCCGATGCCGGGCTTATCGAGCAGGTGGCCAAGATTCTCGACTGCATCCAGATCTGTGCTCCCCGGACGGCTCAGGGAGCCTTGCCATGGGCCATCGACGCCTTGCGCGACTGGCGGGAAGACAACCGGGCCGAGATCAACCGGCGTGCACAGGTTTTTCAGGACGCGCTCGCGCCACTGCCCGAATGGAAGATCGAGTCGGTCGGAGCCTATTTCGCCTATCTGCGCCATCCGTTTCCGGACGCCAAGGCGCAGCAGGTGGCGGAGAAGCTCGCGACGGAGCGGGGCGTCCTGTGCCTGCCGGGAAGCTATTTCGGCCCTGGTCAGGAAGGGCATCTGCGTGTGGCCATCGCCAATGTGGGAGCCGATGTTCTTCAGGGGCTGACGGAGCGCTTCAGGGACTTGCGGCTCTGACCCTCCCCGAGGGGGTGAGCGACAAACTGCTGGTCCTGCCCTTGGCAGGACGCCAGGGCGATGGTTACTCTCTTCTTCAAATAAGGCATCCAGTAGGGATGCTCGGGGATTCGTTTTGACCGTCAAAGTGGACGTGACAGTAGAACCAGGAGACCGACATGCGGATCCGTTGAATGGATCCGCAAACGGTGCATCCTTGGTTGCCGAGCGTCCTTCGTCGGTGCGGATGGATCATCGACGACGCTCCTCCAGAAGCTATGCGGCGCTCGATCTCGGCACGAACAATTGCCGTCTTCTCATTGCGGAACCTGCACATTTCGGCTTTCGCGTCGTCGATGCTTTCTCACGCATCGTGCGGCTCGGCGAAGGCCTCGGCCTCGGCAATCGCCTGAGTGACGATGCGATTTCGCGTACGCTCGATGCGTTGCGCGTGTGCCGTGAAAAGATGGCCGCGAAGGACGTGACGCGAGCGCGTCTCGTGGCGACGGAAGCCTGCCGGCTCGCCGAGAACGGCCCGTCCTTCATCGATCGCGTGCGCGACGAACTCGACCTGGAACTCGAAATCGTCGACCGCAAAACGGAAGCCTATCTCGCGGTCACGGGTTGCGCGTCGTTGGTCGATCCCAAGGCTCATTCGGTGATTGTGTTCGATATCGGCGGCGGTTCGACCGAGATCGCCTGGCTCGACGGCCAGGCGCCGCATGCCTTCGCCGATCCGTGCAAGCGTATCCGTGCATGGGATTCATTGCCTGTCGGCGTTGTGACGCTCGCCGAGCGATATGGCGGAATCGACGTTACGCCCGCAACCTTCGAGGGCATGGTCGAGGAAGTGTCCGAACTCCTGCTCGATTTCGCCTTCGTGGCGGCCCCGGCGGGGCGGGCTCACAACTTCCATCTGCTCGGAACCTCGGGAACCGTCACCACTGTCGGCGGTATTCACTTGGGACTCGCGCGTTATGACCGGCGCCGGGTCGACGGGATGTGGATGCGCAACGGCGAGATCTCGACAGTGATGCAGCGTCTGCTGCATTCGGATTTCACGCAGCGGGCCGAGAACCCCTGCATCGGCAAGGACCGTGCCGATCTGGTTCTCGCGGGCTGCGCCATCTTGGAAGCGATCCGACGGGCTTTTCCCTCGGAGCGCCTGCGGATCGCGGATCGCGGACTCCGCGAAGGAATTTTGATGAACATGATGCGAGAGGATTCTGTGTGGCGAGGGGGCCAGCGGTGAGTGCCAAGACCGGTTCCGGAGCCCGCAATCTCAAGCAGCGCGTGAAGACCGCCCACAAGCGGTCGCTCTCGTCACAGAAGTGGCTCGAACGCCAGCTCAACGATCCTTACGTCGCCCGCGCCAAACGCGAGGGGTATCGTTCACGCGCTGCCTTCAAGCTGCTGGAGATCGACGAGAAGTACCACATCCTCAAGCCCGGCCAGCGCATCGTCGATCTCGGCGCCGCACCCGGCGGCTGGTCTCAGATTGCCGCCAAGAAGGTGGGGCCGAAAGGCAAGGTCGTCGGCATCGACCTTCTGCCCATCGACCCCATGCCCGGTGTCGAGTTCATCCAACTCGACTTCCTGGACGAGAGCGCTCCCGGCAAGCTGATCGAGATGCTCGGCGGCCCGGCCGACGTGGTCATGTCCGACATGGCGGCCAACACGACCGGTCACAAGAAGACCGACCACCTGCGCATCATCGGCCTGGCGGAGGCCGCCATCTATTTCGCCCGCGAGATCCTCGCGCCCGGCGGCATCTTCATCGCCAAGGTGTTCCAGGGCGGTACGGAGAACCAGCTTCTGGCCGATCTCAAGCGCGATTTCGCCGTGGTGCGCCATGTGAAGCCGGCGGCCAGCCGGGCCGACTCGGCGGAACTCTATGTGCTGGCGACCGGTTTCCGGGGACGGGCGGACGAAACGCCCGCGGCCTGACGGGTTTTTGCTCGAAGCCTTTGATTGTAAGGGACACGACCATGGCGGCGCACCAGATCGGCATCATCGGCCTCGGCAAGATCGCGCAGGATCAGCATCTGCCCGTCATCAAGGCCAATCCGGATTTCGAGCTTCTGGCGGTCGCAAGCCAGCGCGGGCTGCAGCCAGACGAGGCGAAGTACAGCTTCCAGGATTACCGGGAACTCCTCAAAATTCCTGAGATCGAGGCAGTGTCGATCTGCACGCCGCCCCAGGTGCGCCATCAGATCGCCCGCGATGCGCTTCTGGCGGGAAAGAGCGTGCTGCTGGAAAAGCCGCCCGCCGCCACTTTAAGCGAACTTGAAGATCTCAAGGAGCTTGCCGCGAAGGTGGGCAAGGTCGTCTTCACCACCTGGCACGCTCAGTACAACAAGGCGGTCGAGGAGGCGAAGAAGGCTCTCGCCGGATGGATCATCAAGCGGCTTCTGGTGACCTGGAAGGAAGACGTGCGGCACTGGCATCCGGGCCAGCAATGGATCTGGCAGGCCGGCGGCTTCGGTGTGTTCGATCCGGGGATCAACGCGCTCTCCATCGTCACCCGCATCATGCCCGAGCCGGTTTTCATCAAGGCCTCTACCCTGGAATTCCCTTCCAACCGCGATGCGCCGATTGCCGCTCATCTCACGTTTTCCATGAGCCATGGCCAAGGCGATCTGCAGGCGGTGTTCGACTGGCGCCAGACCGGGCCGCAGACCTGGGATATCGAGGTGGAGACGGAAGCGGGCTTGAGCCTCAAGCTCACCCATGGCGGAAGCTGCCTCGAGATCGGCGGCCGGCAGGTCGTGCAGGAAACGCCGGCGGAATACGAGGCCATCTATCGCCGCTTCGACGAGCTGCTGAACGCACGTCAGTCGGAGGTGGACGATGCCCCGTTCCGGCTCGTGGGCGACGCGTTCATGATCGGCAAGCGGGTGCAGGTGGAGGCATTCGAGGATTGACCTCTCCAGGTCATGGCCGGCCTCGTGCCGGCCATCTCGATACGAAAACGTGAGACGCCTCACCAATCGGGATCACCGGCACAAGGCCGGTGACGACGAGTGAAGTATCTGCGCAGCCCCTGGATGGCGCCGTAAGAACAGCCTCTAACTCAGGTTCTTCTTCAGGAACCCGACCGTCCGCTTCCACGCAGTTTCGGCCG
>KI911956.1:127386-130296 GCA_000517005.1 Microvirga lupini
GCATAGCCGATGGCGTTAAGGCTGGTGAATTGCAGCGAGCGGAAGCAGCCGCCGACCAGCAGGATGATCATGATCAGCCAATGGGGCGTCTCGGGCGTGAAGAACCCGTTGGCAGCGACGAAGCCCGCTCCGATGAACGCATTGACGATCAGAAGCCTGCGGAAGCCCGTCCGCTCCAGGATGCGCTTGGCCATGGTCTTCATGAACAGCGCGCCCACGGCGGCGATGAAGGTGAGCGATCCGGAAGCCAGCGGGCTTAAGCCGAAGCCCACCTGCAGCATCAGCGGCAGGAGGAATGGGATCGCCCCGATGCCGACACGGAAGAGGAAGCCGCCGACCACGCTGATGCGGAAAGTCGGAATCTTCAGAAGGCCGAGATGCAGGACCGGGTAGGGGGTGCGCCGTGCGTGGAAGATGTAGAGAGCGAGGCAGATCGCGCCGATGACTACGCAGCCGGTCGAGATTTCCGCCGGAATGAGGTGCCGCCCGCCCGATGCGAAACCCAGCATGAGAAGCGCAAAGCCGAAGCCCGAGAGCAGGAAGCCGATGACGTCCAGCGGCGGCGTATCCTCCTCCTTGATGTTCGGGACGTAGATCGTCGCCATCACGATACCGAGGATGCCGATGGGGATGTTGATGAAGAAGATCCAGCGCCAGTGAAAGAACTCGGTGATGAAGCCGCCGAGCGGCGGGCCCACGATGGGGCCGACGAGGGCCGGGATCGTCAGGGTCGCGAGCGCCTGCACCACCTCGCTGCGGGGGACGCTCCGCAGCAGCACGAGGCGGCCCACGGGCACCATCATGGCTCCGCCGGCGCCCTGGATGAAGCGGGCGATCACGAACCATTCGAGCGAATTGGCGCCTGCGCAGGCGAGCGAACCCGCCATGAACACGCCGATGGCGGCGGTGAAGATCGTGCGTGCGCCGTACTTGTCCGCCATCCAGCCGGAGATCGGAATGAAGATTGCGAGACTCACCAGATAGGAGGTCAGCGCCAGCTTGAGAGCGATCGGATCCGTCCCCAGGCTCTCCGCGATCATCGGCAGGGAGGTGGAGATCACCGTGGAATCCGTGTTCTCCATGAACAGGGCCGTGGCAATGATCAGCGGGAGAAGGCGGGATTGGCGCATGACTCGCAGCACTTAACGCCCTGCAACCCCCTTGCAAAGACCAAAATGGCGCAATGCAGGTCTTCTGGGAAAGCGCCGCTCGACCCTTTGCGAAACGACAAGCCCGTGCTACGGACCCGTGCCAACTCGCCAAAGCGTTATTCTCTTAATCCGCACCCCTTGAAGGAGTTGGTCATGGCCCCTGTAATCGCCGATAAGATCATCGAAGGATTGACCTTCGATGACGTGCTCCTCCGGCCCGGCCGCTCCGAAGTCCTGCCCGGCGACGTCGATGTGGCGACCCGGCTGACCCGGACCATCCGCCTCAACATGCCGATCATCGCCTCCGCCATGGATACGGTGACGGAAGCCCGCATGGCCATCGCTATGGCCCAGAACGGCGGCCTCGGCGTGATCCACCGCAATCTCGAGCCGGAGGCGCAGGCCGAGCAGGTCCGGCTCGTGAAGCGCTACGAGTCCGGCATGGTGATGAACCCGATCACCATTCATCCGGACGAGACCCTGGCCGATGCGCTCGCGATGATGAAGCATCACGGCATTTCCGGCATTCCGGTGGTCGAGCGCGGACCGGGCGGCACCAAGGGCAAGCTCGTCGGCATCCTGACCAACCGCGATGTGCGCTTCGCCAACAATCCCGGCCAGAAGGTCTCCGAGCTGATGACCAAGGACCGGCTGATTACGGTCCGCGAGGGGGTGAGCCAGGACGAGGCCCGCCGCCTCCTGCATCAGTTCCGCATCGAAAAGCTCCTGGTCGTGGACGACCACTACCGCTGCATCGGCCTGATCACGGTGAAGGACATCGAGAAGCAGGTCGCCTATCCGAACGCCGCCAAGGACGCGCAGGGCCGCCTTCTGGTCGCTGCCGCCACGACCACGGGCGAGCAGGGCTTCGAGCGCGCCGAGCGCCTGATCGATGCAGGCTGCGACGTGGTCGTGGTCGATACAGCTCACGGCCATTCCGTGAAGGTCCTGGAGAGCGTCTCCCGCGTGAAGAAGCTCTCGAACGCCGTCCAAGTCATCGCCGGCAACGTGGCAACGCGGGAAGGGGCCCAGGCGCTCATCGATGCGGGCGCGGACGCGATCAAGGTCGGCATCGGCCCCGGCTCCATCTGCACCACTCGGATCGTGGCGGGCGTCGGCGTGCCCCAGCTGACTGCCATCATGGAAGCCGTCGAGGCGGCCTCCCAGGCGGACGTCCCGGTGATCGCCGACGGCGGCATCAAGTTCTCGGGCGATCTCGCCAAGGCTCTCGCGGCCGGCGCCTCCTGCGCCATGGTCGGCTCGCTACTCGCCGGCACGGACGAAACCCCCGGCGAGGTCTTCCTCTACCAGGGCCGCTCCTACAAGGCCTATCGCGGCATGGGCTCGGTCGGCGCCATGGCACGCGGCTCGGCGGACCGCTACTTCCAGGCGGAAGTGCGCGACACCCTGAAGCTCGTGCCGGAAGGCATCGAGGGCCAGGTAGCCTATAAGGGCCCGGTCTCGGCGGTGCTGCACCAGCTCACCGGCGGCCTTCGCGCTTCCATGGGCTATGTAGGCGCGGCGACGCTGCCGGAATTCCAGGAGAAGGCCCAGTTCATCCGCATCACCAGCGCGGGCCTGCGCGAGAGCCATGTCCATGACGTGACGATCACCCGGGAGAGCCCTAACTACCCGACTCGCAGCTAAGCTTCGGTCGAGTTCCCGCTCATGAGCATCACCACCATTCTTCTCCCGGTCTACGTCCAGGTCGCGCTGACCTTCATCCTGCTGATCTGGATGGGTGGATCGCGGCTCTCCA
>KI911956.1:130396-167787 GCA_000517005.1 Microvirga lupini
CTCTAGGGCTGGCGAGGTGAAGGTGAAGGATATCGCCCTGGGCGAGCGCAATTGGCCCACGCGCATCCTGCAGATCCAGAACTCGTATCATAACCAGTTCGAGCTTCCGGTTCTGTTCTATGTGCTGGTGGTGCTGGCGCTGATCACCCGCAAGGCCGATATGCTCTTCGTGGTGATGTCCTGGATGTTCGTGGCAAGCCGCCTCGTCCATGCGGCGATCCACACGACCTCGAACAAGGTGCCCATGCGTTTTCAGGCCTTCGTGGTCGGGGTGCTGTTCCTGGCGGCCATGTGGGTGATCCTCGGCATTCGGGTGCTTGCGGCCGAGACGGGTGTTTGAGAACGGGCGGGATGGGCATTGCACCCATCCCACTCATGATTTTAGAACCGCTTGCCGCTCTCGAGCTGCGTCTTGGCATCGGTTTGCTTGACCGGAGGCGGGGTGAGGTCGGCGGCCGGGGCCGTGGCGCACGCAGCGATGGTCAGGGTGAGGCCGACGGCAAGGAGGCCGCGGGTCAGTCGGGTCAACATAGAGAGTGGCTCCAGAGGAATCGTGCGGAATGCACGCAGCCTCACCATCCACTGTCGATGGGGACGGAAAATAGGAAACAATGTGTCGTTTCTACGGCCAAGCTTGAGTGTGCATTTTCGATGACACCTGCCGCGCGCATCTCCGCCGCCATCGAGGTTCTGACCGATATCGAGGCCCGCCGCCGTCCGGCCGCCGACGCCCTGAAGGATTGGGGGCTGTCGCATCGCTTCGCCGGCTCCAAGGACCGGGCCGCCATCGCGAGCCTCGTCTATGACGCTCTCCGCCGGAAAGCTTCCGCCGCCTGGATCATGGGCGAGAATACGCCCCGCGCGATCATGCTCGGCATGCTGAAGCTGCAGCGCGGGCTGGGCCTCGATGCCATTGCGGCTTTGTGCTCGGGCGAGCGTTTCGCTCCGGAGCCGTTGACGGCCGACGAGCGGGCGAGGCTGGAGAAGGCCGACCTGAGCGATGCTCCGGCCCATATCGCAGGCGATTTCCCGGACTGGATCGAGCCCTCGCTTCAGCGGCTGTTCGGCGAGGATCTCGTTTCCGAGATGCAGGCGCTCGCCACCCGCGCCCCGCTCGATCTGCGGGTGAACATGCTGAAAGTCTCCTCCCGCGAAGAGGCGCACGATGCTCTGCCGCATCTGAACGCCATCGAGACGCCGCTCTCGCCCTTGGGCCTGCGAATAGCGCCGAGCGAGGACGGACGCGGTCCGGCCGTGCAGTCCGAGCCCGAGTTCCTGAAAGGCTGGATTGAGATCCAGGACGAGGGCTCGCAGCTCGTGGCACTCCTGTCCGGCGTCAAGCCCGGCGAGCAGGTGGTCGATCTCTGCGCGGGCGGCGGCGGCAAGACCCTGGCGCTGGCGGCCATGATGGAGAATCACGGCCAGATTTATGCCACCGACAACGATGCCCGGCGTCTTGCGCCGATCCACGACCGGCTGGCGCGCGCGGGTGTCCGTAACGTCCAGGTCCGCACGCCGCGGGCGAAGGCCGATGCGGTTACGGATCTCGACGGGAAGATCGATTGCGTGCTCGTGGACGCGCCCTGTACTGGAATCGGCACCTGGCGGCGCAATCCGGACGCGAAATGGCGTCTGCGCCCCGGCAGCCTGGAGACCCGGCGCAAGGAGCAGGAAACGGTTCTCGACCGGGCCGCACGGCTCGTGAAGCCCGGCGGGCGCATCGTCTACATCACCTGCTCGATCCTGCCGGAAGAGAACGACGATGCACTCTCGGCTTTCATGGAGCGTCACGACGGATTCAAGGCCATGCCGGCCGTCCGGGCCCTCGATGCGACGCGGCTCGGCCATCTCAGGAATGTCGTGCGTCCGACCACCCACGGGCTTCAGCTGACGCCGCACAGGACCGGCACTGACGGCTTTTACGCCGCAATCCTGGTGCGAAACCCATGAAAAGCCTCATATTTCGATTGTTGTCCCGACCCGGAAGGCCGTAAGAACCCGCCATGACCCAGACCCACGATAAAATCCTCATCGTCGATTTCGGCTCCCAGGTGACCCAGCTCATCGCACGACGCGTGCGCGAGGATGGCGTCTATTCGGAAGTGGTGCCGTTCCAGAAGGCCGCCGAGGCGATCCGGACCATGAAACCGAAGGGCGTGATCCTCTCGGGTGGTCCTGAATCCGTTACCACTGACATGTCTCCCCGTGCTCCGCAGGAGCTCTTCGACACGGGCCTGCCGATCTTCGGCATCTGCTACGGTCAGCAGACCATGGCGGCGCAGCTCGGCGGCGAGGTCGAGGGCGGGCACCATTCCGAATTCGGCCGCGCCGAGGTCGAGGTGCTCACCGAAAGCCCCCTGTTCCAGGGTGTGTGGCAGGTCGGCAAGAAGTATCCAGTGTGGATGAGCCATGGCGACCGGGTCACCAAGCTTCCTGAAGGATTCGAGGTCCTGGCCGCGTCCGAGAACGCCCCCTTCGCGGTCGTGGCCGACGAGGGACACAAGTTCTACGGCGTGCAGTTCCACCCGGAGGTGGTGCACACGCCCCAGGGCGCGCAGCTCATCCGCAACTTCGTCCGCGACATCGCCGGCTGCAAGGGCGACTGGACCATGAAGGCCTTCCGCGAGGAGGCCATCGAGCGCATCCGCGCTCAGGTCGGCACCGGCCGGGTGATCTGCGGCCTGTCCGGCGGCGTCGATTCGGCTGTGGCCGCTGTGCTGATCCACGAGGCCATCGGCGACCAGCTCACCTGTGTGTTCGTCGATCACGGCCTGTTGCGCGCTTCCGAAGCCGAGCAGGTGGTTACGCTCTTCCGCGATCACTACAACATCCCGCTCGTGCACGTGCAGGCGCAGGATCTCTTTATCGGCGCGCTGGAGGGCGTGTCGGATCCGGAGGTCAAGCGCAAGACCATCGGCAAGCTCTTCATCGACGTGTTCGACGAGGAGGCCAAGAAGATCGGCGGCGCGGATTTCCTGGCGCAGGGTACGCTCTATCCCGACGTAATCGAGAGCGTCTCCTTCACGGGCGGACCTTCGGTCACCATCAAGAGCCACCACAACGTCGGCGGTCTCCCTGAGCGCATGAAGATGAAGCTCGTGGAGCCGCTGCGCGAGCTGTTCAAGGACGAGGTGAGGGTGCTCGGCCGTGAGCTCGGCCTGCCCGACGCCTTCGTGAACCGCCACCCGTTCCCCGGCCCCGGCCTCGCCATCCGCGTTCCCGGCGAGATCACCCGCGAGAAGCTCGATATCCTGCGCAAGGCCGATGCGATCTACCTCGAAGAGATCCGCAATGCGGGCCTCTACGACGAGATCTGGCAGGCCTTCGCCGTGCTGCTCCCCGTGAAGACCGTCGGCGTGATGGGTGATGCGCGCACCTACGACCATGTCTGCGCGTTGCGCGCCGTCACCTCCATCGATGGCATGACGGCGGATTTCTACCCCTTCGACATGGCCTTCCTCGGCCGCGTCGCGACCCGCATCATCAACGAGGTGAAGGGCATCAACCGCGTGACCTACGACATCACCTCGAAGCCGCCCGGCACCATCGAGTGGGAGTGAGCGATGGCGTCGAAGCAGGCCGTGACAATCTACGGCATCAAGAACTGCGACACGATGAAGAAGGCGCGCGCCTGGCTCGATGCCAAAGGCGTCGCCTATGCCTTCCACGACTACAAGGCCGAGGGTATCGACCATCCTCGGCTTGAGTCCTGGATCCGCCGCGTTGGGTGGGAGACGCTTCTCAACCGCGCCGGCACGACCTTCCGCAAGCTGCCGGATGCCGACAAGGCCGGTCTCAATGAGGGAAAGGCCATTGCGCTCATGCTCGACCAGCCCTCCATGATCAAGCGTCCGGTGCTTGATCTTAACGGCCGGTTGGTCGTCGGTTTCAAGCCGGAGCTTTATGAAGAGGCGGTGCGGTAGAACGCGATTCAACGAGGAGAGGGCCATAGTCGGAGGACGCAGGGTGAAAGCAGCGGCGATTGTGCTTCTGGGCTTCGCCGGGGCTGGCCCTTCCTTCGCCGAAAGTGCCGAGTGCCTTCACTTCGGCTATGAGCTCGAGAATCTCGAAACGGAGAGCGCGGTTTCTCTCGGCAGGATCAACAATCTCTCTCCGCGCGTGAACTTCGTGAAGCGCGAGGCCTTTCAAAAGGGCTGCCCGAACAGCAGTGCGGCTTGCAAGGACAAGGCTTATCTCGTTCCTGGCGATGAAGTTATCATCTCGGGCAGCAGCGGTGATTTCGTCTGCGCCAGCTATGCCGACCGAAAAGGAATGGTGACGGAGGGCTGGCTGCCTCGGGCCGCCATTGCTCTTGTGGAGGGGACATCCGTCGGGCAGTCGGATGGCTGGATCGGACATTGGCGGAGCGGCCCTGAACAGACGATCGTCATCGAGGCAGGCGCTGGGCAAGGCAAGCTGAAGATCAGGGGCGACGCCACCTGGGGCGCGTCCGATCCGGAGCGTGTGAAGCGCGGCGCGGTCAATATCGGATCACTTGAAGGAGAAGCCGCGGCCAAGGCCGGCAATCTCTCCTTCGGCATGGGCGAGAACGGGACGCTCCGTACGAAGAAGCCGACAAGTTCGATTGCAGGGCTCAGATGCGGCGCCTGGGCTCCTACTTGCTCGTGAAAGACAACGGCATGTGCGGCGGCCACAACGTTACCTTTACGGGGATTTACCGACGCCGGTGATTGCGGAACGGAGATTCCGATCTAATAAAAAGGCGGGCTGCAAACCCCGCCTTTTTCGTATCTCGCGTGAGCCGCCCTTATTGAATCTTCGGCGGCTCGTCGAAGTTCAGGCCGGGGAGGCCGCCGGGCTCGCCAGGGGCGCCGAGGCCCGGCACCAGAAGCTCGTCGAGCTTCTTCTGCACCGCCGCCGGATCGACTGCAGGACCTGTTCCCTTGTAATGCGTGACGAGGCCCGGGAACGCGATCACGATGCCGACCATGATGAGCTGGATGATCACGAAGGGAACGGCGCCCCAATAGATCTGGCCCGTGGTGACCGGCTCCATCTTCTTGCCCGTCACGCGGTCGATATACGGCACCTTCGGGGCCACCGAGCGCAGGAAGAAGAGGGCGAAGCCGAAGGGCGGGTGCATGAACGAGGTCTGCATGTTCACGGCCAGGATCACGCCGAACCAGATCAGGTCGATGCCGAGCTTGTCGGCCGCGGGCCCCAGCAGTGGGATGATGATGAAGGCCAGCTCGAAGTAATCGAGGAAGAAGGCCAGGAAGAACACCAGCACGTTCACGACGACCAGGAAGCCGACCTGACCGCCGGGAAGCGAGGTGAGCAGGTGCTCGACCCAGATGTGGCCGTTCACACCGTAGAAGGTGAGCGAGAACACGCGGGCGCCGATCAGGATGAAGAGCACGAAAGCGGAGAGCTTCGCGGTCGCTTCCGTGGCCTGACGGACCAGGGTCCAGTTGAATCGGGTCGGGTTGTTGTCGAGGTAGCGCTTGACCGCGGCCAGGATCACCGAGCCCAGCGCGCCCATGGCGCCGCCTTCCGTCGGCGTGGCAAGGCCGATGAAGATGGTACCGAGCACGAGGAAGATCAGCAGCAGCGGCGGCACCATGACGAAGGTGACCTGCTGGGCCATGTTCGACATGAGGCGAAGGCCCGTGAATCGTTCGATGATGCCGACGATGAGCGCATAGATCGCGCCGGCGAGGATCATCTCGAAAGTCAGTGCGAGACCCTCATGGCCCTGGCTGTGCAGATAGGCATAAACGCCGGCCAGGATGGCCACCAGGATTGCCGAGATCGCGATCCGCTTGGCGCCCAGCATCCTGTTCATGAGGGCACAGATCAGGGCTACCACGGTTCCGGCGCAGATCGTCAGAATGACGAAATCCGCACCGGCCTTGGTGTCGGTCTGGGACAGCACGTAGTAGCCCACGAGGCCGGAGAAGACGACCAAGATGCCGAGCTGCCACACGCCGCGGGCTCCGTCGGGCTCGCGGTAGCCGATGGCTTCCGGCGGAAGGCCGGGCGCGGACTTCGGGAAGATGATCGACATCAGCATGACGTAGCCGGCATAGAGCGCCGTCAGGATCAGGCCGGGCAGGAAGGCGCCCTCGTACATGTCGCCCACCGAGCGGCCGAGCTGGTCGGCCATGACGATGAGAACGAGAGAGGGCGGGATGATCTGGGCCAGCGTGCCCGAGGCCGCGATCACGCCGGAAGCCAGGCGACGGTCATAGCCGTAGCGCAGCATGATCGGCAGGGAGATGAGGCCCATCGAGATCACGGAGGCCGCGACGACGCCGGTGGTCGCGGCGAGCAGGGCACCCACGAAGATCACCGCATAGGCGAGACCGCCGCGAACCGGACCGAAGAGCTGGCCGATGGTGTCGAGCAGGTCCTCCGCCATGCCGGACCGTTCCAGCACCAATCCCATGAAGGTGAAGAATGGGACTGCCAGCAGCACCTCGTTCGACATGGTGCCGAAGATGCGGTCGGGCAGAGCCTGGAGGAGAGGCCATGAGAGGGTGATGGTGTCGGGTGCGTAAGGCGCAAGCTCGACGGCGATGAAGAAGAACAGAAGGCCGTTCGCCGCAAGGGCGAAGGCGACCGGGTAGCCGAGAAGAAGGAAGACCACGAGCGCCGCGAACATGATCGGCGCGAGGTTCTGGGCAATCAATGCAGCCATTGATGGAAACTCCGGAAAACTTCGATGTGGCGCCGAGGATCAGCTGACGCCGTCGCCGGGAGGCGTGCCGCCGGTGCCCGGGGTGTTGACGGTGCCGATCTCTTGGATGAGGCGTTCTGCCTCCGCTTCGACGCTGTGGCCGCCGGCTTCTTCATCCGCGAGCTGGCCGTTCATGATGGCGACGCGCTTGATGAGTTCGCTCAGCCACTGGAAGAACATCGAGATGAAGCCCAGAAGGATGAGCCCCTTGGCCGGCCAGATCAGCAGGCCGCCGGCATTCGAGGATACTTCGCCGGACTGGAAGGAGTTGATGAAGTAGGGAACGCTCAGCCAGAGCAGCAGGGCCACGAAGGGGAACAGGAAGAACAGGTGGCCGAACACGTCAATCCCATCGCGGGCGCGCTTCGAGAGCCTGCTGGAGACGATGTCGATGCGGATATGTTCATTGGCCTTCAGGGTCCAGGCCGCGCAGAGCATGAACACGGCGCCGAACAGATACCATTGCAGCTCGAGCCAGGCATTGGACGAGACGCCGAAGATGCGCCGGATGATGGCATTGATCGCAGAGACCAGGATGGCCACCACGATGGCCCAGGCAACGATCTTGCCGAGGCGCTCGTTGATCGAGTCGATGACGCGGGATAGCCCAAGAAATGCCGTCACCTGTCTCCCCCATGAACTTGTTGGAATATTGCGGCCTAGCTATCGGACTTCGGGCGGCATCGCTAATGCCGTTTTAGTCTAAAGCAAGGTTTGCTGGGTCCGTAGCGGAGAAATTTTTGTGTCGCAAGATACCCTATTGTTAAAAGTTTAGGCAGTCCAAGGCTTTGAGGGCGATTGGAAACTTGCGTCCTGGGCATTTGGGCTTTTCGTCCCACAGTGCCCTTCCTATTCATACGGCTTGGTTTTCCGTGTTTGGAATGGCTATAAGTTCCTAGAACATGGGGGCTGTCGTGACGCTGCTGATCCTCGGACTTGCGATTTTTCTCGGTACTCATTCTTTCAGCATGGCGCGGGGCAGAAGGGCGGCTTTGATCGCGAAGATCGGGGACGGACCTTACAAAGGCCTTTACTCCCTGGTCTCCCTTGTCGGCATCGTCCTGATCGTCATCGGCTATGGCGAGTATCGCGCGGGCGGCTACATTCCGGTCTGGGACCCGCCGGTCTGGACGCGCCACCTTGCGCTTCTCCTGGTCTGGATCGCCTTTATCCTGTTCTACGCCGCCTATGCGCCGGGCCATATCAAAGCCCGGCTGAAGCATCCCATGCTCGCCGGCGTGAAGATCTGGGCCTTTGCGCATCTCCTCGCCAACGGCGATCTCGGCTCGATCCTGCTCTTCGGCTCCATCCTGGTCTGGGCGATCCTCGCCCGGATCAGCGTCAAGCGCCGGGACGTGGCGGCCCAGCACGGCGGCACGGCGGCGCCCGCTGGATGGCGCAACGATGTGCTGGCGGTGGTCGTCGGAACGGCGATCTATCTTGCCTTCGTGTTCGGGCTGCATCCCTGGCTGATCGGGGTTCCCGTCCTGCCCATGCGGGCATGAAGCCTCTCGCCTTGTTCGGTCGTGTGTGTTAGGCGACCTCCTTCGATTGCAGGAGGCGGCCGCTGAGGCCGCATGAGTGAGACGATGGCCCCGAACGACGAGTTCATTCGCGAAGTCGACGAGGAATACCGCCGCGACCAGATGGCCCAGATCTGGAAGCGCTACAACGGAATCATCATTGCCGTCGTGGTTCTGATCGTGGCCGGCGTGGGTGGCTGGCGCTTCTGGCAGCACACCCAGGAGACCCGCGCGCAGGAAGCCGCCGTGCGCTACGAGGAGGCCCTTCGCCTTTCCTCCGAGGACAAGGGACAGGAAGCTCAGGCCGCCTTCGAGAATGTCGTGAAGGAGGACGGCGCCACCGGCTATGCCATGCTCGCCCGCTTCCGCATGGCCGCCGAACTCGGCCAGCAGAACGCCGAGAACGGCGCCTCGGCCTTCGATGCGCTTGCCGACGACGCCTCCGTCCCGCCGCTCTGGAAGGATCTCGCCCGTCTGCGCGCCGCATGGCTTCGCATCGATACGGCTGAGCCCGCCAAGCTGCGCCAGGCCGTGGAGCAGCTGGCTGCGCCGTCCAACGCCTGGCGCCATTCGGCACGGGAACTCTTAGGCTTATCCGGCCTTAAGGCCGGTGACATGGATTATGCCGGTCGTTGGTTCGACCAGATCGCCGCCGACCGCGAGACGCCTTCCGCCCTGAGGCAGCGTCTTGCCGTCTATACCGCCCTCGTGGCGGGCGGTCCGGTGCAGGCGACCCATTAAGATGGGACAAGACATGACGGCGACCGTCGCCATTGTCGGGCGGCCGAATGTCGGCAAATCGACTCTCTTCAACCGTCTCGTCGGCAAGAAGCTAGCGCTCGTGGACGACCGGCCGGGTGTGACCCGCGACCGGCGCGAGGGTGAGGCCCGCCTCGGCGATCTCGAATTCCGCATCATCGACACGGCGGGCCTGGAAGAGGCGACCGAGGAATCGCTCCTCGGCCGCATGCGCGCGCAGACGGAAGCCGCTATCGACGATGCCGACGTGATCCTCTTCGTGATCGATGCCCGCGTCGGGATCCTGCCCGCCGACCGGCCCTTCGCCGAGATGGTCCGCCGCTCCGGCAAGCCCGTAATCCTCATCGCCAACAAGGCGGAAGGCGGCGCCGGCATGGCCGGCGCCTACGAAGCCTTCTCGCTCGGCCTCGGCGAGCCGATCCCGCTCTCCGCCGAGCACGGCGAGGGCATGGCCGACCTCTTTGAGGCACTGATGCCTCACTTCCCCGATCCGGACGAGATGGAGGACGAGGAGGACGATCCGAACAAGCCGCTGCAGGTCGCCATCGTCGGGCGCCCGAATGCGGGCAAATCCACCCTCATCAACCGCATGGTCGGCGAGGAGCGCCTGCTCACCGGGCCCGAAGCCGGGATCACCCGCGATTCCATCTCGCTTGACTGGGAATGGCGCGGACGTCCCGTGAAGCTCTTCGACACGGCGGGTCTGCGCAAGCGCGCCCGCGTCGAGGACAAGCTCGAAAAGCTCTCCGTCGCGGATGCCCTGCGGGCCGTGCGCTTCGCCGAAGTGGTGGTCGTGCTGCTCGACGCCACGATTCCGTTCGAGAAGCAGGATCTGTCCATCGTCGATCTGGTGGAGCAGGAGGGCCGGGCCCTCGTGATCGGTCTCAACAAATGGGATCTCGTCGCCGACCAGCAGGGGCTCTTGAAGGACCTGAAGGAGAAGGCCGCCCGCCTGCTGCCGCAGGTACGCGGTGCGCCGGTGGTGCCGCTCTCAGGGCTCGCCGGCAGCGGCATCGATCCGCTCATGAAGGCGGTATTCCAGGTCTACGAGACGTGGAATACACGCATCTCGACCGCGAAGCTGAACCAGTGGCTCTCCGGGGCACTTGAGGCGAATCCGCCGCCGGCCGTGTCCGGCCGCCGGATCAAGATCCGCTACATGACCCAGGTGAAATCGCGCCCGCCGCATTTTGCCGTGTTCGGCAACCAGCTCGATGCGCTGCCGAAGAGCTATACCCGCTACCTCGTCAACGGCCTGCGCGAAGCCTTCGACCTCCCCGGCACCCCGATCCGCGTGTCCCTGCGCATGGGCCAGAACCCGTTCGACAAGGAGCGGAAATAGGGGCGCATCCGGCCGCGTCTTGTCATCCCCGGCCTTGTGCCGGTGATCCCGATGGCTTGAAGCGCTGCGTCTCACAGCGTCGGTATGGCCGGGGCAAGCCCGGACCATGACGCCAGAGGGTGTCATCCGCGATCGGCTCTACGCATAAGTCGGCTTAATCCGCAGCTGCTCGCCTAAACGGCTGCGGCAGCACGAAGACATTGTCCGAGATCAGCGGGACGAATTCGTTGATCGGCGCGGGGCGGCCGAAGAGGTAGCCCTGTGCCTCGGTGCAGCCCTCGAGTCCGAGAAACCGCAGCTCCTCGGAGGTCTCCACGCCCTCTGCGACGACAGGCAGCCCGAGGCCGCGGCCGAGACCGAGTACCGCGCGCACGATGGCGGCGGCCTGCGGGTTCGTATGGACCGCCTGGATGAAGGACCGGTCGATCTTGATCTTGTCGAACGGGAAGGCGCGCAGATTCGAGAGGGAGGAATATCCCGTTCCGAAATCGTCCATGGCGATATTGACGCCGAGCGCCTTCAGCTTCTGCAGCGTCTGGAGCGCGCGGTTGGGATCGCGGATCAGCGCCGTCTCGGTGATCTCGATCTCCAGCCGATCAGCCGACAATCCTGTCTCGCTTAGGGTACGCTGGACGATCTCGACGAAGCCGTCGCTGGTCAATTGCAGCGCCGAGACATTGACCGCGATGCTCAGCGGCCGCAGCCAGGTGGCGGCCTCGCGGCAGGCCTCCCGCATCACCCATTCGCCGATTTTCAGGATCAGCCCGCTCTCCTCGGCAATCGGAATGAAGAGGGACGGCGGGAAATTGCCGCGAGTCGGGTGGTTCCAGCGCAACAGCACCTCGAACCCGTTCACCTCGCCGGTGTCGACCTGTGCCTGTGGCTGATAGGCCAGGCTCAGCTCGTCGTTGGCGATGGCGCTGCGCAGATCGTGCTCGATGCTGCGGCGTTCCCGGATCTGCGCACCCATGGCCGCCTCGAAGAAGCGATAGGTGCCCTTGCCTTCGGTCTTGGCCCGATAGAGAGCAGCATCGGCGCCGGAGAGAAGCTCCGTACGGTCTTTCCCGTCGGACGGATAGAGCGCGACGCCGATGCTGACCGAGACGAGGCCGGCCGGAACTCCTTCCTCATCCCATTTGAGGCTTTTGAGGATCGTTTCGGCGAGTTGCCCCACCTGAGCGGGATCCGGGACATGGGGAGCGATGATGGCGAATTCGTCGCCGCCGAGGCGGGCCAGCATCTGCCCGTCGACGAGGACGGACGAAAGATGCTTGGCGATGTCCTGGAGCACCCGGTCACCGGTGGCATGGCCGTAGAGGTCGTTGACCTCCTTGAAGCCGTCGAGGTCGAGGCACAGAAGCGCCATCTGCCGCTTCGTTCTCCGATGCAGGCGGATTTCGCGGTCCAGGCGATGATCGAAGCTCGCCCGGTTGTCGAGGCCGGTGAGCGGATCGTGATGCGCCAGATACCGGATCTGGGCTTCCGCGTTCCTGCGGTCGCGCAGATCGCGGAAGGCGATCACGTTGTGGGGCGTGCCGTTGTAATCGATCCGACGGGCGATCAACTCGACAGGGAGCAGAGCGCCGTCCCCGTTCCGTAGCTCGGTTTCGACGGCCTGTCCGAGGGATCCGAACAGCTTATCCCGCTTCGAGCTGTCCGGTATCCATGTGGCGAGCGATTGACCCACGATGTGCTCGGACTTGAGACCGGTCATCCGCACGAAGCTCTGGTTGACCGTCACGATGGTGTCGCCGTCGCAGAGAACGAGGCCCTCGACCGCCGCATCAGTGAGATCGCGCAGGCGCTCCATTTCGAGAAAGGCGCGCCGGCGCTCCCGGATGTCGAGCCACAGGGCGACGACGGCGAGCAGGAGAATGGAGAGGCTGACGAACGCTACGCCGATGGCCAGCCATTCGATGCGGATGGAAGAGGGCGACAGCGCGATGCTGGGATCGGGCGTGATGGCGACCGCTCCCATGGCGGTGAAATGGTGGCTGCAGATCGCGAGCGTGAGCAGCAATGCGCCCATGAGCTTGGACATAGGCGAAGGCTTGCGCAGCGCGACGAACAGGGAAGCGGCTCCGAGCAAGGCTCCGAGCAGGATCGACACCGCCACAAGCGTGGGATTCCAGGTGATGAAGCCCGCGACCTCGAAGGCGGCCATGCCCGTATAATGCATCACAGCGATGCCGCCGCCGACGAGCGCTCCACCGATCCATGGTGCGAAGGCGAGGCCCGGCAGGAGCGCGGCGCCGAGACCGATGCCGGTCAGCGTGACGGCGGCGACCAGGGAGATGGTTGTCAGCGAGATGTTGTAAGCGGTCGGCAGGGACGGGGAAAAGGCCAGCATCGCGATGAAATGGGTGGCCCAGATACCGAAGCCGGTCGAGACCGCCGCGATGCCGAGCCAGGCGACACGGCTGCTGCGGTCCGAGCGGCGCACATGATGCAGCAGATTGACCGCTGTCAGCGAAGCCAGCGCGCAGACCAGGGCCGCGAGGGCGACGAGCCAGAGATCGTGCTCGGAAACGATACAATCGTAGACGGTCAGCATAATGAACCTTTGCAGACTGCCCGCCGCAGCGACGTCACCGTGCGCAGGGGAGCCTGTCGGAAATGGATATCGGGAAAGAAAATCCGGACTTCGACCGGTATGGCGGAGCGGCATCATGCCTTTGGTCCGGCATCACTATGTGAGCCCCAATCCGCCATGGATATCGGGAATTTAACCCGCTGCGTAAGATGAAACATCGCCCTTGGAAGTCAACGAAGGGCGGCGGCGAGGGGACGCCTATCGGGTGCCTTGGTTAATGGAGCCTGAGATGACCTCTCGCCGTCATGGCCGGGGCCTCTCTCGTATGGAGAGGAGAAGCGCGAGGCGGCCGTGTCATCCCGGCGCACGCAGTGCTGGAATCCGGTCGCATCGGGCTCGCGCATGAGGCGAGGGGGCGATTCTTGTGTCTCCTGGAATGCGTGAGGCCCTGAAACCCTTGCGTAGCTTGGATTTCCTTGGAATAATTTCGGTTCGCGAGTGGCTTTCGAGGCCTAGACCCGGCCGTTTGGGAAAAGGTCCAGCCCGGGAGGGGAGGCCGATGGGTGAGGTGCTGTCGCATCGCAGGTTGTCGGAGCTGATCGGAGCAATCTACGATTGCGCCCTCGATCCCGGCCGGTGGGAAGGAACTCTCGCGGATGTGGCCGATACGTTCGACTGCGCGGTCGTGTCCCTAACCCTGAACGACCTCCACCACAACCGCTTCCTCATCAACAAGGCGGCTGGCTGGCAGCCGGAGCTGCTGCGGCTGAAATCGGAGCGCCATGTGGCGGAGATCAACGCCCGTCTCACCGAATGGCTGTCCCTACAACCCTCCATCGACGAGATGTTCGTGACCTCGGCCCATCTGAGTCCCGACTACATCCAGGCCTCGCCCTATGTGGAGGAATGCCTCAAGCCCCAGGGCATCGTGGACATCATGCATATGTTCCTGATGCACACGCATCGACAGTTCGCGGAGATCGGCCTGGGGCGTCACGCCCGGCAGGGCGTCATCACGGCGCGCGAGATCGAGCTGGGCCGCCTGCTGCTGCCTCACCTGCGCAAGGCCGTCACGATCAGCGATATCCTGGACGTGAGTTCGATCGAGCAGGCCCATATGGCCGAGGTGCTCGACGCGCTCCGGTGCGGTGTCGTGCTCACCGACGAGCGCAGCGGAATTCTGCACGCGAACCGTTCCGCCGAGCGGATGATGAGCAATGGCGGTCCTATCCGGAGCATTCGCCGCGTCCTGGCGGCGAGCACATCCTCCGCCAGTCGGGAGTTGCGCAAGGCGATCATGCACGCGGCCCGCAGCGAGACGTCGTTCGGCGAGACCAACACCGCGATCCGCCTCAACGATGGGGACCAGCCTCCGGCCTATGCCCATGTGCTCCCCATGGCGACGGGAGACCTGCGCACGCGACTGCAGCCCAATGCGGTCGCGGCGATCTTCATCGGGGCGACCGACGAGCAGACCGGGATCGGCCTGTTGGCCAAGGCCTTCAATCTCACCGCCGCGGAGGTCCGGATCCTCGAGAGCCTCATGGCGGGCCATACCCTGGCCGAGACCGCCCAGCATTTCGGCATCGCCCGGTCGACGGCCAAGACCCATCTCGACCACATCTTCGCCAAGACCGGCGTGTCCCGGCAGACCGAACTGGTCCGGTTGACCATGCAGCTGACCCAGCCGGTTCACACCGGCCCATACGATATGGCCCATCCCTGGCCGCAGCAGTTCGGGCCCCCGAGCTAGATCCTCAGATCCCAGGCATTGACCGCCATCAGCACCCCCAGCGCTCCGAGGATCAGGCCCGAAGCCTTGTTGATGAGGTTCAGGATCGTCACGTTCAGCTTCGAGCGCAGGGCAGCGACGCTGCCGCTCACGATCAGCCACCATGTCACCGAGGCGGCGAACACGCCCGCGATCATCGTGGAGGCTGCTGCCGGTGCGGGAGACGCAACGGTCGGCAGGACGGCTGCCAGGAGGGCCGGCGTCAACGGATTGAGAAGCGCACAGGCGACGGCGCTGCAATAGGACGAGACGGCTCCTCGTTCCGGCGCGACGGATCCGGCAAGCGATATGGTGCGGCCGAAGATCCGGGCGCTGAACCAGAAGAGGAGGCAGGCCGATACGGCGCACAGAAAGGCCTGACTGTCTCCCAGCACCGGGGTGATCGCCGGTCCGACGCCCAGCACCGCGCAGGCCGTATAGATGACCAGGACCGTCGCCGCTCCGAGCCCGGTGGCGAAGCCTGCAACGGCGCCGTAGATCAAGGCCCGCTGGATGCAGAGGACGCTCATGGGGCCGATCGGTACGGTGATTACGAACCCTACTGTCGCTCCTGACAGAAATGCTGACATGCCCGTCATGATCATGCCTCGCTCAGCCGTGTCGCAGCGGACGTTCGTCCCGGTGCCAGTCGATCGGAGCACCGCCCCTTGCAGGAGAATCGACGCTAGCGCGACAAGCCACTGCACCGCGTCCACCGTTTGGTGGAGGCGGTGCATTCGGGCTGGAGCAAAGGCAGGATTTTTGAACGGGCCGGACGGCGATGGGCGCGCGGTTCGGCCTTCAACACATTCAGAGAGAATGTTTGACCGGCGTCGTCAGGCCGGCGGCTGCGGCTCGATGATCTTCCCATCCTGGGTGAAGTCGTAGATCTTGCCGGTCTCGGTCCAAGAGGGCAAGGCGAGCTTCACGATATGGGGGGCGAGGTCTTCCGGCGTCTTCAGGGTCAGCGGATCCTCGCCGGGCATGGCTGCGCGGCGCATGGCGGTGCGAAGCGGACCGGGATTAAGCAGCATGGTCTTGACCAGGGTCGTGGCCGTCTCGGCGGCATAGGTGCGCACCAGTGCTTCGAGGGCAGCCTTCGACACCGAATAGACGCCCCAATAGGCCTTCTGCTTGTGGGCGGCGCCGGACGTGATGAAGATCGCACGGCCCGCATCGGAGGCCCGCAGCAGCGGATCGAGCGAGCGGATCAGGCGGTAATTGGCCGTCACGTTGACGGCCATGACCTCGTCCCAGACCGGCTGGTCGATATGGGTGATCGGCGCGAGCTCGCCGAGCTGGCCCGCATTCCCGAGAAGGATGTCGAGCTTGCCCCAGCGCTCCTGGATCGCGGCGCCCAGACGGTCGAGCGCCTCGAAATCCTTCAGGTTCACCGGCACGAGGGTGGCCGAGGAGCCCTTGGCGTGGATCTCGTCGTCGAGGGATTCGAGTGCGCCCTGTGTGCGGGCCAGCGCGATCACATGTGCGCCGGCCTCGGCAAGGGCGAGCGCCGCTGCGCGGCCGATGCCGCGCGAAGCGCCGGTGACGACCGCGACGCGGTTCGAAAGAGGCTTGTCCATGGAAGTGCTCAGTCGGCTTCGGCGAGAACCGCAAGGCGGCGCGGAGTAGCGACGGTGAGGTCCGTCAGCGGCGTCGGGTAATCGCCCGTGAAGCAATGGTCGGTGAATTGCGGCTGCGCCGGGTTGCGGCCTGGCTCGCCCATGGCGCGGTAGACGCCCTCGATGGATAGGAAGGCGAGCGAATCCGCCCCGATATACTGGCGCATCTGCTCCAGGTCATGGGTGGCGGCGAGCAGCTTCTCCTTCTCCGGCGTGTCGATGCCATAGAAGTCGGGATGGGTGATCGGCGGGCTGGAAATGCGGAAGTGGATTTCCCTGGCGCCGGCCTCGCGCATCATGCGCACGATCTTGACCGAGGTGGTGCCGCGCACAAGGCTGTCGTCCACGAGCACGATGCGCTTGCCCGCAATCGCGGAACGGTTGGCGGAATGCTTCATGCGCACGCCGAGCTCGCGAACCGACTGGGTCGGCTGGATGAAGGTGCGGCCGACATAATGGTTGCGGATGATGCCGAGCTCGTAGGGCAGCCCGCAGCTCTGGGCATAGCCCAAGGCCGCCGGCACGCCGGAATCCGGCACCGGGATCACCACGTCCGCATCGGCCGGCGATTCCAGCGCGAGCTCACGTCCCATGCCCTTGCGGACCTCGTAGACGCTGCGGCCGTTCACGACGGAATCGGGACGGGCGAAGTAGATGTATTCGAAGATATCGGGGCGGGGGGCCTGCTCCGGCGCGAAGCGGAAGGACTCGATGCCATCGTCCGAGATCACCACGCATTCGCCGTTCTCGATGTCGCGGACGAAGCGGGCGCCGATGATGTCGAGCGCACAGGTCTCGGAGGCGAGGATGTAGCGGCCGTCGAGTTCGCCCAGCACCAGCGGGCGGATGCCGAGGGGGTCGCGGGCGCCGATCAGCTTCTTGTTGGTGAGCGCGACCAGGGCATAGGCGCCTTCGATCTTCCGGATAGCCTCGACGAAGCGGTCGACCACCCGGTCCTTGCGACTGCGGGCAACAAGGTGGACGATCACTTCGGTGTCCGTGGTGGACTGGCAGATGGCGCCGTCGCGGATGAGGCTACGGCGCAGGGTCAGGCCGTTGGTCAGGTTGCCGTTATGGGCGACCGCGAAGCCGCCGCCGTCGAGCTCTGCGAAGAGAGGCTGGACATTGCGCAGGACCGTCTCGCCCGTGGTCGAGTAGCGGGTATGGCCGATGGCGGAGAAGCCTTCCAGGCGCTCGATGGTTGCCCGGTCGGAGAAGTTGTCGCCCACCAGGCCCAGCTTGCGCTCAGAATGGAAGACCGACCCGTTGTAGGAAACGATGCCCGCTGCCTCCTGGCCACGGTGCTGCAGGGCATGGAGGCCGAGCGCCGTGATGGCTGCTGCATCCGGGTGTCCGTAGATGCCGAAGACGCCGCATTCTTCACGCAGGGTATCGCCGTCGAGGTCGAGGTTCACCTGCTTCGGGGTGACCTGCCACGTCTCTGACAAAGCAGACATCAATCAAATCCTTGGGATTCGCGCCCCCACCGGCGCCGCCCTTATGTAATCGGCCTTGGGCCGAACGCCAATGGCTATTCTGACGCTGGCGGAAACGTGATCCGCCAGCTTAACTGCGCCGCTGGGGCGTCTGGGGAGCCGTGGGAGCAGCCGGCGCCGCCGGACGCTGCGGATCGGGCTCGGCCGGCTCGGCTTCCGTCGGCGCTTCCTTGTTGCGCAGGCGCTGGAGCAGGGCCTCGGCGTTCTCGGGCAGCATGGCGATGATGTTGTCGCGGGTGTTCTCCATTGCCGGCCGGGTGCGGGAGGAGGCCGCCCATTCAGGCTCCTTGCCCTGGAGCAGCCAGCCCAGGAAGGCCCAGCCGATCACGCAGATGAGGAAGCCGCGGGCCGCACCGAAGACGAGCCCGAGCGTGCGGTCGAGGGCGCCGATGCGGGAATCGAGGATCAGGTCGGAGATCTGCACCGTGATGATCGACACGATGATCAGCGTCACGATGAAGATGCCGCCGATGGCGGCCACGAGAGCCACCGTGTTGCTGCTGATATATTGCTGCGCGATCGGCAGGGCAGTCGGATACAGATACCAGGCTGCGGCGGCCGCCACGACCCAGGCGACGATGGCGAGCACCTCGCGGGTGAAGCCGCGCACGGCAGCAAGAAGGGCCGAGATAAGGACGATACCGATGACGACGAGGTCCAGAACGGAAAAGGGCATGGGCCGGGCCTACGCAAGATAACAGGAATGGAGCCGCCTTCGCGGGTTCAGAGCTTTGGCTCTATAGCCTTAAGAAAGGCTTTCGTCACCCTTAAGCCGAAGGATGAACCAGATCAGCCTGGCTTAGGACTGGCATCTCCGCGGCGATCCGTTCAGGCGGACGGGGGCAATTCCCTGAAAATGCCCCGATGCATCAACGTCAGGGCTGGTTCTTGAATAGACCAGATTCAGCTCAAATCATGATGAAGTCGCTTGCGGTCAAGACGAGCCCTTTCTCCAGCTTGGCGATTTCCAGGCCTTTCTCTCGGCCGCTGCCGTCGGGGTCGAAATAAACGAAACCGTTTTTCTTGTTGTAGTAGATGTAGTCGTTCGAGTCACGCGGCTTATAGCTGTTGCTGAAGAACTTGCTCTCGAGCTCGCCCTTTTCCATGACCTTATCGAGACCGTAGTAATGCTTCTTGTAAGGGTTCCTGCCGGTAAAGATGGAGAAGATGAGGTCCTTCACCGAAGCCTTCACCTTGAAGGTCTGGAGGGACGAAAGGCTGAGTTGGATCGTGTCGTCCACAGCGTTGAAATCGCGGATCTGGTCGTAATATCCAGCCTGCACCTTCGTGTTGAACACGAAGGTATCCTTGCCGGAGCCGCCATAGAGGATATCCTTCCCGGATCCGCCATTGATGATGTCGTCCCGGTCATCGCCATAAATTCGGTCGTTGCCGGAACCGCCGTCGATCCGGTCGTCCCCGCCACGGCCGTAGATCCGATCATTGCCGCTTCGGCCATAAATGAACTCACCGCCTCCGCCGCCATAGATCGTATCGTTCCGTGATGTGCCGTTGCGCAGCTCCAGCGCATCCGCGACGGTGATCGTCATCGTCTCGACGAAGATGTTGTTGTCGCTGTCCGTGACCTGAACTTTGATCTGGTGCGAACCGGCGCTCAGAAAATCCAGCTTTGAGCCGTCCTGTACCACGAGCTTGCCGTCCACGATGTCGAAGCGGCCATCCGCATCGTCGAGCAGGGTAAAGCTGAGAGTGTCCTTCAGGTTCGCGTCAGTTGCCGACAGAGCGCCGACGACCGTGCCTGCGCCGGAGTGCTCAAGGATCGAAGCTTTCGACAGCATGATGTCGGATGGAGCCACATTGTCGATCACGTTGATCATGAATGTGGTCGTGTCGACCGGGGTCTGTGCGCTCGTCGCATTGCTCGTCGCGCTGATGGAGATGGTAAAGGCCCTCTGGCCAGTATCGTAATCGAATAGGGTGCTGTCGGCGCTCTTCACGAGAAGCTCATGGAGGCCAGTGGCTGCGTTGAGCTTGATCTCGAAACGCTCCATGAGGCTGTCGGCAAGCGTATAGGTGAATGTCTCGTTGGATTTCCCGCCGAGGACGCTCAGGGTGCCGATGACCGTGCCGACTTGTGGATTTTTCTGGAGGCTATTTGCGGAAAGAATGATCGAAGCCATAGTCGTGCCCCTTCAAAATGGATGTTCCGTTCCCTCGAACCTCGGCCGCGTAACGGCGTGTTCGTGCGGAATGTTTATATCTTATTATAACATATCGCATGAACTCTATATGAACCATGTCACATGGTTCTGCACTCGTTAACGGGCGCTTCAGGAGGCCTTGCGACGGCGTGCCGCAATCCTGGCTGCGCTGTGGGAGATCAGCCCTTTCCCTCCCATCGATCAGCAATCTGCACGATCAGCCTGCCGAAATCCTAGCCTCCAGCATCCCGATAAGAGCTTTCCGTGCGCTCCCAGGTCTGATGACGGCGTCTTCTTCTGGGTTCTTGATGCGGCTCCTGGCAATCCATGGGTCATCTCCCGGCGGAAGGCCGGGCACTACTTCCATGACGAACTTTGTAGTTGATCCATAGCGGGTGGGTGCCGAGCATTCGCTAACCCTTCGTGTCTTGCCGAGCCAATCTGGCGCAACAAAAAGGCTCCGGCGGATGGCCGCCGGAGCCTGAGAATGAAATGAGCTTCGGTCTCAGATGAACAGGAAGTCGTTAGAGCTGAGCGTGGTGCCCGGTTTCACTTTGAGGATCTCGATACCCTTGGCGCTGCCGGATCCGTCGGCGTCTAGGTAAACGATGCCGCTCTTCTTGTTATAATAAATGTAATCGTTCGAGCCGACGCATCGTCAGGCTTCGTGCCAATATCGAAGAACTTCTTCTGAAGCTTCTGGCCCTTCGTGAAGATCTTGTCGAAGCCGACGGTTTTCTTGCCACCCTTGTCGTCAGGTTTGCCCTCGCCGTCCGAGCCCTTCTTGGAGGTGACGTCGCTCGTCTTGGCACCCTTCACTTTGAAGGCTTTCAGAGCCGAAAGGCTGATCTGGATCGTGTCATCGGATGCCTTGAAGTCCTCAATATGATCGAAATGGCCCTTCTTCACGGGCGCATCGAAGACGAACACGTCCTGACCATCGCCGCCGTAGAGCTTGTCCTTCCCGGCGCCGCCGTTGAGCGTGTCGTTGCCAGCCAAACCATAAAGCTTGTCGTTGCCACCCAAGCCGTTGATGATGTCGTCGTCGGCACTGCCATAGAGCGCGTCCTTGCCGGACAGGCCCGCTCTAACACCGCCGAGGGGCTGGTCGTTCGCTGCGATGCCGTTCCGAATGTCGACGGCATCGGACACGTTGATGGTCAGGGCTTTCGTGAAGACGTTCCCGTCGGAATCTTTGACCTCGATCATGATCTGGTGCGACTTTGCAGCTTCGTAATCCAGCAAAGAGCCGTCCTTTACCACGAGATTGCCGTCGACGATGTCAAAGCGTCCGCCGGCATCGTCAGTCAGGGTATAGGTGAAGGTGTCGTCGTCATCGGGATCGAAGGTCCAGAGGGAATCGATCACGGTACCGGTTTGCGCATTCTCGACCACGGAATTGTTCGACAGGAAGATATCGATCGGAGCCGTATTGTCCGTCACCGAAACCGTGAAGGTTGTCGTTGCGATGATGTTGTCAATAAGATCTCCGGTGGCGGCAATCTTGAAGGTGAAGCTATTGAGGGCATCGTTCTCGAAATCGAAGAGGCTGCTGCCGTCGCCGCTTACGCTGTTTTTGACGACCAGCATCCAATTCACGATGCCTTCCATCGAGATCGCCTTGATTTCGAAGCGGCCGCTGCCCGGATCGATCAATCTGTAGGTGGCGTTCTCGGTGGCATCCTCCCCGGTGACGCCGAGGAAGCCAACGATAGTACCAATTTGAGGGTTCTCGATGACCGTCGCGTTCGAAAGGGTAACCGTCGCCATGTAGTTCCTCCAGGATCCCAGGCCTATCGGTGGCTCCGCCGATGAGGTCATCCGGCAGCCTTATCGAATTATTGATACATAATATCATTATGTATCAAGTGGGGCGAATGGCCTAGGACGCCGCGGAACGAGCCGTCAGGAGGCTTTGCGCCGGCGTGGCGCAATCCCAGTTACGCGATGGAGGATCAGCCCTTTCCGTAACGGGTGGGGTTCCGAACCCATTCGACAACCTTTGATGGGTCGCTGAAGCAATCTGGCGACAACAAAAAGCTCCGGCGGATGGCGCCGGAGCCTGAGAGCGCGATGCCTGATCTTAGATGAACAGGAAGTCGCTGAAGGAGAGGGTGGTGCCGGGCTTGAGCTTGAGAATTTCGACCGGCTTTGCGTTGCCGGAACCGTCGCCGTCGAGGTAAACGGTCCCGCTCTTCTTACTGTAGACGACGTAGTCGTTCCCGTCCTTGGAGGTGGTCCCGACAGTAAAGAACTTCTTTTCCAATTTGCCTTCCTTGAAGACCTTGTCGAGCCCGACCGAGGACTTCTTGTCTGGCTTACCCTTCTTGGCGAGGTCAAGAAGATTGCCCTTCGAGGCTTTAACCTTGAACGTCTTCAATGCATCGAGGTCGAATAGGATCTTGTCCTCCCCGGACTTAAAGTCCCTGACCTGGTCGAAATGGCCCTTCTTGAAGGGTGCGTCGAACACGAAAGTGTCCGCACCATCCCCGCCGAAGAGGATGTCCTTCCCGGTGCCGCCGTTGAGCGTGTCGTTGCCAGCGAAGCCATAAAGCTTGTCGTTGCCGCCCAATCCGTTGATGATGTCGTCGTCGGCACCGCCATAGAGCATATTGTCGTTCTTGTTTCTGCCAGTGACGATCTCGGCAGAGTTGGTCACCGTAATGGTGACCTGCTCCACATAGGAGAGTCCGCCGGAATCGGTCACTTTAACGTGGAGGGTGTGTGTGCCGACCTGAGCATCATCGAGACCGGCCTTCAGCTTGATGGTGTTGCCATCGATCATGAAATACGGATCGCTGTATGCCGCGCCACCAGCGTCCACCAGACTGTAAGTGAAAGTCTCTCCACGGTCCTGATCGACGGCAGACAACGCCGCAACCGGCGCATTGACAGGAGAATTCTCGGCGACCGTTCCGCCCGTGACGATGAGATCCGTCGGGGAGAATTCGTTTACATTAGTGACGTTGACTGTGACCGTTGCAGAGTCAACGTCGGTCGGGGTGGTTGTGTCCGTGCTCGTTGCCGTGATCGCGAGCTGAAAGGAAGTTAGAGCGGCTTCGAAATCGAAGAGGCTGGCTGTCTTCACGCGCAGTTCGTTGCCGACGATCTCGAACCGATCAGAGAAATCATTGGCGAGTTCGAAGGTAAAGGTCTCGCCATCTGCTTTGTCATCGATGTCGAGAATGGCAACAACAGCACCAGCATTCGGATTCTCAGCAATGTTAATGACGGACGAGATAACAATAGCAGCCATGAATTCCCCTTACGGCTCTCGGACCACCTCGATACCTCACCGGAGGTAACCCAGACGAGTGGTGATGTCGCAGGACTTTTATGGAATCGTTCTAATGTGTCAATTGGGTCAAACGGTCTAGCTGCTTGCGTCCATGCAATCCAAACTACGACGCCTTGCGCCTTCGCATGGCAATATTGGCGACGAGATCCGTGATGTGTCCGATGGGCGAGGTGGCGAGGGGGAGGCTTTCGCTTTTTGAATTCTTCCCTTTGTCCAGCCGCGGCTGGGGCGACACCGCGCTCGAAAACCCGAGCTTCGCCGCCTCTTTCAGTCGCGCCTGCTCCTGGGCCACCGGTCGGATGGCGCCGGAGAGGCCCATTTCGCCGAAATAGACCGTGTCGGGCGGGAGCGGATTGCCGGAGAGAGACGATACCAGGGCCGCCGCCGCCGCCAAATCCGCGGCGGGTTCGGTGATGCGCAGGCCCCCGGCGACGTTGAGATAGACGTCGTGCATGCCGAGTTTCAGGCCGCCATGGGCCTCCAGCACCGCGAGCACCATGGAGAGGCGGCTCTGGTCCCAGCCGACGACAGCGCGACGTGGGGTGCCAAGGGACGTCGGCGCGACGAGGGCCTGGATCTCCACGAGAAGCGGGCGCGTGCCTTCTATGCCGGCAAAGACCGCCGTCCCGGCCGTCGCCATGTCGCGTCCGGCGAGAAACAGCTCGGAGGGATTGGACACCTCGCGCAGGCCCTGGTCCGACATCTCGAATACGCCGATCTCGTCGGTGGGGCCGAAGCGGTTCTTCACCGCGCGCAGGATCCGGAAGTGGTGGCCGGTATCGCCCTCGAAGGAGACGACGGCATCGACCATGTGCTCCACGACGCGTGGACCGGCGATCTGCCCGTCCTTCGTCACGTGGCCGACGAGAATGACCGCGGTGCCCGTGGTTTTCGCGAAGCGGATCAGCGCCTGAGCGGAGCCGCGGACCTGGGTGACGGTGCCGGGCGCGGATTCCACCGTCTCGGTCCACATGGTCTGGATCGAGTCGATGATGGCGAGCGCCGGCGGCCGGCCCTGGCTCAAGGTGGCGATGATGTCCTCGACATTGGTCTCCGACGCGAGCTCCACCGGCGCCTGGCCGAGGCCGAGGCGCTCGGCCCGCAGGCGCACCTGGGCCACCGCCTCTTCGCCCGAGATATAGGCGACCCGTTCGCCGCGTTTGGCAAGGGCAGCGGAGGCTTGCATGAGGAGCGTGGACTTGCCGATGCCGGGATCGCCGCCGAGCAGGATGATCGAGCCATGTACGAAGCCGCCGCCGGTGACCCGGTCGAGTTCGGCGATGCCGGAGGGCGTGCGCGGGGCTTCCTTGGTCTCGCCGGAGAGCCCTTCGAGCGGGAAGATCCTGCCCTTGGCGCGAGACGGGCGCGTGGCGACAGGGCCCGCCATCGGGCTTGCGGAGCCGGCCTCCTCGGCGATGGTGTTCCAGCCGCCGCAGGCCTCGCATTTGCCTTTCCAGCGGTTATAGACCGCGCCGCATTCCTGGCAGACGAAGGAGGGGTGACGCTTGGCCATCAGCCCTGTTCCCCACGATAGATGCGGGCATAGCGCGAGCCGAGATTGGTCAGGACCTCGTAGCCGATGGTACCGGCGCGGCGGCCGACCTCGTCGACGGTCAGGTCCCCGCCGATCAGGATAACCGTGTCGCCGCGCTGAACCTGGTTCTCCGGGACATCCGTCACGTCGATCGTGATAAGGTCCATGGAGACGTTGCCGGCGAAGGGGCAGGGGCGGCCCGCCACCAGGGCCATGCCGGCGAGCAGTTCGTCGCCGCTCTTACCTCGGGCACTGGACGAGCGCGGATAGCCGTCCGCGTAGCCGACGGAGAGCGTCGCGATGCGACGCTTGCTCAAAGCAAGCCAGCGGCCGTTGTAGCCCACTGTATGATCCGCCTCGACCCAGCGCAGCTGCACGATGCGGGCCTCCAGGCCCACGACCGGCTTCATGGGATTGGCCTGGTCCGGCGTCGGGTTGCCGCCATAGAGCGCATAGCCCGGCCGCGCGAGATCGAAATGCGGCTTGGCCGCGAGGAAGATGCCGGAGGAATTGGCGAGCGAGGCCGGAATGCCGGGCAACGAAGCCCGCACGGCCTGGAAGGCTTCGATCTGTTGCCGGTTGAGCGGGTTGTCGCTCTCCTCGGCGCTGACGAAATGGCTCATAAGGAGCGCGGTTTCGAAATCCTTCAGTTCCGCCCGGTCCTTGAGTGTCAGCCCCTGAGGCACCGTGAAGCCGAGCCGGTTCATGCCGGTGTCGACATGGATCGCGGCCTTACGCTTCTGGCCTTGAGCGCGGCAGAACCCGGCCCATTCCTCGATTTCCTCGAAGGATCCCAGAACGGGGCGCAGATCGAATTGCGCGTAAGTGGGGCAGGTGCCGGCAAAGAGCCCGTTCAGCACGTAGATCGTCGCGTCCGGCGCGACGGCACGGACGCGGATCGCCTCGCTCAAATGTGCCACGAAGAAGGTGCTGCAGCCTGCTTTGCCGAGGGCTGGAACGGCCTTCTCGATGCCGATGCCATAGGCATTCGCCTTGACCACGGCAGCGGTCTCCGCGCCGCCGGCATTGTCGCGCAGAATGCGCCAGTTCGAGGCGAGGGCGTCGAGATCGATATGGAGGATGCCACCGGCGGCGTTCTCGGGAATGCTGCCGGTGGTGTCGATGTGAGAGTTAAACTTGGTCAATCGCCAATCCGTTCGGGAAGTTTGTCTTCATCCGCAAGGTCGGTGAAGCGGGTGATGTCGGCCTGGAAGGCGAGCTGCACGGTGCCGGTCGGTCCGTGACGCTGCTTGCCGATAATGACTTCGGCCTTGCCGTGAACCTGATCCATCTCCGCCTGCCACTTGAAGTATTCCTCGGTGCCGGGTTTCGGCTCCTTATTCTTCAGATAATACTCGTCGCGGTAAACGAACATGACCACGTCGGCGTCCTGCTCGATCGAGCCCGATTCGCGAAGGTCGGCGAGCTGGGGGCGCTTGTCGTCGCGGGCTTCCACCTGACGGGAAAGCTGGGACAGGGCGACCAGCGGGACGGACAGTTCCTTGGCCAGAGCCTTGAGGCCGGTGGTGATCTCGGTCAGTTCCTGCACGCGGTTCTCGCCCTTTTTGGAGGAGCCGGAGAGAAGCTGCAGGTAGTCGACGATCAGCACGTCGAGGCCGCGCTGGCGCTTGAGGCGCCGCGCGCGGGCCGCAAGCTGGGCGATGGAGATGCCGCCGGTCTGGTCGATGTAGAAGGGAATCGACTGCATTTCGCGGGCGGCTTCGGTGATCTTGTAGAAGTCATCCTCGCGCATGTCGCCGCGGCGGATCTTGTAGGAGGGCACGCCCGACTGCTCGGCGATGATACGGGTGGCGAGCTGCTCGGCCGACATTTCGAGGGAGAAGAAGCCCACGATGCCGCCGTTGACGGTCTTGAGTGAGCCGTCCTGCTGCTTCTCGGCCCGGTAGGCTTTGGCGATGTTGAACGCGATGTTCGTCACCAGCGAGGTTTTACCCATCGCCGGGCGTCCGGCTAGAATGACGAGGTCGGAGGGCTGCAGGCCGCCGAGGGCCTTGTCGAGATCCTTCAGGCCCGTGGAGATGCCCGACAGGGCACCCTCGCGCTTGTAGGCGGCGGCGGCCATGTCGATGGCGGCGGTGAGCGCGTCGGAGAAGCGCTGGAAGCCGCCGTCGTAGCGGCCGGTTTCCGCAAGGGCATAGAGGCGCCGCTCCGCCTCCTCGATCTGGTCGCGGGGCGAGGTTTCGACGGGAGCGTCGAAGGCGACGTTCACCATATCCTCGCCGATATTGATCAGGTTCCGGCGCACGGCGAGATCGTAGATCGTGCGGCCGTAATCCTCGGCATTGATGACGGTCGTCGCCTCAGCCGCCAGACGGGCCAGGTATTGCGACACCGTGATTCCGCCGAGATCCTGATCGCCCAGGAAGGTCTTCATGGTGATCGGGGTCGCGACCTTGCCGGCCTTGATCAGGCTCGTCGCCACCTCGTAGATGCGCCGGTGCAGATCTTCGATGAAATGGCCGGCCTCAAGGAAGTCGGAGACGCGGTAATAGGCATCGTTGTTGACCAGAATCGCACCCAGCAGAGCCTGTTCGGCTTCGATGTTGCTGGGGGGCGTCCGAAACTGCGGCTCGGCGGTTTCGAGGCGGGCGATCAGGGCGTTGGCGGTGGCCATCTGGCGCTCCGAAAACAGGGAAGGGTTAGAGTCTCTTAGACCGCAATTCGTGTCCTAAAGGTTGCCGTGCGGACACGAAGCCGGGACTCTTCCCGATCTGTCCTCGCTGTCCTCGATTCTCACACCGTTCATCTTTTCGCAGGCGTCGCAGCTTGACTCTCCCACAAGCCTGAAACCCAAAAGAAAAACGCTCCCCGTCGAATCGACGGAGAGCGCGATTTTAGAACAAATCAAGAACTGGAGCAATCGCTCTAGCTTAGACCTCTTCTTCGCCGCCGGCCTCGGCCAGAGCGGCGCCGACCTCAAGGCCGAGATCGTCGAGGTTGGTCTCCTCACGGGTCGTGACCGACTCGCCGCGAGCCTGACGCTCGGCTTCCTCGGGGCTGCGGGCGACGTTGATCGTCACCTGAACCTCCACCTCCGGATGAAGAGCGACCGGCACCGTGTGAAGGCCGATGGTCTTGATCGGCTGGTTGAGGGCGATCTGGTTGCGGTCAACCGTGAAGCCGTTCTGGGTCATGATCTCGGCGAGGTCGCGGGTCGAGACCGAACCGTAGAGCACGCCGGTCTCGCCGGACTGGCGCAGGATGATGAAGCTCTGGCCGTTCAGCTTCTCGCCGACGACTTCGGCTTCCTTACGGCGCTCAAGGTTGCGGGCCTCAAGCTGGGCGCGCTGCTGCTCGAAGTGCTTCTTGTTGGCCTCGGTGGCGCGCAGAGCCTTGCCGCGCGGCAGGAGGAAATTGCGTGCATAGCCGGAGCGGACCTTCACGGTCTCACCCATCTGGCCGAGCTTTGCGACGCGCTCGAGAAGGATCACTTCCATGGTTGTCTCCTTTAGGTTCGTGATCAGGTGGAAAGGGTTGGCGGTTGGGTCGGGCGCGAGCCGAAGCGGCGGCGCAGGCCGAAGAAGGTATCGGCAATGCCGAACAGGGCCAGCGCAACCATCAGGATGCCCTGGGTGATGAAGATGAGGACATAGAGGGCCGACAGGATGAACGAGCGGCCCGACTTGCCCCGCGTGCGGTCGTGGATGGCGGCCAGCCCCTGCAGGGCGAAGGCCATCAGGAAGGCGCCCGACAGGGCCATTCCCAGCGCACCGATGAAGCCGTCGAAGATGCTTGCCATGACGACTGCGCCGATCAGGATCAGCCCGGCGGAGCGCGGCATCACAAGTTCCGGCACCGACGGCCAGGGGCGCGGCAGGCGCTTCGAAGCCTGCACGATCCGGGCGGCCGCCCAAAGATACAGCGCCAATACGGTGGCGAAGCCCTGCGCCGAGAGGAAGGGCGTGAGTCGAGCAAAGACGCTGACCAGCTCTTCGCGGGTTTCCGCGTCGAGCGCATCAGGGCCGGACGTGTTGAACTGCGAGTTCACGAAGGCTTCCGATACAGCGCGGGCATTCTGGTCGAAGGCGCTGAAATCGCCGCCCGTCGAGATCACGCCGGCGGCGATGATGGTGAGCGCGGCCGTCGCGGCGATCCAGGCCAAGAGCCGGCCGACCGGGTACCATTCCATGGTGCCGTCCGGCGCAGGGCGTCCGAGGAGGGCAAGATAAGACAGCCACCAGACGGGCAGGGCGGTGATGAGGGCAAAGCCCAATCCGCTCAGCGGCGACAGGATCAGCGCGATGGCGAGACCGCCCACGAGAGCCGCAACCAGCCCGGAACGGTGATCCCAGCCAAGCGAAACGATCAGAACGGGAATGGGAGCAAGGAGGTACAACACGGCCGCGAGCGGCGTCGCCTTGACGATCACCGCGGTCAGAAGGGCCGATACGAGGCCCGCGCCTATGCCTGTTGCAACAAAATTCATGGTCTCGCTGTCCCGCTGCTCGCTGGCAGGGTTAGGGGCTTTCGCCCCAACTGACCCGGCGGGTTCTCACCGCTGGGCGATCTTCGATAGGAAGGACGGGCCGCACGAGGCGGCCCGCCAAAGTCTTGATTAGCGGATCACGTAGGGCAGGAGACCCAGGAAGCGGGCGCGCTTGATCGCCTGGGCGAGCTCACGCTGCTTCTTGGCCGACACGGCCGTGATGCGCGAAGGAACGATCTTGCCGCGCTCGGAGATGTAGCGGGACAGGAGCTTCGTGTCCTTGTAGTCGATCTTCGGAGCGTTCGGGCCCGAGAACGGGCAGGTCTTGCGACGACGGAAGAACGGACGACGGCCGCCAGCGGCGCCACCGGTTGCACCAAATGCCATGATTAAGCCTCCTCGCCTTCGGCTTCGAAGCCGCCGTCGCGCTCACGGCGCTCACGGTCCTTGCGCTCGTCGCGATCGCGCTTCTGCATCATCACGGACGGCTCGGTCTCGAGCTCTTCGACCTTGATGGTCATGAAGCGAAGGATGTCTTCGTTGATGCGCATCTGACGCTCCATCTCGGCCACCGCCGGAGCGGGAGCGTTGAGGTTGAACATCGTGAAATGCGCCTTGCGGTTCTTCTTGATGCGGTAGGCGAGGGACTTCACGCCCCACATCTCGGTCTTCTCGACGCTGCCGCCGTTCTGCTCGATGACGCCCTTGTACTGGTCGACCATAGCTTCGACCTGCTGCGGGGTGACATCCTGGCGAGCCAAAAAGATATGCTCGTAGAGAGGCATAGTGGGCCTTTCTCAGGTTTGAGGTTCAAGCCTCGGCACTGCATTTAAGAAGTGTCTCGGCCGTTTCGCGCGTCCGATCGGCGCCAAGCCCTTCGAGCCTGCAAGGCCCGAGCGGTTGTCGAAGGCGGAGACACGGGACGACGGGTCTTAAAACCCTGCATGGCAAGCCATGCCGTCCGTTCAGCCCCCGGCCGGAGCGAACGCGAAGCGGGCGCTATAGTCGATTTGGGGCTGGAAGGCAAGGGCGAGGGAACTCTCAACGTCATCGCCGGCCTTGTACCCGAGATCCCGATGGCTCAAGGCACGGCGCTTCTCTTGATCGGGTTGGCCGGGACAGGCCCGGCCATGACGCGGCGAGTGCAGCGCGGGACGGAGTGTGCAGTGATTTGCCGTTGATAGTGCGTTTGAATGACCATGGAACTCTGGTCAATGCAGGGCTGTAAGCTAAAACACCCTTATGAAAGCTCCTCCTCTACGCCTTGGCGTCAATATCGACCACGTCGCGACCGTGCGGAATGCGCGGGGCGGCACCCATCCCGACCCGATCCGGGCCGCGCATCTCGCCGTCCTGGCCGGTGCAGACGGCATCACGGCCCATCTGCGCGAGGATCGGCGCCATATCCGGGATCAGGATATGGAGCGGCTCAAGCGCCAGCTCTTCGTGCCGCTCAATTTCGAGATGGCGGCGACCTCCGAGATGGTGGGGATCGCTACGCGCATACATCCTCATGCGGCCTGCCTCGTGCCCGAGAAGCGCGAGGAGCGCACCACGGAAGGGGGGCTCGACATCATCGGCGCTCATGCCCATCTCCGCCCGGTGATTCAGGAATTGAAGGGTGAGGGCATCCGGGTGTCGCTTTTCGTCGAGCCGGACATTGCGGTCATGGATGCCGCCTGGGATCTGCAGGCGCCTGTGGTCGAACTCCATACGGGCACCTATTGCGAGGCGGTCGTCGATGGCGACCAGGCCAGAATCGAGCACGAGCTGGAGCGCCTGAAGCGCGCGGCCGAGCACGGAGCTAGGATCGGCCTCGAAATCCATGCCGGTCATGGACTCGCCCTCAACTCGGTCCGCCCGGTCGCGGCGATTCCGCAGATCGTGGAGCTGAATATCGGCCATTCGCTGATCGGCGAGGCCATCTTCGTCGGTCTCGACGAGGCCGTTCGGGCCATGCGGGCGGCCATGGACGAGGGCCGGGCACAGGTGCCGGCGTGATTCTCGGTATCGGATCCGATCTCTGCGACATTCGGCGCATCGAGAAATCCATCGAGCGCTTCGGTGACCGCTTCACCCACCGCATCTACACGGAAGGCGAGCGGGCAAGGAGCGACCGGCGGGCCGCCAGGGCTGCGTCCTATGCCCGCCGCTTCGCCGCCAAGGAAGCCTGCGCCAAGGCTTTGGGGACGGGCCTGAGCCAGGGGGTCTTCTGGCGGGACATGGAGGTGGTCAACCTTCCGAGCGGCCGCCCGACCATGCGTCTGACGGGAGGCGCCCTGGAGCGCCTCAAGGCCATGACCCCCACAGGGCACAGGGCGGTGGTCCATGTCTCCCTGACGGACGACCCGCCCCTGGCTCAAGCCTTCGTGATTATCGAGGCGCTGCCGCTATGAGGAATGGCCGCGTTGCGGCAGGACGCGCCTTGGGATAGAGCATGGCCCGGCGGAGCGATCCGGCCGCGCCGGGAGACGGACGCGGCGACGACGATGTCGGAAGCGGTTTGCACTCGGGGCTGAGTGCAAACCACTCTCGACGGCCGAAAACAGAGGAAGACGGCAGCCGCCGTCATATTCCAAGAGCATAGGTCGAGTGACGTGAACGACAAAAGCAGCAAATACGTGGGTAGCAGCGCGAAGAACGAAGAAGGCGGCCTCTGGGAAACCATCAAGGTCATCATCCAGGCCCTTCTCATCGCGGTCGTCGTTCGCACCGTGCTCTTCCAGCCCTTCAACATTCCGTCGGGGTCGCTGATCCCGACCCTGCTGATCGGCGACTACCTGTTCGTCTCGAAGTATTCCTACGGCTATTCCAAGCACTCGATCCCCTTCAGCCCCGGTATCTTCTCCGGCCGGATCTTCGGCTCCGAGCCGAAGCGGGGCGAGATCGCGGTGTTCAAGCTGCCCAAGGACAACTCCACCGATTACATCAAGCGCGTCATCGGCCTGCCGGGCGACAAGATCCAGGTGATCGGTGGCGTGCTGCACATCAACGGCCAGCCGGTCCAGCGCGAGCGGGTGGAGGACTACAAGACCACCGACCTCTACGGCCGCACGATCTCCGTGCCGCAATACAAAGAGACGCTGCCCGGCGGCGTGTCCCACTTCGTCATCGAGCGTGACGCCGACCGCGGCTACTGGGACAACACCAACGTCTACACGGTGCAGCCCGGCCATTTCTTCATGATGGGCGACAACCGCGACAACTCCACCGACTCGCGGGACGAGGCCAGCGTCGGGCAGGTGCCATTCGAGAATCTGGTCGGCCGAGCCGAGATCATCTTCTTCTCCATCGACGAGAGCGCCTCCCTGTGGCGTCCGTGGGAATGGCCGCAGAAGATCCGCTGGAATCGTCTCTTCGAGCGGATCCAGTAACCCGTGGCACGCCGCAAGCCGAATCTCGATGAGCTTCTGAAGAAGCTCGGCTATCGCTTTGAAAAGCCTGAACTCCTGGACGAGGCGCTGACTCATGTCAGCGCGCCCCAAGCAGCCGGCCAGAGCTACCAGAGGCTGGAGTTCCTGGGCGACCGGGTGCTCGGTCTCGCCATTGCCGAACTGCTGTTCAGGACCTTTCCCACTGCACCCGAGGGCGAATTGTCCCGGCGCCTCGCGGAACTCGTGCGGCGCGAAAGCTGCGCGGAGATCGCCATTGCCTGGGATGTCGGGCCTTATCTCAAGCTCGGCGCCGGCGAGGCGCATTCGGGCGAGCGGCGCAACCAGACCATCCTGGCCGATGTCTGCGAAGCGATCATCGGCGCCGTCTTCCTCGACGGCGGCTACGACGCAGCCCGCGCGCTCGTGGAGCGTTCGTTCCAGCCCCTGCTGGAGGCGCCCCGCCGCCCCCTGCGCGATCCGAAGAGCGCCCTGCAGGAATGGGCCCAAGGACGAGGCCTCCCGCCGCCGACCTATTCCGTGGCGGAGCAGACGGGACCGGACCATGCCCCCAAGTTCCGGGTCATGGTGAAGGTGAAGGGCACCGAGAGCGAGTTCGGTCAGGGTACTTCGAAGCGCATCGCGGAACAGGCGGCGGCACGAAGCCTTCTCTTGAGAGAGGGCGTCTGGACGGAGGAAGAGCATGGAACAGCCTGAGCAAACCAACACCAAGGCCGGTTTCGTCGCTCTCATCGGCGCGCCGAATGCGGGCAAGTCGACGCTTCTGAACTCGCTTGTCGGCTCCAAGGTCTCCATCGTGTCGCGCAAGGTGCAGACGACGCGCGCTCTGGTGCGCGGCATCGCCATCGAAGGCGAAGCGCAGATCGTCTTCGTGGACACGCCTGGCATCTTCAAGCCGAAACGCCGCCTCGACCGCGCCATGGTCACGTCGGCTTGGGGCGGAGCGGGGGATGCGGACGTGATCGCCCTCCTGCTCGACGTGCGCAAAGGCATCGACGAGGAGGCCGAGGCGATCCTCGACAAACTGCCCGAGCTGAAGCGCCCGAAGGTGCTGATCCTCAACAAGATCGACCTGATCGAACGCTCGAAATTGCTGGAGTTGGCCTCGAAGCTCAACGAGAAGGTGCCCTTCGCCCATACCTTCATGATCTCGGCCCTGAAAGGCGACGGCATCCAGACGCTGAAGCGCCAGCTTGCCGAGATGATGCCGGAAGGTCCCTGGCTTTATCCGGAGGACCAGATTTCCGATGCGCCCCTGCGCATGCTGGCCGCCGAGATCACGCGTGAGAAGATCTACGAGCGCCTGCACGAGGAACTGCCCTATCAGTCCACCGTCGAGACGGATCAGTGGCAGGTGCGCCCCGATGGCTCCGTGCGCATCGAGCAGACCGTGTTCGTGGAGCGCGACAGCCAGCGCAAGATCGTGCTCGGCAAGGGCGGGCAGACCATCAAGGCCATCGGTCAGGCCGCCCGCAAGGAGATCGCCGAGATCGCAGAAAGCCCCGTGCACCTCTTCATCTTCGTGAAGGTGCGCGAGAACTGGAGCGACGATCCGGAGCGCTATCGCGAGATGGGCCTGGAGTTCCCGCGGGGTTAGGCCTTGTAGGCCGTCCTCAGTCCGCCCCAGTGGCGCCCGAGGATGCGGATCGGGGCGTCGACCTCCTGCATCATGACGATCTTGCCGCCGCCCATGTCGCGCGCATAGGCCTGCACGATGAAGGGCCGGGTGGAGCGGGCAGCCGTGATGCCGGCGCGGTCGTCGAAGATGCGCTTGTTCCGGGCATTGGCTGCATTCCACACCGGATCGCCGGGGCGCTGACGCTGCGAATAGAGCCTGTTGTGGACCGGGATATAGCCGTTGCGGTCGATGGCGAGGCAGAAGGCCATCGTCGGGTCCGAGGCCAGAACCTTCTCCAGAATTGAAGACAGAAGCCGCTCGAAGGCAGGAAGATAGGCGGTTCTGTATTGGACGGGATCCGTGCCGGGCAGCAATTCGTAATCCGTGTCGAACACGGCTTCGCGCGACACCATGCCGTCGGATACCGCATGTTCGATCAGCGTCGCGACCTGATGGGCGGTTTCCTGGGCGAGCAGGATGCGTGGCTTATAGGTCGCTTCGACCTGCGCGATGAGGCCGTCGATGCGGGCGCGGGTCTCGGCGTCGCAATCGGCGAATGCGCCATGGATGCCCATCGCGCTCTTTGCCACCACGCGCAATCCGACGCGGCCGACGTTCTGGATCTCCACTTCGATCCTGGTCGCGGCTTCGATCTGGAGATCGGCAGCCGAAGCGAGCAGGATGCCGCCGTGGCTGATATCGATCAGCCGCGAAGAGGCGCTGCGCCCGCCAACCCAAAGCGTCGCTGGGCGATCGACAGGAAAGCGATCCGACTGCCGTCGGTCGCCGAGTTCGCTCTGGCGCATGACGGTGACGAACCGTTGCCCCAGAGCCTTGGCGAGCCCATCCGCCGTCTTCGTAGCCTGATCGGCCTGATGGGCCCTGTGGCTCGCGTCGAGGGAGACGGCGTCAACTTCGCCCGCAGACTGACTCACCTTGCCGACGCTGCCGGATGTGACGCTCGCCAGGCGGGATGCTTCGCCGATGGCCGTGTTCTGCTTGCTGACGGCATTGCGCACCGTGTCGAAGACGGGGCCGACGCTCTGAACCACGTCGACCACCTCCGCCACCGCGCTCGTCGACGCCTGAGCCGTCTCGCGCAGATGGTCGATCCGCAGGCGGATGTCGTCGGCTGCCCGGGCGGTCTGCGTGGAAAGAACCTTCACTTCGGATGCCACGACCGCAAAGCCCTTTCCGGCCTGCCCGGCGCGCGCGGCTTCGATGGTGGCGTTGAGAGCCAGAAGATTGGTCTGACGGGCCACCGCTGAGATCGTGTCGACGATGCCGACGATTTCCGCCGTGGCGGCCGAGAGCTGCGTGATCAGGGCGCTCGCCTTCCGGGCCGCCTGAACCGCGTTGTCGATCCGCTCGCTCGCGTGATCCATGGCGCGGCCGATCTCGGCCGATGTGGCGGCGAGTTCCTCCGTGGAGGAGGCGAGCGAGAGGGTCTCTTCCGAGGCCTTCTTGCCCGACGCCGCAAGTTCACCGGCATGGGCCCGGATTTCGGCGAGGTCCTTCTCGACCGCCGCGACGTCGGCGGCGGCAACCGCGATGGCCTGCGTGACGCCGTGGATGGCCTTCAGGACATCGGCCTCGAGCGCATCCACCACTTCCGTGTCGAGATGGCTCTCGCGCGCGGTTGTCGGCGCCGGTTCCTCCGTGACGATCTGAACAGTATTGTCCAAAGCATCGATCTGTTGAGCGCGCCGCAGAATACTGAACATCATTGGGCCCCTCGTTTATGTTATTGACCCAGCGTCACGTCAAAAGGTTAACGAAGGCAGAAGACTTGAGGGATGTTCTCCTAAGGTCTTAGCAACCGGCTATCGTAGGAGAAGGTAGCCGATCCTTGTCATCCCCGTCGGCCACAGGTCGGGAAGGGGACCCATGAACACTCTCCACGTCATCACCGGCCTTGTCCCGGTAATCCCGATGCGAGGAATGCCGCCGTGTCATTCCCGGCCGTAGCGTCAGCGGAGGGGAACGGAATCCATAGTATTGAGCGTGCGGAGGGATCCCCTTCCCGGTCCTGCGGACCGTCGGGGATGACAGCTGAGCGCTTCCCTCGGCACGGCGCTCCACAGCATCGGGATGGCTGGGACAGGCCCGGCCATGACGGCGTGGGAGGGGATGCGGCCGAATCATTCCTGGAAGGACGCGTCAGCGGCGGGAAGGGCATCCTCTCCCGGACAGGCGCATCATGTGTGCGCATCAAAACGGAACCGGGAGGATCTCGTCCTCCCGGCCCTGTATTTTATTGCTGGTTCTGGCCCTGCAGCAGCGGGGTGATCCGGCGCAGCGTCGCGCGGCGGTTCTCGCGTGCCGGCGACTGAGTGTCCACTTTCAGATATTGCTCACCGTATCCCTGCGTTGTCAGGTTCTCGGCAGGGATCTGATAGCGCTGCGTCAGGATGGTTGCGATGGTCTCCGCGCGCCGGTCAGACAGGGTCAGGTTGTCTTCATCTGAACCCACGGCATCCGTGTGCCCCTCCACCAGGAAGATCTCGTTGGGGTTCCGGGAGATGGCCTGACGCAGACCGTCCGCAATGACCCTGAGCTCATCGATCTGATCCGGGGGCAGTTCCCACGATCCGAACTCGAAATTGATCGTGTCGAGGTCCACGCGCCGCATGCGCTCGCGAAGCGGTTGACTGCGACGGATCTCGTCGAGGGTATAGGCCCGTTCGATGCGCTCCACCGGCGGAGCCGTGAAGGCTTCGACGATGTCGGCCTCAGAGGCCCGCTCCGTTTCGACGATGTATTCCTCGCGTGGAATACGGACCACCGGCGGCGGCAGGCGGATGACTTCCTCCTCCACATAACCGTATCCGGGACGCCGGTCGATGCCTCTGCGCCGGTTCTCGATGAGAACGACTTCGCGGCCGGCAGGCTCGCGCCGTACGCGGCGGACTAGATTTCCATACTGGTCATGCACGGTAAGGATCTCGGAGCCGTCGGGGCGGCGTACGATCGTGACCTCTTCGTCGGCGCCGCGCCGCTCGGTGCGGATATCGGCATCGCGATAGGTGCGGCGGAACCGCTCGGTCTCGTCGTGGCGGATGATGACCTGATTGCCCTCGCGGATGATCGTGCGGTTGCCGGGCTCCTCGATGATGACCCGATCGCCTTCCCGCCGTTCACGGCGCTGACTGCGCAGATCCTCGATGCGGACCCGTGACGGGTCGAGAGGCTCGGCT
>KI911956.1:167887-196051 GCA_000517005.1 Microvirga lupini
CTGTCCCTGCCGTCTCGGACGAACGCCGGGCGGCAGCTCTTCATCGGTTGCCGGTCCTGCCTGAGCCAGGACGAGAGGCGCTGGGTGAGTTGGCTGAAGGGCCGAGACGTGTGCCGGCAGCAGCATCAGGGGGAGGGCGGTACTCGCAAGAAACAGGCTGGAGAGCTTCATGATCCTCAATTCATCATTGGCACATTAAAGTCATCGACAATGACAGGGTGCGGGTTTGGTTCCGAGAAAAGCTGGATTTCGCTTTTGAAACAGAATTTTAGAAGTTCGCGGATATCGTTGAAAAACATGGATGAATGCCGCCTGAATGCTTACATCTGAAGTTCAGGAAGTACTCTCGCGAAAGCAGCCGAGCCGGATGCAATGGACTGATGAAGGCGTCGTTCTCGGCGTCCGCAAACACGGGGAAACGAGCGTCATCCTCGAGCTGATGACCCGTGAGCACGGCCGGCATCTCGGCCTGGTGCATGGCGGCCGCTCGAAGAGCCTCCAGGCCGTTCTGCAACCGGGAAACACCGTGCAGGCGACGTGGCGCGCCAGGCTCGACGAGCATCTCGGGACCTATCAGGTCGAGGGCCTGGACCTGAGGGCTGCGCGCCTCATGGGGTCGTCCATGGCTCTCTACGGTCTCGCCACCCTGGCGCACCTGCTGCGCTATTTCCCGGAGCGCGATCCGCATTTCGCCCTCTATGAGACCCTGACCGTCCTGGTCGATCACCTGGACGATGCCGATCTCGCGCCGGCGCTCTTCGTGCGGTTCGAACTCGCCATGCTGACGGAGCTCGGCTTCGGCCTCGACCTGTCGTCCTGCGCGGCCACCGGTTCCGAGCGGGACCTTGCCTATGTTTCTCCGAAAAGCGGTCGGGCGGTCAGCGCGGCGGCCGGGGAGCCGTACAAAGACAGGCTGCTCAAGCTGCCCGGCTTCCTGATCGGCCAGTCCAGGGCCAACCGGCCCGGCGAGGAGGAGATCCGGGCTGGATTTGCACTCACGGATTTCTTCCTGCATCAGAACGTCTTCGATCCGCACGGGCAGAAGGCGCCGGAGGAACGGGCGCGTTTCGTCGCACTGGCCATGGCTGGGGACGAATGAGGTTTGTTTCTGTTATGTTCTCATTTCAGATGGTAAGAAGCGATTCGCAATTGAGGATTTCGAGGAATGGGTAAGCCGGTCAATCCACCGTCAGGGGGCGAGATCGAGAACATCAATCTCAAGGACGCCCTGGAGGAGCGCTACCTCGCATACGCGCTCTCCACCATCATGCACCGGGCATTGCCGGACGCGCGCGACGGCCTGAAGCCCGTCCACCGCCGCATCCTGCACGCCATGCGCCTCCTGCGGCTCGACCCGAAGGCGGCGCCGAAGAAATGCGCCCGAATCGTCGGCGACGTGATGGGTCAGTTCCACCCGCACGGCGACCAGTCGATCTATGACGCTCTCGTGCGCATGGCGCAGGATTTCGCCCAGCGCTATCCGCTGGCGGACGGGCAGGGCAATTTCGGCAATATCGACGGCGATAACGCCGCGGCCATGCGCTACACCGAAGCCAAGCTGACGGAGGTGGCACGGCTGCTGCTCGAAGGCATCGACGAGGATTCCGTCGATTTCCGCGAGACCTACGACCAGACCAACGAGGAGCCCGTGGTGCTCCCGGCGGCTTTCCCGAACCTGCTCGCCAACGGCTCGCAGGGCATCGCGGTCGGCATGGCGACGTCGATCCCGCCGCACAATGCCGCCGAACTCTGCGACGCGGCGCTGCATCTCATCTCGAAGCCGAATGCGACTTCCGAGCAGCTGATGCAGTTCGTGCCGGGTCCCGACCTGCCGACCGGCGGCATCATCGTCGATACGCCGGCCGCCATGGCCGAGACCTATCGCACGGGCCGCGGCTCGTTCCGCGTGCGCGCCCGCTGGCACAAGGAGGAACTCGGCCGCGGCAACTGGCAGATCGTCGTCACCGAGATTCCGTATTCGGTGCCGAAGTCGCGCCTGATCGAGAAGATCGCCGAGCTTCTGCAGGAGAAGAAGCTGCCGCTGCTCGCCGACGTGCGCGATGAATCGGCGGAGGACATCCGCGTGGTTCTCGAACCCCGCGCCAAGACGGTCGATCCGATCATCCTGATGGAATCGCTCTTCAAGCTTACCGAGCTCGAGAGCCGCATCCCCATGAACGTGAACGTGCTCGCCGGCGGCAAGGTGCCAAGGGTGTTGAGCCTTAGCGAGTGCCTGCGCGAATGGCTCGACCATCGCCGCGAGGTGCTGATCCGCCGTTCCGGCTTCCGCTTGGCTGCCATCGACAAGCGCTTGGAGATCTTAGGCGGCCTGCTCATCGTCTATCTCGATCTCGACCGGGTGATCAAAATCATCCGCGAGGAGGACGAGCCGAAGCAGGAGCTGATGCGCGTCTTCAAGCTCACCGAGGTCCAGGCCAACGCCATCCTCGACACGCGCCTGCGGAGCTTGCGCAAGCTCGAGGAGATGGAGCTCAAGCGCGAGCAGAAGAACCTGCAGGACGAAAAGGCCAAGATCGAAGAGCTTCTCGGCTCCGAGAAGGTGCAGTGGAAGACGATCGCCGCCGAGATCAAGGAGGTCCGCAAGACCTTCGGGCCGGATACCGCTCTGGGCAAGCGCCGCACCTCCTTCGCCGAGGCTCCGGATACCTCCGACATCGACTTCGCGGAGGCCATGATCGAGCGCGAGCCGATCACGGTCATCGTGTCCGAGAAGGGCTGGATCCGCGCCATGAAGGGCCATCAGGCCGATCTGTCCGGCGTCCAGTTCAAGGGCGACGATGCGCTCAAGACCGCCTTCTTCGCCGAGACCACGTCCAAGATCGTCGTGGCGGCGGATAACGGGCGCTTCTTCACGCTCGATGCCTCCAAGCTCCCCGGCGGCCGCGGCTTCGGCGATCCGATCCGCCTCATGGTCGATTTGGAGGAGGGCGCCGACTTCATCGCCGCCTTCCCCTACAAGGCGGGCTCGAAGCTGCTGGTGGTCGCCACCGACGGCCGCGGCTTCGTAGTGCCTACCGACGAGATCACGGCGAATACCCGCAAGGGCAAGCAGATCCTCAACCTCGATGCGCCCGCCAGGATGGTGGTCTGCACCGAGGCCGAGGGCGATCACGTCGCGATCATCGGCGAGAACCGCAAGCTCCTGATCTTCCCGATGAAGCAGGTGCCGGAGATGACCCGCGGCAAGGGTGTCCGCCTCCAGCGCTACAAGGACGGCGGCGTCTCCGACGCCAAGGTCTTCAAGCTGAAGGAAGGCCTGACCTGGAAGGACACCTCGGGCCGCACCTGGACGGTCGCCAAGGAGGACCTCCGCGACTGGATGGGCGACCGCACCGAAGCCGGCCGCCTGCCGCCGAAGGGCTTCCCGAAGTCGAACAAGTTCGGAGAATAAGTACGAAGAGTGGTCGTCCTGGACGGCGCGAGCCGATCCGGGATAGATTGCAGAACTCGCCACGTCATGGCCGGGCTCGTCCCGGCCATCTCGATTGGAAGAGCCCTACGCCTAGGGAAGCGCTCTGCTGTCATCCCCGGAGAGTCGAAGGCTCGGGAAGGGGAACCACTCCCATGCTCCGTCACAATGGATTCCCTTCCCCTGCGGGGGCTTGCGCCCTCTTCGGTCGGGAATGACAGCGCAACGCTCCAATGCATCGGGATCACCGGCACAAGGCCGGTGATGACGTAGAGGGTGTTATTCCTGCTGATCCTCCCCATTCGGAGGGCTCGCCCTGAAAAGCTTTCCGGTAAGGAAGGCTACCCGATGGGTCCGACGGAAAGGGAGCTCTCCATGATGATTCGTGTCTTGTCGCTTGCCGGGGTTGCGATTGCCACCCTGATCGCCGCCTCTCCGGCTATGGCTCAGTCCATCCCGATCGGCTCGGTGATGAATGCGGTCCGATCCGCTCAGCCTGCTCCCCAGCCCGGAATGCAGGCACAGCAACCCGCGGCGCAGGGCCGCAAGGTGACACAGCCCGGTGGAGCAGCAGCCAAGAGTCGGCCGAACGCCGGGACGTTCCGCCTGATGCGCAGCAAGAGCCGTCGTCTCTATGAGGGACGCTCGGAGGATAACGGCTGAGGACACTCCGCAGGAAGAAGCCCTGCCATAGATCCTCTGATAGGGCCTAATCCACCCGCGCCCAGCCATGGGCGAGAAGCCGCTCCTGCGGCTTGAAGCGGGCCTTGTAGCCCATTTTCTTCGAGCCCTCGACCCAGTAGCCGAGATAGAGATAGGGCAGGCCCATCGCCTTCGCGCGGCGGATATGGTCGAGGATCATGAAGGTGCCGAGGCTGCGATCCTGCATCGCCGGCTCGTAGAACGAATAGACCATGGAGAGGCCGTCGCTCATCTCGTCGGTGAGGCTGACGGCGATCAGATCGCCCGCTCCCCGGCCGGTGAGCCCGCTGTCGATCCCGCGCCGGCGATATTCGATCACCTTCGTATCTACGTGGCTGTCCTCGACCATCATGGAGTAGTCGAGCACCGTCATGTCGGCCATGCCGCCATCGGCGTGACGCGTATCGACGTAGCGACGGAAGAGTGAATATTGCTCCGATGTCGGACGGTTGGGCAGCGCAGCGCCGATCAGGTCGGTATTGTCCTTCAGAACCCGTCTCAGATTGCCGGAAGGCTCGAACTCGTTCACGAGCACGCGGACCGAGACGCAGGCGCGACATGCGTCGCAGGCCGGCCGGTAGGCGATCGTCTGTGAGCGCCGGAAGCCGCCCTGAGTGAGAATCTCATTCAGCTCCCGGCCGCGTCGTCCCACGATATGCGTGAAGACCTTGCGCTCCTCCTTGCCCGGCAGGTAGGGGCATGCGGACGGGGAGGTGAGGTAGAATTGCGGTGCGTCGCGGGGCTGGCTCGTCAATCGGGAAAGCCTCGTGCAGAAACCTTGAGCGCTTCGTCAACGCTCAAGGATAACATTGGTGTCCGCGACGTCCAGGAAAAGAGGGGGAATGTCACAGGCCTTTGTTTACCAAGGGGCTGCGCTCCGCTGTCATCCCCGGCGGCTGCAGGCCGGGAAGGAGATCCATGGCGCTATGCGTGCGGGTGGATTCCCTTCCCCTCCGCTGCGCTCCGGCCGGGAATGACAGGGGGGCATCCCCTCTGCCGTCATCACCGGCCTTGTGCCGGTGATCCCGATTGGAATGGCGCAGCGCTTCACAGAATCGAGATGGCCGGGACGAGCCCGGCTATGACGAAAGTGGGTTTCAAAGCGCGATGGCTTAGGCCCGCACCACCATCATGCCCGTGAGCAGGTCGCGGATGAAGCGCCGGTCGTCCCGGACGAAGCCGACGAGCACGTCGCAGGCCCAGAGCAGGAAGGTCGAAATCGCGACGTAGAAGAAAAGCGCATGCACCGCTGCGGCCAGCGGCGAGACGCCCCTGCCGGTCTGTGGGTCGATCACGCGCAGACCCGTATAGCGCATGCCTACCGTCGCCTGAGACGCTCCGCCGATGGTCACGGCGTTGTAGACGATGAAGATCAGGGCCGTCAGCGGCAGGGCGAAAAACAGTCCCCAGCCGAGGCCGAGCGTGATGAGCCCCAGGAAGAAGATCGCGATGGAGATCAGCACGACCCAGAGCGCGATCACGACCAGATCGATCAAATAGGCCCAGAAGCGCCGGGAGATGACGCCCTCCGTCAAACGGGTGTCCAACTCGTAGGACGGGTAGTTCAGCGTCGGCGGGGAAGGTCGGTTGACCATCTTTGTCTCCTCAGAAGGCGGTCTCGGGCAGGCTGCGGGATTCGATCCGCTGCGGTGCGAGCCCCTCCGCTGCAAGGGCTTCGAACACCTCCAATGTATGTGCTCGATCCCGCGTTTCGATAGTGATGTCGATGGAAACGCCTTTTGCAGGCACGTCCAGGAACAGACGGCCGTGGGAGACCTCGAGGATATTGGCGCCGAGATTGCCGAGCAGGCTCGCCACGCGCCCGAGCAGCCCCGGCCTGTCGTTCGAGGTGATGCGGAAGGACGTGATCCGGTCATCCCGTTCCAATTCGCGCACCATCACGGAGGCCAGGATCCGCGCGTCGATGTTGCCGCCGCAGAGCACGAGGCCGACCCATTTGCCCTGGAAGCGATCAGGCGATGCCAGCATGGCGGCGAGGCCCGCCGCTCCGGCGCCTTCCGCCATCGTCCGCTGCAGGGTGGCATAGGCATTGACCGCGCGTTCGATCAGCGGCTCTTCGACCGGGATGATGTCGGACACGAGATCGCGCACGATGGGCAGCGGCAGCTGGCCCACGGTCTTGACGGCGATGCCCTCCGCCAGCGTCGCACCGCCGATGGGATGGTCTTCACCGAGAATGGCATTGCGGAAGGACGGATAGAGAGCCGCTTCCACGCCGACGATCTCGATGGAAGGCTTCAACGACTTCGCGGCGATCGTGATGCCGGAGATCAAACCGCCGCCCCCGATGGGAACCACGATCTGGTCGAGATCGGGAGCGTCCGCGAGCATTTCGAGCGCGATGGTGCCCTGGCCGGCCATGACTTTCGGATCGTCATAGGGATGAACGAAGACGAGCCCCTCCTGCTCGGCGATCGCGCGGGCGCGGGCGGCGGATTCGTAGAGCGTTTCGCCCTCCAGGATGACCCTTGCGCCATAGGAGCGGGTGTTCTCCGCCTTCACCAGGGGCGTGCCTTCCGGCATCACGATGGTAGCGGGTATGCCGAGGCGGCGGGCATGATAGGCGACGGCCTGGGCGTGGTTGCCGGCCGACATAGCGATGACGCCGCGTCGGCGCTCGGCCGGCTCAAGGCTCTCCAGCTTGGTGGCCGCGCCGCGCTCCTTGAAGGAGCCGGTCGGCTGCATGTTCTCGTGCTTTACGAAGACGGTCGCGCCGGTGAGCTGCGACAGGCGAGGGGCCGGCACGAGAGGCGTGCGCAGGACCTGGCCCTGGATCGTCTCCGCCGCGCGCTTTACATCCTCGATGGTGATGGCGTATTCGGCCACGTTGTCCTCCGGACTTTTATTATACCCGCTTACACGGGTCTTGGTGTCGGATCCCTGAATCCCAGCAGGCCGCCGGGCCGAAAGATCAGAAACACGACCAGGGCCGCATAAAGAGCCATGTCGCGCACTTCGATCGGGAGATACGCCGACCAGAGGGTCTCGAACAAGCCCACGGCAAAACCTCCCAGCATCGCGCCGGGGATCGAGCCAATGCCGCCGATGATGGCGGCGATCAGGGCCTTGAGGCCGTACTGGAAGCCTCCGGCGAAGCCCAGGCCCCCGTATTGCGCGACGATCAGCATCCCCGAGAGCCCGGCCATGGCGCCGGCCAGCGCCAGCGTCTGGATAAGGAGGCGGGGGCCGTTGACGCCCATGAGCGCCGCGGCATGCGCATCGTCCGCATAGGCCCGCCACGCCCGTCCGTATCGCGTGGCCTGCACGAGCCAGAGGAGGCCGAGAGCCGCGACGAGACCGATGCCGGCCGTCATGACCGTGATCGGCGTCAGGCTGACGATGAACTGGCCGGCACGGACGAGGGGCCAGGCTTCGGACCAGATCGGCGGCAGCCAGACCGTCACCGGGCTTTGCACGAGGCGCAGGTATTCCATCAGGAAGAGAGAGAACCCGACCGTCGCGATCAGGCTCGGCTGCGGGCTCGCACTGACGATGCGGCCGATGGTGAAATAGCCGCCGACCGCGTTGTGGATCGCACCGGCGAAGAGCGAAGCGGCGAGACCGGCCGCCAGGCCGAGAACGGGCGAGCTCGCGCCGAAGCCCAGCACGACCGAGGCCCCGGCAATCGTCGCCGCCGAGCCGATCGCCGCCAGTTCTCCGAAGGCGAGATTGATCCGACCGCTCAGTCCGAAGACGAGCGCGAAGGCGACGGACAACAGGGCATAGATCGCCGTTCTCGGCAGGCTTACCAGGATCTGCTGCAGCCAGTAGGCGGCATCCATAGGGATTTCGACGACATCGGCGCCCAGTTGGCTGCCGGGGTCGCCGGCCGTTCCCTCCGGCGTGTCGAGATAATAGCGCTTGAGGAGATAGAGGCTGGCGCCGGACAGTGGGCCTTCCTCGGTCGCGAGACCCTCCAGTTCCGCCTTGTTCGGGGAAAGGCCTTCCGCCACGAACTGGCAGATCGCGAAGCGCTCGAGGATCGGGCGGTCCGGGTAATGCGCCAGATAATCGACCCGTAGGCTCCTCGGCACGGGGCCTGTCTGGATATGTTCGACGGTGATCGCCGCGCCTGGATTGAGCGCCGGAAGGGCGGAGCGGCAGACCCGCGCCTGCTCCGCGTCGATAGTCAGCCCGCAGGCGGCGAGGTGGCAGAGGCCCAGCAGGACGGCGGCGCAGCGCCAGATCCCGGAGAGCCTCGAGCCTGTCACGAAATGGGGCCTTGAGTGTTTACGGCGGCGATCAGCCCTGGTTTTTCAGCTTCTCCGCGACCTGGGGGGCGAAATAGGTGAGGATGCCGTCCGCGCCAGCACGCTTGAAGGCCAGGAGGCTTTCCATCATCGCCCGTTCTCCGTCGATCCAGCCATTCCCGGCCGCGGCCTGGATCATGGCATACTCGCCGGAGACTTGATAGGCGAAGGTCGGGACGGCGAAGGTGTCCTTCGCCCGGCGCACGATGTCGAGATAGGGCAGACCGGGCTTGACCATGATCATGTCCGCTCCTTCCTCGAGATCCAGCGCGATTTCGCGCATGGCCTCGTCGGAATTCGCCGGGTCCATCTGGTAGGTGCGCTTGTCGCCGACGAGCGTGGCGCTGGTGCCGATGGCGTCGCGGAACGGGCCATAGAAGGCGGAGGCGTATTTCGCCGCATAGGCCATGATCTGCACGTCCTGGAACCCGGCCTCGTCGAGACCTTCGCGGATAGCGGCCACTCGACCGTCCATCATGTCGGACGGCGCGATGATGTCGGCTCCGGCCTCGGCCTGGAGCACGGCCTGGCGAACCAGGAGGGCGACCGTCTCGTCGTTGAGGATGCGGTCGCCGTCCATCACCCCGTCATGGCCGTGGCTGGTATAGGGATCGAGCGCCACGTCGCAGATGATGCCGATGTCCGGCACAGCCTTCTTGATCTCGCGCGCGGCGCGGCAAACCAGATTGCGACTGTTGAGGGACTCGGAGCCGGTCGGATCACGCAAGGCGGGATCGGTGTAGGGAAAGAGCGCGATGGCCGGGATGTTGAGGGAGGCCGCCCGCTCCGCCTCGCGCATGGCCTCGCCGATGGTGAGGCGCTCGACGCCGGGCATGGACGTCACGGGCTGGCGTCCGCTGGCGCCCTCGACGACGAAGATCGGCCAGATCAGGTCGTTCGTGGTCAGCACGTTCTCGCGCACCAGCCGCCGCGACCACTCGGCCTTGCGATTGCGTCGCGGGCGATGGGTCAGGTTCAGGGAAGAAGAGGGAGCTTCATCCGAGGAGCGGCGGGGGAACGGCGACAGTTTCGACATAATCCTCATCCAGCGCCGGCTTCGATGCGCCGGCCGAGGCAGAGAGGGTTAGCACATTTAAAACGCTCTAAAAAAGGGTTCGGGGTCGCACATCGGCCCGATCCATGTGAAATTGCCCTCAACCCAGCCATGCATTGAAGGCTGGCCCGGTGTGTCGCTCCCTTCCACGTCATGGCCGGGCCTGTCCGGCCATCCCGATCCGAAGAGCACCGCGCCTCTCGGACCGGGATCACCGGCACAAGGCCAGTGATAACGTGGTGGGAGCTGCTCCGGCCGGGAATGACACTGTGTCCATTGACGGCCGGCCCCGGCCTTGTTTTAAGCCGCGATCAAACGAAGGAGTGTTCCATGGACGAGAGCGTCGAAGTGCTCTGCGAGAAGCAGGGCGAGGCGGGCCTCATTACGCTCAACCGTCCGAAGGCGCTCAATGCGCTGACCTTGACGATGATCCGCGAGATGCGCCGGGCGCTCGATGCCTGGGCGCAGGACCCGGCGGTCACGCGGGTCGTCGTCCAGGGCGCAGGCGAGAAGGCCTTCTGCGCCGGCGGCGACATCCGGCAGCTCACGGAAGACCTGCGGGCCGGCAGACGCGAGGAGGCGCTCGCCTTCTGGCGCGAGGAATACCAGCTCAACATACGGATCAAGCGCTATCCGAAGCCGTACATCGCCCTCATCGACGGCATCGTCATGGGCGGCGGCGTCGGCGTATCCCTGCATGGGGCGTACCGGGTGGCGGGCGACCGCTATCTCTTCGCCATGCCGGAGGTCGGCATCGGCTTCTTCCCCGATGTCGGCGCCACCTATGCGCTTCCGCGCCTGCCGGGGCAGACGGGCATGTATCTCGCGCTCACGGGCGAGCGGGTGAAGCGCGCCGACGCGATGATGCTGGGCTTAGCGACCCATGCGGTGGCGAGCGGGAACCTCGCGGGATTGCGCGAGGCGCTGATCGCCGGAGACCCTGTGGAGGTGGCTCTGTCCCGGGTCGCGATCGATCCCGATCCGGCTCCGCTCGAGGCTGAGAGACCAACCATCGATTCCTGCTTCTCCGCCGGCAGCGTCGTCGAGATCCTGACCCGCCTCGATCAGGCAGCGGAGAAGGGTTCCGAATTCGCCGCCAGGACCGTCGCGGGCATGCGGGCGAAATCGCCGACGAGCATGGCCCTTGCGTTCGAGCAGGTGCGCCGGGGCGCTGCGATGGATTTCGAGGAGGCCATGCGGACCGAGTTCCGCATCGTCTCCCGGATCGGCGACGGCCACGACTTCTACGAAGGCGTGCGGGCGGTCCTGATCGACAAGGACAACCAGCCCCGCTGGCAGCCCGCTTCCCTGGACCAGGTGGACAGGGCGGTGATCGAGCATCACTTCGCCAACCTGGGCGACCGGGACCTGGAGGTCGCCTGATGCTCCGCAACGGCAATCAAAGCCCATCCGCCCAGGCCGCGCGGGAGTATCTGTCCGACCGCATCGAGGAGCGACCCGTCGCCACCACCATCATGCGCTGGAGCTTCGTGCTCACTTGGTTCATGCGGGTTCTGGCGATCCTGTGGATCATGAAGGGCCTGAGCGCCTGGGCCGTGATCCTCGGCATCTGGACGCCGATCGGGCAATTCGAGACGCGCTCGATGGGCTATCAGGCCACCATCATCTACTTCGCCCTGATCGACCTGATCGCGGCGGTGGGCCTGTGGATGGCCAGCACCTGGGGCGGCATCATGTGGCTGCTCGCCATCATGAGCCACCTGATTCTCGCGGCGTTCTTCCCGGGCATCGTCTCCGGCGGCGTCATGACGGTGGCGTTCTTCCTGACGCTGATGACGGTTTATCTCGGCATGTCCTGGCTCGCCGCGCAGGAAAATCACTGATCCGGCCGGTCCTGCCAAGCTCCTCACGTGAAAGTGTATCCTCAAGAGCACAGTTCAAAGTTACATAGCTGCTGAAGGCGGTTCCGAGGCACGAGGGGCGCCGGGCAGGCCGGTTTGCCATAAAACGGCCCGGATGTTCCTCGTTTTCGACACCGTTCCTTAATCCTATCCCGGCACTTATCGCTGGGAAGGGGGCAGTTGCGGACGCTCGTCCGCCGCTTCCACGTTCGACAACATCTAACCGGGAAGAGCTTATGCTCATGTTCTCTCGCCGTACCCTCCTGACCGGATCGCTCGCCCTGATCTTCACGCCGGCTACCGGAGCCCTGGCCCAGCAATTCGCTCAGAGCCAGGCCGAGTGGTCGCAGAACTACGAGGCGGTGTCCCGCACCCGCGTGCAGCGCACCTCGACCCCCATGCTGTCCCCGGACGCGCTCGCCGCCACCGAGCAGATGATCGAGTACTACCGCAACATCGCCGCCCGCGGCGGCTGGCAGCCCGTTCAGGGCGTCCAGGGCCTGCGCGTCGGCTCGAAGAGCCCGGCCGTGGTCGCCCTGCGCCAGCGCCTGATCATTACGGGCGATCTCGATCCGGCAGCCGGCGAATCCCCGATCTACGATTCTTACGTCGAGGCAGGCGTGCGCCGCTTCCAGGCCCGCCACGGCATCAGCTCCACCGGCACCATGACGGCGACGACCGTGACCGCCATGAACGTGCCGGTCGAGATGCGCATCCGCCAGCTCGAGATCAACGTGAACCGCCTGCGCAGCCTCGTGAACGGCCTCGGCAACAAGTACGTGGTCGCCAACATCCCGGCCGCACTCGTCGAGACGGTGGAGAACGGCGTCGTCCACACCCGCCACGCCGCCGGCGTCGGCAAGATCGACCGTCAGTCGCCGCTGCTCAGCTCCAAGGTGGTCGAGGTCAACTTCAACCCGTTCTGGACCGTGCCCGCTTCGATCATCAAGAAGGACTTGATCCCGAAGATGCAGAAGGAGCCGAACTACCTGACGGACAACAAGATCCGCATCTTCAACGGCAATACGGAAATCGCGCCGTCGCAGGTGAACTGGTTCTCGGACGAGGCGACCCGCTACCGTTTCCGTCAGGATCCGGGCGGCGAGCTCAACTCCATGGGCTTCGTGCGCATCAACATCCCGAACCAGCACGGCGTCTACATGCACGATACGCCCTCCAAGGGCATCTTCGGCGACGATTTCCGCTTCGTGTCCTCGGGCTGCATCCGCGTGCAGAACGTGCGCGACTACATCGAATTCCTGCTGAAGGACACGCCCGGCTGGAGCCGCGAGCAGATCGACGCGGCCTTCAAGTCCGGCGAGCGCATCGATGCGCGCCTGACGCAGCCTGTTCCGATCCACTGGGTCTACATCACCGCCTGGGCGACCCCGGACGGCCTCGTCCAGTTCCGCGACGACATCTACAACAAGGACGGCCTCGGCAACGCGATCCCGGTCGCCAGCCGCACGCCGACCGAGCCGGACGAAGAGATGTTCTTGCAGAACTGAGGTTCTGCACGAGACTGCCTCCGAACCCGACGTCATCACCGGCCTCGTGCCGGTGATCTCGTTTCTGGGAGGCGCAGCGCCTTTCAAATCGGGATGGCGGGCACAAGGCCGGCCATGACGTAGTGGGTGTCATCCCCGGCGGTCCGTAGGACCGAGAAGGGGATCTCTCGCTGATGCGTTCTTCTGGGTAGGGCACTCCTGTCACACCCTGAAAGTCTCGCTCAAAAATTGGCGCCTCCCTGAGCGCTCATCCTGAGGAGGTGCGTCAGCACCGTCTCGAAGGATGAGGGCGCCTCCAGCTTGCACTGGAACCTCCTTTGAGACGCAGACTTCGTCTGCTCCTCAGGATGAGGCCAGAGATTGATGAGTCGACGCTCAGGAGGAGGTCGGCGGGAACAAAGCCCATCCCCTGGCGGGCTGTCGTATTTCCAGAGCAAGGCAGACATCTCTCCGGAACGGGTTGGCTCCGTTGAGCCAGCCATGATAAAGGCCTGGGCAATTCGGATCGAGCGGCCGGTTTCAGCCGGGCTCACAGGAAGGCGAGGGTACCCATGAGCGCGAGTGAAGCGGCACGCAGCCATCTCTCCAGCAGCTTTTTCTCGGCGAGCCTCGCCGACAGCGATCCCGAGATCGCCCGCGCCATCGGGCTGGAGCTCGGCCGCCAGCGCGACGAGATCGAGCTGATCGCCTCCGAGAACATCGTCTCCCGTGCCGTCCTGGAGGCGCAGGGCTCGGTGATGACCAACAAGTACGCGGAAGGCTATCCAGGCCGCCGCTACTACGGCGGTTGCCAGTTCGTCGACATGGGCGAGGAATTCGCCATCGAGCGCGCCAAGCGCCTCTTCGACTGCAGGTTCGCCAATGTGCAGGCCAATTCCGGCTCCCAGGCCAACCAGGCCGTGTTCATGGCCCTGATGAAGCCCGGTGACACCTTCATGGGCCTCGACCTCGCCTGCGGCGGGCACCTGACCCACGGCTCCCCGGTCAACATGTCGGGCAAGTGGTTCAACGTGGTGAGCTACAAGGTGCGCGAGAGCGACCAGATCATCGACATGGACGAGGTCGCGGAACTGGCCCGCACCCACAAGCCGAAGGTGATCGTGGCCGGTGGCTCGGCCTATTCCCGCTTCTGGGACTTCGCCCGCTTCCGCGAGATCGCCGATGAAGTCGGTGCCTTCTTCATGGTCGACATCGCGCATTTTGCGGGGCTTGTCGCCGGCGGCGCGCATCCGTCGCCGTTCCCCCATGCCCATGTGGTCACCACCACCACCCACAAGACCCTGCGCGGCCCGCGCGGCGGCATGATCCTCACCAATGACGAGGACATCGCCAAGAAGGTCAATTCCGCGATCTTCCCCGGCCTCCAGGGCGGCCCGCTCATGCACGTGATCGCCGCGAAGGCTGTCGCCTTCGGCGAGGCCCTGCGGCCCGAGTTCAAGCTCTATGCCCGCTCGGTGGTCGACAACGCCAAGGTGCTCGCCGATACCATGCTGGCGGGCGGCTATGCGATCGTGGCCGGCGGCACGGACAACCACCTGATGCTGGTCGATCTGCGCCCGAAGAAGCTCACCGGCAAGGCGGCGGAGGCCGCCCTCGGCCGCGCGCACATCACCTGCAACAAGAACGGCGTGCCCTTCGACCCCGAGAAGCCGATGGTCACCTCCGGCATCCGCCTCGGGACGCCTGCCGCCACCTCGCGCGGCTTCGGCGTCGCCGAGTTCAGGAAGGTGGGCGAGCTGATCGTCGAGACCCTGGACGGCCTCGCCAAGCACGGTGAGGAAGCCAATGCGGCGATCGAGGAATCGGTCAAGCAGCGCGTTCACGAGCTGACCCGCCGGTTCCCGATCTACGCGTGAGGACACAGTGTTGGCGTTGAACACCCCTTATCGGCCTAACCCCGATCGGGTGTTCTTCGGCTTCCTGCTGGCGCCTGTTGCTGGAGCCTTCGCCTATGCCAGCGCCATTGCCATCATAGGCATTATTATGGGCGCCCGAGAGGTCGCTGAGGGGGCAGCGTCTATGTTTGTCTTTGCGCTGATCTTTGCGGTCGGCTCTACCGTTATCCTCGGAGTTCCTGCTTATCTGGCGATCCGTCGGCGCGACCGGCTAACGCTACTGAATGTTGCTCTCGCGAGCGGCATCTTGGGTTGGGCTCCATCCTTGCTTTTTACAGGCTCCGAACTGTGGTACCTGGCGACAATGCATCGTTGGGACCGCTCGCTACCAAGTTTTCCGGTTGCAATGATTCAACACTGGGGCTTGTCTTTTGGCTCTGGCGTCGCCGGTGGGCTGATCTTCTGGGCCTACGTCATCCGGCGAGATGCTGATCGCAATAATCCGGTAAGTTCGTAATGCGCTGCCCCTATTGCGGGAGCCTGGACACCCAGGTGAAGGATTCCCGCCCCACGGACGATTCCTCGTCCATCCGCCGTCGCCGCATCTGCCCGGATTGCGGCGGTCGCTTCACGACCTTCGAGCGCGTGCAGCTGCGTGAGCTGACGGTGCTGAAGCGTTCCGGCCGGCGGGTGCCGTTCGACCGGGACAAGCTTCAGCAATCGGTGGAGGTCGCCCTGCGCAAGCGTCCCGTGGATCCGGAGCGCGTCGAGCGGATGATCAACGGCATCGTGCGCCAGCTCGAGAGCATGGGCGAGGGCGAGGTGCCGAGCGAGACGGTGGGTGAGCTCGTCATGGAAGGCCTGAAGGGCCTCGACGACGTGGCCTATGTCCGCTTCGCCTCCGTCTACAAGAACTTCCGCGAGGCCAAGGACTTCGAGGAAATTCTCGGCAAGCTGGCTGAAGGCGAGGGCGAGGACGATCTGCCGGCTCCGCCGAAGAAGAAGCGCGCGCCGAGCGAGCAATGAGCGCTTCCGGCGCCGAGGGGCAGTCATTTGAGAGTACCGCGCGGGACGAGCGCTTCATGCGCCTGGCGATTGCGCTCGGCGAGCGCAATCTCGGACTCACCTGGCCGAACCCGTCCGTAGGCTCCGTCGTGGTGGACGAAAGCGGCGAGGTTCCGATCATCCTTGCGCAGGGCGCCACCCAGCCGGGCGGCCGGCCCCATGCCGAGCGCGTGGCCCTGGCGGCCGCGGGCGAGCGGGCGAAGGGCGCGACCCTTTACGTCTCCCTCGAACCCTGCTCGCATCATGGGAAGACCTCGCCCTGCGCGGATGCGGTGATCGAAGCCGGCGTGGCCCGGGTGGTCTCGGCCATCGAGGATCCGGATTCCCGCGTGGCAGGGCTCGGTCATGCCCGGCTGCGGGAGGCCGGGATCGCGGTGACGGTCGGCTGCCTCGCTAAGCAAGCCCGCCGCGCCCATATCGGCCATATCACCCGCGTCACCAAGGGGCGGCCCGCAGTCACGGTGAAGCTCGCGCGCAGCACCGAAGGCTTCGCCGGTTCGCGCCAGGGGCCGCGCCTGATACTCACGGGCGAGGTCGCCAATGCGAAGGTTCACCTGATGCGCGCCCATGCGGATGCGATCATGGTCGGAATCGGCACCGTTCTGGCCGACGATCCGCTACTGAACGTCCGCCTGCCGGGCCTGGAGGCTCGCTCGCCGATCCGCATCGTCGTCGATTCCAGCTTGCGCATACCCGCCGATGCGCGGGTCGTCACCGGGGCTCAAGAGATCCCGACCTGGGTTCTTACGACGGTGGGCGCACCGGTCGAGGCGGAGCGGGCGCTGACCGCCCAGGGTGTCGAGGTGCTGCGGCTCTCAGGCGACGAAAGCGGCCGCGTTGCGCTGCCGGAAGCCCTGCAGCTCCTCGGCACGCGCGGCATCACCCGGGTTTTCTGCGAGGGCGGTCCCGCGCTGGCGGATGCGCTGGCCAAGGCCGACCTCGTCGACGAACTGGTCCTGATCACCGGCCGCTCGGCCAGGGGGCAGGGCGACGTGCCGGCCCTCGGCCTGTCGCTCCAGGACCGCATGGACCTTCTCAATTTCTGGGCCGAGGAACAGATCGGCCCCGACCTTTTCATGTTCTGGGAGAGACCCTGATGTTCACGGGTATCGTCACCGATGTCGGTGAGGTTGCGACGGCGGAGGGGGCTCAAGGGACCCTGAAGCGCCTGCGCATACATTCGTCCTATGATCCCGCCACGATTGCGCTCGGCGCCTCCATCGCCTGCGGCGGGCCCTGCCTGACGGTGATGGACGTCGGCCCGCGCGAGGGCGGCTGCTGGTTCGACGTGGATGCCGCTGCCGAAACCCTGGAGCGCACCACCGTAGGCGAGTGGGAGGCCGGCACCAGGGTGAACCTGGAGCGCTCGCTGAAAATCGGCGACGAGCTCGGCGGGCATATCGTGACCGGGCATGTGGACGGTGTCGCCGCCATCGTGGCCAAGGAGGCGATCACGGCCGGCGACGATCCATGGGGTCCGACCGCCCGCTTCACCATCAAGGCGCCGCAGGCGCTCGCTCCGTTCATCGCGGAAAAAGGCTCCGTCTGCCTCGACGGCACGTCGCTCACCGTGAACTCCGTCAACGACGACATGTTCTCGGTGCTCATCATTCCGCACACCCTCGCCGTCACCACCTGGGGCGAGCGGCAGGTCGGCGACAAGCTCAACCTCGAAGTCGATCTCATGGCGCGCTATGCCGCGCGGCTTGCGGATGCGCGCCGGGCGGAGTAGGGGAACGCCTAACGTTTCCCGTATCCCATACCACAGCCCTCATCCTGAGGAGCGAGCTTGCTCGCGTTTCGAAGGATCAGGGCGTCTCCAGTGCTCTCTGGATCCTCCTTCGAGACGCAGCCCATGGCTGCTCCTCAGGATGAGGGCAGAGATACTGTTAGAACTCTGAACGGATTTCTTATGGTCGCGCCTTCCGATAAGCCGAAAAGCCCCCGTCCGCCGGTTCCCGGCGCCCGTATCCTGGTCGTCGAGGCCCGCTTCTACGACGACATCGCCGATGAGCTTCTGCGCGGGGCGAAGGGCGCCGTCGAGGCGGCGCAGGCCAAGATGGACCTGCTGACGCTGGATGGCGCGCTCGAGATCCCGGCCACCATCGCCATCGCGCTCGATGCCGCCGAGAAGGCCGGCAGACCCTATGATGCGGTCGTGGCGCTCGGTTGCGTGATCCGCGGCGAGACCGGACATTACGACATCGTCGCAGGCGAGAGTGCCCGCGCCTTGATGGACCTGTCCGTGGAACGGCGCATTCCGCTGGCCAACGGCATTCTCACCGTGGAGAATGAGCAGCAGGCCTGGACCCGCGCGAGCGTGAATGAATTGAATAAGGGTGGTGGAGCGGTGGATGCGGCTCTGGCCGTCCTGCGCATCAAACAGAAGCTGGAGGGCTGATCATGACGAAGCCAGCAGAGCGCTCGGCCGCTCGCCTCGCTGCCGTCCAGGCCCTTTACCAGATGGATGTGTCGGGCAAGACCGTGCTCGACGCGCTCGCCGAGTTCGAGGCCTTCTGGATCGGCCGCGAGGTCGAGGGCATCACATTTCAGCCCTCGGACAACACGTTCTTCCGCGACATTCTCTCCGGCGTGGTCAAGAACCAGCGCGAGATCGACGTGAAGATCGACAATGCCCTCGCCACCGACTGGCCGCTCAAGCGCGTCGAGGCGGTGTTGCGCGCCATCCTGCGCGCGGGCGGCTATGAGCTGATGTTCCGCAAGGACGTGCCGGCCCGCGTCGTCATCACCGAATATGTGGACGTGACCCATGGCTTCTACGGCGAGGACGAGCCCGGCCTCGTGAACGCGGTGCTGGACAAGGTCGCCCGCGACGTCCGCCCGGGCGAGCTCGAAAAGAAGGCAGCAGGGCAGGGAAAGCGCTGAGACGATGCGGGCGAGGGCGGTCGGCCGATGAGTTCGAAGGAACGTCCCGGCGAGGACAGCCTGATCGCCCGCTTCTTCGCTCCCATCGCCGGTGAAGGGGCCTTGGGCCTCAAGGATGATGCCGCCCGCCTTAGCCCAACGCCCGGCCACGATCTCGTCCTCACCGTCGATGCCTTGGTCGAGCGCGTCCACTTCCTGCCCGAGGATTCACCGGGCTCCATTGCCCGCAAGGCGCTGGGCGTGAACGTCTCGGATCTCGCCGCCAAGGGCGCGGAGCCTGCCGGCTTCCTCCTGAGCCTCGCCTTGCCCGAGGACTGGACGGAGAATTGGCTCGCCGAGTTCGCCTCCGGTCTGGGTGAGGCGGCCCGCGACTTCTCCTGCCCGCTCCTCGGCGGCGATACCGTGAAGACGAAGGGACCGCTGACCCTCTCTGTGACCGCCGTCGGAGAGGTGCCGACAGGCCGGATGGTTCTGCGCACGACCTCCCGGATCGGCGACATCGTCTGCGTCACCGGCACCATTGGCGATGCGGCCTTGGGCCTCAAGCTCCGCTCGGCTCCGGCTTGGTCCGAGAGCCTGTCCTCCGCAGAGAAGGCGCATCTCGCCGACCGCTATCTTCACCCCCGTCCGCGCCATCGCCTTGCGGCAGCCCTCCGTGACCATGCCAGCGCCGCCATGGACGTCTCGGACGGCCTTGCCGGCGATCTTGCCAAGATGATGCGGGCAAGCGGGGTCAGTGCCCTCATCGAGGCCGGTCAGGTCCCGCTTTCGGCGGCTGCGGCGAAGGCGGCTCAGGCCTCGCCCGATCTGCTCGACCTCGCCCTGACCGGCGGGGACGACTACGAAATTCTCTGCATCGTTCCGGAAAAGAATCTCGACAGTTTTCGGAAAGAGGCCGACAAGGTCGGGATCACCCTGTCCGTCATCGGCCGAGTCGTCTCAGGACACGACCTGCCGGTCTTTCGGATGAATGGTCTCGAAAGACGCTACGATGTCGGCTCCTACCAGCATTTCTGATACCTCCTTCCAGACATCTTCCAGCGATGCCGTCGCCAAGCACAACGCGGTGGTTCTGGCCGTCGCCATGGCGCTCGGCGGCTCGAGCCCGGCCATCGTCGTGTCGCTCGGCGGCCTCGTCGGGCAGGCGCTCGCATCGAACAAGGACCTGGCGACGCTCCCCGTCAGCCTGCTCAATCTCGGCCTGGCCCTCGGCACCATCCCAGCCGCCATGCTGATGCGCAAGGCCGGGCGACGCATCGGCTACATCGTCGGGGCCGGGATCGGCCTCGCCGGCGGCTGTCTGGCGGCCTTCGGCATCGCCTCGTTCAGTTTCGCCCTGTTCTGCCTCGGCACCCTCGTCATCGGCAGCTATGGCTCCTTCAATCAGAGCTACCGTTTCGCCGCGACGGACGCCGCCTCCGAGGCTTTCAAGCCCAAGGCGATCTCCAGGGTCATGGTCGGAGGCCTGGTGGCCGGTGTGATCGGCCCCCAGACGGTGATCTGGACCCGGGATGCGGTCCAGGCGGCTCCCTTTGCGGGGGCTTTCCTGGCGCAGGCGACCCTGGCCCTTCTCTCGATGGTCGCTGTTTCCTTTCTGCGACCGGCACCGGTCAGCATTGCGTCCCCGGAAGCGGGCGGGCGGCCGCTGATCGAGATCGTGCGCCAGCCCCGGTTCATCGTGGCCGCAGCTACGGGTCTCGTGTCCTACAGCCTCATGACCTTCATCATGACGGCGGCACCTCTGGCGATGATCGGCTGCGGGCATCCGGTCGGCGCGGCGGCGCTCGGCATCCAGTGGCATATCTTGGCCATGTTCGGGCCAAGCTTCTTCACCGGCCGCCTGATCGCCCGATTCGGCAAGAAGCGGGTGACAGCCACGGGCCTCATGCTGATCGCGCTTTCCGCCCTCATCGGCCTGTCCGGCATCGGCATCGCCCACTTCTGGACGTCGCTCATCCTCCTCGGGCTAGGATGGAACTTCGGCTTCATCGGCGCGACCGCCCTGGTAACCGACTGCTATCGTCCGGAGGAGCGCGCCAAGGTCCAGGCCGCAAACGACTTTCTCATCTTCGGTTCGGTCGCCATCGCGTCCTTCTCGTCTGGGAAGCTGTTGAGCGCTGGCGGCTGGGAGAGCGTGAACTGGCTGGTCTTCCCACCCGTCGTCATCGCTCTAGTTCTTCTAGCTTGGCAGCAGAGGACCAGAGGGATCGCACCCGCTTAAAGTATAAAGGCCTTCCTGTGAGTTGCGCCGGTAGGATTGTTGCGAACGACCTAGTTTTTTGCAACCAAATATGACGTTCGCTGGGGGTAGGGGCCGGTCAAGGCCAAGAAACAGGCCTTGATGAGCGGCTTTCTGCTTTCCCATAACAAGGATGGCATGATGGCACTCACCCTAATTATCTTGGGCGGCCTTCTTTCGATTGCCTATGGCTTCTGGGCCATTAGCGACGTGATGAAGCGGGACGCCGGTTCTCAGCGTATGCAGGAAATCGCCGGGGCGATTGCCGAAGGCGCGAAGGCCTATCTCCGCAGGCAATATTTCACGATCTCCATTGTGGGAATCGTTCTGTTCGCCATCATCGCTTACTTTCTCGGCATTCGGGTCGCCATCGGCTTCGCCATCGGGGCCATTCTCTCGGGGGCGGCAGGCTTCATCGGCATGAACGTGTCGGTTCGGGCCAATGTCCGCACGGCCCAGGCTGCCACGCAGTCCTTAGGCGGCGGCCTCGACGTCGCCTTCAAGGCGGGCGCCGTCACCGGCATGCTGGTGGCCGGCCTCGCGCTCCTCGGGGTGGCGCTCTACTACGGCTACCTCACCCGTGTCGCTGGCCTGATCCCCTCCGACCGCATGGTGATCGACAGCTTGGTGGCTCTCGGCTTCGGCGCTTCGCTGATCTCGATCTTCGCCCGTCTCGGCGGCGGCATCTTCACCAAGGGCGCCGACGTGGGTGGCGATCTCGTAGGCAAGGTCGAGGCCGGCATTCCCGAGGACGATCCGCGCAATCCGGCGACCATCGCCGACAATGTGGGCGACAATGTCGGCGACTGCGCCGGCATGGCGGCCGACCTGTTCGAGACCTATGCGGTGACCGTGGTCGCCACCATGGTCCTCGCGGCGATTTTCTTCGCCGGTCAGGCGACGCTCGACACCATGCTGATGTACCCGCTCGCCATCGGCGCGGCCTGCATCGTCACCTCGATCATCGGCACCTTCTTCGTGAAGCTCGGGCAGAACGAGTCCATCATGGGCGCGCTCTACAAGGGGCTCATCGCGACCGGTGTTCTCTCGGCGGCGGCGATTGCCGTCGTCACCTGGCAGATGATCGGCTTCGGCCCGGTTACCGGAGCCGACTTCACGGGACAAGCCCTGTTCTGGTGCGCGATCATTGGGTTGGCCGTGACGGCGCTCATCGTGGTCATCACCGAGTACTATACCGGTGTCGGCTTCCGCCCTGTGCGGTCCATCGCCCAATCCTCGGTGACAGGCCATGGCACGAACGTGATCCAGGGCCTCGCGGTCTCGCTGGAAGCGACGGCGCTGCCGACCATCGTTATCATCGCGGGCATCATCGTGGCCTATAAGCTCGCCGGCCTGTTCGGCATCGCGATCGCCGTGACGGCCATGCTGGCCCTTGCCGGCATGATCGTGGCCCTCGATGCCTTTGGCCCGGTGACCGACAATGCGGGCGGCATTGCCGAAATGGCCGGCCTGCCGAAGGAGGTCCGCAAATCGACGGATGCTCTCGACGCCGTCGGCAACACCACCAAGGCGGTGACGAAGGGCTATGCCATCGGTTCCGCGGGTCTCGGCGCCCTGGTGCTGTTCGCGGCCTATACCTCGGATCTGAACTACTTCACGCAGAACGCGGCGCAGTTCCCATACTTCCAGGGCGTCGCGCCGAACTTCTCCCTGACCAATCCCTATGTGGTGGTCGGGCTCCTGTTCGGCGGCCTCATCCCCTTCCTGTTCGGCGGCATTGCCATGACGGCGGTGGGCCGGGCGGCGGGCTCGGTGGTGGAGGAAGTGCGCCGTCAGTTCCGCGAGAGGCCGGGTATCATGGCCGGCACCGACCGTCCCGATTACGGGCGTGCGGTCGACATGCTGACCCGCGCCGCGATCAAGGAGATGATCGTGCCGTCGCTCCTGCCGGTGCTGGCGCCGATCGTGACCTATTTCATCGTCTACTGGGTCGCGGGCAAGTCCGAGGCCTTCTCGGCCGTGGGCGCCATGCTGCTCGGCGTGATCGTGACCGGCCTGTTCGTCGCCATTTCCATGACCTCAGGCGGCGGCGCCTGGGACAATGCCAAGAAGTCCTTCGAGGACGGCTTCACGGATGCCTCCGGCACGACCCACCATAAGGGTTCGGACGCCCACAAGGCTTCCGTCACGGGCGATACAGTGGGCGATCCCTACAAGGACACAGCAGGACCTGCCGTGAACCCGGCGATCAAGATCACCAACATCATCGCCCTGCTGCTTCTTGCGATTCTCGCCCACTCGTAAGAGCAATACCGCTGGACGGCATAGGACCCGCGGCAAAGGCCGCGGGTTTTTCTTTGGTGGGCAGGTGTAATGAAAATGGCCGGGACGATGCCCGGCCATTCTGAGTCCCTGTACGGATGTCAGATCAGTTGAACGGGTTGAAGCTGGTCACGCCCTTAAAGATCTGGCCGAGGAAGTTGGACTCTTCGCCGCCAGCCGGGGTGGTGCGGCTGATGAAGTCGAAGACCTTGCCATCCTGCAGGCCATAGAGGGCAACGCGCTCGACCCGCAGACCCTTGTCGAAGTAGACGGCGGTCACCTGTTGGTCCACCACCTGCTCGCCCATGAATTGCAGCGTACGGCGGGATTTCTGGCTGATATAATACCAGTTGCGGTTGCCGACGGTCGACACGGTGGAAGGTGTTCCGAGGATCTGGAGGACCTGATCGGCACTCATGCCTTTCTTCACCTGAGCGATGGCGCGTTCATCCGCGACGTAGCCGCGTTGGAATTCGTCCCCCATCGTACAGGCAGCTACGGACGAGGCGAGAACGGCAGCAGTAGCCAAGCGCACCAAAAGGGTATGATATCGACGCATCGTACGGTTCTTCCAGAAATGCGGCGCGGATAAGCTTGCGCCTACGGATGGGGATGGCGTAACCCGAGGCTATGATTTTGACAAGCTTGGAAGGGCAGAGCCGTGATCTTCAGTCTCTTCCGCAAGGACCCCCGGCGAACCACCATCGCGACCCTCTACAAGAGAATCGCGACGGCGTCGCGCGCTCCCGGGCTCTATGCGGCACTTGGCATCCCCGATACCCTGGAAGGGCGGTTCGAAGCCCTGTCGCTACATATGGTTCTGGTCCTGCGGGCCTTGCGTGAGCTCCCGCACCCGGCGGATGAAGTGGCCAAGGACCTGACCGATGCCTTCTTCCGGGACATGGATGCGTCATTGAGGGAAATGGGCGTTGGCGATACGGTCGTGCCAAAGCGGATGAAGAGGGTCGCCGAGTCCTTCTATGGGCGAGCCCATGCCTATGACACCCCTCTCAACGGGTCCGACGAGGCAGGTCTGGCGCTGGCCTTAGGCCGCAACGTCTACGGCAGCGAGGCACCGGCCACCCCCTTGGCGCGTTATGCTCTCGCGGCCGATCAGGGACTCAAGGCGATCGATCTGGACACTTTTCTGGAGACGGGGGCCGTTTTTCCTGAGCCTGAGACCTTTGCTTAAGGAGGCAATCTGATGACACCCGAAACCGTGGGGCCTTTGTCCCGGCTCGTCGACGTCATGAAGACCCCGCCTCGCGGGCAGGAGGTCCATGTGGAGGCGACGGCCGAGGAATGCGCCGCCCTGGCCCAGGATTTCGGCCTGCCGGGGATCCAGGCGCTTTCTGGCGATTACCAACTGAAAGCCTCCGCCAAGGGCATTCATGTGACGGGCGTGGTTAAGGCCTCGATCACCCAGATCTGCGTGATGACCCTCGACCCCTTCGATTCCACGATCGAGGAAGAGGTCGAGGTGGATTTCGCGGAAGCTTCGGGCATGCCGGCGGAACCGCCCACCGACATCAACGAGTACGAGCCGCCGGACGAGATCGTGAACGGCCAGATCGACCTCGGCGCGCTCACGGCCGAATTTCTCGCCCTCGGGCTTGATCCCTATCCCCGCAAGCCCGGCGTCGACTTCAGCTACAAGGATCCTTCGGACGAGAAGGATTCGCCGTTCGCCGCCTTGAACAAGCTGAAGGGGAGCCGGTAAGGGGCTGGCAGCCGCGGTCCTTGCAGCATATGTCCTGCTGACCGCCGGATGAGAGAATTCAGTTGCGGAGTAACCGCAAACCGCTATTTTCCGCCCCCTGTTGAATGACTTAAAAGAAAGAATAATCGTTCATGCCGAAGCCGGTGCGTATCTCGCTTGATGCGATGGGGGGCGATCACGGTCCGTCCGTCGTGGTTCCAGGCGCAGCCTTGGCCTTGGAGCGCCATCCCAATCTCCGCTTCCTGATGTTCGGCAATGAAACGATCGTTGCGCCCCTTCTGAACGCTCATCCCAAGCTGAAGGAGGCCACCGAGCTGCGGCATACGGACATTGCCATCGCCATGGATGAAAAGCCCAGCCAGGCTATTCGGATGGGGCGGGGCAAGTCCTCTATGTGGCGGGCCGTCCAGGCCGTTCGGGATGGAGAGGCGGATGCTGCCGTGTCGGCCGGCAATACCGGGGCCCTGATGGCGACCGCCAAGGTCTGCCTCAAGACCATGGCCCATATCGAGCGCCCGGCCATTGCCTGCATGTGGCCTACCTTAAGGGGCGAGAGCATTGTGCTCGATGTCGGTGCGACCATCGGTGCGGATGCGGGGCATCTGGTGGACATGGCCATCATGGGCGCGGCCATGGCGCGCATCGTGTTCGATCTGGATCGCCCGACCGTGGGGCTTCTCAATGTCGGCACGGAAGAGATCAAAGGGATCGAAGCGGTCAAGGAAGCCAGCCGGATCCTGAAGGAATCGAACCTTCCGCACCTCGACTACCGGGGTTTCGTGGAAGGTGACGATCTCGGCAAGGGCACGGTCGACGTGGTCGTGACGGAAGGATTCACGGGCAACATCGCCCTGAAGACTGCCGAAGGAACGGCCAAGCAGATCGCCCAGTATCTGCGCTCGGCCATGAGCCGTACCCTGATGGCGAAAATCGGCTACCTGTTCGCGAAACAGGCCTTTAACGCTCTCCGGGACAAGATGGACCCGCGCAAGGTCAATGGCGGCGTCTTTCTGGGTCTCGAAGGAGTGGTCGTCAAGAGCCATGGCGGCACGGACGATCTCGGCTTCGCAAGCGCCATCGACGTCGCTTACGACATGGCGCATTTTGAATTGATGAACACGATCCGGAGCATGCTGGACCATGACCCGGTGGGCCAAACGGCCTGAGGAAGGCGCAACTTGAAACGCACCCGTTCCGTCGTACGCGGCATCGGCTCCTACCTGCCGAGGCGCAAGCTGACAAACCAGGACCTCGAAAAGATGGTCGAGACCTCGCACGAGTGGATCGTGCAGCGAACCGGCATCGAGGCGCGTCATATCGCGGACGATGATGAAACCACATCCGTTCTCGGGATCAAGGCGGCGGAGGCGGCCCTGGCCGATGCCGGCCTCACGGCCGCCGACATCGATCTGGTCATCTGTGCCACCTCGACCCCGGATTATACCTTCCCGTCGACAGCGACGATGATCCAGACTGGCATCGGCATGACCCATGGGGCGGCCTTCGACCTGCAAGCCGTCTGCACGGGCTTCGTCTATGCCGTGGCTACGGCCGACAAGTTCCTGCAGTCCGGTTCGCACAAGCGCGCTCTTGTGGTCGGTGCCGAGACGTTCTCCCGCATCCTCGACTGGACCGACCGCACCACTTGCGTGCTGTTCGGCGACGGAGCGGGGGCTATCGTGCTTGAGGCCCAGGACGGAGAGGGCACGTCCGCCGACCGTGGCGTCCTCACGTCCCACCTCCGGTCCGATGGTCGCTACCGAGACAAACTTTACGTCAGTGGCGGGCCGGGATCGACGAAGACGACTGGCGTTCTGAAGATGGAGGGCCGCGAGGTCTTCAAATTCGCCGTCGGTATGGTGGCGGACGTCGTGCAGGATGCCTTCCAGGCTACGGGCACGAGCGCCGAGGAGCTGAAGTGGTTCGTGCCCCACCAAGCCAACAAGCGCATCATCACGGCGAGCGCGGACAAGCTTGGGATCGCGCCAGAAAAAGTCGTCATTACCGTCGATAGGCATGGCAACACCTCTGCTGCCTCGATTCCCCTTGCCTTGGACACGGCCCGAAAGGATGGGCGGATCAAGGACGGAGATCTCGTCATGATCGAGGCCATTGGTGGTGGCTTTACCTGGGGAAGTGCCTTGATCCGCTGGTAGCCCTCAAGGGCTTCGAGTCTGGTGGTATCGGTATTTCTACCTTGGCGGTTGACCGTAGGGAGCCATCTGCATAGCGTCGTCCGGGACGACAAGACCAACGAACTCATTCGCGCTGGGGAGCTCAATGGCTGGCAAGACGATAACGAGAGCGGATCTGAGCGAGGCTGTATATCAGAAGGTGGGTCTCTCGCGGACCGAATCGGCTGAACTGGTCGAGCGGGTCCTGGGCGAAATCTGCGACTGCCTGGCTGCCGGCGAGACGGTGAAGCTGTCGTCCTTCGGCTCTTTCATCGTCCGCAGCAAGGGGGAGCGAGTCGGCCGGAACCCCAAGACCGGGGTCGAGGTTCCGATCGATCCCCGACGGGTCATGGTGTTCAAGCCATCGAACGTCTTGAAGGCGCATATCAACGGTGAGACCTTCGAAGGCGAGGATTGATCCGGCTATGGCAAGTGGCGCCATGGACAAAAGCCCCGACGCATTCCGTACGATCAGCGAGGTCGCCGAAGATCTCGATATCCCTCAGCATGTGCTTCGCTTCTGGGAGACCCGGTTCAACCATATCAAGCCGCTCAAGCGCGGCGGCGGTCGGCGGTACTACCGTCCTGACGCCGTCGATCTGCTTAAGGGGATTCGCCAGCTCCTCTATGGGGAAGGCTATACGATCAAAGGCGTTCAGCGGATCCTGAAAGAGGAGGGAGTCCGCTTTGTCCAAGGCGTCGGGCGCGGAGAGCAGAGCGTCACGGCGCTTCACCCTGAGGCGGCACAGGCAAGTGTCGAGGAGATTGCTCTTCCAAAAGAAAATCACCTTTACGAGGAAGAGGAGGCAGCCTGCGTCCCTCTTCAGCAGGGTTTATCTCTGGAGGCTCTCCGCGGTCTTCAGGCTGCCCTTGAGGAACTCTATGAGTGTGACCGGGTACTCTCCTCGTTGAAGAACTCGGGAGAGGTCCCGGCGGGTGAGTGAAGCCTAATAAGTGAGGCCTCGGCCGCGGTCGGAGGCGCCTTATCGCCTGGGCAATTCTGTTTTTTGCAGGCTTTCCAAAATGAGTGCATTCAACCCTTGACAGGGGTCGGGGTGGCCCTTAAACCGCACCCACACCGCTTCGGCGGTCCGATGCGCGGGCGTAGCTCAGTCGGTTAGAGTGCCGGCCTGTC
>KI911956.1:196151-204168 GCA_000517005.1 Microvirga lupini
TCCCCACGGTTAAGGCGTTTGGCGAAGCTGGGCGTTGCCGAGGAGTGGGTGCGAGGCTGCTGTCTATGTTGACGTCCAGATTGCTCACGAGTTTCTCCAATTGGGTTGCCCAGGTGGCTGGTCGGCCTATCACCTTCGGAATTTGCCTCGTCGTCATCCTGGTTTGGGCTCTCAGCGGCCTCCTGTTCGGGTTTTCCGATACGTGGCAGCTCATCGTGAACACAGGGACGACCATCGTGACCTTCCTGATGGTGTTCCTGATTCAGAACACTCAGAATCGGGATGGTGCCGCCATTCAGGCCAAGCTTGACGAGCTGATCCGGGCCAGCGCTGCCCAGAACGTGTCCATCAGCATCGAACATTTGACCCAGAAGGAGCTCGACGAGATTCGGGCCAAGTGCGAGGCCAAGGCCAAGGCGGAGGTCGCGGCCGGGCACGCCGAGGCCGTAGCCAACCGAAAGGCGGCAAAAGCTGCCGAAAAGGCAATATCCTAGTTTGGAATGGTTCTTTTTGCGGCAGTGCAAACACTTGTCAGGGAAGGGGAACTCAGCTAAGCCAACCGCGCAATCAGCGTGTTGTCGCAGGGGCCTTTATCGGGCCTTTCTGGGGCTTAAATGCGTTTCAGATTGCCGGCTTTCGGCCGTGCTTCGTTCCTTCTAGGTGTCGTATGACGAATCTCCTCGCCGACTACCTGCCTCTCGTAATCTTCATCGGCGTATCGCTCCTGATCGGGGTGGCGCTGCTCGTGGCGCCTTTCATCGTCGCCTATAGCCGTCCCGATACCGAGAAGCTGTCTGCCTACGAGTGCGGTTTCAATGCCTTCGACGATGCTCGCATGAAGTTCGACGTGCGGTTCTACCTTGTCGCCATCCTTTTCATCATCTTCGACCTGGAAGTGGCGTTCCTGTTTCCCTGGGCCATCACGTTCGGGAATCTAGGCTGGTTCGGCTTCATCTCCATGATGATCTTCCTCGGCGTCCTGACGGTCGGATTCATTTACGAGTGGAAGAAGGGGGCCCTTGAATGGGATTGATCTCCGATACCCAGTCGACCCTGGTCGCTCCCGCGCCTCGCGGCATCATCGATCCGAATACGGGTAAGCCGGTCGGATCGACGGACCCGTACTTCGTCTCCATCAACGAGGAGCTGTCCGACAAGGGCTTCCTCGTTACCTCGACCGAGGACCTTATCACCTGGGCGCGCACCGGCTCGCTCATGTGGATGACCTTCGGTCTGGCCTGCTGCGCCGTCGAGATGATGCAGATGTCCATGCCGCGGTACGATGTCGAGCGGTTCGGATTCGCCCCGCGCGCCTCGCCGCGCCAGTCCGATGTTATGATCGTGGCCGGTACGCTCACCAACAAGATGGCTCCCGCCCTCCGCAAGGTCTATGACCAGATGCCGGAGCCGCGCTACGTCATCTCCATGGGATCCTGCGCCAATGGCGGCGGCTACTATCATTATTCGTACTCCGTGGTTCGTGGCTGCGACCGCATCGTGCCGGTCGACATCTACGTGCCGGGCTGCCCGCCAACGGCTGAGGCGCTCCTGTATGGAGTGCTGCTTCTGCAGAAGAAGATCCGCCGGACCGGCACCATCGAGCGCTGAGCAAAGGTCATTGCATGAGTGCTGATCTCCAAGCCCTGAGCGATCACATCGCCTCGTCCCTCGGCGAGGCGATCAAGAGCCGGGCCATTGCCTTCGACGAGCTGACGCTCGTCGCCCGCCGCGAGGACATCGTACGGGTGGCGACCTTCCTGCGGGACGACCCGCAATGCCGCTTCGTCTGCTTCATCGATATCTGCGGCGCCGATTACCCGGCCCGCGAGAAGCGGTTCGATGTGGTCTATCACTTCCTTGCGCCGCACCATAACCGCCGCATCCGTGTGAAGGTTGAGACGGACGAGGTAACACCGGTTCCCTCGCTCGTCGGCATCTGGCCAGCCGCGAATTGGTTCGAGCGTGAGACTTACGATCTATACGGAATCCTGTTCTCGGGTCACCCGGACCTGCGCCGGATTCTCACGGATTACGGGTTCGAAGGACATCCGCTCCGCAAGGACTTCCCGCTCACCGGCTATGTCGAGGTCCGCTATGACGACGGCCAAGGCCGCGTGGTCTATGAGACGGTCAAGCTCAATCAGGAGTTTCGCAACTTCGATTTTCTCTCGCCCTGGGAGGGCACGGACTACGTGCTGCCGGGCGATGAGAAGGCCAAGGCATAAGGAGCGGAAAGGCGACCCATGGGCGAGCATAATATCCGCAACTTCACGATCAATTTCGGCCCGCAGCACCCGGCGGCGCACGGCGTGCTGCGCCTCGTGCTGGAACTGGACGGCGAGGTCGTCGAACGCGTCGATCCGCATATCGGCCTGCTGCATCGCGGCACCGAAAAGCTGATCGAGTACAAAACCTACGTTCAGGCGAATCCCTATTTCGATCGCCTCGACTACGTGGCGCCGATGAATCAGGAGCACGCCTATTGCATGGCGGTCGAGAAGCTCCTCGGGATCGCGGTGCCTCGGCGTGCTCAGTTGATCCGCGTCCTGTTCTCGGAAATCGGCCGTCTTCTCTCTCACCTTCTCAACGTGACCACGCAGGCGATGGACGTCGGCGCACTCACGCCGCCGCTCTGGGGTTTCGAGGAGCGCGAGAAGCTGATGATCTTCTACGAGCGGATTTCCGGCTCGCGCATGCACGCCAACTATTTCCGCCCCGGCGGCGTGAACATGGATATCCAGCCGGAGCTGATCGATGACATTGAGGCTTTCTGCGACCCGTTCCTGAAGGTGCTGGACGATCTCGACACGCTCGTCATCGGCAACCGCATCTTCAAGCAGCGCAACGTCGACATTGGCGTCCTCACCCTGGACGATTGCTGGAAGTGGGGCTTCTCGGGCGCGATCGTCCGCAGCTGCGGTGTTCCCTGGGATCTGCGCAAGGCGCAGCCCTACGAGTGCTACGAGGAGATGGAATTCGACATCCCCGTAGGCAAGAACGGCGACAATTACGACCGTCAGGTTATCCGCATGGAAGAGATGCGCCAGAGCGTGCGCATCATGCGCCAGTGCCTCGACAAGCTGCGTGCGCCGGACGGGCAGGGGCCCGTGTCGACGCTGGACGGCAAGATTGCTCCGCCCTCGCGCAGGGACATGAAGCGCTCTATGGAAGCGCTGATCCATCACTTCAAGCTCTATACGGAGGGCTTCCACGTTCCCGCCGGCGAAGTCTATGTCGCTGTGGAAGCGCCGAAGGGCGAGTTCGGGGTCTACCTCGTGTCCGACGGAACCAACAAGCCATACCGCTGCAAGATCCGTGCTCCGGGTTACGCGCACCTGCAGGGAATGGATTTCATGTGCCGCGGCCACATGCTGGCTGACGTCGCGGGCATTCTGGGTTCCATCGACATCGTGTTCGGCGAGGTCGATCGCTAAAGCAAAAATCGTCCCGGTCCCGGGGCGACTGTCCACGCTTTTCGAGGCGTGCTGGAAAAGTTCAAGTCGTGAATGGCTGGGTTGAGAGCCCGGCCATGGCGATGAGGAGAAGAGTGTATGGCCGTTCGTAAGCTCGCGCCGGAAAACATGCAGCCCGCTAGCTTCGTTCTCTCTGCAGAGACCGAGGCTTTCGCGGATAAGGAAATCGCCAAGTATCCTCCGGGCCGGCAGGCTTCGGCCGTGATCGCTCTTCTGACCAAGGCTCAGGAGCAGGCCGGCGGCTGGCTGCCCCGTAAGGCCATCGAGGCTGTCGCTGCCAAACTCGACATGCCGGTGATCCGTGTCATGGAGGTGGCGACCTTCTACACGATGTTCAACCTCGAACCGGTCGGAAAGTATTTCATCCAGTTCTGCGGTACCACGCCATGCGTGCTGCGCGGAGCGGGCGACATCAAGAAGGTCCTGGAGCGTCGCATCGGCGACCAGAATCATGTGACGGCAGACGGCAAGTTCTCCTGGCTGGAAGTCGAGTGCCTGGGGGCCTGCTCGAACGCTCCGATGGTACAGATCAACGACGATTACTACGAGGACCTGACCACCGAGAATTTTGAGAAGCTCCTCGACGATCTAGCCGCCGGACGTCCCGTGAAGGTCGGATCCCAGATCGGCCGTAACCGGTCCGAGCCCTTCGAGGCTGTGAACACCCTTCAGGATCCGGCGCTGTATGACGGTTCCGTCATCGGTGCCTGGCGCAAGCGCTTCGACGAACAGGCGAAGGCTGCTGAGACAGGCGAGGCCGCTGCCGCTCTGGCCAGCGTTCCGCAGGAGGCCAAGGCTGCCAAGCCGCCATCGGGCCGCGCCACCGAAAGCGGCGTCGCGGATACGCCGGCCAAGCGCGCCAAGGAAGGCGAGAAGCCGATCAGTCCGAAGGATCAGAAGGAAGCTGCGGATCCCTCGAAGGCGACCAAGGTCGAGCCCAAGGAAGCAGGGGCGCAGCCGGCTCCTCAGAGCGGCAAGTCCTACGTGGCGACGCCCACGAAGGAAGGCGAAGCCGCACCTGCGAGCCCGACGACGCCGGTTGCCGGAACGCCGCCTTCACAAGCCGAGACCCGTCGCGACGGCAGCGAGAGCAAGCCGGGCGTGGTCGTCGACAAAGACAACAAGTCGTCCTGATGGAGTGATCGGGAATGCTTCAGGACAAAGATCGTATCTTCACCAACCTCTACGGCTTCCATTCGCCGGACCTTAAGGCCGCGAAGATGCGCGGTGCCTGGGACGGAACGAAGTTCCTGCTCGAACAGGGCCGCGACTGGATCGTCAATGAGATGAAGGCGTCCGGCTTGCGTGGCCGCGGTGGGGCAGGCTTCCCCACGGGCCTGAAATGGTCCTTCATGCCCAAGCAATCGGATGGGCGTCCGCATTATCTCGTCGTGAATGCCGACGAGTCGGAGCCGGGTACCTGTAAGGACCGCGAGATCATGCGGAACGATCCGCATCTTCTCGTCGAGGGCTGCCTCATTGCCTCCTTCGCCATGGGGGCTCACGCGGCCTATATCTATATCCGCGGCGAGTACGTTGCCGAGCGTCGTGCCCTTCAACGTGCGGTGGATGAGGCGTACGAGGCCAAGCTCATCGGCAAGGACAACATCCACGGCTATCCTTTCGACCTCTACGTCCATCACGGAGCAGGTGCCTATATCTGCGGTGAGGAGACGGCTCTCATCGAGAGCATGGAAGGCAAGAAGGGCATGCCGCGCCTGAAGCCGCCGTTCCCGGCCAATATGGGCCTCTACGGCTGCCCGACGACGGTCAACAACGTCGAGTCGATTGCGGTTGCCGGCACGATCCTGCGGCGCGGCGCCTCCTGGTTCTCCAGCATCGGCCGCCCGAACAACGTCGGCACCAAGCTGTTCTGCGTGTCAGGCCACGTCAACAAGCCTTGCAACGTGGAAGAGGCGATGGGCCTCACCTTCCGCGAGCTGATCGACCGTCATTGCGGCGGCATCCGCGGCGGCTGGGACAACCTGCTCGGCGTCATCCCGGGCGGCTCGTCCGTGCCGGTGGTTCCTGCAGAGCAGATCATCGATGCCCACATGGATTTCGACACGCTGCGTAACCTGAAATCCGGTCTCGGTACCGCCGCCGTGATCGTGATGGACAAGTCCACCGATATCGTCCGTGCGATTGCCCGTATTTCGTACTTCTACAAGCACGAGAGCTGCGGCCAGTGCACGCCGTGCCGTGAGGGTACGGGCTGGATGTGGCGCGTGCTCACCCGCATGGCCGAGGGACGCGCCCAGAAGCGCGAGATCGACATGCTGCTCGAAGTTTCGACCCAGATCGAAGGTCACACCATCTGCGCGCTAGGCGACGCAGCGGCTTGGCCTGTTCAGGGTCTGATCCGCCACTTCCGTCATGAGATCGAGAAGCGGATCGACGATTACGCGGCAAACCCGCATTCCGAATCCGTCCTCATTGCGGCGGAGTGAGATTGAAGATGGCGAAAATCATCGTTGATGGCGTCGAGGTCGACGTTCCCACGGAATACACCCTGCTCCAGGCCGCCGAAGAGGCAGGAGCGGAAATTCCGCGCTTCTGCTACCACGAGCGTCTCTCGATTGCCGGCAACTGCCGCATGTGCCTCGTCGAGGTGAAGGGTGCGCCGAAGCCGGTCGCGTCTTGCGCCTGGGGCGTGCGCGATTGCCGTCCGGGACCGAACGGCGAGCCGCCGGAGATCTCGACGAAGTCGTCGACGGTGAAGAAGGCGCGGGAAGGGGTGATGGAGTTCCTCCTCATCAACCACCCGCTTGATTGCCCGATCTGCGACCAGGGCGGCCAGTGCGACCTGCAGGACCAGGCCATGGCCTACGGTGTCGATACCAGCCGCTACCACGAGAACAAGCGCGCGGTGACCGACAAGTATCTCGGCCCGCTCGTGCGCACCTCCATGAACCGGTGCATTCACTGCACCCGCTGCGTGCGCTTCACCGCCGAGGTGGCCGGCGTGCCGGATCTTGGCGCCCTCTGGCGCGGCGAGGACATGGAGATCACGAGCTATCTGGAGCGAGCCCTCGGCTCTGAGCTGCAGGCCAACGTGGCGGATCTCTGCCCGGTCGGTGCGCTCACCCATAAGCCGGAATCCTTCCACTATCGCCCCTGGGAGCTCATCAAGACCGATTCCGTCGACGTGATGGATGCGGTCGGCTCCTCGATCCGTGTCGATTCCCGTGGCCGCGAGGTCATGCGCATCCTACCGCGCGTGAACGAGGCGGTGAACGAGGAGTGGATCACCGACAAGACCCGACAGATCGTCGACGGCCTGCGCCTGCAGCGCCTCGACCGTCCCTTCCTGCGTGAAAACGGCCGCCTGCGTCCGGCCTCTTGGCAGGAAGCCTTCGCCGCGATTGCCAGCCGAGTGAAGGGTGCGGATCCGAAGCGCATCGGTGCCATCGTGGGCGATCTCGCTGCGGTTGAGGAAATGTATGCGTTGAAGCTCCTGATGCAGAGCCTCGGCGTCACCAACATTGACGCGCGTCAGGACGGCTCGTTGCTCTCGCCGGTCTATGGCCGCGGCTCCTACATCTTCAACACCACCATCGCTGGCATCGAGGAAGCAGATGCGATCCTGATCGTCGGGTCGAACCCGCGCATCGAGGCTTCGCTTGTCAATGTGCGGATCCGCAAGCGCTGGCGCATGGCTCCGCCACCAATCGCCATGATCGGCGAGCATGCGGATCTGACCTATCCCTACGATTATCTCGGCGCCGGTCCCGAAACGCTGGCCGAGCTCGCTGGTGGTCGTCACAGCTTCATCGAGAAGCTCCGCGGAGCAGAGCGTCCGCTGATCATCGTGGGGCAGGGCGCTCTCTCCCGTCCGGACGGTCTGGCCATTCTCTCCGCTGCTGCACAGCTCGCCCGCGATGTGGGCGCCGTCAAGGATGGCTGGAACGGCTTCTCGGTTCTGCATACCGCCGCCTCTCGCGTCGGCGCGCTCGATCTCGGCCTCGTGCCGGGCGAGTGGGGCCTCAATGCTCAGACCATGGCGCAGGGTGAGGTCGATGTGCTGTTCAACCTCGGCGCGGACGAGATCGACATCGCTCCCGGCGCCTTCGTGATCTACCAGGGCACCCATGGTGACCGTGGCGCTCACCGCGCCGATGTGATCCTGCCGGGTGCCACCTACACGGAGAAGTCGGGAACTTACGTGAACACGGAAGGCCGGGTGCAACTCGCCAACCGGGCGGCCTTCGCTCCGGGCGAGGCTCGCGAGGACTGGGCCATCCTGCGTGCCCTCTCTGACGTTCTGGGCCACCGGCTGCCCTTCGACTCGCTCAATGCTCTTCGGGCGAAGCTCTATGCGCATTACCCGCATTTCGCGGCCATCGATACGGTCCAGCCGGCCGACGGGTTTGCCGCCGTCCAGGCGCTCGCCGGCATCGGTGGGACTCCGGGTCGCGAGCCGTTCGTGAGCCCGGTGAAGGACTTCTATCTGACGAACCCGATTGCCCGCGCCTCTGGCGTCATGGCCGAGTGCTCCGCGCTCGCTCGTGAGCTGAAGCTCGAGGCGGCTGAGTAAGAGGAAC
>KI911956.1:204268-237253 GCA_000517005.1 Microvirga lupini
AGCTGTCCTGATGGCGACCGGCAATGCGCCGGGCGTCCGCTAATGGAGATCGGCCATGCAGCTCGACCGCATCGCCCAATCCCTCCTGCTGAAGGAGTTCATCTCGGGTTTCATCCTGACGGTGAAGTACTTCTTCAAGCCGAAGGCGACACTCAATTACCCGTTCGAAATGGGCCATCGCGGGCCTCGGTTCCGCGGTGAGCACGCCCTGCGGCGCTACCCCAACGGGGAAGAGCGCTGCATTGCGTGCAAGCTCTGCGAGGCCATCTGCCCGGCCCAAGCCATCACCATCGAGGCCGGTCCGCGCCGCAATGACGGCACCCGCCGCACGACGCGCTACGACATCGACATGGTGAAATGCATCTATTGCGGCATGTGCCAGGAGGCCTGCCCGGTGGACGCCATCGTGGAAGGCCCGAACCTCGAGTTCTCCGTGGAGACCCGCGAGGAGCTCTATTACGATAAGGCCAAGCTTCTCGATAACGGGGAGCGCTGGGAGCGGGAAATCGCGAGGAACCTCGCGAAGACCGCGCCTTACCGCTAACAGCGCTTTCTGCCCGGCGAGGGCAGGGGCAAGCAGGTCCCGCGGGTTGTGCCCGTCGGATTCGGATTTTATAGACAGGCCGCCGGATTCTCCGGAGCCACGTCGGAAGGGGCCGCTCTTTAGCGGCTTAAGCTGAGCATGACGGTTACCGCCGCCTTCTTCTATCTGTTCGCGACGATCACGATCGCCTCCGGCTTCATGGTGATTGCCTCCCGCAATCCCGTACAGTCGGTGCTCTTTCTCATCCTGGCCTTCGTCAATGCGGCGGGGCTGTTTCTGATGATGGGAGCCGAGTTCCTGGCGATGATCCTGGTCATCGTCTATGTGGGCGCGGTCGCGGTGCTCTTCCTCTTCGTCGTCATGATGCTCGACGTGGACTTTGCCGCGCTTCGCCAGGGCTTCCTGCAATACCTGCCCATCGGCGGAGTGATCGGGGTGATCTTCCTGCTGGAGCTGATCCTGGTTGTCGGAGCCTATGTCATCGACCCGGGCCTCGTCCGCTCGCCGGCTGTGCCGATTCCGGCGCCCGACGTCATGACCAACACCGAGGCGCTCGGCCAGGTTCTCTACACCCGCTATTTCTACTTCTTCCAGGCAGCCGGCCTGATCCTGCTGGTCGCCATGATCGGTGCTATCGTGCTGACCCTGCGCGAGCGCGTCGGCGTGCGGCGCCAGGACATTTCAAAGCAGAACGCCCGGACACAGGAGACAGCCGTCGAGGTGCGGAAGGTTCCCTTCCGCCAGGGCATCTAAGGAGGCACGCAATGGTTATCGGACTGGGCCATTATCTGACCGTTGCCGCCGTGCTCTTCACGCTCGGGGTCTTCGGCATCTTCATCAACCGGAAGAACGTGATCGTCATCCTGATGTCTATCGAGCTGATCTTGCTCGCCGTGAACATCAACATGGTCGCGTTCTCGACTCACCTGAACGACATTGTCGGCCAGGTCTTTGCCATGCTGATCCTCACGGTCGCGGCGGCGGAGGCGGCCATCGGCCTTGCCATTCTGGTGGTCTTCTTCCGCAACCGCGGCTCCATTGCGGTCGAAGACGTCAACAGGTTGAGGGGCTAGGAGCATGATTCAGAAATGTGGGAACCGGTTTTCTGATCTGAATCATGCGTCGGCCATGAGCCCGAACGGACTGGCGAAGTAAACGAACATGTATCACGCAATCGTCTTCCTGCCGCTCGTCGGCTTCCTCATCGCAGGCATCTTCGGACGCCTCCTCGGCGCCCGGCCGAGCGAGATCATCACCACGGCCCTGCTTTTTGTGGCGGCGGTGTTGTCCTGGGTATCCTTCATCCAGGTCGGCTTCGGCGACGGCGCCACCCGCGTTCAGGTCGCCCAGTGGATGTCCGTCGGCGATCTTCAGGTCGATTGGGCGTTCCGCATCGACACGCTGACTGCCATGATGCTAGTGGTGGTCAACACCGTGTCGGCGCTCGTGCATCTCTATTCCATCGGCTACATGCACGAGGATCCGCACCGCCCGCGCTTCTTCGCCTATCTGTCGCTCTTCACCTTCGCCATGCTCATGCTGGTGACCGCGGACAACTTGGTCCAGATGTTCTTCGGCTGGGAAGGTGTGGGCCTCGCGAGCTATCTGCTCATTGGCTTCTGGTACCAGAAGGATTCCGCCAATGCGGCGGCCATGAAGGCGTTCATCGTCAACCGCGTCGGCGATTTCGGCTTCCTGCTCGGCATCTTCACGATCTTCGTCCTGTTCAACGGTGTCACCTTCGACGCGATCTTCCCGCGAGCCGGCGAGTTCGCGAACGCTCGGTTCACCTTCCTCGGTATCGACTGGCATGCCCTGACTATCGCCAGCCTGCTGCTCTTCATGGGCGCCATGGGCAAGTCGGCACAGTTCCTGCTACACACCTGGCTTCCGGACGCGATGGAAGGCCCGACCCCGGTTTCCGCGCTCATCCACGCCGCCACCATGGTGACCGCCGGCGTGTTCATGGTCGCTCGTCTGTCTCCGGTCTTCGAATATGCCCCCTCGGCGCTCGCGGTCGTGACTGTCATCGGCGCCATCACCGCCTTCTTCGCCGCGACCGTCGGTCTGGTTCAGAACGACATCAAGCGCGTCATCGCCTATTCGACCTGCTCGCAGCTCGGCTACATGTTCGTCGGCCTCGGCGTTGGAGCCTACAGCGCCGGTGTCTTCCACCTGTTCACGCACGCCTTCTTCAAGGCTCTGCTGTTCTTGGGCGCCGGCTCCGTCATTCATGCCATGCACCATGAGCAGGATATCCGCCACATGGGCGCGCTACGCCGCTACATCCCATTCACCACGGCGATGATGGCCGTCGGTACGCTGGCGCTCACCGGCTTCCCGTTCACGGCCGGCTACTACTCGAAGGATGCGATCATCGAAGCAGCCTACGCGGCTCATTCCTCGGCTGGCTCCTTCGCCTTCCTGGCCACGGTTGCCGCCGCCTTCATGACGTCGTTCTACTCCTGGCGCCTGTTCTTCCTCACTTTCGAAGGCTCGGCGCGTTGGGGGCACGTTCATCACGGCCACCATGCTCATGCCCCGCATTCCCATGAAGGAGTGGAGCATGACGAGCATAACCGTGACGTGGAACCTGCAAGTCATGCCCAGCATGAGCATGGTCACCATGGGGCTCATACGCCTCATGAGAGCCCGCTCGTGATGCTGCTGCCGCTGCTTGTGCTCGCCATCGGTGCGGTTCTTGCTGGCATCGTCTTCCACGGCGCCTTCATCGGCGAAGGCTATCAGGAGTTCTGGAAGGGCGCTCTGTTCACCCGTCCCGAGAACCACATCCTGGAAGAGATGCACCATCTTCCGGGCTGGGTGCCGTTGCTGCCGACGATCATGATGATCCTGGGCTTCCTGTTGGCCGTCTACATGTACATCATCGACGCCAAGCAGCCGGCGAAGCTCGCAGCGGATCACCCGATCCTGTACCGCTTCCTGCTGAACAAGTGGTACTTCGACGAGCTGTACGACGCAATCTTCGTTCGTCCCGCCATGGCCATCGGGCACTTCTTCTGGCGCACGGGCGACCAGCGCATCATCGACGGGCTTGGACCCGATGGTATTTCTGCTCGCGTCCTCGACGTGACGCGCGGCGTTGTGCGGGTTCAGACAGGCTACGTCTATCACTATGCCTTCGCCATGTTGATCGGCGTTGCGGCTCTCGTGACCTTCTATCTCTTCAGGGGAGCCTACTAATGCTCGGCTTCGGCATTCTCTCCGGCCTTCTCATCCTGCCACTCGTCGGAGCGGCCTTCATTCTGACCCTGCGTGGCGACAGCGAAGCAGCTCGCTCGAATGCCCGTTGGGCTGCCCTTGCTACGACGATTGCGACCTTCCTCCTCTCGCTCGTCGCCTGGGCGCGTTTCGATATCGCATCGGCATCGTTCCAGCTCGTGGAAAGCCATGCCTGGCTGACCGAGACCATCCGCTTCAAGCTGGGTATCGACGGCTTCTCGATACCACTCATCCTGCTCACCACGTTCCTGATGCCGTTCTGCATTCTGGCTTCGTGGGAGTCGATTGAGAACCGGGTGAAGGAGTATTTCGTCGCGTTCCTTGTTCTCGAGACCACGATGATCGGCGTGTTCTGCGCCCTCGACCTCGTGCTGTTCTACCTATTCTTCGAGGCAGGCCTCATCCCGATGTTCCTCATCATCGGCATCTGGGGCGGCAAGCGTCGCATCTATGCGAGCTTCAAGTTCTTCCTCTATACACTGCTCGGCTCCGTCCTGATGCTTTTGGCCATCATGGCCATGTACTGGACGGCGGGCACGACGGACATTCCGACGCTGCTTGCCTACAAGTTCGCGCCGAACCTCCAGATCTGGCTGTGGCTCGCCTTCTTCGCCTCTTTCGCGGTGAAGATGCCCATGTGGCCCGTCCATACCTGGTTGCCGGATGCGCACGTGGAAGCGCCGACGGCGGGCTCGGTGATCCTGGCAGGCGTTCTCCTGAAGATGGGCGGTTACGGCTTCATCCGGATGTCGCTGCCGATGTTCCCGGATGCGTCGCTCTATTTCGCACCGCTAGTCTATGCACTCTCCATCATCGCGATCATCTACACCTCGCTGGTCGCCCTGATGCAGGAAGACATTAAGAAGCTCATCGCCTATTCCTCGGTGGCGCATATGGGCTTTGTGACCATGGGCCTGTTCAGCATGAACGAGCAGGGCATCCAGGGCGCCATGTTCACCATGATCTCCCACGGCCTCGTCTCAGGCGCGCTCTTCCTAAGCGTCGGCGTGATCTACGACCGGATGCATACCCGCGAGATCAAGGCCTATGGCGGCCTGGTGAATCGGATGCCGCTCTATGCCGTGGTCTTCCTCATCCTGACCATGGCCAATGTGGCGCTGCCGGGTACCTCGGGCTTCATCGGCGAGTTTCTGACTTTGATGGGAGCCTTCCGCTCCAACACCTGGGTCGCGTTCTTCGCCGCGTCCGGCGTGATCCTCTCGGCAGCCTATGCGCTGTGGCTCTATAGGCGTGTGGTCTACGGAGAACTCGACAAGCCAGCTCTCCAAGGCATCACGGATCTGAACCGTCGTGAGATCATCACCTTCGCGCCGCTCGTCCTGCTCATCATCTATTATGGCGTCCAGCCTGGTCCCATCCTCGATGCCTTCGCGGCACCGACGGATGCGCTTATGAACAGCGTCCAGGCCGCCCTCGCCACCGTGAAAACGGCCGCTGTCGTCGCACACTGAGGTCACGATGAATCCCGCCCTCACCATTCCCGCTTTCGGTCCGATGCTGCCAGAGATCCTCATGGCGGCAGGGGCCCTCATCCTGGTCTTGTTCGGTGCATTCCGTGGCGAGCGATCGGGCCACGGCATGAACGTGATCGCACTGGCGTTGATCGTCGTCGCTTTCGTGGCCGTTCTGATGCTCCCGTCCGAGCGGGTCGAGACCATGGCCGGTTCCTTCGTCGTCGACGGCTTTGCCAAGTTCATGAAGGCGCTGACCCTTCTTGCCTCCGCCGGCGGCATCATTCTCTCTCTGGACTATATGCGCCGTGAGGGAATCTACCGCTTCGAGTACCCGATCCTCATCGTGCTCTCGACCATCGGCATGATGATGGTCATTTCGGCAAATGACCTGATCGCCCTCTATCTCGGCCTCGAGCTGCTCAGCCTCTCGTCCTATGTGATCGCGGCCTTCGACCGTGACAACGTGCGCTCGACCGAGGCCGGCCTGAAGTACTTCGTACTCGGTGCGCTCTCCTCCGGCATGCTGCTTTACGGCGCGTCGCTGGTCTATGGCTTCTCCGGCAGCGTATCGTTCCCGGTCATAGCCTCGGTTCTGCAGGGCAATGTGGGCATCGGCGCCATCGTTGGCCTTGTCTTCATCGCTGCCGGCATCGCCTTCAAGATCTCGGCCGTGCCGTTCCATATGTGGACGCCGGACGTGTACGAAGGTTCGCCGACTCCTGTGACAGCCTTCTTCGCTGCCGCGCCCAAGATGGCCGGTATGGCCATGGCCACCCGCGTCTTCATCGATGCCTTCCCGGGCATCCTGATCCAGTGGCAGCAGATCATCGTGTTCATCTCAATCGCTTCGATGGCTCTCGGCTCCTTCGCGGCCATTGGACAGCGCAACCTCAAGCGCCTGATGGCCTATTCCTCTATCGGCAACGTGGGCTATGCGCTGATCGGTCTGGCCGCCGGCACACCTGAGGGTATCCAGGGCGTCGCCGTCTACATGGCGATCTATCTCGCCATGACGCTCGGCTCCTTCGCGATCATTCTCGCCATGCGCCGCGGGAATGTGATGTTCGAGTCGATCGACGACCTCTCGGGCCTCGCCCGCACTCATCCGGCACTGGCGTTCTGCTTGGCGATGATGATGTTCTCGCTGGCCGGCATTCCACCGCTGGCGGGCTTCTTCGCCAAGTTCTACGTCTTCGCTGCCGCCATCCAGGCCAACCTCGTGACCTTGGCCGTGATTGGCGTCGTGACGAGCGTGATCGGCGCCTATTATTATCTGCGCATCGTCAAGGTCATGTACTTCGATGCGCCGGTCGAGAGGTTTGAGCGCATGTCCCCGGGCGTAAGTTTCATCCTCGCAGTATCGAGCGCCGTGGTGCTGCTGTTCTGGCTGGTGCCGGCTCCTATCGTCAACGCAGCGGGCGCCGCCGCGCGCTCACTGTTCTGATCGTGAATCTGTCGCCTGAGACCGAAGCCGCCGGTTATCGGCTCCTCTCGCTCGAGGCGACGAACTCGACGAACGACGACGCTCTCCAGGCCGCCCGGTCCGGCGATCCAGGCCAACTCTGGGTCACTGCGGCCGAGCAGCTTGCGGGAAGGGGGCGGCATGGCCGGCAATGGTCGTCGCCTCCCGGCAATCTCTATGCCAGCCTGCTTCTGATCGACCCGTGTGACATGCCGTCCGCGCCGCAGCTCGGTTTCGTGGCCGGTCTCGCGCTGTATGAAGCCGTCGAGGCGGTCACGGGGATCGGCGCGCCACGGCTTTCCCTAAAATGGCCGAATGACCTCCTGCTCGACGGCGCCAAGCTGTCCGGCCTTTTGCTGGAAGGTCATCGGCTGCATCCTGGAGGACCCCTCGCCATTGTCATCGGCTTCGGGGTCAACGTGGCTTTCGCGCCTGCCGGTACGCCTTACCCTGCTGTCGCGTTGCAGTCGGTCAGACCTGGGCTTGAGAGAGGGGAGGTGCTGCGTGCCCTGTCCTCCGCATTCGCCCGAACCTTCTCGGCGTGGCGCCTGTCATCTCGGATGAATGCGTCGGATTCCTTTGGTGCAATCAGGCGGCTTTGGCTGGAGCGTGCGGCTGGAGTGGGGCAGGAGGTGACGCTTCGCCTGCCCTCGGGCGAGAAGAAGGGGATCTTCGAGGGGCTCGACCGGTTCGGGCGCCTGCTGCTGAAAAGCACCGATGGGATGGAACTCATCGATGCAGGCGACCTTTATTTTCCCAATTTGCTGCACGATATAGCCAAGCCTGACGCTGGCTCGAAAAGGTCTGATATTTAATGGCTTCCCACCAGGACGAATTGGTCTTTCTTCCTCTCGGAGGACTCGGCGAGATCGGGATGAATGCCGCGCTCTACGGCTTCGGGTCGGAGGAGGACCGGCAATGGATTCTTGTCGATTGCGGCATGGGCTTCGGCGGTGAGGAGAACCTGCCTGGCATCGATGTCGTCTATCCAGATCTGCGCTTCATCGAGGAGGAGCGCCATAACCTGCTCGGCATCTTCATCACCCATGCCCACGAGGACCATATCGGTGCGCTCGTCGAAATGTGGCCGCGTCTCAACGCTCCCGTCTACGCCACGAAATTCGCCATTGGTCTGCTGGAAACGCGTCGCTTGTCGGAGGCCGATGCGCCGAAGGTCGACCTGCGGGAGATCGTGCCGGGGCAGCGGCTCAAGCTCGGCTCCTTCGAGGTTGAATATGTGCCGGTGGCCCACTCGATCCCGGAATCGAACGCGCTCGCTATCCGTACACCCCACGGGCTTGTGGTGCATACGGGCGACTGGAAGCTCGACAACACGCCTTATCTCGGCAGCCTGACGTCGGAAGACGCATTTCGCGCCTTGGGCGATGAGGGGGTGCTGGCCCTCGTCTGCGATTCCACCAATGTCGTCCGCGAAGGCACGAGCCCAAGCGAATCCGACGTCGCCACGAACTTGGCCCAACTGATCAAGGATGCGCCGCACAGGGTGGCCGTCACCACCTTTGCCTCCAATGTTGCCCGAATCCGCTCGGTGGCGGAAGCGGCCCGTGAGTGCGGTCGCGAGGTGGTCGTTGTCGGGCGTGCCATGGATCGGGTGGTCGAGGTGGCGAAGGAATGTGGCTACCTCGACGGCCTGCCCGAGTTCCGCTCCACGGAAAATTTCGGTTACATGCCCCGCGACAAGGTCGTCGCCATCCTCACGGGCTCGCAGGGCGAGCCCAGGGCGGCCCTCGCCCGTATCGCCCAGGACGAGCACCCGGACATTGCACTCTCGGCTGGCGACCGAGTGATCTTTTCATCCCGTGCCATCCCAGGAAATGAGAAGGACGTTGGCTCGATCATCAACAGCCTGATCGAGCAGGGGATCGAGGTCATCACAGACCGTACGGAACTGGTTCACGTCTCCGGCCATCCCCGCCGAGGGGAACTGGCGCAGATGTACCAATGGACCCGGCCGCGCATCGCCATTCCTGCCCATGGTGAACCTTTGCACCTGAGCGAGCACGCGAAATTCGCGAGAGCCCAGGGTGTGCAGGAGGTCGTTCGAGCAAAGAACGGTACCCTTGTGCGTCTTGCGCCCGGCCCTGCGGAAATCATCGACAATGTTCCGGCGGGCCGTCTCTATCGGGACGGCAACATCGTCATCGGAGCAGGCGAGCGGGCCCTTCCGGAGCGCCGTAAGTTGGCCCTCGCAGGCATCGTCACCGTGGCGATCGCCATCGATGACCGGGGCGAATTGGTTGGCGATCCTGTGATCGACGCCATGGGTCTGCCTGACAAGAACCGGCAGGGGCGGGACCTGACGGATATCATTGCCGATACTGTGGCAGATCTGCTCGATAATCTGCCGAAAGCCAAGCTGCGGGACCCCGACGCCGTCGAGAATGCCGTCCACCGAGCCGTCCGCGCGGCCGTGAACCAGGAATGGGGCAAGAAGCCCGCCTGCCACGTGCTCGTCATCGAGGCGTAAGGTCTGGAAAGGGGAGAGTACCGATGATCGGACGTCTCAATCACGTCGCCATCGCCGTGCGCAATATTGCGGCCGCCTCCGAAGTTTACCGTAAGACTCTGGGGGCGGAGGTCTCGGCACCTGAAGCGCTGGAAGAGCATGGTGTCACGGTCGTCTTCATCACCCTGCCCAATACCAAGATCGAACTCCTGGAACCCTTAGGCGGAGAATCGCCGATCGCACGCTTCCTGGAGAAGAATCCCGACGGGGGGATGCATCACATTTGCTATGAGGTCGACGATATCGTCGCGGCGCGGGATAGGCTTGTGAATTCCGGGGCGAGGGTGCTCGGCTCCGGTGAGCCGAAGATCGGAGCCCACGGGAAGCCGGTGCTTTTCCTGCATCCCAAGGATTTCAACGGCACACTCATCGAACTTGAGCAAGCCTGAGGACAAGCTGTTGATAAGCTTTGTAAAAACCCTTGCAGGATCGCTCTGGTCCACGATCACAGTCATTGTGGTTGTGTCGGGCATTGCGGTCGCCATTGCCGTCAATGTTTTCAGCCTGCGGGTGAGCGGAGGCTTGGCTCTTTATTTCGTGATCTGGTGGATCCTGCTCTTTGCCGTCCTGCCCTTCGGCATCCGAAGCCAAGTGGAAAGCGGGGAGGTCGTTCGAGGAAGCGAACCCGGGGCTCCGGCGCTTCCGGCTCTACGGGAAAAGGCAATCTGGACGACGCTTGTCGCGTCCATCGTTCTCGTCGTGGTGGCGGCGGTTTTTCCCCTGGCCGGTCTTTAATCGAAAGGAGAAGGGGGAGCCCAAAAAGAAAAGCAAGGCTTTCGCCTTGCCTAAACTGCCTTTTGGCAATTTTTGATCCCTGGCTTTCTCAGACCAGCGCCTCATGGCGCTTGGAGATCTTGTTCCTCCCGAAACTCGGACCGTAGCCTCTGACCGTTGAAGGTCTAAGACGTTAGGGTTTTGTTTATAGTCACCTCAGATAGCGGTGTCACCTTTTATGGGCACTTCCTGATGCACTTTTCGGCATTTCTTGTATTGATCTTTGGTCTAATCCATCTCGCCGCAGGTCCGCTCAGGCGATGACAGCTTGTCTTTTGCCCAAGGCCTGTGTTGTGTGCTGGAAGCGAGTCGCTACCCTTTTCCTGTTCTGATCGAGATTCAAAGGCGTCCTATGCGTTTGAGCCGCTATTTTCTTCCCATTCTCCGTGAGACGCCGAAAGAGGCGGAGATCGTCTCCCACCGTCTGATGCTGCGCGCCGGCATGATCCGCCAGGAAGCTGCGGGAATTTATGCCTGGCTGCCGCTCGGCTTGAAGGTACTGAACAAGGTCAATGCCATCGTCCGCGAAGAGCAGAATCGCTCCGGCGCCATCGAGATTCTCATGCCGACGATCCAGTCGGCGGACCTGTGGCGGGAATCCGGGCGCTACGACGCTTACGGCAAGGAGATGCTGCGCATTCAGGACCGGCACGAGCGCGAGATGCTCTTCGGGCCGACCAACGAGGAGATGATCACGGAGATCTTCCGGGGCTATGTGCGCTCCTACAAGGATCTGCCATTGAATCTCTATCACATCCAATGGAAATTCCGTGACGAGGTCCGCCCGCGCTTCGGCGTCATGCGCTCGCGCGAGTTCCTGATGAAGGATGCCTATTCCTTCGATCTGGATCAGGCTGGTGCCGTGCATTCCTATAACAAGATGTTCGTGGCCTACCTTCGCACCTTCGCCCGTATGGGCCTGAAGGCGATCCCGATGCGGGCCGACACCGGCCCCATCGGCGGCAATCTCAGCCACGAATTCATCATCCTGGCTTCGACGGGTGAGAGCGAGGTTTTCTGCCATGCGGATTACCTGAATTTCGATATCCCATCGGCCGACACGAATTTCGACGATATTCCCGGTCTCCAGAGCATCGTCGACAAATGGACGTCGCTCTACGCCGCCACGTCCGAAATGCACGACACTGCGGCTTTCGATGTCGTTCCAGGTGATAAGAAGATGTCCGCCCGCGGCATCGAAGTCGGCCACATCTTCTATTTCGGCACCAAGTATTCCGAGCCCATGGGCGCGAAGGTCATGGGACCTGACGGGCAGGAGAGGTCGGTCCATATGGGATCCTACGGCATTGGCCCGAGCCGCTTGATCGCCGCCATCATCGAGGCGAGCCACGATGAGAACGGCATCATCTGGCCGGAAGCGGTTGCTCCCTTCGACGTGGCGATCCTGAATCTGAAGGCGGGCGATGCGGCAACGGATGCTGCCTCTGAGCGTCTTTACCGCGAACTGGGTGCTGCTGGGCGTGACGTGCTCTATGATGACCGCGACGAGCGTCCGGGCGGCAAGTTCGCCACCGCCGATCTGATCGGCGTGCCCTGGCAGATTCTGGTTGGGCCCAAAGGACTTGCCGATGGCAAGGTAGAGCTGAAGCGCCGCGCCACCGGCGAGCGCGAGACGCTTCCCCTTGAGGATGTGGTCGCCCGCCTCACAACGCATAAATAAGTTGTCATGGTCAAGGAACGGGAAGCCAAGACGGCGCCGACAGGGACGAAACCCTTCTCGCTCTTCGAGTGGATGCTCGCCGGGCGTTACCTGCGCACGCGGCGGCGGGAAGGCTTCGTCTCGGTCATTGCCGGCTTCTCTTTCCTCGGCATCATGCTTGGCGTCGCCACGCTGATCGTGGTGCTCTCGGTCATGAACGGCTTCCGCAAGGAACTGCTCGACAAGATCGTCGGCATCAACGGCCACATCTTCGTGGCGCCGCTGGAAAGCCCGCTCACCGATTACCCGGAGGTCGCAGCGCGCATCGCAGCGGTGCCGGGGGTCAAGCGCGCCATTCCGCTCGTCGAGGGGCAGGCCTTCGGCTCATCGCAATACAACGGCAGCGGCGTTCTCGTGCGTGGCATCCGCCCGGAGGATCTGCGCAAGATCGAGCATATCGCCGGCAATCTGCGCCAGGGCACGCTGGAGTATTTCGAGGAAGGCGAGGGGGTCGCCATCGGCCGCCGCCTCGCCGATGCGCTCTCGCTCCAGGCCGGCGACACCTTCACCCTCATCACGCCGCGCGGCGCCTCGACACCCTTCGGCACGGCCCCTCGGGTCAAGGGCTATCCCGTCAAGGCGATTTTCGAGATCGGCATGTCGGAGTTCGATTCGACCTTCGTCTTCATGCCGCTGACCGAGGCGCAGAACTATTTCAACCGCCAGAATGACGTGCAGCTCATCGAGGTCTATCTCGACAATGCCGACCGGGTGGACGAGGCGCGCGCGGCCATCGACGAAGCGGCGGGGCGGCCTATCCTGATGACCGACTGGCGCCAGCGCAATCGGACCTTCTTCGGTGCGCTTGAGGTCGAGCGGAACGTGATGTTCCTGATCCTCACCCTCATCGTGCTGGTGGCGGCGCTCAACATCATCTCCGGTCTCATCATGCTCGTGAAGGACAAGTCGGAGGACATCGCGATCCTACGCACTATGGGGGCGACACGGGGTGCCGTCATGCGTGTCTTCCTGATCACCGGCGCGTCGATCGGGATCGTCGGCACGATCGCGGGCTTCGGCCTTGGGCTGCTGCTCGCGCTCAACGTCGAGACCATCCGCGATGTCATCTCAAGACTGACGAACACCAACCTTTTCCCGGCGGAGCTCTATTTCCTGAGCCGCCTGCCGGCCGAGGTGAATCCGACCGAGGTGGCTACCATCCTCATCATGGCGATGGTGCTGTCGCTTCTGGCTACTCTTTATCCCTCCTGGCGGGCTGCGAAGCTCGATCCGGTCGAAGCGTTGCGTTACGGATGAGTATGTCGGCAGCCCAGTCTCAACCCGCCCTGTATCTCTCCAAGGTCGAGCGCCGTTACCCGCAAGGGGACAGCTTTCTCGAAGTGCTGCGTGGCGCCGATCTCGCGATCTGGCCAGGCGAGATCGTGGCACTCATCGCACCCTCCGGCACGGGCAAGTCGACCCTGCTCCATCTGGCGGGGCTGCTCGAGAAGCCCGATGGCGGCGAGGTTTCGTCGGCTCCAAGCCGACAGCGTCGATGAGCGATCAGGAACGCACGCGAGTGCGGCGTGAGGAACTCGGCTTCGTTTATCAGTTCCACCATCTTCTGCCGGAGTTTTCTGCGCTCGAGAACGTGGTGATTCCACAGCTCATCCGCGGCCTGTCGAAGGCGGAAGCCCAGGATCGCGGGGCGCAGCTTCTGACATTCCTAGGCCTGGGCAAGCGCCTCGATCACCGTCCTGGCGAGCTTTCCGGCGGTGAGCAGCAACGTGTCGCCATTGCCCGCGCTGTCGCCAATGCTCCGCGCCTGCTTCTCGCCGATGAGCCGACCGGCAATCTCGATCCCAACACAGCCGATCGCGTGTTCCAGACGCTCGTCGCCATCGTCCGCGCCTCCAAGCTCGCGGCCTTGATCGCCACGCACAACATGGATCTCGCAGCGCGCATGGACCGGCGCGTGTCGATCCGAGACGGCTTGATCGTCCAGCTGCCTTAAAGGCTTCATTTCAAAATCAATTTGCGAAGAGCGCGTTTCAGCGCTGGAAGATGCGTATTCTCGCATCTTAACGATCTGTTGACTCCGTCCTGATCCTAGCCCCTGCACATGCTTTACACAGAACATCCAATGAACAAAGATGAACATATTGAGAACACGGGGATCAAACCATGCTTCGCTTCATCCTTGAGACCACCGCCGAAATCGCTTCGCTCGCAATGTTCGGCTCTGCCGTGGCAATCTGGGCTCTGGTTCTTTCTCCCATTGCTTGATACCGGGATCCACAACAACCCACCGAGATTCACAGGAACATAGTCCTTGTAGCTCGGGGTTAGGCTTCCTTCAAAAAGAATCGTGTCACTATGCGTGCCGTTCGATGAGTAGAGTTTTATGGCGCGCATTCTTCACGATATCGGTTTCGTCCATCTGCATGTCCATTCCTCGTACTCGTTGCTCGAGGGGGCACTGAAGGTCGCCCAACTGGCAAAGCTCGCCGCCGCCGACAAGCAGCCGGCACTGGCGCTCACCGACACCAACAATCTCTTCGGAGCCCTCGAGTTCTCGGAAAAGCTCGCGGGCTCCGGCATCCAGCCCATCGCGGGCGTCCAGCTCTCCGTCTGCTTCGAGGAGCCGGATCCGACTGCGCGCGCGCTGCCCCAGCCGTCCAACATCGTGCTGCTTGCGCAGACGGAGGAGGGCTATCGCAATCTCATGCGCCTCGTGAGCCATGCCTATTTCGGCGTGCCGTTGGGTGAGGTTCCTCGCGTGATGGCGCCGGTCCTGTCGGCCCATAGCGAAGGACTGATCGCTCTGACCGGTGGCTTCTCGGGTCCACTCGATTGCGCCCTGCGCAACGGCGCGCGCCAGGACTCGGCGCAGACCCGGCTTGATATCCTCAAGAACGCCTTCGGCCATCAGCTCTATGTGGAAATCCAGCGCCATGGATTGGAGGATGAGCGCCTGATCGAGAACGAGCTGTTGGCGCTTGCTGATCGCAATGGCTTACCTATCGTCGCCGCAAACGAACCCTTCTTCTCGTCGGCGAAGGATTATGAGGCGCACGATGCACTTCTGGCCATTGCCGAAGGCCAGATCGTCTCCAATCCCGATCGCCGCCGCCTCTCGCCGGAGCATCATTTCAAGACCCGCCAGCAGATGATGGAGCTGTTCGCGGATCTGCCGGACGCGCTGCAGGCGAGCGTCGAGATCGCCATGCGCTGCGCCACGCGCGTGAGAACTCGCAAGCCCATTCTGCCGAACTTCGGCACCGGTCCTGATGCCGCCTCTCTGGACGAAGGAGAGGAGCTGAAACGGCAGGCGGAGGAGGGGCTTGAAAAGCGTCTCGCAGCGCATGGGCCCGCGCCGGGCCTGAGCGAGCAGGACTATCGCGACCGCCTCGCCTACGAAATCAATATCATCCGGAACATGAAGTTTCCGGGCTACTTCCTGATCGTGTCTGACTTCATCAAATGGGCGAAGGATCACAACATTCCGGTCGGGCCGGGGCGCGGCTCCGGTGCGGGTTCGCTCGTGGCCTATGCGCTGACCATCACCGATCTCGATCCCTTGCGGTTTGCTCTGCTCTTCGAGCGCTTCCTCAATCCGGAACGCGTCTCGATGCCGGACTTCGATATTGACTTCTGCGTCGAGGGGCGCGAGCGCGTCATCGAATACGTGCAGCAGCGCTACGGCGAGGAGCAGGTCGCGCAGATCATCACTTTCGGTACGCTGCTTGCGCGCGGCGTGATGCGCGACGTCGGCCGCGTGCTCGAAATGCCGTACGGTCAGGTGGACAAGCTCACCAAGCTCGTGCCACAGAACCCGGCCAATCCGGTGACGCTGGCGCAGGCCATCGAGGGCGAGCCGAAGCTGCAGGCGGCCATTGACGAAGAGCCAGTCGTCAAGCGCATGCTCGATATTGCGCAGAAGCTCGAAGGCCTTCACCGGCACGCCTCGACTCATGCCGCCGGCGTCGTGATCGGCGACCGTCCTCTCCAGGAACTGGTTCCGCTCTATCGAGACCCGAAGACCGGGATGCGCGTGACCCAGTTCAACATGAAGTGGGTCGAGCAGGCGGGCCTCGTGAAGTTCGACTTCCTGGGCCTCAAGACCCTTACCGTTCTACGGACCGCAGTCGATCTCATCCGGCGGAAAGGGATCGAAATCGATCTCTCGGCCTTGCCGCTAGATGATCGCAAGACCTACGAGATGCTCCGGCGCGGCGAGACGGTCGGCGTGTTCCAGGTGGAATCGGCGGGCATGCGTAAAGCGCTCGTCGAGATGGAAACCGACCGCTTCGAGGATATCATCGCCCTCGTGGCTCTCTATCGCCCGGGGCCAATGGCAAATATCCCGGTCTATTGCGCGCGCAAGCTCGGTAAGGACGAGCACAACAAGAAGGATTGGTATCCACACGACAAGCTGGAGCCGATCCTGCGCGAGACCTTCGGCATCATCGTCTACCAGGAGCAGGTGATGGAGGTGGCGAAGGTCCTCTCCGGCTACTCGCTCGGCGATGCCGACCTTCTGCGTCGCGCCATGGGTAAGAAGATCAAAGCCGAGATGGACGCGCAGCGCGAGCGCTTCGTCGCGGGTGCTGCCAAGGGCGGCCTCGACAAGGCGAAGGCGAACGAGATCTTCGACCTTCTCGCCAAGTTCGCAGATTACGGCTTCAACAAGAGCCACGCAGCCGCCTATGCGTTGGTCGCGTTCCAGACAGCATACCTGAAGGCCAATTACCCGGTCGAGTTCCTGGCCGCGTCGATGACGCTCGATCTCGACAATACCGACAAACTCGCGGAATTCCGCCGCGAGGCCCAGCGCCTCGGTTTCAAGGTGATTCCGCCTTCAATCAATCGCTCGGGCGTCGTGTTCGACGTGAAATATGACTACGAGGGCAAGGGCCAGATTCTTTACGCTCTTGCCGCCGTCAAAGGCGTCGGGCGCCAGGCCATCGAGAGCGTGGTCGAGGCGCGCGGTGACGAGCCGTTCAAGGATCTCGCCGACTTCGCCCGGCGCATCAATCCGCGCATGCTCAACAAACGCACGCTGGAGAACCTGATTGCGGCCGGCGCCTTTGACGAGTTGGAGCCTGATCGGGCCAAGGCCTGCGCCTCCATCGATGCCATGATGAGCTTGGCGCAGCAATCGCACGAGGCGGCCAATGGCGGCATGATGGACATGTTCGGTGGGGTCGCCTCGGCGGATGTGCAGCTGCGTATCGGACCTTACGAGCCCTGGCCCGCCGCCGAGAGGCTGCAGCGGGAATACGACGCGGTCGGCTTCTTCCTTTCAGGGCACCCGCTGGATGAGTACGGTGACCTTCTCAAGAAGCTCCGGGTTCAGACCTGGGTCGAATTCTGCCGCTCGGTGAAGGCAGGCAACTCCGTGGGGCGGGTCGCCGCCACCGTGCTCGACCGGCAGGAGCGCCGGACCAAGACCGGCAACAAGATGGGCATTCTTACTCTGTCCGATCAGACCGGGCAGTTCGAAGCCATCATCTTCTCCGAAGGGTTGCAGCGCCTCCGTGATGTCCTGGAGCCCGGATCCGCTGTGGTCCTGATGTTGCAAGCCGGGCTCGAGGGAGAAGAGGTGAGGGCACGCATCGGCATGGCAGAGCCGCTGGATGAGGCGGTCGCCAAGCACCAAAAGAGCATGCGGATCTTCCTGCGCGACGAACGTCCGATCACGAGTGTCTACGAGCGGCTCAAAGCGAGGGGCGAGGGGGAAGTGTCTCTCGTGCTCATCCTCGACGACGGCGACCGGGAGGTGGAGGTCAAGCTGCCGGGCAAGTACATGGCGAGCCCCCAGATTGCCGGGGCACTCCGGGCGGTGCCGGGAGTCGTGGACGTTCATATGAACTGAATCGGGCCAGAGCTTTTATGCTGAAGGCAGGAACCGTCGGTTTAGGGGCGAATCCATGAACGACAGGCTTTCCAACATAGAGATAACGGTCGAGCCGGATCCTGATGCCTTCGTGGAGGAGATCGAGGTCCGTCTTCTTGCCTCTCTGAGACAGAACGTCCCTGCGAGTGATTACGCGCCGTTCGGTGTTCTCGCCCGAGATAAAGAAGGCGCGATTCTCGGCGGACTCATCGGCGGAACGTCCTATGGATGGCTTCTGATCAAAATTCTCTGGGTTGCGGAGGATATCCGCAGCCAGGGCCTGGGTGCCAGAATCATGCAACTGGCCGAGCAGGAGGCCTCGAGCCGGGGATGTCACGGGGCTTGGCTCGACACCTCCAGTCAGCGCGCTCGAACATTCTATGCGAAGCTTGGCTATGAAACGTTTGGAATGTTGGAGAACAGGGATGGGGAGAAGCCCCAGGGCCATGCCCGTTTCTTTCTTTCCAAGCGATTTTCGCACCTGGACAAGCCAATTGAGGCCTCTCCTCGAGCCTGACATCCTTTAGCTTGCATTTCAGCGCCTTTGCCCCTATATGCGCGCCTATCCCACACGCGGAATCCACCTCATAAGCCCATGAGGTATCCCGGTGGCCGGCTCGACCGGTCCACTGTTCTGCGGAGGCTTAACCGGAGAATAAACTATGGCGCTTCCCGATTTTTCGATGCGCAGCCTGCTTGAGGCTGGCGCTCACTTTGGCCACCAGGCCCACCGTTGGAACCCGAAGATGGGTCAGTACATCTTCGGCACCCGCAACAATATCCACATCATCGACCTCGCCCAGACGGTTCCGATGCTGCACCGCGCCCTCCAGGCCGTCAGCGACACGGTTGCCAAGGGTGGTCGCGTGCTCTTCGTCGGCACCAAGCGTCAGGCTTCCGATGCGGTTGCCGATGCGGCCAAGCGTTCGGCTCAATACTACGTGAACTCCCGCTGGCTCGGCGGCATGCTGACCAACTGGAAGACGATCTCCGGCTCGATCCAGCGCCTGCGCAAGGTCGACGAGATCCTCGCCGGTGGCGGCCAGGGTCTCACGAAGAAAGAGCGCCTCATGCTCGCCCGTGAGAAGGAGAAGCTCGAGCGCGCTCTCGGCGGTATCAAGGACATGGGCGGCACGCCCGATCTGATCTTCGTCATCGACACCAACAAGGAGCAGCTGGCGATCCAGGAGGCCAAGCGCCTCGGCATCCCGGTGGCTGCGATTGTCGATACGAACTGCGATCCGGATGACATTGCCTTCCCGGTTCCGGCCAATGACGACGCCGGCCGCGCGATCTCGCTCTACTGCGATCTGGTCGCTCGCGCCGCTCTCGACGGCATCTCCCGCGGCGCCGGCGCCATGGGCATCGATATTGGCGAGTCCGAGAACCCGCTGGCCGAGGAGCTCCCGGCCGCTGAGACGGGGACCGCTGCCTATGAAGGCGAGCAGTTCGAGCGTCTGGCCGCTCCCCGCGGCGCTCCCGACGATCTGACCAAGCTGAACGGCGTGGGCCCGCAGCTCGAGAAGAAGCTCAACGAGGCTGGCATCTTCCACTATTGGCAGCTCGCTGCCATGCAGCCGGCCGATGCCGCCCAGCTCGACAAGGACCTGAAGCTGAACGGCCGCCTGGAGCGTGACGGCTGGATCAATCAGGCCCGCTCGATGATTGAAGCCGCTGCTGAGTAAGCCTCACGGCGCCGCAAGATGCAGCGCCGCTTGAACGAATGATCGGGCCCGGCGTTCCACGAGCGCCGGGCTCCCTCTATGCATGAACCTTTGAAAGGAATAGCCATGGCGAACATTACCGCTGCGATGGTGAAAGAGCTGCGCGAGACGACCAGCGCCGGCATGATGGACTGCAAGGCCGCGCTTGCCGAGACCAACGGCGACATGGAGGCCGCGATCGACTGGCTCCGCAAGAAGGGTCTGTCGAAGGCTGCCAAGAAGGCTGGCCGCGTGGCGGCCGAGGGCCTTGTGGCCGTCGAGTCCGCCGGTCACACCGCGACGATCCTCGAGGTCAATTCCGAGACGGACTTCGTCGCTCGCAACGACCAGTTCCAAGCCTTCGTTCGCGAAGCTGCCAAGATCGGCCTGATGGGCAACGGCACCATCGAGGCGCTCGAAGCCGCTCATTTCCCCGGTTCGCAGACCACCGTGAAGGACCGCCTGCAGGAGCTCATCGCCACCATCGGCGAGAACATGACCCTGCGCCGGATCGCCAAGCTCGAAGTGTCCAAGGGCTTGATTGCCTCCTATGTCCACAACGCGGTGAACGAGGGCCTCGGCAAGATCGGTGTTCTCGTGGCGCTCGAGTCCGAGGGCGATGTGACCGTTCTCGGCACGCTGGGCCGCCAGATCGCAATGCACGTGGCTGCCACCAATCCGGTGGCCCTCGATGCCTCCGGCGTGGACCAGGCAACCATCGAGCGCGAGAGCGCGATCCTGCGCGACAAGAACGCCGGCAAGCCGGACCACGTCATGCAGAAGATCATCGAGAGCGGCCTGAAGAGCTACTTCAAGGAAGTCACCCTCCTGGAGCAACCCTTCGTTCACGATCCTTCGAAGACCGTGACTCAGGTGCTCAAGGAAGCCGAGTCCAAGGCCGGCAAGCCGGTGACCCTCAAGGCCTTCGCCCGCTTTGCCCTCGGCGAGGGCATCGAGAAGGAGGAAGCTCCGGATTTCGCGGCGGAAGTGGCCGCCCAGGCCGGTCTCAAGGCCTAAATCGAACCCAAGCAAACCGGCGGCGCTTCAGCCGCCGTTTTCATGAGAGGATTCGAAAAGAAAGGTCTGATGATGGCAACGTTCCGGCGCATCCTGGTGAAGCTTTCGGGTGAGGCCTTGATGGCTCCCGATGGATACTGGCTCGATTCTCAGATCCTGTCCTCTCTGGCGGCCGACCTGGCTCAAGCCACCCGCGCCGGCTTTGAGATCGCCGTCGTCATCGGCGGCGGCAACATCATCCGCGGAGCCCGCATGAGCGCCGCCGGCTGGATCGACCGCCCCACCGCCGATTCCATGGGTATGCTCGGCACGGTGATGAACTCGCTCGCTATCGAGACGGCCCTGAACGCAGCCGGTGTTCCAGCTCGGACCATGTCGGCAGTCTCCATGCCGACGATCTGTGAAACCTATGCCCGTCAGCCGGCTCTTCACCATCTTGACAAGGGGCAGGTAGTAGTTCTGGCCGGAGGCACGGGCAATCCCTTCTTCACCACCGACACCGCTGCCGTCCTTCGTGCCGCCGAGCTACGCTGCGACGCGGTCCTGAAGGCGACCCAGGTCGACGGCGTCTACTCGGCGGATCCGAAAAAGGATCCGAATGCGATCCGATTCGATCGCCTGACCCATGACGAGGCCATCGCCAAGGACCTGAGGGTCATGGATACGGCGGCTTTCGCTCTGGCGCGCGAGAGCAAGCTCTCGATCATCGTCGGCTCTGTGCACGCTCCGAGCTCTGTGACCGCTCTTCTTCAGGGGAAAGTGCCTTCCACGGTCGTCGCCCCTTGATCCAAGGGCCTTGATGCTGGACCTTGGGAAGCGTAAGCCCGTTTAAATAGTTCGCGTAAGGACAAAATCTGATGGCCACGACCTTTGATCTCGCCGATGTGAAGCGCCGCATGCAGGGCGCCATCAACGCTTTCAAGAACGACCTGGCTAGCCTGCGCACCGGGCGCGCCTCGCCGAACCTCCTCGATCCCATTCAGGTCGATGCCTATGGCTCCCTGATGCCGATCGCCCAGGTTGCCACGGTCAATGTGCCGGAGCCGCGCCTGCTGAGCGTCCAGGTCTGGGATCGGGGCATGGTGGCCGCCGTGGAGAAGGCGATCCGGGAATCGGACCTTGGTCTTAACCCGCAGACCGAGGGGCAGGTGATCCGCCTGCGCATTCCCGAGATGAACGAGCAGCGCCGCAAGGAGATGGTGAAGGTGGCGCATAAATATGCCGAGGAAGCGCGTATTGCGGTTCGCCACGTCCGCCGCGACGGTCTCGATCTTCTCAAGAAACTTGAGAAGGATAGCGCGATCAGCGAGGATGACGGCAAGCGTCATGCCGACCAGGTTCAGAAGGCCACCGATCAATTCGTAGCCGAGATCGACAGCCTTCTCGTGGCCAAGGAAAAGGAAATCATGCACGTCTGATCCAGGCGTGCATCGGGACGGAAATATGAGTGGCGAAGCCAAACGGTCGGCTCCAAGCCTTGCCTGTAGAGAAGCAGGCGAGGGGATGCCTACCCATGTTGCCATCATCATGGATGGGAACGGCCGTTGGGCCGCTCAGAGAGGGCTGCCCCGCTTCGAAGGGCACCGGCGCGGGGTCGAAGCCATCCGCCGTGCCGTGCGTACCGCAGGCGATCTCGGAATCCGATACCTGACGGTCTATAGCTTCTCGGCCGAGAACTGGCGCCGCCCGGCTCAGGAAGTGTCCGATCTTATGGGCCTGCTCAAGCGGTTCGTCAGGCATGATCTGGCCGAGCTTCATTCCAATAACATCCGGGTCCGGATCATCGGTGAGCGGGAAGGCTTGGCCTCCGACATCCGTCTGCTGCTGGATGAGGCGGAGCAACTCACCCGGTCCAATACCGGCCTGACCCTCGTCATCGCCTTCAACTATGGCGGACGTCAGGAGATCGTGAGCGCTGTGCGCGCTCTCGCGCGCAAGGTGAAGGAGGGCGTGCTCGATCCGTCCGATATCAATATGGATACAGTGGGAGCAGCCCTCGACACGCATGGCATTCCCGATCCGGACTTGGTGATCCGGACCTCGGGCGAGCAGCGGGTGTCGAATTTCCTCACTTGGCAGACGGCCTATTCCGAATTCGTTTTCCTGCCCTGCTTCTGGCCCGATTTCGACGAAGCGACGTTCAAGACCGCCATTGACGAATACTGCAGGCGTGACCGCCGTTTCGGCGGTTTGAGCGCCCGGGCGGGCTGACATGGTTGCAGACCGGCGTTCGTCCTTGCCGTCCAGCCCTAAACCAGCGCCGTCCAAGGAACTGACGACAAGGATCTTGTCTGCCCTTGTCATGATCGCCGCCGCTCTTCTGACGGCCTATTGGGGCGGATGGCCCTTTGCCCTGTTCTGGCTGGCGGCCGGCATTGCCATCATGGTGGAATGGACGGAGATGACGGGAGCGGAGCCGCTCCGACTGGTGCAGGGCGTTCTTGCACTTGGCCTCGCCGCTCTGACCGCTCTCTTCCTCATGGATGCCAGCATTGGGCTGTTCATTGCGGTGGGGCTCTTCTTCCTGGTGACCGGCGCGCTTGTGACCCGAGGCGTGGCCAACAGGATCTGGTCGGCATCAAGCTTCCTTTACGCGGTACTGATCGTTCTCGTTCCCCCGATCGTGCGCGACCATATCGAACTCGGCATTCTCGGCCTGTTGTGGATGTTCGCCGTTGTGTGGGCAACGGATATAGCCGCGTTTTTCACGGGACGGAGCCTCGGCGGGCCGAAGCTTTGTCCGCCCATCAGCCCGAAGAAAACCTGGTCTGGATTCATTGGCGGCATCGTTGCTGCGGCCGCAGCTGGGTCTTTAGTGGCCTGGGGCGGGGAAAGGTATGGTCTGAGCCTGCCATTCGGCCTTTTAGGCATCACCATTCTCTCCGTTATCGCGTCCGTCGCCAGCCAGCTCGGAGATCTCGGCGAGTCGGCATTAAAGCGCCATTGCAACGTCAAGGATTCGAGCCATCTCATCCCGGGGCATGGTGGCGTCATGGATCGCTTGGACGGTTTCTGGGCCGTATGCCTCATCGTCGCGGCCGCACTTTTGACCATCCATTTCACTGCATAGGCATTGATGACCCGTTCCCTCACGATTCTTGGAGCAACCGGTTCAATCGGGCGCTCGACAGCCGATGTCGTCCTGGCTCATCGGGACGAGTTTCGTGTTGAAGCGGTCGTCGGTGGGCGCAATGCCGCTGCGTTGGCGCAAGTCGCTCAGCGGCTCGGAGCCAAATTCGCCGCTCTGGCCGATGAAAGTGGCAGCGAGGCATTAAAGCAAGCCTTGTCTGGGACCGGAATCGAGAGTGGCGCAGGGTGCTCCGCCGTTCTCGAGGCTGTCGAGCGAGACGCCGACACCGTACTGGCCGCCATCAGCGGGACAGCCGGTTTGGCTCCAACTCATGCGGCGTTGAAGCCGGGCAGGCGGATTGCTCTTGCCAACAAGGAGAGCCTCGTGTGTGCGGGCAGCGCCTTCATGACCGATGCCCGCCGCCTCGGCGTCGAGATCATGCCAGTGGATTCCGAGCATAACGCCCTGGATCATGCTCTTGCGGCTGGCTTCAACAGGGATGTGGAAAAGGCGGTGATAACCGCATCCGGCGGCCCCTTTCGCACCTGGACCCGGGAACGCATAGCAAAAGCCAATGCCAAGGAGGCTTCGGCCCATCCGGTCTGGTCCATGGGATCGAAGATCAACATCGACTCGGCCACATTGATGAACAAGGGACTCGAGCTGATCGAGGCGCACCACCTGTTCGATCTTGAGGCGGAGCGTCTCGATGTCCTGGTTCATCCAGAGGCGATCGTCCATGGCCTCGTTCAGTGGAACGATGGCGCCATCACGGCCGGTCTCGCCCTGCCGGATATGAAGGTTCCGATCGCCAACGCCCTGCGCGATCAGGGGCGTTTGACGATGGACCTGCCCCGTCTCGATCTCGCCGCGATTGGTCGATTAAGCTTCGAGCGGCCTGACGAAGGACGTTTCCCGTGCCTGTCTCTGGCCAAGGCTGCACTCAAAGCCGGAGGGGCAATGCCCACGGTTCTGAATGCTGCCAACGAGATCGCGGTCGAGGCCTATATGGCAGATCAAATCAAATTTTACGATATTTCAGAAGTGGTTGAGATCGTTTGCTCAACTTTCTCAAGAAGAAGTATTTCTGCGCCGGCCACAGTGGCGGACGCTCTAGGCATCGATCAGGAGGCCCGGCAAGCGGCGCAGCAACTCATTCGGGACTATGCCGAAACGACGCGGCTCTAGAGCGCGCGAAAGGGACGATGATGGATTTTCTCACGATGATGAGCGGTGCAACGGGCTCCCTGTTCCTGACCCTGATCTCCTTCCTTGTGGTTCTCACGGTCGTCGTGTTCATCCACGAGTTCGGCCATTTCTGGGTCGGACGACTCTGTGGTGTTGGCGTGACAGCCTTTTCCATCGGCTTCGGGCGTGAGCTGATAGGCTGGACTGACAGGAAGGGTACCCGCTGGAAGATCTCCGCGATTCCCCTCGGTGGTTACGTCAAATTTGTCGGTGATCTCAACGCGGCCAGCGTTCCCGACCAGGATCAGCTCGATCGTATGCCCTTAGAGCAGCGGGCAATCAGTTTTCCACATCAGAATGTGGCCAAGCGTGCAGCCATCGTCGCGGCGGGCCCGATCGCCAATTTCATTCTGGCCATCGCTATTTTCGCCGGTTTCAACTACTTCAATGGCCGCCAGGTCCTGGAGTCGAGGATCGAGGCGGTCCAACCTGGAAGTGCGGCCGAGAAGGCGGGCTTCCAGCCCAAGGATCTGATCCTGACCGTCGATGGCCGGCAGATCCAGACCTTTGCTGACATGCAACTCATTGTGAGCTCCAGCGCCGGAGAGCCCCTTGAGTTTACGGTCGAGCGCAACGGGCAGACTGTTTCCCTTACGGCAACTCCAAACTTCGTCGAGAGGACCAGCCCCTTCGGTAAGCAGCGCATCGGACTTCTCGGGGTCGAGGCTTCAAGGGACCCTTCCGCGATCAAGCGTCTGACCTATTCCCCTTGGGGAGCAGTCAAGGCGGCCGTGGTAGAAACCTGGAATCTCGTCGAGCGAACCCTCAACTTCATCCGTCGGCTCGTCATGGGCTGGGAATCGGCAGATCAGCTCTCAGGCCCCATTGGAATCGCCCGGGCGTCAGGGACGGCCTTCGACATCGGAGGGGTCTATAGCCTGGTTAGTCTGATCGGCTTCATGTCGGTCTCGATCGGTCTCATTAACCTTTTCCCCATTCCGCTGCTGGATGGGGGCCATCTTCTGTTCTATGCCATTGAGGCGGTTCGCGGGCGTCCTTTGAGCGAAAAAGCCCAGGAAATCGGCTTTAGAATCGGGTTTGCCCTGGTGGCGATGCTCATGCTCTTCGCCACTTGGAATGATCTTGTTCACCTTGGCACCAGTTTTCTGGCCCAGGGATCGTGACAAGGACGCCACGCTATTCAAAAATTGGTACTCTGTTGTGGATGTGCCGTTTGCAATAACGGCGAAAGTTTGTACAAGCGGTCCACACGGATAAGGTTGGGGGCATTCGTCTCCAACCTGCGGGGCCTTCCTCGCTAGGGACAGAATATAAAGAACGGGCCAGTTGATGATGTCGACGACCAAGCCTCGCCGGAAAAAGCCGGCCACTACCGCCATTGTCGCGATCAGCGCGCTGATGGCCGGGATTACTGCCGCGGAGAGCGCCTTCGCGCAGCAGGTGGCCCCGGGGAATCGCCGCGCTTCGGCTGCTCAGGGTCCCATCGTCAACCGGGTGGTGATCGAAGGTAACAAGAGGGTCGAGAAGGCCCTGATCGAGGATCAGCTGCAGGCTCGGGCCCGCGCGCCCTACAACCAGGCCGCCGTGGACGCCGACGTCCAGCGAATCCTTGAAGTCTATCGCCGTTCGGGGCGCGGTCTTGCTCAGGTGACCCCCCGTCTGGTCGATCTGCCCAATGGAACGGTCGATGTGGTCTACACCATCAACGAGGGTGACAAGACTGGCGTGAAGGAAATCCGGTTCGTCGGCAACAACCAGGTGTCGTCCAGCCGTTTGCGCGGCGTCATGCAGACCACCGAGACGAATCTTCTCAGCTTCCTCAAGAGCACCGACGTATACGATCCGGACCGTCTCTCGAACGATCTGGACCTCATCCGCCGGTACTACCTGAAGAACGGCTACGCCGACTATCGTCTCGTCTCCAGCGACGTTCAGTTCGATGCCAATGCCGGCGGCTACGTCATTACCATCGCCGTCGAAGAGGGTGAGCAGTACCGGTTCGGCAGCGTGAGCGTCGATCCCCGGATCTCCGGCGTCGATCCTCAGGCCGTGCGCAGGGGGATCACGACCTCCGAAGGCTCGATCTATAACGCCGAAGCTGTCGAGAAGTCGGTTCAGGCGCTGACCACTGATGTCGGTCGTCAAGGCAATCCATTCGCTCAGGTGCGTCCGGTCGGCACGCGCGATCCTTCGACCCGCACGGTCAACATCGCCTATGTGGTCGAGGAAGGTCCGCGAATCTACATCGAGCGCATCAATGTGCGCGGCAACAGCCGTACCCGCGACTACGTGATCCGTCGCGAGTTCGAACTTGGCGAGGGCGATGCCTACAATCAGGTGCTGGTTGATCGCGCTGAGCGCCGCCTGAACAACCTCGGTTACTTCAAGCGCGTTCGTATCTCCAACGAGCCGGGCTCATCGGCCGACCGCGTGGTCGTGAACGTGGATGTCGAGGATCAGTCCACCGGTTCGTTCGCCATTTCGGGCGGCTACTCGACGGCTGATGGCTTCATCGGCGAAGTGTCGGTCACCGAGACCAACTTCTTGGGCCGCGGCCAGTTCGTCCGTCTCGCCGGCCAGCTTGGCCAGCGCGCTCACGGTATCGACTTCTCGTTCACCGAGCCGTACTTCCTCGGCTACCGGATGTCGGCCGGTATCGACCTGTTCTCGAAGTTCAGCGACCAGACCCGGTATTCCCGTTACGAGAACCGCATGACCGGCGGTACGCTGCGCCTCGGTCTTCCGATGACGGAAGAGTTCACGCTCACCGCACGTTACTCGCTCTATCAGCAGTCTCTGGACATCCCGAACGACACCGATCAGCCCTATAATGACTGCTCGGTTCCGATCCCGGGCTATACACAGCTAAATGCTGATGGAACGCCGAACCGCCAGTTCTGCGAAGGCAACGGTGAGGCTTCCCTGGCGATCAAGGAATCGCAGGGCGATACGATCACTTCGCTCGCGGGCCTGACGTTCAACTACAACACGCTCGACAGCATCCGCGATCCGCGTAATGGCTTCTACTCCGAAGTTAAGACGGACTTCGCCGGTCTTGGCGGCGACTCGCATTACTTCCGGGTCACCGGCGATGCTCGCTACTACCGCGAGCTGTTCGAGGATGTCGTCGGTATCGCCCGCATTCAGGGCGGCCACATCATGGGCTACGGCGACAATGGTAATGGCCTCGGACAGGGCGGCGATCTGCGCATCGTCGATCACTTCTTCATGGGGCCCTCGCTGGTCCGCGGCTTCGCCCCGAACGGCATCGGTCCGCGGGACATTTCGAGCCTTGACAGCCGGGCGAACGCCATCGGTGGCACCACCTATTTCGGCGGCACGCTCGAAGTGCAGTTCCCAATCTGGGGTCTGCCGCGTGAACTGGGTCTGAAGGGTGCGGTCTTCGCTGATGCCGGTACGCTCTACGGCTACGACGGACCGACCACCTTCGACGTGAACGGCAACAGCATCATCGACGGCTTCTCCGGAACATGCACGCGCGATGCGACCTCGACCACAACGCAGGAGTGCATCGAGGTTCTCGACAGCAAGAAGATCCGCTCCTCCGTCGGTGCCTCGATCCTGTGGACCTCGCCGCTCGGTCCGATCCGCTTTGACTACGCGATTGCCCTCTCGAAGGAAGAGGGTGTTTGGAGAGATGGCGTTCGGGTCGGTGCCGACCGCACTCAGGCCTTCCGCTTCACTGGCGGCACGCGCTTCTAATCGGGGAGGGCGCCGAAGGGCGCCCTCACTTATCGTTCATGACAGAATCCAATTTCTTTCCGCAAAACCAGACGTTAAACCTGCGTCAGGTGGCGGAGATGGCGAATGCAACACTCCCCGTCGGTACCGTCGGGGAGTTTTTGCTTAAGGGCGTCGCTCCTCTGGAAAGCGCAGGCCCTGGCGATCTCGCGTATATGGACAACCCGGCCTATGTCGGGCCCCTGGCCACCACGCGCGCCGGCGCCTGCCTCGTGACGCCACGCTTCGCTGCGAAGGTGCCATCCCATACCGTCGCCATTGTCACCCCGCAGGCCTATCGGGTTTTCGCCCAGGTGCTCGGGATCCTGTTCCCCTCCGCCATGCGGCCGGAATCGTCCTTTGCCGCGACGGGAATCTCGCCAGGCTCCTTCGTCCATCCGTCTGCGCGGCTGGAGCATGGGGTCCGGGTCGATCCTGGGGCTGTCATCGGCCCGTATGCGGAAATCGGGTCCGGCACTCTGATCGGCGCCCATTCCGTGATCGGTCCGCAGGTGAAGATCGGGCGCGACTGCTCCATCGCGGCGAATGTGACCGTGACCCATGCCTTCCTTGGTAATCGGGTCATTCTTCATCCGGGCGTACGCATCGGGCAGGATGGATTCGGCTTCGCCATGGGGCCGCAGGGGCACCTCAAGGTGCCGCAAGTCGGCCGGGTGATCATTCAGGACGACGTGGAGATCGGCGCCAACACCACCGTGGACCGGGGTGCCAGCCGCGATACGGTGATCGGCGAGGGCACGAAGATCGACAACCTCGTCCAGATCGCCCATAACGTGGTGATCGGTCGCCATTGCGTGATCGTCGCGCAGGTCGGCATCGCCGGTTCGACGACGATCGAGGATTATGTGGCTATTGGCGGACAGGTCGCCGTGAAGGGCCATGTGCGGATCGGTATGGGGGCCCAGATCGCGGCGACCAGCGGCGTCAACGGCGATGTTCCCCCCGGGGCTCGCTGGGGCGGCATCCCGGCCCGGCCCATGCGCGAATGGTTCCGCGAGATCACGGCCCTGAAAAAGCTTGCATCCCAGGGCGATTCCGCCAAAGACGACGATGCGTCTTCATAACGTTCGTTGAAGGCACCCACTACCGCCTGGAGTTCACGTCATGTCCGAAGCGCCCACCACGCTTCAAACCGCCGATATCATGGAGATCCTGGAGCTTCTGCCGCACCGGTATCCCTTTCTCCTAGTCGACAAGATTATCGAGATCGACGGCGACAATTCGTGCATTGGCATCAAGAATGTCACCTTCAATGAGCCACAATTCACGGGCCATTTCCCGTCCCGCCCGATTTTCCCAGGAGTTTTCCTGATCGAGGCGATGGCTCAGACGGCCGGTGCCATCTGCGTCAAGGCGAAATTGGCAGAACAGGCAAAGCCGAAGCAGGTATTTTTTATGACGATTGACAAGGTGAAGTTCCGCAAGCCTGTGGAGCCCGGGGACCGGGTCGAGTTCCACATGCGCAAGCTGAACAATCGCCGCAACATGTGGTGGTACAAGGGTGAGGCGAAGGTGGACGGCACGCTCGTCTGCGAAGCCGAGGTCAGTGCCATGCTGGTGCTGGAATAATGGAAACTGTGATTCATCCGACCGCCATCATCGAGGATGGCGCGAAGATCGGCCCGGGCGTGAAGATCGGCCCGTTCTGCACGGTCGGTCCCGAGGTTGAACTCGGCGAGGGTTGCCAGCTCATGAGCCATGTGGCTCTGGCCGGGCGGACGAAGATCGGCGCTCGGACGCGGATATTTCCTTTCGCCTCCATCGGTCATATCCCGCAGGACCTGAAGTACAAGGGCGAGGCCTCGACCCTGGAGATCGGCGCCGATTGCATGATCCGCGAAGGCGTGACCATGAATCCCGGTACCGAAGGTGGAGGTTTGCGCACAGTCATCGGTGACCGTTGCGCCTTCCTGGCCAATTCCCATGTGGGTCACGACACGAAGGTCGGAAACGACTGCATTCTCTCCAATAACGTGATGCTGGCAGGCCATGTCACGGTGGGTGATTTCGTGATCTTCGGCGGTGGTTCCGCCGTGATCCAGTTCGCTCGCGTCGGCTCCCACGCCTTCGTCGGAGGCATGTCGGGACTGGAGAACGACCTCATTCCCTATGGCATGGCGATGGGCAATCGGGCACATCTTGCCGGTCTGAACATCATCGGCCTGCGCCGCCGCGGCTTCACCCGCGAGCAGATCCACGATATCCGCCGCGCCTATCGTCTGCTTTTCGCCGACGAAGGCACCTTGGCCGAGCGGGTCGAGGATGTGGCCGGCGAGTTCGACGATCATCCCTTCGTGCACGAGATCCTCGACTTCATCCGTGAGGGCAAGGATCGAGCGATCTGCACGCCGAGGGATCCTGTCAGTTCGGCCGGCTGATGCCCTCAGGCCCAATTGCGATTCTCGCCGGGGCCGGGCAGCTTCCCATCCAACTCGTGAACCATCTCGAGCGGACGGGACAAGAGGTGCGGGTACTGGCGTTCCGCGGCTTTGCCGAAGCGGAGTTGCAGCACCGCGCCCATGCCACCGTCGATCTGCTCGACCTTAAGACGATCATGAGCACCCTGGAGGGGTGGCAGCCGCAGGCCGTGTCTCTCGTGGGTGCCGTGCGCCGTCCCGGCTTCTCCGCGCTTCTGAGTGCCTATTCACTGTTGCGAAACATGCACGAGGTGAAGGAGGTCATCACCCGCGGGGACGATCAGGTCCTGCGCGGAGCCGTGATGCTGCTCGAGGAGCGAGGGCATCGGGTGGTTGGTGCCCATGAGCTTGCGCCCGATCTCGTCGCTGCACGATCCTTGAGCGGCAGACGAGAACCCAATGCTGACGACCGTGAAGCCATTGCCGTCGGCCTCGATCTCCTCAAATCCCTGTCCGCCTTCGATATCGGCCAAGGCGCCGTTATTGCCCGCAGACATGTGCTGGCAATCGAGGGGCCTGAAGGCACCGACCGGATGATACGGCGCGTGACGAAGATGCGCCAGTCATGGCTCGGTCTTCGCCGCCGGGAGGAGGGCGGGGTGCTGATCAAGGCCGCGAAGCGCGGCCAGGATCTCAGGGTCGACATGCCGACCATCGGGCCCCGCACGGCGGTTGAGGCCGCCAAGGCAGGGCTTTCCGGCATTGCCATCGGCGCAGGCTCCACCTTCGTGCTGGAGCAGGAGAAGACCTTGCGCACGGCTGACCGGCTCGGCCTGTTCCTCATCGCCGTCGATCTGCCTTGGATGGAGAATTCCCTTGGCTGAGGAAAAGCCGCTGACGATCTGGATCGTATCGGGAGAGGAATCGGGCGATCAGCTCGGCGCGAAGCTGATACGCTCCCTGAAGGCAAGATTGGGGAGCGAGCGCCTGCATTTCGGCGGTGTCGGCGGGCACGCCATGGCAAAGGAAGGGCTGAAGAGCCTGTTTCCGCTCGAAGAGATCGCCGTGATGGGATTCTCTGCTGTCATCGCGCGGCTCCCCTCCATTTTAAAGCGCATCCGGTTCACGGCCGATGCGGTTATGGCGGCAAAGCCGGATATGCTGGTCATCATCGACAGTCCGGATTTCACCCACCGGGTCGCCAAAACCGTCCGGCAGCGGGCGCCTCAGATTCCCATCATCGACTATGTCAGTCCCTCAGTCTGGGCATGGAGGCCCGGCCGAGCGCCGAAGATGCGGGCCTATGTGGATCACCTGCTCGCCCTGCTGCCCTTCGAGCCTGCCGCCCATGAGCGTCTCGGTGGTCCACCGACTACTTATGTCGGCCACCCGCTGATCGAACGCCTCACGGAAATCAGGCCTGCACCTGGAGAGCGCGGGATCGCCACTGACGGACCGATTAAACTGCTTGTCCTGCCAGGCAGCCGCCGCTCTGAAGTGAGCCGCCTCATGGAGCCCTTCGGCGAGGCCTTGACGCTTCTGAAAGAGCGTTCACCGCATCCGTTCGAGGTCACGATCCCTGCGGTCGCGCACGTTGCGCAGGAGATCAGGGCACGAGTGGGATCCTGGAGCGTGAAGCCGAAGATCGTCGAGGGAGAGGCTGCCAAATGGACTGCATTCCGGGCGGCGGATGCAGCGCTTGCCGCCTCTGGCACGGTGACCTTGGAACTCGGGCTTTCCGGCGTGCCGATGGTAGTCGCCTACCGGGTCTCGAAGATCGAGGAAGTGCTGAAATATCTCATCAAGGCACCTTCCATCGCGCTGACCAACCTGGTGCTTGACGAGAACGTCATTCCTGAACTCATCCAATGGGATTGCACGCCCGAAAAGCTCGCTGATGCGCTGCTTCCGCTCCTCAGCGACAGTCCTGAGCGCCGAAGACAACTCAAGGCGTTCAGCAAGCTCGATCAGCTTATGAAGATCGCCGATGAGGATCCGAGTGAGAGGGCCGCAAGGATTGTCCAAGAGGTCCTCATCAGCCAAGGGAAAGTATAGGCCTCTTCTCGCGTGTCATCTCCGGCGGCCCAAAGGGCCGGGAAGGGGATCCACTCACGTGCTCAATGCTGATAGATTCCCCTCCGCTGACGCTTCGGCCGGGAATGACATGCACTTAATAAGCGTCACCAATGAAAAAGGGGCCGTTCGGCCCCTTCTCGATTTCAGAATTTCCGTTTGTCTCAGCCGCGTTGTGCGACCGTCACGTAATCGCGCTCCTTCTCGCCC
>KI911956.1:237353-240010 GCA_000517005.1 Microvirga lupini
GACGGTGAATGTGCTGGTGTTGGAACTCATGCGTCATGGCCCTTTCAAAAAGGAGGCCGGGCAGAACCTAGAGCAACCGGTGGATCGGAGAAGGCCTCCGTGGCTGCCCAACCGCGGTCTGCCGGTCGGTCGGTAGGATAATGGCGCCTTCGGTAGCTTATCCGTGGGGACGGAGCAAGCACGTCTAAAGGCGAGATTCTCCTGCTATGCAGCAGGCGCATCCTTGATTTGGTCCTTCAGGCGCAACAGGGTTTCGTCTTTGCCGAGAACCGCCATCACGTCGAAGAGCCCGGGCGAGGTGGCGCGCCCTGTCAGGGCAGCTCTGAGAGGCTGTGCCACCTGACCGAGCTTGGCTCCGATGGTCTCCGCATGCTCGCGCACGACGGCCTCGACGCTCTGAGCCGACCAGTCGGAGACAGCTTCGAGCTTGTCGGCAATGCCGGTGAGGCGCGAGCGGCCGTCCGCGAGCAGGCTTGCCGCCTTCTCGTCGAGATGCAGCGGGCGCTGGGCATAGAGATAATAGGCGCTGTCGAGCAGCTCCACGAGCGTCTTGGCGCGCTCCTTCAGGCCCGGCATGGCAGCGATCAGCTTCTGGCGCAGAGCTGGCTTGAAGGTGCGTCCCAGATGGTGCTCGTCCTTCTCCAGCTCCGGCAGCAGATCCTCGAGCGCCTGCACCAGACTCTCGTCGTCGGCTTGGCGCATGTAATGCCCGTTGAGGTTCTCCAGCTTGGCAAAGTCGAAGCGCGCCGGTGAACGGCCGATGCTGCCGAGATCGAAGGCATCGATCATCTCCTGCGTGGAGAAGATTTCCTGATCGCCATGGCTCCAGCCGAGCCGCACGAGATAGTTGCGCAGAGCCTCGGGCAGGTAGCCCATGCTGCGATAGGCCTCGACGCCGAGTGCACCATGGCGCTTGGACAACTTGGCGCCGTCTGGGCCATGGATGAGCGGGATATGGGCCATCTTTGGCACGTCCCAGCCGAGCGCCTGATAGATCTGCGTCTGGCGCGCCGCATTGGTGAGGTGGTCGTCGCCACGGATGACGTGCGTCACGTTCATGTCATGGTCGTCCACCACCACGGCGAGCATATAGGTGGGCGTGCCGTCCGAGCGCAGGAGAACGAGATCGTCGAGGTCCTTGTTCTGCCAGACCACGCGGCCCTGCACTTCGTCCTCGACTATGGTCTCGCCCTCGGCCGGTGCCTTGAGGCGGATAACGGGTTTGACACCCTCGGGGGCCTCAGACGGGTCGCGGTCGCGCCAGCGGCCGTCATAGCGCAAGGGGCGACCCTCCTTGCGCGCGGTCTCGCGCATCTCCTCCAGCTCCTGCTGGGTGGCATAGCAGTAATAGGCGCGGCCTTGGGCCAGAAGGCTCTCCGCGACCTCGCGATGGCGGGCGGCGCGGGAGAACTGATAGACCACGTCCCCGTCCCAATCGAGGCCGAGCCATTTCAAGCCGTCGAGGATCGCCGCGATGGCGGCATCCGTGGACCGCTCCCGGTCCGTATCCTCGATGCGCAGCAGCATCTTGCCCCCATGTCGCTTGGCATAGAGCCAGTTGAACAGGGCCGTGCGTCCCCCTCCGATATGCAGGAAGCCGGTGGGAGAGGGGGCGAAGCGGGTGACGACGGTCATCGCAGGAAACCTTACTTGAAAATCTGGGGGCGTGCGGCGTTCCCAGCCGCAGCGTCATCCGACTCAATCCACAGGGCGGTTTTGGCCGGAGCGTGCGGTCGTCTAGCATGCAACCGTACCCGCGTTAAGCCGAAGCCGCGATGGAAGACAACCGTGAAAAGCCCCGCCGGATCCCGCGCAGCTCTGCGCGGGTCGCGGCAATGCCCCGGTCCTGGGGCTTTCCGGTCGAGTGGCAGTTCTTCGACGGTCGCGCCTGGCTCTCGAAGAACATCGCTCAGGAGATCGAGCAGCGCCGGCTCTTTCCCTGGATCGCAGTTTTCTTCGGTATTGGCATCATCCTGTTCTTCCAAGCCGAGGGGCAGCCGGCCCTCTGGGCACCGGTTGGAGCCTTTACAATCTGCGGCGCAGCCGCGATTGCCCTTCGACAGAACCTCCCAGCCTTTTCTGTCATGATCGCGCACGCAGCGCTTTTTGCAGGCTTCTCGGCTGGCGTGATCCGCGCTCGGAGCGTGGCGGCGCCCGCTATCACCCGCATAGCTATCGTGCCGGTTACAGGTTTCATCGAGGCCATAGAAGACCGTGAAGATGGAAAGCGGCTGCTTTTGCGGGTCACAGAGATAAAGGATTTCGCGGAGGCCGAGCGGCCCCGACGGGTGCGGGTCTCTGTACGCAAAGGAGAAGGGCTCTCGCCCGGGCAGTTGATTACTGGCACGGCGCGCCTGCTTCCGCCGCCACAGGCCGCGTGGCCCGGTGGCTACGACTTCGCTCGCGACGCCCATTTCAAGGGATTGGTGCCGTAGGGTCCATGGTCGGGCCAGTGCGCCAGATTGAGCCAATACCAAAGCCAGGTTGGTCCTTGTGGCTGGCAGCGCGTGTCGACGAGGCACGCAATGCGCTGACCGAATGCATCGCCGCAACCATCGGCGGTGCGGCCGGAGGCGTTGGGGCAGCGCTGGTGACGGGCAAGCGCGGCCTCATTCCTGAAACGACCAATGATGTGCTTCGTGGGGCCGGCATTTATC
>KI911956.1:240110-240837 GCA_000517005.1 Microvirga lupini
AGCCGGTCCCCACAGGCAGGCGATGCCGGCCGCGATGCAGGCAAACGGATTGGCGCCCGAGGATCCCGCCAGACGCACCGTCGACGTGGAGGCGTTCTGCTCGTGATCGGCGTGCAGGATGAAGATCCGGTCCAGCGCCCGCGAGAGCACCGGGTTGACCTTGTATTCCTCGGCCGGCACCGCAAAGCACATGCGCAGGAAGTTGGAGGTGTAGTCGAGCTCGTTCTGCGGATACACGAAAGGCTGGCCGATGGAGTACTTGTAGGCCATGGCCGCCAGCGTCGGCATCTTCGCGATCATGCGCATGGACGCGATCATGCGCTGGTGCGGATCCGAGATGTCGGTGGAGTCGTGATAGAAGGCCGACAGGGCGCCGACGCAGGCGACCATGATCGCCATTGGGTGCGCGTCGCGGCGGAAGCCGGTGAAGAACCGGTTCATCTGGTCGTGCACCATGGTGTGGCGCGTGACGCGATAGTCGAAGTCAGCCTTCTGGGCCGCAGTCGGCAGCTCTCCGTAGAGGAGCAGATAGCAGGTCTCGAGGAAGTCGCCGTGCTCGGCAAGCTGGTCGATGGGATAGCCGCGATAGAGCAGAATGCCCTTGTCACCGTCGATATAGGTGATCTTCGACTCGGTAGCCGCCGTCGAGGTGAAGCCGGGATCGTAGGTGAACATCCCGGTCTGACCGTAGAGCTTCGAGATGTCGATGACGCTCGGGCCGATGGTG
>KI911956.1:240937-256947 GCA_000517005.1 Microvirga lupini
TTTATCACATCGTGTCGGTTTCGGGGCTCCACATGGTGCTGGCCGCAGGCACCTTCTTCTGGCTGGTGCGTGCAGTTCTGGCGCTTGCGCCCGGGTTTGCGCTGCTCTGGCCGGTGAAGAAGATCGCGGCCGTCGCGGCAATGATCGGAGCCACGATTTACTGCATTTTCTCGGGTTCCGACGTCGCCACCGAGCGCTCTCTCATCATGACGCTTGTGCTGTTCGGCGCGACCCTGGTGGATCGTCCCGCCCTGAGCATCCGCAACTTGTCGCTGGCTGCCCTTATCGTGCTGGTACGAGAGCCGGAGGCCTTGCTGGGGCCAAGTTTCCAGATGTCCTTCGGCGCCGTTGCCGCCATGATGACGCTTGTGCCCCTGATGCACCTCAGAAAGATGGAAAGGGCGACTGCCACCATCTTCGAACGAAGCTTCGTCTGGATCGGTCAGGTAATGCTCGGACTTGTCACGACGACGCTCGTGGCCAGCATCGCTACGGCACCCTTTGCGGCCTATCATTTCCAGAGCCTGAACCCCTACGGTCTCATCGGCAACGCACTGGCTCTACCGCTCGTCTCGCTCGTCGTCATGCCCTCCGCTGTCTTAGGTGTGCTGGCATATCCCTTCGGTCTTGATCGTCCGATCTGGCAATTCATGGGAGCGGCCGTTTCTCGGGTGCTCGACGTCTCGGCATGGGTCGGAAGTTTCAGCGGCTCGACAATGTTCGTTCCGGCCTTGAGTGACATCGCTCTTGTTTTCCTTAGCGTCGGCTTGATCGTTCTGACCATCCCGGCTTCTTCCCTGCGGTGGCTCGCGCTCGTGCCTGCCGGGGCAGGGCTGATCTTCGCCGCCGCACCGCATCGCTATGACATCTTCATCGACCGGGACGGGGCAGGGGCTGCCGTTCGCGGAAGGTGGGCAGCTGACACTCGTAGGTCGCCCATCCGATTTCGTCGCCGAGCAATGGCTGCGCGCCGACGGGGATGCCAGAAGTGTTGATGATGAAAGCCTCAGACAGGAGGCAAGATGCGATGCTGCAGCCTGCGTGGTCGGGGCGGCAGGCGGGCGATGGATCGCGTTCGTCCAGGATTTCTCGGCCTTCGAAGAAGATTGCCGTCGCGCCACGGTCATCATCACGAGGCTCGAGGCACCGCCGACATGTGGGGCGCGCTTCGTCCTGGATGGTGAAGAGCTGAAGGAGCGCGGCGCGACGACAATCCGCTTCAGTCCAGAGGCTGTCGAATTACGCTCCGTCAGAAAAGGGCGTGAGATCAGGTCCTGGTCAGGCGCAGAACCACTTCGAGCCGAAACATCGCCTGCCCGGGAAAGGCTACGTCGAACACAGCCAGTCCCGGAGCAGGATTTTCCCGAGGAAGAATTCAGTACCGGCGAACCAGACTGACGAGCTTACCCTGGATCTTGACCCGGTCGGGACCAAGCACGCGAGTCTCATAGGCCTGGTTGGCAGCCTCGAGGGCAATAGACGAGCCCCGACGGCGGAAGCGCTTCAGCGTCGCCTCCTCGTCGTCGATCAGAGCCACGATGATGTCGCCCGTATTGGCCGTGTCCTGCCGGCGGATCACCACGAGATCGCCGTCGAGGATACCGGCTTCCACCATCGAGTCCCCACGGACCTCGAGGGCGAAGTGATCGCCCTGAGACAGGAAGTCGCCCGACAGAGTGATCGAGTGGCTGCGGGTCTGGATTGCCGAGATCGGCACACCGGCGGCGATCCGGCCCATGACGGGAATCGACATCTCGCGGTCCCGCGGATCGGGCGCTGGCTGGGGCGCTGCCTTGGCCTTGCCGGCCAGTCCACCCTCGACCACGCTCGGCGTGAAGCGCCGCTGGCTGCCTGCACCGCTGGTGCTTTCCGGCAGGCGGATTACCTCCAGCGCCCGAGCCCGGTTCGGTAGGCGACGGATGAAGCCACGCTCCTCGAGCGCCGTAATGAGGCGATGAATGCCGGATTTAGACTTGAGGTCGAGCGCGTCCTTCATCTCGTCGAAAGACGGCGGAACCCCGGTTTCACGCAGCCGCTCATGAATGAAGCGGAGCAATTCGTGCTGTTTGCGCGTCAGCATGGCTAGCCCTTACTGCTCCCAAGTGGAGCGATTCTGAAACAAATCGAGAACAAGGTAGCCGTTCTTGCTGTGTTCCGCAAGCCTGCGGCTCAGCTGATATGTCAAACAATTCTCAATTTACCTGCAGACAAGCCTCGGGCGCAGGATTCATCAGCAAAAGCGCTCCAGCCGGATGATGCGACAGGGTTCGCCTGCCGTGGCCGCCGGGGCGTAGGGCGGGCGGACCAGAAGGGCGTCGGAGCGCTCCAGGATGCTGAGCATGGACGAATCCTGAAGCAGGTGCGGTGTCGCCACGGGAAGCATGAGCCGCTCGGGCCCATTTGCGAGGTTCACGAGAACATCCTGGAACGACAGCGATGCGCGCATGTAGTCTTGACGCTCTTTGTTGGGCGGGAGGTCGGCTCCGAGAATTGCGTCCTCCGTCGGATCCTCAGCAGCCTTCTGGTCTCCGAGCAGAGCGCGAATGGCTGGGATCAGGAACAGGACGGCGCAGACAAGGGAAGAGACAGGGTTGCCCGGCAGCCCGAGGAGCAGGGTCGAGCCGAGGCGACCATGCATCAGAGGCTTTCCGGGGCGCAAGGCCACGCGCCAGAAGCCGAGATCCATCCCCTGGCGGTTCAAGGCCTTCTGCACCAGGTCGTGCTCGCCCACGGAAGCGCCGCCCAGGGTTACGAGGATATCGGCACCCGCATCTCTGGCGGCCTGAATGCGTTCATCGAGCGATTCAAGCGTGTCGCGCGCGATATCGAGATCGATCGCTTCGGCCCCGGCTTTCTCGATCATCAGCATCGTGGCCGGTAGGCTGGAAGCGGTGATCTGATCGGGACCGACAGGCTCGCCTGCGCGCACCAACTCGTCGCCTGTGGCGAGAATGGCGACCCGCGGTTTGCGATGAACAGGGAGCACCCCATGGCCCATGGCGGCGGCTAGGGCGATATGCCGAGAATCGAGGCGCAGGCCAGCTTGCAGGAGCACGTCGCCGGAGCGGAAATCGAGGCCCGCCGCACGGATATGACGGTTGGGCCGGGCCGCCTCTTTCACCATCACATGATCGTCGAAGCGCTCCGTATCTTCCTGCAGCACCACCGCATCAGTGCCATCCGGAACGGGCGCGCCGGTGAAGATGCGTACCGCCTCCATGGCTCCGATGGTGCCTGAGAAACGATTGCCGGCCGCGCTGGTGCCAATGACCCGGAGGGTTGCCGGCACTGTCGCACAATCGGCGCTTCGCACCGCATAGCCGTCCATCGCAGAGGCGGGAAAGGGTGGCTGGTCGCGCAGGGCGCCGACATCCTCGGCCAGCGTCCGGCCCGCGCAGGCGGAGAGGGAGACATGCTCGATGCCAACCGGCTTTTCGACACTTGCCAGTACGCGGGACAGGGCATCCTCGACCGAGATCAGGCTCATGGTGCCTCGAAATCTCCCGAGCGGCCACCGCTCTTCCGGCGCAGGCGGACATTCTCGATCCGCATCGCTTTATCGGCCGCCTTCACCATGTCGTAGATCGTCAGGCAGGCTATGGAAACGGCAGTCAGCGCCTCCATCTCGACCCCGGTCTGGCCCGAAACCTTCACTTCGGCGCTTACGCGCACGCCGGGAAGGTTGTCATCGAGGGTGCAGTCCACCTTGACCTTCGAGATGAGAAGCGGGTGACAGAGCGGGATGAGCTCGTGCGTGCGCTTGGAAGCCATGATACCGGCGAGCCGCGCGGTGCCCAACACATCGCCTTTCTTCGCCTCGCCGTGGCGGATCAGGTCCAAGGTTTCCGCCTGCATGACAACACATCCCTCGGCAATCGCGGTGCGGCTGGTGACGCTCTTGTCGGAAACGTCGACCATGCTGGCTTGGCCAGTCGCATCGAGATGCGTCAGTTTCGTCATGCCGCCTCGCCGAACAGAAGCCTCCGCGTGGCCGCTGCCACGTCAGCCTGCCGCATCAGGCTCTCGCCTACAAGGAAAGTGCGGATGTTCACCTTCGACAGCCGCTCGATGTCGGACAACGTGAAGATGCCGCTCTCGCCCACGACGATGCGGTCGGACGGGATCAGGGGAGCCAGTTCCTCGCTAACGCCGAGCGACACTTCGAAGGTGCGCAGGTTACGGTTGTTGATGCCGACCAGTTTGGTGCCGAGGGGGAGCGCGCGTTCCAGCTCCGCCCGATCATGGACCTCGACCAGCACATCCATGCCGAGGTCGTGGGCGGTGTCGATCAGAACGCGGGCCTCATCGTCGGACACACTCGCCATGATCACGAGGATGCAATCGGCGCCCCAGGCGCGCGCCTCGTAAACCTGGTAGGGCTCGAACAGAAAGTCCTTGCGCAACGCCGGCAGGCCGGAGGCTTCGCGGGCCTGGGCCAGGTATTCAGGCTTACCTTGGAACGAGGGCTCATCGGTCAGAACGGACAGGCAGGTGGCGCCGCCTTCGGCATAGGCCTTCGCCAGGCTCGGCGGATCGAAGTCTGCGCGGATCAGGCCCTTGGACGGACTAGCCTTCTTCACTTCGGCGATGAGGGCAGGGCGTCCTTCAGAGAGATGTCGTTCGATGGCTTTGGCAAAGCCGCGGGGCGGGGAGGCCGCACGGGCGCGGCGCTCCATCTCGCTCGGCGAAACGGCCGCTTTCGCCGCTGCGATCTCCTGGCGTTTGTAGGCTTCGATCTTGCTGAGAACGTCGGCCATGGGATGTTCGCCTAAGCGTTCGAGACTTTGACGAGACGCTCGAGGGTTGCCTTCGACGCGCCGCTGTCGAGCGCCCGCGACGCACGGTCGAGACCATCGCGCAGGTTCTCGGCCTCATCTGCGATGACGAGGGAGGCTGCCGCATTGAGCAGAGCCACATCGCGATAGGGCGTGCGGGCGCCATCCAGAACGGCGCGCAGCTGGGCCGCGTTGTGCTCCGGGTCGCCACCTCGGAGATCGTCAAGCGACACGGTCGGCAGGCCGACCTCCTCTGGGGTCACGGTGAAGCGACGGATCGCGCCATTCTCCAAGGCCGCCACGAAGGTCGGGCCGGTCGTCGTCATCTCGTCGAGCCCGTCCGAGCCATGCACGGTCCAGACCTTTTGGGAGCCAAGCTCCTTCAGAACCTGCGTGAGCGGTTCGAGCCAAGCGTCTGAAAACACACCGAGAAGCTGGCGTTTGGCCCCCGCAGGGTTGGCGAGTGGTCCGAGCAGGTTGAAGATCGTGCGTGTCCCGAGTTCGACGCGCACCGGCGCCACGTGGCGCATGGCGGCGTGGTGGGTCTGCGCGAACATGAAGCAGAGCTTCGTCTCTTCGAGGCAACGCTCCAAGCCTTCCGAGTCGAGACCGAGCTTGAGACCCAGAGCCGCAAGCACGTCCGCCGTGCCGGACTTCGAGGAAGCGGCCCGGTTGCCGTGCTTGGCGACAGGGACGCCGCAGGAGGCCACGATGATCGAGGCGAGGGTCGAGATGTTGTAGCTGCCCTTGTGGTCGCCGCCGGTGCCGACGATGTCGATGGCCTTCTCGGGCGCATTGACCCGCAGCATGCGGCCGCGCATGGCCGTGACCGCCCCGACGATCTCCTCGAGGGCCTCGCCGCGGACCCGCAGCGCCATCAGGAAGGCACCACCCTGGGCGGGGGTGACCTCACCGGAGAGCAGGTCATCGAAGGCATCCCGCGCCTCGTCACGCGTCAGCGATGCGCCTGTGGCGACTTTGGCGAGGTAGGATTTGAACGATTCCATCGGTTTCAATGTCCTGCTGGAGCGGCAAGGCCGCTGGCGGTGCGGTGCTTGGCGTTCCAATCCGCCGCGAGTTCGAAGAAATTGCGCATGATCGTCACCCCATGCTCCGACAGGATGCTCTCGGGGTGAAACTGCACGCCGTGGATCGGCAGCGACCGGTGGGACAGGCCCATGACGAGCCCATCGGAGGTTTCTGCTGTCACCTGCAGCTCGGCCGGACAGGTCTCACGATCCACGATCAGCGAGTGGTAGCGCGTCGCCTTGAAGGAGCCGTTGATGCCGCGGAACACCGCCTGGCCGCCATGCTCCACCTCGGACACCTTGCCGTGCATGGGCAGGGGCGCCCGCGAGACGGTGCCGCCGAAGACTTGCCCGATGGTCTGCAGACCCAGGCAGACGCCGAAAGTCGGGATTTCGGGCGAGGCACGCTTCACGAGATCGAGGCAGATCCCGGCCTCATTCGGCGTACAGGGACCGGGAGAGAGTACGATGGCATCGGGCTGTGAGGCGAGCACTTCGTCCGTGGTAATGGCATCGTTGCGCACCACGTCGACGGACGTCGCGAGCGGGCCGAGCAGATGCACCAGATTCCAGGTGAAGCTGTCGTAATTGTCGATGACGAGAACGCGGGTCATAGCGCGTCGACGTTCGCGTAAGCGAAGCCCCCGGTCAAGGGACGCCTTGAATGCATAGCATTTTCAGGCGAAGTGGTTCCGGTTCGCCGTTTGAAAATGCGGCTTTCTTCAAAGCTCATTGTCCAACCCTTGCCTGGCTCGCGAAGCGCACGGCTTCCTCGGCAGCCCGGAAAAGCGCTTTCGCCTTGTTGATGCATTCCTGCTGCTCGGAGGCCGGATCGGAATCGTAGACGATGCCGGCTCCTGCCTGAACCGCCATGCGTCCGCCCTTCACAACGGCCGTGCGCAGCACGATGCAGGTATCCATCTCGCCATTGGCACCGAAATACCCGATGCAGCCGGCATAAGGCCCACGCTTGTCCTTTTCCAGCTCGTCGATGATCTGCATGGCGCGCACCTTCGGAGCGCCGGAGACCGTGCCGGCCGGGAAGCCTGCCACGAGCGCATCGAGGGCGTCGAAGGAGGGATCGAGCCGGCCTTCCACATTCGAGACGATGTGCATCACCTGGCTGTAATATTCGAGGAAGAAGGAATCCGTGACCTCCACGGACCCCATCTCAGCCACCCGGCCCACGTCGTTGCGCCCCAGATCGAGCAGCATCAGATGCTCGGCTCGCTCCTTCTGATCCGCGAGCAGGCTTGCCGCATAGGCCCGGTCCGCGGCAGCCGTCGCACCGCGTGGGCGGGTGCCTGCGATGGGACGGATTGTGACCTTGCCGTCGCGGACCCGCACCAGGATCTCCGGCGAGGAGCAGACGATCTGGAAATCCTCGAAATCGAGATAGCAGAGGAACGGCGCCGGATTGACCCGGCGCAGGGAGCGGTAGAGCGCAAAGGCGGGCAGGGGAAAGGGCGACTCGAACCGCTGTGACAGCACCACCTGGAAGATGTCGCCGGCGCGGATGTATTCCTTCGCTCCGGCGACCATGGCTTCGAATTCCTGCGGCGTCGTGTTGGAAACAGGCGGCTCGAAGTGGATCTGGGTTGGATCGTTGCCGTCGTCGATGGGGAGCGGGCGTTCGAGGGCTGCTGTGACCTCATCCAGACGCGCAAGAGCCGTCTCATAGGCCGCCTTGGCTGAGGTCCCTGACTGAGGGCGCACGGGAGTGATAAGGGAGATCTCGTCCTTTACCGCGTCGAACACCACCATCATGGTCGGCCGGATCAGGATGGCATCGGGCACCTTCAATACGTCCGGATTGGGCTCGGGCAGGCGCTCCATGAGCCGAACCATGTCGTAGCCCAGGTAGCCGAAAAGGCCCGCTGCCATCGGCGGCAGGTCGTCGGAGAGGGGCAGAGCGCTTTCCTTGATCAGCGCGCGCAGGCTTTCCAGCGGCGGAAGCTCCTCCACTCTGAATTCCTGCATGCGGCTCAGTGCCTGGCGGTCGGTCGCAGCCACGCCGTCCTGGCAGCGCCAGACGAGATCGGGATCGAGGCCGATCATCGAGAAGCGGCCGCGGGTCGCTCCACCTTCGACGGATTCAAGCAGGAAAGCCGAACCCTTCCGGTCGTGCCGCAGCTTCAGGAAGGCCGCGACAGGGGTCAGCAGATCGCCCACGAGGGTCGTGCGCAGGACGCCGGCCTCGCCAGCCTCGTAGGCTGCCGCGAAGGTATCGAACTCGGGCGTGACCGTCATGGTTTACGATTCGCCGCCCGTGGCCCGACGCAGCGCCTGCTGGTTGATGGTGACACCGAGATCCTGACGCACCTGGGCGATGTACTGACTGATCAGGTCGTCACCGAAGCCGGTCTGAAGCTGGTTCTCGATGTTCTGCGCCGCTTGCGTCGTGGTGACCAGGGGCGGCACCGTGGCTGAGGTGACCTTGAATACTGCGCGAGCGTCCGTCCCGTTGGCGGCATGGCCTACCTTGCCGACAGGAACGGCGAAGATGCGGTTCACCGCCTCGGTCGCGAGATCATCCTTGGCAGTGTTGCGGGCAAGGTCGGTCGCGTTCTTGACCGATGCTCCCGCCTCCTCGGCCACGGCTTCGATGGCCTCGCCCTTTTCGAGACGTCCGGTGAGTTCGTTCGCCTTTTCGGACAAGCGCTGCGCTACCTGATCCTCGCGCCATTGGGTGGCGACCTGATCGCGGACCTCGTCGAGGTTCTTTTCGCGGGAGGCTTCGATGCCGCTCACGTCGTACCAGACATAGCCGGTCGCAGTGCGCAGGGCCTCGTTATCGACCCCGATATCGGATGCGAAGGCGGCTTTCACCACGGCATCCTTCTCCGGCAGATTGACCGGATTGCCGGCCTTATCGAGGCCACCGGCCTCGACCGCCGGGACCTGGACTAGGGGCAAGCCCTTTTCCTTGGCGATATCCGCCAGCGGTTTGGCGCCGGCGCGCAGATCCTCGATCTCATCATGGATCTTCTCGATCTGGCCCTTCGCGCGTTCCTGGGCAATCTCCTGGCGGAGTTCGGCAGCCACCTCCTCGAAGGGACGTACGGATTCGGGCTGAATCTGGGTGACCCGCATGAGCACGGGGCCGAAGCGGCCAGTGATCGGGGCGCTCACCGCTCCCTGCTCAAGGGCAAAGGCTGCATCGGCCACCGCCTGATCGAGCATTTCGGTCTTGGTGAAGGTGCCGAGTTCCAGATCCTGCGGGGAGACATTGCGCTCGGCCGCGAGCACCTCGAAAGTCCTGCCCTCCTTGATCTTGGTGGCGGCGGCCTCGGCTTCGGCTTGGGACGGGAAGGTGATCTGCTGGATCGTGCGTCGCTCAGGCGTGCCGTAATTGGCCTTCTGTTGCTCATAGCGCTGGCGGGCGTCGGCTTCGGACACAGTGTCCGGCTTGGCGAGAGCGGCGGCATCGAGCGCCATGACCGTTATGGCCCGGTACTCGGGAGCGCGGAAAGTGCTCCTGCGCTCGGTGAAGAAGCTCTGAAGCTGCTCGGCCGTCGGGGCCGGAATGTCTCCCGCCATGGCTGGGGTCAAGAGGAGATAGGAAGCCGCACGGCGCTCACTGGAGTAGCGATGAAAGGCATTCCGCGCTGCAGCAGGCACGGTGATATCCCCGGCAATGGCTTCAGCCAGGTGGAGACGCGCCATGGCAGAGCGCTGCTCCTGTACGAAGCCGGCCTCGGAGAGGCCGACATTGCGCAGGGCCTGATCGAAGAGAGCGCGGTTGAACTGTCCGTCGGCTCCCTTGAAGGCCGGGTTGTTCATAATCGAGGCGGCAACGAGCTGATCCGATACGGAAAGACCCATCTGCTTGGCCTGCTCGGCCATCACGGCCTCGGTGACGAGATTGGCGACGACCTGCTGGTCGAGGCCGAAGGCCCGGGCCTGCTCGGGGCTGATGACGGTACGGAATTGACGCCCAAGCCGCTGAAGCTCGTTGGTGTAGGCATTACGGACCTGATCGACCGTGATGGTGGTGCTTCCCACCTCGGCTACCGCAGAAGCGGGTGTCGCGCGGAAGATGTCGCCAATGCCCCAGATGGCGAAGCTGACGATCAAGGCACCGAAAAAGACGGTGGCGATGATTTTGCCGACTAGGGTCTGCCCAGCCTTGCGCATGTTCCGAAGCATCGTGAACCCGTTTTTCAAAAACTCGTTAAACCTGCCGATAAACGATCAGGGGCTCTACGAAAAGGGCAAGTCTGGTTGAAAGAGGGCTCAAGCCTCTGCTAGTGCCAAATTATCAAGCGTGACAGGAGTGCCTTAAATGAGCGTCGATAGGCCGCGCCCGCTGGTGGCGGGAAATTGGAAGATGAATGGGCTGAGGTCCTCGATCAAGGCTCTGGAGGAGATCCACGCGGGCTACACCCCTGGCCTCAAGGCCAAGGTCGAACTGGCCGTCTGCCCGCCTGCCACTCTCGTGAGCCTGTTCGCTCACCATTCCGTTGGCTCCCGCGTCGCCATTGGTGGGCAGGACTGCCACGCCAAGGAATCCGGCGCCTTCACGGGTGACCTTTCGGCCGAAATGCTCGCCGATGGCGGTGCGACTTACGTGATTGTCGGCCATTCCGAGCGCCGCCAGTATCACAAGGAAAAGGATGTTGATGTCTGCGCCAAGGCGGTCGCAGCCCACAGGGCCGGCCTTACGGCTATCGTCTGTGTCGGCGAAACCCGTGAGGAGCGCGAAGCCGGCAAGACCCTCTCCGTTGTCCGCAAGCAGCTGCGCGGCTCGATCCCGGTCGATTCGAACAGCCACAACCTCGTGGTTGCCTATGAGCCCGTCTGGGCCATCGGCACCGGTCTGACGCCGACCGTCGCGGACGTGGCGGAAGTGCACGCTCTGGTCCGGGACGAGCTGCGCCGTCTCGTCGGCAAGGCGGACGCGCCCAGGGTCCGCATCCTCTATGGCGGCTCAGTGAAACCCTCGAATGCCGCTGAACTGATGGCAGTGGACAACGTCAACGGTGCCCTGGTCGGTGGCGCCAGCCTCGTGGCAGCCGATTTCCTGGCTATTGCCGGGGCCTATCTCGGTTAACTGAGAAAAGGCAGCTTGCAGGTCTTTGATCCTGCGCCCACCTATGCTACAGGCCGCCGCAACGAACGGATTGCGAGCGGCTGTCGCCCTGTGCGCAGCCGCTTGAGGTTTTTTGAACGATGCAAACAGTTCTCATCATTGTCCACCTGATCATCGTGCTCGCCCTGATCGGCGTGGTTCTCCTGCAGCGCTCCGAGGGCGGCGGCATGGGCCTCGGCGGCGGTGGCGGCGGCGTTTCCGGCTTCATGACCGGGCGCGGCCAGGCCAATGCGCTCACCCGCGCGACGGCGATCCTGGCAGGTCTATTCTTCGTGACGAGCATTGCGCTCACCGTCATGGCGACCTCGACCCGGGCTCCGCGTTCGATCCTGGACGGCGCCGCACCGGCAGCGCCGGCTCCGGGTCAGCAGGCTCCGGCGGCGCCTCAGGGCGGCAATGTGCTCGAGCAGCTGCAGCGCCTCCAGGGCGATCAGCCGGCAGCTCCGACCCCCAGCGCTCCGGCGCCGACAGCGCCTCAGCAGTAAATGAAACCAGGGCCGGGCTTCCGGCCCTCTCTTTTTGTGGATTGACCTCGGGTAATGCTGTTCGCGATTGCGAATCGGTATCCGATATTTATGGATAGGGGTCCATGACGCGGTACGTATTCATCACCGGCGGCGTGGTGTCTTCGCTCGGCAAGGGTCTGGCTTCAGCGGCCCTGGGAGCGCTTCTCCAAGCACGCGGCTACAAGGTTCGGCTTCGCAAGCTCGACCCATATCTCAACGTCGATCCGGGGACGATGAGTCCCTACCAGCACGGCGAGGTCTTCGTGACCGACGATGGGGCTGAGACCGATCTGGATCTCGGACATTACGAGCGCTTCACCGGCGTGCCGGCCACCAAGGCCGACAACATCACCACCGGGCGCATCTATCTCGACATCATCACCAAGGAGCGGCGCGGCGACTATCTCGGCGCCACGATCCAGGTGATCCCGCATGTCACCAACGCCATCAAGGACTTCGTGCTCACAGGCAATGAAGGATTCGACTTCGTTCTCGTCGAGATTGGCGGCACGGTCGGCGACATCGAGGGCCTGCCGTTCTTCGAGGCGATCCGTCAGCTCGGCAACGATCTGAACCGGGGACAGGCGATCTATGTCCACCTGACCCTCCTGCCGTTCATTCCGTCGGCCGGCGAGCTGAAGACGAAGCCGACCCAGCACTCAGTGGCGGAGCTGCGCTCCATCGGCATTCAGCCCGATATCCTTCTCTGCCGCACCGATCGCGAGATCCCGAAGGACGAGCGCCGCAAGCTTGCCCTGTTCTGCAACGTGCGCGAGACAGCGGTGATCGAAGCGCGCGACGCCCGCTCGATCTATGACGTCCCGCTCGCCTATCACGAGGCCGGGCTCGACAGCGAGGTTCTGGCGGCCTTCGGTCTCGACAGCAACGCCAAGGCTCCTGATCTCAGCCGCTGGACCAACATCTCCGGACGCGTTCACAATCCGGAGGGCGAAGTCACCATTGCCGTCGTCGGCAAATACACCGGCCTCAAGGATGCCTATAAGTCCCTGATCGAGGCCCTTCACCATGGCGGCATCGCCAATCAGGTGAAGGTGAATTTGGAATGGATCGAGAGCGAGATCTTCGAGCATGAAGATCCAGCCCCGTTCCTGGAGGGTATCCATGGCATCATGGTTCCCGGCGGCTTCGGCCAGCGTGGTGCCGAAGGCAAGATCCGGGCGGCCCGTTTCGCCCGCGAGCGTAAGGTGCCGTATTTCGGCATCTGCTTCGGCATGCAGATGGCGGTCATCGAGGCGGCCCGGTCCCTCGCCGGCATCAAGGATGCCAGCTCGACCGAGTTCGGCCCGACCTCGGAGCCGGTCGTCGGCCTGATGACCGAGTGGCTGCGCGGCAACGAGCTCGAGAAGCGCGCATCCGGCGGCGATCTCGGCGGCACCATGCGCCTCGGCGCCTATCAGGCGACCCTCAAGCCCGGCAGCAAGGTGGCGGAGATCTACGGCGGCACGGAAATCTCCGAGCGTCACCGGCACCGCTACGAGGTCAACATGACCTATCGTGACCGGCTGGAGGAGAAGGGTCTGCGTTTCTCCGGCGTCTCGCCAGACGGCGTTCTGCCCGAGATCGTGGAATACGAGGACCATCCCTGGTTCATTGGCGTCCAGTATCACCCAGAGCTGAAATCGCGTCCGTTCGAGCCGCATCCCCTCTTCAAGAGCTTCATTCACGCGGCCGTGGAGCAAAGCCGGCTGGTTTAAGTTAAGACAGGCACACTCGCCGTCCCCGGACTTGTTCCGGGGATTTCGTTTTGAGCGCGGGTGTTTCCCCCTCCACAAGGGGGAAGGCAAGTGCGCCTATCTTGGTCAAAACCCGTCGGGCGCACTAAGTCTATGCTCTCGCTACAGGAAAGTGCCCGATGACGCGCCGGATCGACCATCTCGTTGTTGCCGTTCAAGATCTCGATCAAGCTGGGAGCTTCTATCAGCGCCTCGGTTTCCAGGTCGGCGCCCGCAATCGTCATCCCTGGGGCACCGAGAATCGGATCGTCCAGCTCCCAAGCTCCTTCATTGAGCTGATCACGGTGGGCGAGAAGGCCGCAATAGCTCCGCACGAGGCAAGCGCATTCAGCTTCGGCGCTTTCGTCCGGGATTACCTCAGAGACCGAGAGGGTCTCGCCATGCTGGTCCTCGATAGCCAGGATGCTAGGGCCGATGCGGCTTTGTTTTCGGAAAGCGGCATCGGCTCGTTCGAGCCATTCCATTTCGAGCGCAGCGGCCGCCGCCCCGACGGCAGTGAGACGAAAGTGGCCTTCACCCTGGCTTTCGCCTCCGCCGAGAACTCTCCGAAAGCCGGCTTCTTCGTCTGCGAGCAGCACTTCCCAGAAAACTTCTGGAATCCGGACTTCCAGCGCCACGATAACAAGGCGATCCAGATAGGATCGGTGACGTTGGCGGCTCCCGCCCCGGAGCGGCTCCGCACTTTCCTGGCGGCATTTACGGGCGTGCAGCCCGCCAGCCCGGATGGGGACGATCTGTCCTTCCGCCTGGGCGAAAGTCACATCGATGTCCTCACACCCGATGATGCGGCCGAGATCTATGGCTCGGTCGAGGCCGAACTCGATCAGCCATCATTCGTAGCATTTTCGGTCCGCGTCGAGGACATCCACGGTCAGGCGAAGTGGCTGGATTCAGCGGATATTCCCTATCAGCATATTGGCAGCCGGCTCATCGTGCCAGCCAGCGCCGCTTTCGGTGTCGCGATCGCGTTCGAGCCAACGTAATATTAACCATATCCCCATACCGATTAGAAAAATGAATCGTATAGGGGACTGATCGTGGCTTCATCTCTGGCGGGCTTGCCCGACTTCCTGATCTTCTTCGTCCTCGCCGTCGCCCTGGTCGGCCTCTATCTCGCGATCTACACGCTTGCGACCATGCACAACGAGTTCGCCCTGATCCGCGAGAACGTCATCTCGGCGGCGACCGCCCTCGGCTTCAGCCTCGTCGGCTTTGCCCTTCCACTGGCAAGTGCCATCGTCCACGCCCAAACCATCGTCGACTGTCTCGTCTGGGGCCTTGTCGCTCTCGCGGTGCAGATCACCGTCTACTGGCTGGTGCGGATCGTGATGCCGAACCTGTCGCAGCGCATCGCCGGCGGCGAAATGGCGGCTGCTCTGTTTCTCGGAGCCTCTTCGCTCGCTGCTGGCATCATCAACGCGGCAGCAATGACGTTCTGAGAATGCGGTTGAATTCTGGCGAGATGGCCGGAATCGTCCTTCACATGCTCGCTTCGATCATTCGGGCGAACTGAAGCGCCTCTGCACGCATGGCCGGAGGTACCAGCATCGGATTCTTGTGCCGAACGGCATAGAGCATGGCGATCCGCTCGATCGCCCTGAGATACAGATCCGGAATCTCGTTCTCACCCCATTCGAAGGATTGGTAGTCGCGCAGGTTCAGCTCAATCTCATGGGCCATTCTGCTTTGCGTAAAGCCGAGCGCCGTTCTGAGCGCCACAAGCTCGTGCATCTTGCTATTTTCGGACATCAGAGCGCCCCCCACGCGCTGCAAAGTGAATTTCGGGTCCGGCCCAGCATTGTCTGCAGGTAAAATTTCTTAAGCTTCCCATGCAGATAGCATCTTGTTTTAGAGATTACCTAAAGTAAACCAACCTTTGGTTGGAGATGTCGCTCTTTCTGTTTCTTGGTTAAGCGCCTCTGAGCCCTTTACTCCCACTATGATGAGGAGGGGGCATGCACAGAGGTGCTTTGCTTGCCGCGTCAGAAAGGCTAGAGACGGCGCATGACCGACACCAAACAAATTCCTGCCGTCGTCTCGGCCGGTTCCGTCCGCTTCGGCAATCACCTGCCACTCAGCATCATCGCCGGGCCCTGTGCCATGGAAAGCCGCGATCACGCGCTCGAAATGGCTTCCGCGCTCAAGGAGATTGCCGGAAAGCTCAGCCTCGGCCTCGTCTACAAGTCGTCCTTCGACAAGGCGAACCGGACCTCCATTTCCAGCGCCCGCGGTATCGGGCTGGACAAGGCTCTTTCCATCTTCGCCGAGGTGAAGGAGAAGTTCAGCCTGCCGGTGATCACCGATGTGCACGAGAACGACCAATGCGCTCCTGTGGGCGAGGTGGTCGACATTCTCCAGATTCCGGCCTTCCTCTGCCGCCAGACCGATCTTCTGGTCGCCGCGGCCAAGACGGGCCGAGTGGTCAACGTGAAGAAGGGCCAGTTCCTGGCACCCTGGGACATGGCGAACGTCGCAGCCAAGGTGACGGCCGCCGGCAATCCGAACGTGATGCTCACCGAGCGCGGCGCCTCCTTCGGCTACAACACGCTCGTCTCCGATATGCGCTCCCTGCCGATCATGGCAGAGACCGGCGCTCCAGTGATCTTCGACGCGACCCATTCCGTGCAGCAGCCCGGCGGCAAGGGCACGACCTCAGGCGGCCAGCGGGAATACGTGCCGGTGCTCGCCCGGGCGGCTGTGGCAGTCGGCGTCGCTGGAATCTTCATCGAGACACACCAGGATCCGGACAAGGCGCCGTCCGACGGACCCAACATGGTACCGTTAAAGGAGCTGGAGGGATTGCTCGCGCAGCTGAAGGCGTTCGACGCATTGGCGAAGGGCAGGGCGGCCTAGAG
>KI911956.1:257207-257342 GCA_000517005.1 Microvirga lupini
GAGTAGGCCGCAAGGCCGAAGGCCCGAACGTTAGAGAGGGTAAGTAGAGCAGGTGTCTCGACGGACCAAGCGGCAGCAACACCAACTTGAGTTGGCCTTCGGCGGTGCGGCAGAGGGTGAAACCCCGAGCCCACG
>KI911956.1:257442-260959 GCA_000517005.1 Microvirga lupini
GTCAACGCGCTCTAGGCTGTTTCCATGACTTTTCAGGAGGGCAGGTCTGCATTCCTGCTCCTCGTGTTCCGATGGGGCCGTGATAAGGAGCCTAGCTCCCTTCACGGCCTCAATCGCTAGGATGCCATGTCCTCCCGCAACCTGATCCTGATCCTCGCCACCAGCGGCTTTGCGAGCACCTTTTCCGGCCGCGCTGTCGAACCTATGGTCGGGATCATCGCCCGGGATCTGAGCTCCACGCCTCAGACCATTGCGCTTCTGTCGGCTGCTTTCGCGCTTCCCTATGCCTTCATCCAGCCCGTGTTGGGGCCCATTGGCGATGCGCTCGGCAAAGAACGGGTCATGAAGGTGGCGCTGGCGCTTCTCTTCTTGGCCTTGACCGGCTCCATCTTCGCACCGAACGCGGAAACTCTGTTCACGCTTCGCATCATTGCCGGTGCGGCGGCAGGGGGAGCGGTGCCGCTTTCCATCGCGCTGATCGGCGACCGGGTCGAGATGGCCCGGCGCCAGGTGGCGCTGAGCCGCTATCTGGTCGCGGTGATCATCGGCCAGTTGGCCGGATCGTCTTTCGCGGGGCTTCTGGCGGAGCTGATCGGTTGGCGGGGCGTGTTCACTCTCTCAACGGTTATGGTGGCACTGGCCTTGGTGGCCACCACGATCGGTTTCAGAGGGGCGTTGCCCGGGGGCAGGTTCGATCTGCAAAGTGCACTCCTGCGATACAGGGACATCCTTTCCAATCCGCGCGCGTTGTTTCTCTTCGGCTCCGTATTCGTCGAGGCCATCGCGCTTTTCGGCATTTTCCCCTATGTGGCGCCGCTACTTGAGGAGCGGGGCGGGGGCGGGGCGGCCGAGGCCGGTTTCGCCATTGGCGGATTTGCGGTCGGCGGCCTGATCTATTCGGCTCTCGTAGGCTGGATGCTGAGGCGGCTCGGCATCGGCAAGATCCTCTTAGGCGGAGGCTTCTTTGCCGGAGCGGCGCTCATCATCCTCGGGCTGGGCGGAGACTGGAAGCTCGATGCGCTTGCCCTGCTGCTCATGGGCCTCGGCTTCTACATGCTCCACAACACCTTCCAGGCGCAGGTGACGGAAGTGGCGCCCGGCGCCCGCGCCTCGGCGGTCGCGCTCCACGCCTTCTCGTTCTTCTGCGGCCAAGCGCTCGGCGTCGTCCTGATGGGTTTCGGACTGCGCAATATCGGGCTGACCGGGGCGACGGGAATCGCCGCCCTGATCATCGTCGGCGTCGGCCTGACTGCTTCCGTCGTCCTGACGAAGCCCGCCGCTCAGCGGGCCCGGTAGGGCGCCACGCCTTGGTCAGGCAGCCACAGGTTCCTCGGCAGTTCGCCGGTCTGCCAGAACACGTCGATGGGGATGCCGCCGCGCGGATACCAATAGCCGCCGATCCTCAGGTAGTGCGGCTCGAGCAGGTCCGCGAGACGCTTGCCGATGGCGACCGTGCAATCCTCATGGAAGGCGCCATGGTTGCGGAAGCTGTGCATGTACAGCTTGAGCGACTTGGATTCGACGAGCCATGGCCCCGGCACGTAATCGATCACGAGAATCGCGAAATCCGGCTGGCCCGTGACCGGGCAAAGAGAGGTGAATTCCGGCACGGTGAAGCGGGCCAGGTAATCGGTGTCGGGATGCGGATTCGGCACCCGGTCGAGCTGCGCGGTTTCCGGGGATTCAGGCGCGGCGGATGCCTGGCCGAGCTGGAGGGTGGTTTCCGTCATGTGGAATTGACCTTGGATTGGTAAAGGGAAAGCTCTTGCCGTCCTTGCCCACATGGGCATTTCGGTCAATAAGCCAATTCATGACTTGAGGCCGCACCCGTTCAACGGGCTGCGCCGGCCGCACTTCAGCCAGCAGGAGCCTGCTCAATGACAGCGATTATCGACGTTTTCGCCCGCCAGATCCTCGACAGCCGGGGCAATCCCACGGTCGAGGTGGACGTGACCCTCGAAGACGGCTCCATGGGCCGTGCGGCCGTGCCCTCCGGCGCGTCCACGGGCGCCCATGAGGCGGTCGAACTGCGTGACGGCGACAAGTCGGTCTATCTCGGCAAGGGCGTGCAGAAGGCCATCGACGCGGTCAACAACGAGATCCTCGACGCCATCGGCGGCATGGACGCGGAGGAGCAGGTCGCCATCGACGAGACTATGATCGAGCTCGACGGCACCCCCAACAAGGCTCGCCTCGGTGCCAACGCCATCCTCGGCGTCTCCCTCGCTGTTGCCAAGGCCGCGGCTGATGCGGTGGCTCTGCCTCTCTACCGCTATGTGGGCGGCACGCAGGCCCGGGTTCTGCCGGTTCCGATGATGAACATCATCAACGGTGGCGCGCATGCGGACAATCCGATCGACTTCCAGGAATTCATGATCATGCCCGTCGGTGCGCCGACGCTGGCCGAAGCCGTGCGCATGGGCGCCGAGGTGTTCCACACCCTCAAGAAGGCGCTGAAAGATGCCGGCCACAACACCAATGTGGGCGACGAGGGCGGTTTCGCCCCGAATCTCCCTTCCGCCGAGGCAGCCCTCGACTTCATCATGAAGTCCATCGAACAGGCCGGGTACAAGCCGGGCCAGGATATCGTGCTCGGTCTCGACTGCGCGGCCACCGAGTTCTTCAAGGATGGCGCCTACCACTATGAAGGCACAGGCCAGAAACTGAACCCGCAGCAGCAGGCCGAATATCTGGCGAAGCTCGTCTCCGCCTATCCCATCGCCACCATCGAGGACGGCATGTCCGAGGATGATTGGGGGGGGTGGAAGGCCGTGACCGACCTCATCGGGTCCAAGTGCCAGCTCGTCGGCGACGACCTCTTCGTCACCAACGTGGACCGTCTTTCCGAAGGCATCAAGAAAGGTGTCGCGAACTCTCTGCTCGTGAAGGTGAACCAGATCGGCTCGCTCACCGAGACCCTCGCCGCCGTCGATATGGCCCACCGCGCCGGCTACACCGCCGTCATGTCTCACCGCTCGGGCGAAACGGAGGATTCCACCATCGCGGATCTCGCCGTCGCGACCAATTGCGGGCAGATCAAGACGGGCTCGCTTGCCCGTTCGGACAGGACAGCCAAATACAATCAGCTCATCCGAATCGAGGAGGAGCTCGGTCCGCAGGCGAAGTATGCAGGCCGTGCGGCTCTGAAGGCGCTGGCGTGAACCGCGTTTGATACAGATGTTTGAGAAAGCCGCCGAAAGGCGGCTTTTTCTTTGCGTGCCGAGCATGTTCGACAGCTTGGAAGTGTAAGTCTTCTACCCAGCCTGATGGCGGCGAAGGGTTAGCGAAGTGCAAGGGCGTCGCCGTGAGGCGGGGTCTGAAGGAAGCATGGAGCAAAACCGCGACCTGATGGACAAGAACCGGATACGAGGCCGTCCCGGCCGGACGAGCAGGCAAATGACTGCGAAGTCCAGGGTCATCAAAGACCGGGGCGGTAAATTCGGCAGGTGCGCGGGGAAGGCGGTCGAACTTACCTCGGGAGATCTCCGTCATGTCCGGTCTTCCGGACTGAGTGGGT
>KI911956.1:261059-261688 GCA_000517005.1 Microvirga lupini
ACCGGCATGGACCTTCCTAACCCGTCCTTAACCATGCCGATGTAAGACTCATCCGCATGGTAATCCGCAAACGTGCACGACGAATCCTGATCCCGCTGATGCTCTACGGCGTCTCGGCGGCGGTGGCTGCCTATTTCGTGCATCACGCCCATAGCGGAGCGCGCGGCATCGAGGCCCAACAAAAATAATGAAGCGCAAGTTGCTGAACTTTCCGCCGAACTCGAAGTTTAAAGATCCAGCGCTCCGACTGGGAGCGCCGCATCGCGCTGCTTCGGAGCGATCAGATCGACCGCGACCTGCTCGAGGAGAGAGCGCGCGTGATGTTAGGACGTGTGCATAAGAATGATCTTGTGATCATCACTGGACCATAATTAACAATAACTTAAAAATTCTGCTTAACTGAATTTGAGTTGATTACAGATAGCCCAACGTTATCAGCGTCTTGCGCGATTCATTGTGCAGCGCAAAACGCCTTTTGGCCCCTCGATTTCCGATTCCGACTGCGCTACAACTTTCGTCGAGGAAACCCTTCGGAGGACCCGATGGCTGTTGCTGCCCGCAAGGCGGGCCGTGCCGGTACAGGCGCGGCTAACAAGACTACTTCCAGCAAAAGCTCCAACCGTGGAGCT
>KI911956.1:261788-261958 GCA_000517005.1 Microvirga lupini
TGATCACCGGCTATCGCGATCACGGTCACATGCTGGCCTGCGGCATGGACGCGAAGGGCGTCATGGCCGAATTGACGGGACGCCGCGGCGGCCTGTCGAAAGGCAAGGGCGGCTCCATGCACATGTTCTCCAAGGAGAAGCATTTCTATGGCGGCCACGGCATCGTCGGC
>KI911956.1:262058-270042 GCA_000517005.1 Microvirga lupini
TCGCACGAAGGACGAGGTGACTCGCATGCGCGAAGAGTACGATCCGATCGAGCAGGTGCGTCGTCGTCTGCTGGAGAGCTGGAAGCTGTCGGAAGACGAGCTGAAGGCCATCGACAGCAAGGTGCGCGAGATCGTCAACGAGGCGGCCGAGTTCGCCACGCACGATCCGGAGCCCGATCCGTCCGAGCTCTACACGGATATCCTTCTCTAAGCGACGCGTTGGCGTCGCTCTTTCCCACATCTCGCCGCTGCGACAATCAAAACGAGTCTATTAATGGCGATCGATATTCTCATGCCTGCCCTCTCGCCCACCATGGAGCAGGGCAAACTGGCCAAGTGGCTGAAAAAAGAAGGCGATCAGGTCAAGCCGGGTGACGTGCTGGCCGAGATCGAGACCGACAAGGCGACCATGGAAGTCGAGGCGATCGACGAAGGCGTACTCGCCAAGATCCTCGTCTCCGACGGCACTGACAACGTTGCCGTAAACACCCCCATCGCGATTCTCGCTGGCGAGGGCGAGGACGTCTCCGCTGCCGCTTCGTCGGCGAGAGCGCCGGCGGCTCCTGCGGCGGAAGCTCAAGCTGCTCCGACCCCCGACATGCAGCGGGAAGGAATGGCTGATCGGCCGTCGCCAGACTCGATCCCGGGCACGGATGTGACCCCGGTGGCTGAGCCTGCTACTCCGTATGTGATCCAGACCCGGACCGCGCACGATGCCATGGCAGAGATCCCGGAAGGGACCGAGATGGTCTCCATGACTGTCCGCGAGGCCCTTCGCGATGCCATGGCCGAAGAGATGCGCAAGGACGACACCGTCTTCGTCATGGGCGAGGAGGTGGCCGAATACCAGGGTGCCTATAAGGTCACGCAAGGTTTGCTGCAGGAATTCGGCGCCAAGCGCGTGATCGACACGCCGATCACCGAGCACGGCTTTGCTGGCGTCGGCGTCGGCGCTGCCTTTACGGGCCTGCGCCCCGTCGTCGAATTTATGACCTTCAACTTCGCCATGCAGGCAATCGACCAGATCATCAACTCGGCGGCGAAAACCCTCTACATGTCCGGCGGCCAGCTCGGTGCGCCGATCGTGTTCCGCGGCCCGAACGGCGCCGCAGCACGCGTCGCGGCTCAGCACAGCCAGGACTTCGCCGCCTGGTATTCGCAGGTCCCGGGACTCAAGGTCGTCGCGCCTTACTCGGCCTCCGACGCAAAGGGCCTCCTCAAGAGCGCCATCCGGGACCCGAACCCGGTGGTCTTCCTGGAAAACGAGATCCTCTATGGGCAGTCCTTCCCGGTGCCGAAGCTCGATGACTTCACGGTTCCGATCGGCAAGGCGCGCATTCATCGCGCAGGCAAGGACGCCACCATCGTGTCCTTCTCCATCGGCATGACCTACGCGCTCAAGGCCGCGGAGGAACTGGCGAAGGAGGGTATCGAGGCCGAGGTCATCGACCTGCGCACGATCCGCCCCATGGACACCGATACCATCGTCGCCTCGGTCATGAAGACCGGCCGCTGCGTCACGGTGGAAGAGGGCTATCCGCAATCGGGCGTCGGTGCCGAGATCGCTACGCGCATCATGGAGAACGCGTTCGACTATCTCGACGCGCCCGTGATCCGCATCACCGGCAAGGACGTGCCCATGCCGTATGCGGCGAACCTTGAGAAGCTGGCGCTTCCATCCGTGGCCGAAGTGGTGCAGGCGGTGAAGACCGTTTGCTACAGGTGACAGCATGACTGAACGGAAATTCGAAGCCCTCAACGTTCCGCCGGACGCTCTCGAAAAGGGAGGCGTCGAGATCCTGAGGGCTTCGGTGGTCGATGGGGCGGTGAGCATCGCGCTGCGCCGCGCCTTCGACGATCCGTTCACCTGGGGCGTGCTCCTGGTGGATCTCGCCCGCCACGCTGCGCGCGTCTACGCCATGGAAACGGAGCTCTCCGAAGAGGAGGCTCTCGCTGAGATCACCGCCGGCATTCAGGCCGAGTTGGACGATCCGAGCGATCCGGGCTCGCCGCAGGCGATCAATTAAACCTTTCCAGATCAGGGTCCATCAACACCATGCCCATCAATATCCTGATGCCCGCCCTGTCTCCCACCATGGAGAAGGGCAATCTTGCCAAGTGGTTGAAGAAGGAAGGCGACACGGTGAAGTCCGGCGATGTCATCGCCGAGATCGAGACCGACAAGGCCACCATGGAAGTGGAAGCCGTCGACGAAGGCATCCTCGCCAAGATCGTCATCCCGGAAGGCACTGCTGACGTTCCCGTCAACCAGCTCATCGCGCTGATCGCGGGCGAGGGTGAGGATCCGAAGAGCATCACCGCTCCCACCTCAGGCGGTGCCGCTCCGGCGCCAGCGCCCAAGGCGGAAGCTGCTCCGGCTGCTCCTGCCGCCGCGCCTCAGCCGCAGGCCAATACGGTTCCGGGCGATGCTTCTGCTCACATGGCTTACGCACGTGTCGATCAGGCGCCCGCCGGTCCCGCGCAAGCGGCAAAGCCCAATGGGGCAGGGCAGGCGACGGGCAACCGCGTCTTCGCTTCCCCGCTTGCCAAGCGCATCGCGAAGGAAGCTGGCATCGACATCGCTTCGGTCCGGGGTTCGGGTCCGCACGGCCGTGTCGTGGAGAAGGACGTGCGAGCCGCCCTTCAGGGTGGCGGCGCAAGGCCTGCCGCTGCTCCGGCGGCCGCGGCAGCGCCTGCGCCGGCTGCGAAGCCCGCAGCTCCGCAGCTTGCTCCAAGCATGGGGGCCGATCAGGTCAAGGCCATGTTCGAGGCCGGCACCTACGAGGAAGTGCCCCTCGACGGCATGCGCAAGACTATCGCCAAGCGCCTCGTCGAGTCGAAGCAGACGGTGCCGCATTTTTACCTGTCATTGGATTGCGAGCTCGATGCGCTCATGGCGCTGCGCGAGCAGATCAACAATGCAGTGTCTAAGGACAAGGACGGCAAGCCTGCCTACAAGCTCTCGGTCAACGACTTCGTCATCAAGGCTCTCGCCATTGCGCTTCAGCGTGTGCCGAATGCCAATGCGGTTTGGGCCGAGGATCGCATCCTGAAGATGAAGCATTCGGATGTGGGTGTCGCCGTTGCCATCGAAGGCGGCCTGTTCACGCCGGTCATCCGCAAGGCCGAGCAGAAGACTCTGACCGCCATCTCCGCCGAGATGAAGGACCTTGCCGGACGCGCGCGCAACCGCCGCCTGAAGCCGGAGGAATATACCGGCGGATCCACGGCGGTCTCGAATCTAGGCATGTTTGGCATCAAGGACTTCCAGGCCGTCATCAATCCACCCCACGGCACGATCCTGGCGGTCGGCGCCGGCGAGCAGCGGGTCGTGGTCAAGAACGGCGCTCCCGCCGTCGTCCAGGCCATGACCGTGACGCTCTCCTGCGACCACCGCGTCGTCGATGGCGCGCTCGGCGCGGAACTGCTGGCCGCCTTCAAGCAGCTCATCGAAAACCCGATGGGGATGCTGGTTTAACACAAAGCGTCGTCCCGGGGCTGCGCAGCAGAACCCGGGATCGTACGACAAGAATAGCGCCTTATCCTGATAGCGATCCCGGCTCTCGCTCTGCTCGGCCGGGATGACGAGTAGGAAGATCATGGCAAACCAATACGATATTATCGTCATCGGCGGCGGGCCAGGGGGCTATGTGGCCGCGATCCGCGCGGCGCAGCTCGGGTTCAAGACCGCGGTCGTGGAGCGCGAGCATCTCGGCGGCATCTGCCTCAACTGGGGCTGCATTCCGACCAAGGCGCTGCTGCGCTCGGCCGAGATCTACCATTACATGGAGCACGCCAAGGATTACGGCCTGTCCGCGCAAGGCATCGGCTTCGATGCTGCCGCCATCGTCAATCGTTCGCGCGGCGTCTCTGGCCGTCTTAACGGTGGCGTCGGCATGCTGCTCAAGAAGAACAGGGTCGATGTGATCTGGGGTGAGGCCACCATCTCCAAGGTTGGCGAGGTCGTGGTCACGGCGCCGAAGAAGCCGGCCATGCAGCCGCAGAACCCGGTGCCGAAGGGCGTGCTGGAGCCGGGCACCTACCAGGCCAAGAACATCATTATCGCGACCGGCGCGCGTCCCCGCGTGTTGCCCGGGATCGAGCCAGACGGCAAGCTGATCTGGACCTATTTCGAGGCGATGGTGCCGCCTTCCATGCCGAAATCGCTCATCGTCATGGGCTCCGGCGCCATCGGCATCGAGTTCGCCTCCTTCTACCGCACCATGGGCGTGGACGTGACGGTGGTCGAGGTGTTGCCGCAGATCCTGCCCGTCGAGGATGCGGAGATTGCCGCTCTTGCCCGCAAGCGCTTTGAAAAGCAGGGCATGAAGATCTTTTCGGGCGCCAAGGTCACGAAGGTGGAGAAGGGGGCGAACTCCGTCACCGCCACCATCGACGACGGCAAGGGCGGCACGCAGACGATCACCGCCGAGCGGATGATCTCGGCTGTCGGCGTCGTCGGCAATATCGAGAATCTGGGCCTTGAAAAGCTCGGGGTGAAGATCGACCGCGGGACGATCGTCACCGATGGCCTCGGCCGCACCAACGTGTCGGGTATCTACGCCATCGGCGACGTAGCCGGCCCGCCCATGCTGGCGCACAAGGCCGAGCATGAGGGCGTGATCTGCGTCGAGACCATCAAGGGACTGCATACGCACGCCATGGACAAGGCCAAGATCCCGGGCTGCACCTATTGCAACCCGCAAATCGCCTCCGTCGGCCTCACCGAAGCCAAGGCGAAGGAGCAGGGCTATGACATCCGCGTTGGTCGCTTTCCCTTCATCGGCAACGGCAAGGCGATCGCGCTCGGCGAACCGGACGGCCTCGTGAAGACGATCTTCGACAAGAAGACCGGCCAGCTTCTCGGCGCCCATATGGTCGGTGCGGAAGTGACCGAGCTGATTCAGGGCTTCGTGATCGCCATGAACCTCGAGACCACGGAAGAAGAGCTGATCCACGCCGTCTTCCCGCACCCGACGCTATCCGAGACCATGCACGAGAGCGTCATGGATGCCTATGGGCGAGTGATCCATATCTGATAGGGCAGGCGGGCCGCCCGCCCGCTCGGATTTCGAAATGCCACATGGCCGGGTCTGTCCCGGCCATGTGCTTATTCAAGCGCGTCGATGGGGCCTATCTCGATGCGAGAGACAATGCAGTCTTCGTATCGGACGGATTTGCAAAGCGCTTGGCGCCCACGACGCATCCAATGACGGCAACAGTGGCGGCGATCATCGTCCATTCGACCACCTCATGCAAAATAAGGGCGGACCAGAACAGCCCGAAGAACGGCTGAAGCAGTTGCAGCTGTCCAACGCCTGTAATGCCCCCGAGAGCAAGGCCGCGATACCAGAACACGAAGCCGATCAGCATGGAAAACAGGGAGACATACGCAAGCCCCAGCCATGCTGGCATGCCGATTCCGTTCAATGACGCCGGCCATGTGAGAAGCATCAGCGGTGCCATCGCCGGCAGGGAGAGGACAAGCGCCCAGGAGATGACCTGCCAGCCGCCGAGCCGTCGCGAAAGCTTTGCACCTTCGGCGTAACCGAGACCGCACAGAAGAATCGCTCCCAGCATGAGAAGATCTCCGGCCGGAGATGCCGAATAGCCCTGAAGGAGCGAAAACCCTGCCACCAGACATCCTCCCAGCCCGGAGAAGATCCAGAACGCAGGTTGCGGCCGCTCACCCCCACGCATCACGCCGAAGATCGCGGTGGTGAGGGGGAGGAGGCCAACGAACACGATCGAATGGGCGGCTGTGATGTGCCGAAGAGCCAGGGCCGTCAGGAGTGGAAAGCCGATGACGACGCCCAGCGAGACGATTGCAAGAGCAGGGAGGTCCGCGCGACTGGGGCGCTTCTGACGAAGGCTCAGAAGCAGAGCAGCCCCCAGCAGCCCGGCAATGCAAGCCCGTGCCAGGGTCAGGAACAATGGATCGAAATCAGCCACGGCGACACGCGTTGCCGGTAGCGATCCGCTGAAGATCAGCACCCCTACAAAGCCGCTGATCCATCCTTCCTTTATCCGATCCATCCCCAACTCTCCCAATGGAGCTCTTCTCGACCGAACGACATGGCTTTTCCAGATACGGTACGATACAGTTCGTTCAAACTGTCATGGCTAAAGGTACAGTACAGTGGATGATTTTGGATCGCATCGCTCAAGCGGGACACGGGTGGAGCATGTCATGCGGGCGATCCGCGCCCAGATCGCCAATCGGTCGCTGACGCCGGGCGCGAAGCTCCCTTCGATCCGCTCCGTTGCTGCGAATATACGGGTGTCCAAATCCACCGTGGTCGAAGCCTATGACCGGTTGGCGGCGGAAGGTGTCATCCGGTCCCGACCGGGCTCCGGCTTCTACAGCGCGGCGCCGCTGGCGCCTCTGTCGCTGGCGGAGCTTGCGCCGCGCCTCGATCGCGCCATCGATCCCTTCTGGGTATCCCGGCAGTCGCTGGAGGCGGGACCGGCGATGCTGAAGCCCGGTTGCGGTTGGCTTCCGAGCGAGTGGATGCCCGAGGAGGATATCCGCCGCGCTCTTCGCAATCTCGCGCGAACCACGGTCCACCCGAAGCTCACGGATTACGGAACTCCGCTCGGGCTCGCGCCGCTGCGTCAATTCCTGTCGCGGCGTATGGCGGAGCAGGGATTTGATGCCGGTCCCGATCAGATCCTGCTGACGGAATCGGGTACGCAGGCAATCGACCTTGTGTGCAGGCTCCTGCTTCAGCCGGGCGATGCGGTGCTGGTCGATGATCCCTGCTACTTCAATTTCCTGGCCTTGCTGCGAGCGCATCAGGTGAAGATCGTCGGCGTTCCCTATACCCCAGGAGGGCCCGATCTCGAGCGCTTCGAGCAGGCGCTCACCGAACACCGTCCGCGCCTCTACATCACGAATTCCGGTATTCACAATCCGACCGGCGCCTCGCTGCCGGCGACGACGGCTCACAAGATCCTGAAGCTTGCCGAAGCTCACGACATGATCGTCGTCGAGGACGATATCTTTGCCGATTTCGAGATCGAACCGGCACCGCGCCTGGCGGCCCTGGACGGTCTCGACCGCGTGGTGCGCATCGGAAGCTTCTCTAAAACACTCTCGGCTTCGTTTCGGTGCGGCTATATCGCAGGACGCCCCGACTGGATCGATAAGCTGACAGATCTCAGGATCGCGACGGGCTTTGCAAGCAGTCCGCTGTCACAGGATCTGGTTCTCAATGTTGTCAGCAGCAGCACCTACCGCAAATATTTGGAAACGCTGCGTGTTCGCCTCTCCAAAGCAAGAGCGGATACCATTCGGCGCCTGCGGGCGCTCGGCATCGAGCCCTGGATCGAGCCGAAGGCCGGCATGCTTGTCTGGTGCCACCTGCCTGATAACTTGGATGCGGCCGACGTGGCTCGCCGCGCATTGAACGACAATATCGTGCTGGCCCCTGGTAATGTCTTCAGTTCCTCGCAAAGCGCGAATAGCTGTATGCGCTTCAACGTGGCGCAATGCACCGATGACAGAATCTTCGCAACGCTACGAAAAGGCAATGCGACAGTCCGCGTGAGGATGCGAGGATCGAGAGAAAGGACGAAGCGATGGCTGATGATGACGCGACGCAGTGCGGTGAGTGCCGGTGCGGTCAGGTGAGATTTCGCGTCAGCGGTGCGCCGATCATCACTATGGCTTGTCACTGCACAGGCTGCCAACGGATGACCGCGAGCGCCTTTTCGTTAAGCGTTCTGTATCCGAGCCAGAACTTCGAACTATTGCATGGGGAGCCCGTCATCGGCGGCCTTCGTGGTGCGGCGCGCCATTTCTTTTGCCCGCATTGCATGAGCTGGCTCTTCACCCGACCTGAGGGCATGGACGAGTTCGTCAATGTCCGTACGACCATGTTGGAGGATCCGAGCCGGTTTCCGCCCTTCGTCGAAACCTGGACTAGCGAGGCGCTGCCCTGGGCGAGGACACCTGCAATCCACAGTTTCGAGAAGCTGCCGC
>KI911956.1:270142-287778 GCA_000517005.1 Microvirga lupini
AATGGAGCGCTATCCGGAATTGGCGGCAGAGTTTGCTCAGAGAGCCCTTTAGATCGGGTCTACGGTCTCGGGCCTTCTGATTGAAAGAGGCTTAGACGATGAAGAAATCCTTCTCCGTGATCGAAAGGTTCTTTGAGAACTTCGCGATCACTTTTTGCGAGGCCGAACCGGTGCCATCGGGATCATAGTAGAGATAGCCGGTATCATCGTTGTAAATGATCCGATCGCTTCTGTCGTGAGCGGAACTGCCGCTCCAGAATACACCGGATTTCAGGCGTCCTGGGGCGCCAGCCTTGGTGAAGACGTCTTTTTCCAAGTGGATGCTGTCGTACTTCACCGAGAAATCGGTGATTGTGTCCATATTGGACCTGCTAGGAGTGGTGTCGAAAACGAACTTGTCGGAGCCACTGCCTCCCGAAAGAGTGTCCTTACCCAGTTCGCCGAAAAGATAGTCGTTGCCGGAAGAGCCCGCTAGCTTGTCATTCCCACGCCCGCCATGCAGCCTATCATGATCGCTTCCGCCATCGATGCGGTCTTTGCCGCCGTAACCCTTGATCCAATCCCGTCCCGATCGACCGAAGATGTGGTCGTTGCCTATATTTCCCAGAAGCCAATCGTTACCGATTCCTCCGTCGATCGTTATCGACCCGTAGTAAAAACGGGGTGATGTCAGATCGACGATGTCGTTTCCGGATCCGCTATAGATCTGCGTTACATTTATCAGACGTGGCGTATCGGCATTCGACGTATCCAGATAGATCAGATCTGCATCCGCCGTGCCATAGATCGTATAAGCGGTGCTGGCATCGCCCCAGGTTTCCAGACTTGCAATAGCTTGCACCTGGAATGGAGTCCCAGACGTAGGATCACCGGGGCCTCGTATCTACAAATGTATCGATCTTGAACGCCCCAGCCCAATTTAGAGAAATCATGATCCTAACCTCAACCGATGAGCTTGGCCCCGCTGGGTTTTCATATTTATCTGCGGATTTTCTGCCGCAATTCCTGGCGCTGGAGGCAGCGGGCTGGAAGGGGTGCTGTGGTGGCGCCATCCTCAACAATCCGGATTCGCTCGCCTTTCACACCGCCCTCGTCGAGAACTTCGCCGCTCAGGGGCGCCTGGTGTGGCATCGGATCTGGGTCGACGACACCCTCGTGGGCGCTCAACTGGCACTGAGATGCAATAGATCGCTCATGCTGCCGAAGTACACCTTCAACGAGGACTTTGCCGAATGCCGCGTCGGCACGCTCCTGACTGAGGTCACCTTGCGGGATGGGTTTGCCCGGCCCGAGCTGCGTGAGATCAATCCCATGAGCAGAGCGCAGGCTCATTCTTACTGGCACATGCCCGAGGAGGAGTATGTCGACGTGCATCTCGTGAGCCGAGCAGCCAAAGCCGTGCTTTTTCAGCTGCCGCGCGTTTGGTTGCGGAAGGCTTACTGGACCCACATTCGTCCGCGGGTGCCCGAAGTCGTCAGGAAGCTCCATCGCCAGTTCAAGCGCCGCGGCGACCGCAAGCCCAAACGCGCCGCAGAGATTTAAGCCGTTTTGCAAGGGCATCGCATTCATGAGGGACGGGTGATTGCCCGTAAGGGACATGCTATTGCCGCTGCCCTGTTTCTTGCATCTTTCACGGCAGGGGCATGGTTCCTCATGGAATGATGCGCCTTTGAAATGGGGTGCCGGACGCAACTCTATTGCCAGGAATATGGTCCATAGCTCAAGCCCAGTGGAAATCTCATTCCAGGATGAGGGGCCGGTCTGAACTCGCTGGAAGATACTTCGATTACACTTCCTGTCTCAGCGACAAGCTTGACAATAAGGCCCTGTGCCTCCTTCCCATACCGGCCAGATGTGGGAGGAAAGAGCCGGAGGCTGAAACGAAATGCAGCTCCGCGATCTGAGCATTTGCGAATGTGCGGCGAAAGTCTTAAATCAGCGGCACATTAGGAAGGGCAGGGTCCCTTCGCCCCAGGGGTTTTAGCTTCATGGCCGTCGTTCTCGACCTTTTGAACAAGGATCAGCGTCCTCGCCACCCGGAAAAGGCGCATCGGCCGGATCAGCCCGTTCAGCAGCGCAAGCCCGAATGGATCCGCGTGAAGGCTCCAGGCTCACCGAAATGGGCCGAGACCAACCGGATCGTGCGTGAGAACAAGCTCGTGACGGTCTGCGAGGAGGCGGGCTGCCCCAATATCGGCGAGTGCTGGGAGAAGAAGCACGCCACTTTCATGATCATGGGCGACACCTGCACCCGGGCCTGCGCCTTCTGCAACGTGAAGACCGGCCTGCCGCAGGCGCTCGATCCGAACGAGCCCGAGAACGTGGCCACGGCCGTGGAGAAGCTCGGCCTGGAGCACGTGGTCATCACCTCTGTGGACCGCGATGACCTGGCGGACGGTGGCGCGCAGCATTTCGCCGACGTGATCCATGCCATCCGCGCCCGTTCGCCGAAGACCACCATCGAGATCCTGACACCCGACTTCCTGAGGAAGCCCGGCGCCCTCGAAATCGTTGTCGCGGCCAAGCCCGACGTGTTCAATCACAATCTCGAGACGGTGCCGTCCAAGTACCTGAAGGTCCGTCCCGGCGCGCGTTATTTCCACTCCATCCGCCTGCTCCAGCAGGTGAAGGAACTCGACCCGACCATCTTCACCAAGTCTGGCATCATGGTCGGCCTCGGCGAGGAGAGGAACGAGGTGCTCCAGCTCATGGACGACCTACGCTCGGCGGACGTGGATTTCATGACCATCGGCCAGTACCTCCAGCCGACGAAGAAGCACCATCCGGTCATCCGCTTCGTCACGCCGGACGAGTTCAAGGCCTTTGAAACCACGGCCTATGCCAAGGGTTTCCTCCTCGTCTCCTCGACCCCGCTGACGCGCTCCTCGCATCACGCGGGAGAGGACTTTGCCAAGCTGAAGGCGGCTCGTCTCGCCAAGCTCGGCTGAAGCTTCGGATGGGGCATGCAGCGTATTCTGGTCATCGGCAGCCCGGGCGCGGGCAAGAGCACCCTGGCGAGCCGCCTCGCCAGACACCTGAACCTGCCACTGATCCACCTCGATAAGGAATATTTCGGGCCTGGCTGGGCGATGCCTGCCAAGCAGGAGTGGCGTGAACGGGTGGAAGCCCTCGCGGCTAGGCCGGCCTGGGTCATGGACGGAAATTACGCCAGCACCTTCGACCTCCGCGTACCCCGCGCCACCGCCATCGTCTGGCTCGATCTGCCGCGCTGGCAGTGCATCTTGAGCGTGCTCTGGCGGGTGGCCAGGAATTACGGCCGGTCGCGGCCCGACCTCGGCGATGCCGGCCCGGAGCGCTTCGACTGGTCGTTCATGCGCTGGATCTGGTCCTATCCCAAGAAGATGCGGCCGAAGACCATGCGCATGCTGGAACGCCTGCGTCCCGATCAGCATGTTTTCGTCCTGCGTTCCCGTTCCGACATCTCGGCCCTGGAGGCCGCTCTCACAACCCTCAAAGAGGCCGCCTGAGCATGCCGACCTTCCGCACCACGCGTCCCGTCAAGCATACGCCGGCGCAGATGTTCGCCCTCGTGGCCGATGTGGAGCGCTACCCGGAATTCCTGCCCCTATGTGAGGACTTAAGGGTCATGCGCCGGGTCCAGAGCGGGGAGGGAATCGAGACGCTCGTGGCGACCATGTCGGTCGGCTACAAGGCCATCAAGGAGAGCTTCACCACCCGCGTGACCCTGGACGATCCGCGCCTCAAGATCACGGTCGAATACGTGGACGGGCCGTTCAAGTACCTCGAGAATCGCTGGACTTTCCGCGAGGTGTCCGGCGGCTGCGATGTAGAGTTCTACATCAATTACGAGTTCAAGAGCTTCGCGCTTGGTCTCCTCATGGGCTCCGTCTTCGACAAGGCTTTCCGAAAGTTCACCGAAGCCTTTGAGGAGCGGGCGGATGAGATCTACGGAGCTCCGTCGAAGACGCAAGCCGGAGCGAGAACGGCCTGATCAGCGAACCGCCAGCTCCAGCAGCGACAGCGCATCCTCTACCGCCCGCCAGCGGATATTTGCCCGGCCGAGATCGCCGTAGCGCCGCTCCAGATGAATGGTGGCGGCTCCCTTCCGGGCGAGGCCGAAATGGACGAGCCCTACTGGCTTCGTTGCGGTCCCGCCGGTCGGGCCGGCAACACCGGTAATACCCACCGCTACATCGGCGCGGGAATGGACCAGTGCCCCCTCGGCCATGGCACGGGCCACCGGCTCGCTCACGGCCCCATGGGCGGCGATCAGGTCGACCGGAACCCCGATCAGCTCCGTCTTGGCCTCGTTGGAATAGGTCACAAATCCGCGCTCCACCACGGCCGAGGAGCCGGAAATCTCCGTCAGCAGGGCCGCCACGAGGCCGCCGGTGCAGGACTCCGCGGTAGCGATCTTGAGGCCTTTTTCTTTGTAAGCCGCCAGGAGTGCCGTGGCTCGGTTCTCCATCTCGGGAGGGGTCATGCGCTCACCTCCGGCAGACGGATCGTCGCCGCGGCCTGGGCGGCGATGCCCTCACTGCGGCCGGTAAATCCAAGCTTTTCGGTCGTCGTTGCCTTGAGCGAGACCTGATCCAGGCGTAGCTCGGCAATCTCGGCGATCCGCTGGCGCATCGCCTCCTGGTGTGGACCCAGCCGCGGCTTCTCACAGAGGAGGGTGGTGTCGAGATGGTCGACGATGCCGCCGCGCTTACGGACGAGTTCCACCGCATAGGCCAGAAACCGGTCGGAGGAGGCGCTGCGCCATTGCGGATCGCTTGGGGGGAAGTGGGTTCCGATGTCGCCTTCGGCGAGGGCGCCAAGAACCGCGTCCGTCAGGGCATGCAGGATCACGTCCCCGTCCGAATGGGCTATGACCCCGCGGTCATGGGGAACCTTGATGCCGCCGAGCCAGACATGATCACCCTCGCCGAAGGCGTGGACGTCAAAGCCGGTACCGAAGCGGGTTACATAAGTCATGGATTCGCCTTTCAAACGCCGCTCGGCTTCCTGAAAATCCGCCGGATGAGTGAGCTTGATATTGCCCGGTTCGCCCTCGAATATATGAACCGGCAGTCCGGCCCATTCCGCCAAGGCGCCGTCATCCGTGAACGAGTGCAGATTGGAAGCGGCTGCCCTGCGGTGTGCGTCGAGAAGGAGCAGAAAATTAAAGGATTGCGGGGTTTGCACGGCCCTGAGGGTCGAACGATCCGGCGTGGTGAGCACCTCGGACTGGCCCCCGATCACCTTGATCGTGTCGGTAACGGCCGTTCCCGGAACGGCTGCGTTCCAGCGCCTGGCTGCTTCGATGGCGCGATCGATGAGACCTGGGCTGGCGAAAGGGCGCGCCGCATCGTGAACGAGGACAAGCTCGGGGTTCAGATTTGCCAGCGCTTCAAGTCCATTTCGCACCGACCCCTGCCTCGTCTCGCCGCCATAGACGCATGGCAGAATTGTCGATGAAGGGGATGGTAACGTTCGAATCGCCTCTTCATAGAACTGACGATCGTCAGGGTGGATCACGACGACGGTTCGACTGATTCCGGAGTGAGAGAGAAAAGCCGAAAGCGTTCGTGTCAAAACCGGCTGCCCCTGAAGCGGCCGATATTGCTTCGGGATCCCTTCACCCGCTCTTGATCCACGTCCTGCGGCAACAATGAGGGCGACAACTGACATTCCGGCAAGCTCTCTGCAACGAACGCTCTCCTAAGCGTGAGGTGGGAAGAAGGCAAATCCTATGGGAGGGGCTTGCACCTGCCGCTGAATTGGCTATTGATTAGGCACAATGAGTTTTGAACAAAAATTAGGCGTAAGTGGCTTCAGCATCGGTCCTGTACGGGTCGAAGCGGCGGCCATTCTCGCACCTTTGTCCGGTGTGACGGATGTCGCTTTCCGGCGCATTGCCAAGCGCCTGGGAGCAGGTCTCGTCGTGTCCGAAATGGTGGCGTCGGACGAGCTGGTGCAAGGCTCGGAGGAGGCACAGCTCAGAGCCGAGGGGGCCGGGATCGAGCCTCATGTCGTCCAACTGGCCGGCTGCGAGCCGCACTGGATGGCGGAAGCCACCCGGGTTGCCGAAGGGGCAGGGGCGCGCATCATCGATATCAACATGGGCTGTCCTGCCAAACGAGTGATCGGCGGCTATGCCGGATCGGCGCTCATGCGCGATCTCGATCACGTAGCCCGGTTGATCGAAGCTACTGTACAGGCAGCGAGTGTTCCCGTGACGGTCAAGATGCGCCTCGGCTGGGACCAGGGCACGATCAACGCACCTGAACTCGCCCGTCGTGCCGAGGATCTCGGCGTACAGGCCGTGACGGTGCATGGCCGGACACGCCAGCAGTTCTATAAAGAGGAGGCCGACTGGAAGGCCATTGCGGCCGTTGTCCAGAACGTCGGCATCCCTGTCATCGCCAATGGCGATATCGGCTCGCTCGACGATGCGGAGCGTTGTCTGACCGCCTCGGGCGCCGCGGCCGTGATGGTCGGTCGCTCGGCCGTCGGTCGGCCCTGGCTCGTCGGTCAGATCGGTGCCGCGCTACAGGGCACGACGATTCCCGATCCGGCACCGGAGGCAATGACCGAGATCGCCATCGAGCATTATGAGGGACTCCTGTCGCTCTATGGCGAAAAGGTCGGCATCCGGCATGCCCGTAAGCACCTTGCAGCCTATGCCGATGCGGCCATGGCTTCGGGCTTCAGCATCGCGCCGAGCGTTCGGACGGCTCTCGTGACATCCGAGGAGGCCCGGACCGTGATCACGTTGCTGCGCTCCCTCTACAGCCATCAAGTTCGGGAGGCGGCATGACGATGGCGGCCATCAACGACCTCATCATGAACGCGCTGCCGATCCCGGTTCTGACCGTCGGCCCGGAGCTCCGGATCGTGCATGCCAATGCGGCAGCCGAAGCTTTCTTCGAGGTGAGCCTGCGCATGATGCTGCGCCAGAAGCTCAGCGACTTCCTGCCCTTCGGCTCGCCGGTGATGGCGCTGGTGGAAGACGTTCGCCAGCGAGGCTCCAGCGTCAGCGAGCACCGGGTGGATATCGGAAGCCCTCGGCTCGGAGCGGAGCGCATCGTCGACGTCTCGGCCAGTCCTTTGGGCGATGACAGCGACAACGTGATCGTCATGCTTCAGGAGCGGACGATCGCCGACAAGATGAACCGCCAATTGACCCATCGCGGCGCCGCCCGGTCCATCACGGCGCTGGGTGCCCTATTGGCGCACGAGATCAAAAATCCTTTGTCGGGCATCCGCGGTGCGGCGCAGCTCCTCGAGCAATCGGCAAGCGAGGATGATCGGCTGCTCACGCGTCTCATCTGTGACGAAACGGATCGCATCGTGAAACTCGTGGAGCGCATGGAGCTGTTCGGCGAGGAGAGGCCGGTCGAACGGGGGGCGGTGAACATTCACGGCGTGCTCGATCACGTGAAGCGCCTTGCACAATCGGGCTTTGCCCGGCACATCCGCTTCGTCGAGAACTACGATCCATCGCTTCCGCCAGTGCTCGGCAATCGGGATCAGTTGATCCAGGTCATCCTGAATCTGGTCAAGAACGCCGCCGAGGCGGTCGGCATCGATGCGCCGGACGGCGAAATCATCCTGTCGACGGCGTTCCGGACCGGTGTCCGGCTTCAGGTTCCCGGCTCCCAGGAGCGGGTCAGCCTTCCGATCGAGCTGAGCGTCATCGACAATGGCCCCGGCATTCCCCCCGAGCTGATGGCCGACCTTTTCGATCCTTTCGTGACGACCAAGGTCCAAGGCAGCGGCCTAGGGCTTGCCCTCGTCGCCAAGATCGTCGGCGATCACGGTGGCATCGTCGAATGCGAGCCTGCACCCCGGCGGACCACTTTCCGAATTCTCCTGCCCATGCACCGCGCCGATGACGGCCGCGGGGCCGATTTGTGAGATTAAACGATGCCTAGCGGACAGATCCTTCTCGCTGATGACGACGCTGCCATCCGGACCGTCCTGAACCAGGCCCTGTCGCGGGCCGGATACGAGGTTCGCTCCACCAGCAACGCCGCCACCTTATGGCGGTGGGTGTCTCAAGGGGAGGGCGATCTGGTCATCACGGATGTGATGATGCCGGACGAGAACGCCTTCGACCTCCTGCCCCGCATCAAGAAGATGCGCCCGGAGCTGCCGATCATCGTCATGAGCGCTCAGAACACGTTCATGACCGCCATCAAGGCTTCGGAGCGCGGTGCCTATGAATATCTGCCGAAGCCCTTCGATCTGAAGGAACTCGTCGCCGTCGTCGGCCGGGCCCTGTCCCGGCCCCGAAATGTTCCCAGGGGAGCCAATCCGTCGCCGGAGAACGAGGACATCCCGCTCGTGGGCCGCTCCCACGCGATGCAGGAGATCTACCGGGCGCTCGCCCGTCTGATGCCCACCGACCTGACGGTGATGATCACGGGCGAGTCCGGCACCGGCAAGGAATTGGTGGCAAAGGCGCTGCATGATTACGGCAAGCGCCGCCAGGGCCCGTTCGTGGCGGTGAATATGGCGGCGATCCCGCGAGAGCTGATCGAATCCGAGCTCTTCGGCCACGAGAAGGGCGCCTTCACCGGTGCGACTGCGCGCAGCACAGGACGTTTCGAACAGGCGGAAGGCGGCACGCTGTTCCTCGATGAGATCGGCGACATGCCCATGGAGGCACAGACCCGCCTCCTGCGTGTTCTCCAGCAGGGCGAATACACGACGGTCGGCGGCCGGGTGCCGATCAAGACCAATGTCCGCATTGTGGCTGCGACGAACAAGGACCTGCGCGTGCTGATCCAGCAGGGCCTCTTCCGCGAGGACCTGTATTTCCGCCTCAACGTGGTGCCCCTGCGCCTTCCGCCGTTGCGCGAGAGGGTCGAGGACATCCCGGATCTGGCCCGCCACTTCTTCATGCTGGTGGAGAAGGAGGGGCTTGCGCGCAAGCAGCTCGACATGGAGGCTATGGACCGGCTCAAGCGCTACCGCTGGCCGGGCAACGTCCGCGAGCTGGAAAACCTGGTGCGACGTTTGGCGGCGCTTTATCCCCAGGATACCATCACGGGAGCCATCATCGATGCAGAGCTCGATCCCCAGCCTCTGCTGCCGCCCCAGCCAATCGGGAAAGCCTCCCAGACGACTCAATCGAACTCGGAGGGGTTGTCCGATGCCGTCGAGCGGCATCTGAACGAGTATTTCTCCGGCTTCAGGGACACGCTTCCGCCGCCTGGGCTCTATCACCGCGTTCTGCGCGAGATCGAGGCCCCCCTGATCGGCGCCGCCCTTGCGGCGACGAGGGGTAACCAGATTCGTGCGGCCGAGCTTCTTGGCGTCAACCGCAATACCCTTCGCAAGAAGGTGCGGGACCTTGAGCTCATGGTGGTCCGGTCCAATCGGACTTGAGCACTCCGTGCTGTAATAATTTGACCACAGTGTTGTGTTGGTGCATCACCCACTGACGGGGTGCGGAACTGAAAGCACCCGATTGGCGGGGCTTCAGTCTTGATCGAGCAGGACACCATTACGCAACGGCATGCGGCGGAGCCGTCCCAGAGCGGCCTTGGCTGGCTAGGATATGGCGCCGTGCTGTCGGCTCTGGCCTCAGCCCTTGCCACGTTCCTGATTCTCGCGGGCGCGACCCCTTTGCTGCCGACCCACAACGTCGTCGTGTGGGTCTTCCTGCTCAACGGCTTGCTGATTGCTCTGCTCCTCGGGATCGTCGCCTGGCAGACCCGGAAGCTGGTGCGTGAACGCCGGGCAGGGGCGGCTGCCGCGGGACTCCACGTAAGGATCGTCGGGCTGTTCAGTCTCGTGGCGGTTCTGCCGGCCATCCTGGTCGCCGCCGTCGCGACGGTCACTCTGGAGCGCGGCCTCGACCCCTGGTTTACAGGTGCGCTCAAAGACCTGATGACCAACACGGTCTCCATCGCCCGGTCCTATCGCGAACTGCAGTGCCGGACGCTCGCCCGAGAAACCCAACTGATGGCGGCGGATCTCAACCGTGCCAAGGTTCTCTACGACGCGGACCGCAACCTCTTCCGGGAGTTCATGAATTCCCGCTCCGTCTTCCTCGGTTTTCCTCTTGCGATGATCGTGGATACGGACGGCACGGTGGTCGAGCGGATCGAGGCTAAGAAGCTCGAAAACGTCCCCCCGCCGACAGAGATGGATCTGCAAGAGGCCAGCAGTCGGGAGGCTCTCTGCCTTTTCCCGAAATCCGGCAACATCTTTCGCTCCGCCTTGAAGCTGGATGCCCATGGTGGGCGTATCCTTTACGTGGCCAGGGAGGTCGATCCCCGCGCGATCGAGTTTCCTCAGGTCGCAGAAGCAGGCGTTGCGTTCTATGAGGCCCTGGACCAGAAGAAGGCGGGCATTCAGATTGCCTTCGCGTCCATGTTCACGCTGATTGCGCTGATCGTGCTGCTCTCCGCCGTCTGGTTCGGACTGAATTTCGCCAACCGGCTCGTCGCGCCCATCCGGCGCCTCATCCATGCGACGGATCAGGTGGCGACCGGCAATTTCTATGTTCAGGTACCTGTCCGACGAGGCGAGGGCGATCTTGGACATCTGGGAGAGACCTTCAACAAGATGACCTCGGAGCTGCGCCGCCAGCACGATGGGCTGACGGCCGCCAGCGATCTCATGGATCGTCGCCGGCGGTTCACGGAAGCCGTTCTGGCAGGGGTTTCCGCCGGTGTCATCGGCGTTAATGCCCGAGGGCAGATTACCATCGTCAACCCATCGACCGAGGCTCTGCTCGGCGTCTCGCACGAGGAATTGCTCGGTCAACCCATTACGACGATCCTGCCGGAGGTCGCGCCTCTCGTCGAAGAGATGAGCCAGGGACGTCAGCGCCTGATGCAGCAGCAGATCCACATTTCCCGGAAGGGCAAGGAGCGCACCATCAATGTTCGCGTGACCAGCGAGCAGGCGCGCGGGGGCCAGAGGGATCTCGTCATCACCCTCGACGACATCACGGATCTCGTTCTGGCGCAGCGGACCTCCGCCTGGGCCGACGTGGCACGGCGCATTGCGCACGAGATCAAGAATCCCCTGACGCCGATCCAGTTGTCGGCTGAACGCATCCGCCGGAAATACGGCAAGGTGATCACGACGGACCGGGAAGTGTTCGATCAATGCACGGACACCATCGTAAGGCAGGTCGATGATATCAAGCGGATGGTCGACGAGTTCTCGTCCTTCGCCCGCATGCCGAAGCCGACCATCGGCAACGAGGATCTCGCCGAGACGATCCGCCAAGTGATCTTCATGATGAAGATCGCCCATCCGGAGATCGAGTTCGTCGATCAGGTTCCTGCAGGCCCCCTCATTGCACCTTTCGACCGCCGGCTCGTCTCGCAGGCCGTGACGAACATCGTCAAGAATGCAACCGAGGCGATTGCTGCGGTGCCGGAGGACGAGAGAGGTCAGGCGCAGATTTCGGTGATGCTCGACGACACTCATCCGGACTATCTGATCCTGGCCGTGACCGATAACGGCAAGGGCTTCCCAGTGGAAGGCCGTCAACGGCTGCTGGAGCCCTACATGACGACGCGCGAGGGTGGAACCGGACTGGGCCTGCCAATCGTTGCAAAGATTCTGGAAGACCATGGAGGTGGCATGGAACTGGCCGACAATCCCACTGGTAGGGGTGGGCAGGTTCGCATGTGGATCCCAAAGACGAAACACGTTGCATCGGAAGAGACATCGGCCGCTTCCAGCCGAAATGACTCTCACAGGGCAAGCCTATGAGCGCTGATATTCTCGTTGTCGACGACGAAGTCGATATTCGTGAGCTGGTGGCCGGCATTCTCGAGGATGAAGGGCACCGTACCCGCACGGCCGGCACGTCCGATGAGGCTTTGGCCGCCATCGAAACGCGGCGTCCTCATCTCGTTTTTCTCGACATCTGGCTGCAGGGAAGCCGGCTCGACGGGCTTCAGGTTCTGGAGATCATCAAGGCCCAGCACCCTGATTTGCCGGTCGTGATGATCTCCGGCCATGGCAACATCGAGACGGCCGTCTCGGCCATCAAGGCGGGCGCCTATGATTTCATCGAGAAGCCCTTCAAGGCCGATCGACTCGTCCTCGTCGCCGAACGCGCCCTCGAGGCGTCGCGTCTGAAGCGCGAGGTCCGCGATCTGCGCTCGCGTTCCGTTCAGGCCAGCCGCATTGCGGGCCGGTCGATCGTCATCAACCAGCTTCGGCAGGCGGTGGAACGGGCGGCACCGACCAATGCGCGTATCCTGATCACGGGCGCACCCGGTTCGGGCAAGGAGCTGACGGCCAGGACCATTCACAGCCTCTCCACGCGCGCCAATGGCCCGTTCGTCGTTCTCTCTGCGGCGACGATCACGCCTGACACCATGGAGGCGGAGCTTTTCGGCACCGAAGGCGGCGGGGGCGGGGGGCGTCGCGTGGGCGCTCTCGAGGAGGCCCATGGCGGCACTCTCTACATCGACGAAATCGCCGACATGCCGCGGGAAACGCAAAACCGAATCTTGCGCGTCCTGGTCGATCAGAACTTCCAGCGCGTCGGCGGAACGACGCGTGTCCATGTGGACGTGCGCATTGTGTCGTCTTCCAGCCGCGATCTGCCCGCTGCCATTGCGGCAGGCCAGTTCCGGGAGGACCTGTTCCATCGGCTCGGCGTGATCCCGATCCGGGTGCCGTCTCTCGCCGAGCGGCGCGAGGACGTCCCGGAGCTGATCGAGTTCTTCATGGAGCAGATCTCGTCCACGACGGGTCTCACGAAGCGGCGCATCGCCGAAGACGCCATGGCGGTCCTGCAATCGCATGACTGGCCGGGCAACGTGCGGCAGCTTCGCAACAACGTCGAACGGCTGATGATTCTGACCTCCGGCGAACCCGACGCGGAGATCACCGCCGACATGCTGCCCTCCGAGATCGGTGCGCTCGTTCCAAGCACCCCGGGCGGGGCAGGGGGTGAGAAGCTCATGAGCCTGCCTCTTCGTGAGGCCCGTGAGATCTTCGAGCGCGAGTATCTCCTGGCGCAGATCGCCCGCTTCAGCGGCAACATCTCCAGAACCGCGGAGTTCATCGGCATGGAGCGCTCAGCGCTGCATCGGAAGCTGAAATCCCTCGGGATTGGAGGTTAATATCGTTTCAATGTTACATGGCAGGGCCGATTGTTTTCGAGCCGAGAAGAACGAAAACCTACAATCCACGGGAAAATATGCTCCGAGGGGGTAGAACCGTTGCGCCCCCCTTGCCGAACGCTGCTGTTCGCCCTGTAATAGATCTGCCGGTCACCGACCGCACGAAAGCGGACAACCATATTCAGGCGGCCCCATAGCCAAGACCGGCGGCGACGGGCTGGCGAGGCAACTTCAATGGCGGGCGATCGCGCGCAGAATCTTCAGGACACCTTTCTGAACTACGTCCGGAAGCAGAAAATCCCCCTGACGATCTTTCTTGTGAACGGGGTGAAGCTTCAGGGTGTCGTTACCTGGTTCGACAACTTCTGCGTCCTTCTGCGCAGGGATGGTCATTCCCAGCTGGTTTACAAACACGCCATTTCCACCATCATGCCAGGACAGCCCGTGCAGTTGTTCGACCAGATCGACGAGGCTGGCGAGAAGGCCTGAGGTGACGGAGCCACGTAGTCCCGGGGAAGAACGTCTCGCTCAACTTGCCGAACCTGAGAAAGAGGTTGCGGCCGGCACAAGAACGCTTGTTATCGGTCCGTACCTGACCCGCAGGCGGCGCGCTTTGGTCGAACCGGACGGGGAGGGTGCCAATCCACGTTCTCCGGAGGCCCGCCTCGATGAATTCACAGGCCTTGCCCTCGCGATCGACCTGACTATCACCCAATCGCTGATAGCACCCCTATCTTCGCCTCGACCTGCTACTTTCATCGGCAGTGGCAAGGTCGACGAGCTGACCGGACTGATCCGGGCCGAGGAGATCGGCCTCGTGGTCATGGATTGCGCGCTCAGCCCCGTGCAGCAACGCAACCTTGAGAAGGCCTGGGGGGCCAAGGTCATCGACCGCACCGGCCTGATTCTTGAAATCTTCGGGCGGCGGGCGCGCACGAAAGAGGGCACCCTCCAGGTCGAGCTGGCCCATCTGTCCTACCAGAAGGGCCGGCTGGTCCGCTCATGGACGCACCTCGAGCGCCAGCGCGGCGGCTTCGGCTTCCTTGGCGGCCCCGGCGAAACGCAGATCGAGGCCGATCGGCGCCTGATTCAGGAGCGCATGAACCGGATCGAACGGGATCTGGAGAGTGTCGTGAAGACACGCTCCTTGCACCGCACCAGCCGCAGGCGGGTGCCTTACCCGATCGTTGCACTCGTCGGGTACACCAATGCAGGCAAGTCGACCCTGTTCAACCGCATGACACAGGCCGATGTTCTGGCCGAAAACATGCTGTTTGCGACTCTTGATCCGACATCCCGTGCCATCGAGCTGCCGCACGGCGAGAAGGCCATTCTGTCGGACACGGTCGGCTTCATATCCGATCTGCCGACCATGCTGGTTGCAGCCTTCCGGGCGACGCTTGAAGATGTGGTCGAGGCTGACATTCTGCTTCACGTCCGAGACGTGTCCCATGGGGAAACCGAGGCTCAGGCCGGTGATGTCGCCATCGTCTTGCGAGAGCTTGGCATTGACCCTGACGACACGAGACGCATCATCGAGGTCTGGAACAAGGCGGATCTCCTGTCGCCTCTGGACCGCGAACGGCTCGCCACGGCCTCACATCGGGCCGGCGAGGAGAGGCGGCCGATCCTCATCTCGGCTCTGACGGGTGACGGCATTCCCGAACTCCTCGCCACCATCGAGCAGCATCTGGCCATGGGACGCCCGACCTATGAGGTCGACGTGGCACCGGAGGACGGGCAGGGGCTTGCTTGGCTGCATGAGAATACCGAGATCCTGGATCGGGAGACAATGGAGAATGGGCATACCATCCTCCAGGTTCGCCTCGTGGCCGGCAAGGAGCCCCGCTTCCTGAACCGGTTTCCCGAAGCCCGCGTCCTATGAGGACGAGCCTGGCTCGCGCTCGGCGAGCTTCGCGGCGACCCAAAGCTCTTCCATCTCCTCAAGAGACGCCTCATCGAGGGCCCGGTCCTGCTCTCCAAGAGCCTGCTCGATGGCCTTGAACCTCCGTTCGAACTTGGCATTCGTTCGTCGCAGGGCCCGCTCGGAATCGATGCCGAAATGGCGGGCGAGATTGGTGACGGAGAATAAAAGATCGCCGATCTCGTCCTCGATCCTGTCTCGCGTGCCAGATGAGGATGCATCCTTAACCTCCTCCAGCTCTTCATGAATTTTGTCGATGACCTGCACAGCTTCCGGCCAGTCGAAGCCGACCTTCGCAGCCTTCGCCGTTAGCTTCTGGGCACGCGTCAGAGCGGGCAGGGCCGTTGGAATTCCGCCAAGAAATCCTGTCTCATGAGCCTCAGGCATGTGCCCCATCTCCTCGCGGGCTGCACGCCGCTCGGCCTTCTCTTCGGCCTTGATTCTGTCCCAGAGGCTCTTCACCTCTTCGGGGGATAGATCCTTGGTGTCTCCAAAGACGTGAGGATGCCGTCTGATGAGCTTTTTCGTGATGGCTTCGACTACGTCGGGGAAGGCGAACGCTCCCTGCTCTTCCGCCATGCGGGCGTGAAAAACGACCTGAAGCAGCAGATCCCCGAGTTCGTCTCGGAGATCGGCAAGATCGCCGCGCTCGATGGCGTCGACGACCTCATAGGCTTCCTCGAGCGTGTAGGGCGCAATCGATGCGAAATCCTGCTCCAGATCCCAGGGGCAGCCGGTTCCAGGCGTGCGCAGGGCCGCCATGATCTCGATGAGCCGCGTGATGTCCGTGGAAGGCTTCATGATGAAATCCCTGGTCGCTGTGCCCGTGTCATAGCCTGAGGACAAAACGCGGGGCTAGCTGGATTTGCGCCATGTCCCTGGGTTAGCGGTATAAGGATGAGCGAGATGCTTCCGGCATAATAAGGACAAAACTATATGAGAGCGCGGGTCAAACTGGTCGATGGCATGATGTTCGTGGGCGAATCCGGCAGCGGCCATGCCGTCGTCATGGATGGGGCCCCCGAATATGGCGGCCGCAATATCGGCATCCGTCCCATGGAGATGCTTCTCATTGGGCTGGGCGGCTGCACGGCATTCGATGTAGTTCAGATCCTCAGGAAAGGCCGTGAGAGGGTCACAGACTGCGATGTCGAAGTCACCGCCGAGCGCGCCGAGACGGATCCCAAGGTCTTCACAGCGATCCACATCGATTACCGTGTGAAAGGCAGAGATCTCGCGCCGGCCAAGGTGGAAAGGGCGATTGAGCTTTCCAAGGAAAAGTACTGCTCAGCCTCGATCATGCTGGGCGCTGCGGCTAAGATCACCCATTCCTGGACGGCAATCGACGAATATGAGGAGACGGAGGTCGCCTCCTCCTGAATATCTTCAACATCCGGGATCCACGATCATGAAGCTGTTCTTCTCGGAAGCCCAACTGGCCCACCGGCCCAAGCAGTACATGGTGCATGGGCAGATCGTGGATCCCTTCGAAAATCCCGACCGGGCCACGACACTCCTCGAAGCTTTGGAGACGCAGGGACTCACCAGGACGAATCCCGGCGATTTCGGCCGCGACGCGATCTTGGCGGTTCATGCCAGTCACTATGTGGCCTTCCTCGAAGATGCTTACGATCGCTTTCTGAAACTTCCCAACCATGGCCCGGAGGTGCTGCCGAACGTTCACCCGTATCGCGGTTCCGGTATCGAACTGGAAGAGCGGGGCAAGCCGCGCACGACGGGGATTCTCGGCCAAGCGGGCTGGTATATCGGCGATATGTCCTGCGCCATCATGGCAGACACCTTCCACGCAGCTTACGCGTCGGCGCAGGCGGCGATTGCCGGCGCGGAAGCAGTGCTGGCCGGCGAGCGCGCTTCTTTTGCCCTCTGCCGTCCGCCGGGCCACCATGCCTATGCCGACCGGGCCTCAGGCTTCTGCTTCTTCAACAATGCCGCCATCGCGGCCGGGGTGCTGCGCGGCCATTTTCCTAAGGTGGCCATCGTCGATTTCGATACCCATCACGGCGACGGCACCCAGGCGATCTTCTATACGCGCCAGGACGTCTTCTACGGCTCGGTGCACACCGATCCGTCGTCCTACTATCCGCATTATGCCGGATACGCCGATGAAATTGGGGCAGGGCCCGGTGAGGGGGCTAATCACAATCTGCCGCTTGCGCCGAGTGCCGACGACGAAGCCTTCATCGATGCCAACCGGCGCCTCGCGCTGGCGGTCCAGGCCCATGGAGCCGAGGCGCTGGTGCTGTCGGCCGGTTGGGATGCCCACCGGAACGATCCTTTATCGAAGCTCAATGTGACGTCGGACGCCTTTGCCCGGATCGGAGAAATCTGGGGCAAGATCGACCTGCCGACCCTAATCGTTCAGGAAGGTGGATATTCGCTCGCGGCCGTCGCAGAAGCAGCCCCGGCTTTCATCGCTGCGTTCCGGGCCAATGCTGCGGAGTAGTCTTGCGGCTGAGTAAAACCCGAGCCTCGTTTCAAAACCGATCAGGTATTCAGTGATCCTTCGATCCCAGAGGGGGCTCGTAAGTCCGGGTGTGCACCTCGCGAATGAAATTCGCATAAGATATATTATGGAATTAGCTCTAGGATCTTTCTTCATGTCAACGATGTAATTC
>KI911956.1:287878-303594 GCA_000517005.1 Microvirga lupini
TTAAATTGATGTAACTTCAGAGGGAGATACGCGTCCGGTCGCTTGAATCACGGTTTCCCGGCTCCTCGCCGTGTTCGGTTCGTCAGTCTCGGTGTGAAGGCTCAGCGCGTTTCGATCTGCAGCCCGTCATAAGCCGGTTCAATATGCGGCGGCAGCTCGCGGCGCAGCGTCTCGTAGTCCAGGTCCGTGTGCAGGTTGGTTAGGATGGCGCGCTTCGGCTTGACCCTCTCGATCAGCTCCAAAGCCTCCGAGAGCGAGAAATGCGTCGGATGCGGCGTGTAGCGCAAGGCATCCAGGATCAGGATCTCCAAGCCTTCCAGGGCCGGCAGGCTCTCCTCGGGCATGTGGCTCACGTCCGGCGCGTAAGCGATGCTGCCGAACCGGAAGCCCAGGGTATCGATATCCCCGTGAACCATCCTGAACGGCAAGGCCTCGACGGCGCCGCCGGGCCCGGGAACCGTAGCCTTCACGCCAGCCTGCAGATGCCGCATCTTCAGGATCGGCGGATAGCTGCTGCCGGCTGGTGTCTCGAAGCAATAGCCGAACCGCATCTGGAGCAGCTCACTCGTCATCCTGTCGGCATAGACCGGGATTCGCTGATGCTGGACGATGGCGAGCGGTCGCAGATCGTCAATGCCGTGGATGTGATCGGCGTGCTCATGGGTAATGAGAACGGCGTCCAGGCGCCGGACATCGGCACTGAGGAGCTGGTCCCGCAAATCGGGCCCGGTATCGACCAAGACGGTGGTGACGCCTTCGGGCCCGAATTTTTCGACGAGGATGGAGCAGCGCCTGCGCCGGTTCTTGGGATTGGACGGATCGCACGCACCCCAGCCGACGCCGACACGCGGCACGCCGGCAGAGGATCCGCAGCCCAGGATCGTCACTTTCAAGGTCATGATGCGAGCGCCTGCCCCCCGGCTGCGTCGGCCGCGGCGGCCTTGGCGAACAGACGGTAGAAATTGGCCGTGGTCAGTGTCGCGATCTCCTGATCCGTGACGCCGATAACGTCCGCAAGCACGTGGGCCGTATGAGCCACGAAGGCCGGCTCGTTGGTTTTTCCGCGATGCGGAACGGGAGCCAGATAGGGCGCGTCCGTCTCGACAAGCAGCCGGTCATGGGGGACAGCCGCCGCGATCCGGCGGATCTCCTCCGAGTTTCGGAAGGTCAGAATGCCCGAGAAAGACACGTAGAGCCCAAGCTCGACGCCGACCTGAGCCAGCTTCTCGCCGGATGAGAAGCAGTGGAGAACCGCATCGAAGCGCCCTCGCCCCATCTCCCCGGACAAGATCCTGATCATGTCCTCGTCGGCGTTGCGGGCATGGACGACCAGAGGCAATCCGGTTTCCCGCGCCGCCTCGATATGCGTGCGAAAGACCCTTTGCTGCACGTCGTGCGGGCTCTTGTCGTAGTGATAGTCGAGACCGGCTTCGCCGATGGCGATGCAGCGCGGATGCTGCGAGAGCTCGATCAGCCGCTCGACCGGCACATCCGGTTCGGCGGCCGCATTGTGAGGATGCGTGCCGATTGTGCAGAAGATGCTCTCGTGGGCCTCAGCCAGGGTCCGGTAAGTTTCAAAGCGCGCTACATGGGTCGAAATGGTCACCATCCGGGCGACACCCGCGGCAACGGCCGAAGCCAAAACCTCGGGGAGGCGGGTCTGAAAGTCGGGGAAATCCAGGTGGCAATGGCTGTCGACCAGCATGGGTGAAGACGCCCTCCTCTGCGGCGGCTAGCTGCATAAAGCGGATTAGCCTGTCCGTCTACCGACGGACGCCCTGAGCCGTTGCCACCGGCTCCTCGTCTTCCTTCGACTCCTTGCGCAGCATCTTGCGCATCCGCTCCTGATGCCTGCGGACCGGGGCCTCATCCTGATCGTGAGGCCGAACGACGGGTACTGTCAGGCACACGCTCTGGGCAGGGAGCACATCGCACCAATCGTGGATCAGCTGCTTGTAGCAGCGTCCCACGGGGCGGATATTCCGGTTGAGATCGTAAAGGCCCACAGGTGTAACGCGGTTATTTTCCTCCCGAAGCGCCGTATCCCAATCCATCTGATCGGTGAGCGAGTACCAGGTGAACCCGACGATCGGCGTACCGGTATTGCGCACTCTCAGGACATTCGCCCATTGCTTCCAGAGCCAATTGACCGCCTCGTCGCCGTTGGGGCCCTCCATAAGATTTGTTTCCGTATGCATCACCGGCAGCCGGTAACGCTCATAGTACTGCCGTGTAATCTCGTCGTACCCAAATACATCTCCGGCCGCTCTCGTCATGCCATTCGCCTGAACCCGGTGCTCGTTGGTGACGTAATAGTCGTTCCCCATGATGCAGTGGTGGCGCAGGGACGAGCGACTGAGGAAGAAATGGTACTCGTCCCGGGTCATGCCGCTGTCCATCAGGAACTCGTACATTTCGGAGTCGAGTCGCCGACCGTAATTCAGGTCGAGGGACAGGAAACGCCGAGCGTTCATGATCTCGGCTGGCTTGATGGCTGCCGGGTTGTCCGCATGGAAATACTCGGACGACTCGCTCTGGATGAACAACGCATCCGGGCGAACCTTGAGGATTCGCTCCATGGCCAGGACGTTGGCCTTCACGATGTGCTTGAGAGCCGTCACGAAAGACCTGTCGCTGCTCAGCTGCTCATTCCACCAACCATAAGCGGCCGAGAACTGGGCGCAGATGAACATCTCGTTGATGGGGGTGTAGAGCTGAACCCAGGGAAAGCGGCGCGCGAAGTCTTCGGCGTAAGTTGCGAAAAGATCGAGGAAATCCGGATTCTGGAAGTTTCCGATCCAATCCGGAACGCCGAAATGGCAGAGATCGACGATGGGAATGATGTTCCGTCGCTCGATCTCGGCGAAGGTCATGTCGGCAAAGGACCAGTCGTAGCGCCCCGGACCGATGAATGTCTTATGGAGCGGCGGACCATAGCGGAGAACCTGGATGTCGAGATCGTCCAAAAGATCGAAATCCATCCGCCAATGGGTGTAATGGCCGCATTTCTCCATCTGATCGATGCGGGTGCGGCCATTGTTGATGGTCGGGATGCTGTTCTCGATCCCGGTTGCGAACATGAAGGTCGTGAACATCGCGCGCTTCCGCTGAGGGCCCTAAGGCCGATCAAAGCGGACGCGTCAGGACGCCTCCGCCTCGATATAACGCGGGAAAATCGGCGCAGGTTGCGGAAGGGCGGTTCCAGCCACCAGACGATGCTCCGGCCCAACCGCGGCAATCACCCTGCCCTCCGGCGGAATCGCCAGCAGGTCGAGCAGCTTGGCAGCAGCCGTCGGTACGAAAGGCTGGGCCAGGATACCGACCGCTCGCAGAACCTCGGCCGTCACGTAGAGCACCGTGTTCATGCGCGCCGGGTCGCTCTTGCGCAACACCCAGGGCTCCTGGGAGGCGAAATAGCGATTGGCCTCCGCCACCACGGCCCAGATCTCGGCCAGCGTCGTATGCACGGCGAAATCCTTCATCGCCGCCCTCGCCTTCCCCGGCAGGCCATCGGCCAGCCAGAGAATGTCCTGATCGGCCTGGGTGAACTCGCTCGGTTGCGGCACGGCGGCGTCGCAGTTCTTCGCGATCATCGAGAGGGAGCGCTGAGCCAGATTGCCGAGATCGTTCGCCAGATCCGCATTGATGCGGTTGACGATGGCCTCGTGGGAGTAGTTCCCGTCCTGACCGAAGGGCACTTCCCGCATGAAGAAATAACGGATCTGATCCACGCCATAGGTGTCGGCCAGACCGAACGGATCGACCACGTTGCCCACCGACTTGGACATCTTCTCGCCCTTGTTGAGCAGGAATCCATGCCCGAAAACGCGCTTCGGCAGCGGCAACTCGGCCGACATGAGGAAGGCCGGCCAGTAGACCGTGTGGAAGCGCACGATGTCCTTGCCGATGATGTGTACGTCCGCCGGCCAGTAGTGCCAGCGCGGATCGTTCTCATTCGGGAAGCCGCAGCCGGTCACGTAATTGTTGAGGGCGTCGATCCACACATACATGACGTGCTTCGGATCGCCGGGGACCGGCAGGCCCCATTTGAAGGTCGTGCGGCTGATCGAGAGGTCCTGCAGGCCGGACCGGACGAAGCTGGCGATTTCGTTGCGCCGGGTTTCGGGGCTGATGAAGTCGGGATTGGCTTCGTAGTGGGCGAGCAGCCGGTCCTGATAGGCGGACAGGCGGAAGAAGTAGCTTTCCTCCTCGATCCACTCGACCGGCGTGCCGGTCGGCGCACGCCAGCTGCCGTCCGGCTGCTTCGTCAGCTCGCTTTCGTCGTAATAGGCCTCGTCCCGAACCGAGTACCAGCCGGAATATTTCGAGAGATAGATATCGCCCTTCTCCTGCATCCGGCGCCAGAGTTCCTGGGTCGAGGGCAGGTGATCGGGATCCGTGGTGCGGATGAACCGGTCATAGGAACAGTCGAGCCGGTCGGCCATGGCCTTGAACTTGGCCGCCATCTCGTCGACGAAGGTCTTCGGGGTCGTGCCGCTCTTGTCGGCCGTCTGCTGGATCTTCAGGCCGTGCTCGTCCGTGCCCGTCATGAAGAACACGTCATAGCCGTCGATGCGCTTGAAGCGTGCGATCGCATCGGATGCGACGATCTCGTAGGCATGGCCGATATGGGGAGCCCCATTCGGGTACGAGATAGCCGTGGTGATATAGAATTTCTGCTTGTCGGCCATGTCGAGTCCTAAGCCTTGAAATCAAAAACCCTTCGGACGACGAGGATTCAAGCGGCTCGCCGAACGGCATCGGCGAGATCGTCGAACATCGTCAGGATGAAGGGCCGGCGGTCGAGGTTGAATACGTCGATCTCGCGCGCCGAACGGCCGATCTTCTCACATACCTCCACCAAAGGTGCAAGGCGGGACGCACCGAGCCCGGCGCGCTCATGGAGTCTCTCCGACACCCAGCGCTGTACGGTTTCCAGGGTCAGCTCATAGCTGTCATCGGCATCCCGCCGAGAGAGAGATTCAGCGAGTGCAAGGATCTGCTTGGTATCGGTTTTCGGCAATCCGTTCAGAAGCCGTGTGACTTGGTCGATGAAAGCAACCTTGTCGGCGTCGAGCAGGTCCAGGGTGCGCCGGATGGAGCCTTCTCCATAGCGCAATGCCTGATCCACCAGATCGTGCGGAATATCGGTCCAAGGAGAGCCTAGGGACGCGATGGCCGCTTTGATGTCCTGGTCGTCCAGGGGCCGGAGTAGAAGGCGTCGGCAGCGCGAGCGGATGGTCGGGAGAACCCTCTGAGGCGCGTGGCTGACGATCAGGAAGAGCGAGCGCGGCGGCGGCTCCTCAATCACCTTGAGCAGGGCATTGGCGCTCGAAATCGTGAGATCCTCGGCACTGTCGACGATGCAGACCCGGTATCCTCCATCGGCCGCCGTCGAGCCGAACATGCCAAGTGCCCGGCGGACCGCCTCAACCGGAATGGTCGCCGAAGGCCCTTTCTTGTCCGTAGCTGGGGACCTTCGCAGAACCGACAGGTTGGGATGCGAGAGAGCCGCGACCTGTCGCGCCACGTTCGTATCGCTTGGGGCATCCAGGTTTGGAATGGCTCGATCGTTACTCTTTTGCGGATCAAGAACAGTGCGTGCAACGCGATAGGCCAGGGTCGCCTTGCCGATCCCCTGGGCTCCGCCGATCAGCCAGGCATGGTGAAGACGGCCGCTGCGCAGCCCTTCCAGGAAAGCCTCCTCGCCTTCCCGATGGCCGAAAAAGGCGAATTGCTGCCTCGGATGCGGTGCCCCGTCGAACTGATCCGGTTCGACCACGCCCTGATCGTCACGCGACATCGAGGGGCCTCACCGCAGGTTCGGTCATGTGAGGGAGGCGCTCACGCAAGGCCGCCCAGATCGCCGTTTCGACCTCATCCGGATCCTGGTCCGCATGGATCACGACGCATCGTTTCGGTTCTGCACGGGCAATGGATAGATAGGCCTGACGGAGAGATTGATGGAAGGAGATATCCTCTTCCTCAAACCGATCTGCTCCCTCGCCTTTCCCCGCCTGCCTCGCGCCGGCTCTGGCGAGGCCGATCTCGGCGGGAAGATCGAGGATCAGGGTCAAATCGGGCTTCACGCCCCGGAGAGTCACCTTCTCGAGCTGATCGATCAGCCCCTTGTCGATATTGCCCAGGGAACCCTGGTAAGCCCGGGTCGAATCCGCAAAACGGTCGCAAAGGACGTGGGTCCCGCTTTTCAGCGCCGGCTCGATGGTCTTGTCGAGGTGATCGATACGGGCTGCGGCAAACAGCAAGGCTTCCGCGAAAGGCCCGAGATGCTTGGCATGTCCCTCTAGAATGAAGGCGCGAATATCCTCGGCATGCGGAGAGCCACCGGGTTCGCGAGTCACGATAACAGGCTGGGCGAGTTGCTCCAGCCGGGTCTTGAGCCTCGCGATCTGTGTCGATTTGCCCGCGCCCTCCCCGCCTTCGAACGTGATGAAGCAGCCTGCCATCAAATGCCTTCGATCACGCTCGTGAAAGCGCGGCGGACCCAGCCCGTGCTGAATTCCAGCAGGCCATCCAGGGCCCGCTGGCTCAGTGTCCCTTCCTGGACGTCCTCATGGGCGTAAAGCGGCATTTCGAGAGCCTGCATGTCCCCGCGATTGACTTGGAGCCGGGCCACCTCGGTTCCCTTCTGGATCGGGGCCTTCAGAGGACCGGTGTAGATGATGCGGGCAGTCACCCGCTCACCTTCTCCACGAGGCACAAGTACACGAACAGGCTTCTTGGACACAAGCGGCAGCGACCGTCTGTTCCCACCGAAAACCTGAGCTTCGCCAACGACCTGCCCTTCCGCGAAGAGTTGCTGCGTTTCGAAGGCCCTGAAGCCCCAATCCAGCAGTTTACGGGATTCAGCCGCCCGATCCTTGGCCGACTTGAGGCCATTCACGACCACGATCAGGCGCTGATCGTTCTGGACAGCGGAGCCGATCAGCCCATAGCCCGCCTCGTCGATATTGCCTGTCTTCAGCCCGTCTGCGCCGATATCCATGAACAGCAGCGGATTGCGGTTCTGCTGGCGGATTTTATTCCACGTAAACTCGCGCTCGCCGAAGATCTTGTAGAGATCCGGATAGGTCTCAATGATGTGAAGCGCAAGCTTCGCCAGATCGCGGACGGTGGCCTTCTGCTCGGGATGTCCGTAGCCGGTCGCGTTGCGGAAGGTCGACTTCGTAAGACCGATCTGCTTGGCCCGCTCATTCATCATGCGGGCAAAATTCTCTTCCGTTCCGGCGATACCCTCGGCGACGGCGATCGCGGCATCGTTCCCGGACTGAACGATGAGGCCACGCAGCAGATCCTCGAGCCTGACAGGAGTATTCACCTTGGCGAACATGGACGAGCCGCCTGAGCCCCCTCCCCCTTTGCGCCAAGCGTTTTCCGAGATCATGAACTCGCTGTCGAAATTCAGGCGACCGCTCTTTATCTCGTTAAAGACCAACTCGGCTGTCATGGTCTTGGCCATGCTGGCAGGCGCAGTCAGCTCATCGGCATTCTTCTCGAAGAGAACCGCATGGCTTCCTGCATCCATGAGGATGGCCGTGGGTGCCGTGGTCTGAAAACTCTGTGCCTGCGCCGCCTGCGGCCAAGCGAAAGCAAGGGAAATGGCACCCCATGCAAAACCAATCGCCACTAGGTTTTGGGCGATCTTAACGTGACGCATCATCAACTTCTCCAGGATCTTCCCCTAGGAGACCCCGAATCTGTAGCGCGTCAACAACAAATCAACGCCCGGCCACGCTCGCCTGTGCGCGATGTTACCTGGATCAGGTGGAGATGGATTCTATAAGCTACCGGAGCACGAACTTGGAAGGATTGGCAGCCGTATATGTGCTGCTTCTCTGGAAGCCGGACTGCGAATTGCCAGACTGTGCCTCATGGAGACTGGCGACCACCGGACGCGATGCGGGTACTGTCCCGGGGGGCGCTGAACTGATCCGCGCGACCGGGCTTGCCGCACTCGGGATCGTCCCAAGGTCGAACGGGCGCTCGGGCGGAAGCGGCACATTGCTGGCAACGGCGCCGAAACCGGCAGGCTGCGTCGTGCGCACCGGTGCCGGATAGGCCTCGTCATCAGGCTTGTAGGTGCGAAGGGCAATGGCTTGACGAGGGGCGTTCGGCTGGGGCGCTGCCTGGGCGATCATCGTCGGAGCCGAGCCGGTCAGAGAAGCCGGCGTGCCATCGGTCCTCAGGCTTGCCAGGAGAATCCGATCGTCGCTGCCATTTGTGGAAGCCCGGCCGACATATTCGACCCGTACTCGCGCGGTCCCGGACTGCCGGAAACCAAGGGCAGAGGCCGCACGTTCGGACACGTCGATGACCCGATTCCCATGGAACGGACCGCGATCGTTCACCCGGACGATCATCGAATGGCCGTTATGCAAATTCGTGACGCGGGCATAGCTCGGCAGGGGCATGGTCGTGTGGGCCGCCGCAATCGAATCGCGGTCGAAGACCTCGCCATTGGCCGTCATGCGGCCATGGAAATTCGACCCGTACCAGGACGCCAGCCCCTCACTCGTCCGCGGCGTTTCATTCGGAACGTAGGTGCGGCCGGCAACCGCGTAGGGCTTGCCCACCATCGAGCGACCGCCGCCCTTGGGAATCGGCTGACCGTCGGCAACGACCTTCGGACTCGGGGCGACGCCGTATTTGGGATCGATGCCTCCTCTGACATTCGAGGAGCAATTGGCTGCCGTCAGGGCGATCGCGGTCACACCAGCAACGCGGAGGAGAGTCCAATGATTGAATGAGGAGACTCCCCTCGTCAGTCCGGTTTTCGCTTCAGCGCGATCACAAGGCATATCGTCTCGCATCCTATCGTCTGTACGGTGCATGGCGTCGCCCCCAATGCCCGGACATCAAGCCAAAGTGATTTTCGAGCCCTTAAAAGAAGGTTAAACGGCCGCGCTTGTCAATGGCAAAGCTATGGCAATCATAACAATATTTCAGGCAATAAAAATCGTATATGTATCAACCTTGTAGCGCCGATGCCTAACCTAGAACCTCATCGATGTTCAGGCTGCGCCGCACAAAGCGAAGGATGTTCCAAAATGCGACGCCGAGGCCGCCCCCGAAGCCTCTGCAGTATTTTTCTTATTCCACTCAGTAACTTGGGAGAAGATGCTCAGCAGAAGACTCTCAAGACGTTTTACCAATGTGCATCGCCATTCGGATTTGGCCCATCGGCAGATTTCCGAAAGCATTTTTGGGTGGGTTGGGTTAATAATCTCTTGCCTGCCCGGGGAAGCCAGGCATTGACTCACCTGCGGAATAGCGGAGGAGATGCCGCGCCCCTACCCGCTGGCCCGTTGGTATCCCGAGAAGCCCTACAACGGCGGAGTGGCCGATCTGGATCGCCCGATGCTAGGAGTTTTCCGATGCGCCCGAAGCGTGCATTTGCCGACGAATGAGGAGGCCCATCCGCGCCTTCTGCCAGCCCGTTGAGGATGGGCTTCGCGCGCTCAGTTCGAGAGATGAGTGAAGCGGACGTGGTGCCTTCCAATAGACAGATGGGATCTAAAATCCCCCGAGACACTGCACAGCTCGTCGCCTTCCCTGCTGTAACCGCCAAGAATCATGCTCAGGACGGTCTGACCGGTCCAATCGGCGACTACAATCCGCCAACCATCCCACTCGGCCGAGGCGAAGGAACTATCCTGGCAGTGGTCCTCAAGAGCGCGAGCAATATGGCCAACCACGTCGCCTTCGATCGAGAGATCAACCCCCGTCTCATCATTGATCACCTCTGCATCCGAGATGAAATTAAAGAAGAATCGTGCCGAAGCGGGTCTTTCCATCGAAATCATGACAATCTGCCCATGAAAGATTGCAGACCATCAAGTAGTTGAATGCAATATGGATGAGATTGTGGCAGCCTGAAAAGATATCTGCCTATAATGGATTACCCATCTTCGCTGGGCTCTTATAATATTGCGAAATCTGGCTCGTCTTACTTAGAGTTATTCCAAATAAGCCGATTTTTTCTAATATAGATCTAAGGGTTTCCAAGAAAGCTTTTTCAGGATTTTCCCGAATTGCCCGCCATTGCACATTAAGCCCCGCCCTCCTCTCAACAGCCGCGGCTTTGCCGAGACTCTGTCAGCCCATTCAGGCGGTGTGACTATTCCAAGTCGACAGGCATTCAAACACGATTGCGCAGCCAAACGCCATGATTTGCTGAAGCAAATCATCAAGGTCGCCTTAAAAATCCAAAAAGCAGAGACGTGCCCATATAAGATGGCGGAGGGGGTGTCCGCCCAACCACGTCACCTCCCCGTCCACACACGTCCAAGGGTGTGGCAAAAAGACCAGCGTCTTTAAGAGGATACGTCTTTCAATGTCCGCCTGCATCCATCAGAATCCAGCCATTCGGGTGGAGAACCCGGTGGGGAAGCGGAGGGCCGACAGATGTCCAAGCAGCTTCACAAACTCAGCGCCAGAGAGGTCGCGGCGCTGGCCAAGCCGGGGCGGCACTCCGATGGCGGCGGCCTGTATCTGAACGTCACGGCCAGCGGTGCGCGCTCCTGGGTGTTCATGTGGAAGCTGGCCGGAAAGCGCCGCGAGATGGGGCTCGGCTCCCTGCGTGATGTTTCCCTCGCGAAAGCCCGCCAACGCGCGGCCGATGCCCGCGAGAAGCTCGCTGATGGGCTCGATCCCCTCGCGGCGCGGGACCGGCCCAAGGCGATGACGTTCGGCGAGGCCGCGGACGCTTTCATCGAGAGCATGTCCGGCTCCTGGCGGAACGAAAAGCACCGCGCACAATGGAAGATGACGCTGACGGTCTACTGCGAGACTTTCCGCTCCAAGCCCATTGCGGACATAGGCACGGAGGATGTCCTCACGGTCCTGAAGCCGCTCTGGACGGCCAAGCCTGAGACCGCCTCGCGCCTGCGGGGCCGCATCGAGCGGGTGCTCGACTTTGCCAGGGCTTGCGGACAGAGGTTCGGCGAGAATCCGGCCCGGTGGCGGGGCCATTTGGATGCCATTCTGCCCAAGCGGGCGAAGCTCACGCGGGGACATCACAAGGCGATGCCCTTTGACGAAGTGCCCACCTTCATGGCCTCGCTGCGCGAGCGGGACGGAATCGCGCCACGCGCCCTGGAGTTTGCCATCCTGACGGCCGCCCGTTCCGGCGAGGTGCTGGGGGCCCGTTGGGACGAGGTCAACTTTGATGCCGGTCTGTGGATTGTGCCCGCTACCCGGATGAAGGCAGGCCGCATCCACAGGATCCCCCTCTCGGGGCGAGCGGTCGAAATCCTGCGGCAGATGGAGCAAGCCCGGCTCAGCGAGTTCGTCTTTCCAGGACTGAAGCGCAATCGGCCGCTCTCAGGCATGGCTCTGGAAATGGTGCTGCGCCGCATGAAGGTCGACGTGACCGTGCATGGCTTCCGCAGTGCCTTTCGCGACTGGGCGGGCGAGCGCACGACCTTTCCGCGCAAGGTCGCCGAAGCGGCTCTGGCTCACCTTGTCGGCGATGCTGTCGAGCGGGCCTACCGACGTGGCGATGCGCTGGAGAAGCGTCGGCAGCTGATGGGAGCATGGGCGCGCTTTTGCGAGCCAAGAGCAAATGCAGCCGTAATCCCCATCGGTCGGCGAACGGCGAAGGGATAAGCGAGAACAGGTTGCCCCTTCAGAGAGGTGGCGAAGGGGGTACGAGAAGGCGCGGGGACGGTCGGCCAACCGTGCATCCCATTCACCGCCGGGATGCTTGCCCCGCGCCGCCACAGGGCGGTGTGGCGGTGGTGCCGATGAGCTATAAAGCGATACTGGATGATATTGAGCGTAAGCTCGCCGATTTAGGCAAAAGTTGCGCGCCGAACCCATTCGTCCCCCGAGGATATTGCACGCTGGAGACGGCGGTGGATCGAGCGGCGGCGGCACACTTCCCGCAGGAGTACGGCGAGACGGAAATCAGCCCTCAGGAGCGAGATAGGCTCGCACGGCATCTCCGGGCCATTGATGACCTCAAGCCCTTGGACATGTGGGAGCGCGACGCTGAGAGAAAGCGCAAACATGCCGAGAACGCGAGGCGGGCGTCGGCCATCAACGTTCGCTCATCTGGGCCCTCTCCGAGCGAACGATGGCGCAAGAAGACCGAAGAACCTCAGGCTCAACAAGCCTTTACGTCTGATCCTCCCCGCCCGATGAGTGAGGATCAGGAGAAGGCTGCGCGCCTGGACGCCATTGAGGATGATGAGGTCATATCGGCCCGGCAGCGCATGGAGAGACAGGAGGTGCTGAAAGATGCGGCATGGAAGCGGCTTCACTAAGAGCTGCACGACGGGAAGCTTGTCGGCTTCGTCCAGGGCAACGATGGCGGGCATCCCAAGGAGATCGAGGCCTCCAAGTGGAGCGCGCGCTGGGCCGAGAACGCGCCCGAGCAAACCGCGTTTTTTAACGTTCTTGTCAGAGAAGCCGAGCTTGCAGCCCTTCTTGGCGGGGACCGGCAACAGGCGGCTGTGACTAAGAGGCCGGGAGGTCGAAAGACGAAATACGACTGGCCTGCATTCGTCGAGGAGGCTATTCGCATCCTCGAAGAGGAGGGCACCTTCGACCCAAAGGTAGATCCTACATGGCGTCAGTCAAATCTGGAAAATCTTATGACGGGATGGTGCTCCAGGACCTGGGGTGAGGATGGGACACCGGTCGAATCCATGATTCGCGGTTGGGTGAAGAAAGCGGACGCCGAATTTAAGCGCCGATCAGGCCGATAACTCATAGTCACGCCAGTTATCGGCCTGATCGGCCTAATCGGCCGATCCGCCGCGACAACAAGTTCAAAGTCCTGCCTGCATTCGTAGCTGAACGGATGCATCCACCGGGAGCACCCGGTCAATTGGAGGCAGATTTTGACTATCTACGAGCGAAAACTTGAAGCCATAGGCCTGTCCGTCGTCGAAGCGGCCCGGATCGCAGGTGTCGGCCGCAGCACCCTCTACGAGGCCCTCTCCAAAGGCGAACTGCAAGCTCGCAAACTCGGGACCCGCACCATCATCCTCGAAGCCGACCTTCGCCTTTGGCTTTCATCCCTCCCGGCCATGAAGCCGACCGCCGCCTAAGCCGAAAGAAAAAGCCCGGCCGAAGCCGGGCAGAAGGTTTACCGTCATGACGAACAATAACACGATGGCCTTGCGCCGCCACACAGAAACTGTGCCTGAGAGCAAGCTTTCCCACTACGCCCGCGAGCTTTCTCCGGTCAGCAACACCGACCCTAGCCAATCCCGCATCGTGACGAGGTTTGCCCGGCAGTACGGCATGTCCGTGCCGCTGGCCTGCACCGTCGCGGAACTCGCGGGCTTCCATCTGGAGATGTCAGATGAGCGCTAACGACGTTGTCGAACTGCAAGTCACAGTCGACGGCGGCCCCGAGCGCAAGTTCGTCGGTCGCTTCGCTTGGACACTCCTCCAGCTCGTGCAGGCAGGTGAGAAGGGCTGCACTCCTATCGATCAGCCTGCGCCCCGATGGGCGCACTACGTGTGGCGGCTCCGCGGTGAGGGTGTCGACATCGAGACCATCACCGAGAAGCACGCTGGAGCCTATGCAGGCACCCACGCCCGTTACGTCCTGCACAGCGCTGTCGAGGTACACACGGTCGTCCGGGCCAGGGAGGCGCGCAATGCCGCGTGAACTCCCCATCACTGTTGCGGAGTGGCCGCGTAACAGCCGCGAGACGTTGCGTGTGCGTCTCGACCGCTACAATGGACAGGTCATCGTGGATTGCCGTGCGTGGTGGTCTGACACCAACGGCGAGTTGCGACCCGGCAAGTGCGGCCTGACCCTGTCGGTTCGCCACCTCCCTGCGCTCGCTGAGGCGGTTGCCACGGCGCTGTCAACGGCCCAGGACATCGGCCTCATCACGGACGACGCTTCTCAGCCTTAAACGAACTGAAGCCGAAGTTCACGCCGCGGCTACTTTTCTGTCAATCTCCAAGAAGCGCGCTCTTGAGCGTCTCAAGGCCGCTGCAAGGCCATCCAATGCCGAAAGGTCACAACCATAAAGGCCGGAGCACGACGACCGAGCGCTTCGTGTCTCTGCCGCACTACATGTTGCGCTCGGCCGCGTGGCGCTCGCTCTCACCCGTCGAACGGAGCATCTACATCGAGCTGGCGCAGCTCTACAGCGGCACGAACAACGGTTGCCTTGCTCTTTCCGCGCGGGACGCGGCCAAACAGGTCGGCTGCTCGAAAAACACGGCGGCGTTGGCGTTCGGCGCGTTGGAGCGGAAGGGTTTTATCTGCTGCCGGCAGCAAGGCCACTTCGACCGGAAGACGCGTCATGCCGCCGAGTATGGTCTGACACTCTACCCCTGCGACCGCACCGGCGAGCGCGCGTCGAAAGCCTTCATGAGCTGGCGTGCTGATCTGGAGAAATTTGTAGACGGTCCTATCACAGGTACCGGCGGTTCTATGAGAGGGACAGTTCAGCCTCTCACGAAAGAAAATTACCGCTCACGGTACTCCATATAGGACCGTGAACCCTGTATTGAGCCCTTTCACGGTCCTACCACAGGTACACATATACATCTACCATAGGGGGTGCGGGGATGAAGCTGCTGCTCGTGTCATCCATGACGCTCTGCGCTGGTCGAACGGTCCGCCCTCCGGATGAGCTGCTCGCGAGCTGAAGTCAGCGCTTTGGCCTCTCGCATTCGAGAGGCACCAGCGTCATCCCCTTCATCGGGCCATTCCTGATGATGAAGTCGTTGACGGTGTCCACCGTGCTTGCGGTGTAGTCGGCTTTATTTTCATTTGTAATGATTGGCACCTGTTTGCCGTTAAGCCACCGGATCTTAAGTTCACGCAGGTCGCGCTCGCCTGGATAATATGACTGGAAATAGCAGCAGGGACTCCCCCAGACCTGTTCAAATTTGAGGTAGGCTTCCGAGCCTTCCAATGTTCCCTGCAATAACCAGTAGCCAACGTGCCGCGCCCATACCGACTCCCCATTTCTGCCTTTCGGCGGCATTCTGCTCCTGAGCAGAACCGGCTTGTCATCTTTCCCCTTGGAGGAAGTATCCTCGTAGTACACGTATTCGAAGTCTTCGACGCATCTTTCGGCCTTGAAGCGGCGGCCTGTGCTTTCGTCGATGAACACCACTCGGTTGATGGGACAGTTGAGGGGTTTTGCTGCCTCGATGGCGGCGGCGGCTCTTGCTGACTTGCCATCGCAGCGCACCAGCTTCCATGTCCCGCTAAATGCAGGCCCTGGATAGAGATCAACGCTTGGTCAGGTTCCTCCGTAAGCTCCTTAATCCAGCTGATGTCGTAGCGCGTTTGATGCGTGGAGTAGACGATGTCGGTCGTGCTAAACGCACCTTGAACTCCTGACGGTGAGGGCCGTTCAGTAGTCTTAAAAACCACCTGCCTAGAAGACCAAAAAGCCTTATCGGCGTGGTCGGGGCCGGTCATTTCCCCCTCAAGATAACGAGTCGCCGGCGGATCGGGATAACGCATTTGCGGCGCATCAGGTCTGAGTAGGCCGACATGGCGGACGATGAACTCACTGCAGTCATCTCGGGCATATATGGCCTGATTGGGGAAGCAAGCTGGCTGTTCGGCTCTCGCCTTTTGTGTTGGCAGGGATCGGGCTGTGAGAACGGCCACGATAGGGAATAAGGCATGATGGGAATATTGCACAACTCGTCCTCCCACCACACAGTAACGCCGCTCAAGTCACTTGCCGAGTCCGCTGACAGGC
>KI911956.1:303694-304747 GCA_000517005.1 Microvirga lupini
CAGGGACTCTATTTGCCGCCGTTCTGCTGTGGCCTCTTTCAATGCGAGAAGAAGAACGTCGATGTTCTCGTCCAGCAGCTTGATCGCATTGCGGGCACACTCGCGGAAGTGCTCTCTACGGATCGCGGTTTCGGCGTCCCAGGGGCATGCTTGTGGTTGAGCGTCATGGATGGCCTGAGCGACCAGCTCGATCCTGTGCTCCATCGTTTTCCGATCCATGATGACAGCTCCTGCGTCCGCGTTAGGGAATGCCAAAGCCCGCTCTCGTGTCAGATGCTGGCGAGCAGAAGGCTTGCCCCGATGAAGGAGCCGAGAGAAGCTGCAAAAAGGATTGATGCGCGCTGAAACGACGGCTCGGGATTGGTGACAATCTCGGGTTCAGATGAGATGTCTCGTGAGTGGTGATCGTGAGGCATAGCTTATCCTTAGTTCGAGTGACGCTGCATGATCATCAAACGTTGCCATGCGTCGCTCTATTCCTTCACGAATTCTATCAAAGTGTTTCGAGGGCGTCGGAAGACGGTCTCCTGAGCAGGAGTATTGCAGCACGTCCTTTCCAACGGGCTGCCTCCATCGCCCGAGACGCAATGCGGAATCCCTAACCCTAATCCGCGGCTCCCTACCTCCTTTAGCCCCACGCCTCGTAGCAACCATGACATAAATTTTTGCCTAGCGATCACCTGTATGACTCCAAGGACCCGAGCATGCTGGAGGTGATCAATGCCTTCACTGGACTGTGTCAGCGGCCCCATCACAGGGCTCCGTCTTCCCCGCCATGCCTGGGAGGGGCTGCGGAAGCACGGCATCATGACCGTCGCCCAACTCAAGGCAGTGGCTGACCGGCTCGAACGGCTTGAGGGAATGGGTCCCAAGACAGCACGGGTCGTTCGGGAGGAACTCGCCCGTATTGAGTTCCTTTGACGAGCAGCCTTCAGCTCTGTCGGCATCGCCTCCGACGCAGATTGGGCCTGTCGCCATGACGCGCCGTGCGATCCTGGCTCCTCAACCGGAATGCTGAGTTTCCATTGGGAGGTGCTGGCGTGCCCACATGGC
>KI911956.1:304847-306797 GCA_000517005.1 Microvirga lupini
CAGCCTCTGGCTCTCAGGCAGCGCCAGGCTGCACAGCCACGACGTTGAGCCGTTCGTCATCGCCGGATTGGGGACTTATCGAGGCAATTTAGCCGCCCACGTCAGGTCTGCCAATAGCACCGCCTGCTGATGATCCGTGTGGAATAAACGCTGCTGTATTCCGTTAGCCTTCTGTATCGGAATGGAGGTGATGGTGCCGCCAAGTCGCGACAGTCCGGGTAAGTCCGTCAGAGTGACTGCCAGCATGGCGGAGAGGCCTGAACCGAGAGCGCCGCGGCATGACGGCGGCTGACCGGACAGGTCTCGAAGAAACGGCCTGTGAATGCGACCGCATGATCCAGCGGATCTACCAACGCCTACTGCCCGGCACGTACCCTCAGCCCCTTCTCGATGGGCAACCCCCGTGGCTGCATCGGGGGCTTCGCGCAATTCGCAGAAGCCCCTATACGAAACGCAAATGATTGGCGCTATTCAATAGATCTGCCCCAGAAAGTAGTATAGTTAAAAGCGCATCAGAAATTTGCCCAGTTTAGTGACGAGCCAATACGGAATGATTGATATCTAACTCTTAATAGTATCCTGGACTTTCTTTAGCATATCTACTTTTATCTTTGGAGTAGCCTAGTATTGCAAGTTGTCACGGCGAGGCGATCGATGCGCAACTCTTTAGATACGGCTCGGCTATCGGAAGACACGGCTCAGCTGCCTGACAAACGGAGCCAGTTGCGAGCCGTCACGGTCCGTGATTTTGAGGCTCTCGCCCCGCATATTCCCGCTTGGAATCGCCTCGCCTGGGCGGCTCCCCAGAGGCTTCCAACCCTCTTACCCGCTTGGGTCGATGCCTTCCTGCGCCACAGGCTGCAACCCAATGAGCGCTGGCTGTGCTGCTTGGTCTACATGGGTGATCAACTCGTGGGCGTATTGCCCGTCATTGTTACACCGCACCCTTTCCTGGGCCAGTTCGGGCCCACTCTGCGCACTCCAGCCGATGCGCATACGCCCTCCGGAGATGTCCTGCTGGCGCTGGACCATGCGGGATCGGCGTTCAGGGCACTGCTGGGCGAGGTGAGCCGCCAAGTGCCACACCATCTCGGCCTCGACCTCAAGGCCGTGCGGAAAAGCTCACCGGTCTGGGCGGCTCTGGACGACGGGCTGAAGGGCTTTGCCATGCACTGCGGGCTAGTCTCCCTGTACTCGCGCCTCCAGGTGGAGGGAGACTGCAGTACCTACTTTGCCGGTCTGGGCAAGATGCGCCGCAATCTCCGGATTGGCCGCCAGAGGCTGGAGAGCCGGGGAGCGGTGTCGGTCGAGATGCGGACAGGATCTTCGGCGGGCGCGGACTTCCTGCCCGAGTTTCTCGCCCTTGAAGCCTCCGGCTGGAAGGGTCGCAACTGCACCGCCATCGCGAACGACTCTAGCATCACTGCATTTATACCACGCTGGTCAGGAACCTGGCCACCCAGGGCCAGCTGGAATGGCATATCGTGCGGGTGGAGAGCCGACCCGTCGCTGCCCAGATCGGGGTGCGGTGCGGGGCCTCGTTGATGCTGCCCAAATACGCCTTCGATGAGGACTTTGCCGAGTGTACGCCCGGTCATCTCCTGATGGAGGCGGTGATCCAGGAGGCGTTTGCCCGTCCTGAGCTGGTCGAGCTCAACCCGATGAGCGACTCTGATGCACATCGCCTCTGGCACATGCCGCGTGAGGCCTATGTGGATGTGCATCTCGTGCGTCGCAGGGTCCTCGCGGCACTGTTTCAGCGGCCGCGGATCGGGCTGCGGTCCATGTACCAGGCTTATGTGCGGCCGTGGATTCCTGCGGCCGTGAAAGACGCTCGCCGCAAGTTCAAGCGCCGAGGCGATCGCAAGCCCCGCCGGGCTGCGCGTAAAGAAGCCTCTTTCGGGTAAGGCCTCTATGGCCCCCGAGCTGAGGACCCTACCTCTCAGTTAT
>KI911957.1:0-2498 GCA_000517005.1 Microvirga lupini
TGTTTTTGAACGAGCATCCCGGTCGAGCATCAAGCGTGATGTCCATCCACTTCGACAGCATTCAATGAACGCGTGAGGGGACAGCAACCATGATCAACAAAGAGTTCCTGAAGGCTGGCCACACGCCGACGCTGTTTGCTGCTTTCTTCTATTTCGATATGGCTTTCATGGTCTGGGTCGTTCTGGGTCCCTTGGGTGTTCAGGCGGCGGCCGATCTTCAGCTCGACGCCGCCCAGAAAGGCCTCATGGTCGCCGTTCCGCTTCTCGCCGGAGCTGTTCTGCGCGTCGTCAATGGTGTTCTTGTCGATCGCATCGGTCCTAAGACAACCGGTCTGATTGGTCAGGTGGTCGTACTCGCCGGTCTCCTGACGGCCTGGCTCGTCGGGATCCACTCGTTCACACAGGTGGTGCTGCTCGGCATTGTCCTGGGGGTGGCTGGCGCCTCGTTCGCCGTTGCTCTCCCGCTCGCGTCGCGGTGGTACCCACCGCAATATCAGGGGATTGCCCTCGGGATTGCAGGCGCCGGTAATTCCGGGACCGTCTTTGCTGCTCTCTTTGCCCCGGGGCTGGCCGCGATCTTCGGCTGGACGAATGTTCTGGGATTGGCCGCCATTCCGCTTGGTGTTGCCTTGGTTGTCTACATCCTCGCCGCAAAAGATAGCCCCAATCAGCCCCCGCCAAAGACGTTCGTGGAGTATCTGGCCGTCCTGCGCGAGGGCGATGCCTGGTGGTTCATGTTCTTCTACGCCGTCTCGTTTGGCGGCTTCAGCGGGCTCGCCTCTTCGCTGACCATTTATTTCAACTCGGAGTACGGGTTGAGCCCAGTGACCGCAGGCTACTTCACAGCGGCTGCCGTGTTTGCGGGCTCCCTCGTGCGCCCGGTCGGTGGAGCCTTGGCCGATCGTATCGGCGGCATTCGCGCCCTTTCGATCATGTATGTCGTCGCGGCTGTCGCCCTCGCCGTCGTCAGCCTTCGCCTGCCGCAGGCGTGGATGGCGCTTGCCGTTTTCATCATCGGCATGTTGGCATTGGGCATGGGCAACGGATCGGTGTTCCAGCTGGTGCCCCAGCGCTTCCGTCGCGAGATCGGCGTGATGACGGGCCTCGTGGGCATGACAGGTGGCATCGGAGGCTTCTATCTCGCCTCCAGTCTCGGCTACTCCAAGCAGTTGACCGGGAGCTACCAGATCGGGTTCCTGGTCTTCGCTGGCCTTGCCGCGCTGGCGCTCCTGGGTCTGACGGGGATCAAGTCGCGCTGGCGCACGACATGGGGGGCAAGCCTTGGTCTGGCCCGGATTTAACTGCTAGGTCATCCCGGTTGATCGGGAATGGCCGGTCGCGCAGCACTGCCGGACCCGCCCTGGAGATCGGCAGGAGCGGGCGGGCGCTGGCGCTGGAACAGCTGTGAAAGGAAGACGATGCTGCAGGGTCGCAGAATTGCAGTGCCCGAGAGCCGGGAGCTAGATCTATTCGCCGGTATGCTGGAGCGGCAGGGTGCGGTCACCGTTCGCTGTCCGCTGGTGTCGATCCACGATGTGGAGGATCCTGCTCCGGTCCAGGCCTGGCTCGAGCGGCTTGCCGGGGGACAGCACGACAGCCTCATCCTGTACACGGGGGAGGGACTGGCCCGGCTCCTGGGATTCGCTCGCCGCGGCGGCATTGAGGCTGAAGTGATCGCCGGCCTGCGGCAGACGCGCAAGATCGTTCGTGGACCGAAACCCGCTAAGGTCCTGCGCAGCATTGGGCTCAGCCCGGACGTAACGGCAGAGGAGCCCACCACGGCCGGATTGATTGCGACCCTGTCGGCTCTCGACCTGAGAGGCCGCCGCGTGGGCGTGCAGCTCTATCCGGGAGGTGAGGATCTGTTGACGGGGTTCTTAAAAGAAGCCGGCGCTGAGGCCGATCCGATCCTGTGCTACCGCTATGCTTCGGATGAGGAGGACGAGCAGGTCGTTCATCTGATTGATGAACTTGTGGCGGGAGCCATCGATCTGATCGCGTTCACCAGCACGGCGCAGGTGCGTCGGCTTCAGGACGTCGCCCGGAAATTTAACAGGGCGTCTGCACTTGATGCGGCAATGCACCGGATCGTCATTGCTGCGATCGGCCCCGTCACCGCACAAGCCGTCGAGGACGCGGGCTGGCCTGTAGGGGCGATGCCAAAGGACAGCTTTCACCTGAAACCGATGATTGTTGCGCTGGGCAAGAGGCTGGCCGGAGAAGGTGGCCATCCTCCTCTCGCCTAACGTTCTCATGCAGTGCTTGAACACTGCATCCATTCGTGGCATCTCGATGCACTCCACGCCGTCGCCCTGGCTTTAGACGACATGAGTCAACTTGATCTCAAGCGCACGTTCGGGCTGATCGGCGCGCCAGGTCACAATGCGGCACAGGCACTCCTCGCAGACAAGGACGGCGCCGCTTCAGAAGGCCTGATGCGGGACACCCGGTTCGCCTCTGCCGCCTGCCGCTCCAGGCGACCTGCACCACTTGAGCGA
>KI911957.1:2598-4639 GCA_000517005.1 Microvirga lupini
TTACCGTGATCCTGCGACTCCAACGCATGGAGAAGGCTGTCCACATCCTCGGCAAGGACAAAAATCGCAGTGGGCTCCCCATCCGCAGTGACGTTGAGACGGTATAGCTTCATGTGGTGCAAGCCCTCCTGCTGTTGTTCAGTTCCTACAAATGCTCAACAGAGAAGCTGATGGAGGTTCGATCCAGGTTAAAGAGCTTAGCTGCCAAAACCCGACGTCGACATTGTGTGTTCGGCAGCACAAGCTTGACACCAGCTAATCGGGCATGGCCATCGAAGCCTGAGCCACTCCCCCACCCAGGGGCATCCAGGGGCTCACGGCTCCTGTGGCCCTTTCGATCTCGTGACGCTCAACCCAGATCCAGACTGCAAGATCAGCCTCATGCGAGCGGCGCGCCAGCCAGTAGCTCTCGGCCGGGCAACGGCGCACCTCCGGGTAAGGCCGCAGGAACTCAACCACTGCCGCCACTGCGTCGCTATAAGCGCAAAAGCCTTCACCCACGCAGCCGCCGTCCAGCGGCTGCCCGGACCGTCCGACGAGTTGCCACCGGACCCGATAGGCCATCAGGAGCTCCCAAGCATGACGAGGCTAAAGTTGACATACCTCCCTGTCTTCTAACAGAGCTGGCGCAGTTGGCGGCGGCTGGGAGGGCAGCCGCTGGGTCAGAGATCGTTGTCGCTCGTCAACTGGTTGGGCCTCAGGCCCTCGTCAGGTGGCCCAAAGCTGCGCAGGCGAACGCCGGGACCTTCACCTCCTGCAGCCTCGAGAAGATCACGCCCTGATCCTCCAGAGCAACCCGGATGGCAGCCATAGCGGCCACCGAGGCTCCAAGTTTACCGTCTGCCTCAGCTCGCTTGATGGTCGGCAGGGGCAGACACGCGCGTCCGGCGAGTTCAGTCTGGGATAATCCGAGGAGCGCTCGTCCGGCGCGCAGCTGTGCCGGGATGATGGGTCTCTCGTACATCACGATGATCCCTTTTGCGGTTCCGAAGGCGTACCCGGGCGTATCGGTGCCAAGGCGTCATGAAAGGCTCTCTGGGCAAGAATAGAGGTAGGACGAACATGTCCAAAGTGCATGCTGAGGTGTTCAGATGGAGCGATCCGCGTTGCCGTCGATGCAGCGGATTCCTCGCATAGCAAGAAAGGTCAGGGGGTTCTGATCAGAGCCCAAACGCCGCTGGAGCCGCTCCCCACAGCCACAGGGGCTTGCCAGGCGGCCGTGGCGTTCGCTTGCTTGAGCCGATCGGTACGATGACGGATGTCATTCCACCATAGATGACAACGTAGCCTTGACGCCTGAGATCGCGCTCGGCCTCGTTCAGGGTTTCGAGCCATGGGCGGAGAAAGTTCAGCATGCTAGCCTCAGAACAGGAGCGTTCCTTCGGCTAAGCAAGAACTATGCCTAGATGCCCTGAAGGACCCGCCGCTTGCACGGAAGAGGAGCGAAGGGGCTGTTCCTCAGAGATCCTATAGGCATGGATGGCGAACTGTGCTCTGCCAAGCCGGGTTAACTATCACCGAATCCGGGCGGCGATTATGCAAGCTGCTGCTTCTCATACCCGACCAGCCGCTGTTCGCCCAGTCTTGGAGCGATCTTCGTCTGGCTGAGGTTCTCCCGCTCATCGTGGCTCACGCCGTGTTTGTCCTGGCAGGGCTGGGACGGTGTCGAAAACCCTTGGTGCACGGTGGTACGGGGCCGGGCCTGACGAACTTTGGACCAGGGACGGCCCGCTGTCACCTCGCCATCCCAGAGCATAACTCTGCCGGGATCCCACCGGCTCGAGTTCCTCCTTGAGCCGGTCGGATTGTTGAGGCTGAAGGTGTTGTCACGGTAACTGGTACTGGGCGGATTGAGGCGATTAAGACTGGTTTATGGGCTCAAGCGGCGACGCCAGCCGTGCTTTTCCATTCCGCCATTGCGTTGAGGCGGTGAAGATGGGTGGCAAGGGCGCAGCGGCGGGAACGGGGTGGAACGAAGAGATTGCGGACAGCCGAGAAGACACTGGCGAACCGCTGCAAGCCTCCTGGTGCCCGGAAACCC
>KI911957.1:4739-10596 GCA_000517005.1 Microvirga lupini
GCCCAAGTTGCGGACGACCATGCGGGAGTTCCAGGTCTACATTGCCAGCAACGAGTCCAGCTTGATCAATTATGGTGAGCGCTACCGGTCTGGGGAGCGGATCTCCTCGGCTTTTGTCGAGGCGACGGTGAATGCGGTTGTCAGCAAGCGCTTTGCCAAGAAGCAACAGATGCAATGGAGCCGGCGCGGAGCTCATCTGTTGTTGCAGACGCGAACAGGGCCCTGGATGGCTCGCTGCGTGCCACATTCGAGCACTGGTACCCCGGTATGATGAACGACAATAACAGGGATCAGAATCGAGCAGCCGCCTAACTGCCCCACAACTCCTCATGCTCTCTCAGACGATGACGCAAGCCTCACACCACAAACGAAAGGCGCAACTGCAGTGCTAGTGTTTATCTCGTATTGGACTTATAATCTCTTGCAACCACCCCAGCCAGAAGACAGAAGGGTGCGTCAGTCGCAAGCGGCACCGCATTGATCAGTAATCCCAGAGCGTCGTCAAGTGCAGAAAAGTCTGGTTATTAGTGCTTCTCGGGTTGAGTGCAGCAAGTAAGATTAAAGTTATCTGTACTCTTATTCATCACAACCTGACCATCAAATTGGAGCAAGCAGTCACGTAGCTTTTCATATCACATCATGATTGGAGCACAACATGAGCAACGACGAAGCCGTTGAAGCTGAACTTCGAGAACTTAACCAGCAGATTCCCCTCAAAGAGTTTGAGGCCGACAAGAGCTTTTTCCGTAATCTCCTGCACGATTCCTTTGTGTTCCACCGGGCTTCGGGAGACCTTGATGACAAGAAATGGTTCATAGAGAAGCTTGAGAAAGGTGAAGCTCGTGACACCCAGGTCCAGGACGTTCAGGTTTTCGGCCACCGGGCGATCGTAACCGCGTCCGTATTCATGACTGCTAAAGGTCAGCGTACTGAATACCACAATTTGCGAATGTTCCTCCGCGAAGAAAGCGGGTCCTGGAAGCTCTTTGCATGGGCCAATGAGCGGGTCGGTCCCGTCACCGAGGGATAGGGGGAGCTGTAAGCGACGGCAAACAAAATTCTCCTATGACACCGTCGATGCGTACTGCCATGCGCCATGTCATCGCTGACGGAAACTGCTGCTGGGCCGGTGCTGAATGCGACGATGCACCGGGCGGGGTAGCGTACACTGTGAACGCTGTCCGAATGCGCTCTGCTGCCGTCGCCCAAGTTCTCAAGAGGCGCCGCGCATCGTGGGAACTAGAATGCCGCCGATGATCGGTTGAGCTCGAACCACGGAATCGATTGTCAGCTGACATCTTGGAATGAGAATATCGGAGCAACGGCAGCTTTGGACATTAATAATGAGACAAACGGACCGTTTGGTTTCTCACTTTAGATGTCAATTCTAATGCGTGCACTCTACGCTGTCACCAATCCGGCCTCCACAACCCGAGACCAATGTTGGACGGCGGCCGTCTCAAAAGAAATATACAACGCCAATCAAATTCTCAATTCAAATGCATATTCTCAAGTTAGATGCTCAAAGATCTAGCGACTTGGCTCGGCGGTACGCCGCTCGCCCGAATGCGTCAATCCGCATTCACCAAGCTCATGATGGCTCCCGTCCCAGCGTGATGAATTCTCCAGCAGTATCAAAGGCGGAGCACGACCACCCAGCCTTCTACCCCCGTTACAGGAAATACCTGTGGTCGTGAACCATCAGGCCCGCCGCAGTCATTGCTGCGTTCCTAGGGTCCGCAGCCTTTCCGACCTGGTATAGGTAAGCTTCTAGGCTTGGCTTAAGTAATTCATTCTTGTTATCTTTGTAATCGCGCCACAGCGGCCAAACTGTCAGCGCAACACTTACAGGGACGGCAATATAAGGCGCAAGTGTGACGCCAACGAGGTTAAACCCCCATGTCACAGCACTTGGCAGCGCGAAATTCAATCCGAGTGCACTAATTGCCGTGTCTATGCCATTGCTGGACAGCGCATGTTCAAGACGCTTCAATCTTGGCGCGAGACGCTCCTCGCAGATATACTTGATGCGTCGCTCGACCTCCTCCGCCTTTGCTTCCTTGAGTTCACCACTGAGTTCCGAGGAAAGCTTTGTGATCTCATCCTGAAATGCGTGACGTTCCTCGGAATAGTCCGAATGTAGCTTCACAATTGCACTAACCGGGATGTTCTCTGGATCTTCCGGAATGACAGTGCTTATGGCGAGTGTCGCCATCCTCTGCTCAATTTCAAGTGCTCTGTTAGGCTGGATGGTAATGTTCTTTCCTTGGAATACTGCACTCGCCAAGCGCTCTACCGTCAGGCCAGAAGTGGCGATCGCATCAAACGGCTCGTCGGTGAGCGGATGCGCAGCAAGATCTCTTGCCATCACACTGCTCAAGGCTAGCATATAGACCTTCGCAAGCTCCTCTGCTACGCCAATCTCGCGTGGTTCAGGTCCCTTGGACTCTGCGAGCCTGTAGTCAACGAGAGTCGTTAAAAGGTCGGCGTCAGTGGTCTCGTCAAAGACGTACACGAGCCGATCGTCCAAACCACTGCTAGCGTAATACCTGTTGTACAAGCCGGGCCCTACAAGAGCATCCACACCGAACGTTGCCCGAAGCGCATCAGCATGGGCTTCTACGAATTCCCGGAAGGGCTTCGCGACAGCTGCGGATGCAGCCGCTGGCGGTTCATCTCTGACGAAACCGGCGTCGACCAGTTTCTTCACATCGTCACTATCAGCTGGAACGGCCTTCGCTGGTACGATACGGATCAATTCGTCCCAATAGAGCGCCGTCGTTTTCAGCCATCCAAGTCCTTTAAAGTGGACGAAGGGATAGTAGAGGCCATGATAGGTCGCCATTGCCACCTCCACAAATGAACGCCGCTACGTCTTTCCAAAACTAGCCCATCGCAGCGAGCCTGTCGATGATGCGACACCCCTTGTATTGCTCATCCTACACGTTGTTCTGCGCGTTCTGGGACACCCCATTCCTGCCACATGGCATGAGTGGCGCGCACTCGCAGTCATGGGCCTGATCAACAGTATGCTGCCTATCAGCCTGATTGCATGGGCACAGACCACGATAGGGGCGGGCATAGCCTCGATCCTCGCAGCGACGTCTCCCTTGTTCGGCATGATTGCTGCCCACTTTCTCACCACTGACGAGAGGCTGAGTGGCCACCGGCTCCTGGGAACGATGCTTGGGTTCTGCGGCACGGTGGTTGTGATTAGACCCTCTGCCCTTGGAGAGTTCGGCAGTGAAACCACAGCGCAACTCGCTGTCCTGGCCGCTGCCATATCGTCAGCCCTGGTAGGGGTGTTCGGCCGGCGGGTTCACTCCATGGGCGTGACCCCACTCGGGATCGCCACTGGACAGGTGACCACTGCGTCTACCCTGCTGCTGCCCCTCGTTTGCTTGCTCGACAGACCTTGGGCACAACCTGTTCCTGGCGCCAGTGCCATATCGGCGCTGCTGGCCATGGCGGTGCTCTCAACAGCATTGGCTTACGTGATATTATTCCGGGTTTTGGCCCGTGCGGGGGCGATGAACATCCTGCTTGTAGGCTTTCTTGTCCCTGTGAGTGCAGTTCTGCTTGGAAGTCTGCTGCTGGGAGAGGACCTAGAGCTTCAGGATCTCGCTGGCATGCTGGTAATCGGAATAGGCCTTCTGGTTATTGATGGGCGGCTCATCCGTGTCTTCAGACCCACTGGAAGTGCAGACAACCAGGTTGTCTAAGCAGGCATCAATGTCACGGATGAGCCCGATCCTCAGTTAGATACTAGGACAGATGCTGAGCAAAATGCTTGTTCATCTCGAACATGCTGACCTTGTCTTTGCCGCTAAAGATCGGCCGGAGCTTGTCGTCAGCAAGGATCTCCCGCTTGTTCGCAGGGTTCTGCAGATTGTTCGCCTTGATGTACTCCCACACCTTGCTCACCACTTCCGTGCGGGGCAGGGGAGAAGAACCGACAACGGCAGCGAGCTCATTTGAAGGCTGCAGCGGCTTCGCCAGGGCCGGGTTCGGTTTCTTGGTTTTGGTGGCTTCTGCCATTGTGATACTCCGTTTACACGCTTCCCCTTGCAGGGGGAAAGGGGCGGGACCATGACGATCAAAAACCTAACAGCCTGTTAACCGCAGGTCCGTCACTCAGTACCGCCGTTTGCCTTGCGGCCTCGCCATCATCTGGCGCATGGCCTCCTCCGCCCGTGCTCTGGCTTCAGCATCATGGCTGAGGTTGCGCACCTCTGCGGGCTCATCCTGCTCCTGGAGGCCATTCTTGCGGGCTCGCCATTGTTTCGCCTGGGCTGCGGTCGCCGCAGCGTTCGCAAGTTTCGCCAGACGATCAATCTGGGGAGTGCTGGCCTGACCCTTAGTTTCAGGCTGCTCATCCTCGTGCTCCGGACCTTTCGACATGAGTCTGCTTCCCTGTTTGCTGGCGGTCGCTTCACACCTATCTAGACGTCCGCGCCTGTCCCGACAGGTCCGTGGTTAACCTCGTCTTAACCATGAAGGTCCGAGGTACGCCGATGCGAAAGATCCATCATGGCTTCATAGCTATCGTCATCCTCGCGGGCCCCGCCAGTCTCATTCTCGCCCATGAGAAGATTACTCGAACCCCTGCCCAGGAGATTTTTGAAACCTACGATCCTCCGCCAATCTTGCGACAGGCATACGCGCAGTGTGCGGAGGCCCCGAAGCAACAGCGTTCGGCTCAGTGCGATGAGTATGTGAACTTCTTCGAGGAATGCGCGTCTCGAAGGTTTGAGTGTGGCCCACAATCCGTCTACGAGGTTCTCACGAAGCTCATACTCTCGTCCCCGCCAAAAAGGCCCAAACTGGATAAAGCTTCGGTGCCCTCAGACGTTTGACTTATCACCCGCTTGCAACTCTGTTTTCCTTCAGCTGCGTAATGTCCATCAAATGACCTATTCCCGCGAAACCACCGCGATCTCAGAAATCATCGGGGAGCCAGTCAACACCTGGTCTGAGGAATGGCAGCGTGAGTGCGAGGCTCGCGCCATCTTAAAAATGTCCAAGGCCCAGCGTGATGAGTTCTTCAATGGTAAGAAGGACGAGAACGGGAAGCTCCTCGAGCGCGGGATCGTTGCCCTTCGGGGAGCTAACTCAGCAGAGGATCTGAGATCGCTCATGCAGCAACTTTTGGATGCCCGCGCAACCAAGCGCTAGGCAAGGGTGTAGTAAACGACGGTGCCAGCTATTGCCAAACCCGCGAAGAAGAATGGAAACCATCGCGGAAAAGGTCTGTCGTGGCCGTCGAAGCTCATACTGATCTCCACAGAGCAGGAATTCATACCTTTGCCTGAAGATCAATCGTGGCGTTTTCGAGAAGGTTAGTCGGAAAACTTGTTCGGCCAGCATTCAAGCCGCCAAACGCTGTTCCTCTTCGCAATCGCCCGGCGGAACCGCAATCCTAAGTTCACAGAGAGCCTGAGATAGGGTCATGAAACGCTCGGCGAGGTCGCCTGCTTCGACCTGCTGGGATCCCGAGGCTCGCTCCTCATGAAAGCGCATCCGATAAAGATGCTTCAGAATCGAACAGGCGGTTGCGAGATTGTCCGCCATCTCAGAGGCCTGAGCTCCGTCATGAAGGAATGTCCGACACCGACGAGCGCTGCTGAAGAGATCCCGATAGATATGATCGAGTTTCTCCGCACTGAGGCCGCGTGCCCTTAGCGCATCGGTTTCGCTCACGTGAACGGCGCTCGCGATCAGTCGAGCCACGTGCCGCAGCGCATTACCGTACGCGTACACTTTCGCGTGGCCCTTTGAATCGATCTTCATTCTCAGAGAGAGCAATGTTGACCGGGCACGCGCTATATCATCCGCGACGACTGGACAGTCGTCACGA
>KI911957.1:10696-13823 GCA_000517005.1 Microvirga lupini
TGCTACTGTTCTACGAGTCAGTCGTAGTATCTAAGCTACTATAGAGAGGTCTGCAACGGTGTTCCCTGTCGCTCTCTTTTGCTCTGCGCCTGTGTTGCCTCTTGGAGTAGCTTAAGGGTTTAGAGAAGCCGTCTTTCCGAGGGGTATCGTAAAGGAGCAGGCCAGTATGAGCGCCGAATCCCGCACAATAGCCGCTTGGGTGCCTGTGATGAGGCCGTCGGGCGCATTTATTCCGGTGCTGTTCCTGCCTGGTGGTGACATATGTTACGAGTTCTACGCCTTCCTGCGCCAGCCGGCTATGCGCGGCCGCTCGGGCACTTGGCAGAACACCCATGCGCGTGCCGTCGGGCTGCTCTACGATTTCTACGCGGCCACAAGGGGTTCGGATCGCCTGCCCAGACTTGATCACGCTAATGCGCTCGTGTCCGACTTTATCGAGGCGTTGCTATATGGCACGCTGCAGCCCGACGGCAGTGATCCCACGGGCCTGCACTGGGACCCCATAAGCCCCGACCGCACCTGCGGGTTGCTACAAGCAGTGCGCCGATTCTGCGCTTTCCTTGAAGATGAAAGTTCGCTCGTTAAACTGGACCCGGCAGTCACAAACCGAGTAACCTCACTACGCGATGACTTTGCTAAGGCAATGCGCCGACGCCACTCAATACTGGCACATCTCAAGGCTGCTCAAGATAGCACGGCCAACTACACTTTCATGCCCTTTGAACGCCTCCTATCCCAAGGGCGGGGCAACGGCCGTCCCATACCCTTCCCGAAGCGCGTGGAGGCTGCCTTCTTCGCCAAGGGCATGCTCGGGCGACGCCAAAGAAATCGTATCCGCGGTGTGTGCCCTCACGTAGTTCGGGATATGTTATTCTTCTTGCTGCTGGCCTATGGCGGCTTGCGTAAATCCGAACCCCTACACCTGTATTTGCAGGATATTGTCCCAGACCCTGATCAGCCCGGCAGCGCCCTCGTGTTCCTGTATCATCCGGAATCGGGCTTCGTTCATGGAGAGGCTGTGCGTCGGTCCGAGTACCTGCGCACACGCTACCAGCTGGTTCCGCGGAATCGTTTAGCACTCGCCGACCCTTTGTTCTCCGGCTGGAAGTCGATGCTGCTCTCCGAGGAAACCCGGCTGACAGGTCCGCGTACTCGGGTTTATTGGCGCAACCCACAGGCAGGCCGATTGTTCTGGGAACTGCACCGGATTTATATCCAGGCAATCCGGCCCAAACACACCAAGCACCCTTACTACTTCGTGAGCTTGTCTGGACAGGTCGTGGGCCGTCCCATGACCATCGACTCAGTCGATGACGCCTTCCGGCGGGCGCTGGCGCGCATGGACCTTGTGCCAGATGCAAGCATTGGGCTGTCGCCACACTGCCTCAGGCATCTTTATGCTCAGGAGCTTGTTGATGCCGGCTTGAGTCCCCCGTTTATTCAAATTTGTCTGCACCACACTAGCCTCGCCTCGCAAGCAGTCTACACACGTCCGCTGCCCTCCCGCGTTGCTGAGGTACTTTCCCGGGCGGCTGAAAAGATCGATCGCGGCGAACTCAACTTCGACGCAGCGTCGTTGGGTATTACGTGGAAGAGTGACCCGTTGGGCATTTTCTCCACTACAGCTCCGGAGTTCCGTTCTCCTGAGCTATCGTCCCTCGGTCCTTCAGCAGTAGCGGAGGATCTACACGAATGACTGAGAAGCGAAAGACAGGTGTTGGTCCCGGTGTCAACCCGCGTGTAAAACGTCGGGCTAACCTTGCCCGGCTGCAGGAGTTTATCGAGCAGTGCCGTCGTGGTGAGGCAATGCTTCCGACCCGCGGAATGAACGTCAACTACGTCGTACTCTCGCGGCAGCTCTTCGGCACATCAGGCTCTATTAAGCCCGAGAACCGAGCTATGAGGAAAATCGTTGAGGTGTATGTTGCGGAGAATCCGGTCTTTTACGCCGGAAGGAACATGGAGACCCGCGCAAAGGCAGCTGCTACGGGCCGCCTTAACTTGTCGGTTCCAGCTCCGGTACAAAGCTGGACGGACGAGGAGCAGCAGGTCGTCCAAGGCCGTCTCATCGAATACCTCAACCAATGTCGGCGTGGGGAGGCTACCCTCTACCGATCGGCCGATAAGCCCGCCTACAAGGTGATTGCGAAGCACCTTTTCGAGCGGGAGGTGCGTTTGAATCGCTCCTCCTTGAAGCTGCTCATCGATGAATGCTTCACCGAGATGTACGGTCCGCGCGGTATCCCGGTAGCACCGTTTGAGGTGAGCCATTCCACAGTGTTCATGGAGGGCATGATTCCCGTCAATACCTCGCCATGTGCACTTGGACTATGCGCATGGGACGCGGGCAGGTTCCATACAGCAATGCAAGAGGTCGAAGAGGCCATCAGTTCCGCTTACGAACTTCCAGCCATCTACCTTGAGGGGTTTAGCGTGTGGCGAACGGTCAAAACAGCTGAAGAGTTTACTGCATGGCTCCAACACATGTTGCAGGCCAACGTCTTCCAAGGAACCGCTCTTGCATCTCTGCAGACATTCTTTCTATGCGAGCTGCGCCACCAAAGTTTGGTCCTTCTGCCAATGGGCTTGGTGGCGAATACACTTTCGAAAATCTTCCCCTTTAAGCTTACGCCTCGCATACAAGATCGGTTCACCAGGTTCGAGCAGCGGCTCGCACGAGACCTCGCATGCACCGGACAAAAGCTCTTCGCCTTCCTAGTGTGCGTGGGGCCGGTCGAGCGGCTAGAAGACTTCCCATTGCAGCGATATATAGAGGTGTTGCGGAACACCATGGAGCCGTTCTCGGCTATTGACCAGGAGCACCAGAACTTCCTGGGCCAGCTTCGGCGATTTGCCACTGCTCTCGACAGTGCCGCACTGGAAGCTGGGAAGCCGTACTCGCCACTGGCGCGTGTGCAGTTTGAGCAACTAACGGTGGAGGTTAGGTGGCGCCATTGCGGCCGATTGGGAGATCCTCTACCGCTGCCGACGCATCCTGTCGTACTGGAGTGGGGAAAGGCCTTCCGCAGCTACGTGGATTCCCGCCACTGGAAGACTCCTGAGAGCCGCATCCAGCAATTCAGGATCATGCTTCTTTTCCTCGAAACGTGTCATAGCCCACCATCTA
>KI911957.1:13923-14041 GCA_000517005.1 Microvirga lupini
GTGACGTAAACCCGGCAAAGCAAAAGGCCCACGAAGCTGGAAACTTCGAGGGCCTTTGGGGCTACCCGCGAGGGGCGGCAAAAGGAATGTGTAAGCAACATCCTTATGCCATCCCGAC
>KI911957.1:14141-15144 GCA_000517005.1 Microvirga lupini
CTAAAGATTGTGTTTGATTTCGTTATCAAAGGGGAGCGCACACCAATCGATTTCGGAGAGCCGCCCACTGGGAAGGAGTGGATGCAGATTGCATTCAGAAGCAATGTTTCTCGGTCGCGTGCATTCATTCTTGCGCTCGCGGCCAATAAGCCGCGCAATATCACCAATGGTGCAGCAATCGACTCATCAACCGCTCTCTCAGTTTACAATAAGAAGCAGTTTCACCATGTTTATCCGCGCGCGCACCTGAGGCGGGTCGGCGGCACATCGAACGATAACCTTGTGATTAATATCTGCATGCTTGCGGCAGCTGCTAATAATGCAGTGAGCGATACTGACCCAACGCTATACCTGCCGGCCTGCACCGCGAGCCTCGGAGATAAAGCAGACGCTGTGTTCGCGTCCAATCTTCTCCCAAAGCCGTCCCAGTTCGACTACTCCAAGGCGACATACGAGCAGTTTTTGGAAGCGCGGGCGCCGATAATAACAAGCTTTGTGCAAGCACTATGCAATGGAGATGATGCTTAGAGCATCGTGCGGAAAAGTGGACCCGGTTTTCCGCCCCAACGATGCTCTTATTCGAAGAGAAAGCATCGGATAGACCCCAAAAAGTGCAAATCCACTTTCGGGTCCGATGCTTTAGAATGAACGAGGTGCGTAACCTTTGAGGGCAACCGTGTCGTCGGCCTGATTCTCGGAGCAAGGTGGGAGCCACTGAGGGGCCTGGATGATCTCGGATTTTTGGTAAGGTCGCTCGCCGTGAGGTCGACTCACATGGGTGGCGATGTCTACGTTGTCAGTGAGACGGTGACGCAGGGCGTGAAGGCCAACGATCCACTTGTGGACGGGTAGGGCTCAGACGACAGGGACAAAAGGGGTAAACAGATCAAAGGCAATAAACGTTTTGTTTTCAACGCCATGGCAGATGTCCAACATACTAGTATGATACTCGTCTAAGTCTCTCACCAAACACAAGAATGAGATTTGACGCCCCGCATTTTGG
>KI911958.1:0-282 GCA_000517005.1 Microvirga lupini
TGCGCATCATCCGCGCCATTCTGGCCGGGGAGCGTGATCCGGTGACCCTGGCGAGATTACGGGACATCCGATGCCACTCCAGCCCCGAGACGATCGAGCAGGCGCTGACGGGGCATTACCGCGCCGAGCATCTGTTCGCGCTCGAACAGGCGCTGGCGCTCTACGACACCTATCAGCACAAGGTGGCGGCATGCGACCAGAGGATCGAACCGTCCTGAAGGGACTAAGCACTCACGGGCCCGATCCCGCTTCCTTGCCGGCTCCGCGCCGGCGCATGAGCCG
>KI911958.1:382-3296 GCA_000517005.1 Microvirga lupini
AACTTGAAATTCCAAGGCTCCAGAATCTCACGCCAAAGGGCCCCTGCTCGCCTCGCAAGGAGCGACCTCGATGGAGGCCGCTTTCCCCTGGCGAGCGGGCGGGTCACGTCCCTTCCGTTTTCAAAACGACGGCCATGCTGGAACGACTGCTGAAACACCCGCGTACTAAACCCGTCATCCTGACCCTCATCATCATCAACACGATTACCCTGGGACTCGAGACGAGCCCCTCTGCCATGGCCACCATTAGCCCGGTGCTGCCCTGGGCCGTTGGTTGGCTTACCAGAGTTTGACAGGCTGTCGTTTGGTGGAGTCGAGTCCTTCGCGTTGGTGTGCTTCCAACCGGAGGTCGAATAATCGATCAAACCGTCACGACAATCTTGCCGAATTGTTCGTTCGACTCCAGGAAGTGATGCGCCTCGACAATCTGCTCAAACGGAAAGGTCTTGGCGATCACCGGCTTCAAAGCACCCGACGCCAAGCCTTCGAGGATGAACGCTTTGGCGGCCTTCAACCGGGCCGGATCGCCGACGATCTCATGAACGAGGTAGCCGCGCAGCGTCAGGCTCTTGCTCAGCACGGTGAACAGCGGGAAGGGTGTCGGTTCGGGGCTCAAGCCGCCGTATTCGATGAGAATGCCGCCTCGCGCCATTGCAGCCGTCAGAGGCTCGAATATCGGACCGCCGATTGGGTCGAACACGACCCGTACGCCCTCCGGGCCGGCGATGTCCGTCAGTCGGGTTCCCAGATCTTCCTCCGCTGAAGCGATGACATGCGTAGCGCCGAACTCAAGCAAGGCCTGCTTCTTGCCGGACGTCCGCGTGACCGCGATCGGGGTCGCACCAACGCTGTTGGCAATCTGGATCGCGGCCAGTCCGACACTGCTGGATGCCGCAGTGATCACGACAAAGTCGTCCCGGCGGAGTTTAGCAATGTCGATCAGGGCACCATAGGCGGTGAGGTACTGCATCCAAACGGCGGCCGCCGCTTCCCAGCTGAGCGATGGCGGGTGCTGAACGACGAGCTCAGCCGGGAATGTCGCAAGCTCCCCATAGGCAGGCCAGCGGACCATCGAGAGCGGCGGCACCACGCTGACGGCGTTGCCTGGCACGAAACCGTCCACGCCTTTACCGACCGCTTCAACAATGCCTGCTGCCTCCAGGCCAAGGCCGGACGGTAACGTCGGCGTCTCGATATAAGAGCCCGTGCGGAGCAACGCCTCGGCCCGGTTCAGGCCCAACGCCCTGACCCGGATTTGTATCTCGCCCCGACCGGGGCCTGGAACATCAACCTCCTCAATGCGCAGAACCTCGGGACCACCATGCTCATGAAAGCGAACCACCCGTGCCATCTGGCCACAACTCCAAAATAATTGAACCGAATAAGCTATGCCAATGGGCACTGCGCGGATAAAGAGCGCCAGATGCAGAACAGTCGAAACCAGGAGTTTTGAAACATGGATCGCCTGACCAGCATGGCCGTGTTCGTCAAAGCCGTCGATTTGGGTTCGTTTGCGGCCGCCGCGGCCGCGCTCGATCTCTCGGGACCGATGGTCGGCAAGCATGTCCGGTTTCTGGAAGAGCGTCTGGGCGTGCGCCTCATCAACCGGACCACACGCCGCCAGAGCCTGACGGACTTTGGGCGCGCCTACCATGAGCGCTGTCGGGTGGTCCTCGCCGAAGCTGAGGCGGCGGATGCTCTCGCAGCCGATCACCTGTCCGAACCGCGCGGAAAGCTGCGCGTCACCATGCCGGTGCACTTCGGCCGGCGCTGCGTGACCCCGATCCTGCTGGAGCTCGCGCGGCAATATCCCACGCTGGAACTGGATCTCTCGTTCAGCGACCGCTTCGCCGACCTTGCCGAGGATGGCTACGATCTTGCTATCCGAACCGGTTATCTGGAGAACAAAACTGGGGTGGTCGCCCGCCGCGTCGCGCGCCAGCGCATGATCGTCTGTGCGTCTCCATCTTATCTTGAGAGACACGGCAGGCCTGAGCGGCTCGAGGATCTGGCCAATCATCAGGCCGTCATCTACCACCGGGCAGGCCCTGTTCCGCCGTGGCTGTTTCCGCGCGATGGCCAGCCTCCGGTGGAGATCACGCCAAAGAGCCGGCTGCGGCTCGATGACCTTGATGCGATCGCCGATACCGTGACGAGCGGGATGGGGCTGGCCTGGCTTCCATCCTGGCTGGTTCGGGAGCACATTCAGGCGGGCACGCTGGTCCCGCTATTGCCAGATCAGCCGGGATTTCTGTACGACTGCTATGCGCTTTGGTTGCGGACCCCTCACATGCCACGGAAGGTCCGTCTTGCGGTCGATGCGTTGGTAGCTGCATTGCCCAAGTTCATGAGGTGAAATGCAAGGACGCGGGCCATTAGGGTAAGTTCCGGGACCCGCTATATCAAAGGCCGCAGGTGCATCAAAACCATGGTCGGCCGAAGGACTTGAGGCGCCTCGCCACCTACTACGCCAAGTTCGCCGCGAACGTCCGCTCCGCCGCTGCGACTGCGGCCGTCTTCGCCTTCTGGCTATGATTGAGTCTGAGCCCCATGTTTTGGACCTTTTGGATGGGGCATCACTATGGTGCCGAAACCTTGCAAGTTCGGCCTCAGCTCGGCACGGCAGCCTTAGGGCCTCCCGTGTCGGGCTGATGTCCCTCCGGTTTGCTCTCATGCGGGCGACAGGGCTTTCTCGTTGTAGCGGTCACCCGAGGCCATCAGCTTCCAGGCGATCCGGGCGATCTTGTTGACCAGCGCCACCGCCGCCAGCTTCGGCGGCTTGCGCTCGAGCAAGGCCACCGGCCATGGGCCTACGTACAGAGGTGACACCGACACCTTTTTGCGTCGTCCCAATCGGTTTGTTCCATACTCGACAGACAAAGCGAGTTCTCCGCTTAATAGCGGAACACGGATG
>KI911958.1:3396-18496 GCA_000517005.1 Microvirga lupini
AGGCTCGGCGCCTCCCTCGGCATGAGGCTTGTGGGTAATTGAAAGCAATCTGCCCCACTTACGCATTTGGGTCAGCGGGGCAGATTGGGAGTGAGCCTTGGGCTCTCCTCTCGCTGATCAATTGTGGCGATTGAAGATTTATGACCTACATGAAATCGCCACTAAGGCCGGCTGCACCGACCTAACAATATCGGCCATTTTGAGATTCTGATTCTCGGATTCGCCCTTCTGACTGAGACGATCCCATACCGTCCCGGTCAGATCGGTGATCGGAACGACTGGATAGCTCGAAGCTGGTGTGATGCCCGCGATCGTTCGCCGTTCCGTGGGAACGGGGCCGACCAATCCGACAAGTGCGCCATGCAGGTCGAGAACGGGCGCTCCGCTCGTTCCAGGCTGCAGAGGACCGGAGATCAGGCCTGCGGCCAAGGTCTGCGCCGGCAGGGCAACAAGACTGGCTTTCCCGCCTTCGTCGACGAAGCCGACCACAAGCAGAGAGGCACCCTCGACAAGATTCCCGCGATTGGCCTTCAGCGGCTGCGCCTTCACAGTATCGGCGAAATCCAGCACGAAGGGGCCTTGGCCGGTGATCTGACGAGGCTTGAGGCCGGACACCTGCACATCCTTGCAAGATGCGACGGAGGCTGTAGTCACGATCTGCGAGCTGCCGGTTGCAATCCCCGTTCCGATCACAATCGGCGCCTGGGGCTTGTTCTGAACCTGTTGCTGCGCAGGGACCGGATTCTGGGCGACCGGCACTGGCGTAGCTTGGGCCGGGAAGGGCGTGAAGCTGTTGGCGATGGCAACGACAAGCCGGTCGAACTGAGGGGCGACCGCCTTGTCGTAACCGATCGAGAAGCCGCGCAGGCCTTCAGGCCCGCTGCCGTAGCGGGTATAGAATTTTCCTCCCGCCGTCTCACCCGCGACGACGAAGAAATCGGGACGCAGCACCTTATAGCTCACCACACGGCCAGGAGATTGCATCGCGATGCTGCGGTCGTAGAGCGTTTGCAAGGTCGCATCCGGCGGTGCTGATCGCGTATCGAGCGTCACCCGATCATCCGCGCTCTGCCAGCGGCCGCCACCGCTTGGATTCACATTCTGCTTCGGAAGGATTTTTGTCGGAATGCCGATCCGTATCCCCGTTTTCGCATCGTCGACCAGCGTGAATCCGGCTGCACTCCTGGCCTGCTGGGCGACGGCAAGCAAGGCGGAGCGGGCCTGAAGCGTCAGAATTCCATTCGGCGGTTGCTGCATCCGTGTTTGGTAGGCCGCAATGGCCGCAAAGGTCTGACGTCCGAAGGTTCCGTCCGCCACGCCGCTGTAATCTCCGGTCCAGATCAGAGCGTCCTGGATCGCCTTTCGATCTGTATCGGCCAGAGCCTCGAAGGCGCTCCGCGCGGCATCGATGGCGGCGTCGGGGGAGGGCGCTTGCGCCCTGACCGGCTGGGGACTGACAGCCAAGAGGGTAGCGAGCATGAGAGACGACAGCACCAATGCTCGCGAGCGGGGATGGTCCATCAGCGAAACCTCCGAAACCGGATCATTTTCCCGAATTCTGTTGCGCTGCGCTAGTGTAGGCTAGGCGACCTGGTGCTAAGGTCGAAGTATCCGTCGACAGGTCAATGCGAGGAACATCCCATGGTCCGGTCTCTGCTGCGCGCCGTTCTGATGGCTGCAGGCCTGACGGCCTCCGCCTTTGCCGCTCAGGCGCAGAAAAGCTTCAGCCAGGGAGACCTGGCAAGTCAGGCTGTCCGGCTGGAGCAGGCCCTGAACACCGAGGGCGGGCGCCTGATCGCGGGCAAGCCTGCCCAACAGCTGCGACGCGAGGGCGACACGGCTCTGGCGCGGGGCAATCCACGACAGGCTCTGAACCTGTTCGCCGCCGCCGTCGCGGCCGAGCCCGGGAATTCCGCGAACTGGTACGGCTATGCCCGCGCGGCGCTCGCGGTCGATCCAGGCAATAACTGGGACGAGCGATCCAAGCTTCAGGAACGGCAGGCAACGGCAGCCTATGCGGCCTATCTGCGGGCCGCGATGCCTGCCGACGAGGCCGCGGCGCTTGCGCTCCTCGGCGAGATCTACGCTGCGAAGGAGGAATGGCGCCCATCACTGAACGCCTATGCGGCCAGCCTCAAGATTCAGGACGATGCCAATGCGCGCGCGACCTATGCGCAGCTGCGCGAGGAGCATGGATTCAGGATCACGGACTTCAAAGTCGATTCCGATGCGGCCTCTCCCCGCGTCTGCTTCCAGTTCTCGGATCCGCTCGCGACCGGGAAGGTGGACTTCGCGCCCTATGTCGCCGTTTCGGGCAATGCCAGCGCCGCCGTGTCGGCCGAGGGGCAGCAGCTTTGCGTCGATGGGCTTAAGCACAGCGAACGCTACGCCGTGGTGCTGCGGCAGGGCCTGCCGTCATCGGTGGGCGAGAGCCTGTTGAAACCCGCTGATTACGAGGTCTATGTCCGCGACCGCTCGCCCCAGACGCGCTTCACCGGCCGCCATTATGTCCTCCCGAGCACGGGGCAGGAGGGCATTCCGGTCGTCTCCGTCAACACGTCCAAGGTCGATGTGGAGGTCTATCGCATCGGCGACCGCAATCTGCTGCCCACCGTCCGCTCCTACGACTTCCTCGGTCAGCTCACCCGCTCCTCCGCGGCCGAGATCGCGCGCGACAACGGCCTCAAGATCTGGAACGGCACGCTCGCTACCGCATCCGATCTCAACCGGGACGTGGTCACGGCTTTCCCCGTCATGGAGGCGGTCGGACAACTCCAGCCCGGTGTCTATGTCATGACGGCCAAGCCCCATGACGGCACGGCCATCGCCAACGAAAGCGCCGACGACTGGAACAACATCGCCACGCAATGGTTCGTGGTGTCTGATCTCGGCCTCACGGCTTTCACCGGCCAAGGCGGCGTGCAGGTCTTCGTCCGCTCGCTTGCCAGCGCCGAGCCCCATGCCGATGTGGAGGTCAGGCTGATTGCCCGCAACAACGAGGTGCTGGCGACGAAGAAGACCGATGCCTTGGGCGTGGCCACCTTCGATCCCGGCCTCGCCCGCGGCGAAGGCGGGCTGGCTCCCGGACTTGTCGTGGCGACGGAGGGTGTCGATTACGGTTTTCTCGATCTCGGGAGCGCGGCCTTCGATCTGACGGATCGGGGCGTGAAAGGACGCGCCGTCTCGGGCGCCATGGACGCCTATCTCTACACCGAGCGCGGCGTCTATCGCACCGGCGAGACGGTGGCGCTGACGGTGCTGCTGCGGGACGGCAAGGGTGTGGCGGTGCCGGGATTGCCGTTGACGATTGTGGTGCGGCGTCCGGACGGCGTCGAATATCGCCGCGATCTGGTGCAGGACCAGGGACTCGGCGGCCGGGCTCTGTCGATCCCGATCCTGCCGGGCTCGCTGCGGGGCACCTGGCGCGTGGCCGCCTATACCGATCCCAAGGGTCCCTCCGTCGGAGAGGCCAGCTTCCTGGTCGAGGATTACGTGCCCGAGCGTCTGGAACTGACCCTGACGCCGAAGGTAGACGCTTTGCGACCCGGACAGCCGGCCCCCATCGACCTGGCTGCGCGCTATCTCTACGGCGCGCCGGGAAGCAATTTGGCCGTTACCGGCGAGGTCTCGGTGGCGGCGTCTTCGTCCAGCGGTATCAGAGGATTGGAAGGCTACGTCATCGGCCTGGATGATGAGCCTGTGGAGGCGTCGACCACGGAGGTCGAACAGAATGCCACCACCGACGCGCAGGGACGCGTCAGCCTGCTGGTCCCTGTGCAGGAGATGGCAGCGCCGCGGCCCACAGAAGCCCGCATCACCTTGCGTGTGGCCGAGGCGGGCGGACGAGCGGTGGAGCGCAGCGTGACGCTGCCGATCCTGCCCAAGGGCCCGATCGTGGCCGTACGCAAGACCTTCGGCGGGCAGCTTGGCGAGGGCGCGAATGCAGGCTTCGATGTGATTTTGTCCGATCCCGCGGGCCGGCGTCTTGCCAGCGGCAATGTCGCCTGGAGCCTGTACAAGGTCGAGCGGCGCTATCAATGGTACAATTCCGACGGGCGCTGGAGCTACGAGCCGATCAAGTCCACACGCCGCGTGGCGGACGGCCGCATCGCTGTCGCACCCGATGGGCCCGCACGCATTTCGACTCCGGTGGAGTGGGGCACCTACAGGCTCGATGTGAGCGCTCCCGATCTCGGCGAGACCGCGCAGACCAGCCTGTCCTTCACGGTTGGATGGTCGGGCGACCAGACGGCCGACACGCCGGACCTTCTCGACATGAATCTCGATAAGGCGAGCTACCGCGCCGGCGAGACGATGCAGCTGCGCCTCAACCCGCGCTTCAAGGGCAAGGCGACGCTGGCGGTCGTCAGCGACCGCGTGCACGATATCCGCATCGTCGACGTGGCTGCGGCGGGCTCAACCGTCAGCCTGCCGGTGCAGGCCGCTTGGGGGCCGGGAGCCTACGTCGTCGCCATGGCCCATCGCCCCCTCGATCAGGCGGCGAAGCGCATGCCGGGCCGCTCGCTGGGAACGGCTTGGTTCGAGATCAACCGGGACAATCGTGATCTGCAGGTGAACCTCAATGCGCCGGACAAGATCAGGCCGCGGGGCAGCCTCACGCTGCCGATCAAGGTGGCGGGGCTTGCTCCCGGCGAGGAGACGCGCATCACCGTCGCGGCGGTGGATGTCGGCATCCTCAACCTCACCCGCTACGAGGCGCCCGATCCACTTACCTATTTCTTCGGCCAGAAGCAGCTCGCGTCGGAAATCCGCGATCTCTATGGCTATCTCATCGACGGCATGCAGGGCACCCGCGGCGCGATCCGTTCGGGCGGCGACATGGAGCCGAAGGCTCTCGACGGCATTCCGCCGACGCAGGAGCCGCTGGCGCGGTTCTCCGGCGTGGTGAAAGTGGAGGCCGACGGATCCGCCAAGATGGATTTCGACATCCCAGCCTTCAACGGCACCGTGCGCGTCATGGCCGTCGTCTGGACGAAGGACCGCGTCGGCAGTGCGAGCGCCGATGTGATCGTTCGCGATCCCGTGGTGCTGGCCGGCACGCTTCCGCGGTTCCTTTCCATCGGCGACCGCTCCCGCTTCTTCATGCAGATCGACAATGTGGAGGGACCGGCGGGCGACTACACGGTTGAACTCGCTATCCGCGGCCCCATCCTCGTGGCGGCGGATGCCCTGCGGTCCACCGTACGGCTTGAAGCCAAGGCCAAGAACGGCATCACCATTCCGGTCACGGCAGCCGGTCAGGGCACGGCGACGATCGACGTGACCCTGAAAGGGCCGAACGTCGACGAGCTGACGCAGAGCTTCTCCGTCGCCATCCAGCCCGGAACCGGAGCGCTGGCACGCCGGACGGTGCAAAGCATCGCACCGGGGGCAAGCCTCACCCTCTCGAAGGATCTCGTGGCCGATATTCTCGGCGGCACCGGGACCGTGTCGGTCTCCATCTCGCCGCTCGCGAGCCTCGACGTGCCGGGGCTGCTCAAGGCGCTCGACCGGTATCCTTACGGTTGCACGGAGCAGGTCGTGAGCCGTGCGCTGCCGCTGCTCTACGTCAATCGCCTGGCCGAGGAGGAAAACCTCTCGCTCGACGACAAGGCAGACGAGCGCGTGCGCCGGGCCATCGAGCGCATCCTGGCGCGGCAGGATTCCAACGGCTCGTTCGGCCTGTGGTCGGTGGGCGGCGATGACCTGTGGCTCGATGCCTATGTCGGCGATTTCCTGACCCGCGCGCGGGAGCAGGGTTTCGCAGTCCCGCAGGTGGCGTTCAATCTCGCCCTCGACCGGCTGCGCAACTTCGTCGCCAACACCACTCAGGTGGAGGACAATGCTGCGGATCTCGCCTACGCGGCTTACGTGCTGGCACGCAACGGACGCCCGGTGATGGGGGATCTGCGCTATCTTGCCGACACGAAGATGGAGGCTTTTACCTCGCCGCTGTCGCGAGGCCAGATCGCGGCGGCGCTTGCGCTGCTCGGCGATCGCGCACGGTCGCAGGCGGCGTTCACGGCGGCCGTCGATCTGATCCGGAGTGCGCGCGACACGGGCGAGTATCGGGCCGATTACGGCTCGCGCCTGCGCGACGGCGCCGGACTTCTGACGCTGGCGTCCGAGGTGGAGAATGCCTCGTCGATCGTTCAGCCGTTGGCACGAATCGTCGAGGAGGAGCGCGGCACCCGGCGCACGAGCACGCAGGAGGAAGCATGGTTGGTTCTCGCCGCCCAAGCGGTCGCTAGCACCGCAGACGGCATCGTGCTGCGGGCCGACGGCACGGACCATCGCGGCGCCTTCTACCGCACCTACAAGGACGCAGCGCTCGAACGCGACGGGATCGTGCTCACCAATGCCGGATCGACATCGGTTCAGGCGGTGGTGACGGTCTCCGGCAATCCGATCGAGCCGGAACCGGCCATCGCCCACGGCTATGCGGTGGAACGCGGCTACTACCGCCTCGACGGCAGCTAGGTTCAACCGTCCTCCGTGAGGCAGAACGACCGCATGGTGGTGGTGCTGAAGATCACCGAAGCGGAGGCAAGGGAGGCGCGGCTGCTGCTGGTGGATCGGTTGCCGGCTGGGCTCGAGATCGACAATCCCAATCTCGTCGACAGCGACACGGTGGCGGGTCTTCCCTGGATCAAGAGGGACGTGGAGCCCGCGCACACGGAATACCGTGACGATCGTTTCGTCGCCGCCTTCGACCGCAAGCCGGATCAGCCCGCCTTCTTCACGGTGGCCTACATGGTTCGCGCCGTCTCGCCCGGCACCTACGTGCACCCGGCAGTTCAGGTCGAGGATATGTATCGGCCCGAGCGCTACGGGCGCACGGCCTTCGGTTCGGTCGAGGTCGTTCAGGCGCGGTAGCGATGGCGGGCTCCGGCAAACAGCGATGGCTGCGGTGGGGAACCATCCTTGCGGCGGTCCTCATGGTCGCCGTTCTCGTTCCGGCCTTGGCGCTGTGGCGCTTCGTCGAGAGCCTGGGGCCGCTCGACCTGTCGGTGGCCGAGAACCGCTCGACCGTGGTGCTCGATCGCCACGGGCAATTGCTGCGCCCGTTCGCGACGCAGGATGGACGCTGGCGGCTTCCGGTCGCGACCTCCGATGTCGATCCGCGTTATCTCGCGATGCTGAAGGCTTATGAGGGCGCGCGTTTCGACCGGCATTCCGGCATCGACCTTCTGGCTCTCCTGAGAGCATCGGTGCAGTTCCTCAGCAATGGTCGGATCGTGTCCGGCGGCTCGACACTGACCATGCAGGTGGCACGTCTCCTTGAGCCGCGTAGCGAGCGGACGCTTCCCGCAAAGCTCCGTCAGATGGTGCGGGCGCTGCAACTGGAGCAACGCTTTTCGAAGGATGAGATCCTGCGTCTCTATCTCATGCTGGCACCTTATGGCGGCAATCTCGAGGGGTTGCGGGCGGCGAGCCTGTCCTATTTCGGCCGAGAGCCAAAGCGTCTGTCCTCCAGTGAGGCCGCGCTGCTCGTCGCATTGCCGCAATCGCCGGAGACGCGTCGTCCCGATCGCTTCGCTGACGCGGCGCTGGCGGCGCGCAACCGCGTCCTCGACCGGGCCCGCGACCGCGGCGTTATCTCCGCACCGGAGGCCGAAGCCGCGAAGGCGGCACCGGTGCCTGCGGCGCGCCGGGCGTTCCCCATGCTGGCCGCCCATGCGGCGGAGGCCGCCGCAGCGGATCGGCGCGACCGGAATTTGTTGCGCCTCACCATCGACGCGCGCTTACAGGCAAGCCTTGAGCAATTGGCACGGGAGCGCATCGACAGGCTTGATCCCAGACTGTCCGTCGCAATCCTGGTGCTCGACAATGCGACGGGCGAGGTGCGGGCGCAGGTCGGCAGCCCGGATTACTGGGACCAAGGACGCGCCGGTGCCATCGACATGACGCGTGCGGTGCGCTCGCCCGGATCCGCCCTAAAGCCTTTAATCTATGCACTCGCCTTCGAAAGCGGCCTGGCTCACCCCGAGACGCTTCTCGATGACAGACCCTCCCGCTATGGAAGCTATCAGCCAGAAAATTTCGATCTCGCCTTCCAGGGCACGGTCACGGCGCGAAAGGCCTTGCAGCTGTCTCTCAACGTGCCTGCCGTCGAACTGTTGAACGAGTTGGGTCCCGCTCGCCTGCTCGCACGCCTGCGGGAGACAGGGATCGCCATTGTACTGCCGAAGGAGGCGGCGCCCGGTCTCGCCGTTGGCCTCGGCGGTCTCGGCATTACGCTGACTGATCTGACGCGGCTTTATGCCGGCCTGGCGCGGGGAGGGGAGATGCCATCTCTTGTGCGCTATGCGGATGGGAGCCCGTCGCCAGCACCGCAGTTGCGCATCGTCGATCCCGTCTCGGCTTGGTATGTCTTCGACATCCTGCGTGGCGCTCCGCCACCGGATAACGCATTGGCCGGGCGGATCGCTTTCAAGACGGGAACATCTTACGGCTACCGCGATGCATGGGCGGTCGGATATGACCGGCATTTCACCGTCGGGGTTTGGGTTGGGCGGCCTGACGGGACGGCGGTGCCGGGCCTCATCGGCCGCCTCGTAGCCGCGCCGATTCTGTTCGATGCCTATGGTCGGATTGGAGCAGAACCGGAACCTCTGCCGATGCCGCCTTTCGTGCTGCAAGGAACCACTGCAACCCTGCCGCCACCCTTGCGCCACATCCGCAACGATGTGCCAAAGAACATCTCATCGACCGTTCAGGCTCCTCTCAGGATTGCATTCCCGCTCGATGGATCGCGCGTGAATCTCGGATTGTCGCAGCCGGATGAGGAGAAGGGCAGCCTCGCCCTTAAGGCATCCGGCGGTGTGCCTCCTTTGACTTGGATGGTGGACGGTGCTCCCGTGGAGATCGGCTCCCTGCGCAGAGAAACGTTCTGGCAACCCGAAGGAGTTGGCTTCGTCCGCCTGTCCGTGATCGACGCCAAAGGTGCAACGGACAGTGTGCTGGTGCGACTGGAGTAGGAGAGCACGAGATGTGGTGGGGCAGCGAGTGAGAGATCTTTTCGAGAACTGGCCGCGCCCGATCAGAGGTAGAGAGTCAGGACTGCGGGCGACCTTCCTGCCCGACCGCTCCTTATGCTCCCGAGCCGAGATGTGTTCGGGGCCACACGCCTAGGGGCGAAGAGGGGCCTAGCCACTGGGGAGAGGACCCGGCATACTTGGCCTGTCGCTGATTTGGGGACCGGACATGAGCACGACGCGAACGATCATCTTGCTCGGTGGAATCACCGTGGTCCTGCCGCTATTCCTGTTCCTAGTTGCAGTGGCACACAACCCCAACGTCGGCGGGAATATCATCTCCTACATCCTCGGCGGCATCGTCTTTGCAGTCGTCTTGACTGGGGCGATCTTCGAGATCAGGCGGCTCGTTGATAAGCATTGACCAGCGTTTCCATTCTGCGAAACTCACTTGGGTTTGTTCGGCCCCGTCTCATGTCTGTTCTTGAGACTCCAGAATCGTTCTCGGGCTGTCATTGTGCCCTTGAGTTTTCACGAAGCTACCCATCCGATTTTGTTGTCAGCGCAGTAGCCAAACAATTGATAGAAGAGGGACGCGTGGCGCTCACGCAAATTGCTTTCAGTTCCAAATGATGTTGGCGCGTAAATCGGTCAGGAGTGTCGCGCCAGGTCGGGGGTAAGGTATACAGGCGTCCTCTGAAGCCGAGGGACGTATGCCGTACAAGGTCAATGAAAAGCGCCGCCACAAAATTCCAAGGCACGTTATCGCGTGCAGAACTGGCGGGATTACGATGCGGCGCTGCGTCGGCGCGGCGATTGACGGTGTGGGTGACACCCGGGGCGATGGTGGCGTGGACGCCGCCTCGCAGGGGCAGGCGCGGCCGACCACAGCAATACTCCGCGATTGCGATCGAGACCGGCCTGATGCTGCGGCTGGCGTTTGGCCGGCCGTGGCGCCAGACCGAAGGCATGCTGGCCTCGATCATGCGTCTGCTTGATGTAGACCTCCCAGTTCCCGATCACACCACCTTCTCGCGCCGCAGTGCCGACCTGACCGTCGCCAAGACCTTGAGCGCAGCAAGCGGGCCAGTGAACGTGGTGATCGACTCCACCGGCCTCAAGGTATTCGGTGCCGGCGAATGGCAGCACGAGAAGCATGGTGGCCAAGGGCGGCGGACCTGGCGCAAGTTGCACCTGGCCGTCGATCCCGATACCGGCGAGATCCTTGCATCGGAGCTGACAACCACCGAAGACGGCGATGCCTCACTGGTTGGTCCCTTGTTGGATCAGATCTCAAGCCCGATCGCTTCGATCACGGCCGATGGCGCGTACGATGGTGAGTCCGTGTACCGTATCATCGCCGAGCGGGATCCTTCTGCGGCCGTGAACATCCCACCACGCTCAACAGCAGTGCCGAGCGACACGGCTGAGATGGCGCCCACCCAGCGAGACCGGCACCTCCAGATGATCCAGGAGCGCGGGCGGCTTGGTTGGCAGAAGGCGGTGAACTACGGCCGTCGATCATTGGGCGAGGTCGCCATGATGCGCTACAAAACCCTGATTGGCCGCCGCCTCCACGCTCGGACTCTGCCAACGCAAAAGACCGAAGCCGCGGCTGGCTGCAAGGTCATCAACGTCATGACCAGCTTCGGCATGCCGGTATCCCAGCGCCTCGCCTGAACCCCAAGGCCAAGGGATGCATGCGGCCCACCTCTCAATTACGCACCAACGTCCATCCACATCGGAGCATCCGATAAGGTGACCGTTAAAGAGTACGGCAAAGCGGAAGGCCTTTCCGGACAGCCATTCTGCCTCATGCTCAGCCAGCCAAGCGCCTATGCTCTCCACGGTTGGTGGATAGGATGCCAGGCGCAACATCCGTGCCACGTTCCAGTTGGACTGGATTTCACAAACCCGGACTGCATCCGCGACTGTAAAACGTCTCAGGCACAGGCGAGGCGTTCGAAGCTGATAGTCGAGGGGAAGGCTCATATCTCGGGCCGCATCATAGGGTCAGCTCTGGATGCTAGCTCATCGTCTGGACCTGTCGAGTGCCCAAACTCCGCGGAACGGGCCTTATAGAACGCGGCTGGCTGGTGGCAAAAGAACGGCGCTACCCCTCCAGCGCCCCAATCATCTCCACCCGCGTCGCATGCCGGCCGCCCTCGAACTGGGCGGTCAGGAACGCGTCCACGATATCAAGCGCCAGCCCTTCGCCCACCACGCGCACGCCCATCGACAGCATGTTGGCATCGTTGTGCTGGCGAATCATGCGGGCTGAGAATGTGTCGCCGCAGACGCCGCAACGGATGCCCTTCACCTTGTTCGCCGCCATCATGATGCCCTGGCCGGTGCCGCATAGGATGATGCCAAACCGGCAATCGCCGGAGGCGACGAGCCGCGCCGCCGCTTCGCCGTGCTTAGGATAGGGTGTGCTCTCCGGCGTCGTCGGTCCGATGTCGACCACCTCCCAGCCATGCGCCGCGATATGAGCGGCAATGGCCTGTCGGAGCTGAATGGCGGCGTGGTCGCTGGAGAGGACGATGCAGTTGCTGGCTGTCATGGAGATGTTGTCCCGTTTCCCGAGGCAATCTGGCGGCTTGGCCGATTTGTATTCTGATGAGGCCTATCCAGCCAAGCGCCAATGCTGTCCACGCTTGGCGGATAGGATGCCATCCGCAATAGCCGTGCCACATTCCAGTTGGACGGGATTTCGCGGAACGAATCCTTATGGAACGCGATGAGATGGGAGGGCTGTCCGACCCGCAGGTGCAGGCACCTCAATCCTGTTCAGGATATCGAGGAGATCGTCTGGCCAAACCGTCTCAGACGTTTGAGCCAATTCCGCCATAGACCACCAGCGATGGTCTGCCATGATCTCATGCTCTTCGGGTGTCCAGCCGTTCCGAGACAGGTCCGTATGCTCAGCCTGAACCACAAAGAAGCGTTCGTCCGCCATCACATGCTCTCCATCCAGGAGCTGCAGGACAAACTCTCGGCTCCCCACTTTGGGTCCTATGGTGTTGACGTGTAAACCCGTCTCTTCTCTAAGCTCCCGGATGGCCGCCTGTTCAAACGTTTCCTGCTCTTCGAGGCCACCTCCCGGCGTGGCCCAATAGGCTTGACCTGCAAGAGCTCCTCGCTGGTAGGAGAAGCGAAACAACAGCACCCTTCCAGCCGGATCGAGGACGAGCAGTCGGGCTGAGGGACGGCGGCGCATAGAATATTCCTCAAATGGAACAGGTCGATCACGCGATCGGCCGGAGAGCATATCACGACGCCTGAGCTCATGGCGAAAAGCCCGCCTTAGGGCTGAGGCGGACCGATGCGCGCATTGAGTAAGCACTTTCCCGAATTATGGCTATCCTATGCGAGCGTCCTCATCTGGTGTAGAGGGTGGCAAAGGATGGCTCAGGCCCTCTTGTAAGCTGTTGCCCAGCATCGACTTTCTATTCGAGTTTGCCTCAGCCCTTCGCCGAAAGGAGCCTTTAGGCTGCCTCATCCAAATGGGCGAGGGCGACCTAAATCGTGAGTAAGGCTGAGTATGGAATGAGCATGGCTCCAATGACGTGAGGAGGGCGTGTCGCGCGGTCCACAACGCCCATCCCGCGCGGTAAAATTGTAGCCGCGAAGCAAATTGTCAGCACTGGGCCAAGTCGGAACGTCAGTCTCCTGCTCTTTGGGATTGGGCAACGGAGGCGACAGATCTGACGAGTGTCATGCTGACGAGCATGAACCATGTGCTAAACCCTTGGCGTTCAGCTTGGGCGGGCCCTTAGAAAGGCCCGACATCAAAGCGCATGGTTGACCTGTCTGCTTCGTGCAACTCAGGGTCAGGCCGGCTTGATCCAACGTGGCGCGAGTTCGACGACTTCCGGATCGTGTTCGAGCAGTCCACGCGACTCCGCAAGATAGGATTGGTACGCCACCGTTTTCAGAAATGCCTCGGCCGCCGCACGCGACCGATAGACTTGGAACGCCGCGATCGTGTCCGGATCAGAGCCAAAGCTGTAAATATAGGACACGTGGCCTTCGTTGGCTGCGATTGCGGGCTGCATATGCCGCCGCCAGATCGTCTCAACATCGTCCCTTCGACCGGGTTTTACCTTATGCTTTAGGAAAAGAGCGTGCATGAACGTCTCCATCTGCTTGTGCTTAAGAGAGGGTGAGTCTTGTCTCGCTTGGCGTTCGCTGGTGGATGCGTCTCTCACCGGGCGACAAGCTTGCGGTCGAGAAAGTCGAGTATGAGGCCGGCGATCGTTGGGGCGTCTTCTTCCAGTGCGAAGTGGCCCGTCTCGAGGAGGTGGATCTCGCTGTCCGGCACATCGCGCTCATAGGCTCGCGCGCCAGCAACCGTGAAGAACGGATCATTTTTGCCCCAGACGACGAGGGTCGGTGGCCGGTGCTCACGTAGATAGGCCTGCCACAGCGGATACTGTTTGGGATTAGATCCGTAGTCGTGGAGGAGCGCGAGCTGGATCTCGTCGTTGCCTGGACGGTCGAGCCCCGCTTGGGCGTGCAACCAGGCGTCCGGGCTAATCCGGCTCGGGTCCCGCACGCCGTGCAGGTACTGAAACCTGGTTGTGTCGAGCGTGAGGAAACCGCGCAGCGTCTTCTCGGTCTCGGGGGTGCGCTGTTCCCAGGCCGGTCGAGCCGCGTCCATGGCCGGCGACAGCCCCTCCTCATAGGCATTGGCGTTCTGGACAATGAGCGCGCTTATGCGCTCGGGGTGCTGGACGGCCATACGAAAACCGACGGGCCCCCCAAAGTCCTGCATGTAGAGTGCGTAGCGTCTGAGCCCGATTGCCTGCGTGAAGCGCTCCATAATGTCGGCCAAATGGTCGAAAGTGTAGGAGAAGGCAGTGGGCGAGGGCGCACTGCTGAATCCGTAGCCCGGATAGTCAGGGGCAACGACATGATAGCGCTGTGCCAATCGAGGAATGAGATCGCGGAACATGTGCGAGGACGTGGGGAAGCCATGAAGAAGCAGCACGGTCGGGGCATTGGGTGGACCCGCCTCGCGGTAGAAGATCTCGATGTTGTCGATGGCTTGGGTGCGATAACGCACCTGCACGGCGTCGCCGGCAGCAGGCACGGCAATTAGCGTTGAGGCCACGAAGCCGGCAGCCGAGAGGCTGGCGGTACGGCGGGCAAGGGTCATTTCCAGCTCCCGTTATGGTAACCGTCAAAAATTATATTTGATGGTTACCGCAACGCGTGGTAACCTGTCAAACATAATTTTGGAGGTTACTGTGGGAGCCGTGGATTTCCCCTTTTTCGGCAATGCCCTTTGGGTCGACTTCCTCAACACCGAGCCGGCGCGTCCTGGTGGAGGGAGGGACGATCGGATCAGCACGCCCGAAGCTTTCGTGCGCTGGGCGCAGGCCGCCAGCCTGATCAGCTCAGAAGACGCATTTCAGCCGGATGAGGTCTGGCTCGAGGAAGCTCACCAGTTCCGCACCACGCTGCGCGAGGGTGCCGACGCACTTGTTACTGATCGGAATCCGCCGTCGGCCACTATCGTCGCTGTGAATGAGAAGCTTGCTCGTAGCCCAGTCGTGTCGACACTCATCAAAGGTGGATCGGGTTGGCAGGTAAAGCCGCGATTCAAGGCAGGATTAGCCGATGCGCTGCTGGGCCGACTGGCAGCGGACTTTGCAGAGACGCTTGCTTCAGGGCGCGCAAACCGGCTGCGGCGATGTGAACATCCCAGCTGCGTGATGATGTTCATAGACACGAGCAAGAACGGCAAGCGCCGCTGGTGCAGCATGGAGACATGCGGCAATCGCGAGAAGGCTGCCGGACGTCGCGCGAGGTCCAAGCTGTAGATCAATGAGATGTGCAACCTTTAAGTCGCGGAACGCTTGTACGCCAGCGCCTACGCTCCGTCTCACCAGACTGCCTGACATTGTGAATGGGTGCGAACAGCGAGATTTCAACTTGGTTACCGCGAATTTCCGATAGCCCCTCATATGAGGCGTATAGCGACAAGGGTGGTGCGCAGCGACGGAATCGCTTGCAAACGAGATCGGGATCAGCCTCGCGGTTGACTGTGGAACAAGTCCACATCACCTCATATCCGGTCGGCTCACGTGGAGCCTGCACCCATAGCCCGCATGCAC
>KI911958.1:18596-18844 GCA_000517005.1 Microvirga lupini
AGCGCGTCGGGGGCGTCGCCGGCCAGCACGAGGAGCGGCAATGATTGGTTCACCTCGCCAACGAGAGCAACGACCTCCTGGCGTGGTCTCGGCCAAGCGATGCGTGTGACGTCGATGCGCTCCGTCAACTCCGGGAAGGAGGCGAGGTGTCCGTTGACATCTTAGTGTGAGACGTCGGCATGAGCGTTTTCAAACACTTAGCCTTGAGCATCTAATTTGAGAATGTGCATTTAAATTGAGAATATGAG
>KI911958.1:19107-19729 GCA_000517005.1 Microvirga lupini
AGTCACCGCCGCATCAGCCGTCCTGCCGGAAATCCAAGCCGCGGTTGGACTTATGGCGGCGGCGATCATGGGTTCGTTCGGTTTTGCCGTCCTGTCGGGGTCGTTGAGCGGTATTCTTCAGGAACTCATCCCGGCGGAGCGCCGAACCAGCTTTGTTCTCCGATTGTCCGTTGCCAGACAGGTCGGCATCGCCGTTGGAACCGGGATCGCCGGGGCTGCCATTCATTATCTTGGGGCGAGCGCAACGGCGATCGTTTTTTTGGCTGTCAGCAGTGCGTGCATCCTGCTTCTGCGGTATGTGCCCACTTCTGAGGTCGCTGCTGGAACGGCTGGGCGGCCGGGGCTCCTAACCTCAAACCTCAAGGCATTGCGGTACTTGGCGGCGCGCCCTCAGTGCATGATCGCTTCGGTTACTGTGGGTTTGGCGTACTCGGTCGTGCAGGTTACTAACCTCCTTCTGCCTGGCTTTGTGACCGACAGCCTCCATGGTGGCAGTTCACTATTCGGAACGTTGGAGATGACAGCAGCCATTGCGGGTGCGGTGTCGGCGATGGTGGCTTCGACCGAACGGGTCGCCAAGTTGCTCCAGGAGCGCACCCTGGCGGTTCTCACCATAGCTGGG
>KI911958.1:19829-20261 GCA_000517005.1 Microvirga lupini
CGCGGACCCCGAAACCCTCTCCGAGTTCCGCTGTCCGTCGCCTCATAGGATCTTTATGGAACTGGATAGTGTGTCGTTTCAGCGTATTCGGAAGATGAGTTTCCAGGCGGCAGCCCTGCCCCTGTAAATGCCCAGTCAAACTAGCTCCTGCGAGGCACTACCAACGCAGGCGAATATTCGCGACTACTTTATCCTGATATCCGATCTGAAGCCTCACTTGACCGGCTGCGTCACAGCCTATTCCACTCCTTCACTGCATTTGCCCCAAGCTCATGAACCGTTGATGATTCCGCGTACGGTTGAAGGAAGTCGGATGCCATCTCTAAATGCCGCGCGTGCCTACGCCCTGTTCACATTCCTGTCGTTCACGATGGTAGGTGTTGGGATCGTGCTTCCGGCATGGATTGCGTTTCAGGTGGGTGGCTCGCGATT
>KI911958.1:20361-22236 GCA_000517005.1 Microvirga lupini
GAGGTGCTTTGGACATTTCTTTTGAGACAATGGCCGCTCAACGTTGGCTGCCAATCTAAAGGGTGGAGCTAGCGATACGGGGCCAGCGCAAGATCTGTGTCTGATTGAGCGCTTAGGTAGAACGGATTGGGAACCTCTCAGGCGTGACTTGAAGCCTGATCCTCAATGTTAGGGAACATCGCATCGACGTGCATCGGGTAAACCGTTGATCCGTCTGCCCATTCCTTTCTGCGAAGCCTGCTAAACAGAGCCCCTCGCTCAAATCGATCCTCCGCGCCGTTGCATCCTTCCTGTCAACGTGCCCACAGCGCTGTATGGCTACTCAGGCACCCGAACCAAATCGTATTAGGCCGTTCATTAGCTCGACATGCCTGCTTGAGGGTGTGCGTTCCTGCTACGTACTCCGTTAGCGCTCAATCGGGAGCAGATCTTTTGATCCCATCCACATGAGTATGGACCTGCTCGACACTCGGAGGGTGAGCGCCTGTCAGATGCATCTCTATTCTGTCGCGCTACTCGGTTAGGAGCAGATCAGCGTCGCTGGTGAGTTATGTCTGCTCAGCCAGACTTTCCGAGCACTTCCGCCGCGCGGAATCCAGCCACAGCCTTCCTCGAACCGGAGTAGCGTAGGATTCCGGGGAGATTCTGCGATGATCCCAATTCTCCCCTCCATCCTTGGAGTCGCTGCAGAACACGAAACTTCTCCTCACAGCGGCATCGAATACTTGATCAAGGCATCGGGTATTCTTTCCCACACCGGTTTCGCACAAGCTTCGAGAGCTATCTTCTCTCGGCCTGAACCTTGCGCGCTATCGGGGCGTGCGCCTCCCGTGGCGATGCGGGCAGGTCATTGATGGACGATGCGTTTTCTCAATAACCTGAAGCTGATTTTCAAGTTGGCGATCCCAACTGTAATTTTTGTTGCTATCACCATCGGAATGGTTGCTCTTGCAAAGATCGACCTCGATGCTCTCTCCGAAGACACGAAGGAAGTGGCGCACGTTGATACGGCCCGTCTGACCACCCTCCTCAAAATGAATGCCGAGGTCAATGAGGCCAGCATTCAGGAGAAGAGCCTGATCATCTATTCATCCGCTGAAGCGGACAAGATGAAGAGTGCGGAGAAGGCTTACCAGCAGTACAGAGCGCAGGCCCTACAGCATGCCGATGAACTGATTGCGCTTTCCGCAACTCCCGAACGTCGGGCCATCACCGAGAGCCTGAAGGCTAATATCCTCAATTACTTCTCCCTTACAGATCGAAGCGTTGGACACGCCTTGCGCGACGAGGACTCGCTCGCGCTTGAGATCGCCAATGGGGAAGGGCGCGACGCTCGCCGCAAGCTGCGTGATCTGCTCAACGAGCGTGTGGACGTTAATCAGAAAGCTCTCGACGCAGCGGTTGAGCACGCTGAGGAATTCGCGTCCTCGACCGCGGCCACGTTGATTGTCGCCTCGGCCTTTGGCATCCTCGTGGCGCTTGCCCTGCTCGGGTCGATTGTTGTGTTCGCCGTCGTACGCCCGCTCGGCGCGATGACCGCAGCGATGGGCGAGCTTGCTCACGGAAACCTCGCCATTGACGTTGCGGGAGCCGACCGCAAGGATGAAGTCGGTGAACTGGCCCGCTCGCTGCAGGTGTTCAAGGACAATGCTATTGAGGCACGCCGCCTTGCTGCCGCGCAGGAGGTTGAGAACCAGGCCAAGGTGCGTCGTGCTGAGATGCTTGATCAGCTCACCAAGCGCTTCGAGGCGAACGTTTCGTCCTTGACGCAGGGCCTGTCCTCGGCCGCCACCGAGATGGAAGCCACCGCTCAGACGATGACGGCGGTGGCCGGCCAGACTACCGAGCAATCAGTCACCGTTTCCTCGGCCGCCC
>KI911958.1:22336-23024 GCA_000517005.1 Microvirga lupini
GGCACCGTCATGTCTGGATGGCGCCCGTTTGGCAATGTGATTTTTGGTGATGTTTGGGCCTCGCGGGGCGGGTGCGGTCATGCCTCCGGCCTTTAAGCGCGGTGCTGCATGACCGCAGGCCCTGATGTTGTACGCGGGATACTGGTCCCTCTCACGTTATCGCGCTTGACTGACGCAAGACGATGCCACGGGTTTGCCAGATCCGGCGGTCCATATCCGCTTGGGCTTCACATCATCTCATCATCACCGTGCCAACTGAGATGCCCCGAGGGGCGAATGGTTTTGAGCTGGTCGTCTATGCCGCCGACGCGACAGCTCCCTGGCTCCCGGGCTCGTAAGCCGTGCTCCTGGCCATCACCGCCCAGGCGATCCGGGCCATCTTGTTGGCCAAGGCGACGGCGACCACCTTGAACGGCTTCTTGGCCAGCAGAGACCGAGCCCAGTCAGCCAGGGCGGTCCTGGTCTTGCCGGACTTCATGCTGGAGAGAGCCGCGTGCGCACCCACGACCAGCAGCTTGCGCAAGTGCCGGTTGCCCATCTTGGAGATGGAGCCCAGCCGCGCCTTACCGCCGGTTGAGTGCTGCCGCGGCACGAGGCCGAGATAGGCGGCAAACTCCCGGCTGCCCTGGAACAGGCTGGCGTCTGGAACACTGGCCGCGAGACAGGAAGCGACAATCGGGCCGATGCC
>KI911959.1:0-1016 GCA_000517005.1 Microvirga lupini
CAGCGAAATGGAAGAGGCCGGGATCGTCTCGGTCACAGCAGGAGCTCTGGCGTCCGCAGATAAGCACCTGCCTGCCACCCCGGCTCTCGCACGCAGCTCTGCGGAGCCGGTGCGCTACCAGGGGGGCAGCCTGGAAGTCACTGACCTGAGCATGGCCTATGGCGCCCTGAAGGTTCTTCACGGCATCAACCTCACGATCAAGCCCGGTACAGTGACGTGCATTATCGGCCCGTCGGGATCGGGCAAGTCAACGCTCCTGCGCTGCCTTAACCGCCTCGTTGAACCCTCCGGCGGCGACATCCTGCTGGATGGCGACAGCATCTTCAAGTTCAAGCCCGAGCACCTGCGCCGGCGGGTCGGCATGGTCTTCCAGCAGTTCAACCTGTTTCCTGACCATACCGCGCTCGGCAACGTCGCTCTGGCGCTTCGGAAGGTGAAGCGCATGCAAAAAGATCAGGCGTATGAGATCGCTGCGGCAAGGCTCAGCGAGGTGGGGCTGGCGGAGCGTATGCATCATCGGCCGTCACACCTCTCTGGTGGGCAGCAGCAGCGTGTGGCCATTGCCCGTGCTCTGGCCATGAGCCCGGAGGTCATGCTGTTCGACGAGGTGACAAGCGCCCTCGATCCGGAACTGGTCAAAGGTGTTCTGCAACTCATGGCCAGGCTTGGTGAGAGCGGAATGACCATGGTGGTCGTCACCCACGAGATGAACTTCGCACGCAAGGTGGCCGATCAGGTCGTGTTCATGGACGAAGGCCGGGTGGTCGAGGCCGGGCGCCCTGACGACTTGTTCGACAATCCACAGAGCTCGCGTCTCAAGCGCTTCCTGTCGCAGGTCCTGTAGCTCCGATCTGCTCCGCCGCGACGCAGCGCGCGGCGGAGCAAATACCATATTCCAATCGAGGAAAACTCATATGAACTCTCCATCCCGTGTTTCCCGCGTCGCGATCATCGGCGGCGGCATCTTCGGCGTCTCCTCAGCGGTACAGCTTGCCCGCAGCGGCGCCCAAGTGACT
>KI911959.1:1116-1298 GCA_000517005.1 Microvirga lupini
CTGATCGTAGGCTCCGTCACCGACAAACGACGCGAGTGGACTGTGATCTGGTCGAGCAACGGCCTAACCTGTGAGCCGTCATCGACATCATGGGTCGTCAGCTCTGAGGCCAGGATCTGCCCGGTCTCGGCATCCACCCCGATGTGCAGCTTTCTCCAGGCTCTTCGCCTTCGGGTGCCGTG
>KI911959.1:1398-2376 GCA_000517005.1 Microvirga lupini
CCAACCCGACCAGAAGCTCGATTTTCTCATTCCAAGATGTCAGCTGACACCTGCCGCGATACTCACCCGAGTTCAACCCGATTGAGCACGCCTGGGCCAAGGTGAAAGAGCGGCTCAAGGCGAAAGCCGCCCGCACTCTCGAAGCCTTGGAAGCAGAGCTCGAACCAGCCCTCGACACGATCACCGCAAAGGATGCCCGAGGCTGGATCAAACATGGGGTCAGCGCAAGATGTGTTCCTGATTGAGCGCTAAGGTAGAACGAACAGGGAATCTGGTCCAGGGCTGGGTTATGTTATTGTACGGGCGGCTATGCGGCACGTGCCAGAGGCCTGGGAAGCCGCAAGGGCCGGAAGCCGTCCACGAGCACAGGCTGCTCGCCCCAGGCGTAGGTGCCGGTGAGATTGATATGCTCCCAGCTCAAAGGCGACACGTGTTTGAGCACCTCATGTGGAATAATCCGGCCCTGATGGCGGAGATGGTCCACGGCGAGTCCGAGATAGACCGTGTTCCAATGAACAATGGCGCTCACGACCAGGTTCAGCCCGGACGCCCGGAAGGCTTGGCTCTCGAACGAGCGGTCACGGATCTCGCCACGCTCATGGAAGAACACGGCCCGTTTCAGCTTGTGGGCTGCCTCACCTTTGTTGAGGCCCGACTGGCAACGGCGCCGGAGTGCAGGATCCGAGTACCATTCGATCATAAACAGGGTGCGTTCGAGGCGACCAAGTTCGCGCAATGCCCGTGCGAGCTGGCTGGGATTGCGGGAGGCTGCCAACCGCTTGAGGATTGTTGAGGGAGCGACCGTCCGCGTTTGGATCGAGGCCGCCAAATGAAGCAGGTCATCCCAGTACTCCATAATCAGACTGGTGTTGATCGGCACGACCGTGTTGCACGGATCGGATTGTGCACGCATTGATGGCCTTCGGCCTGCTTTCAGGCGATACGAATGGACTTCGGGCGTCCAAGCTCAAGCATATG
>KI911959.1:2476-6985 GCA_000517005.1 Microvirga lupini
GATGAACCAGAACCTCTCCCTTCTTCAACTCACCCGATCTGTCTCATGAGTGCTGACGGCGGACATCGTTGAAGCTTGATATATCAGATTTCAGATGCTAAGAACTAGTGGAAGCTGATGGATAGGGAGGAGGCGCCGGTGGAAAGCGACCGGATCATTCCAATCCAGCCTATTTACCTCGCGAACTTGCGGGACCACGTTCATCACAACCTCCGAGAGGCAATTCTCGCCGGGCGGTTCGGTAGCGGAGAGCGACTTAACGAGCGGGACTTGGCTCGCGAACTGGGCGTCAGCACCACGCCATTGAAGGAAGCTCTGAGGCAACTCGAGGCCGAAGGCCTTGTCCGCACGGAGGCTCGACGCGGCGTCTACGTAACATTCGGTGCGCAGCAGGCAGAGGAAATGACTTTAGCTCGCGCTGCTCTTGAAAGCATGATCGCGCGGCTTGCTGCCAAGCGCGCATCGGCGAGCGACATCAAACGGCTCCAAGATCTCGTCCGTAGTATGGAGACTGCGACGGTTGCGGGTGATGTCGCCCATCTGATCGAACTCAACGAAGCGTTTCATGGACAGATTCATGAGGCGTCTGGCTGCGACTATCTCCGTCGGCTGCAAGCCAGACAGCAGATGTACAATTACACGACCCGAGTCGGGCTTCTCGGCGAGGCTGAGGAGCGGCAGCGCGCCTTCGCAGAACACAGAGCCATCGCGGAAGCGATTGCCCACGGCGACCAAGACGAAGCCGAACGGATCATGCGTGACCATGTCGTGCGATCGGGTCAACGTCACGTACAGACGATATTCGGTGCTATCCCCACGGGAGAAAAGGAATGACAATCGAACGCGTGCGCGCATCGCTGCACGGCATCTCCGGCATTCACATCACACCCTATACGCAGGATGGGGATTTGAACGAGCTTCTGCTGCGACAGGTCGTTCACCGGATCGCCGAAGCAGGCATTCATAACATCGTCTCCGGCGGCAATACTGGGGAGTTCTTCAGTCTAACCTTTGACGAGGTCGTGCGCCTGCAGGCAATTGCGCTGGAGGCCATGGGAACGAACGCAGTGCGCACGGCGGCGGTTGGGCGTTCTCTATCCGAAGCCTTGGCGACGGGCCGCCAGGCGATTGCCGCCGGTGCCGAAGCACTGATGATCCATCATCCCCTTGATCTCTTTGCAGCGCCCTCCGCTCAGAGTGCCTACTTCTTATCAATCGCAGAGGCCGCCACTGTCCCAGTGATGGCATACCTCCGGTCCGATGCGCTGCCCGTGGCGGACCTGGTGCGCATTGCCAATCATCTGAACGTCGCGGGTGTCAAGTTCGCAACACCGAACCTGATGCTTCTGGCAGCGTGCATCCGCGAGACGATCGGCACGCCGGCTGTGTGGGTATGCGGTCTTGCTGAAGGATGGGCGCCAGCCTTTTATGCGATGGGGGCGAGAGGCTTCACGTCGGGACTGGTCAATGTGGATCCTGTTCGGTCTCTGAATATCTGGCGGGCATTAGATGAAGGCCGTTATGGCGACGCCCGAGCCTTGATTTCTCCCATTGCCGCTTTCGAAACCCTGCGCACTCGGCACAACAACGGCGCGAACGTGACGGTGGTGAAGGAAGCTCTCATGCTCGAGGGACTCGATGTCGGGCCTGTGCGCCTTCCGAGATTGCCGAGGCTCGATGATGCGGATCGTTCGAAACTTGCATCCATCTTGTTGGAGCTCGGACGGCCGGCTAACCTGCCGATGGCGGCCGAATAAACACCTCACCGAAGAAGAACAGGCGGGAAACGCCGACGATACTTTCTACCTGGAGAGGAAACATGACGAGAAATCCGCGTGATCTATCGCGCCGCCACGTACTGGGCGGCGCCCTTGGCCTGGCCGGCGCAGCAGGCCTGAACCTTCCGGCATTTTCGCAGGTGGCAAAACCAAAGAGCCCACTCTCGATTAACATCATTGATGCGGCGGGGAACCTCGCTCTGACGCAGCCAGCGTTTGACAACTACCGAAAAAGCAATCCGGATTTGATCGCCCGGATGACCTTTACTAAGGCCACATCGCCGGAGCTTCCTGGCAAGATCCGTGCGCAGCAAGCCGCCAACCGCGTCGACATCGATCTGGTCATTATCGGGCCGGATGCTCTCTCCGCTGGTCTCGCGGATGACATCTACCTCAACCTCGTCGGCGAACATGCCAAATCGCTTCCTGATCTTCAAGCGATCTATCTCGATCCGGCATGGCGTATGCAGGAACTCGCGAAGGGAAGGGGCGTGGTGGTCACCTACTATCCGTCCGGTCCGTTGCTCGAATACGCTCCGGACCGCGTAAAGACACCCCCCACGACGGCCGAAGAACTGCTTGACTGGGCAAAGCAGAATCCAAAGCGATTCATCTATGCGCGTCCAGCAAACTCCGGGCCGGGCCGTACGTTCCTGATGGGCCTTCCATATCTCCTCAGCGATTCGAACCCAAAAGACCCGATGAAGGGATGGGATCGGACTTGGGCCTATCTCAAGGAATTGCACAAAGTGATCGAATACTACCCATCTGGCACGGGTGCGGCGATGAAGGAGTTCGGCGAAGGCTCGCGCGACATAACCGTCTCAACCACCGGCTGGGACATCAACCCGCGTGTCCTCGGTATTGTGCCGAAGGAAGCCAAGGTGCAGGCGCTCAAGGGCTTCCACTGGGTCGTAGACGCTCATTATCTTAGCATTCCGAAAGGCGTCGCGCCCGAGAAGATCCCGGTACTCGTCGACCTGATTGGTCATATGCTCAAGAAGGATCAGCAGGCCTATGCTTATGACGAAGGTTACTTCTACCCGGGTCCGGCGGTGAAGGACGTACCACTGTCCATGGCCCCACAAGCGAGCCAGGAGGCAATCAGCGAGTATGGGCGTCCGGAGTATGAGAAGCTCATCGCCGATAATCCGAAGGAACTGCCTCTGGAACCGGAGCAACTCGTCCAGGCCTTCCGGCGCTGGGACGAGGAGATTGGGTCGAAGAAGCAGTAGACGCCATTGCGCCTGCCCGATCGCTTGGGGCAGGCGCGTCCACTTTCGGCATTGTTCGGTTTTCGCACTTCGCTCTTTCAACCCGATGCAGCTCGTGAGTCGTCGTAAGGTGCAAACCGCTCACGAATGCCAACTCTTCATGGCTTCGTGCATGCTGCGTAGCCACGTATTCGCGGAACCTCTGTCCAATGAAGATCACAGCTATCGAAACGATCCAGCTTCCTCATCTCAATAACATCCTCTGGCTTCACGTTCACACTGACGAAGGACTGATCGGATTGGGCGAGACGTTCCGCGGTGCAGACGCGGTCGCCACTTATCTGCATAAGGATGTTGCGCCGCTTTTGATTGGCCGAAACCCACTTGAAATCGATGCGATCTCGAAGACTCTCATTGAAACCTATGTGGGCTTCCGATCATCGGGGGTGGAGATGCGAGCCGCCTCGGCCGTCGACATCGCCCTGTGGGATCTGTTTGGCAAGGCCCTTGGCCAGCCAGTGCACCAGCTCCTCGGCGGCCTGTCGCGTCCGCGTATCCGGACCTATAACACGTGCGCCGGATACACCTATAACAAATCCGGCGCGCGTCGCTACATCGGTGACCAGGATACGCCGGACGAAGGTCCGTACGAGGATCAGATTGCTTTCACCCGCGATGCCGGTGCGCTTGCACAAAGCCTCCTTGAGGAAGGGATCACGGCGATGAAGATCTGGCCGTTCGATCCCTACGCGGTGGCAAGCGGCGGCAATTTCATCCATCGGTCTGAGCTCGACAAGGCCCTGGAGCCGTTCCGACTGATCCGCGAGGCTGTCGGCGACAGGATGGAGGTTATGGTGGAACTGCACTCCATGTGGGATCTTCCGTCTGCACTCGCCATTGCTCGGGAATTGCGGGAGTTCCGGCCGTTCTGGGCTGAAGACCCGATCAAAATGCAGGACCCGGATGCTTTAGCAACCTATGCCATGCGATCTGGCCTGCCGGTCTGTGCAAGTGAGACCGTAGCCACGCGCTCACAGTTTCTTGAACTCCTTCGCAAAGGAGCTGCTGATTATGTGATGCTGGACATCTCCTGGTGTGGCGGCCTGAGCGAAGCCAAGAAGATTGCGACCATGGCCGAGGCCTTCCAGCGTCCGGTCGCTCCGCATGACTGCACAGGCCCAGTGGTGTTCGCGGCTTCTATCCATCTCTCCCTCAACCTTCCGAACGCGATCTTCCAGGAGTCAGTAAGGGCTTACTACAGCTCGTGGTACCGCGACCTCGTGACGGTGATGCCCCACATCGCGGACGGGCACATCCATCCATTTGAAGGCGTGGGGCTCGGTCTCGAACTCAGTCCTTTTCTGCTCAATAACCCGAATGCCGTCATTCGACGGACTGGAAGAGACGATCTTTGATTTCGTTCCGGCGGCACCGTCAAGTTGTTGAAGAAGGACATACCGGCCCCGGCTCGCATCCAGACTTAGGCGGCGCTCGCGATGCCAGTCACCGCAGCCGAT
>KI911959.1:7085-13807 GCA_000517005.1 Microvirga lupini
TTCCCGGATGTAGAGCGAACATCCACTCTAGAGAGGAACAGCAGACGTTTATAAAGGGCAGGGAATCGTCGCTACCTGGCACTCTTGAGACGTAAGAGCTTTGTCCGCTTCAGCGCTTGAGAGCCGACCTTCGTTGAGCGGCCGGAAGGTGAATGTTTGACCCCAAGCCGACGTTCAATAGATCTTTCACGGCAATGGAGTTTACTATGCAGACTGCTCGTCCGGGGCACCCTCAGAGGTGCCCAAGGATGCTGAAGGCCCTTCACTAAGCGGCTGCCTTGCGTACATTCCATTTTCCAGGTTTGCCCGGCTATCCGCTGCAATCCTCATCAGTCGTCCTCACCGATGAGCGTGGCGAGCGCGATGGGTGTCGCCGAGACCTTTCGAGACCTTTATGGCACCGCGTAGGCAGCGCCCCACCTATAAATCGGTACTTGTTCTCGGTGCATACCCATCTGAAAGTCTGCTTCTAGAGGATCTTTACCTCAGTATCGTGTCCAGCCAGTTGAACACGCGCAGGTCTCTGAGGCCGTAGCCTTTCGGCTCGCAGTGCAGATCCGCCCCATCAGACACCGAGAAGGGCACCAGCGTCTTGGGGCAGGTCAAGAGATCGTAGAGCCGGCGCGACTGTCCGGGCCAGAAGGCCTCATTGGCCGGTTCGGTAATGAGCATGGGACACTCAATCCGCCCGACAACATCCATGAGGTTGTAGTCCATGCTCGCCCGGAAGGCATCGTAGTACGAGCTTACACCGTAGGGCCTCATGCGAAAGACGAGAGCAGCCTTGGTGGTGGGATCGAGCATCTGGGCCATGTACCCGTCAAACTCGTCCTTGCGGCCGGCCTTCAGGAACTCAAGCATTGGCGGGGGCAATGTCGCGGTCCAGGATGTGGAAACGTCAACGACGCCTGGATCCGCAATGGCCGCAGCGATCCTCTTCTCGAAAGCGACGGCCCGGGGAACCCAGTAGCCACCCTGGCTGATGCCCTGGATCGCGATCCTTCTTGGGTCAACGCCCTCTCGGCTCAGCACGAAGTCGACGACTGGGGTGACGACATGCTCCCAATCCGGCCGGAAGGTGAGGCCCTGCTTCCACAGCGCGTATCCCTGTCCAGGACCATCGAAGGTCAGGCAATCGTAGCCGCGGGCCACCGCTCCCGCCGCACCTTGCATCCACATGTCGAGGAGCGAGCCGTCGCTGCCATTGACTAAGATCAGCAGGGGACGCTTCTCGGCGGGGCTCTTTCCCCGGAAGTAGAACCCACGCAAGGCGGTGCCATTGTAGGGAATGCTCACCTGCTCGATGGGCGGATCAAAAAGGGCGATCGCCTTCAGCCAGCAGTCGTCCAACATCTGCCAGGCTGTCGTGATTCTGGACGGGTCGCCAGATCCATCCGCAAAGTACGTGGCGCTGTCGTAGAAGTTCTGCGCCCACAGATAGGCCTGCCGAGCGCTTTCGATGTGACCGCCCCTGGCGGATTCCTCGGCCGTGGCGCGGGCTTCATCCCCCGCCGCCATCACAGCTCGATAGGCACTCTCGAAGTTGCCGTCTTCGATCTGCCGGATGACGTAGAGCACATTGCCGATGTTCCCGCCCTGGTGGTACGCGCGGCCCAGGCTGATCAGCATGACGTATTCGAAAGCCGAGTTCTTGAAGAAGTAGGTAGCCTGATGAGCACCTGAGGGGGTTGTCGGCAGATTGCTGGTGCTCGGTGGGGTTCCTTGAGCTTGGGCGCGACCATGTTGGGACGTCATACGTGCCCTCAGTCCTGCAGCGATGATCCCGAGGCCGAATTGCTTCCTGCTAAGCTCCATGATGAGAGCCCTCAGATGCAACCATTGTGCCTAGTCATGCCGTTTCTAAGTTCGCCTGCGAATATAACATATTCGTTGAGCCCAGACCTCGATGAAGTGCGTGGACCTTTTGGAGCATCGGAGGGTGGCTAACGACGGCCCGTCCTGGTTTAATGGCCTCATGCCTGCCGAGGACGAGAAGGGCAGTCGCATGTACACCCAGCAACTCCTCACGCTGCCGCTCAACGATGAGCTCTTCATCGGACAGTTCCTGCGAACCCTAGCCGCCACTTACAATGGTTGCGCCGACATCGGCGAGTGCTTCGCCACAGCCGCCGGGACTGCGGACCACGATTTTGACCTGTGGCATCGTGCGTGGACCACAACAGCCCCCCGCGTTCGGGAGGCGGCGCAAGCCAGTCCGGACGCAGGACATCCGGTGAGCGCCCGCAGCGGGTTCTTGCGCGCCGGCGAGTACTATCGTCAATCGGCTTGGTTCCTGCGCGAGAACCTGGATGATGCCCGCGTGCTCCAGGCCGCCGATGATCTGCGCTCCTGTTTCCGACAAGCCATTCGCCTGTTCGACACCCCGGTAGAAGCGGTTGAGATCCCCTACGACGGCACAACCCTCGGCGGCTATCTCTTCCGCCCGGCGGCCAACGGATCCCGCCCAACCCTGGTCATGCCCGGCGGCTACGACGGCTTTGTCGAGGAGACCTACCAGTCCGGCGCCAAGGCGGCGGTCGAGCGCGGGTACAACTGCCTAGCGTTTGATGGGCTGGGTCAGGGGCATGTATTGCTGCGCCAGCGGCTCTTCATGCGCCCCGACTTCGAGGCGGTGATCGGGCCGGTGCTCGACTGGCTGGTGACGCGGCCGGAGGTGCGGACCGACAGGGTCATCCTGATGGGCCGCAGCTTCGGCGGCTACCTGGCCCCACGTGCCGCTTGTGGCGAGAGGCGGCTGGCAGCCCTGGTCTGTGATCCGGGTCAGATCAGCCTTGCGGCGGCTCTGCGGCAGCGGCTTCCTCCCGCAGTAGTGACGATGCTGGAAAAGGGCGATGCCGCGGGTGTGAACGGGTTCTTCACTGAGCCGATGGCCCGGGACCCGATGACCCGCTTCTTCTTCGTGAGCCGGATGCGGGTGCATGGGGTGGAGACCGTTTACGACTTCCTCAGGGAAGCCCTGCGGTACGACCTGAGCGACCGGGTTGAAACAATCACGTGCCCGACCCTGGTGTGCGACAACCCGACGGATACGGTCTCGTCGCGCGGGAACACGCTCTACGAGGCGCTTCGCTGCGAGAAGACCCTGATCATCTTCAGGCCGGAGGAGGGGGCGGGCGGCCACTGCGAGGCGGGGGCTGCGGCTCTGTTCGAGCAGCGCGTGTTCGACTGGATCGATCAGATCGTCAGCCGCTGAGGAGAGTGCCCCAGCGCCGGCTCATTCGGCCAGCAGGCTTGCGCCCCCAGCCGAGGTGCACCACCAAGGACAGCTCCCGGCACTTCTCGGAAGTACGCCGAACTTCCGCAAAGGCGCAGTGAGCGGATCTTTACCCGGCCGCACCTCAGGACTGCCTCAGATCCTTGATCTCTTCGACGAGATGTCCGTCGTCACCCGCTGGTCCAAACGCGCCATGTCTGGCAACGGCTTGGGCGTTACGGAGCCAGGAATTGGGGCCAAAGAGCAGCGACGTGGCTGCCCTCCCAGCCATCAGGCCCCAAAGAGATTGATCAGGCCCACAGATCTGCGGGCACCAAGCTGATGCTTTGGTTGGCAAACAAGCCATCGACCAGGGTATCGGCGCCCGCAAGCTGCTGCAGCGCGTCCTCATAAGACGGGATCAGGTGGTACTTCACCGCATCCACCAGCAAGCCGAGCCCCGCCAGCTTCTCGGCATCGGTCCTGTTTGGGGCCAGAAGAGCGTTGGCAGCATCCAGTTGCAGACCGCCGACTGGCGAGCCGATATACTTGACCTCGCCGAAGTGGAGGATGTCGTCGCTGTAGAGAATGTTGCTCAAGCGGTTCGGCGGGTCGGCACTGTAGTTCCCGACGGGGTCGCCGTGCACGATGTAATTGATCAGATCTGGTGTGCTGCCTTCTGGGACAGCGGACGCATGAATGCCAGGAGCCCCGAAGGTCGCGCCGCCAAGGTCAAGCTGCGCCGCAACGTACTCGGCCTCAGCGCCTCCAAGCGAGTGGCCTGTCACATAGACATTCTCCCTCGGGATGCCCTGCGCCTCGGCAGTCTCCAGGACCCCCTGAGTAAAGGTGAGGGCATCCGTGAATGCCTCAGGAATCTGGCCAAAATAGATCTGAGCATCAGCTTCGAGCTGGCCCGCCAGGAAGACCGGGTCTTTCCTCAAGGTCTCACTCGAGGGGTCCGTACCCTCGAAGGCAATGACAATCTGGTCTGTCTCGCCGGGCCGGTCCACTTTCAGTGCTGCCCCGTAAAAGCCTGCGTTCGGATCGAACGCTTCGGTGACCAAAGTGAATGGATGCGGGGGCGCCTCGCTGCCGCGATGGTAGGTCCACCGGGCGGCGTGGAAAAAGTCCAGCCGGGTGAGGCCAGTTTCTTCGATCAGATCCTGGCGATTGGTGGCGCTGAAGAAATCCCAAGAGGCGGGTCGACCTGCATCAAGGAAATCCAGAGCGGTGGCGGGCGATAGAGCATACATGGGCTCGGCTCCAGCTTGACTGGGCACCGCGGCTGCCGGCCTTGAGGATCCTCTCTCTTCAGCCGCGGAGGCATCCCCACTGCGCTAGGCTCCTCGCTAGGCATGGCAGAAGTGCGACCAAGGACAGTCGAGCCGGGCGTTCTCCTGCACACGCCGCCCACGTGCTCCCAGACGTTCTGTAAAGCCGTGTGTGGACGGCGCCTCCCTGCAAAGAGGCTCTTCTTAGCACTCAAGAAGTGAGTTGCACTGAGGGCACGCCTGAAATGGGAAGCTTTAGTAGCAGGCCAAGGGCAGCTTCTGGCACTTCTCGGAAGTTGACCGAACGTCCGCTTAGCGAACTCCGGACGTTCCTGGAGGGCAGGGAATTTCGCTGCCTGACCCACTTCGGACATTTACTTGGCGCTTCGCCCTAGCCGCGATGCTTAGGTGTGTGAGCTGATATTCTTCTAAGTGAAAGGCCTAGACCCAATCTCGCCGAGATTGTGGGGTTCCCTTGTGAGCGAGCATGGGAGCACCCATGAAGCTCCGCATCACTCGCTTGGATTTCCTGCGCGGCGCTATCGCCAGCTTGGCCACAACAGCCGTATCTCCTAGCTGGTCGGCTGATGCGATCGCCCAGCTTGCTCCACGTCCTGCCGAGCGTCTGGAACCATCCCTTCTCGACCTCGAGTTCTCAATTGTCGAGCAGTTTCGCCCTTTCGATCTTCTCCCTGAGGGTTTCGTTCAGGTCCACGAGCAGTTTCGCGAAGCGAACTTGAGACGCCTCACGAGAACGGGCCTGCAATCCGAAGGTGATCCGGCCCAGGTGGCACTTTCGCCCGGTCGCCTGCGCCTGACTTCGTCCCGAGCCGAGCCCACGCTGCTCCGCACCGAGACTGGTCCCCTCGCGCCTTATTGTACAGTGGTCGTGACGATGAGTTCCCCTGAGACAAGGACCAATGAGGCCGGAACAGTCACTGCCGGTCTTGTGCGGGATGCGAGCAACTATGTGATCGCATCCTTTGAAACCAACGGTGACCCGACTAAGGGCACTGTCGCCATCGATGTCCGGGTCGAAGGCAGGAAGACACGGGTTGCTGCGGCGAATGCCGACCTTGCCGGGGTGACGCGATGCGCGTTCACGGTCAATGAGAACTATGTGACGGCCCTTGTGGCGAAGGGAGCAGACTGGGTTCCCGTCGTGCAGCATCGCATCACCGACCTGCTGGATCTGCGGAACCCAGCCGTGCTGCGTCGGTACCGCTATGGGTTCGGCGCTGGCGGGGTGGGCACGACTGTGACGATTGCAGATGTACGGGCAGGCTACTTCGGACAGGCCGGGATCAGAGACCTTCACGTCATCAGCCATTCCGACGGCAGACCCTACATCAGAAATGGAAAGCTCTATTTTACTGCCACGCAGGCAGGCCTGTCGTTTTTCCAGGCTGCGCACCGGGGCGTGTGGAGGCTTGATCTTGATGAGCCTCGCCGGGTCGAACCGGTGGCAGCCCTGTTTTTTGAGCGCGACGGGTTCATTCTTGGCGATCACGCAGGTCAGATCGTCGCCGATGAACACGATGGCGGCTTTCATGTTGCAGTGAGCAGTTGGGGCGACTTTGCCTTCAAGGGCGTGCATGTTCGCTACTGCCGCACTTTCGAGAACATTCTCAGCGGAGTGCATGTGCTGAAGAGCGCGAGAATGTCACTGCCGACTGATGTCAGCGCGTGGGATCCGTCGATGGTTCGCATCGAAGGCCGCTGGTATGTCGGCTTTGTCGAAAGCCCCTATCAAGATCCCGCCCGCGGATTCAATTTCCACCCAGCGCTCGCCCGCAGCGAAAGGGGAGGTTCTCTGAACCGGTTGAGCAAGGTCGGGGCCGATCTTTCGCGAGACCAAACCGAGGGCACCATTTTGCAGAAGGTCGGTGGACGTTGGTACTTTCTTGCCAGCGACGGGGCTGATCGACAATATCGTGTCTACGACCTGTCGATGAAGCTGCTCGGCTTTCTGAAGGCGCCATACGGAAGCAATATTCCGCACCCTCAGGTGATTCCGATTTCCGATCGGGGGCAGACCACCTACCTGCTCATCACGTTCGAGGGTACGCAGTACCACGAAAAGTTGCTCGGATATGGTACCCACGGAGATCTCATCATCATGCGTGCCACTCAGACGACGCGAGGCTCCGAATTTGAACGTCCCTAATCGACGCTTCGTTGATCATGCCGCGTTGAAACGAGTATTTCGTCAGCACAATGAAAAGGTTGCCACT
>KI911959.1:13907-14142 GCA_000517005.1 Microvirga lupini
CCGGTGTCGGCACACGGACCATGGCGCAGACACGCGGCTCGCCCCGTTTGTAGGCCAGCAGGGTGCGCACCAGAGCCTCGCCGTCAATCCGGTCGGTCTTGGCGCGGCGATGCCGGCGTGAGACGGCGATCAATGCGGGATCGACGACGTAGCTCTCGATGCCTTCGGAGACCAGAGCGCGATGGATCCAGAACCCATCCAGCCCTGCTTCCTGGATCACCACGATCCGAGCGAG
>KI911959.1:14242-18432 GCA_000517005.1 Microvirga lupini
TTCTTACTCTCGCAGAGAGCCGGTCGCCGCTCACCTCCTCATGGCATCTTTTCGACTATCACGGCCGGCAACGGTATGAGTGTGACTGTCAGCCTGGCGGGGGGTACCGCGACCGTCACCCTGAGTAAGACGGGCGGTATCGGGACCGCCAACGCGCAGACCCTGGTGGACGGCATCACTTACCGCAACACCAGTGACACGCCCGCTACCGCGGACACTCGCGTTGTCACCCTGGCCAGCATCACCGATAACGGCGGCACGGCCGACGGTGGCGTTGATACCACCAGCCTCGCCCTTGCGGCCGCCGTGACCGTGGTGGCGGCAGACGACCCGTCGACCGTTTCCACCAGTGGCGGCGCCACGGCCTTCACCGAAGGCAACAGCGTCGCGTCCACGCCGGCGGCCATCGATCCGGGCCTGACCCTGTCCGACCCCGACAGCATGAGCCTGGCCAGCGCCACGGTGTCCATCACCGGGAACTTCCAGTCCGCTCAGGATGTGCTGGTCTTCGTCAACAACGGTTCGACGATGGGCAATATCACCGGCAGCTACAACGCGGCCACCGGCGTGCTGACCCTGACCTCGGCAGGCGGCAGCGCAACCCTGGCACAGTGGCAGGCGGCGCTGCGCAGCGTGACCTACACCAACACCTCGGACCTGCCGAACACCAGTACCCGCACCATCAGCTTCTCGGTCAATGACGGGACGTCGGACAGCAACACCGCGACCAAGACTGTCAGCGTCGCCAGCGTCAATGATGCACCGGTGATCACCGCACCTGCCAGCCGCGTCGTGACCGAGGATATCGCTAGTGCGCTGACCGGCATCGGCTTCAGCGATGCGGACTCCGGTTCCAGCTCGGTCACGGCGACCTTCTCGGCGGGCAGCGGCACCCTGGCTGCGACCAGTGGCGGTGGCGTACCGGTGAGTGGCAGCGGTACCGGCACGCTGACGTTGACCGGCACGGTCGCCAACATCAACAGCTTCATCGCCGCCAGCAACTTGACTTTCACCGTGGCGGCGAACGCCACGTCCAATGTGACCCTGACCGTCGGCATCAACGATGGCGGCAACACCGGTAGCGGTGGTGCGCAGACCGACAGCGAGACCGTGACGCTGCAGGTGGCGGCCGTCAACGATGCACCGGTCATCAACGCACCGGCCTCCATCAACGTGAATGAGGACGTTGCCACGGTGCTGACCGGCATCACTGTCAGCGACCTGGATGCGGGCAATGGCGAGATCGAGGTCACGCTGTCGGTCGGCTCGGGTGCGCTGCTCCTCAACGGCGACGATGTTGGCCAGAACCTGACCCTGGCGGTTGGAAGTCTGCCGAGCCTGAATGACCTCCTGGCTAGCGGCTTGATCGCGTTCCGCACCGATGCCAACGCCACCAGTAATGTCGTGCTCACCATTCAGGTGAATGATTTGGGCAATACCGGCAGCGGTGGCGCCAAGACCGATATCACCACTGTGACGCTGGTGGTGACGGCCGTGAACGACGCGCCGGTCAACAGTGTGCCCATCGCTCAGTCGGTGGATCAGGATGCCGTGCTGATCTTCAGCACCGGTAACGGCAATCGGATCAGCATCTCCGACGTGGATGCAGGTAGCGGCGATGTCCGGGTGACGCTCACCGCCACCAATGGCCTGCTCACCCTGGGGAGCACCTTTGGACTGAGCTTCATCGTCGGCAGCGGCACCGCCGACTCGACCATGACTTTCCAAGGCACGCTTGCCGACATCAACTTGGCATTGAACGGCATGTCCTTTTTGCCGACCAGGGGCTACAACGGTCCCGCAAGTCTGCAGATCGTTACCAACGACCTGGGGCTTTCCGGTTCCGGTGGCAACCAGATCGACAGCGATACCATCACCATTGATGTCAACAGCCTTGAACCTAAGGTCACCTCGGTGAACGCCACGAATCCGGACGGCACCTATAAGGTGGGCGACACTCTCTTCCTGACCGTGACCTTTGACCGGACCGTCACTGTCAACACCAGCGGAGGCAGCCCGAGCCTCCTTCTGGAAACTGGTGACTTGGATCGCATAGCCGTTTATCACTCCGGATCCGGCACGAACACCTTGACCTTCCTCTATACGGTGCAGACCGGCGACGTCAGCGCGGATCTGGATTACAGCTCCACCAGCGCGCTTCTCCTGAACGGTGCCACGATCCGTGGCGCCAGCAATCATGACGCACGCTTGACTCTGCCAGCTCCCGGCAGCGCAGATTCCATTGCCGGCCAGCGTGATATCATTATCGAATACAGCAAACCGTCCGACCCAACGCCGTCTGACCCGGGCCTGCAGGTGATATCTAATCCGGATGGTGGGGTAACCATCATCATCACGGATCCGTCGCAATTGACGGCCGCTCTGGGCACGGCCCAGATCGATCATGTGATCTATGGGGGCTCCGGAACGGTGATCCTGCCAAGCACCATTGAGAACCTGAGCCTCACGGGTGGGAGTGCCGGAGGTCAAGGAAACGCCTTCGCCAATGCACTGATCGGAAGCGCGGGCCAGAATGTTCTGAACGGCTTTGGCGGACGCGACAGGCTCTTTGGGAATGCTGGCAACGACAGCCTCTGGGGCGGGTCCGGCGCCGACCGACTGTATGGAGATGCGGGCGATGATGTCCTGAAGGGCGACACCGGCAACGACCGGATCGTAGGCGGCCTGGGTCGAGACAGGCTCTGGGGCGGGTCCGGAGCCGATATCTTCGACTTCAACTCGGTCAAGGAGAGCAGAGCGGGCTCGCAGCGCGACGTCGTCTATGACTTCCAGTCGGGACGCGACGTGATCGACCTGCGAACGATCGATGCCAATGTGCGCGTGAAAGGGAACCAGAAATTCACCTGGACCGGCACCGAGGCGGCCTTCCTGCACCCGGACGACGGCTCGGTCTTCCTGTCTGCAGGCTTCACCGGCAAGGCGGGCGAGCTGCGCTACGCCAACGGCATTCTGATGGGTGACGTGGACGGCAACCGCAAGGCCGACTTCCAGATCAAGATCATTGGCTCCTTCTCCAGCACAGATGTGATCCTGTAAGCACCAGACACAAGTCGGGAGACTCTCCCGACTTGTGTCCTGCGTGTCACGGCCCGCGTGCAGATCCTGTCCTATCATCCTGCCTACATCCTTGGAGACGGTCATGAAGCGCCTGTTGTTGTCTCTGTCAGCCCTGATCGCCGGGACCTCCGTGGCGTCGGCGGCCGACCTGCCGGGGCGGGCAATTCCCGCTGCTCCGGTACTGACGGTGCCGGTGTTCAGCTGGAGCGGCTTCTATGCCGGCGTGCACGGCGCCTGGATCAGCGACAATGGGGAGGCAGTGCGCACAGGAGTGTCAGGTGTCGCGCCGGATGCGCTGCCCACCCGTGCCGGCTTGAGCGACTCTGGCCTGGGTGGTGGTGCCCAGATCGCCTACCTGTGGGACTTCGGCAGCCTTGTCACTGGCCTTGAGGCGGATCTCACGGCCATGGATGTGGGCCGCAGCCGCAGCTTCGAGGGCGTGGAAGGCGCCTTCTCCATGCGCACGGATCTGAGCTCGCAGATGAGCCTGTTCGGTACGCTCAGGGGCCGGGTGGGTGTTGCGATGCCGAGCCTGCTGCCTGTCTTCCAGCGATCGCTGTACTACGTCACAGGCGGTCTGGCATTTGCGCAGATCGAGCACCAGGGGCAGATCGCGGTCACGCCGCCCGGCGTGGGCCCACGAGAGAGCAGCGACGGGTGGACGACCGGCTTTGTGATCGGTGGTGGCTCGGAGCACATACTGACCGACAGTATATCAATTAAGAGCGAGACACTGTACTACAACCTGGCCGACGAGAGCCTGACATTGGCACGTGCCGGCGATCAGGCGGTCTACCGCTTCAAGAACGACGGCTGGATCAGCCGCGTGGGCGTCAACCTACGTTTCTGAGTCCGCAGCCTTGCCACGCGTTCAGGACGGCAGGATCAGTCATGCTCCGCATCCTTCCTGCCGGTCTCGCGGACTGCAATCCGGCTGATACGGCCTGTGTCGCTCTTGCTGGGGAATGGCTGAAGCCAGTCGGTCCCGTCATGGCACGGACTTGAGATGGCAAGGTCCGGAACTGGCACTTCCCGGAAGTACACCAAAAGTCTCTTTTAGGACGGAGAACTAGACGTTCCTGAAGAGCAGGGGATTTCCTGGTTTGACCCCG
>KI911959.1:18532-21463 GCA_000517005.1 Microvirga lupini
AGCCGCGCCAGTCCATTTGGTTCGTCCCGCTGAGGAGCGCAGCATGTCAACGATGCCCTTGTATGAGGAGGCTGCAGGTCGGCAGCGTGCCCCCTTGCGTAGACTTGCGCTGGGCATCGAACCTTATCTCTATATCGCTCCCTCGGTGATCCTGATCGCGACGATCATGCTCGTGCCGCTGATCATCGGCTTGTCCTATGCATTCCGGGACATGCAGCTGATCAACCCGTTCAGCGGTGGCTTCATCGGTCTCGAACATTTCCGGGCCCTGTGGACGGATGCGGCGTTCTGGCTGTCCATGAGAAACACACTTGTCTGGACCCTGGCCTCGGTCGCGCTGCAATTCGCCTTCGGCCTCCTGCTCGCTCTTCTTCTCAACAATCCCTTTCCGGGACGCGGCATCGCCCAGGCATTGGTCTTTCTTCCCTGGGCGGTGCCGACGTTCCTGTCAGGCCTGAACTGGGCATGGTTATTCAATCCCGTCGTTGGCCCTCTGCCACACTGGATGGCGGCTTTTGGAATCCTACCCGCCCCCGAAAACATTCTGTCCGACCCGAATCTCGCGATCTGGGGGCCGATCATCGCCAATGTTTGGTGGGGCATCCCATTCTTTGCCATCACCCTGCTCGCGGCCCTGCAGTCGATCCCGCAGGACATCTATGAGGCTGCCGCCATCGATGGCGCAGGCCCATGGCGGCGCTTCATCGACATCACCCTTCCGTTCCTGGCGCCCACCATCGCGATCACGGTTATGTTGCGGACCGTATGGATCGCGAATTTCGCCGACCTCATCATTGTCATGACGAATGGCGGACCCGCCGATCAGACGCAGATCGTGTCGAGCTATATCTTCACCCAGGCCTTCCGGCGGCTCGACTTCGGCTATGCATCCGCGATCGCGATGGTGCTCCTCGTGCTGCTGCTGGCCTATTCCTTCGCCATCATCCTGATGCGGCAATCCCTGCTGAGACGATGAGGAGAACTCCATGCTATCCTCCGCCCGCAGCACCCCGTATTGGATCCTTCACTATGGGCTGCTTGCCTTTTACGTGGCCTTCGCGCTGTTCCCTCTCTACTGGCTGCTGAAGGTCTCGATCACACCCAACGATCTCCTCTACAGTGAGGGCATCCGGCTCTGGCCATCCCGCTCATCCCTGGCACATTACACCTTCGTGCTTGCCCACAGCGACTTCCCGCTGTTCTTCAAGAACAGCCTGATCGTCTCAGGCAGCACCGCGGTGCTGGTGACACTGATCGCGGCTCTCTCCGGCTATGCCATGTCGCGCTTCGCTTTTCGCGGCAAGATGTGGCTCGTTGGGCTGATGCTCATCACCCAGATGTTCCCGCTCGTCATGCTGGTGGCGCCGATCTTCAAGTTGTTCTCGCCGCTTGGGCTCACCAACAGCCTGCTCGGTCTCGTGATCGTCTACACCGCCTTCAACGTGCCGTTTGCGACCTTCCTGATGCAGTCGTTCTTCGACGGAATCCCCAAAGATCTGGAGGAGGCAGCTATGATCGACGGCGCCTCGCGCTTTCGTGCCTTCAGGCAGATCATCCTCCCGCTCACCCTACCGGGCGTCGCCGCCACCTTGGGCTTCGTCTTCACCGCAGCGTGGAGCGAACTGCTCTTCGCGCTCATGCTCGTGTCGAAGGCCGATGCCAGCACCTTTCCGGTAGGCCTGCTCAGCTTCGTGTCGAAGTTCTCGGTCGATTTCGGGCAGATGATGGCGGCCGGTGTTCTGGCCCTGATCCCCGCATGCCTCTTCTTTCTTCTCATTCAACGGTATCTCGTCCGCGGCCTTACTGCCGGCGCGGTCAAAGGCTGAAGGTTTGCATCATGGCTTCTATCGATATTCAAGGTGTCGGCAAGTCTTATGGGGCCGTACCTGTCCTTCACAATGTCGACCTGTCGATTCAGGACGGAGAGTTCGTGGTGCTGGTCGGGCCATCGGGATGCGGCAAGTCTACGCTCCTGCGCATGGTTGCAGGGCTGGAGGGCATCACCCGCGGAGACATCCGCATCGGTGGGAAGATTGTGAACGAGCTGGCACCTAAGGACCGAGACATCGCCATGGTGTTTCAGTCATATGCTCTTTATCCGCACATGACTGTCCACGACAACATGAGCTACAGCCTCAGGCTGCGAGGAACGCCTGCGGAGCGAATGTCCCATGTCGTTTCTGCTGCAGCGTCCAAGCTGGGGCTCGAGGCTTTCCTTGACCGCAAGCCTCGCACCCTATCGGGAGGGCAGCGACAGCGCGTCGCGATGGGGCGCTCCATCGTGCGCAAGCCGAAGGCGTTCCTGTTTGATGAGCCCCTGTCCAATCTTGATGCGCGTCTTCGTGAACAGATGCGCGTGGAGATTAAAAAGCTGCATCGGGAACTCGGCACGACATCGATCTACGTGACTCACGATCAGGTGGAGGCTATGACCCTCGCTGACCGCATCGTTGCCATGAACGGAGGCGTCGTCCAACAGGTTGGAACTCCGCTCGATCTCTATGAGCGCCCCCTGAATTTGTTCGTGGCCAGCTTCATCGGCTCGCCTGCCATCAACGTGCTTGACGGCATCTTACGATACGACGGAGAGCAACGGCTCATCACGCTCGAATCAGGAGAGCAGATTCCTGCCGCTCATCTGATCCAAGGTCAGGACGGCCAGGCCGTGAAGGTCGGCATCCGACCCGAGGATGTTCAGGTATCCATACAGAATGGCGGCGGCCGAAAGGGCCAGATCGAGCTGGTGGAGCCGATGGGATTGGGGACAATCCTCCATATCCGAACCATCCATCATACTCTGAAGGCATTCGTGCTGGACCGAGCGAATTACCCGATCGGCACAAGCATCGCCTACAGCCTACCGGCGGCCAAGCTACACATCTTCGATGCTCAGACAGGTCAACGAATTCCGGAATAGGCGCCTACCGGTTC
>KI911959.1:21563-22691 GCA_000517005.1 Microvirga lupini
GCCTTTGCGCGATAACGGTGAGCGCTATTTGCTGAATACAGGGGGCGAAGTACAGAACATCGTCCGGGAGGAGCCCTATGGGCCAAGAGGTGAATTCGAGTGCTGCCGACCTCAATCAGAGCGGGGCAGAAGCTCTCAACCAGAGCGCCTTGGAATACCACCGCTTTCCACGTCCGGGAAAGATTGCCGTCCTGCCGATCAAGGGCATGACCAACCAGCGCGACCTCGCTCTGGCCTATTCTCCGGGTGTGGCTGCCCCCTGCATGGCCATCCATGCCGACCCGAGCGCCGCCGCCCTATACACCAGCCGATCCAATCTCGTGGCTGTGGTCTCGAACGGCACAGCGGTGCTAGGCCTCGGCAATATCGGTCCGCTCGCCTCTAAGCCGGTGATGGAGGGGAAGGGCTGCCTGTTTCAGAAGTTCGCCGGCATTGATGTCTTCGACATCGAAGTCGACGAGACCGACACGGATAAGCTCGTCGACATCATCGCTGCGCTCGAGCCCACCTTCGGCGGCATCAATCTCGAGGACATCAAGGCTCCCGAATGCTTCGAGATCGAACGCCGCCTGCGCGAACGCCTGAAGATCCCGGTCTTCCACGATGACCAGCACGGCACCGCCATCGTGGCGGCGGCTGCCGTTCTCAACTGCCTTGAGGTGGTCGGCAAGCGCATCGGCGAGATCAAGCTCGTGTGCTCCGGTGCCGGTGCCGCCGCCATCGCGTGCCTCGATCTCCTGGTGGGGCTCGGCGTCCGGCGCGAGAACGTGTGGGTCACCGACAGCAAAGGCGTCATCTATGTGGGCCGAGGGCAGGGCATGGACCCACAAAAGGAGCGCTACGCCCAAGCCACAGATGCCCGAACGCTGGCCGACGTCATGCCGGGGACAGACGTGTTTCTCGGCGTCTCCATGGCCGGGGTGCTGAAGCCCGAGATGGTCCAGGTCATGGCCGACATGCCGCTCATCCTGGCTTTGGCCAATCCTGAGCCCGAGATCCGCCCGGAAGCGGCCAAAGCCGTGCGCCCGGACTGCATTATCGCGACCGGCCGCTCGGATTACCCGAACCAGGTCAACAACGTCCTGTGCTTTCCCTTCATCTTCCGCGGCGCGCTCGATGTGGGCGCGA
>KI911960.1:0-545 GCA_000517005.1 Microvirga lupini
AGTGCCTTCCAAGCTGCCGCAGCCCTCCCAGTGCTCCCAGTCTGCTCGAAGTATTCGCATTGCTCTACAACTCTTGCGGATAGGAGAGTTCGATCTACTTCTCAACCAGAGATTTAACAGGGCTATAGGCAGGCCGCGATTACGGCCTGCTATATTTTTCCGCAAGGTCAGATCAACGAACGAACGTCAGCACCACCGAAGCTTAAAATGCACTGCGTCGTTCAAATCGTTGAAGCCGATCATGAACAGTTCCGGATCAACGGCGATATCGTTGCAATTGTCGTCCAGCCATTCTTGCAATTGAGGTGGCGGAACACGACGGACACGGTCTGCGAAAGATGTGCCCTCCCAGGCCGCTGGGCAATCTCGCGGCCTGTAGCTGAGGCAGTGGGAAAACTGGCTGGTGAATTCAGCATGGGCACGATCCTGTTCTTCCCTATACATGGCCATGAGTTCGGCTACGTGGTCGCTCGCAGTGTTACCCGTGCTCATCAGACCACTCCTGATCCAGGGTTGTCCACAAAGGTCCTCAGCAACTCACTAAC
>KI911960.1:645-1679 GCA_000517005.1 Microvirga lupini
TACAACACTTAAATTTTCTCGGGAGAGTTTTAGAGAGAGGTCACCCACCTCACCCAAAACCTGTTTTTCCTCTGCAAAACAACGGAATTTCATGGGTGAGTAGGGGTCACCTGCGACATCACCTACTCACCCGTTTGCGGCTCTCAGATGCCATCCAGCGGCTGCCCACCACGATGGATTGCAATAATCTGCTGCATCCGCTCGCCCGGTATGAGGGCTCCACGGGTGACCTGGGTGAGGTCGGACCACTTTTCGACTTTCTCGTTGATCTCACCCATAGCCTCTTGGTAGCCCTGCTGGCGAAAGAAATCTGCGCGCTTTTCCTCCCGGCTTGTCTTGAACTTGTCCATCTTGGTGACGGTGCGGGCTTCTGGGCACTGGATACGGAAGGATGCAGAACCTCCCGTGCGGGTGATCCGAATGTCGTACCGCTCACTGATCTGCGCGAGTTCCTTCAGAGTTGCGCCAAGGCGTGTGGCATTCCAATAGTTTGCCTCGGACTTCGACATGGCACCGTTGTTGAGGCACCAGGACAGGAAATCCTCGAACACCATGGCGGGCTTGAAGGGTTTATCCCACGGAATGCACTCGGCTCCGAGGAGCCACTGTTCAACCGGGCTCAGGGTCCGCTGTTCCTCTTGGATACCCGCAATCATGGCTGCGGCTTCCTCACTGGCGTACATGGGTGGCTCAACTGCATTTTCGTCTACGCTCTTCCAGATTTTCACGACATCAATGGCTGAAATCGCATCACGTGGAACCTTGCGGTTCGAGAAGAACTGGATGAAGCGGCGGTTGCCAGTGTCGTCCTTGATGAGATTCTCAATATCACGATTGGCTGCTCCGATGAAGGTTGTCATCAGACGGCGAACGCCAGCGCGGGCATAGGCTTCACGCATCAGCTTGCTTTTTCCAGTCATGATCGACTTCAAGTCGTCAATGTCGGTCTTACCGGCACCCTGCATTTCTTCGAACAGCATGGTGGGTATAACAGAAAACTGGTAGGCGAGTGACTTGTCCTTGAGCGCATCTAA
>KI911960.1:1779-4611 GCA_000517005.1 Microvirga lupini
GGCCAGCTCTCAGGTGCTGACACGCTGATCGGCGGCAATGGGTCGGACACTTACCATGTGAATAGCCTTGACGATGTGGTGATCGACAATGCCGATCCGTGGATGGGTAACGACACGATTGTCACGACCCTAAGTGAGTATCGGCTTGGAGCCGACATCGAAACCCTCGCTTTTTCCGGCTCAGACAGTTTCGTCGGCTACGGCAATGAAAACAATAATACCATCGCGGGTGGCAACAGCAATGATACCATCTATGGCGGCGGCGGTTGGGATCATCTTTCCGGTGGTCTCGGAAACGACTATTACATCATCGACAACAATGGCTCTGCTACTGTTGAAGAATACGCTAATGGCGGGATTGATACTGTCGAGTATCACGGCGGCGGCGACATCTTCCTGAACGAGAATGTCGAGAACGCCATCTATGCCGAGATGGGCAGTATTTTCATTACAGGGAATGCCAGTAGCAACTTCATCTCAACTGATGACGGAAACGACACCCTCAGTGGTGGCAACGGAGACGACGGGCCTGACACCTTGTCGGGCGGCGGCGGCGATGACACTTATTGGGTCAGCCAAGGCGACGTTGTGATCGAAGGGGATCGTCTCGGGACTGACACTGTGCTCTCCTTCGTGACGAACTATACTTTGGGAGCAAATCTCGAAAATCTAATTATTGAAACGGGCAGTACCGGCAACGGCAACGATCTCAATAACACACTCACCGGCAACAATGGCAACAATGTCCTAAATGGCGGCAAGGGCGAAGACACGATTTACGGCAACCTTGGCAACGATGTGCTCAACGGCGACGAGAGCGACGATCTCATTTACGGTGGCAGCGGGAACGATCAACTTAATGGTGGGGTTGGCAACGACACTCTCTCCGGTGGGTTCGACAACGACACCATCAACGGTGGGGACGGTCACGACTACGTTGAAATCAACGGCGCGCGTGTGGACTTCACCATTACCAAGAATGCCGATGGCTCAATCACCGTCACGGACAAATGGTCTCTTGATGGCGACCTCGGCACGGACATAATCAGTAGCGTCGAGACCTTCCACTTCCGCGATGGGAACGTGACCGTCGAGAGTCTCTTATCTGGTCATTCAGAACCACTTCCTTCTGTGCCGATGGACCCTGTGCCAACGGACCCGTCACCGGAGATAAGCTTCACCGGCAACAACGGCAGCAACAGTTTGGTCGGAAATGACGTTGCGAATGTCCTGAAGGGTATCGGTGGCAATGACGTGCTCAGAGGGCTTGGTGGTAACGACAAACTCTACGGTGGCTTAGGGAGTGATAAGCTCTATGGGGGAACAGGAGCGGACATATTCGTGTTCGACACCAAGCTCAACGCCAGAACCAACAAGGATGCGATCAAAGATTTCCGTGTTGTCGATGATACGATTTGGATGAGCAACTCTGTCTACACGAAAGTCGGCAAAGATGGTGGCCTGAAAGCATCGGCGTTCTGGGTCAACAACACTGGCAAGGCGCATGATAAAGATGATCGCATCATCTACGACAAGGACAGCGGTGTCCTGTACTATGATGCAGATGGTTCAGGTAAAGGTGCTTCGGTAGCTTTCGCAACACTAGCGAAGAAGTTGGCAATGACGTACGAAGACTTCTATGTCATCTGATGGATAGGACGGTGATGATCAGGCGCTGACGAGTCTCCGCACCGTCTCAACCAATTGACTCGGCGAGGGACACAAAACGGTCGCCCCCGCCGCTGTGAGTTCGGCCTCGTCACCATACCCCCATAGCGCTCCCAGACCGGGAATGGCGTGCCGCGTGGCTGCCAGCATGTCATTGGCACGATCTCCGACCATGACCATCCGGCTGGGTTCGATTTGCTCCACCCCGATGATGTGCTCGATCAGCAGTCCCTTGTCGTCGAACTTGCCTCCGAGGTCGGCTCCATAAATCTGCTCGAACAGATGCCCTAGTCCGAAGTGCTCGATGATCCGCTCTGCAAAGCTCTGTACCTTGGCCGTGCAGACAAACAGGCGAGCCGGAAGGGCATAGAGATCGGTAAGCGCCTCCTGCATCCCAGGATAGATTGTTCCGTTGAGTAGCCCATGCACCTCGTAGTGGGCGCGATAGAGGTGGACAGCCTCCTCTACATCCTGGTCAGGGCGGATCAGCTTCGGGAACGAGCGCCGGGAGGGTGGGCCGACTACCCAGGTGAGGTCCTCGGCAGGCGGGCAGTCCACCCCCATGCACCGCAAGGCATGCTGGTAAGAGCCGATGATCCCTGGCGCAGAGTTGATGATGGTGCCGTCAAGATCAACGAGGATGGCGAACACGGCGGCTCCTGGGCAAGCTGGCGGTACAGTGTTCCGCATCGGTAAGCGGATCACTGAAGGATACGCCCTCTCAACCTCGTTTTTCGGTTCCTGTCCACCCTGGATGAACAACCCGCAGCCTTCCATATGGAAGGGCATGACGGGAAAGCCGAAACCTGGACCGAACCATTCGCGGACACAGCTTAAGCCGCCACCATCAGACCGCTTCCGTTCCCCGGTTCGTATCAGCATTGATCGCGAGGCACTCGCGGCTTTGGATAAACGGGCCATTGCTGCCCAGGTGGGAGTCGGTTTCATGGCAGGCTGGCTGGCAAGTTGGCTTTTGGGCGGATCAGGTCTTGTTCAGTACGTGATCACCGGATTGGCGGGATCGCTCATCGGCGGCTTCCTCCTGGAGCGCCTCGGAATCGGCCTGGGGATTAGGAGTCCTCTGGCGCATCGAATCGCAACGGCTACACTAAGTAGGTCGCCAAAAGTTCTGCAACAGCTTTCGGAGCCAGAAATGTTTGGATG
>KI911961.1:0-1058 GCA_000517005.1 Microvirga lupini
AGGGCGACATCGTCGTCGTGCTCAACCATGACAGCCTCCAAGGGCTGAGGCTTGGAGATCGAATGGTGCGCCTGCGTCAGGAGGGGGTCAAGCGGTCCGCAGGCTCCTCTGTTCCGATTGAATTAACTGGCTGACGGGCAACCGTAGGTGTATGTTGAAGCTGTAGCTAAGGTGGAGCACGGCCATGACCCAAGCCGCTCGCCAACACCGCCATCCCGCTCTCAAGGAGACAGATCGCAGCCGGTCGGCACGGCGCAAACGGGCGCGGCTGCGTCACATCCATCCGCCCTCACATGCGCAACACCTTGCCCTTGTTGAGAAGGTCCGCGCGGGCCGCCGCTCGCAATACGTGCGCGACCAGCTTCCCGCCGTTCTGCCGCACCTGAGAGCGTTTGCGCTACATCTGACCCGCGATCCGGTCCGGAGCGATGATCTCGTGCAGAGTACTCTTCTGCGGGCGTGGACGAACCTGGATCACTTCCAGCAAGGTACGAACTTTGAGGCTTGGCTGTTCACGATCCTGCGCAACAGCTTCTACTCGGAGCACCGCAAGCACAGACGGGAGATTGAAGACCCGGAAAGTGGGTTTGCCAGACGCCTGATGGTCCAACCCGAGCAGGAGCCCTGGCTGATGCTGCGAGACCTGCAACAGGCGCTGGTGCACCTGCCACCAGAGCAACGTGAGGCTCTCCTCCTGGTGGCTGAGCAAGGCGAGACCTACGAGAATGCAGCAGTTATCTGCGGCGTTGCGGAAGGCACGATCAAAAGCCGGGTGCACCGGGCTCGCACCCAGCTTGCCGCGTTGATGCAGATGGAGGATCGCCACGATCTTGGCCTAGATGGGCTGATGCAAGCCGCCCTCCAACAATCGAAGGCCGCAGCCTCCATATAAAACCGTTCGTGGTTCCGCCTAGAATGGAGGATCACATGCCGACTTCGAAATCTGAGAAACCAGAGAAACAGGCGAAAGCAGCCGAAGGTGCGACCCAAGAGCAGACTTCGGCTTTTCTCAAGCCGTTACAGCCTTCGCAGGAATTGGCTGCCATTGTCGGCACAGA
>KI911961.1:1158-1263 GCA_000517005.1 Microvirga lupini
CACCATGGAGGAGGCTCGGCAAGCCGCAGCGTCGGAACTGATGAAGCGTGTTCTCGACGAATTGCGGTCCTTTGGTGCGGTGACCAAGGTACTGCTGCTTGAGCG
>KI911961.1:1363-1602 GCA_000517005.1 Microvirga lupini
TGATGCCCGTCTGAAAGCTGCTGACAGGCGTGGACCAGCACGGCAGGCGGAGCGGGCTTCTCAATCCAGGGCACATGATGAAAGTCCGCCAGAAGCTGGCAGTCTTCGCTGAGGCCCGAGTAGATCAGGAAGGGCACCTCGCGCCGTGCGAGTTCAAGAGCGATCTCGCGGCAGGGACCATCCTTCAGGGCTGCATCCAGAATCGCGGTGTCGGGCGTCTGGGTCCGGAGCCATTCCAG
>KI911961.1:1702-7473 GCA_000517005.1 Microvirga lupini
CCACTTATCCCGCTGTCCAAATTTCCCCGGCCAGCTCTGGGCTCTTAAAAGTCTGAAAGGGATTGTGTTGTGCTAACCGTGGCGGTTGGCGCAGTGACACTAAGACTTCTCGCGGCCATGCACCTGAGCAGGAGGGGCAGTTGCCTCCACGGCGGTGAACGTCTCCAGAATGCGGTAGGTATGCTCGGCCCCAGCGGGCACCACCCACGAGTCCCCTGGCTCCAGCCGTACGGTCTGCCCCTCGATCTCCAATTCGGCTCTGCCTGAAACGACAAAGCCAACCACCTCGTAGCCGTGCTTGCGGCGGGGTTTGTCTTGAGTTGGCGGCTCATCTCGCCACAGCCGCATGGATACCCGTTTGCCCGACGCCAGATAGACCTCGCCTTGGTCGCCGGTTGGTGAGTCGGCACTGCTCACCTTGGTCACGCTTGTGTCGGTCATCTCACCCTCCTGTGCTCAGCCTAAAGATGATGCTCCCACTCCCGAACCTCCTGCTGCGCCCGATCATGAGCATAGCCATAGTGCTCTTGCAGGCACGCGATAAGTGTCTCGCGATGGCCTCTGATGCGGGCGATGTCCTCGTCCGTCAGCCGGTCCCAGCGAAGCTTCACATGCCGCCGAAACTGCTTCCAGTTGGCTTGGACGTGACCCCAACCCATGATCATCTCCTGGAGGTCTGCTGGAAGCAAACTACATAGACAGAAGAAGTTCCGCACGGACTGAGAACAGCACATCTCGGGACCGCTCACCTGGAAACCTGACAGGGAGGGTGCCATGAAGCTAGAGAGCGTCGATAAAGCGATCACCATCCAAAGCTCAAACGTCCACTTGGGTGACGGACTGCCCGACTATGCACGTGAGAACATTCTGCGGGTGGCCAGTAAGTATTTCGGGCGGCTGAATTCAGCCTCCGCCCACTTCAGCAAAGAAGGGATCACCTACCGTTGCAGTGTGAACATGCAGATGGGTGGCCTGCCCTTGAAGAGCGCCGAGGCCAAAGACAAGGACATCTATCTCGCCTTCAACGCCGCTCTCGACAAAGTTGGCAAACAGCTTCGCCGCGCCAAGCGGGAAGTTCGTGAGGACAAGGCTGAACGGGTCGATAAGGACGTGGTCCTGCGCGAGCGATTCAGCCCCGCATCGGAGGCCAATACTCCCCTCTCCGGGAACGATGTCGCTGAACCGGATGAACCGGACGCTATGTCTTGAAAATATCCGGCTATTTGCGGCGCGTGTGGGTGGCTGCGCCTATCAGGCAGTCTATGTCAGGTGATGCAGATGCTGTCCGATGTGCGACCCCGATGCAGGGCGAGCTTGCGTCAATCGCGATCAGGACCGGCCCGAGAAGGAGCGGCTCCAATTCAGGATAGGGATACACGCAGGTGACGGGATGGTTTCAGGAGACGATCTGCTCGGGGACGGCGTGACCATCGCCGCGCGACTGAGCCGCAGAGAGGGAGAGTGGCATGCCTATTTTCCTCGACCGCCATGACCTGAAAGGAACAAGCGCCATTGAAGTTGCCGAGGCGCACCTCAAGGATTTGGCCCTTCAGGACCGCTACGGAGTCAAGTTCCTCACCTACTGGTTTGACGAGGATCGCGGAACCACCTTTTGCCTGATTGACGCCCCTGACAAGGAGACGGCGCAGCAGGTGCATCGGGAAGCCCACGGGCATGTGGCCGGGGAAATCATTGATGTGTCCCTCTCGGCGGTTGAGGCATTCCTGGGCCGCATCAGCGACCCTCAGCCTACAGCGCAATCCACCATGGCCCTCGCAGAGCCAGCGCACCGGACCGTCATGTTTACCGACATGGTGGCGTCCACCGAGATGACGGCGCGGCTGGGGGATGCAGCGGCCACCGAGCTTGTGCGCGCCCATGACGCCTTGGTGCGCCGTGGTCTGGCCCGGTATGGAGGGCGTGAGACCAAGCACCTGGGCGATGGTATCATGGCCTCCTTCGACTCGACCCAGGCGGCGGTCGAATGCGCGAGGGCGATCCAGCAGTCGTTTGAGCGCTACAACCGGGCCGCTTTGGAGCCGATCCACATTCGCATCGGCCTGGATTGTGGGGAACCTATCGAGGAAAGCCGTGATCTGTTCGGATCGACCGTGCAGCGTGCATCTCGGCTATGCAACGCAGCCAGCGCTGATCAGATTCTGGTCTCAAGTGCGGTCTGGGAGGAATGCCAGGACGATGCTGGCTTTGTCGATTGCGGCTTGCACAGCTTGAAGGGCTTCCGCCAGCCGGTGCAGGTCTTTCAATGTGACTGGCGTGGAGCACCACCAGACTGACCGCTAGGCTGTCATAGGAAATCACCGGCAAGTATGGCGTGATCTGGAAGAAGGTTGGACGCGACTTGAAGCTGGCAACGGAAATCGGGAACGAGAATGTCCTCTGACCGAAACCCATCCGCTCCACGTCACGGATATTCCCAAGGACAGGCGAACCGGACCAGCCTCAGGAGCCTTCGCTCCCACATCAGAGCCCTTGGGATGCTCTCGCAAAGGCTGAACCGACCCCGGATTTGAGGTATCATCGTGCCATTGACGTAGCCGGATCGACAGCCCAAAAGGTGCGCCTGATCCCGAGCAGCGTAAGTGCGGAGGTGGCAATGATGACGGTCGAGCGCGAGGTCGCACAGCACTACTCCCACGGTTCACTGGAAGCTGCGATCCTAACAGGGCTCAATGCCATGGGCCGGAATCGCTCCAACGTCACCCCGGAGGACCTCGCCGGGATTGACGAGTTCCATATCGGTGGTCATGAGGCGACCGCTGATGTCGCCGATCACCTGAATCTTGATGCTGGTGGAGTCCTGCTCGACATTGGCTCCGGGATCGGCGGTGCTGCACGGTTCTTTGCCCGACGATACGGCTGCCGTGTCGTCGGTATCGACCTCACACCGGAATACGTCGAGGTTGCCACGTCATTGACCCAGCTTGTCGGCCTGTCCGATCAGGTCGAGTTTCAAGTAGTGAATGCCCTTGATCTGCCCTTCGGCGACGAGAGCTTCGACCGGGCCACCCTGCTGCACGTGGGGATGAACATTCCTGACAAGCAGCGCCTCTGTGCAGGCGTCCACCGAGTGCTCAAGCCGGAAGGACTGTTCGCGATCTACGACGTGATGCAGACTGGAGATGGGGAGATCACCTTCCCTGTCCCTTGGGCTGCGACCAAGGCGACCTCGTTCCTTGAGAGACCGGAAACCTACCGACAAGCCTTGCTAGATGCTGGCTTCGAGATCGTGTCCGAGCGGGCGCGGCGAGAGTTTGCTATCGAGTTCTTTCAGAGGATGCGAGCCAGGATGGCCGAGAGCGGCCCACCCCCACTCGGACTTCACATTCTAATGGGACAGGACGCCCCGACGAAGATTGCGAACATGCTTGCCGGTCTGGAGCAGGGCCTCATTGCCCCGGTCGAAATGATCTGTCGTCGGCTGTAATCCCAGGGCGGTTCGGACGAGCTATCGAACGACTGTGTCCATGGGACAGGCGCTCCTTTGCTTCGAACTCTCGCGCCCTGCATTGCCTATCTTGTCGCCCTCAGTGCAACTATTCACGTGAGCACCCCATCAGGGTGGAGATTGGCCGATCAGGCGGTCTATCATGGCCTTGATTGCCCGCATCTGCGGTCCGTTCCGGGTGTAGTAATTCAATCCACTGTAGCCCCAGAAGTCCCAGCAGCGGTTCGGGTTCGCTGCCGAAGCCTTTGTCTGCGGGTACAGCACAACAATGTGGTTGCTCGCCGCCCAACGATTGTAGCCCGCATCTCGGATGAAGTCGTCGTGGACGCTGTCCACGTTCTGGTTACAGCCGTGAAAGGCGACATGAAGACGACACTGTTCGGCAGCACATGAGGCTGGAACATAGAGGTAACCAACGCCGTGAAGGCTGGTGCTCTCATCGGTTGAATGGAAGAACTCCGATTGATCGAAGGCGACCAGCGTTCCGTCTCGATGGGGATCATCCGAGGCTGGCTTGAAGTCCTCTGGGTAGAGGTGGCGCAGGAGCATCACAGCCGCCTCATAATCGCATTGGATCACAAATGGCGGTTCATGTTGGCCGCACTCTCGGACCGGGAACTTGCTCTCCCCCGCAAATCGGCTGACCGGTATGCCGTGATTGGCCGCAGACCCGGTCTGATTTCGGTCGAACTGGAGGTTTGGCTCGTGGACATCGAAACGATCATACAGCCGTCCAAGGTTTCCATCACCTGGAGCGGGACAAGGGTATCGCTCTTGCCGTGGAACAGCCAGACCCGGCTGTCCGCGAGATTGGAAGGATTGTCGATCAGTCCCTGGTCTGCCGCCTCTCTGATGAGCCTGACGGAAGCCTCAGCCGTTGGAAATGATGGGCGAAAACCGTAGTAGCGGTCGCCGTAGTAGTGGGTGCAGGCCACTACTGCCGCCGAGCCCCGATCCAGAGGCACTCGCCAGAAGGGCAGCCAGGGGTTCGGAATGGCCTCGACGCAGCCATATGGCCCTCCTGCGAGGATGCCTGCGCCTTTGACGAGGCTGGAGAAAGCGACGTGAAACTGATGCGCGAAGAACCCACCCGAGGACAGGCCAGACACGGTGACTGCCGCTCGATCCATATGGGGCAGCGTGGGCAGTTTCTGACTCGTCTGCTGCGATGGTGGGTCAGGCAGGCTGTCATGGTTGGCGCGCCCCTGGATCGGCAGCAGTATTGCGCAGGCGAGCCCCAGCCATGTGAATGAGCGGACCATGCCCATCCAACAGCCCGGTCTTATACAACAAGCCAGAGACCGCAACACAGGATCGAGACTCCTGCCATAGCAAGCCCGCTCATGTTCCAGAACGTGTACATCCCCTCCCACATATCACTACCGTTTATGGAGTGGCTGGCGGGTGCCTTGAGACAGGCTCGAAATCTGTTCCGGGCATAAGTCGCTAGAGCGACGGCGATCATTGATGACCAGCCAAAGAGGACGGTGTAATACCACAGCAGGTCGCCGAGACTATAAGCGGACATGATGCAATCTCGCCCAAACGCGTCACTGGTGTTCAGATCATGGGCCTTGTAATTCGATGGTGATACCGTTTGGGTCCTTCAGAAAGCACTGGCGAAGTTTGCTCTCCGGAATGGGCCGCAGCCCATAATAGTGAACCCCCATAGCATCGAGGCGGGCCAACGCACTGTTCAGGTCCTCGGTGTAGAAGGCAACATGATCAAAGGCATTGGACGCTGTGGATGGAGTCTCGACCGCCTCGTTCAGATGGATGGCTGGCTTGTTCCGGTCGTAGAGCCATGCTCCCGGAAAGCCGAAATCGGGTCTGGGGCCATGAACGAGTCCGAGAACATCCCGATAGAACGCAATCGAGGCGTCGAGGTCTTTGGTTCGGATGTTCACATGATGGATGTGCATGCCGCCTCCGGTCACCAGTTGAAACGCCACCCGAGAGCCTATGCTACGGCGATGCACTCGATCTCGATGTCGAACTCCATCGGCCAGGGTGCCACCGGCACGAAGGTGCGGGAGGGTGGGTTTTCCGGAAAGAAACGGGCGTAGACCCAATTGATGGTCGAGTAGAATCCGGCATTGCTGGCGTAGACGCGCACCATCACCACCTTGTCAAGTGAAGTGCATGCGCTCTCCAGGCAGTGCTGAACCGCTTTCAGAGACGCCTCGGTCTGAGCCTCAATATCGCCTCGCACGAACTTACCCGTCTCCAGGTCGAAGGGCGGCGTTCCCGAGACGAAGACAAAGCCATTGGTCTTTGTCACCAGCGACAGGGGAACTCCGACATT
>KI911961.1:7573-9516 GCA_000517005.1 Microvirga lupini
TGTGACAGCAGCCCTGTCTCCATAGTCTCCTTCTCGACGCGTCGTGCAGATGTCAGTTTCTGCCCTGGTATCGCTTGATGGGTCAAATGCGATTACGTCGTGATGAAAGGATTGCAGTTCCTGCAACAACGGCCTTTGCTACGGCTCTGAGCCCGGTTGCAGCCATATAATCCGGACCCATAGCCCTCGGGCAGTCAATCTTAAAGCTCGCCAAGTTACGATTGGGAATATCACTTCGTTGATGATTGTCTCAGATTAGAAAGACTTGCTTTCAAGCTTCTCCAGAGTTGGCCAACCACACCCGCAACTTGGTCCAGCGCTTCTTCATCTGCCCTCCCCTCACCGCCATGGCGACAGCCTTTTTCTGTCCCACCAGCACCACCAGACGCTTGCCTCGGGTAACGCCGGTATAGAGCAGGTTGCGGGCCAGCATCGTGAAGTGCTGCGTCACGACCGGGATGATCACGGCTGGATACTCTGACCCTTGCGACTTGTGGATCGTCGTCGCATAAGCGGGCACCAGGGTGTCGAGTTCACCGAACAGATAGGACACCTCGCGCCCGTCAAACGAGGCGATCAGCGCTCCTTCTTCCTCGTCGATCCGCACCACGGTCCCGAGATCGCCGTTGAAGACCTCGCGATCATAGTCGTTCTGCGTCTCCATCACCCGGTCTCCCGGCGAGAAGCGCCAGCCAAACCGTTCCACCTTGGCGGGTGGGTTGGGGTTGAGCACTTCCTGAAGCTGGATGTTGAGGTTGCGGGCACCGAGCACGCCACGGTTCATCGGGCAGAGTACCTGGATGTCCTTCATCGGATCAAGCCCGAACCGGCGCGGCATGCGCTCCTTGATCATCTGGACGATCTTCGGCACGCCTTCCTCGGGATCGGTGATCTCGATGAAGTAGAAGTCGCTCTTTTCTCCGGGCTTTGGGGGCTCGGGCATCTGGCCCCTGTTGATGCGGTGGGCGTTCACCACGATCCGGCTCTCCGCCGCCTGCCGGAACACCTCGGTCAGGCGGGCAACGGGAATGCGTCCCGAGGCGATGATGTCGGCCAGCACCTGCCCCGAGCCGACCGATGGCAATTGATCAACGTCGCCCACCAGGAGCAAGCCCGCATGCGCCGGGATGGCCTTGGTCAAGGCGTTCATCAGCGGCACATCGACCATCGAGGTCTCGTCCACGACCAACAGATCGCAATCAAGCGGGTTCTCCTCGTTGCGCGAGAAGCCACCGTGCTTGGGGTCGATCTCCAGCAGGCGGTGGATGGTCTTTGCCTCCAGTCCAGTCTGCTCTGTCATGCGCTTGGCGGCTCGTCCGGTAGGTGCCGCCAGCGCTACCCGAACACCTTTGGCGACGAGCAGGCGCAGGATCGTATCGAGCAGGGTCGTCTTGCCAACGCCCGGGCCGCCGGTCACCACCGCCACCTTGGAACTGAGCACCCGTTTCAGCGCCTCGCGCTGCGAGGCCGCCAGGGTCTTGCCCGTGCGGCTCTCCACCCAAGGAATAGCTTTGTCGAGGTCAATATCGGGCCAGGGTACAGGGCCAGACACCCGCTTGATCAGCCGGGAGGCGATGGCTTGCTCGGACAGATACAGGCCCTTGAGAAACAGGCAGGTCTCGTCACCAATCGTGTCCGAGACGACCTCCCCTTTAACAAGCTCCTCAGAGATCGCTGTACGGATCAGAGCCGCATCCACCTCAAGCAGTTGTTCCGCCAACCGGGTGAGAGCCTCGACCGGCAGAGCGCAATGACCCTCGTCGGTGGCGGTCTGAAGTGCAAACGAGATACCTGCCCGAATTCGCTGAGGGGCGGTCTTTTCCATTCCGAGCTTGGCTGCAATGGCATCGGCTGTTCGGAAGCCGATGCCGCGCACATCCTTGGCGAGACGGTACGGGTCCTCCGTCATAACCTGGATGGCCTCATAGCCATAGGTCTTGAAG
>KI911961.1:9616-14154 GCA_000517005.1 Microvirga lupini
CATTAGGGTCTGAGGGCGGGCGCTCTTCATCCTGAGCGTCTGTATACCCGCGAGGGTTACGACGCGCCTCTAGCGCCTCCGCTTCGCGTTTATGACGACCAACAAAATCACAAGGATCATAGGTGCAATAGAGCACTGGCGTCCCAGACTTGCGGTACTTGCCACGCTTTTTCGTCGGCTGCCAATCATTGAGGAGGAGGACCTCCGATCCATTAACAATCATGAGATTGACGGCACCCTTTTCGTCACCGCTGTCCTTACGCTTGGTGAAATAGACAAGTTGCCCGATAAAATACTGCTTCCCAGGAGGGCTGGCGATGTGACCCAGACGAACGATCTCGAACTCACCTGATGCCTGTGCATCGACGGCTCCGGAATAAACTTTCTCGTAGATGGCGTACTCGTCGTCGGTCATGTCACCCTGAGCATGCTTCTTCCTGGCCCAGCCGAAGAAGGTTTTCGGTTCGAGAAGCTGAACGACGCGCCACCACTCGTGATCGCCTTGGAGAGTGATATTCTCATCACGGAGATAGACGAACAGTTTCACGGCAAGGTCGGATTGACCCTTCACACCTGAAGCTGACGCGGTGTTGTCGAAGAAATGTGCGTTGATAACGGAGATTGCGCTAAGGCGCGGGAGCTTCGACCAGGAAGCGTCCTGGGAAGCCTTCTGAAGTTTTTTAGGCATAATAAAACTAGACAACAATAAAAACCTGGGTCGTCGCGAGAAGTCAAAGCTCATTCTCAAACCCCTCTGCCCATTATCTTTATAGTAGTAGAATATCAACTTGAAGAGAAATATGTTTCTTATTAATAATACTAGAACTAATAAAAATAATATTATTAATGGGAAACGTGCATTTCTCCGCCCTGGCGGGCGAATAATATCGCTTTCGCACTTCGACCTTTCGGCCTTCAGGAAAGCTAATAGGCGGACCCTTCGCCTGCGGCCTCACGTCCTTTGATAAATTGGACGCCGCGCCTTCAGCGCTCACGTCCTCAGCTAATAAACTGACCTGAACCCGTCTGGGTGCAGGTCGGGCACGAAGTAAATACATTCCGGCCTTCGGCCTGAACGAACAAGTGCTCACGTCAGGAAAAGACACAGAACTAATACGTGAACGACAGAACCCCACCTGGGTATGAAAGGGGCCGGATAGGATTGAGCCAGCGCTAACAACCTACGCGCTGTTCCGTCTATTGAGGCGCTCCGCTAAACCCCGTTTCTGGTTGAAAGTCATCGAGGCTCTATATCAAGCTACTTCATACCGCGACACCGGGTCCGGGATGCTGCTACTTGGTCCAGCAGGTTTCGGCCTTCACCCCGACCACCGCTTTAACGGAAACGCGGTTGCGTAAGCTGCCTTCAGAGCGCATCTAGTTCCTGATTGAAAGCAAGCTCGTCATCGCTGCTCCAGAACCACATTCCAACTAGTTCGATCCAGTTGACGCGGCCTTCCATACTCAACTGCTCAACGAGGTCCTCGACTTTACTCCTCAGCGCGGCAGGCACGATGACGAGGTCACCCTCAACTTCGATGCCCATGTTGAAAACACGAGCGCAGGCGATCAAGTCATTCTGGTCTTGAAATAGAAGACCAAGCACAGGCTGGCTCTCAGGCTCGCAACTGAAGAGCCCGCGACGACACATGATCTTAAAGGCTTGCTTAATGGTCTGTCCACAAATGACAAACTTTGGGGTCTGATTTTTCATGAATTCCTTTTCAGAATAAAACGGGCATCGGTTCGAGGTAGTATCTGACATCCTTCACTTCGGGTGGAGAGATTGTCTTCGGGGCTTTGCGTCGAGCCGCGATAGTGAGCTTCAGGCCCTGATATCGCCTGGACGGCACTGCGGGGAACGCAAGCTGCGAGGGCTGGACAATGGCGTAGATTTCGTCACGCAACGAGGATTGTGTAATGGCCCTCAATGCAGTTGGCCGTCGTGAGAGGACTTCCAGGAACTCGTCGGGAGTTACTGGTCCCAGGGCAACGATCCCACGCACCATGCTGTCCTGGTTCAGCCAGACATTCAGCGTAAGGTCGCGCCACCACCGACCAATACGGCGACGATAATCAACGACGTTACGTGCCTCTACACGCCAGGACCAAAAGTCGGCGAACGACGACGGTGCAAGCTTGATCTCCACGACATGGAAATTGCGAGTTCCTGTTCTGAGCATGCGCCGAGCGACACCGCCTGTGTAGCGGCGCGCACATTTCTCACAGACGATTTCGCCACATCGACGTTGGGAGCGGCATTGTTGGTTCATACAGTAATTTATCACCGGAGACTGTTTGCTAGGTGAAGCCAACTTATTGGAAAGCATTGGCGCACTTCATATTGCCGAAGCCATGAGCCTGCTTGCTACGTTCTTATCGCACTAGACACGAGCAGCAGTTTCCTAGTCAAAATCCTGATTAGTGATAAGACAAACTATCACTAACGAGAAGCTGATGATCGACCTTATCGTTGCCGCGCGTTGCCTTCCCTCGCCTGATCTGCTGAAACTCGAACAGGAAGCCGCCGACCTCGCTTCACAAGCCCGCTCGGCGAATACAGTACGCGCTTACCAAAGTGATTGGTCACATTTCTCGTCTTGGTGTCGCGACATGGGTCTCCAGGCGCTCCCTGCCCTGCCCCGGACCGTCGCGCTCTACATGACCGGGAACAAAGACAGGTATTCGATGGCAACCCTCAATCGCCACCTGTCTTCGATAGCTGCGGCCCATCGTATTGCCGATCATCCCCTCGATACACGCTGCCGTGAGATCGCGCTCGTGATGGATGGGCTTCGGCGCACCAAGACGGTCCACCAGCGTCAGGTTACAGCATTAACCACGCCACTGCTCAGACGCGCCCTCAGCAGCGCCTCGAAAACCCTGGCGGACCAAAGAGATCGGGCGCTCATCCTCACCGGAATGGCAGGTGCTCTTCGCCGCTCGGAGCTTGTCGCACTGGAAGTCTCGGACCTTACCTTCTCCCCCGAGGGCGTGCGAATTGCTATCCGGCGTTCGAAGGGAGACCAGTTCGGTAAGGGGCAGCTTATTGCTATCGAGCGTACCGGTACTGACCTCTGCCCGGTCGCCAATTTGGAGGTCTACATAGAGCGTGCCGCGATCATTGAGGGTCGCGTATTCAGGGCCATCGACCGACACGACAACATCAAGGCCGGAATGACGGACCAGAGCGTGGCCCTCATCGTCAAGAAGCGGACAGGTCAGGCAGGTCTTGAAGGAGACTACTCGGGCCATAGCCTGCGTGCTGGCTTTGCAACCCAAGCAGCTAAGAGCGGCGTGGAAGAGCGCAAGATTGCCTCCACCACTCGTCATAAGAACATGGAAGTGCTCCGGAAATACATCCGCGAAGGCAACCTCTTCGCGAATGCCGTTACCGCTGATTTGGGCTTGTAGCTACCTTGAGAAAGAGGTGGCATGTCCAGCGTCCCCGATGCACCTCACAGCCCAAGTTGCAATCACGCCTGCTCAATGCGCCTATGGATTACACGAAAAGCTGCCGTTGGGGCCAAGTGGTCGGATTATGAAGCTTATGCAGACACGCCGCGCGTTCCGTCAACAAAACCGGAGCTTTGCATAAACCAGATCGCGGTAGTCATCGCTGATGGAGTATGTGTCTAGGTATCCACCGTAGTAACACCAGTTACCTTGGAAGTTATCCGCTACGTCAAGAATGTCCTCGTCATAGATGTCGTCCCCCAGTTCAAGGCACTGCATCACCTTTGTTCTGATCTTCAGGAACACATCGTCCTGAACCGGATGCCCCTGATCCAGGAACCCCTTCCGTATGCGCGTAGTCGGCTGCTGGAGCAAGCTCAGTGCGAAACTATTTGTGTGCGGGTTATGACCGGGCCGGGATACCACAGCTTTCGAGCGGTGCCCCCAGTACAGTGTTTTCATTTTTCCCTCGTACTCTACGAGCGCCTGATTCATACCGCTAATCATTACTATTGGTCGATATAGCGGCTCATTGGCCAAACCTTCGGGGAATACCTGTCGAAGTTCTGCCACCTGCCTGTTTGATAGATCACCTATCACAATCTGTTCCTATAAAATGCTGTTAGAGAAGAGACAATGATTGTCTCCAGCGCTAATCGTCCTGCTACCCGCTCGTCCAGGTGCGTAACCGACTTCCCGGATTACAAGTCGGGCCAAGATTCCCTCGTCAAATACAACGAGTGTCGTCGCGGCGGTTACTTGCGACGGCCCTCGACCTCAGCCGCCATAACCGCGTGCGCGGCTTGGGCTAGGTCCTGGTGCTCGGTTGCCGAGAGCTTCAGATACAGCTTCACCTTTGAGGCGAGCGACACCCTGTTATACTGCTGGTGGAAATGGTCTTCACCCTTCTCCAGCCACATCGTCGAAAAGTCGGCCTTGCTCGATGTCAGGCTGCGAGCCCGCATTTCACAATAAATTTTACCTACACTGTCAATCATTTAGAATACTCGTACAATTCTGAAAGAGAAAGGAGAAGAAGTCTTAGAGCTATCAATATTCCATAAGGTAGCAACCTTATTTAT
>KI911961.1:14254-16385 GCA_000517005.1 Microvirga lupini
TAGTGTCCCAAGCACCTTCTTACCCCGGCGTGCCAACTGCCACAAGGCAGCAGAGCCCATCCCGCCTACGCCAATCACGATGGTGTCGAAGCTCTTCATCCTGAAGTGACCCCGTTCGCGAATACCCTGGTTCTGTGTGGGTGAGCTTATCCGCTCGTGACCTTAGCGCAATGGTCCTGCGTGACGAGATCATCCCTGACATAATAGCTGACCAACTGCGCTGATCCGGCGTATGACGCCAGCACGTGTGAGGCAGCCAATGTACAATGGTTCGATATGACGAAGGTATCCCGCTCCAGGTCCGTGCCGAAAGCCATGCAGGCGATCTATGACACCATCACCGCTCTGACGGATGCGTTCTGCCGAGACCACCTGGGCGACGAGTATCTCGAACTGGCGCGGGACATGGCGGCAGCGCTTTGCCGGAAGCGTCCCAGCCCGGTCTCAACCGGCCAGCCTCGTACCTGGGCGTGTGGCATCATCTATGCTCTGGGCCAAGTCAACTTTCTCTCAGACAAGTCGTTCGAGCCCCACATGGCCATGGCGGATGTCTGCGCCGGATTCGGGGTTGGCCAAAGTACGGCGAGCGCCAAGGCGCAGGTGATCTCGCGAGCGCTCGACGCCCATCGGCTGAACCCGAAGTGGTCGCTGCCGAGCCTGCTGGAGCAGAACCCGTTGGTCTGGATGGCCGAGGTGAATGGTCTGCTGGTGGACCTCCGTGACATGCCGCGAGAGGTCCAGGAGATTGCCTTTGAAAAGGGCATGATCCCCTATATTCCCGCTGATCGGGAACAAGGCTAGGTTGATACCTTCCGTCAAGCTAACCTCATGTTGGTGAGCGTCTGACTGATAAACCTGTGACACACTGGGATGACCGACCTCCACAAACAGATTGCTGATCTGGAAACCGAAATCGACGCTCTCTCACAGGCGGCGGAGCAGTGCCGGAAGAGCATGATTGTGGCCAGACTGGCGATCATAGCGGGTGTCCTACTGGTCGGAGCGTCCCTCTCTGGGTTTATCCGGACCGATGCCCTGGTTTTGGTGATAGGGATTGCTGCGACGCTCGCAGGAATTGGCCTGCTGGGTTCGAGCCGAGGCTCCTTGGAACACATCACGGGCAAAATCCGTGCATCTGAATCTCGTCGAGACGACGTTATTGATGGGATGAACATTAAGACGGTACAGGATGGCTAGAGGGACGGGGAAAGCCGTTCCAGGCGGAAGAGGGTGTATGGGTGCGAGCGCATAAGCGGCTACTCTCGCCCTAATACCCTTTCCACAATCCAGGGGTCGCAATCTCCAACAGATGGTCGTCCGGATCACGGAAGTAGACGCTCACCCCGCCCTTCGTTGTACCGGCGATAATCGAATAGGAACTTTTCGATGAAATCTTGTGCATGTGACGCCCCATCAACCCCTGGTAATCCGAGGATAACACTCCAGAGTTTCACGGTCGTTTGGTTAAAGAGCGGCTTATATGAGTCTATTACCTCAGTTGAATAACCACTTTTATCTAGGCTTAGCCAAATGAGTAAGTTAACTCGCCGTTGAAGCTATTGTCCGCCTCGGGTGGAGCGTTATCCCTGTTCTGGGGAGTTCTATCGCTGGTCAGGGCAATATGGCTATTATCAATGGTTCTGGGTTGGTTCAGGGCGGCTGGGAAAATGATTCGATTACCGGATCAGCACAGAACGACACTCTTATCGGCGGGAACGGCGTTGATACACTGATCGGCGGCAGTGGTCATGACCGGCTGATTAGCGGAGTTTACTCTCCACCCACACAGAATTCATTCGAGTCATACTCTGATTTCGACCCAGGTGAGCGCTTTGAAGGCGGATTGGGGAACGACACCTATGTCGTCGGTGCAGGCGATGTCGTTATCGAGACGGAGGGGGATGGCGGTAACGACACGGTCGAATTCCGACCGGCTTACAACTTCAACCAATCCGGTCCAACCGAAAGCTTCACGCTTGGGGGCAATGTCGAGAACCTGACCCTTTTCTCGGCTGGCGGCGGAGTTAATTTCTATGGTGTCGGCAACAATCTCAACAACGTGATCAAGATCGCCACCGAAATGGAAGGCGCACAATACTATGTGGCGGCTACGCTGGACGGCGGTACAGGT
>KI911961.1:16485-18804 GCA_000517005.1 Microvirga lupini
AGCAATGATCATCGTCCTATTGGCCCGCATCATAGGCTGACTGACCCATGAGCACTGCTCTGCCTGTGTGATCGTCAACGGCATGCACTCCCTATCACCCTCTGAAGAGCCGATCCCCACAGACGCATCGGCAGCAGGTCGAGATATCGTTGAGTTTACGGGAGCAGTTTCGTTGACGAAGTGAGGATCGAGAGTACCCTTCAGAAGTTTGCCCGTGCGCAAGGACGGGCACGGGTCGCCCTTACAGAGGATGCGCGAGCAGTTATGAACCATGTGGTCCTTCTAGGTGACTCAATCTTTGACAATGCAGCCTATGTTCCAGGTCAGCCTGACGTGATCTGGCAGGTTCGGGCGAAGCTACCCAGCGGCTGGCGAGCGACCCTACTCGCGGTTGACGGGGCCATCATTCGGGATGTCGAAGGCCAGCTTCGAAATCTACCAGCCGATACGAGCCACATTGTCATGAGCGTCGGCGGCAATGACGCCCTGGGTGCGGCACATGTTTTGTTCGAGAATGTCCGGTCCGTTGCGGAGACCCTGGTGAAGCTCTCTATCATTAGAGAGCAGTTCGCCACAGATTATCGGCGAATGCTCGACACCATCATGGCACATGAGGTCACAATAGCCGTGTGTACGATCTACGACGGTTGTGCCGACTCCGAGGCGCAGCAGCGCGTGAATGTGACCGCACTCACTATTTTCAACGATGTCATCACGCGGGAGGCATTTCGGCGCGGACTGCCAATTATCGACCTTCGCCTGATCTGCAATGAGCCTGCGGACTATGCGAATCCGATTGAGCCGTCCGTTCTGGGTGGCAAGAAGATCGCAGCCGCTATTGCTGAGTTGGTGGCGAGTGACGGAAGCTTTCCCAGGTCGCAGGTTTTCACATCCAACGCTGTCTGATGATGTGCTTGTGAGCGAGCAGTTGACTGGAAGAGCAGCACCTCTCCCGAGACCAGTTTAGACCGAGAGGCACCTGTGAGCCACAAGGCACGGCGAAACCCATCCTGGCGCAAGCGGACAGGCAAGCGGCACAATCGCATGTTTGTCATGTACCTGACTGAGATCAGCATGGGAGGGTTCTGGCAGATTCCTCCCTGCCTACACCGTGAGGAACTGCGCGACTGGCTAATGGGGCGGACGTACCGTCACCCAAAATATTTCACGCCTGGATCAACTCAGGAGGAAATCGACGCGCACTTGGAACAGAAATTCGGATGGAAATCGTACTGGTACTACCGTCGGTTCTTCCGCGACTATTACCGGAATCACTGAGCGCTAAATCTCTCGTCTCGATTGCTGCACTGGCATTCGAACCATGGCCCGACTGAGCCCTGGTTACTGTAAGCGGATGAGCGTCCTGAATGTGGATTGTCTTCGGCCTGATTGGTGGCACAGTCGCAGTTGTCATTGGCTTGATCTTCCGCCACGCAGGAATCGTTCTGTCGGCTCTGCTCATCTGGTGGGGCTACAGTTGGCTTACTGCCGATCCTGTCCGAGAGCAGTATCAGGTCGAACTGCGTCGTGAAGAATACGAGCGCATCAAATATCAGAAACGCAGGGTCACCGTATCACAGGTCAAGGTCCAGTTCGAGACATATGGAGATCGCGAGGTTACAGCGACGATCTTCAATGGCTCGGTTGCACGTATTTCTGACGTGTCCCTCAAATGCTCCTACCGTCGTCCAGACGAGGACGATCCCTGGAGGCTCACCACACCTATAGGGACAACCAGCGCCATTGCGCCGGGGGAGAGTAAGCGGCTCTCCTTCTGGCTCCGTGATGCGGCCTCCGATGCGATTGCCGCTACTTTTGAGTGTGAACCCAGCGTGCGGATGGATCAGGCCGACCTCATGAGGAGAGGTATTGTACGCCCCAAGACCTCCGACGATGAACTGCTCGCCCGGAGCGATGTCCAGGTCGAAGGTCGCCTGGGTCAAGAAAGGCGGCAGTATGCTCCGATCCTGGCCCGAGGCTCAATCACCAACAACAGCAAAGTGGACATCGGGTATCTGAGCCTTTCGTGTTCGGGTCTTATGAATGAACTCGGGCGCGTGGAAACCATTCGTGGAGGCACGTCCATCTATCTGGCCCCTGGCGAAACCAAGACGTTCGATTTTCCTGTCGGGAACATGCGCGTCGAAAACCCCAGGTTCGGAATTCAGGAGGTGTCGTGCCATGTCCTCAAAGTTCACAAAATCCGTGATCCCCAATGTGGCTGCTGGCTCTTCTGAGTTGCAACGTACAAGTAGCTTCTGAGCGCCTTCGAGTGACATTGACTCGCGTAGCCGCTGAAAGCGGCCCCGACACATTCCA
>KI911961.1:18904-19062 GCA_000517005.1 Microvirga lupini
CGGGTGACGACGGGGGCGCCCGCTGCGCGGTCGGTCGATCAATGCCGCGGCCTCAGGCTCGGCCCTGTACTGCACCAGCCACGGTGCACGCTGGAGCGGTTGACGCGGCAGCGGCGGGCCGCCTCCGCCACCGAATGCCCCTCGGCCACCAGCAGCAG
>KI911961.1:19162-69838 GCA_000517005.1 Microvirga lupini
TGTCGAGCGATAACGAGCCGATCTCAAAATTATTCCGCAACGGAATAATTGCATCTTACTTAAGAAAATAAGTTGACGAAGCTGATCTTCTGGAATTATCAATTCATCAGGCTCACATTTTCGGAGCCGCAAGCAATTCATAGATTTTATTTGGAAATTTTTCGTGCCTAAACTACACATTACACATACCGAGCAAGCCTCGGAGCCTAACTCTTATGCTATTACTGTATCAGTCATATCTCCCAATGGCGAAATAACTAAAAGTCGCCTGTCCGCCGATGAACTTCAAGTCCTCTCGTGCGCCGCCATACCCATGAACGGTGCCTTTACGGCGCTTTACTGGTGGAGCCCTGAGTTCCGCGTGGCGCGCCGGAACGAGTTCGGGGAAAAGCTATTACAGCAACCCGGCGCGCGCCTTGTTCGGCGGGTGGGTCACCCTCGTCCAAAGCAAATTTCCGGCAACGCATATTTGCAGACAGGCATAGAGCGGATGTACGCGGTTGATCTGAACTCAAAGCTTACAAGGACGGAGATCAAAGAGGGGACGACCCTGCTTCTCAAAGGAGATTGGTTCCTGTCACACGATACTGCTCGCGAGATTGATCTTCTTCTGTGTGAGACTTGGGACGATGCCCAACTCGCAATGCGGACGTTTGATGGGGTACTGAGCCCCTTCTGTCAGCAAGTATCAGCCGCAGTCCAGTAGCATTTAACACAAGTTCCGCAACTGGTTGCGCCGGTTGACACTCCTGTAGAATGTTGAAGGTTGAGTAGCCGGGATCGGCTGCTCAACACCATACACTAATTTGACTATCGCATAAGCGAACTCGCCAGATGACTACAGCGCTCCGGAGCCGCCTCTCCGTCGAATCTCGAAGATCGGGTAGCCATTCCCGGTCCCGGCTTTTTGTCGGTGCATCTTCGAGCATTTCATTATGGAATTTTCTATTTTGGTACGGGGGCTGTCGTGACGAAGCCCCGCCATCAATGTGTACCACCTCCAGGCGCAATCATTATTACTCTGGAACAAGCAGCAGCAGCGGTTAGCATCAACCCAGCGTCATATCTCAAGCTTCAAGAGGCTGGATACATGCCACGGGCACGTCGGTTCCCGCTACTCAAACGCAAGGGCTATGTTCTTGACGAGGTCAAGGCCGCTGCATTGGCCCTGCCAGTCGATGATGACGATGACGACGATGCAACCTCACATGGGGTGTGGTGATCAATGGCAGCGAAATCTCTGTCGAAATCCGAGCGCGCCAAGCTACTGAAGTCGGCTCGTAATGCACTGGCGAGCTTCGAGTATTGCTATGCCGAGGTGAGCCGTCATGGGAAGCTCCAAGTCTATTTCTGGCGCGGTAAGGGGCATCCAAAGGCCCGCATTCGCGAGAACCTCAACACCCAGGAGTTTATGGCAACCTACTGGGCCTTTCGGAATGGGCACGCCGTCCCAGGACAGGCGACAGAACTCAACCTTCAGCCGCAACCGGTTTCATCGACTCCACCCGCGCTGAAGAAGGCGAAGATTGGTAATGGCGTCCGGACTCTCGGCTGGCTCATCGACCAATATCAAGCCTCGAATGAGTGGAAGGGATACAAGAACTCGACCAAGACGGCGCGCGGGAACATTTTCAAGCTCATCCGGCAGGAACCCCGATCCAAATCACCCCGATTACTCCTTCGAGGACTGTCCCCTAGACAAGTTCACAACACAGTACGTCAAATACCTTCGGGACAGTCGTATCAAATGGGTGGTCCAGCGCGACGAGGAGGTCATCGAAGCGGTAGTAGGAGAGATAGTTGCAGGGGCAGGGGCAGCGGCAGACGCCGACGACTTGGTCCAAGTAGCGACGAACAAGGAATCGGCCAACAGTTGGCTGAAGGCCCTCCGGGCGCTGTTTAAGTGGGCGGTAAACGACTCGTACTTAGGCATTCACGAGAATCCATGCCTTCCTGTTGCATTGTATCGGAGCAGCAAGGACGGCTTTCATTGTTGGACGCCGCAGGAGATCGCCATTTTTCGGGAGCGCTATTCAGTAGGCACGAAAGAGCGTCTGGCGATGGAGCTTCTCCTATTTACGCTCCAGCGCCGTTCGGATGTAGTCCAAATGGGGCGGCAGTGGCTGAAGGAAGACTCCAAGGGGCGGCCCACGTTCAAGTTCACACAGAGCAAGAACAAGGGCACTGATCGCGAGACCAAGGCGGTAGTTCCCTACTTCCCTGAGCTTCGCGCAATTGTAGAGGCGACCCCTGGTGTAGGTGACATGGTCTTCTTGCTATCCGAGCACAGGAAGCCGTTCAAACCGGAAAGCTTCACGAACTGGTTCCGGGATGTCTGCGACAAAGCTGGGCTTCCTGATTGTTCCGCCCATGGACTTCGGAAAGCCGGTGTCGTTGAGTTGATCCGGCTTGAATATCGCCGGGAGCAAATCATGGCCATTACCGGACACACTACGGCGAAAGAGTTCGACCGCTACGCTCGGACTTACGCGCGGGACCACGGTGTGGAACAGCTTGTGGATGATTGGTTGGAAAAGAATACCGCGTGAAGGGCGCGAATGAGAATCAGGGGGTCGCTTCGGCGGCCCCTTTTTTGTGGGCCAAGACCGTACCCGGAAGAACAAGTCAGGATCGAATCTTTCTTACCTTACTTTCTTACCTGCGAGGCTGGATAAGAAATCTGAGGCTGAAAGCCTTGTAAACTAAGGACTTTTGAAGGGAGATGGTGCCCAGGGGCGGAATCGAACCACCGACACTGCGATTTTCAGTCGCATGCTCTACCAACTGAGCTACCTGGGCATCCGATGCGCGGCAAGGCCGTGCGCGTCGTGGAGGGGTGTATAGTCAGACCTGCGCCGCATGTCCAGCGCTTCGAGCGACAAAAATTTCCGGGAAATTCATTCAGGCTTCCCGGTCGTCCTCATCGCGGTCGTCTTCCTCGCTCTCGACGGCCGGAATCGCATAGCTGCCGGAGAGCCAGCGATTCAGATCCACATCGGCGCAGCGCTTGGAGCAGAAGGGTCGGTATTCCGGCTGGCTGGGCTTGCCGCAGATCGGGCATTTGCCGGACGAAACCTGCGGCCTGTTCTCGTTGGCGGCGTTCATTGTGCGCCTCCTTTCCTTGCTGATGGCAACGTGGTTGCCCGCACGCCGTCGCGCAAGACAGCTCAGAAGACAGGGAAATGGCTTCAGGCGGCGTCAAGCCAGCTGAACCGGACGGGATAGCCCTCCCCGTCAAGCAGGGCGGCCGCTTCGTAGAGGGGCAGGCCCACGACGTTGGAATAGGAGCCGACGAGCTTGACCACGAAGGTGCCGGCGCGCCCCTGGATGGCATAGCCTCCCGCCTTGCCGCGCCACTCGCCGGAGGCGAGATAGCGCTCGAACTCGTCCCGGGAGAGGCGCTTGAAGCGGACGCGGGTTTCCACCAAACGCTCGCGGACGGTGTCCTTCGGCGTGATGAGGCAGATGGAGGTGTAGACCCGGTGGGCGCGGCCCGAGAGCAGCCTCAGGCAGCCGGCCGCCTCATCCACGAGCTCCGTCTTGGGCAGGACCCGCTTGCCGACGACCACGACGGTGTCGGCGGAGAGAATGTAGGAATCCTTCAGGTCTTCGCGGGTGCGGGCAACCTTGCGGGCCACCTCCGCCTTCGAGCGGGCCAGCCGCTTGGCCAGTTCCTTGGCGCCCTCGTTCTTGAGGGGCGTCTCATCCACATCGGCCGGCAGAAGGGCATCGGGCTCGATGCCGGCCTGCTGCAGGAGAGCGAGCCTGCGCGGCGAAGCCGACGCGAGAACGAGCTTCGGACGCCGGCTGGGATTCGACACCTCGGAAGAAGACGCCACTTTTCTCTCCACGTTCCAAGCCCCTTCAGTATACGCACAAGGGCCAATAGCTACGCCGGGTCACAACATGGCACCGGGGGCGGTTGAATCAAGTCGGTCAAGCGACGGGAGGCGGCTCGATCCCGGACGGGGACGGCTTGGTCTCCGGATTGCTCTTGGCGTCGAGCCGTTCCAGCCTGCGGTACCGCATCACGCTGATCGGGATCATCAGCAGGAACACAACCGTAATCAGGCTCAGCATTTCCCAGGGGAAGCTGACGAGCAAACCGAACGCCGCGACGGACAGGACGAAGATCGGCAGAACCCATTGGCGCGGCACGTATTTGCCCATGGTCTTTCCCGAATAGGTCGGGATGGTCGAGACCATGAGGAACGCAATGCCCACCACATAGACGAGGATCACGGGCGCAACGGAGGAGTCCTGAATGGGTGTGCCGAGAAACGACAGGTAGAGCGGCAGCAGGGCGCACATGGCGCCCATGGGAGCCGCCATGCCCACGAAGAAATTCTTTTTCCATTCTGGCCGGTTGGGATCATCGATCATGACGTTAAACCGAGCCAGACGAAGAGCCGCCGCAATCGCAAGCACGATGGAGCCGATCCAGCCCACCCGTCCCAGTTCGTGCAGGACGAAACTGTAGATGATCAGCGCCGGGGTGACGCCGAAATTCAGGAAGTCGGCCAGGGAATCGAGTTCCGCGCCGAAGCGGGAGGTTCCCTTCAGAAGGCGGGCGATCCGGCCGTCGACGCCGTCCAGGAAGGCGGCCACGATAACCGCCACGACCGCCCTTTCGTATTGCCCGTCGAAGGCCAGCCGGATGGCCCAGAGCCCCAGACAGAGAGCGATCAAGGTGATGATGTTCGGGGCGATCATCCGGAACGGGACCGGCTTGAACAGCCGCTTGCGCGGTTCGTTCGGATCCGGTGCGAAGGGCGGAAAGAGGTCACTCATGGCAACAACCTAGGAGGAGCCAGCTCAAGCGGCAAGCAGAGCTGGGCAGTTTGCGCGTGATGGAAGAAGCGCAAACCGCGGTAGACGGTTCCGTCCAAAGAACCCGCAGGGAAGGCCCTCTCCCCTGCAGGCGCAAACATCAGCCCACGCGGTACTGGCGCGCAGGCTCGTTGGCGGTCAGGTCCGCGAGCACTGTCTCGCCCGCGACGGCCGTCTGGCCGAGGCCCACGAGAACCTGGGCATTGAGCGGCACGAAGATGTCGAGGCGGGAGCCGAACCGGATGAGGCCGAAGCGCTCGCCGGTGCTCAAATGCTCGCCCACCTTCACGAAGGAAACGATGCGGCGCGCCACGAGGCCGGCGATCTGGACCACCCCGATCTTGGTGCCTGCCGTCTCGATCACGAGGGCGTTGCGCTCGTTGTCCTCGCTCGCCTTGTCGAGCTCCGCGTTGAGGAAGAGGCCTGGCGTATAAAGGATCTGGGCGATCCGGCCCGTGACCGGCGAACGGTTCACGTGGCAGTCGAACACGTTCATGAAGACCGAGATCCGGGTCATCGGCTCGGGCGGCAGGTCGAGCTCGGCCGGGGGCACGGCGGTGGTGATGAGGTTCACCCGGCCATCGGCGGGGGAGACCACGAGGCCTTCCCGGATCGGCGTCACCCGCGGGGGATCCCGGAAGAAGTAGCAGACCCACACGGTCAGGATCGCGCCGATCCAGCCGAGCGGCGACCACAGCCACGCCAGCACGATCGTCGCAAACAGCGCGATCAGGATGAAGGGATAGCCCTCCTTGTGGATCGGCACGAAAATGCGGCGCATCGATTCCAGGATATCGGTCATATTTTCACAGCCTCAAAGCTTTTGCGTGGGATGGCAGGCGGAAACGTTTCCGTCAACCTGCCACGCTCTCGGGGCTGCGCTCTTCCTCCTCGGCCCGCTTGAGGGTCTCGCGCGCCTGATCCGCCTCACGCTGGCGGTTCCACATGGCAGCGTAAACCCCGCCATGGGCCAGAAGGCTCGCATGGTTGCCGCGCTCGACCACCCTCCCCTGGTCGAGGACGATGATCTCGTCGGCGCCGATGACTGTGGACAACCGATGGGCGATCACGAGAGTGGTCCGCCCCCGGCTGACCCGGTCGAGGGCGTCCTGGATCTCCTTCTCGGTGAAGGTGTCCAGCGCCGAAGTCGCCTCGTCGAGGACCAGGATTGGAGGGCTTTTGAGGATGGTGCGGGCGATGGCCACCCGCTGCTTCTCGCCGCCTGAGAGCTTCAGGCCGCGCTCGCCCACGGGCGTGTCGTAGCCTTCCGGTAGGAGGCTGATGAAGCGGTCGATTTGGGCCAGGCGGGCGGCCCCCCTCACCTCCTCCGGGCTCGCATCCCAGCGGCCATACTGGATGTTGTAGCCGATGGTGTCGTTGAACAGCACCGTGTCCTGCGGGACCATGCCGATGACCTTGCGCAAGCTCGCCTGCTGCACCTCGGCGATATCCTGCCCGTCGATGAGGATGCGGCCGCTGGTGGGCTCGTAGAAGCGGAACAGCAGGCGGGAGATGGTCGACTTGCCGGCGCCCGAGGGGCCGACGATGGCAACCGTATGCCCGGCCGGCACCTCGAAGCTCACGCCCTTGAGGATGGGACGCTCCGGGATATAGGCGAAATGCACGTCCTCGAAGCGCACGACACCCTCGGCCACCTGCAGCGGCTCGGCGCCGGGCCTGTCCTGGATCTCGGGGTTGCGCTCGATGATCGCGAACATGTCGTCGATGTCGATGAGAGCCTGTTTGATCTCGCGATAGAGCATGCCCATGAAGTTCAGCGGGATGTAGAGCTGCACCAGCATGGCGTTGACGAGCACGAAGCTGCCGATGGAAGCGCGTCCCGCCATGATGTCCCGCGCAGCCAGAACCATGACGATGGCCATGCCGATGGAAAAGATCACGGCTTGGCCCGCGTTGAGTACGGCGAGCGACGTATAGGTCTGGGTCGAGGCCTTCTCGAACTTCTCCATGGAGCGGTCGTAACGGGCGGTTTCCCGCTGCTCGGCGCCGAAATACTTCACCGTTTCGTAGTTCAGGAGCGAGTCGACCGCCTTGGTGTTCGCATCCGTGTCGGAATCGTTCATCTGCTTGCGGATCGAGATCCGCCACTGGGTCGCCTTGTAGGTATAGGCGAGATAGACGACGACCATGACGAAGACGACGGCCGAATAGAGCCAGTTGAACTCCCAGGCGAGCAGGCCCAGCACCAGCAGGAACTCGAGGATCGTCGGCAGCAAGGTGAGCACCACGAGGCGGGACAATTCCTCGATGCCCTCGCGGCCGCGCTCCAGCACACGGGTCAAGCCGCCGGTCTTACGCTCCAGATGGAAGCGCAGGGACAGGCGGTGCATGTGCTCGAAGGTCTGCAGGGCGAGATTGCGCACCGCATGCATGGCGACCTTGGCGAAGAGACCGTCGCGCAGCTGGGTCAGAACCGCCATGAGGATGCGGGTGATGCCGTAGATCACGGTCAGCAGGATCGGGGCTTTCCAGAGCCAGGAGCCGGCGGTCGCAGCAGCTTCGGCGCCCTGATTGCCGCCCGTGACCGCCACAAGCGCGTCCGTCGCCCATTTGAAAGCGAACGGCGTGACCATGGTGACACCCTTCGCCACCAGCAGGAGGCCGAAGGCCAGGAAGACCCGTCGCTGAAGATCGGGCCTGCCGTGAGGCCAGAGATAGGGCCAGAGCTTCGTCCAGGTGGCCGCCAAACCGTTGGGCCTTGGCGCAGCAGCGCTCGTCGATGGGACGGCGGTGGAGGGAGGCATACGCGAGAATCCAATCGAGATATCGGATCTCGATATAGGCGATCGGCGGGATGAATTCACCCCGAGACTGTAATTGTTCCAGGTTATCCGGGACACATCATCAGTTCAGGCGTGTCCAGCCGATGAGCGCTTCAGTTGCTCTTCGCCTCCGGATCGCCAGGCAGCACGAAAACCTGGCCGGGATAGATCAGATCGGGATTTCGGATCTGCTCCTGGTTGGCGCCGTAGATCACCGTGTAGCGCAGGCCCTTGCCATAGACCCGCTGGCTGATCCGCCAGAGATTGTCGCCGCGGGACACGATGGTGGTGTTGATGTTGGGGATCACGACCGTTCCGACACTGGCCATCTGACCTTCAGGCAAGGCAGAGGCCACATCGCGGGAAGGCTGGGCGGAGGAGCCGGTCGGCTGAGGCGCCGTAGGAGCCTGAGGCTGCGCCGAAGCGACCTGAACCGGCACGTTGAATCCCACTTCGGCGCGCGACCTGACCTGTCCTGAGACCGGATCCACGTCATCCAGCCGGATCCGGTAATCGCCGGGCTTCACGCCGCTGCCGATCGAGAAGGACACCTTGCCGTCCCCGCCCGCTCCGCCGGGAGCGATGAAGCTCTCGTTGAGGTAGAGGCGCACGGTCGCTCCGGGTGCCGACTGGCCGGACACGAAGAGTTTGCCCTCCTCGGCCTCGACGGTCACGATCTTGATCTCGGGCCGGGGGGCCGGTTGCGCTGGTGAAGGAGGAGCCGGTGGCGGAGAAACCGTCGGCGCGACGCCGGCCTGCTGCTGCGGGCCCGGCTGAGCCGGCTGAGGCTCTGCCGGCTTGGCGTCCTTGGCGTCAGCCGTCTTCGATTCGGGCTTGGGCTCCTCGGCCACCTTGGCCGGCGGCTCGGGGTTGGACAGAACCACGGTCGGCTTGTCGGGCGTTGTCAGGGTGACGAGCGGCCGCGTCTTGGCATCGGTAATGACGACCGTCACGCTTTGGGCCGAGCGCTGGCGGGTGCCGTCCGGCGCAATGGATTGCAGCACCACCAGATGCGACCCGGGCGGCAGAGGCGGAGGCACGATGGCGAACAGGCCCGAGGCGTCGGCTGCGGCGCGGGCGTGAACCTGATCGCCACGCAAGAGCTCGATGGTCGCCCCGGGAGCCGCGCGCCCGGCAATCACGCTCTCGCCGTCCGGTTCGACCCGCACCAGGTCGAAAGACGGTGCGACGGGCGCATCCTTGGCCTGCGCCGGGGGTGTCTCGCCCGGAGGCGCCGGCTTGGTGGCAGCCTGCTGGCCCGGTGCCGCCTGAGACGGAGCGGATGGCTGGGCTGTTTGAGCCGGAGCCGTGTTCTGCGGGGTATCGGGCGTGCCGGACCAGGACCAGTAAAGCACCCCGAGGAGGACTGCGACAACGGCTGCAGCGGCGGCGCCAAGCAACGCAATTGTACCTTTAATTTCCTTCGGATGCGCCATGGTGCTTTTTCTCGAACGCGGCACTTTCGTGCATTTAAGCCGTTTATCTTTCAAAAGGCTACGGCCATAAAGGACAAATAATGCCCTACGACTCAGCGCGGGAGGCTCCCCGCTTCCCCGAAATGCCAATGCCATCCATCAGATCGATCAAATCCATTTGCGTTTATTGCGGCTCCGGCTTCGGGGACGACCCCGTTTTCGCTGAGAATGCTGCGTTATTGGGCCGCCTCATGGCCGAACAGGGCATCAATCTGGTCTATGGCGGCGGCAATGTGGGGCTCATGGGCACGGTGGCCCAGTCCGTTCTCGATCACGGCGGTTATGTCACAGGGATTATCCCGGATTTTCTGAAGTCCCGCGAGAAGCTGCTCGACGATGTGCAGGAAACCATCGTCGTGCCCGACATGCATACCCGCAAGCGCCTGATGTTCGAGAGAGCCGACGCCTTCGTCGCCCTGCCCGGCGGCATCGGGACCCTGGAGGAACTGGTCGAGCAGATGACCTGGTCGCAGCTCGGCCGTCACACCAAGCCGATCCTGATGCTGAGCACCAAGAGCTTCTGGAAGCCGCTCCTCACCCTGATCGCCCATATGCGCGAACAGGGTTTCATCCGGCCCGGCCTGGAGCTCAATTATCTCGTGGCCGAACGGGTCGAAGACGTCATTCCCATGCTCGAAAACGCCGCCCGGCGCATCGGGATCGTGAGCAACGAAGAGGCGATCGAGAGCCGGTTCTAGGAAGCAATCATCCTGTGCGGGACAAAATCAGCCCGCCCAGGATCATGCCGGCCGCGAGGAGCCGCTGCCAGGTGATCGCTTGCACGGGCAGCCCGAAGGCCCCCACGGCATCGAGAACCAACGCGGCAGCCACCTGACCGAAGACCAGAGCCGCCACGGTGCTGACCACACCGAGCTGCGGCACGCCCCAGATCACGATGGCGACATAGAAGGCGCCGAGGAAACCTCCGAGCCAGGACCACCAGGGCGCCGCAGCGACGGCACCGCCGGACGGCCACGAACCCCGAAAGACGCTGATCGCCGCCAGGATCAGAAAACCAATCCCGAACGAGATGCAGGCCGCCAGCACTGGATCGCCGAGGGATCGCGCCAGGGCGGCATTTGATGGGTGCCTGAGACGAGAGAAACACACCGCCCAGAAGGATGCCTAGGAGCGGCAGCAGGATAGAGATGTTCATGAGACTGCCTGGAATGAAGCTCGGTTTCAGCAACCTCGAATTCATATACTGCCCTCATCCTGAGGAGGCGCGCGGCGCCGTCTCGAAGGAGCTTCCAGAGTGCACTGGAGCCTCCTTCGAGACGCAGCCTCACAGCTGCTCCTCAGGATGAGGTCAAGCATTGCAAAAATCTTATTAGAGCGACGCCCCGCTCTTGAGAAGCTTGTAGACCATGGAATCGGTCAGCGCCTGGAACGAGGCGTCGATGATGTTGGCCGACACGCCGATGGTGGTCCAGCGCTCGCCGGAACCGTCCATGAACTCGATCAACACGCGCGTCACGGCATCCGAACCGCCCTGATAGATGCGGACCTTGTAATCCACCAGCTCCAGATCCTGGATCAGGTTCTGATACTTGCCGAGATCCTTGCTCAACGCCACGTCGAGGGCATTCACCGGACCGTTGCCCTCGGCGGCGGAGATCAGCACCTCGTCGCCCACGCGCACCTTCACGATGGCCTCGGAGGCGGTGACGAGTTCGCCGACCGCGTTGAAGCGGCGCTCCACGTTGACGGAGAAGCGCTCCACGTCGAAGAAGGCCGGGACCTCGCCCAGCATGCGCTTGACCAGAACGTAGAAGGACGCGGCGGCGCCTTCGAAGGCAAAGCCCTGCGCTTCCTTGCGCTTCACCTCGTCGAGCACGCGCGCAATGCGCGGATCGCCCTTTTCCAGCTCGAAGCCGCAGCGCTTCAATTCGGCGAGAATGTTCGATTGCCCGCCCTGATCCGACACCAGAACTTTTCGCACATTGCCGACGACTTCCGGCTCCACATGCTCGTAGGTGCGCGGATCCTTCAGCACGGCGGAGGCATGGATGCCGGCCTTCGTGGCAAAGGCGCTCGCGCCCACGAAAGGCGCATGGCGGTTCGGCTGCCGGTTGAGGATTTCGTCCACCTGCCGCGAGACATGGGTGAGCTGACTTAAAGCATCGCCAGTGACGCCGAGATCGAACCGGGCGGCATAGCCGTCCTTCAGCTTCAAGGCACCGATGAGCGTGATGAGGTTGGCGTTGCCGCAGCGCTCGCCCAGACCGTTGAGCGTACCCTGGATGTGGCGCGCGCCCGCTTCCACGGCCGCGAGCGAATTGGCGACCGCGCAGCCGCAATCGTCATGGGCATGAATGCCGACATGCGTGCCCGGCACCACCTTCGTCACCGCCGTGACGATCTCCGTCACCTCGTGCGGCAGCGTGCCGCCATTGGTGTCGCAGAGCACGATCCAGCGCGCGCCGGCCTCGTAGGCCATCTTCACGCAGGAAAGCGCGTAATCGGGATTGGCCTTGTAGCCGTCGAAGAAATGCTCGCAATCGACGAGCACCTCGCGTCCCTTGGCGCGGGCGGCTTCGACGCTCTCATGGATGCCGGCGAGATTTTCATCAGGCGTGGTCTCGAGCGCCACGCGCACATGATAATCCCAGGATTTCGCAACGAAGCAGATCGCATCGGCCTCAGCTTCGAGCAAAGCCGCGACGCCGGGATCGTTCGAGACGGAGCGCCCTGCCCGCTTCGTCATGCCGAAGGCGGTGAACTTGGCGTTCTTCGTGCGCTTCTCGGCAAAAAAGGCGGTATCGAGCGGGTTCGCGCCCGGATAGCCGCCTTCCACGTAATCGATGCCGAGCCTATCGAGGAGCGTCGCGATCGCCTTCTTGTCATCGAGGGAGAAGTCCACGCCGGTTGTCTGCGCCCCATCGCGCAGGGTGGTGTCGAAGAGGTAGACGCGTTCACGACTCATGACGACAATTTCCTGTCTTCCTGCGGTGTCAGGCGCTTTTCCATGGTGGTGGTGCCGAGCCATTCATCGCCGAGCGGCATCGTGTTGCGGCGCTGCGGCTGGAATCCGTGCTTCTGGAAGAAGGGCAGCGCATTGTCGCTGACTTCCGCCACGAGACGCGCGGCGCCGCGCGCGCCGGCAAGCTTCTCGACGGCGTCGTAGAGCATCGTGCCGATCCCCTGCCCGGCCACGGCGGGATGCACGTAGAACAGGTCGATCAGCTCGTTGTCCTTGAGCGCGATGAAGCCGACCGGAGAGCCCTCGACGGTGGCGATCAGGGTCAGGCTCTTCGTCAGCCTCTCAGCGAAGGAATCGTCCTCGGCGCGAGCGATCCAGGCTTCCTGCTGGCTCTCGCTGTAATCCTCGCCCGTCAACTCGGCGATGCTCTCCTCGTAGATATCGACGAGAACCGGCAGATCCGCCGGCAGGAAGGGACGAAGCCCCGGTTTCGGCGATGCCTGTCCCATCAGCGTGCACCCCCATTCTTGAATGTGCAGCACATTTCACACGCGTCATGGCCGGGCTTGTCCCGGCCATCCCGATGAGAAGAGCGCCAAGCTTTTCGGATCGGGATCACCAGCACAAGGCCGGTGATGACGGTGGAGAAACTCATGACGCTCATCGCGCCACCTCCCAGGTGGTCGTGCCGTCCTTGTTGTCCTTCACGACGACGTTCATCGCCGCAAGCTCATCGCGGATGCGATCGGACTCGGCCCAGTTCTTGGCGGCGCGCGCCTCCTTGCGGGCGGCGATCAGGGCTTCGACCTGCGCAGGATCGACACCGAGAGAAGCCTGCTTGCGAGCCTTCCAGGCCTCGGCTCCTTCGAGCAGGAAGCCGAGCGCACGAAGATTTGCCCCGAGCTCCTCGTGAGCGCCCTGTCCGTCGAGGGCATGGAGCTCCGCCAGCATCTTTGGCGTGTTGAGATCGTCCGCGAGCGCTTCGACGATGTGGTCCGAGAGGAAAGCCGTCTCGCCCCTCCCCGCCAGCTCATACCAGCGGTCGAGGGTCTTCTCGCTTTCCTCCAGTCCCTTCACCGTCCAGTCGATGGGCTGGCGGTAATGGGTGCGCAGCATGTTGAAGCGCAAGACCTCGCCGGGCCAGTCCTGCAGCAGTTCGTTGATGGTGAAGAAGTTGCCGAGGGACTTCGACATCTTCTCCCCTTCCACCTGCAGGAAGCCGTTGTGCATCCACACATTGGCCATGCGCGGCGTGTCGAAGGCGCAGCAGGACTGCGCGATCTCGTTCTCATGGTGCGGGAAGACGAGGTCGATGCCGCCGCCGTGGATGTCGAAGATCTCGCGGGCAGTCGCATCGTCGCAGGAAAGTCTTGTCTCGAAGGCCTGGACCAAGTGCTTCCAGGACATGGCCGAGCACTCGATGTGCCAGCCGGGACGCCCTGGCGTCTTAATGCCGGCCGGCGACGGCCAAGCGGGATCTTTCGGCCCCGAGGGCTTCCAGAGCACGAAATCCATCGGATCGCGCTTGTAGGGCGCTACGTCCACGCGGGCGCCGGAGAGCAGCTCGTCGAGGGAGCGCTTCGAGAAGGCGCCGTATGGCGGCACGTTCGGCAGCTTCTCCATGGCGGCGACCGAGAAGAGCACGTGCTCCTCGGCCACATAGGCCGCTCCGCGGGCGATCAGCCGCTCGATGATCATGCGCATCTCGTCGATGTGCTCGGTCGCCCGGGGCTCGATGAAGCGCGGAGGCTTGCCCGCCTCGTTCACGTCCTCCGGCATGAGCACGCCCAGCGCCCGGATATCGGCGTGGAACTGCTCTTCCGTTTTCTGGGTGACGACGCGGATGGCCTCGTTGTGGGGCAGACCCGGGTAATCCCGGGCGGCACGGGCGTTAATCTTGTCGTCCACATCGGTGATATTGCGCACATACGTGACAGCTTCCTTACCGTAAACATGCCTCAGCAAACGGAAGAGAAGGTCGAAGATGATGATCGGGCGGGAGTTGCCAATGTGGGCGTAGTCGTAAACGGTGGGTCCGCAGACGTAGAGGCGCACGTTCTCAGGATCGATCGGGACGAAAGCGTCCTTCGACCGGGTCAGCGTGTTGTAGAGCCTCAAGCTTGCCGCCATGAAACCAAATCCCTGTCAGGCCGCAGGCCGGAGGATGGTTTCGATCTTGGAATGAGAACGAGACGGCTCCAGCCAGCGAAATGCGCTAGCCGCAAATAATCCCGGAAATGAGGATCGTTGCCGTGTTCATGAAGCCATCAATGCCTTTTCGGCTTTGGGACGTCAAGGTTTCCTATTCGGTAAGCATGTTTTATTTGCACAGCCGCATGAAACGCGTTGTGGCCAAGCGCGTTAGAGCTTTGTTCACGCACACTCGTGGCATAATGGCCCGAGTTCAACAAAAGAGGTCTATGATGCGCCGCGCATTCACCATGCTCGGGATGGGTACTGTCGTGTTTCTTGCAGCCGCGTCCTTAACGCTGCTCCCCAACGGCACCAAGGCCTCTTCGACTGAAGCCACCTTCATGGTTCCCGCCGCCGACGGCTACGGCGTCGCGGAATGCCTGATCACAAACCAGGCCTGTGGCCAAGTTGTGACAAACGCCTGGTGCGAGGCCCATGGCTATGCGAAGGCGGTTTCCTATCGGCAGATCACCTCGGATGAGGTCACGGGCAACATCCAGAAAGCATCGCTCGGCCCCAAGGAGCCGCCGGTCTCCGTGACCTGCTCGAACTGAGATCGATCACACCTAAGAGTCCGGCCCATCATTCGCCCCTTCCCTAAGCCCTCATCCTGAGGGGATTGCGTCAGCAATCCGTCACGAAGGACGAGGGCGACTTCAGCGCTCTCTGGACCCTCCTTCGAGACGCCTGCTCCGCAGGCTCCTCAGGATGAGGGTAGTGATTGATGAGCCAGCCTCTGAGTCGGCATAGGCGCTAGCATGGCCCGGGCGGTCGTTAGGACGGCTCGGGTCACATCGGTAAGCAGAGGACCGACAATCCGGCTCTGCTGCCAAAACAAGGGCACCTCCAGCTGTTCTGACGGTTCAAGCGCTACCAAGCGACCCGCGCGGATATGCTCCTGAACCGTCGTATCCAGGTTCATCCCCCATCCCAATCCCGCAAGAGCCGCGTCCACGAAGGCCTGCGATGACGGCAGCCAGTGGACGGGCGGCCTGACATCCACGCCAAGGGCACGCCGAAGCCAGATCGCCTGGAGTTGATCCTTCTGATTGAAAACGAGACACGGCGCACGAGCAGCCGATTGCTCGTTCAACCCGTCCGGCAACCATCGTTCCACGTATCCAGGACTGGCTGTCGCAAGGTACTTTAGGTTGCCCAAGGGATAGCAGTTACAGCCCTGGATCGGCTTGCCGTACGAGGTCACGGCCGCCACGACCTCGCCTTGCCGCAACCACTCGGCGCTGTGATCCTGGTCATCCACCACGAGATCGAACAGGAATCCCTCCGTCTCCGCCATAGCCGGGATGAACCAGGTGGCGAGGCTGTCCGCGTTGACCGCAAGGCGTAAGGTCACCGGGCCGGTCTCGGGCTCCAGGCCGGGTAGGCTCTGGCGGAGAGAGCTTTCGAGCAGGGCGACCTGCTCCACGTGCTGGCACAGGCGCTGGCCGGCTTCGGTCGCCAAGCAGGGCTGCCCTCGGATGACGAGAACGGTTCCGATCCGCTCCTCCAGCAATTTGATCCGTTGCGAGACCGCCGAGGGTGTCACATTCAGCTGCTGGGCTGCCCGCTCGAAGCTGCCGGTGCGCACCACGGCGGCGAGAGCGGAGAGGAGAGTATAATCGAGCACAGGATTAGTTTTTCTAAATCAAGATCAGAGACTTTAACTGTCCTAATCCTAACGTCGGCCCTAGGGAACGTCGACTCCCGTTCGGACCATCGACATGACCGCTCCCCTCCTCGCCGGTTTCCTGCTCGGCCTCAGCCTCATCCTGCCCATCGGGGCCCAGAACGCCTTCGTGCTGCGCATCGGCCTTCGCGGCGAGCACGTGCTCGCGGTGTGCCTCACCTGCGCGCTTTCGGACGCCGTGCTCATCCTGGCCGGCGTTTCAAGCTTTGCGCAGCTCAGCGCACGAGTGCCCTGGGCCGAGACGATCCTGCTCTATGGGGGCGCCGCTTTCCTTCTCGCCTATGGAGCACGCAGCTTCATGGCCGCCTTCGGGTCCGCCTCCTTAAGGCCGTTCGAGGCGGCACCGGAAAGCCTGAGTCGGGTGGTTCTCACCTGCCTTGCCTTCACTTGGCTCAATCCGCATGTCTATCTCGACACGGTGGTCCTGATCGGCTCGATCTCAACCCAGTTCGACGAGGGCAAAGGATGGTTTGCCGCTGGCGCGATGACGGCTTCCTTCGTGTTCTTCTTCTCCCTCGGGTTCGGCGCCCGGCTCCTGAAGCCGCTCTTCGCCCGGCCCGTCACCTGGCGCATTCTCGATATCGCCATCGGTCTCATCATGTGGGCGACGGCCGCGAGGCTGCTGCTGAACGGGAGCGCGGGCTGACGGCCGTCGTCCTTACGACTTCAGCCATTCCCCGCATTTCGGCGGGACTTCCGTGCCCCAGGGCATCAGAGGGACGGTCGAGGTGGAGTTCTTCGGCGAGCCCTCGATGGGCCGGTCCGAATAGACCATGTAGACCAGGGTGTTGCGTTTCGCGTCGCAGCCGCGGACGATCTGCATCTTCTTGAAGATCAGCGACCGGCGCTCGCTGAACACCACGTCGCCCTGGCCGAATTTCTGCTTGAACTTCACCGGCCCCACCTGCCGGCAGGACAGCGAGATGTCGGAGACCTCCTCGGCCACACCGAAAGTGCCGGAAATGCCGCCGCGCTCCGGGGTCGTGTAATGGCAGGCCACGCCCTCGACCAAGGGATCGTCGATCCCGTAGACCGCGAGCTTGTCATCCGGGGTCAGCGCCCGCCAGACCGTGGATTTCTTGAAGATCAGGTCAGGCTCCTGGGCTGTGGCACCCGTTACGGCAGCCATCGTCAGGGTCAGGGCCAAAGCGATTCGAGCAAGCATCTTTCCATTCAACTCCCACGGTTACGCTGTCATGTGGGGATGGTTCGAGCCTTTGACGAGAGCCTACTCGGGATGGTGGCACACGATGCAGATCTTGTTACCGTCGAGGTCGCGAAAGTAAGCTCCGTAATAGTTACGGTGATAATGCGGCCGCAGGCCCGGCCCGCCCTCATCCGTGCCGCACTGCTCCATGGCGGCGGCATGGCAGGCATCGACAAGGCTGCGCTTCGAGGCGAGCAGCGCGATCATAGAGCCGTTGCCCACGCTGGGTTCCCGGCCGTCGAACGGGCGCACGGCCAGGAATTGCGGCCGCCCGCCGGGCAGGCCCCCAGCCGATGATGGCCTCGTCCGAGAACCGCACCTCAAGACCAAGGATACCGAGCACCGCGTCATAGAAGCGCTTCGCCCGAGCGAGGTCATTTGCCCCGATAGTCGTATGGGAGTACATGCAGGATCACTTTTCGGAGTCGCTGTTCGCGAGAAGCTAGACAGCTTCCCTCGAAGGGGGCAAGGCGTTAATCACAATAGGGTCAAATTCCAGCGGCACATGACCCGCTACCCAGGCATTCGACGCCGCAACGGACCGGTTCTGCGATCAGCTCTATGGCAAAGACATCTTTTCTCCGCTCCCTCATCGCTGTAACGGCTTTTCTGGCTGCCGGTCAGGCAGCCTATGCCCAATCGGCGCACTGCCAGCGTTTCCAGGCTGAACTGGCGGCCCTGGAGCGCAGCGGCGGGAGTGCGCCGACCGGCCAGATGCAGGCCCAGCGGATGGAGATCAACCGCCTCGTCGGCTATTACCGCAATATCGGCTGCGAGCGCGGACCGCTCGGCTTCCTCTCCGGCCCGGCCCCGGCCGAATGCGGCTCGATCGCCCAGCAGATCCGCCAGCTCGAGGCCGGCTATGCCCGCCTCGCCTCCCAGGCCGTCGATCAGGGCCAGATCGACGCACGCCGTCGGCAGCTCCAGGTGGCGATCCAGCAGACCTGCTCCACGGACCAGCCGCGCGGCTTCTTCGAATCCCTGTTCGGCGCCCCGCGTCAGCCGCAGCAGGAAATCATGCCCGAGGGGCAGCCGATCATCGCCGATGACGGCCCGCCCTCTATGGGCGGCGGACGCCTGATCTGCGTGAAGACCTGCGACGGCTCCTTCTTCCCATTGGTCACCCCTCCGGGCGGCGGGCAGAGCGCCAACGAGATGTGCCAGTCTCTCTGCCCCGGCACGGAAACCCTGGCCTTCGCCTATCCGGGTGGCGACCAGGGCCTCAACCGGGCCGCCTCGCTCTCCACGAACCAGCCCTATACGTCGCTGGCGAACGCCTTCAAGTTCCGCAAGACCTTCGACGAGAGCTGTGCCTGCAAGAAGCCCGACGAGAGCTGGGCCGTGGTCCTGCGCAAAGCGGAGAGCATGCTCCAGCAGCGCAAGGGCGACCTGATCGTCACCGCCGAGAAGGCGGAAGAGCTCTCCCGGCCGAAGACGCAGGCTGCCCGCAAGGCGGCCGACAAGAAAGCCGACGAGGAGACCAAGGAAGCCGCCGAGATCGCCGCCGCTGCCCCGACCGCCAGCAAGGAATCGGCCGGTATCGGCCCGCAATCCATCGAGACCGACACCGTGGTGCGCCAGGGCGAGGGCTCGAAGCAGGAAGTCGTCGCGGGCAACGGCCAGAAGAAGACGGTGCGGGTGATCGCGCCCAACCTGATCCCGGTTCCGCACGCGCAGAACTGATTGTCCAACGACGAGTACTTCCTCCCGGACAGCGCCAGCCGATCTGGGATCGTCGTCAGGACGTTACGCGAGTTTCCCTCCCCCTTGTGGGGAGGGATTAAGGGTGGGGGTGCCGACGCTGGACTGGACCAGCATGGCGCTCACACCTCCACCTCCAACTCCTCCCCACAAGGGGGAGGAGAGTTCGCGTCCATTCCGCGCCGCCTACAGTCATGCTATTACGCGCGCCATGAAACTGCTCGATTCCCTTGAGATGCCCCGGCCCGCGGGCACGTCCGATCCGATCATTGCCGTCTCCGGCCTCAGCAAGACCTACGCATCAGGCTTCCAGGCCCTGAAGACGGTCGACCTGGAGATCCGCCGTGGCGAGATCTTCGCGCTGCTCGGTCCCAACGGCGCCGGCAAGACGACCCTGATCAGCATCATCTGCGGGATCGTCAATCCGAGCACGGGCACCGTCACGGCCGACGGCCACGACATCATCCGCGACTATCGGCCTGCGCGCACCAAGATCGGCCTCGTCCCGCAGGAACTCACCACCGATGCCTTCGAGAGCGTATGGGCGACGGTGACGTTCAGCCGGGGGCTCTTCGGCAAGCCGCCGAACCCCGCCTATATCGAAAAGATCCTGAAGGACCTTTCCCTCTGGGAGAAGCGCGACAGCAAGATCATGACGCTCTCGGGCGGCATGAAGCGCCGGGTCATGATCGCCAAGGCCCTGTCGCACGAGCCCAAGATCCTCTTCCTCGACGAACCCACGGCCGGCGTCGACGTGGAGCTGCGGCGGGACATGTGGAACATGGTCAGGCGTCTGCGGGAGAGCGGCGTCACGATCATCCTGACCACCCACTATATCGAGGAGGCCGAGGAGATGGCCGACCGGATCGGGGTGATCAGCAAGGGCGAGATCATCCTGGTCGAGGACAAGAACCTCCTGATGCAAAAGCTCGGCAAGAAGCAGCTCACCCTGCACCTGCAGAGCCCCCTCTCCGCCCTGCCGCCGGAGCTGCGATCCGAAAACCTGAACCTCTCCGCCGACGGCAGCGAACTGGTCTACACCTTCGACACGCAGACGCAGGAGACGGGCATCGCCGGCCTTCTGCGCCGCCTGAACGAGCACGGCATCGACTTCAAGGACCTGCAGACCTCCGAGAGCTCGCTGGAGGAGATCTTCGTCAGCCTGGTCAGGGGGCGCTCATGAATTTCTACGCAATCAAGGCCATCTATCTCTTCGAGATGGCGCGCACCTGGCGCACGCTGATGCAGAGCATCGCCTCGCCGGTGCTCTCGACCTCGCTCTATTTCATCGTCTTCGGCTCGGCCATCGGCTCGCGCATGGCCAATATCGACGGCGTGAGCTACGGTGCCTTCATCGTGCCCGGCCTGATCATGCTCTCCATCCTGACGGAGAGCATCTCGAACGCCTCGTTCGGCATCTACATGCCGAAATTCACCGGCACCATCTACGAGCTCCTCTCCGCCCCCATCTCGGCGATCGAGACGGTCATCGGCTATGTGGGGGCGGCTGCCACCAAGTCGGTGATCATCGGCACCATCATCCTCGTCACGGCGCGGCTCTTCGTGGATTTCTCCATCGAGCACCCTCTCTGGATGATCGCCTTCCTGGTCCTGACCTCCGTCACCTTCAGCCTATTCGGCTTCATCATCGGCATCTGGGCCGACAGCTTCCAGAAACTGCAGGTCGTCCCACTGATGATCGTCACGCCCCTCGCCTTCCTCGGCGGCAGCTTCTATTCCATCAACATGCTGCCGCCGTTCTGGCAGACGGTCGCCCTGTTCAACCCGGTGGTCTATCTGGTGAGCGGCTTCCGCTGGAGCTTCTACGGCATCGCCGATGTGGGCGTGACTTTAAGCCTCGTCATGACCCTGGTCTTCATGCTGATCTGCCTCAGCGCCATCTGGTGGATCTTCAGGACGGGGTACAAGATCAAGGCTTGATATCTCAAGACACACTCAACCTCATCCTGAGGACCAGACGAAGTCTACGTCTCGAAGGAGCCTCCAGAGTGCACTAGAACCTCCTTCGAGACGGTCGCTTCGCGACCTCCTCAGGATGAGGGTGTGTTTGTTAGTTACTCGCTGCGAGGCTTTACGCCACCTGCCCTGACAGCCGTGCCTTCGCCCGCTCGGGGCCGATCAGCGGCAGCAGCGCCCCAAGCTCCGGACCGTGATCGAGCCCGGTGAGCGCGAGCCGCAGCGGCATGAACAGCGCCTTGCCCTTCACGCCGGTGGCCGCTTTCACGGCCTCCGTCCAGGCCTTCCAGGTGGCCGCATCCCAGGGAGCCTCCGGCAGAACGCCCGTGGCCGCCTCGATGAAGGTCTTGTCCTCGATCACCGGTGTCACCGGACCGCGCACCACATTCGCCCATTCGACCGCATCCCTGACCTTCGTCAGGTTGCCGCGCACGGCGAGCCAGAACGCCTCGCCCGCATCCGCGCCGAGCTCAGCCAGACGCTCGCGGGCGGCCTCGTAGGGCATCTCGTGGATGAGACGGGCGTTCAGGTGCTCCAGCTCGCTCTCATCGAATTTCGCCGGGGCGCGGGAGATGTGGGAGAAATCGATCAGGCGGGCGAGTTCGTTGAGATCGGCCACAGGCCGCACGGCCTCCGCCGAGCCTACGAGCACCGCGAGCGAGGCCACCGCCTGGGGTTCGAGCCCGGCATCGCGCAGGCCCTTGATCGAGAGATGGCCGAGGCGCTTGGACAGGCCCTCGCCGCTCGCCGTGATCAGCAGGCTGTGATGGGCGAAGGTAGGAGCGCTCGCGCCCAGAGCCTCGAAGATCTGGATCTGCACCGCCGTGTTGGTGACGTGGTCCTCGCCGCGGATCACATGGGTCACTTTAAGCTCGACGTCATCCACCACCGAGGGCAGCGTGTAGAGATAGGTCCCGTCCTCGCGCACCAGCACCGGGTCGGAAAGCGAGCTGCAATCCACGTGGCAATGGCCGCGCACGAGATCGTCCCAGGTGACATTCGTGGGCTCGAGCTGGAAGCGCCAATGGGGTCGCCGCCCCTCCTGTTCGAGCCTTGCCCGGTCCTCGTCCGTGAGCTTGAGGGCCGCCCGGTCGTAGATCGGCGGCAGACCACGGGCGAGCTGGCGCTTGCGGCGGAATTCCAGCTCTTCTTGCGTCTCGTAGCAGGGATAGAGGCGCCCGACCGCCTTCAGCCGCTCGGCGGCGGCGTCATAGAGATCGAACCGGTCCGACTGGCGGACGATCACATCGGGAGGAATACCGAGCCATTGAAGATCGGTCTCGATGGAGTCCGCATATTCCTTCTTCGATCGCGCCAGATCCGTATCGTCGAATCGCAGGATGAAGGTGCCGCCTTCCCGTCGCGCATAGAGCGCGTTGAGCAGGGCGACGCGGGTGTTGCCGATATGGATGTGCCCGGTCGGAGACGGGGCGAAGCGAACGATGGGCTTGGACATGGGAAACCCTATGGCGAAGGGCAGCGCGCCGCGCAAGTGCCGCAAAGCCCTTCACCCCGATGCCTCTTTGCTTTTCGCACAAGCCCTCCTATGCCCGCCGGCGTCGCAACCTGGGCCAAAAAATGCTTCAGATTGCCCGCGCGATCATTTCGACGGGAGCAATCGTGCCGCGTTCGAGAACGGCCATCACGTTGCCGATGCGCTCCGGCATGTCTGCCCCGAGGATACGAGGACCGAGGGCCGGCATGCCTTCCCTCGCGATCTTCTCGCGCATCTCGCGCCCTAACGTGAGGACGAAGTCGCGCCGGTTGCGCTCCTTTTCAATCTCGAAGCCGCTGGCCGCCAAAAGCCGTCGATAGGTCTCCGGCCGTTCGACGAAGCTCGTGGCCTGCGTCATGGCCCAGGGCATGGGATAGGGAAGCTCGCCTTCGCCAATCTGCATGATGTCATAGACGCCAAAGCGCCCGCCGGGCTTCAGCACGCGCCGGACCTCGGAGAAGAGCGTCGCCTTATCGGCGATGTTCATCCCCACATGCATGAGCAAGGCCCCGTCGAACGTGCCGCCCTCGAACGGAAGCGTCAGGGCGCTTCCCTGCCGGAAGGAGACCCGATCCGCGAGCCCGCAACGTCTCGTGAGCGCGACCGCGACTTGGACGAACTCCTCCGTGAGATCGATTCCCGTCACTCGGCAGCCGAGCGCTACCGCGAGATGCCGTGCCGGGCCGCCGATGCCGGAGCCGACGTCGAGAACATGGGAATCGCGCGAGAAGCCGAGTTCCCGCGCGAGTTCGTCGGTTTCCGCGTACCAGCCGAGATGGAACTCGTCGATGCTTGAGAGATCCGTATTGGCGAGCTTGTCAGGATCCTTCCCGCTCTTCGTCAGTGCGTCGAGAATTGCGCCTTCGAGCCCGCCCCGGGTATATTGGCTTGCCACCTGCCGCTCGATGTCCATGGGATGTTCCCATCGAGATTGCGCACGAGGCTCCAGCCCCTCGCGCTCGTGCATGCTTCGCCCCTGGAAAACCACACGCTGCCGCCCAGAATCCAAGCTCCGGGAGCATGGTCGAGACGATAAGCCCGCTTTCGCTCCAAAGTGAGGCAGGGACCGTCCCCCTACACGTCCTGCGAACCCACACGCGGCTTGCCCATGGCGCGCTCCAAGGCTTCGTCATTCCGGTGCGCCGCGAGCCCCTGGTCGCGATAGCGATTGACGATGGGATAGCGGCGGTCGCGGCCGAAATTCTTGCGCGTCACCTTCACGCCGGGCGCGGCCTGGCGGCGCTTGTATTCGGCAATGTAGAGCAGGCGTTCCACCTTCTTCACGACCTCCAGATCGTAGCCCTTCGCGACGATCTCCGAGACGCGCAGTTCATCCTCCACCAGACCACGCAGGATCTCGTCGAGATCCTCGTAGGGCGGCAGGGAATCCTGGTCCTTCTGGTTCTCACGGAGTTCAGCGGTGGGCGCCTTGGTCAGGATGTTCTCCGGGATCACGATCCCATCCGGTCCAAGCGCCCCCTTCGGCTTCCAGCGGTTGCGCAGGGCCGAGATGCGGTAGACCTCCATCTTGTAGAGGTCCTTGATCGGGTTGAAGCCGCCGTTCATGTCGCCGTAGATGGTGGCATAGCCTACTGACATTTCCGACTTGTTGCCGGTGGTCACCACCATGGCGCCGAACTTGTTCGAGATTGCCATGAGGATGGTGCCGCGGGCGCGGCTCTGGAGGTTCTCCTCCGTGATGTCGCGCGGTCTGCCCTCGAAGAGCGGCTGCAGCGAGGCCTCGAAGCCTTCCACGGGCGCGGCAATCGGCAGGATATCGTAGCGGACGCCGAGCGCCTTGGCGCAGTCCTCCGCGTCCTTCAGCGACTCGCCGGAGGTGTAGCGGTAGGGCAGCATCACGCAATGCACCCGCTCAGGCCCGAGCGCATCGACCGCCATTGCGGCGCAGATCGCCGAATCGATGCCGCCGGACAGCCCGAGCACCACGCCCGGGAAGCGGTTCTTCTCCACGTAATCGCGAAGCCCCAGAACGCAGGCGGCGTAATCGGCCTCCTCGCCCTCCTCCACCGTGACGATGGGAGCCTCGCGGCAGACCCAGCCCTCCTCACCCTTCGTCCAGGTGGTGAGCGCGACTGTCTCCTCGTTGGCGGGCAACTGGCAGGCGAGCGAGCAATCGGCGTTGAGCACGAAGGAGGCGCCGTCGAAGACCAGTTCGTCTTGGCCGCCGACTTGGTTGAGATAGACCAGCGGGAGCCCGCTCTCGGTCACGCGCGCGGCGGCAATGTTGAAGCGCTCCTCGGTCTTGCCGCGCCAATAGGGAGAGCCATTGGGCACGAGGAGCATCTCGGCGCCGGTCTCGGCGAGGCATTCAACGACATCGCCGGTCCAGATATCCTCGCAGATCGGAAGGCCGAGGCGAATGCCACGGAAATTCACGGGCCCGGGCAGCGGCCCGGCGGCGAAATTGCGCTTCTCGTCGAAGACTCCGTAATTCGGCAGGTCGACTTTGAAGCGCACGGCAGTCGAGCCATTGTCGAGGAGCGCATAGGCGTTATAGAGCTCGCCCTCCTCCCGCCACGGCAATCCGATGAGCACGCCGGGACCACCGTCCGCCGTCTCGCGGGCAAGCCGTTCCAGCGCAGCGCGGCAGGAATCCTGAAAGGCGGGCTTCAGCACGAGGTCCTCGGCGGGATAGCCCGCCAGGAACTGCTCGGCGAACATCACGAGATCGGCCCCGAGCCGGGCCGCTTCCGCGCGGGCCACCCGCGCCTTCTCTTCGTTGCCTGCCACATCGCCGACAATGGGATTGAGCTGGGCGAGAGCGATCTTGAGCGTGTTCTGAGTCATGATACCTGCGGATTTAGCGCGCCGCCGAGGGTGCAGCAATGCAAGGGTAAAGCTTTCCCGTGCACTCTTAAACGCTCATCGGGCAGGGCTGATCCCACGTCTCTGCATGCGCCTCGCGAAGGATGGAATCCCGCACTTCAATACTTTCTGCAAAGCTCAAGCTTTGTGGGAACCCACAACAGTCCAGTTCGTTGTTTCCACACGGAACACTGGGAGACTGACATGTTGAAAGGCGGCCTGCTCTGGCTTATCGGCATTCCGCTGCCGATCATTCTTATTCTCTTCTTCATGGGCTATCTGAGCTGATAGCGAATACGAGTAGAGTTGCGTACGCGTAAAGAAAAAGGGGCGCTTTAGGCGCCCCTTTTTCTTAATCTTAATTGTTAGTCTGCCCAGTCGCTCATTCCGCCGCCAGGGCGGCCGGTTGTTCCCTTGACTGGCGCTCGCGCTTGATGAGCTCCGAGGTCAGGAAGGCGATTTCCAGCGCCTGCTCGGCATTGAGGCGCGGATCGCAATAGGTGTGATAGCGGTCGCGCAGGTCCGCATCGGTGAGCGCACGGGCGCCGCCGGTGCATTCCGTGACGTTCTTGCCGGTCATCTCCAGGTGGATGCCGCCCGCATGCGTGCCTTCCGCCTGATGGATGGCGAAGAAGTCCCGCACCTCGCCCATGACCTTCTCGAACGGCCGGGTCTTGTAGCCCGAGGCCGCCTTGATGGTGTTGCCGTGCATCGGGTCGCAGGACCACACCACCGTGCGGCCTTCCTTCTGCACCGCACGGATCAAGCCCGGCAGGTGATCGCCCATCTTGTCCGCGCCGAAGCGGCAGATCAGGGTCAGACGGCCGGCCTCGTCCTCAGGGTTGAGGGTGTCGATGAGCTTGAGCAACCCATCGGCTGAGAGCGACGGGCCGCATTTGAGACCGATCGGATTCTTGATGCCGCGCATGTATTCTACATGGGCGTGGTCGAGCTGGCGGGTGCGATCGCCGATCCAGAGCATGTGGCCCGAGGTGGCGTACCAGTCGCCGGTCGTGGAATCGACGCGGGTCATGGCCTCCTCATAGCCGAGCAGCAGGGCCTCGTGGCTGGTGTAGAAATCCGTTGAGCGCATCTCGGGATGCGTCTCGGGATCGATCCCGATGGCCCGCATGAAGTTCAGGCTCTCGGTGATGCGCTCGGCGAGCTCGCTGTAGCGGGAGGATTGCGGGGAATCCTTCACGAAGCCGAGCATCCAGCGATGGGCGTTCTCGAGATTGGCGTAGCCGCCGGTAGCGAAGGCGCGGATCAGGTTGAGGGTCGCGGCCGACTGGCGGTAGGCCATGAGCTGACGGCGCGGATCCGGCGTGCGGGCCTCCGGCGTGAAGGCGATGTCGCTGATGATGTCGCCCCGGTAGCTCGGCAGCTCGACGCCATCGATGGTCTCCGTCGAGGCCGAGCGCGGCTTGGCGAACTGGCCGGCCGCACGGCCGACCTTCACGACCGGCGAGCCGCCCGCATAGGTCAGCACCACGGCCATCTGGAGGAACAGGTGGAAGAAATCGCGGATGTTGTCGGCCGAGTGCTCGGCGAAACTCTCGGCGCAATCGCCGCCCTGGAGCAGGAAGGCCTCGCCCTTGGCGACCTTGCCGAGCGTCCGCTTCAGCTTGCGCGCCTCGCCCGCAAAGACGAGCGGGGGAAAGCCGGCGAGCTGCTGCTCGACGCTCTCAAGCGCCTCAGGGTCCGGATAGGCCGGAACCTGCTGGATCGGCTTGTTTCTCCAGCTGTCGGGCGTCCACCGCTCGGTCATGACACTTACCCCCGTGTCCTTTCTTCAATGCTCATCGTGCACCGCAACAAGCGGCATGAAAAGGCACCTATACACGACATATTCAAAAAGGCGAGTGTCGAAAGGCCGCGTCCGTGAGGTGTGCCTTCCAGAGGACACCCATGCGGCCATGCTCACTGACTTGAGGGTTGCCTTCAGAAAGTATACGCGTCAGGACTTTCCTCCGCTTCGAATAATGGCTTTGCCCCCTCAAATAGTTCTCGTGGAAGCATGCGCATGTCGTTGCTGTCGAACGGCAAATGCTGCAGGTATCGGGAAACAATCTGAGCGACCGCCCTCGCCTGAGCGGCATCGCGATGCCGCTTCACCGGATCCCGGTCGGGCTGTTGCGACATCCAAAGCTTATGAGCGGCAAAGACTCTCGGATCGCTCGCGACGATACGAACAGGCCCCCCTTTCTCGTCGATGGCAGTCGCTTCGAATGGGGGTGCGCTCTCGTGCCATGCCAGACCGTTGATCGGGACGGCTGTGAGCTCGTCCTCCGCGCTTCCGATCTGAACCCGTTCATTCAGCCACGGAGGATTCCGCTGCGGCTTGATCAGGTCGACGAGATATCCATCCCGGTTGACCGCACGAAACGTCTGGCTCGTTCTCTCGAAGGATTTGTCCACCTTCCGCAGCAGATCGATAAGCGCAGGCTCGGCGACATTGTCACCCGTGGTGATCCGAAGCGACATCCTGGCATCGAGCAGAAGGTCGATATCGAGCGTCGTCGTGATGTCGGGATCGACCATGACGCCAGCAACTGCTTCGTAGGCGTAGATCGCATTCGTACCGACGATCCGAATGCCGTTCCCGAGGAGTCCGGCATCGTTGAGAGCCCGCATGATCCTCGCTCCCACGAGCGGCACGCGTCCGAGTTTGACCGCACGATTGATGGCCGCCTGCCGAGCCATGATCTCACGAACGGATGCAAAGCGGTCCTTGGCCTCTTGGCGGGCCCTTTCCCAGTCAGCTTTCTTCCTCTCCGTCTCAGGACTGCGCCGTCCTTCAGATTTCTGGCGGCGGTTTCCTGCAGCGTCATAATAGCTGCGAACAAGATACTGCTCGCCTTTGACCTCCTGCCACACGAGCGAGCCGCGGTAGCTCTCGGCACGCGACTTGGCCTCGCGCCAAGCCACAAAACGTTGATCCGAATTGACCTTCTCTCGTCTTTGATCGTTGTTAAGCTCTTGAAAGATCATAGTTTCAACAGTTTATCGATCTTTGCTAAATTCTGTTGAAACTCATAGTAGCTCTGTAACGGTGCAGTTTCAACACTTTCCAGCCAAATCCATGAAAGTGTTGAAACTGGGCGGCTGTGCGTTTTGGCTATCCCACCGCCACCGGTTTTTTCACCATGATGGGCGTGCGCATGGTCACCAGTTCCTCCGCTGCCGTTGGGTGAACCGCGACGGTGCGGTCGAAATCGGCCTTGGTGGCCCCCATGGTGACGGCAATGCCGGCGAGCTGGATCATCTCGCCCGCATCGTGCCCCATGATGTGGACGCCCACGACCTTGTCGGTCGCCTTGTCGACGATGAGCTTCATGAAGACCCGTTCCCTGCCGCCGGAGAGCGTGGCCTTCATAGGGCGGAAGGCGGTCTTGTAGACGTCGATATCGCCATAGACCGCCCGGGCTGCCGCCTCGCCGCAGCCGATCACGCCGATCTCCGGCGTCGAGAAAACGGCCGTGGGGATCAGGTCATGGTCGACGATGGTGGGCTTGGCCCCGAACACCGTGTCCGCAAAGGCATGGCCCTCACGAATGGCGATAGGCGTCAGGTTGGCGCGATTGGTGACGTCACCCACCGCATAGATCGAGGGGATGATCGTCTGCGAGTAGCCGTCCACCGGAATGGCGCCGACCTCGTCGACGGCGATGCCTGCATTCTCCAGACCGAGTCCCTTCGTGTTGGGCCGCCGTCCCGTGGCGACGAGAACCTGATCGACGGTGAGAATCGAACCATCGGACAGGGTCGCGGCGATGCCGCCAGCCGTCTTCTCAAGGCTCGTGAGGGTCGTGCTCAGAGCCAGCTTAATCCCGCGCTGGGCATAGGCCTCGCCGAGCGCATCGCGCACATCCTCGTCGAAGCCGCGCAGGAGCTTGTCGCCCCGGTGCAGCAACGTGACCTCGCTGCCGAGACCGGCGAAGATTCCGGCGAACTCGATCGCGATATAGCCGCCGCCGACGACCAGGATGCGCTTCGGCAGGCTCTCCAGATGGAAGACCTCGTTGGACGTGATGCCAAGCTCGCCGCCGGGGATGACCGGCTCCAGGGTCGGATGGGCTCCCACAGCCACGAGGATGTAACGAGCGCGGATGCGCGCGCCGGTCTTGAGCACATGGACCGTATGCGCATCCTCGATCACGGCGCGGCTGTCGACGACCTCGACGCCGGTCTTTTCCAGATTGGCCCGGTAGATGCTCTCGAGCCGGTCGATCTCCTTGTCCTTGTTGCGGATCAGGGTCGCCCAGTCGAAGCGCGTCTCGCTGAGGCTCCAGCCGAAGCCTTGCGCATCACGGAAATCGTCGGCGAAGCGGCTGGCGTAGACCATCAGCTTCTTCGGAACGCAGCCGCGGATGACGCAGGTTCCGCCGACCCGATACTCCTCCGCCAGCATGACCTTCGTGCCGTAGCCCGCCGCGATCCGCGCCGCGCGCACGCCGCCCGATCCGCCTCCGATCACGAAGAGGTCAACATCGAATGAGGACATGGGGCGATCTCCGCTCAATTCTGCAACTCGGATTCATTCATATAAGGGCGGGTCTTCGACAACGCCGCCCGTCAGCCCCGCTTCGGGAACATGGCTGCTCACCGCATGCCGAAGCTCTTACGCGAAGGTTCGATAACGATAAAGGTGCAAGGCGCTTGCCGCCCCACTGTTCCCTCTTTAGGGTCTGCCGCGGCTCGCCGACCCGACGTCGGCGTTAATGGAGGAAACCTATGAGCCAGTTTCGCAAAGGTCTTTGGCGCAGCGCACTCGCTGCGGCGGCCGTGGCAGGATTCGTGACATCGGCGGCAGCTCAGATGGAGCTCAAGATCATGGCTCCGGCAGCACCCGGCGGCGGCTGGGACCAGACGGCCCGTTCGATGCAGCAGGCCCTGACTCAATCCGGCATCGCCAAGAGCGTGCAGGTCACCAACGTTCCGGGCGCCGGCGGCTCCATCGGCATCGCCCAGCTCGTGAACAATTCCAAGGGTGACGGCAACCAGCTCATGGTCATGGGCTACGTGATGGTGGGCGCGCTTCTCACCAACAAGTCGCCCATCACCCTCGAGCAGACGACCCCGATCGCCCGCCTGACGGCGGAATACGAGGCGATCGTGGTTCCGGCCAACTCGCCGATCAAGAACGCCAAGGTGCTGGCTGATGCCATCAAGGCCGATCCGGCCAAGGTGACCTGGGCGGGCGGCTCGGCAGGCGGCGTCGACCACATCGCGGCGGCTCTCTTCGCCAAGGCCGCGGGCGCCGATCCGACCAAGATCAACTACATCCCGTTCTCCGGCGGCGGCGAGGCCCTGGCAGCTATCCTTGGCGGCAAGGTGACGGCCGGCATTTCCGGTTACGGCGAATTCGAGAGCCAGATCAAGGCCGGCAAGCTGCGTCTCATCGGTCTTAGCACCCCGGCCGACAAGGCCACCGCCGACCTGCCGTCGATCAAGGCGCAGGGCATCGATCTCGAGATCGCCAACTGGCGTGCCGTTGTCGCGCCTCCCGGCATCTCCGCTGACCAGAAGAAGGCCCTGACGGACGCCATGGACAAGATGGCCAAGTCCAAGGAGTGGCAGGAAATCCTGAAGGCCAAGGGCTGGGAGGATTCCTACGTGTCCGGTGATGCCTTCGCCAAGATCCTTGCCGACGAGCAGGCGCGCACGAAAGAAGTGCTCACTGCGGTGGGGCTGGTGAAGTCTTAAATTTCAAGATAAAGGCCGTTGGAAGCGCCGCGTTCTCGGAGCGCGGCGCTTCTTTTTTGGGATAACCTATGACCACATCACCCCAGTGGCGCATCGACGTGGCAGGTCTCGTCATCGCGCTCATTCTTCTTGTCCTCGCCGGCGTGGTCTGGTGGGACATGACCAAGCTCCAGATTCTCTCCCCTTATGATCTCGGTCCGAAGGTCATGCCCGTCATCGTCTCGGCCGGCCTGACCCTGCTCGCCATCGGCAACGGCATCGGAGCATTGCGGGGCGATCTCCCAGCCCGCGACAGCCTCGACTGGAGGCCGATCCTGCTGATCCTCGGCGGACTCGCCTGCCTGATCGTCCTTATCCGCTTCGGCGGCGGCTTCATGATCGGTACGGCCATTCTGTTCGCGACGACCTCGGCAGCCTTCGGACGCCGCGCGTTCCTGACGGATCTCCTAATCGGAGCCGTGCTGGCCGTCGTCATCTATCTTCTCTTTGCCAAGCTCTTGACCCTGTCCCTGCCGGCCGGGCCGCTCGAGCGCCTGTTCTGAGGCCCGCCATGGAAGCCTTCACCTCCCTCGCGAGCGGCCTCGCCGTCGCCATTCAGCCGATGAACCTGCTGTTCGCGCTCGTCGGCGTCCTTCTCGGCACCGCGGTCGGCGTTCTGCCCGGCATCGGCCCGGCGCTCACCGTGGCGCTGCTCCTGCCGATCACCTTCAAGCTCGATCCGGCCGGCTCCATCATCATGTTCGCCGGCATCTATTACGGCGGCATGTATGGTGGCTCGACCACCGCCATCCTGATCAATACGCCTGGTGAAAGCGCCTCCATGGCGACGGCGCTCGAAGGCAACCTGATGGCCAAGGCCGGCCGCGGCGGCCCGGCGCTCGCCACCGCCGCCATCGGCTCCTTCGTGGCCGGCACGATCGCGACGCTGGGGCTCACGCTGCTCGCTCCCTATCTCGTGGAAATTGCCGTGAGCTTCGGGCCGGAGGATTATTTCGCCCTGATGGTCGTGGCCTTCGTGACCGTCTCGGCCACCTTTGGCGATTCTCCAATCCGGGGCCTGACCAGCCTCTTCATCGGCCTTCTGCTCGGGCTTGTGGGCATCGACATTCTCTCCGGCCAGTCCCGCCTCAGCTTCGGCGTGCCGGAGCTCTATGACAATATCGAGGTGACGACCCTGGCCGTCGGCCTCTTCGCGGTTGGCGAAGCGCTCTATGTGGCCTCGCGCCGGCATGTCCATGAGGAGAAGCTCGAGGCCGTCCGTGGCTCGCTCTGGATGACCAAGGAGGACTGGAAGCGTTCCTGGAAGCCCTGGCTGCGCGGCACCGCCTATGGCTTCCCGATCGGGGCGCTTCCCGCCGGCGGCGCGGAAATCCCGACCTTCCTGTCCTATGCCACCGAGAAGCGTCTCACGAAGCATCCGGAGGATTTCGGCAAGGGCGCCATCGAAGGCGTCGCCGGACCGGAAGCCGCCAACAATGCGTCTGCCGCCGGCACCCTGGTGCCGCTCCTGACGCTCGGCCTTCCGACCTCCGCGACGGCCGCCATGCTGCTCGCCGGCTTCCAGCAATACGGCCTCAACCCGGGCCCCCTGCTGTTTGCCGAGCAACCCAATCTGGTGTGGGGCCTGATCGCCAGCCTGTTCATCGCCAATGCCATGCTGCTAGTGCTGAACCTGCCGCTGGTCGGCCTGTGGGTCCGTCTCCTGGCGATCCCGCAACCCTGGCTCTATGCGGGCATTCTGGTCTTCGCCACCATGGGCACCATCGCGGCCAATCCGTCCCCGGTCGAACTCATCATGCTGACGGTGTTCGGCGTGCTCGGCTTCCTGATGCGGCGCTTCGACTTCCCCATCGCCCCGGTCGTCGTCGGCCTGATCCTGGGCCCGATCGCAGAAAGCCAGCTGCGGCGGGCGCTGTCGATCAGCCTGGGCGATCCGATGGTGCTGCTGCAGAGCCCGATCTCGGCGACGCTGCTCGCCATTGCCCTGATCGCCCTGATCCTGCCCTTCTTCCTGAAAGGCCTAGGACGCTTCAAGGCGGTCGAGGATTAACGCTAAAAAGAAAGGCCCGGGAAACCGGGCCTTTTTTCGTATCGGTACAGCAACCGATCTCAGTTCAGCTGATGCCCGCGCTTGCCCATTTCCTCGCGGGCACGGGTCATGATGAATTCCGAAGTCCTCTGGGTCCAGATCGCCATATCGCGGACGATGGCATCGAGAATGCCCGGCTGCAGCTGCACCCATTTCTGGCCGACCGGCGACTTGTAGAAGGTCGTAAGCTCCTTCAGCTCCGCCTCGCTGAAGCGAGAGGCGAGGATCCGTGCCGTGGCATCGATCATCTCCTTCTTTTTCTGGTCGACCTCAGGACGGATGAGCGCCACCACCTGCTCCAGATCCTGGCGGATCTCGGGGCGCGTCACGTTCATCTGCTGAAGCTGGTTGAGCATCGGACCGGTCATGGCATCGAAGGCGCCGGTCAGACCGGAGCTGATGGCGACTTCGCTGGCAGCGGCCAGCTGGCTGGCGCTGGGCTGCTGTGCCTGCTGCGCGAAAGCCGGACTTGCAAGCATGAGCAGCGCGGCGGAGATCGCGGCCAGGCGGGAGGCGTTGCGGATCATAGAAGTGGCTCCAATCGTCATAGCTTATGGTCAGAGCTGACCGAGTTCGACGAGCCCGTCAGCCGTTGCGAGGATCGCCCCGGTGGCAAGGCCCAGGAAAAGACCGTGCTCCACCACGCCGGGAATGTTGTTCAGCGTCGAGGCAAGCACGTTCGGCTTGTCGATGCGCCCGAGATGCGCATCGAGAATGAAATGGCCCCCATCCGTGACATAGGCCGCCCCGTCGGGGGCATGCCGGAGATGCAGCTCGCCGCCGCTCATGCCGAGGCTGTCCAGCAGCCTGACGATGGCCCGCTCCGTGGCCGTGAGGCCGAAGGGCGCGACCTCGATGGGGAGAGGAAAGCGACCGAGCTTCGAGACATGCTTCGACCCGTCGGCAATCACGATCATCCGCTGGCTCGCGGAGGCGACGATCTTCTCGCGCAGGAGAGCGCCGCCGCCGCCTTTGATGAGGCGCAGGTCGTCGTCGAGTTCGTCGGCTCCGTCGACCGTCAGGTCGAGGTCCGGGGTCTCGTCGAGGGTCGACAGGGGAATGCCTTCGCGCTGCGCCTGGTCGCGGGTCGCCTCGGATGTGGGAACGCCCACCACCTTGAGCCCACTCCGGACCCGCTCGCCGATGGCCGCAACGAAATGCGCCGCGGTCGAGCCGGTGCCCAAACCCAGCCTCATGCCGTCCGTGACGAGCTCGGCAGCCCGTTCGGCTGCAGCACGCTTGAGATTGTCGCTCACTGAAATCCTCTAAGAATGCGTCCGCTCTGGCCTGCGAAAGCTGTTTTGCTCGCCTCTAGCATGTCAGGACAGTTGAAAGAAAGAACGTTTCACCTTTGGTCGGTCGTAGAATTCCCCGCCTAGAGCATCGAACCCAAAAGTGGAATCCGCTTTTAGGATCAATCCGATGCTCCTTCTCTGGACTGGCGCCTCAGGGACGCTGCGGCGAGGCCCCCGTACCCGAGCTGGCGCTCGGCGTGGCCGCCGTCGGTGCAGCCGTCGATGCGGCAGGCGAAGGGGTCATCTGAGGCGTGCAGACCACCCGCTCGTCGAACACGTAGCAGACGCTCATCTGGCCGGTCCGATAATTGACCCGGAACACCCCCCCTTCCCGCTCGTGGCGGGAGGCAACCAGTCCATACTCTCCGGGCGTCTGGGCTCCGGCACCCTCGCCTGCACTGTAGCAGAGCGTGACCCCGACCGTACCCTCCTGTAGACCATATTGGCAGGAGCTCACCTCGCCGGTGATCCGATCGATCCTATAAATCCTGTTCAGGTCTGTCTGAGGTGCAGGCACGAACTCATAAGATGCCGCCAGGGCGGTGCCGGAGAGCCCTCCCAGCGCCAGGACTGCCGAAATCAACGCTGCGGAACCAAGGGGCCGCATTCATCACTCCATCCGGTAAGAACGAATCAACCATAGGCACCATATCATCCCAAGGCTTGATTCCCTTGCCTCCAGCAGGTAGCCGACCTTCATGGCCATTGATACCCCGCACAACGTCTCGCCCATCGCCGTCTTCGACCTCGATGGAACCCTGGCAGACACGGCCGGCGACCTCGTCGGGACCCTCAACGTGATCCTCGAACGGGAGGGCCTCGCCCCCCTGCCAGTGGCCAAGGCGCGCGACATGATCGGCGCCGGCGCACGGGCCCTGATCGAGCGCGGCTTCGAGGCCGCCGGCAAGGAGCTGACCCCCGCCCATCTCGACGAGCTGTTCCGGCAGTTCATGGTCCATTACGGGGAGAATATCTGCGTCTGGACCGAGCTCTATCCGGGCGTGGCCGCAGCCCTGGACCGGCTGGAAGAGGCAGGCTTCATCCTGGCGGTGTGCACCAACAAGGTCGAGGAGCATTCGGTGAAGCTGCTCGACGAGCTCGGCATCGGCCACCGCTTCGCGGCTAATTGCGGCCGCGACACGTTCCCCTATTTCAAGCCCGACCCGCGCCACCTGACCCTGACCATCGAGCACGCCGGAGGAAGCCCGGCCCGGGCGGTCATGATCGGCGATTCCCGGACGGATATCGTGACGGCGCAGAATGCCGGCATCCCCGTAGTCGCGGTCCCGTTCGGCTATACCGACGTGCCGGTCCGCGAGTTGGGACCCGATCTCGTCATCGACCATTTCGACGATCTGTTCGCTGCCGTGCAGGCGGTCATGAGGCCGCTGGCGGCCTGACGCACGGCAAGTCCCGTGCGCGACGCATCGCACACGAAAAAGTGAAGCTCGGCTTGTCAGGAAGGAATGGTGGGCGCGACAGGGATTGAACCTGTGACCCTTCGCGTGTGAAGCGAATGCTCTCCCGCTGAGCTACGCGCCCTGACAAGGGCCTTCTAAAGGCGCAGAACCCCTGGCGTCAAGCCAAAGAAGCAGGTGCCACGCTAAGTATTTTGTGCCGCGAATTGTGGCACCCTGGCCTTAACCGCTCACTTACGATGTGGCGGGAATGAGGCATTTCCGCACTAGGATTTTATAGCAAAACCTTGATAAAGCTTGGATCCGAAGCGGGGCTGTTGCGTTGAGCAATTGCAGAACCCGCAACCAACCATGTTTTATCTGAGGCAATAATGGGACGCACTCGCGTTGCCCTCTCCGGGCTCGTCTGCGCCTTCGTCGCCCTGGCGACGCCGGCTGCGGCATTTACGGCAATCGACCCCCTCACCCGCCAGCCGCTCTACAGCGCGGAAGAGGCCCTGAAGGCCCAGGCCGCGCCGGTTCCGCGCGAGGTCGTCACCTTCACCGGGCGTTATGCTCCCGGCACCATCGTCGTGTCCACCAGCGAACGCCGCCTCTGGTACGTGCTCGGCAATGGTCAGGCCATTCAATACGGCGTCGGCGTGGGCCGTCCGGGCTTCACCTGGGCGGGCTCCCACTCCATCACCATGAAGCGCGAATGGCCGGATTGGCGCCCCCCCGGCAGCCATGCTCAAGCGCCGTCCCGACCTGCCCCGCTATATGAAGGGCGGCCCGGACAATCCGCTCGGCGCCCGCGCCCTCTATATCGGCAGCACGATCTACCGCATCCACGGATCGAACGAGCCGGAGACCATCGGCGAAGCCGTCTCTTCGGGCTGCATCCGCATGACCAACGATGACGTCATGGACCTCTACAACCGCGCCAAGGTCGGCGCGCGGGTCGTGGTTCTTCGGTAAGCCCCCCCTCCCGTCATGGCCGGCCTTGTGCCGGCCATCCCGACGTGAAGAGCTTCAACCGGCTCTTCAACGCACCCGGTCCCGCGACAGCCCTTTGGCTGCCAATTCGTCGAGATAGGCCTGCCACTTCTCCTCCTGCTCCGCTCCGAGCCGGTAGAGGTAGTCCCAGCCGTAAATCCCGCTGTCGTGCATGTCGTCGAAGATGAGCTTGACGGCGTAATTGCCTACCGGCTCGACGCCGATGATCTCCACCTCCCGCTTGCCCGGCACTGTTTTGCGCTCGGCGGGACTATGCCCCTGAACCTCGGCCGAGGGGCTCGTCACCCGCAAATATTCGGCAGGCAGGTCGAAAGCCGTGCCGTCGTCGAAGGCGATGCGCAGGCTGCGCCTGTCCTTGGCAAGGCGGAGTTCCGTCGGCCAGCGCTCAGATGTCATGGCCTCGACCCCTTTCCTGGTTTGCCATTTCACGCTAACTGCTTGATCATCAAATTGAAGGCAAGCTTTCGCGCGAACAAGGATTTCTCCGCCATGCGGGCCTTTCCGGCTCATCTCGAGAATTCCGATACCGGCCGGTCCCTTTTGGATCCGTTTGGCCGGGCGATCACCTATCTTCGCGTGTCGGTGACGGATCGCTGCGATTTTCGCTGCGTCTATTGCATGTCCGAGGACATGGCCTTCCTGCCCAAGCGCGACCTGCTCACCCTGGAAGAGCTCGACCGCATCTGTTCGGCCTTCGTCGACAGGGGCGTGCGCAAGCTGCGGATCACCGGCGGCGAGCCTCTGGTGCGGCGGGACATCATGACCCTGTTCGGCTCCCTGTCCCGTCATCTGGATTCGGGCGCCCTCGACGAACTCACGGTCACCACCAACGGCTCGCAGCTCGCCCGCCATGCGAAGGACCTCGCCGCCTGCGGCGTGAAGCGGATCAACGTGTCCATCGACACCCTCGATGCCGACAAGTTCCGCCGCATCACCCGCTGGGGCGACCTGACCAAGGTGCTGCAGGGGCTCGATGCCGCGCAGAATGCCGGCCTCAGGATCAAGATCAACACCGTCGCTCTCAAAGGCGTGAACGAGGACGAGATCGAATCCCTGGTCGAATGGGCGCATGGGCGCGGCATGGACCTCACTCTCATCGAGGTGATGCCGCTGGGCGAGATCGAAGGGCAGCGTGTCGACCAGTTCCTGCCCCTCTCGCTGGTGCGCGCACGGCTCGCGGCACATTATGAGCTGGAGGATCTTGCCGACCGCACTGGTGGACCGGCACGGTATGTGCGGGTGAAGGAGACCGGTGGACGACTTGGCTTCATCACGCCGATGACCCACAATTTCTGCGAAAGCTGCAACCGGGTGCGTCTCACCTGCACCGGCCAGCTCTTCATGTGCTTAGGGCAGGAGGACGCCGCCGACCTGCGGGCACCGGTGCGCGCTTCCGAGAGCAACGAGCTTCTCGAACGGGCCATCGTCGATGCCATCGCCCGCAAGCCGAAGGGGCACGACTTCATCATCGACCGGCGCCACGCCCGACCCGCGCTGAGCCGCCATATGAGCGTGACAGGGGGCTGAGCGCTTTTCCATGAGTATGAGAGTTTCCATGTTCGGGCGAAGGCTCGCGATCCTTGCAGGCTTGCTGATCGCGTTCGCGGGCCATCCCAGCGTTGCGCAGGACGCCGCTGTACCGAAGCGCGCGATCCGTGTCGCCGTTGAGGGCGCTTATCCGCCCTTCAACTTCATCGATGCCAACAATGAGCTGCAGGGCTTCGAAGTCGATCTTCTCAAGAGCCTCTGCGAGGCGATGAAGGCTACCTGCGAGCTGGTGCCCCATGCCTGGGACGGCATCCTCAAGGGACTTCTGAACCGCGAATACGATGCGGTCATGTCGTCGCTGGAAATCACGGAACGGCGGCAGAAGCGGATTGCCTTCTCCGATCCGTATTACCGCATCCCGGCGGTCTTCATTGGCTCCAAGGAGACGGCCCCTGGCGAGGTCACGCCGGCTGCGATGGCCGGCAAGAAGATCGGCACCATCGAGCGCACCGATCACGAAACCTATCTCAAGACCTTCTACAAGGATTCGGAGATCGTCCTCTTCGCCAAAGCGGAAGAGGCCAATCTCGATCTCCTCGTCGGCCGCATCGACGCCGTGTTTGCGGACGAACTGCTCCTCTCGAAATTCCTGGAAAGCCGCGAGGGAGCCTGCTGCCACATCCTCGGCGACGTGCCGGCAGAGCCCGCCTATAAGCGCGAGGCCTACGGCATCGGCCTGCGCAAGGACGATGAGGCCTTGCGCGAGCAGTTCAACCGCGCCATCGCGCAGGTGAAGGCGGACGGGACCTATGACCGAATCCGCGCCAAATATTTTTCCTTCGACATCAAATAGTCTCGTTTGACCCACGCTCTCTCACTTCCTAGAACCGAGAGGAAATCTAGGGAGCAGACGATGGCGAAGGTTGCATTCCTCGGACTTGGCGTGATGGGCTATCCCATGGCGCGCCACCTCAAGGCGAAGGGCCATGAGGTGACGGTCTACAACCGCACGACGGCGAAAGCCGAGCAGTGGGTTTCGGAGAATGGCGGACGCGCCGCCAAGACTCCGCGCGAGGCGGCCGAGGGCCAGGAGATCGTCTTCGCCTGCGTCGGCAACGACGACGATCTGCGTCAGGTGACGCTCGGTCCCGACGGCGCCTTCCACGGCATGGGCAAAGGCACCATTTTCGTCGACCACACCACCGCCTCGGCGGAAGTGGCCCGCGAGCTCTACGCCGCCGCCAAGGACAAGGGTTTCAGCTTCATCGACGCTCCCGTCTCGGGCGGTCAGGCCGGCGCCGAGAACGGCGTCCTCACGGTCATGTGCGGCGGCGATGCGGAGGTCTATGCCAAGGCCGAGCCCGCGATCATGAGCTTTGCCCGCGCCTCCCGCCTCCTGGGCCCCGCCGGTTCCGGCCAGCTCACCAAGATGATCAACCAGATCTGCATCGCCGGCCTCGTGCAGGGCCTCGCCGAAGGAATCCATTTCGGCAAGAAGGCCGGCCTCGACATCGAGGCGGTGCTCGAAGTGATCTCCAAGGGTGCCGCCGGCTCCTGGCAGATGGAGAATCGCGGCAAGACCATGAACCAGGGCAAGTTCGATTTCGGCTTCGCCGTCGACTGGATGCGCAAGGACCTGTCCATCGTGCTGGGCGAGGCCCGCAAGAACGGCGCCAGCCTGCCGGTTACGGCCCTGGTCGACCAGTTCTACGCCGACGTCCAGAAGATGGGCGGCAACCGCTGGGATACGTCGAGCCTGATCGCGCGGCTCGACAAGTAATCGCCGGCTATCATTTCAAGGATCGAAAACGAAGAGCGCCGGAGCCTCTCTGCTCCGGCGCTCTTCGTTTAGCGCATGTTTTCGGGACAGAGACGTACCGGTCGGCAACGCTGCGTGTTGCCTCCGCCCTGCCCCCCGCCGGACGGCCCGGGAGCGGGACGGGCCTGCTGCGGTCTCTCAATATCACGGCCGGGACGCGGCTGGACCGATGGGCGCGGCGGTTCGCGGAAGGCGCGCTCCTCGCGAGGTGCCTCCATGCGAGGGGCAGGCCTCGGTTGGACGACTGGCGCCTCCGGACGCTGGATCCGAGGCAAAGGATTCCTACGCTCGAACCTCTCCACTGCAGCAGGCCGTTCGCGCTCGATCCGCGGACGCGGTCCATCGTCCCGGCGATAATGGCGCTCTTCCGGCGGTGGCAGCACCCCCGTCGGACGGCCGGCAACAGGGGCGGTCCGCTCGGGTCGGATACGTGGATCCGAGCGATCGGGATCGCTCCGTCCGGGCCGCTCCCGTTCGATCTCGATCCGCGGACGCTCGGGCCGGGCCTGCCGCGGGAGGATCTCATCCCTGTCGAGGCGCGGATCTCTCGGTCGGGCTGCATCCCGCGCGGGAGCCTTCGGACGGATCCTACGGGGATCGGGATCACGCTCGGCGGGGCGCGGACCGCGCGGCGCTTCCGGGCGCAAAGCCGGTTCGCCGATATCGGGTCGGCCGGGACGAAGCCGCTCCTGCGGAACATTCACAAGTGGAATCGGACGCGCGGGGATACGGCCCGGACGCGTCCGCGGCGGCTCGCCGGGGCGGGCGCCTCTGTCTTCACGCGGCGTTCGCGGATCGGCCGAGACCGGGATCGGCCGGATCGGCGCGGCAAGTCCGGGCTGGCGCGGAACGACCGGCTGCTCGGGACGAAGACCGCGGCGCGGGCGGGGTCCGCGTTCGTCGCCCATGAGGGAGCCGAAGACCGGCGGAGCGGCCACCGGAATGGCGACCGGGCCGCGCGGCGTCACCGGCGCGATGGGCTGGTAGAACGAGCGCGGCGGACGGGCGCGCACCGGAACCGGAATCGCCATCGGGATCGGCAGCACGCCAGCCATGACCGGCGGCGGCGGAGGCTCGCGGATGATGGTGACGAACTCTTCGTCCTCGTCCCATCGCGGAAGAAGATAGGCCGGCGTCCGGGGCGGCGGCACATCGCGGATGATGGTCACGACCTCCACCACCTCGACTCGCTCCACCTCGGGCAAGGGCGGCGGCAGATCTTCGTAGACCACCTCCTCGAAGGCTGTCGGCGGGGCGTAAGGCGCGGCCAGGCGCGCCAGCCGGCGCCGGCTGTCCGCCGCATGCGGTCCGTTCGGATAGCGGCGCAGATAGGTCCAATAGGCCTCCCGCGTATTGCTCGCCAGCGTCCGGCGCCAGATGATGGCTTCGCGCCGGGCGGCGAGGAGCGCCGTCACGCGGCGGGCGAGGCGATGGTCCGGATAGCGGCGCAGGAAGGCCTGATAATCCTGGATCGTGTCGCGCTCGACTGCGATGGCATAGGCCTCTTCGGCCGGCACCTCCTCGATCCGGCGCACCTCGCGCACCAGCGGTGCGGCGACGGCCTCGGCCTGCTCGAAGAAGACGAAGGAGGCATCGCCGAGATTGGCCGAGTGCCAGGGGATCTGCAGGCCGTTCGTAGCCTCGTGCGTCCGAAGCCGCGTGCGGGCGAAGACCTCGTCGAGCGCCATGCCCGGCTGACGGATCATCTCCGCCAGCGCCGTCGCATAGGCGCCATAGGGCCCCTGCCCGTCGGCGGCGACGATGTTGGGAGCCGAGGCGAAGGTCATCAGGAACCCGGACGGCGGCTCCATGAGGGCAAGCCCCTTGGCCACCGGTTCGCCCGTGGAGCCGAGCGGGTAATCCCGCGCCATGTCGGCGACGATCACCCGCACCTTTGCGGGGCTGCGCTCGAGGGAACGAACGAGATCGGAGAGACGGAAGCCCTCGATCGGCACGTCCACATCGCGCTCAATGCGGGCATCGACCGGCAGCAGATAATTGTCACCTTCGAGCTGCACGCCGTGGCCGGCCAGATAGACCATCACCGTCGAGCCGGGCTCCAGATCCTGAGCCTTGTCGAGAAAGTCGCGGACGAGACTGCGCAGATCGTTGGCGCCAAGATCCCGCCCTTGGATGACCTCGAAACCGGCACTCGTGAGCGTCTGGGCGATCAGGCCGGCATCGTTGACGGTGGTCGGAAGCGAGCGGCCCTGATAGGCGCCCTGCCCGACGACCAGCGCGAGACGATCCTGAGCCGCCGCCATAGACGCTAGGCCGACGGCGACTGCGAATGCAAGTCCGATAAAAACGATAGCACGTTTCAGATGAGACACGGTTCACGCACCCTTTCACCCGCCCTGCGGGTCTTCGCGAACAGAAAAGGTCAAGGCAGTTGAATGGACCGTGAACGAAACGGGACAATCGGCCAGAACCAGCATCCACCTGAGCCTCACCCTGAGCGTCCGGCTCATAAAGCGCGGGAACTCTCCTCCCCCTTGTGGGGAGGAGTGGGAGGTGGGGGTGTCGGCACCAGACCTGCATAGGCTATCGCTCACACCCCCACCCTTGATCCCTCCCCACAAGGGGGAGGGAAACGAGCGCTACGTCCTTTATCGGCTAGACTTTCAGGATGAGGTGAGAGGTAAGGTGGGCAGGAGATTTGACAGGCCAATTGCTCACCGCCGCGTCATCGTCAGATAGACGACGAAGGCGCCGATGGCGATGGCGAGGCCCATGAGCACCATCTGGCGCGTCTCGCCCGTCAGGGCCGCGTCCCGGTACATCTGGTTGAGACGCTCGGCGCGTTCGGGATCGCGCGACATGAAGAGCCCGATCACGATGCTCAGAGTGGCAAGGCCGAGAATCCAGTAAGTGGGGCGCATCAGTCTCTCCTTACCGTCCCTCGAACCGGGGAGCGCGCTTCTCGCGGAAAGCCGCAATGCCCTCCATGAAATCGTCGCTCGATCCGGCCTCGCTCTGGAGCTTCGCTTCGAGGTTGAGCTGCGTCTCCAGGTCGTTCGCCAAGCTCTGCGCCACCGCCTGCTTGGTGAGGCAATAGGCGAGCCCCGGCCCCTCCGCGAGTCTGGCGGCGAAAGCCGCCACATCGACCGCGAAGGAGACGTCGTCGAACACCTTGTAGACGAGGCCCATGCGTTGGGCTTCCTCGGCCGGAACGACCTCGGCGCTCAGCATCAGGGCGAGCGCCTGCTTGGGGCCGACGAGGCGCGGCAGGATCCAGGTGCCACCGGCATCCGGAATCAGGCCGATCTTGGCGAAGGCCTCCTGCAGATAGGCCGAGCGGGCCGCTACGACGATGTCGCAGGCGAGCGCGATGTTCATGGAGGCACCGACCGCCGGGCCGTTGAGGGCGGCGATGGTGGGCTTCGGGTAGTTGGAGAGCCTGAGCACCAGCGGGTTGTAATCGCGGGTCAGCTCGGGGCCGAGATCGATGCGGCCCTGCTCGTCGCGTTTGAGATCCACCGTCAGATCCTGGCCCGAGGAGAAGGCCCGTCCCTCCCCGGTCAGCACCACGACCCGCACCGCTTCGTCCCGCTCGCATTGGTCGAGCGTCTCACGCAGCTCCGCGTGCATGGCGGCGTTGAACGCGTTCATCCTCTCGGGCCGCGCGAGCGTGATCGTCGCGACCGATCCGTCGACGGTGCAGCGCAGGGTGGTCGGGCTCATGCCTCAAGCTCCTTATCGTCGAGCTCGAACATAGTACGGATCGTGGAGGGGAGAACCCGGAAAAGCTCGGCTCCGACTAAGGACGGATGATGGAGTTTTCGGTTCCGGTGATCAGAGAACGATCACGAAGAAAACACCGAGGCAGAAAATAACGCCCAGCCCGGCGAGAATGAGTGAAGTCCGCCCATTCTCTGTCAAAAGAGATCCTCGCTTGATCATGGCCGCTAGCGTCTGAACGGATAAGGCTGCTCGTTCTTGTGCTGAGCCCTGCGCGGTAGGCTCGGCCAGGGAACAAGGTTGAGATTGGCAGACTCGTTCATCCCTGTGCCATCGAGAAGGTCCGCAATATCCGCCTCCCGAAAAGCGCTCATCGGCGAAGCATCCCGAGTCAATTCATCTTCGCCGGCCACACAATCATAAGGCCGGGCGGTGGATCGTATCTGATACTGCGGCTCGGAACGTCTCGAATCCAGGTAGCCGACAATTGTGTAAGGCTGTTTGCAAATGAGATGAGGGAAACGCTGCTCCGTATAAAGAACGTGATCTCCAACAGCGAAATGGTGAGCTCTCATGAGGCTACTCCTTCATGACGTCCGTGCAGGCCGCCATGCATGGACGGAAGTTCGCCCCCTGCAGTCGATTGACAAACCGAATTGCTCAGAAGCGCCGGTCCAGTCCCCAAATCTCGACGTCCTGGGCGGCTACTTCATGAGGCAGCACATATCGTTCCTCCACCCGGGCGATCAGCTGTGCCTTCGTCTTGATCTGCGCGAGATCCGACAGGGACAGACGATCCCACTTGGCCTGGGCATCGCGCATGTGTCGTCCGGCGAAGATATTGTCGTCGTCTTTTTTAATATTCGACATGAAATGTATTTATCCTCTGCCATGTCAACGGAGCAGGACACGCATTGTTCCAAGTTATTGTCGCCAATTTCAGCATATATTTCTTTTTAGCACTAAGTATTTTAAAAAGCATTCTTAAGTATTTTACTATATCTGTGGAAGCAGTATACGAATTTCGTCCTGCAGCACAGGCAAAAGCTCGGCCTCGAACCAGGAATTAGTCCTAAGCCAGCCGTTATTGCGCCAGGAGGGATGAGGCAGCGGCAGGATGCGGGGCTTCTGCGGGTTGCTGAGAATGTCCCGCCAGCGCCGGACGGTCCCGGTCAGGCCATCCTTGTACGTGTTACCCATATGCCAAGCCTGGGCATATTGGCCGATCAGCAGGACGAGGTCGAGATTGGGAAGCGCCTCGAAGAGCGGCCGGCGCCAGGCCTCGGCGCATTCCCGACGAGGACCCAGGTCGCCGCCCTTGGCGTCCTGGCCCGGAAAGCAGGAGCCCATGGGCACAATGGCGATCTTGGAGGCATCGTAGAACGTGGCCTTGTCGAGCCCCAGCCACTCGCGCAGCCGCGTGCCCGACCGGTCATCGAATGGAATGCCGCTGGTATGGGCCCGGGTACCCGGCGCCTGGCTGGCGATGCACAGCCGCGCCGTCGCGCTGCCCTGAATGATCGGCCGCGGCTCATGCGGCAAGGCCGTTCCATAGCGCGGCGCATCGCGGCAGATGCGGCAGGCTTTCAATTGCGATGCGAGATCTTCGAAATTCGGTGAGGGATTCATGCCTATCAGATGGGAATCAGAAAGGGCATAATTGAGAGAGTCGTCCTCGGGCGAAACGTCTCAGCGCGATCTCGAATTGCGGGCTCCGCTGCGGACTCGGAGATACAACGGAGTTCATATGAAGCCGCGCATTTCAGTGCTGACGCTTGGAGTGGATAATCTGGAGCGCGCCGTTGCCTTCTATCGCGACGGACTGGGGCTCGCGACAGAAGGAATCATCGGTACGGAATTCGAGCACGGTGCCGTCGCCTTCTTCGACCTGCAGTCGGGATTGAAGCTCGCGGTCTGGGCGCAAGACGACATCGCCCACGATACGGGCCTCCCGAAGACGGCGCGCAGTCCTACAGGCTTCACGATCGGCCACAACGTCTCGAGCAAAAGCGAAGTTGATGACGTGATGGAACAGGCCCGCAAAGCCGGCGCGACCATCTTCAAGGAGGCCCAGGACACATTCTACGGCGGCTATGCCGGCTATTTCCAGGATCCGGACGGGCATGTCTGGGAGATCGTCTGGAATCCTGCCTTCCTCCCGGCCGATTGACCGGGCCAGCTCCCGGCTGTTCTACATGTTCTCCCGGCGCCAATCCTGAGGCCGCTCGAACTCGCCCTCCCAGAGCCCTGCCGAGCGATTGCGGGCGCGGGTTTCCTCGTAGTCGTAATCGCGCCCGTAGGAGACGGCCCAGCCATCCTCCACCATGCGGGCGCCGATATCGCGGCCGTTCACGGTGCAACGGGCGAGGATCCGCTGGTAGCGGTCGCGCCCGGTGGCGCGGCAGCGCACATTCTCGCCGGAGACGAGATCGATCAGGGCCCGGCGGGAGGTCTCACCGCAGGCATAGGAGCGGCCTGAGCGGGAGCATCTCTGCTCCATCTCGGGCGCGTCGATCCCCTTGAGGCGGATGCGCGTCTCGCCGATGCGGATCGTATCCCCGTCGGTGACCTGGGCCCTGCCTTCCAGCGAGCGTCCGCTCGGTTTCAGCACGAGCCCGGCCCCGCCGGCGAGCGCCAGGGCAACGACCAGAGAGGTGATTCCGCTCGACCGGGAGCGGCGGCCGCGGAATCTCACGACAGGCGCTCGGATACTCCCGCCTGACCGAAGGTCGCCATGTCCCGGTGAACGGCCGCCGCCGCCTTCACGAGACCGGCGGCCAGCGCCGCGCCAGATCCTTCGCCGAGCCGCATGCCGAGCGCCAGAAGCGGGATCTTGCCGAGACGGGTCAGCACATCCTGATGCGCCCCTTCGGCGCTCAGATGGCCGGCGATGCAGTGATCAATGGTTGAAGGATGAATGGCGTGCAGGATGGCAGCGGCCGAGGTCGCCACGTAGCCGTCGAGGATCACCGGGATCCGCTGCAGGCGCGCGGCGAGAATGGCACCCGCCATGGCGGCGATCTCACGCCCGCCGAGGCGGCGCAGCACGTCGAGCGGGTCCTTCAAGTTGTCGCCGTGATGAGCAATGGCCGCCTCGACCGCCGCCACCTTGCGCCTGAGGCCCTCGTCATCGACTCCCGTGCCGCGTCCGACCCAATGCTCCGCCGGTCCTCCGTAGAGTGCCGTGTAGATCGCGGCCGCGACGGTGGTGTTGCCGATGCCCATTTCGCCGATGGCGAGAAGATCGGTGCCGCCGGCGATCGCCTCCATGCCGAAGGCCATGGTGGCGACACAAGCCTTCTCGTCCATGGCATCCGCTTCAGTGATGTCCCCGGTCGGCATGTCGATGGCGAGGTCGAAGACCTTGAAGCCTAAGCCATAGGCCGCGCAGATCTGGTTGATCGCCGCCCCGCCCGCCGCGAAGTTCTCCAGCATCTGGCGGTTCACCTCGGAGGGAAAAGCCGAGACCCCCTTGGCCGTGACGCCATGGCTCGCGGCGAAGACGCAGACCAGCGGACGGTCGACACTCGGCGTGGGCTTCGCCTGCCAGGCGGCGAGCCACTCGGTGATCCGCTCAAGGCGCCCCAGGCTCCCGGCCGGCTTTGTGAGTTGCTGGTCCCGCAACCGCACGGCCTCGACAGCGGCCTCGTCAGGACCCGGCATGGTCGTGATCAGGCGGCGGATATCGTCGAAAGGTGAGGACACGGCATCAGACATGGAGGGCTCCGGCCCATGGGGCATTGCAGAACGCGAAGAGGCGTGACCTATAACGATCCATGCACGCGGGGTGAAGCATGTCGGAGCAATTTGAACAGGGCGAGGCCGCGACCATCGGCGGCTGGCAGGCGCTCACGGTCGATCTGGCCCATTGCGTACGCTTCTATTCCCGCCTTCCGGTGCCTGCCCTGCCGTGGGAGCAGAACGCCCATGCACTGCCGAGCTTCCCGCGCCTGGTGCGGGCAATTCCACTCGCGGGCCTCCTCATCGCTCTCCTGCCGGCAGCTGTGCTGGGCCTAGCCCTGCTGCTTGATCTCGGTCCATGGCTCGCCGCCATCCTCGCGGTGGCCGCCTTGGTGATGACGACCGGAGCCCTTCACGAGGATGGGCTTTCCGACGTTGCCGACAGCTTTGGCGGTTCGACCCGCGAAATGCGCCTGGAGATCATGCGGGACAGCCGGATCGGCTCCTTCGGTGCCTCGGCCCTGTTTCTGGCCCTGGCGCTCAGGATCGGGGCGCTTGCCACTCTCGCCTCCCGCATCGATGGCGGCGCCGTCATCGCCGTGATTCTCATCGTCGCGTCCCTCTCCCGCACGGTGGGCCTCATGCCCCTCGTCTTTCTCGCCCCGGCCCGCCGGGACGGCGTGTCCCAGGCGGTCGGGCAGCCGGCGCGGGAGACGTTCTGGCTTGCGGCGGGGATTGCGGGCGGAATCGCCGTCGTTCTGGGCGCGCTCGCCGGCCTGCCTCCCCTGGGCATAGCCCTGATGCTGGTGCTCTCGGGGCTTTCAGGCGCTGCACTTACCGGTTTCGCGTCGCGACACCTTGGGGGGCAGACGGGCGATATCGCGGGCACGGCCCAGCAGGTGGCGGAGATCGCTGCGCTGATCGGCCTCTTGACCGTCATCCAGCCATGACGACATGAAGGTGAGATGACCCGCGTTTCCAGCCCCTGCATCCGTGTCTGCATGATCGATCCCGAGACGGGCCTCTGCGAAGGCTGCGGGCGCACGCGGGACGAGATTGCCGGCTGGTATCGGATGAGCGAGGAGGATCGCCAGCGTATCATGGCTGAACTGCCGGAGCGGATGCGTGAGGCTTTCGCCCTCGAGTCTCCCTTCGCGCCTGAACCCGACAAGGCGGAGTGATGCCAGGGATTCGCGGCGCAGGCCTCCTTCTTCTGCTGGCCGCTCTCCTGGTGGGGCTGTTCGCCGACGATCCCGTCGGCGAGTTCTCGGCAATGGAGGCTTCCGGCCTTCTGGCTCTGGGCGGCCTCTCCCTGTTCATGGCGGCTTCCATCGTCGAGGGCTTCGGCCGCCACTGGACCTATGGCGTCCAGGCTATTGCCGTCAGCGGCGGCGTGCTCATCGCCCTGCTCGTCACCTATGCCTCCCGCGACGAGTTGCAGACCGTGATCGACCGCGCCATCGGCGACATCGCGGTCGGCCGCACCGTCGTCACGCCGGAGGGCGAAGTGGTGGCCGCGCGCCGGACGGATGGGAGCTTCATGGTGCAGGGCGCAGTGAACGGGCATGAGACCCGCTTCATCTTCGATACCGGCGCCAGCACCGTCGTGCTGCGCGCGGAGAACGCGGCCGCTCTCGGCTTCAAGCCGGACAGCCTCGATTATTCCATTCCCGTCGCGACCGCCAACGGCGGCGCCCTCGCCGCCCCGGTCGTCATTGATCGCCTGACAATCGGCTCGATCGCCGAGCGCAACGTCCGCGCGCTGATCGCCCGCTCGGGTGTCCTCCACGCCAATCTCCTTGGAATGACGTTTCTCGAGCGGCTGGGCTCCTATGAGGTGCGTGGCAACAGGCTGATCCTGCGAGCGAAGAGAGATATCAGCCGATCGGATTGAACATCACCGGGCTGTCCGATCCGTCACGACCGACTGGTTGAAGATGAGGGCGCGGGAATCGGCCCGCATGGCTTCCTCGTTGCAGGCTTCCGGTCCCAGGCGGCCCTTCAGGCGCGGGTAACGCTCGGCCAGTTGTTCGAGGGTGATGTTGTCGGCGATGCGCGGATGGGCGACGCAGATCGCCCCTTCCGGTCCCCAGGCCGCCTCGAATTCCATACCGGCGGCAGCCCCTGGATCCTGAATCCCGAACCGGTCGTGGAGATTGACCAGAGTACCGTTTCTCGTGCTGGGGTGATCGTCCCCTCCGTAATCGGCGCGGAGCAAATGGATGCAGGCCTGAAGAAGGTCGCGCATCGGCACACCTTCCCTGGTCTCCCAGGGGCGATATCCGAACAGAACGCACTTGCCCTCGGCGCCGCTGGTGCAGGTGAGATTGAAGCCGCCCTTCCCGTCCGGTAATGCGAAGGCCGCACGGCGCCCGCTCGGATCCGCGTGGCAGAGATCGCTCATGGCCCCGTCGGCCTGGCGCACCGACATGCGATAGAGCGGCAAGGGCGCGCGAAGGATCGTCCGATCCTCCTCGAAGCCGTCGATCCGAACCTCCAGGTCCTGCTGACTGCCCCCAGGATCAGCTTCAGCCCGATGAGACCATCCCGGCGCAGGACCCGGCCATCGCCCAGCCTCAGGACCAGCTCGGCATCCTCGAGCCGGATCTGCCCTTCGAGGGCGAGCGCCGAATGACTTGTCCCAAGAGCAAGGGCGAGAATCAGACTGAGAACGATGAAAAAGGATTTGCGCATGACTTTAACGGCTCCCCAGTTCTCCGAGGAGCCGCTCCTCGTTGATGAGCCTACTTGAGAAGGACGCGAGAGCCGTCCGTCAGGACGACGGCTTTGATCTGCCCCTCGCCGGCGGCGCTCTGCGGCACGAACCCATTGATAACCATGCCGTTCGCGCTCAGGCCGTTTGCACCATTCGGCGGTGGCCTTTCGTCGTCGATGGCGGCGAACCAGACCCGAGCCTCCGTGGCCGCGACAAGCCCAAGCCCCAAGGCAAGGGCGACTGATAGAGAACGGATCTTCATGATGATCTCCCATTGTGGTTGGAGCCATGTCCAGGCTGGATCATGGCCGGCTCCATCAGTTAGGGCGAACATTATTGCAGAAAACCCATCATATGTTATTTAGTTTCAAATCGTGCGCGATCGCACATGGCCCTCCGGGGGCCTCTTCAAGATCGTTGGGATGAAGGCCGGCAGGCCGAGCCCGCGATCTGGGAGAAAGAGTAAGCCTCCTCACGGCTTGAAGAGGCTCCTTGCTTCATCCCTGCATTATCTAATGATCAGGACCTAATCATCCTGCAAGATAATCGCCTTGAGGCTCAGTTCCGCAGACTTTTCGGTGCCATTCACGCTGAGCCCGTTCACGCTCAAGCCGTTCACACTGAGGCCATTCACACTCAGGCCATTAACACTTAAGCCATTCACGCTCAGACCATCGACGCTCAGGCTGT
>KI911961.1:69938-80392 GCA_000517005.1 Microvirga lupini
ACGCCAACGCAAGGCCCGGCTGTAGTACTCAAGCGCGTTTGCACCGAATGTGACCGAACGCCCAAGCGCGACAGTAAGAGCTGAAATTGCAGACCGCACAAACCTGTTCTTTTCCCTATCTGTTGTTTCCGCGATTTGGAAACGTTATCTCGTCCAATCGTGGCCGGGAAAATACACGGAACCATCCAGCAGTAAAGAATAAATGTTATGATATTCATGCATATTTGCAAATATTACTTTGCATTTCATTAGTAGTTGTAAGGTGTAAGATCAAATCAAGCTATACTCACTGAGGTTTTTACTCACAGTTGAAAATTAAGACTTGATTAACTTTGAATGAATACTGTCATTAGGATTGCGCGGTATCATATTCACTCGCGAGAAGGTTCGACGGCCGGCTCTGGCGCTCGGCTCGCCCGTGAAGAGAACAAACATATGGCGGGCGATAGGGTGCAGGCGCTCACCTTCGCGCGCCGCTCCGCGATAGAGCACGGTCAGGTTTTCACGGTCTCGAAACTGCCGCCTACGGCTGGCTCCTCACCATAAAGGCTCTTCCCCAGATCTTGAGGGTAGCGTTGATGGAAGCCGGCAGTTCGGAACACGCCCGTTGGAATCCGACGGCGGAATATCCCGTTTTCCTTGGGCAACAGGCCCTGCAGCAGGACCTTCAGGCCTTGACCGTCAGCTCGACGCAGTCACTGGCGGCCTTTCATTTTCGATCCCAAGCTCGAACCGCTGCGCCTCGACGGGTCCGAGCCATAGCGGGGGCGGCTAACCGGAACGGCTCTTCGTGACGAAACCGGCTGTCACGGCAATGGCGGTAAGTATCATCAGGTAGAGATCGGCAGCCATGAAAGAAGACCCTTTGTGAAGAATGAGCCTCTCCCGCAAGAGAGAGAGGCTCCTCGCTCCGTGTCATCAGCATTCGCCGATCAGAGCTTGATCATCCCGCAGGATGATCGTCCTCGGTTCACTTCACACGGGGGAGGAAAGACTCTGGGTAGTGAGCAGTACGGACAACAGAAGGATAAGTTTTGACCGACATAATATTTCCCCTTGTCATTGCTTTGCGAGAGCTTCCCTAGAGACTATCTCCAGAGTTATTGAACTCTCGCAAGGGAGATTGAATGTGATAACATTTTTGCAAAGCACAAAAGCGAATTTAATATCGTTTTGCAATCTCAAGTTTTCAGTTCAATCAGGATCAACTGTTGATAGTCAAAAATTATAAACCATATGTTGAATTATTAAGAAACTCCAACCGTAGATATCAAGTATTCATTGGTTATGACTCTAGGGAATCACGTCCTCACGAAAGCTAGGCCCATACTGCAGCGTGAGGATCAGCCTCCTCGACGACGTGACACAAGCGCTCCCAGCCGTATTGGCCACGGTAGGGCGGCGCACCGTCGCGCGCACGAGTGGAGATGCGAAGGTGTTCTTCAAGGGTGACCGGGGACGATCAGCTCACAAAGGCATCGTGCGGACAGCGGACTTGGTTTTCGCTGTCGCGGACGCTCGGGTCGGGATGGAATTACGAGCCGAACGGCAATCGATTGAAAAGAAATGGATCAAGGGAATGGCCCCCCGCTCTCACGGGGCACAATCGTTTGCTACTGGAGGTCGATCACCGTGCCGTCCTGCATGATCACGGTCTTGAGTCGGATCATGCCGGAAGAGGCATCCGGGAGATCACCTCGGATATCCTGCCCGTTGATGGTGAGGCCGTTGGTGGCGAGGCCGTTTGCGGTAAGGCCGTTTGCAGAGAGTCCATTCAGTGTGAGGCCATAAATGGTGAGCCCGTTTTCGGCCTGAGCCGCCTGTGCGGTCGCTGCCGTTGAGAGTCCAGCGGCAATGGCCAAGACCGTGATGCACGAACGAAGAGACATGACTTTCCCTCTAAGATGAGCGGGTGCCGAGGCTTGCCCGCCAGAGGAAGAATAATTGCAATAATGTTACGGTAAAGGTTGCAGGCGGAATTTTTTACCAAACGCTGCAAGATATGTGCGAATACTCACACCAGAGATACGCTATAAGTTGCACAATCTATTGAAAGTTGTGCTCCTTCCATCACTACTTATACTTGAAGTTAATCAAAAACTACGCCAGCATAACTCGAGGCAGATTTCATCGGCGCTTCATGCTGCTGGTTCCAGCTGCCTCACGCGCACATGCGCCACCGCATCCCGAAGCGTGTTCAGATTGGCTCCCGGCTTCATCGCCTCGGTCGCCAGATGCCGGCGGTAGGCTCGCGCACCCGGCTGGCCTGTAAAGAGCCCCAGCATGTGGCGGGTGATGCTGCTCAGGCGCTCGCCCTTTTCCAGCTGCGCCGCGATATAGGGCTCATAGGCCTCCAGGGCCTCGAATCCGTCCGCCACCGGCGGCCCCTCGCCGTAAAGCTCGGGATCGACGGACAGCAGGATCTCGGGCTCGTGATAGGCGACGCGGCCCAGCATGACGCCGTCCACATGCTTCAGGTGTTCATGGATCTCGCCCCAGCTCTTGATGCCGCCATTGATGGCAACCGGTAGGTCGGGCCGTGCGGCCTTGAGACGGTAGACACGAGGGTAGTCGAGCGGCGGGATATCCCGGTTTTCCTTGGGCGACAGTCCCTGCAACCACGCCTTGCGGGCATGAACCGTCAGCTCGTCGCAGCCGGCCTGCACCACGCAATCGGTCAGGCGGTTCAAGGCCTCTTCCGTATCCTGATCGTCGACGCCGATGCGGCACTTGACCGTGACCGGGAGAGAAACCGCGGCCTTCATGGCAGCCACGCATTCTCCCACCAGAACCGGCTCCTGCATCAGACAGGCGCCGAAGCGGCCGTTCTGCACCCGGTCGGAGGGGCAGCCCACATTGAGGTTGATCTCGTCATAGCCGAAATCGGCGCAGATCTTCGCCGCTTGAGCCAGTTCAGCCGGGTTCGACCCGCCCAGCTGCACCGCCACCGGATGCTCCGCTTCCGAGAAACCCAACAGCCGCTCCCGCGGCCCGTGAATGACCGCCCCCGTGGTGACCATCTCCGTATAAAGCCGTGCCCGACGCGACAGGACGCGATGGAACGCCCGGCAATGCCGGTCGGTCCAGTCCATCATCGGCGCAATGGAGAGAAACTTCTGAGTCATGGTCAGCAAACAATCGGTCGGGCTTCGGGAGAAGGCCCTTTCATATGGGGATGGCGAGCGCAAGGCAAATGGACGAGCGACAATGTCACAGCAGAAAATGACAGCACCATCCCGTCATCACCGACCTTGTGCCGGTGATCCCGACCGGTGAGGCGCAGTGTTCTTCCAATCGGGATGGCCGGCACAAGTCCGGCCATGGCGGCGAAGCAATTCGCTTCAGATCACTCCCGCCACCTTGGCCTCCAGCACGGAGGCCGCCACGCGGGGATCGAGCTTGACCTGCAGGCCTCTCTGGCCGCCATTGATGAACACTTGGGCGTGCTCGAAGGCCGATTGCTCCAGCACGGTCGGTACGCGTTTCTTCTGGCCGAAGGGACTGATGCCGCCGACATGGTAGCCGGTGATGCGCTCGGCGTCCGCGGGCTTCATCATCTGAGCGGCCTTGCCGCCGAGAGCGGCGGCGAGCTTCTTCAGGTTGACCTCCTGGTCCGAGGGCAGGATCACGCAGGCCGGCTTGCTGTCCACCAGCACCATCAGGGTCTTGAGCACGCTCGACGGATCGGCCCCCATGGCCTCGGCCGCCTGCACGCCGATGCGCTCCGCATTCGGGTCGTACTCGTAAGAATGAACCGTGAAGGAGATTCCAGCCTGCTGAAGCGCCTGGGTCGCGCGGGTGGTCTTGGACATGATCGTGAGAAGTAGGGGCTCTGGCGCATCGTCCGATGCGCTCTTGCAAAGATGGAGCATCGGATTGGATCCCAAAAGTGGATTCCACTTTTGGGTCCGATGCCCTAGGCCAGATCAGTGATCGTGCTTGTGCCCATGATGGTGATGGTGGCCGCATCCGCAGCCGGGGCCATGCTCGTGATGATGTGCATGATCGTGGTGATGATGGTCGTGATCGTGCTCGTGGTCATGATGCTCATGGCCGTGAGCATGGGAATGAGCGTGGCTATGGCTCTCGGCGTGGCTATGGCCGTGACCATGATGATGGTGATGCCCGTGGTCGTGATCGCAGATATGGGCGCTGCGCTCCGGCTTGAAGGGGCGCTCCACCGGAGTCGCCGTACAGCCCTGCCCGCGCACGAGTTCCGCCACGGCCGGGTTGTTCTCCACATAGAGAGCGTCCGCCGTGACTTCGACCAGCCCATGCTGGCTGCCGAGATGCCAGGCGAGGCGCGTGAGGCGTAAGGGATTCTCGGCCCTCACCTCCAGCAGCGGCTCGGCCGCCGCCTTCACCTGGACGAGCTGGCCGTCCTCGAGCCGCAGGGCGTCGCCATCGTTGATGGTGGTTTCCATGTCGAGATCGAGCAGGATCTCGGTCCCGCCCTCAGCCCTCAAGGTCCCCTGGCGGCGGTTGCGGGCCTCGTGGTCGAGGGTGATCGTGTCGACGACGCGGTCGGCCTTCACGGCGGGCTTGCGGACGATGGTGGTGACGCGGGGCATGGGCATGTCTCGGTGAATGTCGGGTGAGGCTTAGATAAGGAGGCCGCCGGCCAAACCCAGGCCGGGCGCCGATTAATAGCTGATCTTGTCGTCCTTGTCCGCCCAGGCATCGAACACGGCCTTCGCCTCCAGGCTCGACAGGTGGTCCATGGGGAGGATGCGCTCGGAGATGGGCTTCGGAATCTCGTCATAGATCAGGCTGTCGTCGAAGCCGATATCGGCGGCATCCTGCCGGGTGTTGGCAAAGACGATGCGGCTCACCCGCGCCCAATAGGCCGAGGCGAGGCACATGGGGCATGGTTCGCAGCTCGTATAGAGCGTGGCGCCTTCCAGAGAGAAATCGCCGATCGCCTCGCAGGCGCGGCGGATCGCCGTGACCTCGGCATGGGCTGTCGGGTCGTTGGCGGAGGTCACCTGGTTCCAGCCCTCGGCCAGTATCTTCCCGTCGCGCACGATCACGGCGCCGAACGGGCCTCCGGCTCCCTTATCCATGTGCTCGCGGGACAATTCGATGGCGCGCGCCAGATAGCGCTGATCGTCGGTCTTCGTGATGCTCATGGGGCTTATGTACCGTTTGAGGCGGCGGGAGGCGAGAGATTTCCTCACATTCACCCCGGTGTCATTCCCGGCCGGAGAGTCAGCGGAGGGGAAGGGAATCCACAGCACCGCGCCTGATCGTGGATCCCCTTCCCTCGCTGCGCTCGCCGGGGATGACAACCGTAAACGTCATGGCCGGGCCTGTCCCGGCCATCCCGATACTGAAAAGCGTGGCGTTTCAATCAATCGAGATCACCGGCACAAGGCCGGTGATGACGTGAGGGTCAATTTGAAACCTTCTCCCGAACCTGCAGCAGTTGCGCCGTCACGGAGGCTGCGATGATTGCCGGGTCCTTGTCCGCTATACCGGAGAGCCCGATGGGGCAGACGAGGGAGCGAATTTTCTCCTCGGGCAACCCCATCTCCCGAAACCGCTTTTCGAAGCGCGCCCGCTTCGTGGCACTGCCGATGAGGCCGACATAGGGGAAGTCTCGCTTCAGGGCGGCTGCCGTGATCGCCATGTCGAGGGGATGGTCGTGGGTCATGACCAGAATGAGGGAAGCCGGCTTGGCCTCCGCAATCTCTGCCTCGGGATCGCGCATTCGGACCGCCTTCGCGTTTGCCGGAAGGTGAGCAGGAAAAGCATCCTCCCGATCATCAAGCCAGCGAACAGAAAACGGCAACGGCGCAAGCGACAGAACGAGCGCGCGTCCCACATGGCCCGCGCCGAAGATGAGAACGGGTGTGCGGGCCTCGCCATGGGTCTCGCGCCAGCCAGTCCAATGGTCGTCGCCCACGGCGGAGGAGAATTCGCGCCTCACACGGCCTTCCTCCATCCGGCATTCGACCTCGAACAGCCCGCCTTCGGCTTCAGCCTGCACGAGGGGCGCGAGGTCTTCGAGATCCCGCCTGTCGAAGGTTTCGATCAGGATCTTCACCCGGCCGCCGCAGCATTGGCCGAGATCGGGCCCGAGCGCCTGATCGACGATCCGCGCCGGCCCGCGCCCTGCCCCCAGCATCTCGCGGGCAATGTCGAGCATGCGGAATTCGAGCTGCCCACCCCCAATGGTGCCGTGGAAAGCCCCATCGGGCCGCACGACCATATGCGCGCCGACCTCCCGAGGAGCCGAGCCTTTTACGTCATGCACGGTGATGAGAGCGGCGGCTCCGTGCCGCGTCACGAAATCGGCCAGCTGGCGCCAGACCCTCACCCCATCGGCCTCCCCCGGAGCGCCTCGCAGACGCGCAGGATCGCCTCCGGCGTCGCCGGTGCATTGAGCGGCACGGGCTTCGACGGATCGAGCGCATGGATCGCGTCGGCAATAGCGCAGAATACGCTGTTCGCCAGCATGAGCGGCGGCTCGCCCACGGCCTTGGAGCGATAGATCGTCTCCTCGCGGTTTTCATTGGGATAGAGCGCCACGTTGAAATCGGCCGGCACGTCGGAGGCAACCGGAATCTTGTAGGTGGAGGGCGCGTGCGTGAGCAGATGCCCCTCCTTGCTGAAGACCAGTTCCTCAGTGGTGAGCCAGCCCATGCCCTGCACGAAGCCGCCCTCGATCTGTCCGATATCGATGGCCGGATTGAGCGAGCGCCCGACGTCGTGAAGGATGTCGGTGCGCAGCAGGCGGTTTTCGCCGGTGAGCGTGTCGACGATCACTTCGGAGCAGGCCGCGCCATAGGCGAAATAGAAGAAGGGGCGCCCGGTTCCCTTCGTGCGGTCCCAGGTGATCTTCGGGGTCTTGTAATGCCCGGCTTCGGAGAGCTGCACGCGGGCCGCGATGCACTTCTTCGCCAGTTCGTCGAAGGCAAGGCTCTCGTTGCCGATGAAGACACGATCGTCGCGGAACTCGATCTGCTCCTCCGGAACGCCATAAGCCTCCGACGCATGGGCCATCATGCGCTTCTTGATCGCGGCTGCCGCGATGCGCGCCGCCATGCCGTTCAGATCGGAGCCTGAGGAGGCGGCCGTCGGCGAGGTGTTCGGCACCTTCGCCGTGGTTGTCGCGGTGATGTGCACCCGCTCCGTGGCGATACCGAACTCCTCGGCCACCACCTGCGCCACCTTGATGTAGAGCCCCTGCCCCATCTCGGTGCCGCCATGGTTCAGATGCACGGAGCCGTCCTGATACACATGCACCAGCGCGCCAGCCTGATTCATGTGCGTGAGCGTGAAGCTGATGCCGAATTTCACGGGGGTCAGCGCCAACCCACGCTTCATGATCGGCGAGGATACATTGAAGGCTGCGATCTCCTCACGGCGCGTGCGATAGTTCGAGGTCTGCTCGAGCGTCCGCACGAGATTGAGGAGCGTATCCGTCTCCTCCACCTCCATGCCGTAGGGCGTGACGTTTTCGCCGGGCCGGTAGAAATTGGCGTAGCGCACATCGAGCGGATCGCGCCCTGTCGCCCAGGCGATCTGGTCCATCACATGCTCGATGGCAAGCATGCCCTGCGGACCGCCGAAGCCACGGAAGGCGGTGTTCGAGACCGTGTTGGTCTTCAGCCGCTTCGAGGCAATGTGGACGGCTGGCATCCAATAGGCGTTGTCGGCATGGAACATCGCGCGATCTACCACGCCACTGGAGAGATCCGCCGAATAGCCGCAGCGGGCAAGCAGATCGACCGCATAGCCTTGAATGCGTCCCTCGCCGTCGAAGCCGACCTTCCAGTCGCAGCGGAAATCATGGCGCTTGCCGGTGAGGACGAAATCGTCGTCTCGGTCGAGGCGCAGTTTGCACGGCCGTCCCGTCACACGCGCCGCAAGCGCCGCGGTGACGGCCCATTGCGTCGCTTGGCTCTCCTTGCCGCCGAAACCACCGCCCATGCGGCGCGTCTCGCAGGTCACGTAAGCATCGGGAATGTCGAGCACGCGGGCGACCACATGCTGCACCTCCGTGGGGTGCTGGGTCGAGGAATAGACATGGATGTCGCCATCCTCGCCCGGAATCGCCATGGCGATCTGGCCTTCGAGATAGAAATGCTCCTGCCCGCCGACGCGGAACTGGCCCTCCAGCTTCTGCGGCGCCTGCGCGATCACCGCATTCGGATCGCCGCGGCCGTAAGAGTAATCCGGCAGCACGGTTTCGCCGCGCTCCAGCGCATCCTCGACCGTGATGCTGGGCGTCTCGGCCTCGATCTCCATGACCGCCTTCTTGACGGTGCGGCGCGCCACATCGCGGTTCACCGCAACGACGGCGAAGACAGCCTGGCCCAGAAAGCTGATGTCCTCATCGACGAAGAGCGGATCGTCGCCGAAGGCCGGCGATACGTCGTTCTTACCCGGAATATCCGCTGCAGTGAGAACCGCCATGACGCCGGGCACGGCCCGCACGGCTGACAGGTCGAGGGAGACCAGTCGCCCGCGTGCCTTCGGCGACTGTCCGATGGCGATGTGCAGCGTGCCCTCGGGCTCACGGATGTCGTCGATATACTGCGCGGAACCCTGAACGTGCTTGACGCCGGAATCGTGTGGCAGGGGTTTGCGAATGTGGCGGAGAACCTCGACCTGCTCTCCTCCCCCTTGTGGGGAGGAGGTGGAGGTGGGGGTGCCGGCGCCAGGCCTTGATAGGCTATCGCTCACACCCCCTCCCTACCCTCCCCTACAAGGGAGGAGGGAATAGGCGCGCGCATGTCAGGACGCTCGTTCATCACCCTACTCCGCCGCCTGAAGCGCTTCGCGCTGACCGACGATCCGCGTGGCCCACGTCTCGCCCGATGCGGTTTCGCTCAGGGCCTTGAACACGAGATTGCGGGCGACCGTCGCGCGGTACGCGGATGAAGCCCGGTGATCGTCGAGAGGCTGATAATCGCGCGCGATGGCCGCCATGGCCTCGCCCCATGCCGATGGCTCGTCGAGCGACACGCCGATCAGTGCCCGCTCCGTTTCGATAGCACGCTTCGGCGTTCCCGCCATGCCGCCGAAGGAAATGCGGGCCCCAACGATGCGCCGCCCGTCGAGCGTGAACTTGAAGGCGCCGAGGGCCGCGGAGATGTCCTCGTCGAAGCGCTTGGAGATCTTGTAGGCACGAAAGGCTTCATTTCTTTTCAGCTTCGGCACCGTCACCCGGCGCACGAACTCGCCCGGCAAGCGATCCTGCTTGCGATAAGCGATGAAGAAATTTTCGAGCGGCAGAGTACGAATGGTCTCTCCCTGCCGCAGTTCCAGCTCCGCGCCAAGCGCAATCAGAGCCGGCGCGATGTCGCCGATGGGCGAGCCGTTGGCGATGCTGCCGCCGACCGTCCCGGAGGCCCGCACCTGCACCGAGCCGAACCGTCGCATGATCTCGCCGAGATCGGGATCGATCCGCTGAAGCGACGGATAGATTTCGGAGTGCGTCACGGTCGCGCCGATGCCGAGGACATCGGAGGCTTCCTCGATGACATCCAGTCCGGCCACGCGCCCGAGCCAGATGACCTTCTCGATCTCCATCATGGCCTTGGTGATCCAGAGCCCCACATCGGTGCAGCCCGCGACCAGCGTTGCATCCGGATGTCGTGCATACAGCGCAGCAAGCGAAGTCTCGCTCGCGGGCGCCGCGAAGAACCGCGTCTCGTCGCCAATGAAGACATCGCGTCCATCGGCAAGACTCATGAGGCCCTGCGCGGTTCGCTCGCTGCTTGCGGAGAAGGCATCGTTCGGCTGCTCGCTGCAGGCCTGAAGGGTCGCATCGACGATCGGGCGATAGCCGGTGCAGCGGCAGAGATTGCCGGCGAGCGCATCATTGACGCTCTCCCGGCTCAAGGGCCGCTTGCCCTCCTGGTAGAGGGTGAAGAGGCTCATCACGATGCCAGGGGTGCAGAAGCCGCATTGCGACCCGTGCTGCGTCACCATGGCGGCCTGGACCGGGTGCAGTTCTCCGTTCGCGCTCAGATCCTCGACCGTGACGAGTTCCGCCCCATCGATCTGGCCGAGCAGCAGGATGCAGGCATTGATCGGCTCGTAATGCACACGCCCGCCCCTCATACGGCCTAAGGCCACGGTGCAGGCGCCGCAATCGCCCTCCGCGCACCCCTCCTTGGTGCCGACGCGACGCTCCTGAAGCCTCAAATAGTCCAGAAGCGTGGTGCGCGGGTGAAAACCTGAAACCTCGACTGCCTGTCCGTTCCGCCAGAAGCGGATTGCGTCTCGTACCACGATGATCCTCCGCCGGTTCGACCCGGCTTTATTATGGTGGGCCGGGTAGAATGGCGGAGCAAGGCTTTTTCGCCAAGAGCACCTTCAAAGGAAGGGAGCACCCTCAAGCAGGAATCGGGCTCAAGCTCACCAGGTTCCGACGTTGGGCATGGACGCCCAGGGTTCCTGCACCGGCTTCGGCTCGCCGCGCAGAAGCAGCTCAATCGAAC
>KI911961.1:80492-80964 GCA_000517005.1 Microvirga lupini
CTTATTCATGAACGCTTCGGAGTAGGACGTTCAGCGCTCACCAGCTCCCCGTATTAGGCATCGACGCCCAGGGCTCCTGCACCGGCTTGGGCTCGCCGCGCTGGAGCAGCTCGATCGAGATGTTGTCCGGGGTCTTGATGAAGGCCATGTAGCCGTCGCGGGGCGGGCGGTTGATGGTCACGCCTGCTTCCATCAGCTTGCGGCAGGTCTCGTAGATATCGTCGACCCGATAGGCGAGATGGCCGAAATTGCGACCTCCGGCATATTCCTTCTCGTCCCAGTTGTGGGTGAGTTCCAGCAAAGGCGCTTTCGTGTCCTTGGCCTTCTCCACATCGCCGGGAGCCGCCAGAAAGACGAGGGTATAGCGCCCCTTCTCGTTGTCCGTCCGGCGAACCTCGACCAACCCGAACTTGTTGCAGAAGAAGTCGAGGGATTCTTCGAGGTTCGAGACGCGAACCATCGTGTGCAGATA
>KI911961.1:81064-81884 GCA_000517005.1 Microvirga lupini
CCGTTTAGAGCCCGAGGGATGGCGTGTTGACGGCTCAGTTCAAGGGGCACGCACAACTGGATCACAATCACTCGTTGGTCTCACCTCAAGCGAACAGAGCCGCGCGTCCGAAGCTTGAGCTTTCATTGAAATTATATATCGTAACTTGCATTAGATGTTTGCAGGATCTTCCTGTTGCAAAGAGGAGAACGAAACGTGGCATTTAATCTCTGGGAAGAAATGGAGAATCTTGAGCAACGGGTGCTTGCCGGCACGGCATTGGCAGGAACCACTGCAATCGGCGGGCCGACCGACGGCGGTAGCGGCGGATCGAGCGGCGGCGGGTCCGGAGGCTCTGGCGGGGGCTCCACCGTGACACGCGTCGATCAAATTCAGATCGGGACCAAGATTTATGATGTGTATGTATTCAACGGCGTACGCTATGCCGTCGATCCCGAGCATCCGAATACGTCGACGGCTTTTCGTCTTGAAATAGGAGTCAGCGGCGTAGAGACGGCTGTGCCGGATTTCCAATTCCACAGCCGATATCAGCTCATGGAGCCGATAACCTACGGATCGGACGGCGCCGACGGCGGAGCCGGCGGCAGCGATGGCGGAACCTCTGGCGGCAGTGACGGTGGAACCGCGGGCGGTGGAGCGATTGACGGCGGAACGACCGTTCAACAGACCAACGTCGTCTTCAAAATGGCCGACGGCAGCTATTCCACCGCCACGGTCACGGTCGGCACAACCGGCAACGATTCTCTTCACCAGGCTGGCTTCGTCTTCGGTGGGACCGGCGACGATGCCATCACCGGCTATGGTAGCAACGATGTGATCG
>KI911961.1:81984-106462 GCA_000517005.1 Microvirga lupini
TTCCATGATCAGCCTCTCCATAACTGGGGCTTACGTGATGGCGTATTTGCCGAGGAGATCAAGAAGTACCTTTTTCTTGCGCCGAAAAAGCCTTGGATTTGCTCAAGATCAGGTGACTTTTTAGGAATGCTGCTCCAAGCAGTCTTGCGGTCTCTCCCCAAGGCCCCAACTTCCGACGAAACTAAGTTTCAAATGAGTATCTGATGCGCACCGACACAGACCAGATCGTTCGCCTTGAGGATTACCGGCCCAGCGACTTCCTGATCGATAGCGTCGAGCTCGATGTCAAACTTCATCCCACCGAGACCCGGGTCACCGCCACCCTCGTGATGCGGCCCAATCCGGAGGGGCGCCCGGAAGCCCCCCTTGTGCTCGACGGCGACGAGCTGAACCTGAAGGCCGTGGCTCTGGACGGACGCGCCTTGACGGCCGAGGAGTTCGAAGCCTCTCCGCAATTGCTCACGATTGCGCAGGCTCCCCGGCAGCCCTTCACGCTCACCATCGAGACCGAAATCAACCCGACGGCCAACACCAAGCTCATGGGACTTTACCGGTCGAGCGGCAATTACTGCACGCAATGCGAGGCCGAAGGCTTCAGGCGCATCACCTATTTCCTCGACCGGCCGGACGTCATGGCCGTTTATACCACCCGGATCGAAGCGGATCGCGAAGAGGTCCCCGTTCTCTTAGGCAACGGCAATCCCGTGGAAAGCGGGTTCATCGAAGGCTCCGACAGGCATTATGCCGTCTGGCACGATCCGCATCCGAAGCCGTCCTATCTTTTTGCCCTGGTGGGCGGGCGCCTCGGCCAGGTATCCAAGACCTTCACGACCATGAGCGGGCGCGAGGTGGAGCTGGCGATCTACGTGGAGCCCGGCAAGGAGGACCGCGCGGATTATGCCCTCGACGCGCTCGAACGCTCCATGCGCTGGGACGAGAGGGTCTTCGGCCGCGAATACGATCTCGACGTGTTCAACATCGTCGCCGTGTCCGATTTCAACATGGGTGCGATGGAGAACAAGGGCCTCAACATCTTCAACGACAAGTACGTCCTGGCCAGCCCCGAGACCGCAACGGACATGGACTACGCCCATATCGAGGCGATCATCGCGCACGAGTATTTCCATAACTGGACCGGCAATCGCGTGACCTGCCGCGACTGGTTCCAGCTATGCCTGAAGGAGGGTCTGACGGTCTTCCGTGACCAGGAGTTCTCGTCGGACGAACGCTCCCGCCCCGTGCATCGCATTGCCGAGGTGAAGACCCTGAGGGCGCGGCAGTTCCTAGAGGATTCGAGCCCTCTCGCCCATCCGGTCCGTCCGACCCAATATCGCGAGATCAACAACTTCTACACCGCCACCGTCTACGAGAAAGGCGCGGAAATCGTCCGCATGCTCAAGACGATCATCGGCGACGATGATTTCCGGCGCGGCATGGATCTCTATTTCGAGCGCTGCGACGGCACGGCCGCCACGGTCGAGGATTTCCTGAGCGCCTTCGCCGATGTGACGGGCCGGGATCTGACCCACTTCGCCCGCTGGTACGAGCAATCCGGTACGCCGCGGGTCAGGGTGAAGGGTCATTACGACCCCGACGCGAAGACCTACCGCCTCGATTTCGCGCAGAGCACCCCTCCGACGCCCGGCCAGCCGAAGAAGGACGCGATGGCGATTCCGGTGGCACTGGGCCTGGTGACCCATGACGGATCCCCGACCAATGCCGCCTGCGAGCGCATGGACTCGCATGGCGTCTTCCTGCTCGACAAACCGGAAGACAGCATCACCTTCACGGGCGTCACGTCCCTGCCCGTGCCATCGCTGTTCCGGGGGTTCTCGGCCCCGGTGAAGCTGTCCCTCGATCTTCCGAACGAGGAGCTGCTGGTTCTCCTTAAGCACGACACGGACGCCTTCAATCGCTGGCAGGCGGCCCAGACCGTCGCCATGCGCCTGCTGGCTTCGCTCTCGAAGGGCGTTCATGTCGCCGATGAGGAGATCGATGCCCTGTCCCGGGCTCTCTGCTCCTTTATGAATCGGGATGCCCTGGACGATCCGGCCTTCGCGGCACTCGCCGTCACCCTGCCCAGCGAAGCAGATATCGCCCAAGAGATCGGGCAGGATGTGGACCCTGACGCCATCCACCGCGCACGCTCGGAGATGCGGCGTCGCATCGGTCAGGGCTGCGCCAGGCATCTGCACCGCTTCTACGAAGCGCTGACCGATTCAGGCTCCTATAGCCCGGACGCGGCTAGCGCCGGACGGCGGTCCTTGCGCAATGCATCCCTCGATCTTCTCGCCGCAGCCGATCCGTCCACGGGCGAAGCGCTCGCCGTAAGGCAGCTTGAATCCGCGAGCAACATGACCGACCGTCTCGCCTCGCTGAGCGTTCTGACCACCTTGCCCGGCGCAGTGCGCGAGGAAGCCATTGCCCGGTTCGGCGACCGTTATCGCAACGAGCCTCTTGTGCTCGACAAGTGGTTCACGCTGCAGGCTGCGATTCCGGAGGACGGCACCCTGGAGCGGGTCAAAGGTTTGATGCAGCATCCGGCCTTCTCCATCGCCAACCCCAATCGCGTGCGCTCGCTCATTGGAAGCTTCGCCATGCTGAATCAGGTTCAGTTCAATCGGGCCGACGGAGCAGGCTATCGCTTCCTGGCTTCGATCGTCCTGCGCGCGGACGAGCTGAATCCTCAGCTCGCGGCCCGTCTTCTGACCGCCTTTAGCACGTGGCGCATGATGGAAAGCACCCGCCGATCGCACGCGGAACAGGCCCTGCGTTCCATCGCGCAAAAGCCCAATCTTTCCCGCGATGTAGGGGACATCGTGAGCCGGTCCCTCGACGATGGACAAGCGAAATAAGCCAGTTTTTTAAACAGGTTGCGGGTTTTCCCCAAATTTCCCCAAGGGAAACCCGGATGGGAAATTTTTTATTAACCTTCGGGTTCTACTAACTAGACAAATCACCCGCTCAAGATTCTATTGTTAGTGATTCGGAGAGATGCGGCACGTCCTCCGAAGCAGGACGAAAATGGTTCCGGAGGAAGCATCGCATGGCGGGGGCGGTGACCGCATGCGTACCCGCACGCGCGGGTACGATTCTAGGGGTGACGCGATCGGACGCGAACCCGGCCTATCGTCGGCTCGAGCAATATGAGCCTCTGCTGAGGCTCGCAGTCCCTGCTCTCCTGATCCTGTTCCTCGTCACGCTTGCCGGCAGCGCCTGGATCCAGATCCGCGATGGCCGCAAGGACACGATTTTCGACGCCATCAATGACATCGACATCATCGCGTCGCTCTCGGCCGCGAAGCTCGGCACGGCCCGTGCACCCGCCGACCGCGCGCAGGCCGCGGCTCAGCTCGAGCGCCTAGCGAAGGATATGCCGCCGAGCGCCCTGACCCAGAACCGCTCCCTCATGCTTGTCGACCAGGCTGGCATGATCCTGGCGGTCTATCCGCCTATGGAAGATGCCCCGGCGAAGCTGACGGATATCCTGGGCGAGGCGCAGCCCCTGATGCTGTTCGCGGACCGCGCCGGCGTCATGACCATCAAGCTTCCCGGCGGCTCTGAGGGGATGGCGACCGTGCGCGCGCTTCACGCCTCCTCCGGCCAGATCGCGCTCGTTCAGCCCATGCCGCACATTCTCTCCGGCTGGTGGACGCGCACTATCGGCCATGTTTCGCTGCTCGGCGCCACCATCATGGTTCTGCTCGGCATCGGCGTCGCCTATGTGATGCAGGCGAACCGCGCCCGCGCCGCCGACGAGGTCTGCGAGAAGGTGCGCGACAGGATCGACTCCGCGCTCAACCGCGGGCGCTGCGGATTGTGGGACTGGGATATCGGTCGCGGCCGCATCTACTGGTCCGATTCGATGTACGAGCTCCTGGGCTACGAGCGCCAGGACGAGTTCCTCTCCTTCGGCGAAGTGAACGCCATGATTCATCCCGAGGATCAGGATCTCTTCACGCTTGCGGAGCAGCTCGCTTCCGCCAGCACCTCACTTGTCGATTACGAGTTCCGCATCCGCAGCATCTCGGGCGACTGGGTGTGGCTGCGCGCCCGCGCCGAACTGATGAACGATCCGGACGATGCGGCGAGCCATCTCGTCGGCATCGCCGTGGATGTGACCGAGCAGCGCGGTCTGGAAGAGAAGACCGCGAAGGCCGATGCCCGTCTGCACGATGCCATCGAGGCGATCTCCGAGGCCTTCGTGCTGTGGGACGCCAACAACAACCTCGTGCTCTGCAATTCGAAATTTCAGAAGCTGCACGAGCTGCCCGCCGATGCCAATCTTCAGGGCAAATCATACGCGGAGGTGATGGCGCTCGGTCGTCCGCCGGAGGTGCAGCATCAGTTCCTGCGCCGCGAACAGCAGGATGTGGGCGCCCGCACCTTCGAGGCGCGCCTGCAGGACGGTCGCTGGCTGCAGATCAACGAGCGTCGCACGAAGGACGGCGGCTACGTGTCCGTCGGCACGGACATCACTGCGCTCAAGCGCCACGAGCACCGTCTCGTCGAGTCCGAGAAGGAGCTCATCGCCACCGTTCTCGATCTCAAGCAGTCGCGCCAGAAGCTCGAAGCGCAGACGCATCAGCTCGCCGATCTCGCCGAACGCTATCTCGACCAGAAGGCGCAGGCCGAAAGCGCCAACCGGGCGAAATCGGAATTTCTCGCCAACATGAGCCATGAGCTGCGCACGCCGCTCAACGCCATCATCGGCTTCGCCGAAGTGATGCAAAGCGGCATCTTCGGCTCGCTCGGCTCTGAGAAATATGAGGAATACTGCTCCGACATCCGCTCGAGCGGCGAATATCTCCTGTCGGTGATCAACGACATTCTCGACATGTCGCGCATCGAAGCGGGCCGCACATCCCTAACCAAGCAGCCGATTGAGGTTCATTCCTCGATCCAGCGTGCCCTCAAGCTCGTGGGAGAGCAGACCAAGGCCAAGAACCTCTCCGTCACGGTCGACGTGAACCCCGAGGACATCATCGTGCCCGCCGACGAGCGCGCGCTGCACCAGATCCTCGTCAACCTGCTCCAGAACGCGACGAAGTTTACGAGCGAGGGCGGTTGCATCACGGTGCGTACCCGCCAGGCCGGCAACGCCGTCAACATTTATGTCGAAGACAACGGCATCGGCATCCCCGATCACGCCCTGCACAAGCTCGGCCAGCCCTTCGAGCAGGTCGAGACCGAGTTCTCGAAGAGCTACAAGGGCTCGGGCCTGGGTCTCGCCATCGCCCGCTCCCTGACCGAGCTCCACGGCGGATCCTTGCGCATCCGCAGCCAGGAAGGCGTCGGCACCATCGTGCTGGTGCACCTGCCCCTGACGGAAAGCACCAGCGCCGAGATCGCGCTGGCGGATGCGGCGGCATAACAAAGAAGCGTGCCGGCCCGGAGCGGTCAAGCGCTCTACTGTTTCAGGATGTCAGGGTCCTCACAGCCTGCCGATCAGGTACGACGCGCTGTGGATTTCCGGCCCGGTGCAACCGCTAATACCTGCTCGTAACGTTCGGCGACCTGGCTTTGCGTCTCCTTCAGATGGAGCAGGAGCACCTTCGGGTTCGGCAGACCGGCGACGGTTGCGAGCCGCTTGAGGATGGCGGGCGGGACGGAGGCGGGATCGAAACGCCCTTCGATGGTGAGACGCTGCCACTGGAAGAGCGCGTGGAACAGGCGGTGCGCCTCCACGAGAGTTCGTGCATTGTCCTCATCGATGAGCCCGACCTTCGACGCTTCCATGAACGTCTCTTCCGTCGCACGACCGACGAGGGACGGCTGCGCTGCGGCGTGTGCGAGCACGAGCCCTTGCGCGATGAAGTCGAGATCGGTCAGACCGCCGCGCGCAAGCTTGAGGTCCCAAGGATCCTCGTCGCCTTTTTCCTGCGCGATGAGCTCGCGCATAGAGCGGACCTCGGCGAAAACCCTTTCCGGCTCCCGCTGCGTGCTCACGATCTGCCGCACCGCTGCCTGCACCTTCATGCCGAAGCTGTCGTCCCCGGCCAGCACGCGCGCCCGGGTCAGGGCCATGTGCTCCCACAGATCGGCCTCGGCTTTCTGATAGGCGACGAAGCCCTCGAACTGTGAGGCGACAGGTCCCTTCCCGCCCTGCGGGCGCAGGCGCAGGTCCACTTCGTAAAGCAGACCGCGCCGCGTCGGCACCGTGAGCGCGGCAACGAGGCGCTGGGTCAGGCGCGTGAAGTAGACCACCACGTCGAGCGGGCGTGTCCCCGTGCTTTCACGCCGCTTCTCATCGAAATCGTAAATGACGACAAGATCGAGATCGGATCCTGCCGTGAGCTCCTTCGTCCCGAGACGGCCGAGACCGAGGATCGCGATTTCCGCACCCGGCACGATGCCATGCTCGGACTCGAATTCCTGCCGCACGCGCTCGAACGAAGTCCGGACGATGGCGGTCGCGACGGCGGCATAGGCCTCTCCCGCCTGCGCCGGAGAAATGATGTCGGAGAGAAGGCGCGCACCGGTAATGAAGCGCATCTGCCGCGCAGCATCGCGGGACCGGTCGAGAAAATCCTCATAGCTTTCAGGATTGCCGATAATCTGGCGCACCTGCTCTTCGATGGCAGTCTCATCGACAAGCGGGGTGTTGAAGGCCGGATCGATCAACACATCGAGCACGTGCGGGGATTGCGCCACCGTGTTGGCAAGGCGCGGCGCGGTGCCGAGGAGATCCGCGAAGCGCAGGCGCAGCTTGTCATGGGATTGGAGAATGGTGAGAAGTTCGACGGCGGCGGGCATGCGGCCAAAAGCACTGTCGAGAGCGGCGAGCGCGCCATCGGGATCTGCCGTCCCGCCGAGAGCCGAGAGTAAAGCCGGCGTCAATTCGGTCAGCACCTCGCGGGCGCGGGCGCTCTGGATCGCGGGCCGGCGGCCGAAATGCCAGCCCCGCACGGTTTCCGCCACCCGCTCAGGCTCGCGAAAGCCCAGGCGCTGGAGGGTGGCAAGCGTCTCCGGATCGTCGGTCGTTCCGGTGAAAACGAGGCTGCCGGCATCGGAGGCGAGTTCCGGCCCCTCTTCGAAGAGCAGCGCATAATGGCCCTGCACGATCCTCGCCTGATCCGTGAGGGCTTTGGAGAAGGCTTTTAAGTTAGGATAACTGCAGAACTTGGCGAAGCGCTTCAACTGTTCTTCGTCGGCCGGCAGGCGCTGCGTCTGCTCGTCCGCCACCATCTGCAGCCGGTGCTCGACGGTACGCAGGAAATGGTAGGCGTCGGAGAGTTCATCGCGCGCCTTCGCGGTGATCCAGCCCTCGTCATGCAGAGCTTTGAGCATGTCGAGCGTACGCCGCCCGCGCAATGCCGGCCGGCGCCCGCCGAACACGAGCTGCTGCGTCTGCACGAAGAACTCGATCTCGCGAATGCCGCCGCGTCCGAGCTTGATGTCATGCCCCGCAACCGCGATCTCGTCATGACCGCGCACCGCATGGATCTGCCGCTTCATGGCATGCACGTCGGCAATGGAGGCGAAGTCGAAATATTTACGCCAGATGAAGGGGCGAAGCTCGCTCAGGAAGGTCTCACCGAGCGCGAGATCGCCTGCTACAGGTCGCGCCTTGATGAAAGCGGCGCGCTCCCAGTTCTGCCCGACCGTCTCGTAATAGACATAGGCCGATGACAGCGACATGGCCGTCGGCGTCGAGCCCGGATCGGGACGCAGGCGATAATCGACGCGATGCACATAGCCGTCGGCGGTACGCTCCTGCAGGAGCTTGGCAAGCTGCTGCGCGATGCGCGTATAGACCGTCGCCGCCTCGGACGCGTCCTTCAACGCAGTCGTTTCCGGATCGAAGAAGATGACGAGATCGATGTCGCTGGAATAATTGAGCTCGCCCGCACCGTGCTTGCCGAGCGCCAGCACGGTGAAGCCGGAACCTTCTCCGGGCGCGTCGGGATTTTTGAGGTCGATGCGGCCGAGATCGGCCGTATCGGTCAGCACCAGGTTCACACCGCCGGAGACGGACGCATCCGCGAAATCGGACAGGGCCTGGGTGACCTCTTCCGTGCTCCAGAGACCGCCGATATCGGCTAGGGCCACGAGAAGCGCATGGGCGTTGCGATTCTGCCGGAATGCGCGCACAGCCTCGTTGCGCGACATCGCTCCGGATCGCACCTCGCGGAAAAGGTTGGACTGGCTATCGATGATGGCGCGATGCGCCTCTTCCGGCGGGGCGAAGGCGAGTCGCGCCATCCTGGCCGGATCGTTGACGACAAGCTGCCAGAGGAAGGAGGAATGATCGGCCAGACCCAGGAGGAGATCGCGGAACGGCCCGCTTTCGAGATGACCCAAGAGCGCTTGCGCCTCGGGCTCTTCCCGGACGCGCTTGGCGAAGTCCGCCAGCTGGACCTTCGCGCGCCTCGTATCCGCAACCAGCGGGGCTTTCGTCAGGCGATTGAGAAGGGAGTTCGTCTGGTCCGGCACGGCCAATCCATCGGGTATCTGCGGGCGCCTTGAGTGTTCACGCCGGAGAGCCGGAGGCAATCGAAAATTTGGGTCGTGACTTAAGTTTTGACCTGACAACCTTCACGCCATCACCGGCCTTGTGCCGGTGATCTCGATTTCTGCACTCCCTGCCCTCATCCTGAACAGCAGCCGTGAGGCTGATCTCGAAGGAGGTCCAGTGCGCGCTGGAGGCTCCTTCGAGACGGTCGCTACGCGACCTCCTCAGGATGAGGACAGTGGTTCCAAAGCATGGATGGCCGGGACAAGCCCGGCCATGACAGGGGAGTGTGTCACCCTCAGGCCGAGCGCAGCGAAATCACTGCGAAATTTGCCGTTGCATCGACTCAAGCTGCCGATTGGAGCGGTGTCTGCGGCAGCTCCACGGCCTTCAGGGGCAATGCCAGGATCACTCGCAGGCCGGGCTCGTTGTCTTCCAGCAGCAGGGTTCCACCATGGAGCCGGGCCACTGCGGCGGCCAAGCTGAGACCGAGGCCGAAGCCGGGGCGAGAACGGGCCGTTTCAAGGCGGACGAAACGCTCCAGGACACGCCCGCGCTCGGCCTCCGGAATGCCGGGGCCGCGATCGGCCACCGCGATCCGCACCTCGCCGTCGCTCCGGCAGGCCGACACGCTGATCGTCTGCAATACCCCACCTGTTGCGGATCCGTACTTCAGGGCGTTGTCGAGGAGGTTCGCCATGGCCTGCCCCAAAAGCTCGCGGCTGCCATGGATCGGCAAATCATCCTCCACGGAGACTTCGAGCGACACGCCCGCTTCCTCGGCAAGCGCCTCGTAGAGTTCCGCCACGTCGCGCACCGCTTCGGCGGCATTGAAATCCGCCAACCCCTCACGGGCATTGCCGGCCTCCAGGCGCGCGATCATGAGCAGCGCGTTGAAGATGCGGATGAGATTGTCGCTTTCCTCGATGGTGGCTTCAAGAGCGGATTTCAGCTCGTCGGGGGTGTTCGCGGTGCGCAGAGCCTCGTCGGCCTTGTTGCGCAGGCGCGTCAGGGGCGTCTTCAAATCGTGGGCAATGTTGTCCGAGACCTCCTGCATGCCGCGCATTAGCTCGCCGATGCGGTCGAGCATGTCGTTGAGGTTCTGGGCAAGACGATCGAGCTCGTCGCCGGTACCGGCGATCTTCAACCGCCCTCCCAGATCGCCCGTCATGATGTGGCGCGTGATCTCGGTCATGTCGTCGACGCGCTTCAAGACGCGCCGCGTGATGAACCAGCCGCCGACGCAGCCGAGCACGACGATGAAGAGCAGTGAATATCCGAAGGCACGATAGATGACCTCCTGGAGGCGCCTCCGCTCCTCGATATCGCGCCCGACGAGGAGCCTGAACCCGCCGGGCAGAAGATAGACGCGCACGATGGCCATGTCAGGCCGCGCCTCCGTTTCGTCGGTGCGGTTGTAGAGCGTCTCGAACTGGCCGGTCCGACTGAGCACGTCGGGAGGCAATGCACCCACATTGCCAGCGACGCGCTCGCCCGCCTCCGTCGTGACGAGATAGAGCAAGGCGCCCGGCGCGCGTGATCGGCGCTCGACGCTGGTCACGAGACGGCGCAGGCCCCCGAACCTGTACAGGTTGGACAGGCTGTCGATCTCGGCCTCGATGGTCGACACGAACTGTTCGGTGAGCAGCCGCTGAGCGTTCCAGGCCACATAGCCTAAGCCCACGAAGGCGAAGATGGTGAAGATGAGGAGATACGCGAAGGACAGCTTGAAGGCGGTCGTCCGAACGAGCTTGCCGAGAGCGCTCATGAAGGCGTTCATCGCATCACGCTCATTCCTCGTCCCCCTCCGCACCGACGCGCACCATGTAGCCCGCCCCACGGATGGTGTGGATCAACGGCTTGTCGAAGCCCTTGTCGATCTTGGCGCGCAGCCGTGAGACGTGAACGTCGATCACGTTCGTCTGGGGATCGAAATGGTAATCCCACACATGCTCGAGCAGCATGGTGCGGGTGACCACCTGATTGGCGTTCTTCATCAGGTATTCGAGCAGCCGGAACTCGCGCGGCTGCAGCACGATCGCCTGACCGGAGCGGGTCACGCGATGCGACAGGCGATCGAGTTCGAGATCAGCGATGCGATAGACCGTGGGCTCCGTATTGGGGGCCGATGCCCGGCGGCGCGAGAGAACCTCGACGCGGGCCAGAAGCTCGGAAAAGGCGTAAGGCTTGGGGAGATAATCGTCACCTCCGGCGCGCAGGCCCTTCACGCGATCATCGACCTGGCCCAGGGCGGAGAGGATGAGGACCGGCGTCTCGACCCGCTGCTCGCGCAGCGAACGAATCAGGGAAAGGCCGTCGAGCTTGGGCAGCATGCGGTCGACCACGAGCACGTCGTAATCCCCCTCCTCCGCCATGGCATAGCCGTCGAGGCCGTCGGCGGCGTGGTCCGCCACATGGCCCGCTTCGCGAAACGCCTTGACGAGGTAGGAGGCCGCCTCTTTGTCGTCCTCGATGATGAGAATCCGCATAAGCCCACTTGCAACGCTATTATAAAGACCGACGGCAGGCCGACCTTGGAGGGGAAGAGGCCGGCCTGCCGTGGGCAGAAGACACCAGGTGTCAGGGGCAATCAACTACAAAGCCTGGTGCCCTATGCTCTTGTATGAGGATCAGACGCCCTTCGGCTGGCTTCCGACCTCAAGGGTCACGGTCCGCTCCTTGCCCTGACGCCAGAGCGTGAGCGACACGGACTTGCCAGGGGCGACGTTCGCGATCTTCCGCGACAGGTCCTTGGCCTCGTTGATCGGCTGTCCGTCGACGGCGATGATGGTATCGCCGGTCTGGACACCCGCCTTCGCGGCGGGACCATCCTTGATGGCCTCGGCCACAAGGGCACCCTTGGACTCCTTGAGGCCGATGGCCTCGGCGATCTCCTTGGTCACCGGCTGCATCTGCACGCCGATGAAGCCACGGGTCACGGAGCCCTTGTCCTTGAGGGCAGCCACGACGTTCTCGACGGTGCTCGCCGGGATGGCAAACGCAATACCCACATTGCCGCCCGACGGCGAGAAGATCGCCGTGTTCACACCCACGACCTCACCGGAGAGGTTGAAGGTCGGGCCGCCGGAATTGCCCTTGTTCACCGAGGCGTCGATCTGGATGAAGTCGTCGTAGGGGCCGGCGCCGATATCGCGATGCTGGGCCGAGACGATGCCGGCTGTCACCGTGCCGCCGAGGCCGAACGGGTTGCCGATGGCGACGACCCAGTCGCCGATCCGGGCCTTCTGGCTGGCGAGGCGAACATAGGGGAAGTCGTTGCCTTCGACCTTCAGCAGGGCGAGGTCCGTCTTCGGATCGGTGCCGATGACCTTGGCGTCGAGGGTCTTGCCGTCGTCCATGGTGATCTGCACCTCGGAGGCGTTGTCGACCACGTGGTTGTTGGTCACGACATAACCGTCAGCCGAGATGAAGAAGCCGGAACCGAGCGACTGGCCGAACGGGCGGGGACGCTCACGGCGCGGAGAGCGGTCACCGCGCTCGCCGGGCATCTGATCCCGGAACTGGCGGAAGAAGCGCTCCATCGGATGGCCGGGAGGCAGGTCCGGCATTGAGAATTGCGGGCCCTCGTCGTCGTCCCGGTCGGCCACGTTCTGCACCTTGACCTTCACGGCGACGACGGCGGGCTTCACCCGGTCGATGACGTCGGCGAAGGACGGGGCGCCCTGGACCGGCTGCGCCATGGAGCGCAGTTCGGCATGAGCGGGATTGGGAGCAACCAGACCGCTCTCGACGGCGCCGCCCGCGATGATCGCGGCCACGGCCGCTGCGCCGAGCCACTTTGCGGTGCGCTTGCGGGCGGGAGTGGAAACCTTGTCCAACATGTCTTGTCTCTCCTCGAAGAACTCTTGTCGGTTCGTCATGGGAGCAAGATGGGGGTTCAAGCCTTACGGTACTCTCACCCGGAGATGAATTGTTGGTAAGGTTTTCTCAAAGTCTGGCTCAATTTTAAGCTTTCCCCCCGCAGCCCTCATCCTGAGGGGATTGCGCCAGCAATCCGTCTCGAAGGACGAGGGCGTCTCCAGTGCTCTCTGGATCCTCCTTCGAGACGCCGCTTTCAGCGGCTCCTCAGGATGAGGGGGAGTATTTATCAGTCAGACTTCCGGGAAGGCTCACTTGCTCCTTCGGGACGAAACTCTGACCGTCTTGCCCCTGAGCTTCGTCGTCCTGCTCATCCTGAGTGCAGCCATCTTCGGCTTATATCGGTTCGCACGCCTAGCCATGCGACGGGGCTCGTCCCGGCCCGATGTGACGACATGCTGCCTGTCGCTGTCCGTCGCATCATCGAGCACTCTTTGCGGCGGGAGCGGAGCGTCGCTGCGGGCCACGACGGTCCGCTTGATGCACTGCGTGACATAGGCCGCGCGGCGTTCGACGATGCGCCGATAATCGTCGACCTCGATCTTGCCCTTGAGCACGATGCGGCTCCTCGCCTCCAGGCGGCAGGCCTCGCGCTTGGCGACGAGGTTCTCACTCGCTCGAGCCGCAAAAGGAAGTGCAAGAAGGAACAGACAGAATCCGTAGGCCGCAAGTTTCACGACCGTGCCTTTCGCGCCGAAAATCAGGAGATGTGAGTGTTCGGTATCAGCCGGATTTCGACTTGGCACCGCGACAAAACGGCATGATCAACAGGAAGAATCGAAACTGCTTAATGCGAGGGATCCTGCCCCGCTGAGCGCAGACCGTTCCGCTTGTTCCTGCTACGCGCGTTCAAGCGTCCTGGTCGCGCCTGAGCAGATCCTCGAGCGCCTTCCGCTCCTCCGCATCGAGGGCAGCAGAGGGCCGTGGACGACGCTTCATCGCCGCGTAGGCGCCAATGCCGCCGAGGATCAGGACCAGGGCCGGCGTCAGCCAGAGCAGCAGGGTGTGCGTTCCGAAGGTGGGCTTGAGCAGGACGAACTCGCCGTAACGCTGCACGAGGAAGTCGCGCACTTGGGCATCCGTGTCACCCGCCACGAGGCGCTCGCGCACCAGGAGGCGCAGATCCTTAGCGAGCTGCGCGTCGGAATCGTCGATGGACTGGTTCTGGCACACGAGGCAGCGCAGGCCCGCCGAGATCTCGCGGGCCCGTTTCTCCAGCGCCGGATCCTTCAGCACCTCGTCCGGCTGCACGGCGAAGACCGAGCCACTGAACAGGAGAGCCGCGATGATGGCGAGAACGAAGCGCATGGACTACTCCGCCGGAACGGCAGCGGACGGCACGACCTTCGCGCGCGCCGGCGCACCGATGCGCAGGCGCCGGTCCGTGAGCGACAGGACGCCGCCTGCCGCCATCACGAGAGCGCCGATCCAGATCAGCAGAACCAGGGGCTTGTGGTAGAACCGCATGCCGATCGACCCATCTGCCTGCACCTCGCCGATGCTGGCATAGACCTGGCCGAGGCCTGTGGTCAGGATGCCCGCTTCCGTCGTCGGCATGCCACGGGTCGCGTAGAGCCGCTTCATGGTCTCGAGGGCCCCGATCTCGCGGCCGGCGCCGATGACCGTCAGGACAGCGGCATCTTCCCGGTAATTGGCCTCGACGCGCGGGATGACCCGCTCGAGCCGGATTTCATAGTCGCCGGCCTTGAGCCGCTCGCCCGGCTTCAGGCTGCCGATGGCCTCGACACCCCAGGCGGTCGCAGCGATGCCGATGACCGTGAGGCCCACGCCGGTATGGGCGATGGTCGTGCCCCAGGCCGAGCGCGGCAGGCCGCGCGCTTTCCGCCAGGCGACGGAGAGCGGCGTGCCCCTGGACCAGGAACGGGTGAGGATCTCGTTGAGAGAGCCGAGAACGAGATAGACGCCGAGGCCGATTCCGAGCGGCGCGGCCACCGGCCCGCCATACTGGAACGCGAGCATCGCGACGGTCGCCAGCAGCGCAATGCCGAACACGGCATAAAGGCGCTGGGCCGTGCCGAGGAAGTTGCCGCGCTTCCAGGCCAGTGTCTGACCGAGCGGGAGCAGCAGCAGCAGCGGAACGATCAGCGGCAGGAAGGTGAAGTTGAAGAACGGCGCTCCGACCGAGATCTTCTCGCCGGTCAGCACCTCCAGGGCCAGCGGGTAGAGCGTGCCGATGAACACGGTCGCGCAGGCGGTGGCGAGAAAGAGATTGTTGAGAACGAGCGCGCCTTCGCGGGAGATGGGTGCGAACAGTCCGCCCTGCTTGAGCATTGGCGCGCGCCAGGCAAAGAGCGTCAGCGATCCGCCGATGAACAGGATCAGGATGCCGAGGATGAATACCCCGCGCTCCGGATCCACCGCGAAGGAATGCACCGAGGTGAGCACGCCGGAACGGACGAGGAAGGTGCCCAGCAGCGACAGGGAGAAGGTCAGGATGGCGAGCAGGATCGTCCAGACTTTCAGCGCATCGCGCTTTTCCATCACGACGGTGGAATGCAGGAGCGCCGTGCCCGCGAGCCACGGCATGAGAGATGCGTTCTCCACCGGATCCCAGAACCACCATCCGCCCCAGCCGAGTTCGTAATAGGCCCAGTAGGAGCCCATGGCGATGCCCAGCGTCAGGAACGCCCAGGCGCCGAGAGTCCAGGGGCGCACGATCCTGGCCCAGACCGCATCGATGCGCCCGTCAATCAGGGCCGCGCAGGCGAAGGCGAAGGAGATCGAGAAGCCCACATAGCCGATGTAGAGAAGCGGCGGATGGATCGCGAGGCCGGGATCCTGCAGCAGCGGATTGAGATCCTGTCCCTCCAGCGGCGCCGGAACGACGCGCGTGAAGGGGTTCGACGTGGTGAGAATGAAGAGCAGGAACGCGATGGTGATCGAAGCCTGAACCGCCAGCGTGTTCGCCTGCAGCCGCATGGGGATGCTGTTTCTCGCCAGCGCCACCACGCCGCCGAACAGGGCCAGGATCAACACCCAGAGCAGCATGGAGCCTTCGTGGTTCCCCCATACGCCGGAGATCTTGTAGATCAGCGGCTTCGCCGAATGGGAATTCTGGACGACGTTGAGCACCGAGAAGTCGGAGTTCAGATAGGCGAAGGTCAGCGCAAGAAACGAGAACCCGATGCAGGCCAGCACGGCGAGCGCGCTCGCCGGCCCGACGGCCATCAGCACGGGATCGTTGGCGCGCGCGCCCCAGAGCGGCACGACGAACTGAATCAGGGACAGTCCCAGCGCCAGCGCGAGTGCGAAATGTCCGGCCTCGACCAACACGAGGGATCTCCCTTGCTACTGCGTTACTGCGTCTTGGGCGCGGCGTTGGCCTCGCCCTGCCAGTGGCCCTGCTTCTTCAAGGTGTCGGCAACCTCGCGGGGCATGTAGTTCTCGTCATGCTTGGCGAGAACGGAATCGGCCCGGAACACGCTGGGACCGACGAGCACGCCTTCGGCCACGACACCCTGCCCCTCACGGAACAGGTCGGGCAGCAGGCCCTTGTAGCTCACCTGGATCGCGGCCTGCGCGTCCATGACCTCGAACGTGATCTGCTGATCGGAGCCGCGCTGGACGGAACCCTCCTTCACGAGACCGCCGAGGCGGATGCGCGTGCCGGGCTGTACGTTTTTCGCCTGAATATCGGCCGGCGAGTTGAAGAACACGATCGTGTCGTTCATGGCGTAGAGCACGAGACCGAGCGCAATCGCGAGGACGCATCCTGCGACACCGATCAAGGTCAAGCGGCGTTGTTTTCTCGTCATGGCTGGGCGTCAGTCAGTTTCAGTTCCTGCGCCATCGCGTCGATGGTCTTCAATGAGGCGGCGTCCTGCGCCAGCGCCTCCCTGGCACGCCGGGCTGCGGCCATGGCTTTATCACGTTGCCCCAGAACCGCATAGGAGCGCATCAGTCGCGCCCATTCTTCCGCCGTACCGCCCTGAGTCTCCAGGCGGCTGGCGAGGCCCGCCACCATGCCGGCAATCGCCTCCGGCCCGATCTGGGTCCCGCCCTGCGGCCCGACGGACGGAGACCCGTCAAGGGCGGCGAGTTCCTGCTTCACGGCCTCAACCCAGGGTGCATCGGGGGGAGAGATGGAGAGCAATTCCGCATAAGCGGCCTTCGCCCTCTCGATCTGTCCATCCTGGACAGCCGCGCGGGCGAGATAGAAGCGGGCTTTCGGCGAAGCCGCATCGAGCTTAATGGCCTGTTCGAAGGCTGCCTGTGCCTCGCCTGAGATGAGGCCATCCTTGGCCATCACCAGGACCTCGCCGTAATTCGCAAACCGGTTGGCATCCGGAGCCTGGTAACGGACCGCCGCCTCATAGGCCTTCACGGCATCGTCGATACGCCCGATGCGGAGATAGACGGGAGCGATCACCTCCCAGCCGCGTCCGTCCTGCGGGTTCTTCGCCAAATGGCTTTCGATCTGAGCCACCGCCGTCATCAGATCGATATTGCCGGCCTGCTGCGGCATCTGTGCGGCGGATGGTTGGGTCAGCACCTGCGGCGAGCCGTAGATCTCATAGGTCGCAAGCGCCAGGATCGGGATGATCGACAGGACCAGGGTCGAGGCGGCACGGCGGCGGCGCAGGGCCGGTTCTCCGACCGCCGCGAAAGCCTCGCCGTGCCGACCCGTCGCCCGCAGGAGACGCCGGCCGGCTTCCGCCTTGGCGGCCTCGGCCTCGCTCGGCATCAGCACGCCACGGGCCTGATCGCGCTCGATTTCGGCGACCTGCTCCCGGTAGAATTGCGTGTCCGGATCCGCCTGCCGTGTCACGGAATGATGGCGCGACAGCGGCCAAAGCACCGCCATCACGGCCGCCGCCGTCATCGCCAGGAGAATGATCCAGATCACCATAAAGTCCTATTTACTGCGTGTCCTCCTCAAGCACGACGGTGGCACGGTGTCACGCGTAAATGTCCTTAAGGCACACTCCTATCCCCGGGGAGTTCGAGGATGGCCCGGAGACCGCCCATGGGAGAGGCATCGAGCCTCAGGAAGCCGCGATAAAGGGCCGCCAGATCGCTGACGATGGAGAGGCCCAGCCCCGAGCCGGGCTTGGTTTCATCAAGGCGGCGGCCACGTTTGAGCACCTCCTCCCGCGCCACCTCCGGCAGGCCCGGCCCATCGTCGTCGATGAGCAGACGGAAGCGGGGCCGGTCGTCCTCGCGCACGATCTCGACCGACACCACGACCTTGTGTGCGGCCCACTTGGCCGCGTTGTCGATGAGGTTGCCGGCCATCTCTTCCAGGTCCTGCTTCTCGCCACGGAAGCGCAGATCCGGCGGAATGGTCAATTCGACCTCCAGATCCTTGTCGCGATAGATCTTGGCGAAGGTGCGGGCGAGGCCCGCGATGACAGGCTCGGCTTCAGTCAACGTTCCAAGCGTCCCCGCAAGCGCTGCGGCGCGGGCCCGGTCGAGATAGTAATTGACCTGATCGCGCATGGTCGTCGCCTGCTCGCGAACCTTGGCGGCGACATCCTCGGGCGCGTTCTCAGCCTCGTTCATGATGATGCTGAGGGGTGTCTTGAGCGCATGGGCGAGATTGCCGACCTGTGTGCGGGCGCGCTCCAGAATCTCGCGGTTGGTGTCGAGGAGGAGGTTCAGTTCGCTGGCAAGCGGAGAGATGTCTCTGGGGTACTCGCCCACGATCCGCTCCGCCTCGCCCCGCCGGATCGCGCCGAGCGCGCTGCGGAGATTGGCGAGCGGCCGCAGACCGAAGCGGATCTGCAGGAGCGTGGTGAAACCCAAGGCCAAACCGAGAAGCGCGAAGGTGACGGTGAGCGCGAAGATGAAATCCCGCACGGCCCCGTCGATCTCGTCGGCAGGGCCCGCGACGCGGATGATGTAACGTCCATCCTCGCCAAGATCGATGTCGCGCTCGATGATGCGCAAATTGCGGTCGTCGGGCGCCTTGCCGTAGCCGCGGCGGATCTGTCCGAAGCGATTGTCCCCGGAGGCGAGGTTCGGCAATTGCCCACCGAACAGGGATTTCGAGGAGCGGATCTCGCCAAGCGCCGCATTGGGCCGCGCCACCTGCCAATACCAGCCGGACAGGGGCAGCTCGAAGCGCGGATCGCCGATGGGACCGAGGTCTCTGTCCGGATCGCCGGGTCCGACGAGGTTGGAGGCGAGCGTATTGGCGTAGACCAGGAGGCGCTGATCGAAGGCCCGCTCCGTGTTGTCGCGGTAGAGCGTCGAGAGGATGAGCCCCGCGATCAGCAGGATCACGAAGCTCCAGAAGACGGAGGAGACCGCAAGGCGGACCGCGATGGGCCGGCTGGCGAAGCGGCGCACGAGCGGCGGCAGGCGGGTCACGTCTTGGTCTGGCCCGCGTCGAGGAGATAGCCCAGGCCTCGAACGGTCTGGATGATGTCGACGCCGAGCTTCTTGCGGAGCCGGCCGATGAAGACCTCGATGGTGTTCGAATCCCGGTCGAAATCCTGATCGTAGAGATGCTCGGTCAGCTCGCCGCGAGAGACGATGCGGCCGGTATGGTGCATGAGATAGGACAGGAGCCGGTACTCATGGGAGGTGAGTTTCACCGGGTTGCCGTCCACGGCCACACGGCCGGAGCGCGTGTCGAGCTTCACGGGACCGCAGGCAATCTCGCTCGTGGCATGGCCGGCCGAGCGCCGCAGCAGCGCGCGGACGCGGGCGAGAAGCTCTTCCATGTGGAAGGGCTTCGTTACGTAATCGTCGGCGCCGGCATCGAAGCCCTGGACCTTGTCGCTCCAGCGGTCGCGGGCCGTGAGGATGATGACGGGGGTCTTGTGTCCCTCGCGGCGCCAGGCCGTCAGGACGGACACGCCGTCGACCTTCGGCAGGCCAAGGTCGAGGATGATGGCGTCATAGGGCTCGGTCTCGCCGAGGAACTGCCCTTCCTCGCCATCCATGGCGGTATCCACCGCGTAGCCTGCCTGTTCTAGGGCAGTCACGATCTGCTTATTGAGGGTTCTGTCATCCTCGACAACGAGTAGGCGCACGGTTCGAGCTTTCTCCTGGGCATTGGATCAATCCCAACAGTAGATTTGCACTTTCGGAATTGATCCGATGCTTAATCCCTTAAACGGCGCATCGTCCTGAGCGGAACCAGAGGTCCGCGTCAGCGAAAACCGGGCCCACGTTTCGGTGCCGAGGACCTTACGGTTCGGCACGATGCGCTAGCGGACCGATTTCACACGTCCGGACGAGCCGTCGATCATCACTTGCACGATGCGACCATCCTTTTGCAAGACCGAGATCACATAGACAAGATCATTGCTGTTGCGGCAGAGGCTGGCCCGGACCACGTCCGCCCCCGGTACTTGGCGTCGCGCCGTCATCACGGCGGAGGCCGGCGCGACAACGCCTTTTGCCGCTACAGCCTCCTGCATCTCACGCGGCGGCAGGCAATTCTTCAGGGCCGCCGCCGCACTCTGCGCGAACGCCGCCCCCATCATCCCCCACAACGCTATGACCAGCCAAACCAGACGCATGAACGGACCATGCCTTTGCAGCAATGAACGAATTCTGAATGCTTTCAAGGCCGGCTCGTACCGGGAAACCGGCTTCATTCCTTTCGAAAATGTTTCTAATTCAGAATCTGTTTCGTGGCCAGGATCCGGAAAACCGTCGAGGCAATGAAGCTCCCGGAGGCAACGAGCTGAACGAGAGCCTCCTCGAAGGCACCCGTGGCGAGGGCCGAGCCGTCGAATCCGAACAGGCCGAGAACGAGGGCTCCAAGCCCGATCAGGTTGGTCCAGATCGTGCGGCTGGCGAGAATGGTCTTGGTATCGAACATATCGAATATTCCTTGAAGGCGAGGATGGACGGATGCGAGCCGGAGGGCCTCCTGCTCGACGGCAAGGACGCGCCTGCTCCAGCCGAGGCCGAAGACGGGCCAGGTGGCGAGGCGGCCGAGAAAGCCGAGACGGGCTTTCGTGAGCCGGCGGATGACGTCCGGGACATCGGCCTCGCGGGCGGCATTCAGCGTGAACGGTCCGACGATCCCGTCCGCCTCGACCCCGAGAGTCGCCTGCAGCATCGTCACGGCCCGCGCGGGGCCGGAATTGACCGCAAGATCGAAGACGGCGAGGTCGAGCCCCGACGGAAGCTCGTCGGCGCACACGGCATCCCAATAAAGCCGACGATAAATGGCGATCGCCTCCTTCCGGCTCAGGCGGCGGATATCGCTGACGGATGCCGCGATGGGCGGCGAGGTTTGGGGGAATGGTGCGCATGACTTTCTCGTCGTGATTGCGAAAAAGGAAAAACACCCGACGTCATGGCCGTCCCCGGACTTGATCCGGGGATCAGTCCCGGCCATCCCAATCCGAAGAGCGCGGCGCCTCTCATCATCGAGATCACCGGCACAAGGCCGGTGATGACGTGGAAGGACGCGACGGTGTCATTCCCGGCCGGAGCGCAGCGGAGGGGAAGGGAATCCATAGCGCAGCGTCTACGGGTGGATCCCCTTCCCTCGCCTGCGGCTTGCCGGGGATGACAACGCGCCTAAGGAACGATCTCGATCAGCGGGATCTGCGGGATGCCGCCGGCGTCGAAGGTGGAGAGGTCGATGTCGAGTTCGTCCGTGTCGAAGCGCACCGGCACGTCGAAGGCGAAGCCTGCGGTGATGACGGCGCCTGCGGGCGGAGCAACGGTGAAGGTCACGATGCCCGTGACGGGATCGCAGTTGAAGCTGGAGCCGACTCTCTGCTCGATGCCGTTGACCGCCACCCGCACCGTTCCGCCGACAGGCTTGGCGATGGGGCGGCTATAGGGCGCGAAGGACGAGCCGTAGGTCTTCACCAACGGGAAGCTCAAGATCTGCCCGTCGCCGGTGCCGATGCGCTGGTCGAGCGGCGTCGGCTCCTTCGACGGCGGACCGGAGCGCCAGTCGGTGCGGTCGCGGAAGCGGAAGCCGTAGAGCCGGCCGCGCCGCTCCTCGAAGAAGGCGATCACCGCATGCAGCGCATCGACGGTCCTGACGCCGAGGCCCGCATCGTAGCGGCGGCGGGACCCGGCCCAGCGGCTTTTGCGGTGCTCGCGGCCGGAGGACAACGTGACGATATCGGTCCGCCGCACCGGCCCGCCCCGGCTGCCGAGGCTGACATCGAGCGGAAAGCGGACCTCGTGGAAATCGGGGCCATGATCCGTCCTTTGGAAAGATGAAACGAAAAAAGCCGGGGTGGCGTTGACGTCGCGAACCCCGAACGAAAAGGAGGCAACGGGCGATGAGCAATGCTCCCAACGACCTCGCGGACGACTTTCCCGACAAGCGCGACCGGATTCATCAGCTCAAGACGAGCAACAATCACTTCTCGCGGCTCTATGACGAGTACAACGAGCTGAACCGCACCATTCACCGGATCGAAACCCGCGTGGAACCGAAGCCCGAGGAGGTCGAGGAAGAACTCAAGCGCCGCCGCCTGCAGATCAAGGACGAGATCATGGCGATGCTCGACGGCGCGGGCGGGTGAACGCGAAGGGACGACACCTCCTCGTCGTCATCACCGGCCTTGTGCCGGTGATCCCGATTGTGTGAAGCGCCGCGCTTTTCTGGATCGAGATGGCCGGCACAGGGCCGGCCATGATGTGGAAAGGGATGATACTCTCCACCTCATCGCCGGGAAGCCGGAATGTGTAAAAACTCGTGCGAGCCTACATTCCGCGCTGGCCGCGCGCGACGGCCCGGGCCAGCGCGGCAGAGACCTGCGCCTCGGAGCGGCGGAAGCTCTCCGCATCGGGCGTCGAGATGTTCATCGTCACCGAGACGGGCCGTCCGCCTCCCCCCGAGCGCACGCCGAGCCGCCTGTCCGGCCCGCGCGCCAGCGGCATCACCGCCTCCGCCCCCTGCTCGCCCATGAGGCCGAGCCCGCGCCCGAGCGGAAAATAGGTCGGTGCCCCAATCACCCCACCCTGCGCGAACGGCATCACTAGGCCGCGCGAGAGCACGCCGCCTTGCGCGAAGGCGGAGCCTCCGGAGCCGAAGAGCGAACCGAAGATCGAGCCTAAGCCCTTGACCAGGCCGCCGAGCAGACCGCCGCCGTCGAGCGGCAGGGCTCCCTGAAGGGAGCCCGTCATCATCCCCTTCACGCTCTGGCTCAGGGCCATCTGCAGGGGCGCCAGCGCCAGGCGTAATCCTGTTTCCACAAGGGATTGGCATACGGATTTTAGAACGTTATCAAATTTCTTGCCTTCCGAGATATTCTTCGCGAAAGCATTGGACAGGGAGTCACCGAACTTTTCGGAGAGGCCGATGAGGATGTTGAGCTGGCGTTTGCGATCGTCGTCGATGGGATCGGTTAGTGAAATGGGGCTCTTGGGTCGATTATCGCTCAATCAAATCTCCTTATCATTTTCCCATTCTTGAGGATCGAAGCCATGAACGCCCGTTCCCGGCTCTGTTTAATGTGCAGCATTCTGATGCTGACGCTCGGCGGCTGTTTTCAAAGGCATAAAACTCAACTGCAATTCGATACAGGCAATATGCCTCCAGAGCGCTGGGAGCGGGTTTGGAAAGAATGCCGCTATGAAGCCGCCAAGGCGTCGGCGCATGTCAACATCGCTGGCTATGTAGAAGAAGAGCACTACATTCAGTGTCTGGATCTGAAAGGTGTTAAATATAAAGGCAAGATCCAGGTAGCCGTCGAATAAGAGGTCTCTCACCCATCCGGGAACGCCTCCATCAACCGCCTGAGATCGCCGCTCAATGCAGGCTCGCTCTTTCGCCCTCCGTGCAATCCTTCCCACGCCGCCATCAATTCACGCGGCGTCGCGCGCCAGAAGGTTTCCGGGCTCCACCGCAGGATGCTCAGGCCCAGCGTCAGCGCGTCGTCCCACGGGAAGGCGTGAGGCTCGCGTTCGCATTCTGCGGCCAGAGCATCGAACCCAAAAGTGGAATCCGCTTTTGGGGTCAATCCGATGCTCCCCTCTAGGGAGAGCGCATCGTTCTTCGCTGAACGATGCGCTATGGAGGGTTTGGCGATCCCTCGCCTCCGCCGAAGGTCATGACGAGAAGATCGGCCAGCGCCGCGGCGCCCGGCTCGATGCCGTCATGGAGCGGCAGCTTCGCCACCTCCGCGTCGCTCATCACATGTCCGCCGCCGCGCAGCGCCACGGCGAGCAGCGTGAGCAGGTCCCGACTTGAGAGACGGCCGGTGCCGAAGCGTTGGCCGAGCGCCGTGAGATCCTGCACGCCGAAAGCCTCTTCGAGCTCCGCAAGCGCACCGAGGGTCAGGCAGAGGGTATAGCGCGTGTCGCCGAGCTGCAGCGCCACCTCGCCCCGTCGTCTGTTGGGCATGGATGTTCCTTTATTGATTGAGTGTCATTCCCGGCCGGAGCGCAGCGGAGGGGAAGGGAATCCATAGGTGTCTCACGTGTGAGTGGATCCCCTTCCCGCTCCTGCGGACCGCCGGGGATGACACCCTCCATGTCATGGCCGGGCTCGTCCCGGCCATCCACGTCCTAAGAAATACAGTCCTCATCCTGAGGAGGTCGCGAAGCGACCATCTCGAAGGAGATTCCAGAGAGCACTGGATCCTCCTTCGAGACGCAGACTGCGTCTGCTCCTCAGGATGAGGTTTTAGCTAAAGAGGATCGAGATCACCGGCACAAGGCCGGGGATGACACGGAGGACTTCAGTTTCGTTCGAGCAGCACAAATATTCATTCCGTCACACGACGACGAACGCCAGCGCCCCCGCCGACTCGAACGCCATCTCGAAGGTGACCTCGCCTGCATGATCGCCGCGATATTCCAGGCTCGTGATCTGGAACGGGCCTTCGATGCGACCGAAATCGGGGATGACGATCTGATAGGCGAGAATATCGCCGTCGAAGAAGACCTGGCGCATGCGCGCGTCGGAGGCCTCGTCCTTGAACACGCCCGAACCGGAGATCGAGGCGCGGCGAACGCCCATGCTGGCGAGCAATTCGCTCCAGCGCCCGGCGGATTCCGTATGGGTCACGTCCACGGTCTCGGCATTGAAGGCGATCTGACGCGTGCGCAAGCCCGCCACGGTGACGAAGCCGGTGCCGCCATCGCCGACCTTGATGAGCAGATCCTTGCCCTTCTGAGCAGGCATGGGATGTCCTTTTGAATGAGGAAGAAGTGAATGTGCGTGAGAGGCGAAGTTTTTCCATCCCA
>KI911961.1:106562-122236 GCA_000517005.1 Microvirga lupini
AAAGGTCTTATCCAGTCACACCACCTCCGTCACCGCGCGCAGGCGCAAGGTGACGCGGGCGAGTCCGCTGTCCTTGTCGCGCTCGGAGGAAAGCTCCGTGACGCGCAGGTTGATGAGGCGGTGGCCGTCGAGCGCGAGCGACGCGCCGTCGAGGATCGTGTCGAAGCGCTTGGCGACGGCAAGGGCCGTGCGCGCGCCGCCGCGCTCGGACCAGATGACAATGCCGAGATTCTGCTCATGGCCGCGGTCGAGATCGGTGGACCAATCCGTCGCACGCACGTCCGAGAACAGGGCATAGACCGGCTCGGCCCCGCGCGGCGGCTCGTCATAGAGGCGTAAAGTACCGCCCATGAGCGCACGCAGTTCCGCATCTGCCGCGGCCGCGTCGAGGATCGCGCGGCGCAAGGCGAGAACGGGGCTCGTCATGCCCGCATCTCCTCGACGAGGCAGACGAGATCGCGCTTCGATCCGTCCGGGTCGCAAGCCGCGCGGATGGCGAAGCGGCGCAGGCCCGAGGTCAGGCGCATGGCGCCGGTCACGCCCTCGCGATAGCGCAGGGTGATGCGGTGCGTAAGACTCTGCTCGGGCCGGTCCGCCCGCACGCGCTCGGCTCCGGACAGCATTTCGATGGCGCCCCAGAGCTGCGGTCCGGAGGTGTAGGTGCGGATGACGCCGCCGAAACCGTCAGGCCGCTCGAGCGGCATTTCGAGCACGAACCGGCGCGCCCGCGCGCCGATGGGAACAGGTTTGGTTTTCATGGCAATGTCTTTGAGAGGGAATAAGGGCTCGCCGTCCTTTGCGGACAAACGTCGGGTGCCGTCCCCTCCCCCGTCATGGCCGGGCTTGTCCCAGCCATCTCGATACGGTGAGGCGCGGCGGCGCTCTTCCAAGCGAGATCACCGGCACAAGGCCGGTGATGACAAGAGAGGAGAGCTGGCGGGTCGTAGCGCCAGATTTCAGGATCCCAGGATCAAGGCCGAGGATGACAGTGGCGGTGATCGTTAGAGCCGCACCCTCTGAAGCGGCGCCACGAGGGCGAGCGCTTCGGGCGGCAGGATCTGCTCGCCGATCACGTCGCCGCGGTTCTCGAACCATTGAGCGACGAGGATGCGGATCGCGAGCTTCAAGGTGGCGGGCACCGCCTCGGGGGTGGCCCCGTAGCCCGCCCGCAGCGCGATGGAGATGCCGTTGCGGGGCTTGCCCGGCTCCGGCACGTCGGCGACGGCGATGCGTGGCGGATCGCTCAGAGCGTCCGTCTCGAAGGCGCTCGCCGGAACGTCGGATGGGTTGCCCGATGCATCCGTCACCGTGATGCCGTCGATCGCAATCAGCGGCGAGAGCGGTAGCAGGATCGTCCCGTCAGCGGGCCAGCGGTCCATCACCACGCGCCAGCTTTGCTCGATCAGGATCCGCCGCGAGGCCGCCTCGATCATGAGGCGCGCCGCCCTGATGAGCCCCGCGATGAGGTCGTCCTGCGTGGCGTCATCGGCATCGACACGAAGATAGGCCTTCATCTCCTCAAGCGTTATGGGCTCGACGGCGGGGCCGCTGATGAATATGGGAATCATCTTGAACAGGAATCCTTGATAAGTCATGCAACGTCTGGTTACGTTCTGTCTTGCCCTGTCGCTCATGGCGACGCAGGCCAATGCCATCGTCGGCGGCGCCGAGGATGAAGGTCCCCTCGCCCGCCGGAGCGTGATGGTCCTGAGTTCGAACGGCGGCGTCTGCAGCGCCGTGGTGCTGGCGAAGGACGTGGTGCTCACCGCCGCCCATTGCGTGACGGGCGCCGCCGAGCATCGGGTGCATTTTCGTGACGAGTCCGGCGAGCCGGTGCTGATCACGCCCGCCGCGAAGGCGGTGCATCCCGGCTACAAGGCGAAGGCCATCGAGACCCGGCAGCGCTCCATCGACCTCGCCCTAGTGCGTATCCCCGAGGCCCTGCCCACCCGCTTCGAGCGGGCGACGCTCACGGCGGCGAAGGTCGCGGAGAACAATCCCGTCGTGGTCGGCGGCTATGGGTTGTCCCGTGAGGGCGATGCCAAGACCTCCGGCACGTTCCGCACCGCATCTTTGACGGCGGTCGAGCCCTACGGCCCGAGCCGGATCCTGCTCTGGGCCGAGGGGTCCGGCACGGCGAGCGCCTGCCAGGGCGATTCCGGCGGGCCGATGGTGTCCGGAACCTCCGTCGCCGCCATCACGAGTTGGTCGTCGCCGGCGAAGGGCCGAAGCTGCGGAGGCGTGACGCAGGGTATCCTCGTCGGCCCGCAGCGCGAATGGATCGACCGGATCCTGAAAGGCTGGAATCGTGCCGCTCTATGGAGCGGCGATTAGAGCATCGGGCTCGAAAGGGTTCACCTTCAAGTCCTGCCCTCTGCGTGACCAGGTGAGCTATCTTCTCCACGTCATGGCCGGGCCTGTCCCGGCCACCCACGTCTTCAAATCCGGCTAAGTCTCCCTCAACCCTCATCCTGAGGAGGTCGCGCAGCGACCGTCTCGAAGGAGTGTCCAGAGAGCACTGGATCCTCCTTCGAGACGCAGCCTGCGGCTGCTCCTCAGGATGAGGGTTGAGGGTGTGAAGGCGTGATCACCGGCACAAGGCCGGTGATGACGGCGAGTGATACCAGACGCAGAGTTCCCATTTTGTGACACCGCCCTCAATCCAACACTTTAGAAATCCATAAGGGACCGGAACTATCCTCACGGCCAAGGCCTTGCCTTAAAAAATCCTTTCCCTTCACGGCATCATCCCCCATGCGCGCTCTGCCAGCCCTCGCCCTTGCGGTCTTCACCCTGGTTGCCACTCCCGCATGGGCCATCCTGCAGGGTGCCACCTCGCGCGATCCGAACGGGCTGCGGCGGTCGGTGGTGTCTATCGAGAGCTCCACCGGCGAGCTCTGCTCCGGCGTGATCGTCGGACCGGACCTCGTGCTCACCGCCGCCCATTGCATGACGGACCGGGCCGCCTATCGCGTCACCGCCCTCAACCGCGCGTTCAGGCAGCAGCGCTTCAACGTCGCCGCGCTCGCCATCCATCCCACGTTCGTGCCCGGCACCACGCCGCGCACCCAGCCGGGAATCGATCTGGCCATCGTCAAGCTCGATCGCCCGCTCGGCCCCGACTTCCTGGCCCTCGACCCGTCCCAGGCGGGCCGGATCGACGTGGGCGACGGCGTGACGATCGCCGGGTTCGGCGTTTTGTCCGAGCGGGCCAGGCGCACCGCCCGGACCCTTCGCCAGACCAACCTGGTGTCGCTCGGTCCCGTCGAGGTCGCCAATCGGGTCCTGATCGTGGTCGACCGCAACCGGCTGGCGGAGACCGCCGGGGCCGGTGCCTGCCGGGGCGATTCCGGCGGGCCGATCCTGGCCGCGACCTCCGCCGGCTATCAACTCTACGGCATCACGAGCTGGTCGAGCGGCCCCTTGCGCAGCCGCCAGCCGAGCGCCTGCGGCGGCCTCACGGCCGTCACTCCGATCGTCGAGCATCTCGGCTGGATCGCCTCGACCATGCGCGGCCTCAGCGCCAGGAACGGCGCATGGACGGGGAATTGACCTCGCCGCCTCGTTAACACCTCGCTTTGTCATTCCCGGCCTGCGGCCGCCGGGGATGACACCCCCTTCCGTCATGGCGGGACAGGCCTGGCCATCCAAGTCTCAAGAAACACAGCCCTCATCCTGAGGAGGTCGCGGCAGCGACCGTCTCGAAGGAGCTTCCAGAGAGCACTGGATCATCCTTCGAGACGCCGCTCCGCGGCTCCTAAGGATGAGGCTTGAACTAAAAGACGATGGGATCACCGGCACGAGGCCGGTGATGACGTGAGTAAGTGGGATGGCATAACGAGTGCTGGAACCGCTCACGCGGAAAACTTCAACAGCTTGATCGCCGCATAATCCTGCACGCCGCCGCCCACGCGCTTGGTGGTGTAGAACAGCACGTAGGGCTTGGCGGAATACGGATCGCGCAGCACGCGCATGCCGGCGCGGTCGACGATGAGATAACCGCGCTTGAAGTCGCCGAAGGCGACCGCGCATTCATTCGCCGCGATATCTGGCATGTCTTCGGCTTCGACGACGGGGAAGCCCATCAGGGTCGCAACTTGGCCGAGGCTCGCGGGTGGGGCCCAGAGATACTGGCCGTTATCGTCCTTGAAGCGGCGGATCGCGCTCTGCGTCTTGCGGTTCATGACGAAGGAGGCGTTCTGGCGATAGCCGGCCTTGAGCGCGTAGATCAGGTCCACCAACACATCGGACGGATTGGCGGCCGGGAAGGTCGCGCCGCCGGTGCGCACCACGCCCAACTTGCCCCATTCCCAGATCTCCTCCTCGACCGTGTCGGCTGCGAGAAAACCCTTCGGCTTGTTGACACCGTCGCCCGTCACGAAGGCGGTGCTCTCCTGCTCGGCGAAGGCCGCCTCGACCTCCTCGGCGATCCAGCGGTCGATATCGACCACCGCGTCGTCGAGAAGCGTCTGGGTCGCGGCCGGCATGGCGTAGAGCTCCATGGCCGGGAAGCTCATCTCGGAGAGCGTCGGGCTTGCGGTCTGGGGCCGCGCCGCCGTCTCGCCAACCCAGCCCGTGGCCAGGCCCGTGACGGAGAAGGCGCGCTTGTACTGGCCGCCGGAAATCACCCGCACCGACGAGATGGCGCGGATCGGCGAGACGGCGGAGGGACGGCGCAGAACCTCGCTCTCGACCGTATCGGGCACGAGATAGCCGCCATCAGGACCCGAGCCGGCGGACAGCGCCTTCTCCTCGAGCCGCTTCAGCCCCGAAGCCTCGCCGGTACGGATATAGGAATGGAACGCCGCCTTGTGCTCGGCCTGGACCGGATCGCGCGCGATGTCGGCGCTGCTGCCGAGCGGCGGACGCGAGCGGTCGAGGGCGAGACGGTCGAGACGGCGCTTGGCATCGTCGAGCGCGCTGTCGATGCGGGTGAGTTTTTCATCCGTCACCACGTCGCTCGACAGCCTCGTCTCGATCTCGGACAGGCGCGTGTCGTTGGCGTCCTTGAACGCCTCGAAGGCGCGGGCGAAATCCTCGAAGGCCGAAGCGACATCGTCGGAAACGGCTTTGGTGTCTACAATGGGGATCATATCAATGGTTCGGTTCTACAAAGGGTTTTACGAAAAAGGCCCGCCGGAGGGCGGGCCCGTTTATTTCCCGAATGGGAAATGAGAATCTCCGACCTCATCCTGAGGAGGTCACGGAGTGACCGTCTCGAAGGAGGATCCAGAGAGCACTGGAGGCGCCCTCGTCCTTCGAGACGCGAGCAAGCTCGCTCCTCAGGATGAGGGCTTAATGTAAAAGCCTCAATTCAGAGCCCTGCTCGAAAGAGGAGGAGCACCGAATGATCCCAAAAGTGGTGAGCACTTTTGAGTTCGATGGTCAGCGGCGGCGAGGGCGGCGCGTATTGGCCTGCACCGTATCGGACACGGCCGGCCCGGTCGCGGCGCCCACCGCACCGCCGACGATCGCACCGGGCGGTCCTGCAATCGCGCCGACGCCCGCGCCGACCGCAGCGCCGCCAACCCGCTCTTCCGTGGTGGTGCAGGCCGCGGCCGCAAGGCCGAGGAGCGCAATGAAAGCGAGCTTCTTCATCAATACCTCCCGAAACACGCGGAGACCGGACACCTTTCGGGTGAGAAAGGGGCCCGCCGCTTCCGCATCCGTGCGGGCGATCTTCTAACGCGCTCCCATGGACTAGGTTCAGGACAAGAATCGCACGGCCGCCCTGCGGATGCTGGCGGCGAGTTTCGGCGCCGCGTTCTTCACGGTTTCGACCCGCGCGTCGGGCAGCATCGGGAAGGTCACGACGGAGATCTCCCACAGGTCGAGCTTCTCCAGACGGCGTAAGCCCGTGGGCCGCTCCGCCCGTGCGCGCTCGACGCGAAAGCCGATGGAGAGCCCATCGACGGCCCCCTCGCGCATGAGCGCGTGGATCTCCGGCGCACGCTCCACGGCAAGATTGAGCTTGCCGCGCACGCGCAGGCCCCGCCGGTCCTCCGCGATAAGAAGCCAGCGCCCGATGGGCTGGCCCGGATCGTGCTGCCACAGCAGCCGCACATCGGACGCGCCGCGCTTGCGTATGGAGTCCGAGAACGCGCCCGGCATGACCACGTCCTTGCCGAGATCGGCCGCGCCGAACAGGCTGGCATAGCCCTCGAACACGCCGTCCACATCGACCGCGTTCAGCGGCTCGGGCAGGAACTTCCGCTCCTGGATGATCGAAACACCCGGTTTCATCGCACGGCTCCGCGCGCTGGTTTTGGTTTGGCGTCGAGCTTTTCGAGCTGGCGCACGAAGTCGCGGAACACGAGCGCGGCGCGGCTCTGCCCGTCCCGCGCGGCCTTCGGCTTGCGCGGCGTGCGGGCGATGGGGCGGGTCATGAGGGATCTCCCGAATGGCGGCGGTTGAAGAGGGACAGCTCGCGCACGAACTCGTCGAACCGGCGATTGGCCGCGAACAGATCGCGCAAGGTCATGGCAAGCAAAGCGGACGCCCCGCTCGCCCAGACGAACAGGGCAAGATGGGCAAGATCCCCGCGCCGGATGACGGCCTCGGTGATCTGATCGAATATGTTCATGATTTGTTCTCGCGAAAGAACTCCGTTAAGAGCAGGAATTGCGGGAAAGCGGGACGGCGTTGGTGGTTCTGGTCCGGCCTCGGCCGAGTGGTTTCCTGAAAAATCTTCAACTGGCGTCATCTCGGATGGCGCAGCCGATCCGGGATCGCAAGACGAGTGAGGCGCGAAAATACCTCTCCCATGGGAGAGGTCGGACCGTTAGGTCCGGGTGAGGGGTTACGCCCTCTCCGGACGAACCTGTAACCCCTCACCAACCCTCTCTCTCAGGGAGAGGGAGTTCACAGCCACATCCTGCACGCGATCCCGGATCGGCTCGCGCCGTCCGAGATGACCACTCCACGTCATGGCCGGGCTCGTCCCGGCCATCCCGATCCGAGAGAGTACTACGCCCCTCATATCGGGATCACCGGCACAAGGCCGGTGATGACGTCGAAAGTGAACGGCACCCATCCCTTTCACGCTCACCTCCCCTTCCTCGCCGCTACACGGCCATACCCCACCACCTCACGCTTCTCGTCATCCGACAAAAACGATGCCGCCGACACGCGCCGCCAGAGGCTTTCGCGTTCGTCGGCGAGGGCCTCGATGGCGTCTAGGTCGGGCTCGAGCTGAAGCGCCTCGCCGTAGGCAGGCGCCAGCCAGTGCGCCAGCGAGTCCGCCGTGCGCTTTACGAGCGGGATCACCGTCTGGCGGTAGAAGGCGCGGTTGGCTTCGGCGTAGTTCGCATGCGTGCTGTCGCCGGGAAGGCCGAGCAGCAGCGGCGGCACGCCGAAGGCGAGCGCGATCTCGCGGGCGGCAGCCACCTTCGCCTCGACGAAGTCCATGTCCTTCGGCGAGAGCGACAGCGGCCTCCAGTCGAGACCACCTTCGAGAAGCAGCGGACGGCCCGCATTGCCGGCGCCTTGATAGTTGGCTTCCAGTTCGCCTTCGAGCCTGTCGAACTGCGCATCCGTGAGCGTTGTGCCGCCGACGACGAGCGCGCCGGAGGGCCGCGCTGCGTTGTCGAGCAAGGCCTTGTTCCAGGCCCCCGCCGCGTTGTGAATGTCGAGCGCGGTCGCGGCTGCTTCCATGGGCGAGAGGCCGTAATGATCGTCAACTGGATGAAACAGCGTGAGGTGCAGGATCGGCGCCAGCGTCTCGTCGTCGCGAATGGCGAAACGGATCGTCTGCATGCCGACCGCATATTCGTAAGCGGCGGGCCAGCCGTCGGCATCGGGCACCACGCGCATCCGGTCAGGCCTCAAGCAGTGAAGTTCGTGCGGCGCGCCGTCGAGACTCACCGCCTCCACATAGGCGTTGCCCGACACCATGAGATGCCCGTAGAGGTTCTCCAGAAAGCGCTGCCCGCCTTCGCGGGCATTGGGCCGTGCGAACAGCGAAAGAAGCGGATGGGCCGAGAGTTCCCGGCCCCCGCTCTTGAGCACGAGCGGCAGCGCCGCCGCCGCCTCGCTCACCAGCCGCACGGCACGATGCACGACGGCGTTCTTCTGGAAGCCTTCGCGGGACAACGCCGCATAATCGCGCGGCGTCCACACGGCGCGACCGGCGACATAGAGCGCGATGGCCCTTTGCACGCGCGAAGCCTTGGCCTCGGGCGGCGCCTGCAGCCAGCGGGTCAATCGATTGAGCATAGAAAACTCCTGCCCAAGATCAGGGCATGACGAATGAAGAGACATGGACCTCGCGCGCCGCGCGTCGGCGCGTCATGGCCGGGCTTGTCCCGGCCATCTCGATCAGCAGAGCGCCGCGCCTCTGCAATCGGGATCACCGGCACAAGGCCGGTAATGACGACAGTGCGGGTGAATGCGGCAGTGTCATTCCCGGCCGGAGATGCCTGCGGCTTGGCCTGAGGAGGACACCCATCTCGCCGTCGAAACTGCAAAGCTGCCTGTCGCTTCTTCAGAATGGCGACAACTTCCGCACCCAGTGCCGAAGAAGGCGGCAATTCCTGCCGTCTTGTCATTGGACGGTCACATGCCGTGGGGTAATCTGTGAATGTTGCAGGGGCATTCCGGCGACATTCACGCGCCAGCCGAGCTGGTTTCCCCACTCGGCTGGCGCGACCATAAAGCTTCTCGAGCTCTGTCGTCCGTTCTCCTATTCCGGACGACATGAGGCAGATGGCGGGGCGGATCGGCACGGATGGACTGCCATCCGCCCCAGCCCTCCAGCCGCTAGAGCATTTTTCGGCGAAGTGGATCCGGTTCGCCGTCAGAAAATGCGGCGAACCAAGAAGAGAGATGATTCCACGCAAGTGGAAACAGCTCTAAGCGCTTCCCCCTTCGATAGCCCTTCCGTCGTGCTGCCTTCCCTCTTTGGAGACAGGCGCACCCGAAAGGCTCACTCCATCAGGAGACGTTGAGGATCGTCAGGTGCCGCATAGCTTATGGGCAGTGGCTCCATTCTTTGCCCCTACGGGAGTCACGGCGCCCCGGCCGGAGATATGCGTGAACGCGGTCCTTCGGCTGGGGCGTTCTTTTTCACAACAAACTCAATTTTATCCTGTGCTGCGCCCCTTACTCTCGACCTCATCCTGAGGAGCAGACGCAGTCTGCGTCTCGAAGGAGCTTCCAGCGCACACTGAAACATCTTTCGAGACGGATTGCTCATGCAATCCTCCTCAGGATGAGGGCGTCGGGAACAGAAATAGGGCGCGCAATTGCAGCGCCCCGTTCCTCACAACATTCGCACCCGCGGCTCGCGTCTCTCCCGCAGCATCAATTCGGTCAGCGCCCAGACGAGCGCGTCCATGCGGTCGGGCGAGCGGCCCGAGGTGAGGCCACCGGGGCCGAAATCGCAGAGTTCGTCCTCGATCTCGGGCAGCGCCCCCACATGGCGAACGCGGTTCTGCACGGAGACCGGCTCCGCGCGCAGGTACTTGCCGCGCGTGGCGCGTACGCTGATGACGGGCACGGACGGATCGACCTCGCGGATCACGCCGGTCGCCATCTCGCCGCCTTGGTTCGTCTCGACGATCAATGCATCGGCTTCGAGCCGGCGATACAGCGCCACGGCCTTCGCGGCCCAATCGGGCGGCCTCAACCCTGACGCCGTCGCATCCTCCAGCACATAGGCGATGCCATCGTCGTCCACGCCTGCTGCAACGATCCCGCAGGCATCGGCGCGTTTCGACGACGAGGCCGGCGGATCGACGGCGACGACGATGCGCATGAGCGGCGGCGCACAGGACATGCGGTTCGCTTCGATGACGTCGCGGGTCCATAAGGAATCGGGGCGATCCTCGATGATGTCGCCGTCGAGTTCCTGCCGGCCGAGCCGCGTGCCCGCATAGCGGCGCATGATGGTGTCGAGAAAGACGGGCGCCAGGTTCTCCGCATTGTCGGATGTCCTGACCCGCGACACGGCCACCATCGGATCGGCGAGGAGGCGCTTGATGAGCGGGATCGGGCGCGGCGTCGTCGTCACCATCTGGCGCGGATGCTCACCGAGACGAAGGCCGAATTGCAGCATGTCCCAGGTCTCCTCCACGTGCTTCCACTTGGCGAGCTCGTCGGCCCAGGCGGCGTCGAATTGCGGACCGCGCAGGGAATCGGGATCCTCCGCCGAGAACACATGCGCCACCGCGCCGTTCGGCCATTCGAGCTTGCGCAACGACGGCGACCAGACAGGACGCTCGTGACGCGCATGGATGGAGAGAATGCCGGCAGGCCCTTCCACCATCACGTTGCGCGCATCGGAAAAGGTCTCGCCGATCAGCGCGATGCGCCGCGAGGCGTGATGGGCGAAGTCGGGCTGCCTGAGCGCAATGCCGCGCACCCATTCGGCGCCGGTGCGGGTCTTGCCCGCCCCTCGCCCGCCGAGCATGAGCCAGGTTGTCCAGGGAGCGTGCAAACGCGCGAGACCCGGCAGGCGTTGCTCGGGCCGGCAGCGGACCGGCCAGTGCCGCAGGATCTGTTCGAAATCGTCTTCAGACCAGGATGCCGTCGCATCCGCGAGCCTCCTCTTCCGCGATAACCCGGTCAAGATGGTGAGCAAGTTCGTCGCGCAGCTCGTGGAGGCTGCGTCGTGGTTTGTCGTGGGGCTCGCGTTCATCGAGCGGTGAGCCTTCCTGTTCCAGCAGGGCCCGGGCGGCCGCCAGCGTCTTGGCATAGGAGGCGAGCCTGCGGGCCGTCTTGTCGTGATCCTTGGCGCGTCCGGTGCGCTGCTCGTCCATGAGAGCGTCGATCTGCGCCCGTGTCGCCTGGGCCAGGGCCCGCGCCGCATCATTCACCGACGCGGCGGCAGCCTTGTGGAGGCCGGCAACACCGTCCTCATTCTTCGCAGCCTTGCTCAAGGCGTTCTCGGCGAGCGCGGCCTGGCGCGGCGGCCAGCCCCAGCGCTGGCGCATCCGCACGAAGGTGCCTGCGCTGACCCCAAGGAATTTCTGGATCTCCGGCAGATGCTTACTTGATTCCCGGGCGTAGATGTCCCAGGCCTGCCGCTTCTGCTCGTCGGTAATTTCGATTCTCTGAGGCATGAAAAGCCAATAAAAAAACCGCCCAGGCGGGGGCTCTGGGCGGCGGAGGTTGCACCGGACACGTGATGCGGGGCTGCATTCACACTTCGTCAGTGTTCACGCTTTGTACTCTATCAGCGTCACGCTGTCAAGGTGAATTTCGGATGTCTCGGACGTCCCAAACGCCGCAAGGCTTTTCATCGGCCGCTCCGACCACGGACCCGTCATTTTCCGCTGATGATGGTGACGAATCCACGCCGCCGGAGCGAATCGAGATTGCCTGTCGAATCTCTTCCCATTCCGAAGACGTTCCTGGAAAGTTCTCCCATTCAGCGGCGTTTTGAATATTATTTCACGTGTCCGCGATCAAAGGTGGAACAGATGAGCAATGCAAAGAAAACAAATGACAGCATGGCTAAAGAATATCTCGTTACCCTGCTTAGATGCGTGGCTATATGCCTGAAGGCCAATACTATCATTCATCATAGTATAAGCTTCATCTAGATACAGGTTAGAATCGTTATCAACTGTAATGTTCCCGGTTTCAACTAAGCGGCTAGGAGGCTAAGAACAAGGACGATTACGCCATCTAAACCGGGATTCTCCTACGACGTCGATGGCTCAGGCTCCAAAGCCACGGTGACGATCGCCCAATTGAAGAAGGGGCTCGGAATCAAGGCTACGGATTTCTTCATGGTCTAGCGCATCGTGCGGCCCATCGGGTCCGCACTCAACGATGCGGCTCCTGAGAGGCTGGCCGGGAATAGGATCCAAGGCTCACCCGTCTTGCGTGAACAAATCCTGCCGTCATGGCCGGGCGTGTCCCGGCCATCCCGATGTGGAGAGGCGCACCGCCTCAATCAATCGGGATCACCGGCACAAGGCCGGTGACGACGAGGGAGATGAGCTTTCGGCCAGATTCTGGGGATCCGCCTGGAGCATTGTCAGAGCAGGTCGGCGTGAGCAGGTGCCGCCCTGTCACCCTCCGCCTGTTTTTCCGCAGATCACATTGACGGCCTTCCGCGCCAGCTTCTCCAGTTCCGGACGAGGTGTGCCTGCGCGCGCGCGGATGGCGATGGTGTGCAATGTGGCGGAGGCCAGCACGGCAAGCGCCTCGGGATCGGCATCGTCGTGCAGTTCGCCACGCTCATGTGCGGCGCGGATGCGCGCCTCGAATGCCTTGTCGAGCGTCGATAGCCCCTGCGCAAGCGCGGCGCGGATATCCGGATCCTCGACGGCTTCTGTGGTCGCGGTGCCAATGGCGAAGCAGCCACGCGGATCGCTCTTGCCGGAGAAATAGATCGACAGGGATTTCTCGTAGACGCGCATCAACCCCTCATCCAGCGGTCGGTCGTAGGCGAGCGCCTCGTGCATCCCGACATAACCCATCTCCAAGTACCGATGGAGCGACTTGAGATAGAGCGCATGCTTGTCGCCGAAGGCGGCATAGAGGCTCGGCCGGTTCATGCCCGTCGCGACAGCGAGATCATCGAGCGAGGTGCCGGAATAGCCGGTTTTCCAAAAGGCCTCGATCGCCTGATGCAGTGCCGCTTCCGGGTCATAGGCCCGGGGGCGTCCCCGACGTTTCGGCTCCGGCGCACCTTCTTTCCTCGCTTCTTTTTGTTTCCCTGCTCCTTTTTGTACCATTTCGAAAACAATTCCTTGACCGCTCCATGGACAGATATAATTTATGCGAACCGGTAAAAAATTAAACCCGAGAGCCCTGACATGGATCTGTATTTCTCACCGCTCGCCTGTTCGATGGCCTCGCGCATCGCTCTTTATGAAGCGGGAGCGCCGGCCCGCTTCATCGAGGTCGATCTCAAAACTAGGCGTACCCTCGAGGGAGAGGATTTCCTCGCGATCAACCCGCTCGGGCTTGTCCCGGCCATCAGGACGGACGATGGCGAAATCCTCACCGAAAACGCCGCCGTCCTGCAATATATCGCCGACCACCTCCCATCGGCCGCACTGGCTCCTGGCGCGGGCATGGCCCGTTCACGCCTGCAACAATGGCTCTGCTTCATCGGCACCGAGCTGCACCAGGCGTTGTTCGTCCCCCTCTTCGATCCGAAGACGCCGGACGAGGTGAAGGCACGAACCCTGGAGAAGGGCGACAGCCGTCTTTCTTATCTCGACCAGCATCTCACTGATCGCGAATTCCTGCTCGACCGGTTCAGCGTCGCGGACGCCTACCTCTTCGCAGTGCTGAACTGGAAGATTGCGACCCCAGTCGATCTCGAGCGATGGCCGGGGGTTCGGGATTACTACACGCGCCTGAAGGAGCGCCCGAGCGTCGCGCGCGCTCTGTCGGAAGAGCATGCGCTCTACGCTGTGGGGCAGGCGCGCCACCGGGCCGCCTAGCATTCTCGACGAACCGGTTCCGGTTCGCCATCAAGACTGCGCTAGGAAGCATTCGGAGCAATATCGACCACGAGCATCTCGTGGTCGGATATCGCCCGACCCTGTTCGTCGAGAGCCGGAACGATTTGCGGGCTCGCGACCGTGAGGCCTCGCACGACGATCCAATCGAGTTTGCCGAAAGGCGGCTCGTGCTTGTTTTTCGGACCCGGCGTCTGGGTCGGACGCGCGAGATTGGCGCCGGCCCAGGCGAAGCCGGCCGCTCTTAGATCGGTAAAGAGAGGCTCGTAACGCTCCGGCGCCTCAAGCAGAAGATGCCGTTCGTCTTCGCCGCGTGGCAGGGCCTTGGTGTTGAAGTCGCCGCCGATCACGCAAGGCTCGCCCGGTGCGATGACATCGAGCGCTCGCAGCAGATTTCGGATCTGCGCCTGCCGGTCGGCCGGGTCGGTCTTGCTTTCGAGATGGGTGCTGACGACCCACACGGGTCCCGGCGCACCACCGACGCGGGCGGCGAGCGCCATGCGTCCGCCGATCCGCCTCTGCGCGCCTTTGAAGCCGGAGAACCACAAGCCGCTTTCATCGAGCGGAATCAGGTGCGGCGTCTCCAGGACAAGATCCGTCACGATGGCGTTGCCGTGGAGGCTGCAGGCATTGCGCGCGCCCGCATGCTCGCGCATCTCGCCGCGGTCGCCGAGATCGAGCTCCACGAACTCGACGCCGAAGAGATAACCCTCGCCGGTGCCCGCGATCAGGTCGCGAAGGTTGTGCGTGTTGCCGGAGCGCGCCATGCCGAGATCGACCTCGCTGAACAGCGTGATATCGGCGCAAGCTCGTTCCATGAGGCGGCGGGCTGCCGGACGGTCCTTGAGGCGTTCGGCGTTGAAGACCGCGATCCTGATGGTTTCAGGACAGGGCCGGACGCGCTCGGGCGGCGCCTGCTCGATCTCACGGAAGGCCGGGATCTGCTGCAGCAGGCGCGAATGCGCGTCCTCGTTCTGCAGCGATGCCCGACGCGCTTCCTCCAGGATGAAATCTTCCGGAACATCGAGATTCTGCACGACCTTGTCGATCACGGAGCGCATGGTGCGCAAGCTCCTCCAAAAGCTTTCCCGGCCCCTGCCAATTAGGGCACCCGGGCTCTTGCCGGGCATGCAAATTTCAGGAATATTTTAGCTTGACCTTTAGGAACTTTTTTAGGCCCGAGCCGTTATGTGAGCGCATCAAGCTTTGCCGGGAGGAAGCCATGGCCTTTTGGGCTGTGATCATTGCGCTCGCAATAGGCGCGTTCGTCTATGTCGGCGATCTCTCTTCGGCCCTCGTCAGCCTTGCTGAAATCGGCGGGGTCATTGCTTTGTTCACTCTGGTCTGTGCCGCGGAAGTCTTCAGCATCCCGAAGAATCCGACCTTCGAGAAGGGGCATGCCCGACCCGAGTCGTGAAGCCGGCGCGCCAGCCGCTTCCTCTCTCGACGGCGACGGGCATTCCCACCCGCCGCCTGTTCGTTTCACATCTATAAGAAACGCTGCATCATTGCAATGAAGCTGCATTTGTGATCATGTTTCGCTCATGAGCATGCTCAGCGGCATTTCAGCCGCGTGAGTGACGAACCCGAGGAGATTGTCCGCACCGTCGAGGCTTCTTTCTTGAGCGAATTCAAGCACTTTATCAAAAGGCTCATAGATCATTAGTCGATAGTGCCGTCAGGCTTCTTGCGGATGTAACCGGATTTAGTGTCAATAGGGCCCAAGTGACTAAAGTCACGATCCAGAGAGGAAGAATAGCAATGAAACGTCGTCAGTTTTTGCAGGCCGCAACGGTCGGCGCCGCCTCGACCGCGGTCGCCGCTCCGGCCATCGCCCAGTCGATGCCGGAGATCAAGTGGCGCCTGCAATCGGGCTTCCCCAAGTCGCTCGACACCATCTACGGCGCGGCCGAAGTGATCGCAAAATTCGTCTCGGAGGCGACGGACGGCAAGTTCCAGATCCAGCCCTTCGCGGCCGGTGAGATCGTCGGCACGCCCCAGATCGCCGATGCGATCGGCAACGGCACCGTCGAGATGGGGCACACCTGCTCCTATTACTATTTCGGCAAGGATCCGACCTTCGCCATCGGCACGGCCCTGCCCTTCGGTCTCAACGCCCGCCAGATGAACGCGTGGTTCTACCAGGGCGGCGGCAACGACCTGCTGAACGAGTTCTACGCCAAGCACAACATGTACGGCATGCCCGCGGGCAATACCGGCGTGCAGATGGGCGGCTGGTTCCGCAAGGAGATC
>KI911961.1:122336-122732 GCA_000517005.1 Microvirga lupini
GGCGATCCATTTGTTCATCAATCAGGCAAAGTGGAAAGAATTGCCGAAGGCGTATCAGGCCATCCTGACCGCCGCCGCCGGCTATGCCAACAACGACATGCTGGCGAAGTATGACGCCAAGAATCCGGCCGCTCTCCGTCGCCTCCTCGGTGCCGGCACGCAACTGCGGCCGTACTCGCAGGAGATCCTGGAAGCCGCCTACAAGGCCGCCAATGAGGTCTATGACGAGACATCAGCCAAGAACGCGGACTTCAAGAAGATCTACGAAAGCGTTCGCGGCTTTCGGAATGAAGAATATCTCTGGTTCCAAGTGGCCGAATACGCCTACGATACCTTCATGATCCGTGCCCGTGCCCGCGGCTGATCTTTCTTAAAACTATGAGCTGAAGAAGGGCG
>KI911961.1:122832-123797 GCA_000517005.1 Microvirga lupini
ATCTACGCCAAGCCGGCCGAGTAATCTGGCGAACCGCCGTATACGGACCCGTACGTACGGTGGTGTGGGAGGGGAGGAGCCGCAAGGTTCCCCCCTATCCCGATTTGTTCTCGGCATCCTACATAAGACCCTTTCTCAACAGGCACCGTGCTGTTCTCTTCAATCGGCGGCCGGGCCGTCCTGTGATCCATCGAAGGACCGCCGACTGATGATGATTTGGACTCTGCGGATCAGCTTTCTCCTCTTCCTGGCTTGGGCCATCTTCATGGTCTCGCCCTTCGTCGCGCTCTACGACCTGTCGAAAGCCATCGAGGCGCGGGACATCGCGCGGATCACGGAGCGGGTGAACTTCAACGCGCTTCGCGTCTCCCTCGCCCGTCAGATCCTGGGCGAATACCTGAAGACTCAGGATCTCGACGGGCTTGGCCAGCAGGCCGCGGCTCAGGCGGGGACCGCCGCCCTCAACCCCGTCCTGGAGGAACTCATCACGCCTCAGGCCGTCATCGACCTGCTCGAAGACGGGCAGTTGCAGCAGGCCGCCGGAGCCCGGAGCGGCAACGGCATCTTCTTTCCGCTGGGCTTCGATGCCCTATCGCTCACGAAGGCGTGGCGAACCTTCATCATGTCGGAATCGCAAGGGTTTCGCGCCATTACCATTCCGCTCCCGGCGGATGAACCGAAGGATCAGCAGTTCCAGATCACCCTGCGCCTGAGGGGCACCACTTGGCGCCTGGCCGGAATCGAATTGCCCGAGCCTCTCAAGGAAGAATTGATCAAGCGGACAGCCAAAGCGACAAAGTAGAAAGGCCATCACAGAGGCTAATAGCGGAACTTAAAGCGTGACAGGAGCGCTACTTTATCAGACAATCATCTGATAAAGGATCAAGTTATGCGTAAACTAGCTTTAGGCATCGCCGTCACAACCCTTTTCATCATGCCAAAACTTGCCTCGGCGCAGGAAGGTA
>KI911961.1:123897-124170 GCA_000517005.1 Microvirga lupini
GTAATTACCCACGCCCTATTTCGAACTGAGGTTCAGGCGGACACGGTCTGAAGGATTGTCTTGACCGCATTGGTCCCTGGGCGGAGACGAGCCGTGTCGACGACCGTTCGAATGTCCGCTTCGCCCTCGGCGGCCCACATGGCCCGATAGCCGTTGGTCACTTTGCGCTGAATGACGGCCGGTCTAAGCGCGCGTTCACAGGCGTTGTTCGTCGCATCAACCAGTCCGGGCCAGTGGGCGAAGGTCAGAAGCTGATCGCGGGCGCGCCGGAAC
>KI911961.1:124270-138354 GCA_000517005.1 Microvirga lupini
AAGGTACGGCTGCCGGTGTCGCAACCGGTGCTGTGACGGGCGCCATCGTCGGCGGGCTGGTGGGCGCCGTTGTCGGTGCAGGCGTCGGCGGCATCGCAGGCGGACTTGCCGAGCAGAACGCGAGGACGCAGAACGCCCCTGAAGTTGTGATCGTCCCCGATGCAGCAACAACCGGTTCGATCAGGCAACGGACCTGTACGGTTGATGCTTACGGCAATCAGGCTTGTACGGAAATCGTGCGATAAACGCCACGTCAATCGAAGACATCGAAAAGCCCGCCTGAGAATGACAGGCGGGCTTTTCAATATGCAGCACGAAAGCAACTTCGACGCATCTCTCTTTCTCAGAGAAGAAGAGCTAAAATATTCATCAATGAACGAACAACCACCCCACCAAAGCAAGCGGAAATACGGTGCCAAGAATAAAACAGATGACTTGCGAAGTCATTTGAATTCCCTCCATGGCACAACAACCAGGAATATTGAAATACGTTCCGCTGAATTATGAAACTGCGCAAACATATCTAAGGCCGAGCCACAAAGATATAGTCTAAAATAGATTGGATCTACATCGACATTGATCGGGGGAACCGAGCCTCACCGCCCTCGATTGTCACAGGGTCGAAGGTGAGGCGTAAACGATGGATAATCAGAACCGTTCCGTTCGAGGGCTCATGGGAGATGCAGAGTTCGTCCGTAAGACCCTCATCGTCCTCGGAATCGGCTTATTCGCCCTCCTCCTCTGGAAGCTGTCGGACGTTCTTCTTCTCGCCTTCGGTGCCGTTCTGGTCGCCATTCTGCTGCATGCCGCCTCGGAAGCGCTCGTGAGTTATCTCAGGGTTCCCGAACGCTGGAGCCTGACCGTCGCCAGTCTGCTCATCTTCATACTGTTCCTCGCCATCGTTGCTCTCTTCGGAACACAGGTTCGGGCCCAGTTCTCCAACGTGGTCGAACGGCTTCCCTTCGCCATCGACAACTTCGCCAAGCAACTTGGCCTCGGCGCCGTGAGTGACGATCTGTCGGAGATCGTGAACAATGCGCCGACCGGCGGGGTGGCGGCACGTCTTGCCGGAATCGGCGGCGCCATTCTCGATGGCTTGGCGGATTTCATCCTCGTGGTGATCGCGGGCCTCTACATTGCGGCCGCGCCGCGCCTTTACCGGGAAGGCTTCGTCAAGCTCTTTCCCATCCGCCATCATGCACGGGTCGAAAGCTCCCTGCAGGCGTCCGGACAGGCGCTGCGGCTGTGGCTGAGCGCGCAGCTGATCGCGATGGCGTGCGTCGCGGTGCTCTCGACCATCGCCTTCTGGCTGATCGGCCTGCCCTCGGCCATTGCGCTCGGGCTTATCGCGGGCATTGCGGATTTCATCCCATTCCTTGGACCGATCCTAGGCGCGTTGCCCGCCGTCCTGATCGCCTTCAGCGTGAGCGGAGAGACGACGCTCTGGACCGTGCTGGCAGTCATCGCGATTCAGCAGATCGAGGGCAACGTCATCTTTCCCCTCGTGGCGAGGAGCGTCATCAGCATTCCTCCTGCACTGGCGCTGTTTGCCATCCTGATCGGCAGCGTTCTGTTCGGCGCACTCGGGCTGATCTTCGGCTTCCCCCTCGCAGTCGTCACCTATGTGTTGGTGAAGAAGCTTTATGTGCGAGAGACGCTCGGGGAACGAACGGACGTCCCCGGCGAGCCCGGCAATGACGGCCGCGAGGCCGACCAGTAACCTTGAGATGAACTCGGGAGACGACCTCCTGTCCCGGTCACGAACCAGGCCGAAATCTCAACGAATGCGCCCTTGAGAGCTGCAGCGCATGCCTTACACTATGATTAGCTTCTGTACGGCGGAATAGGATCCTGCGCACCGTAGGTCAGGCAGATCATGCAGGTCTCAGGTGATTTTGTATTCAAGGATTTTCAGTTGAGATCGAGGTCGCACACAATCGACAGCTAAGACAGGGAGGCTGCCATGAAGGCGTATACGCTCGGTGTGATGGTGCTATTCGGGGGTCTTTGGGCCCTTCCCGCCACGGCCCAAGAGCCTCCCCGCTTCAATGTCGAGGCGACCTGCAAAGAGGCCCGGCCTCTCACCCCGCAGGATACGAACCCGTATGAAAGCTGCATGAGGGATGAGACGGCAGCGGAACGGCAGCTTCGCGAAATCTGGAGCAGCTCGGCTCCGGGTCAGCGCAATATGTGCGGACAGGAAGCGCAGATCGGTGGAACGCCGAGCTATGTCGACATGCTCACCTGCCTGCAGATCGCCCAGGGAACGACCCCGACGGTGACGTCGCGCCGCCGCAAGCCTGCTCAATAGCGACTGGCCGCAGAGCCTCCTACTCCCGACAGGGCAGAATCAGACCTGCGGCTTCGGAATGGGGTTCGAGCGACGCGGCTTCGGCGCCTCAACCAGACGAAAACGCACCGGCGGCGACTTCCAGTCGAAAGGCACTTGGAGAGGAACGGTGCAGGTGGTCAGCAGACTCCGCCCCTCCCCGTTCCGGACCTCGAATACGAAGCCCGGCCGCTCCATCCGCGCGCAGTTCCGCCATTGATCGAAATCGATCCAATCACTCATCGGCGCGACCTCATGACCTTTATCAGAGATAAAAGTCGGCGGCGGCCAAAGTCGAGATGCCTGCGACGTTGATGCGGAAATCGGCGGTCCTGTCGCCGTTCACATCGCCCGAGAGCACATTGCCGCTGAAGTTCAACTGTCCGCTCTGGCCCGTGAAGGCCTTGCTGCCGATGAACGAGAAGCCCTGATCTCCACTCGCTGCGGTATTGGCATCGATGGTGCGCAGATCGATGCGATCCGCGCCCCGCACGAAGTCTTGGATCATGTCTCGTGCGCTCGCAAGAGAATCCTTGACGGAGTTGAAGTCGAAGATATCCGCTCCGGTACCTCCGGAGAGCGTATCGGCTCCGGTGCCGCCCTCCAGGGAATCGGCTCCGCCGAGCCCGTACAACTTGTCCGAACCGGCGCCGCCTCTGAGCAGGTTGATGCCATCGTTGCCAGTCAATGAATCGCTGCCGGATCCACCCACGGCGTTCTCGATGAGAGAACGTGTATCGCCTTGATAGAGCAACGCGTTGGCGATGTTGCCGACAGCGACCTTCGAGCCGTCCCAATGCAGCTTCGCGAGTTGCGCGGTGGATGTCTTCGTCCATTCTCCCGGACGGAGATCGACCTTGAGATTGGTCGAATAGTTCGAGAGGTCATAGGTGTCGTTTCCGCCACCATCCCATATGGTCAGGAAGATCTTGTTACCGCCGGGCGCCCCCTGGCCGACGCCGTTGATGGTCATCTCGCCGGTTGCCGGATTCCAGGAATAGGTCGAGTTGCCGCTGTTCGTCGCGTAGTTCGCACCGTACATGTGCTGCACGGCCGCGATATCGTACATCATCAGCGACTGCGCATAGCCCCAGGTCTCATTTGTGTAGCCTGCAGTAGTCGAGCCCCCGACATAGGAGCGATAGCTCATGACCGTATATTCCAGCGAATCCCGAGCTTGCGGCATGACGATGCCTTCATGCGCATGCTCAAGTCCAAGCGCGTGCCCGAGTTCATGCAGGAAGACCATGTAGGCGTAATTGCCCTTCGCCGGGTTGGTGAAATAACCGTTGGAGCTGTTGAACCAGACATCACCTCCCTCTGCCGCCGTGTTGGGGAGGTAAGCCCATGCGGAGCCGGTCTTGTCCGACATCGCCAAGCGCAGATCCGCATGCTGCGTGGCGGTTTCTCCAATTTCGGTGAAGGTTAGATTCGCAACCGACGCATATGTCTTCAGGGCGTTGCGAGCGGTGGCTTGCTGAATTGCGCTCAGGCTCCCGAAATTCGTGATGTTCTCCGCTGTACCGTATGAATTGCCGTAATACGAACCATTTGTAGGAAAACTGTAGGTTACGCTGTTAGATGCCCATTTATAATCGCCAAGAACGCCATCGATATACGCATTTCCAGTCAGGCCATAAGTAGCAATCGCAGGCATAAAACCATCCTGTTCGGAAATTATTCTGGAGAATCAGAAGAATAAGTGGTCAGAACTGCTGTAGGACCGATAAGGTTTGCCTTTGAACGTGACGCTGGCAATTACTCCAAAGGGGTAGACTTGGCTTTGCAATTCGCTCTGCCGTCAGCTACGCTTCACTCATGCGGCCGAACACCGTGTCCTCTCCGGGAGGGAGGACCATGTCGGATTATTGTGGATGAGACAGTCTGCGACGCTTTGCCGTGCAATTGCGCCTGAGCAACGGTGAGGCGATCTTTATCCAAGAAAGCCTCAGCTTGCAGGCACGCCGTATTGCGCATGCGCCGCCGACAGCGCTCCATGCGCCCGTGTCTCCTGGAGAGCAGGGATCATCCTCGATCGGGCGAGCAGCACTCACTCGCCCGAGACGCCGGTATCCTCCATCGGCCAGTCGGTGATGCGCTCCAGAAGTTCGGCGACAGTGAAGTTTTCCTCCGGCCCGGCAACCCGATCGCGAACGGAGATCCCGGCCGCGTGCACCGTCTCCGGATCGCCCGAGACGAGCGGGTGCCACCAATAGAGGTCGTGGCCCTCGGCCAGAAGCCTGTAGGCGCAGGTGTAGGGCAGCCAGGAGAGGCCCCGCACGGCCTGGGGCGTCAGACGCACGCAATCGGCCACCTTGGCCTGACGGTTTTGGTAGTCGCGGCAGCGGCAGGTCTGGTCGTCAAGGAGAGTGCAGCCCACATCGGTGTACATCACCTCGGCCGTATCCTCGTCCTCGAGCTTGACGAGGCAGCAGCGCCCGCAGCCGTCGCACAGGCTCTCCCATTCGTCGAGGCTCATGGCCTCGAGCGACTTCACGCGCCAGAAGGGTTGCTCCTCCGGCTGAGGGCGGATGACGGGTGCGGCATTTGGCATGTGGGCGCTTTGACGTCTCTTTGAGGCGGTTTGAAGGAAGGTGCTAAACCGCACATCGGGCAGCCTATACTTCCGAAGAGGTAAATCTCTGTGAACCTACAAACAAGGTTCTGAGTTATATATATCAACATCGCCACGCTTCGGCGTTGCCGCTAGGGACTTCAAAGATCATAAGCGAGGCAGTCAGGGTCTGATTGCCCAAAGGACTACCGTGAGCCAGCAGCCCCCCATCCCTCTTACGACGCGGATCAAGCGCGCAGCGCTGTGGTTCGATGCTTGGCTCAACTCCGCGCTGTTCCAGAGCAGGCGGGGACTGGTAGGCGCCTGGGGATGGTACTCGGACAAGCTGAAAGCCTTGCGGTTTCGCGGCCCTCTTCGCGCAATCCTCGATCTGACAAGCGAGGCGACGACCCTGGGCGCCGTAGGCGGCATCGTCATGCTGGCACTCGCCCTTCCGGCCTTCCGGGAGACGGAGGACGATTGGCTCAAGACCCAGGATCTCGCGGTCACCTTCCTCGACCGCTACGGCCAGGAGGTCGGGCGGCGTGGTCTCCACCTCGACGATTCCTACAAGCTCGAGGATTTCCCGGACTCCATGGTCAAGGCCGCTCTGGCGACGGAGGACCGGCGCTTCTATGACCACTGGGGCATCGACCCGATCGGTACTTTTCGCGCTCTCATGGTGAACGCCCAGGGCGGCGGCGTCGTGCAGGGCGGCTCCTCCATCACCCAGCAGCTGGCCAAGAACCTCTTCCTCACCAACGAGCGTTCCCTGGAGCGCAAGATCAAGGAAGCTTTTCTCGCGGTCTGGCTCGAGTTCCACCTGACCAAGGACGAGATCCTCAAGCTCTATCTCGACCGCGCCTATATGGGCGGCGGCGCCCATGGCGTCGTGGCTGCGGCGGATTATTATTTCGGAAAGCCCGCCAAGGAGCTGACCCTGGCGGAGTCCGCCATGCTGGCCGGCCTGTTCAAGGCTCCGACCAAATATGCCCCGCACATCAACCTGCCCGCGGCACGGGCCAGGGCGAACGAGGTTCTGCGCAACATGGTCGAGGCCGGCTTCCTGACGGAGGGTCAGATCCAGACCGCACGGCGTAATCCTGCGACCCCGATCAATCGCGAGCGCGAGACGACCCCAGACTTCTATCTCGACTGGGCCTTCGATCAGGTGAAGACTCTCGCGGCTCAGAAGAAATTCGGCAACGAGCGCGTGCTGATCGTAAAGACGCCGCTCGATACGGCACTTCAACGGCATGCGGAAGAGACGCTGGAAAACATGCTCCGCCAGCACGGCCGCCAATACAAGGCGGGCCAGGGCGCGATCGTTGTCATGGACGTGGACGGCGCCGTGCGCGCCATCGTCGGCGGGCGGGACTACGGCCAGAGCCAGTTCAACCGCGCCACGGCCGGCCTGCGGCAGCCCGGCTCCTCCTTCAAGCCCTTCGTCTATGCCGCGGCCCTGACCACCAATCCGAAACTGCGGCCCAACTCGACCGTTGTCGACCGGCCGATCTGCCTGGGCAATTGGTGCCCGCAGAACTATGGCCGCTCATTCTCCGGCGCCATGCCGCTCGTGTCGGCCTTGGCCCGATCCATCAACTCCATCCCGGTGCAAATGTCCGTCGAGATCGGCAAGGGCAACGCCAAGGCAGGCCGGGCCGTGATCGTCGATACGGCCAAACGCATGGGCCTCACCCACCCGCTGACGGATTCGAGTTCGCTGCCCATCGGCGCCGCCGAGGTGACGCCCATCGACATGGCGGCGTCCTATGCGGTTTTCGCCAATGGCGGCAAACGGGCCGATCCCTATGCCGCCTGGGAGGTCCGCAATTCCGCGGGCGAGGTCATCTACCGCCATGACCGGGATACCCCGCCCAAGCAGGTCCTCGACACCCGCGTCGTTCACGACATGAACTTCATGCTCAACAAGGTGGTCGAGGAAGGCACTGGCCGGCGCGCGGCGCTGGAAGGCATCCCGGTTGCCGGCAAGACCGGCACCACCAACGGCTACAAGGACGCTTGGTTCGTGGGCTATACCGGCAACCTCGTCGCCAGCGTCTGGTACGGCAACGACGATTCAAGCCCGATGAACGAGATGACCGGCGGCACCCTTCCGGCGATGACTTGGCATGAGGTGATGAATCTCGCCCACCAGAACCTGGAGATCCGACCCATTCCCGGTGCGAGCCCGGCGAATGCCTCCCGCGTGGCATCTGCGAAGGGCGGCCCGGCGACCGATCAGGCCCAGGCTCCCGCGCAGGCCTTCCTGGCCGGCACACTCTCCCGAAAATCCTATGAGGTTCTGGGCGGCATCGGCACCCTGTTCCAATCGGTCGACCGCTCGGCTACGACAGGCAAGGCTCCGGAGACACCGCGCAGCTCGGCTGCCGTGGATCGCCGCCGCCAGGTTGCAATGCCTTAAAGAATGCAGACAGAGGCTCCCTTGACGAACGCCCCTGCGGCCGCTTCCATGCGCGCGCCATCGGCCCCGCTATCGCCCGTGACAGTTAGGCGTGTCCCAACAGCCTTCCTGGTTGTCTACGCGCTGCTTCTGGCACTAGGACTGGGCTTGAGCTCCGCCTACTGGGCCATGAATGGCGATCCGCCCTTCGGAAGCCTGCGCCTCGGCCCCTGGCAGGCCTGGCCGAAGCTCGGCTCGCCCGAGGCTGACCCTTACATGCGCGCGATCATCGCCCGACGGGGCGACGTTCCGCTGGCCACCGGCGAGGGTCTGGGTTTCACAGCCCGGACGGACAGCGAGGGCAGACCGCTCGACTCGGCCTGCACCTACAGCATCGGCGCCGTCGCTCCCATCGCGAGGCTCTGGACCCTGACTCTTTACGACGGTGAGGGACGCCTGACTGCGACCGCGCTTGGGCGTCGAAGCTTCACCTCGGCGGAAGTGCTTCGCGATTCCCAGGATCGTTTCACCATCGCCCTGTCCCGCAATCTGCAGCCGGGCAACTGGCTGCAGCTTCCTGGATCCGGTTCTTTCACGCTGGTGCTGCGTCTTTACGATCCCCCCGGGGCTGCCGGCGCCAATCTCGAGGAAGTCGACTTCCCCGTCATCCAGCGTCTGGGGTGTGGATCATGAGAGGCTTCGGTCGTTTCCTCATCGCCACCCTCTGCGGCATCGTGATCGCGGCAGGGGTTCATATCGTGGCGATCCTGGCCAGCCCCTACCTTGCCGACCAGGATGCCTTCGCCAAGGTTCAAACCACGCTGACCGCCGACAAGGCGCAGATCATCAGCGCGCCGGGCGGCGAGAACACTTGGCTGCCGAGACCGGATCCGGCCGTCGCCGTGGCGACCTGCGCGTTCGACCTCGGCAACGGCCCCATGCGCATCGCGGCCCGGACCGGATCGCTTCCGCTATCCTTCTCGTTTCACAAGGAATCAGGCGGCGTGTTCTTTGCCGTCACGGACCGTGCCGCCGTGCGGGGCGAGCTCGAGATCGTCGCCATGACCGCCCGCCAGCTCGATGGGGCTCGCGCGGCCGAGGACGAGAGCGATCCCTCGCGTGACGTCCGGATCGTCGCTCCCGAGCGGCAGGGCTTCGTCATCGTGCGTGTGGCGGCTCCGAGCCCGAGCCTGCGGCCGCAGGCGGAAGAGGCGGCAAAGGCCGTATCCTGCACGACCGAACAGGACGCTTGAAGATCATGACCTGGCGTTCCATGACGGCCGAGGACCTGGCTCAGGTGCATGTGCTCGCAGATACGATCCATGTCAGCCATCCGGAAGATTTCGCTGTCCTGGCCGAGCGTCAGCGCCTTTACCCGGAGGGTTGCCTCATGCTGACGGAGAGTGAGCGGGCCATCGGCTACGCGCTCACCCACCCCTGGAGACTGGGAGAGCCGCCTCCCTTGAACGAGCTGCTCGGCGAGCTCCCTGCCGCCCCCACGACCTATTACATTCACGATGTCGCCCTGCTGCCGGTCGCGCGCGGCAAAGGATATGCCGGGCGGGCGGCGAACAGGCTGATTGCCCATGCGCGTGCGGCGGGCTTCGACGAATCTGTCGCTCGTCGCCGTCAACAGGTCTCAAGCGTTTTGGGAGAAAGTCGGGTTTCGCGTGCTGGCCTTCGCGGGCCTGGAGGCGAAACTTGCGAGCTATGGGCCGGATGCGGTGCTCATGGTGCACGATCTGGCAAGCCCGATACGCGACGCCTAACGGCGCCTCACCGTCATGAAAATCAAGATGGATTACGAGCGACGACGTCCAGGGCCGTTGGAGGCCAGCGGGCGGGAGGGACCGGGATTCGGAGAAGGCCGCTCATAGCGAACGCCGGTGAAGAGGAGGATCTCGCCCCGAGGCTCATCTGCGGACGGGAGCGGGCGCTGCGGGCGCTCCGTACTATCCGGAAAGGCAATCACCACTCCCGGTGATCTGGTCCAGATGTCTCGCATTGCGCCCTCCTCTAATGTGCCACTGGCTGCCTCTACGACTGACTCACAAAAAGAGACCTATGGTTAACAGTTCGTTTCCGTAGGGCTCTGCACTTCAGAAAAATGCCTGCCCTGACAAGAAAACAACACTGACTGTCGCGCTTATGTTCCCCATGCGAAGCGCCTAAAGTTCAAGCCGCTCACACCCGTTAAAGATGCGCTAAGGAACGGCTCCTAGCCTCTGGTGCAGTTGCGTTGACACGAGTTGAGTATGGCGTCCTCTGCAAATCCCGATCTCTGGTCGGACCTGTCGGGTTTCGGATCGTCGGACGGCAATTCCGATGCGCGCGCCGCTCTCCTGAAAGTGAATGCGGAAATGTTCGTCGCCGCTCCGGCGCACGACCGCGAGAGCATCGAGACCTTCGAGACACTTGTTCTGGGCTTCCTGCCGAAAACCGATCCCGCGACACTTCTCGAACTAGCCCGCATCCTGACTCCGTGCCGGGACACGCCGGCTTCCGTTCTCGAATATCTGGCGCGGCATTCACCCGATGCGTCCGACATGCAACGCCATCCTGCGGCGCGGCGGCCGCCTGCTTTCGGCAGCAAGCAGCTTGCAACTCCGGAGGGGCGGCTCTGGCTGGCATCGCAGCCGGACCTCGATGCAGCGGCGGTTCAGAAGCTGCTGGCAGTGAGAGAGAGCGCGGTCGAGGATGCGCTTGCCGCCAATCCGGCCTTTGCTCCCGACACCGCACTGTTCGCTGATCTGCTCCAGCGCGCACGCCGTCGCCCTGCCCTCGCCCGCATCCTTCTCGAACGCGCCGATCTGCCGACGGCCGGGCAAGCCTCCCTTTATCTCGCCGCCGATGGGGAACGCCGCAAGACCATCCGGGAGCGCGTCGCCGCCTGCCTCACCCATCGGCGCGTCACCCTGTCGTTCACGCTGACCGAGCAGGATCTTGCCGAACTCCTGGCCGCCGGCCTCAAGGGCGATGACCGGAGGCTGGAGAATCTCCTGACCTCCCTCTTCGGCTTCCCCGGATCTACGGAATGGCGCCTGCTCGAGATCGGGCGCCATCGCCTTCTTGCTCTCGCCCTGAAGGCTTTTGGCGTGTCGCGGAGGAATGCGATCAGGATTTTCCTCGACCTGCATCCTGCCCTGTCCTACCCGCTTTCTAGCATCAAGGACTTGGCACGGGAGATGCGGGATGTTCCTGTCCCCGTCGCTCTTGCCCTCATCGAGTCCATTCTGGATATCAGGATTCTCTCGGGGGAAGCGCTTGCGTAGAGTCGAGCGATCCTTGTCTTGAACGACTGGCTCATCAAGGACCGCCGCCCTTCCTCCCGTCATCACCGGCCTCGTGCCGGTGATCCCGCTTCAACACACTCTCACCTCATCCTGAGGAGGTCGCGGAGCGACCGTCTCGAAGGAGGGTCCAGTGCGCTCTGGATCCTCCTTCGAGACGCAGCCTGCGGCTGCTCCTCAGGATGAGGATTGTGTTTCCTAAGACGTGGATGGCCGGCCATGACAATAAGGGAAGCGCAGGATGCATGCCGCCTCGACCGGGTTTCTGCTAGACTGCTTGTGTCGCCAGTCTGACTGGAGGGTCGGATGTACCTGCAGACAATCGAGGAAGAGCAAGCAACCGGCAGAGTCGCTGAGAACTACGAGAAGCAGAAGGCGCAACTCGGCTTTGTCATGGAAGCGGCGAAATGCTTCACCGCCCGGCCGGACCTGCTGCCGATCTATACGGATTTCTCCGACAGGATCCGCGCCGGCTTCTCGCTCGGCCTCCGGGAATGGCGTCTGATCACGCTGATTGCCGCAAAGCACATCCCCTCCACCTATTGCTCCCATGTCTACAGCAAGCAGCTCATCGGCGATCTCGGCTCGAAGGCGGCCGTGCTCGCCCTTCAAAGGGACTTCCGCACCGCCGGTTTGCCGGACAGGGATGTCGAGATGCTGGCCTACGCTGAGAAGATCGCACGGGACGCATCCCGGATCTCCCAGGCCGACATCGATCGCCTGAGACAAGTGGGTTTCTCGGACCGGCAGATCTGCGACATCGCCCTCTGCGCCGCCTTCCGCTGCTTCGTCAGCCGCTTCTTCGATGCGGTCGGCGCGGGAACCGAGGCCGTCTTCATCGACGATGATGCCGAATTCCGGACGGCCATGAGCGTGGGCCGGCCCCTGTAAATCACGAGTTGCCCTGAACCGGGTTTGACGCCTGCAAGCCGGCGGCCCGATCAACCTTCCATCGCGAGGTCGAGGAAGTGGCGCCCTGCCCTGTCGTCGACCTCCACGAACCAGAGATCCGGGTCGAAGCGGAGTTCGCGCGCCATACGCTCTTCCACGTCGAGGGGCATCACGCTCTGCAGGATCGGCGAGAACAAGCGCTCGCCGCTATCGTCGAGGAAGAGCTGCGGCGCGGGACCGTAGAGGCTCGCGGTTCCGTCGAGCTGATCCACCTTCACGAAGATTGCACCGGCTTCCGCGGCACCGCGTTTGCGTAGGGCGGCGTCGACTCCCTCCACCGAGCAGCGGCGCAGATAGGCGGACACCCAGAAGTCCGAGCGGAGCCTGGACACTACGGAACCGCGATGCCGGATGCGGCGGAGAGTTCGCGGATGGTCCGCACGTTCAATTCGCCGGTGACGGGCAGTTTGCGGTCCTGCTCGAAGCGTTCGATAGCCTGCCGCGTGCCGGAGCCCATCAGGCCGTCCACCTTCACGCTGTAGCCCAACCGCGCCAGGGCACGCTGGCCCGCCAGAACGATATCGCCCTGATCGGGTCGGCCCACATTGCCGGGCGGCACCGGCACCGGTCCGCCCATGCGGATCATGTCGGCGATGGGATCGCGCCCGGCACTTCGCACTGGCGCGGGCGCAGCGGGAGCGGCCGCCTGCGGCGGACGCGCCGGCGGTGCCGCAACGGGTACGGGCTGACCGCCGTTGCGGATCATCTCGGCAATGGGACTGCGCGCGGGCGCCTTCGGCGTCGCGACCGTGGGGGCCGGTGCCGCCTCCGTGATGGAATGCGCGACGGCCTCATGAGAGGCAGCGGCCGAAGCCGGCTCTCCGGCAGGCTGCGCTCCGGGACGCACGGGCGGCAGAGGCTGGAAGGCCTCGCTCTCCGTCTCGGGCGCCGGCTCCGGTGCTAGTACGATTTCCCTCGTGTTGAAGAGCGGCGCCGGATGACGGCTGCTTTGCAGCGCCAGCGCATTCCAGGCAATGGCACCGCCGCATCCAGTCAGGAACAGGGCGGCGAGGATCTGGCGCGGATGGCTGAAGACGAAGGAGGCCGCCCTCTCGCCGATGCCCGGCTTGCGCGGCGGCTTGGCGGCGCGCTTCTGCGTCGGCCGTGCGGGAGCCTTCCGGCGCACGACGGCAGGCAGATCGAGATCGTCATCGGGATGATCGACAAAAGCTTCACGCAAGGGAGTCGTTTCCGTCTTCGAAGAATGATGTCGTTTTGGTCCGCGCAGCCCACAAGACAAGACGGCAAGGCACCGATTCCTGTCGTTCTCATGGCAAAGCCTGACAGAGCCGGCTTAAACGAAACCTAATTGCTTGGAATCCACCTTGGAAACGGGCCGAAGAGAGCGGCGAGCACGGCGCTTTAGTGCATGACATGCCCGGTTTTACCTTTGTTTTTCATGTACTTGTCAGAGCAAGCACATGGCAAGGTTTTGTTCATCTTGTTTCCAGATTCCTCGCGCACCTCCTACGCGGCGCCGCCCTGGTACGTTATGGTGCTGCATCGTTCTTCGTTTCAGGCAACCGGCCGCTTCATGTTTTCGATTCTCCGTTTCATCCTCATCGTCGGGGCGATTTTCTATTATTCGCCGGTACGCCAGCAGGGCGAGGGAACGGCTGCGGTCGAGGCCCTCCTCGCGCCGAAGAAGAGCGAAGCGGCCGCTGCCGGGCCAGCTCCCGCAGCAGGCCCTTCCGGTCATCTCGAGACCGTGTGGAAGGCCCTTCCCGACAGCGCCAAGCAGGCCGTGGTCGACAAGATCCTCACCACCTCCGGCTTCCCTGTCGCCGGCCCCGCCAGGCCTTCGGATACCCTGCTGCCGGAAGATCGCGAGCCTGCTGCGTCCAAGCCTCGCACCTAGTTCAGCGTCCCTCCGTCGCCAAACAGAGTGGCAATGATTATATGACAGGCAGACACGACAGGTTTGCCATGCTGCCGAAGATTGACGAGATCGTTTCCAATTTCGAACTGCTCGACGAGTGGGAGGAGCGCTATCGCTACCTCATCGAGCTCGGCCGGCTCATGGAGCCGCTGCCGGACGAGGCGTATAACGATGCCAACAAGGTCCAGGGCTGCGCCAGTCAGGTCTGGCTCCAGACCGATCTCGATTCTTCGAACGGAGAGCCCGTCCTGCGTCTTCGCGGCGACAGCGATGCCCATATTGTGCGCGGCCTCGTGGCGCTGCTGATCTCCCTCTACAGCGGCAGGACGGCCTCGGAAGCCCTCTCCACCGACGCCCTGGGGCTGTTCAAGGAGCTCGGCCTGTCCGAGCATCTGACGCCGCAACGCTCGAACGGCGTCAGATCCATGGTCGAACGCATCCGCCGCGACGCCCAGATGGCTGTAGCGGCGTCCTAAATCCTCCCGCCCTCGATCACCACAGCCTGCCAGGCGCGGATGCCGCGCGAGGCGGCGGGGCCTCGGGCTGAAGCCTCGATGCCGTAATGCTCCGCGAGCCGCGCCAAGGCGAGCCGCACCACGATCTTGGCCGAGCGTGCCGGCCATTGCCGCTCCCGTTCGATCTGCTCCAGGCCTTTCAGGAAGCCGCAGAGATCGAGG
>KI911961.1:138454-139223 GCA_000517005.1 Microvirga lupini
CCATCCGCTCCGTGGCCTCGCCCGGCGAGGCCGGCCCGCCGCTTCTCGGCATGCCGTCCCAGCGCGCCGTCACGCCAGGCAGAAGCCCGGCGAGCATGATGTCGGTCCGCAGACGCTCGCCCGCCTGATAGGACGCCTCGTCGATCATCGGTTCGCCGTCACGCCCTTTGCGGCGGCGCAGCCAGTCGAGCGGGCTCTCCTCGGCATCGACGCGCGCGCGCGCCGTTCCCGCATCCGTCTCGACATTGGCGAGATCCGTCTCGCGATGCTGGTGAAAGAAAGCCATGTCCGCTTCCGGTGCCGACGCACGGCGCAGATGGGCTTCGCCGGCCTTGGTCAGGAGCAGGGCTTTCCGTCCGGATGCAGCCTGCTCCCAGCGGCCGAGATCCTGGCGCACGAGCACCTCCGCTACGGCAATGGCAAAGCGCCCTGCCCCCACCGAGATCCCTGACCGGCGCCTGTGGACAAGCACGCTTGCCGGGTCCGTCGGATCGACGACGACCCTGGTCTCCGGCTGGCCGAGCGCCATCAAAAGCCGCCGCGCCTCCCTGGGCAGGGAATCGCCCGCCACGGGTCCGACCACCGCGCCCGATCTGCCGCGTTCCTTTCGCGAAAGCCTCTTCGAACGCGGCATCTTCCGAGCTGAAATCCTTGGCGCGGCAATACTTTGATGAACCGCATCGCCGTCTTTAATGTTCATGTTTTGTTCCCATAAATAAAGTAAGGAAGGGTTGCCCCTTCCACCCTCGATAGTGGGGTCATATTCCTA
>KI911961.1:139323-153981 GCA_000517005.1 Microvirga lupini
GTCAACGAAGATTCAAATCTGTTGATAAGAGTGAGGATAAGTCGGAGAAGGCGCTCTTCATCCGCACAAAGGCCGCAATGGTCCTTCGCCTTTGCACGCGAAGGACCACGCCTGAATCAGGCTGCGGACGACACCGCCAATGATCCGGGCTCGGAGCCCTGCGCGAAGGGAAAGCCTTCGTCGGCCCAGCCGGTCATGCCGCCGAGCATCAGTTTGACCGGACGGCCGAGCTGCGACAGCCTCAGGGCTGCGCGGTCGGCGCCGTTGCAATGCGGGCCTGCGCAATAGACCACGAACAGCGTATCCTCGGGCCAAGCGGCCATGCGCTCCGCCGTCATCTCCCGATGTGGAAGATTGAGCGCACCCGGCACGTGACTGCGTGCGTAGGACTTGGGGCCGCGGACATCGATGAGCACGAAATCGACGATCCCGCCCGAACGGGATTCGTGCACGTCGGCGCAATCGGTTTCGAAGGAGAGGCGGCTCGCGAAATGCTCCGCAGCCTTGGACGGAGCAGCGGCTGGGATTACGGCGACGGAACTCGTTGGCATGACAACCTCCTTGTGGAAAAGCCGTCGCCAGATTTCCGCGGAAGCGTCATGGTGGAAAGTGGCGCTTCTGCCAACAGACGTAAACATCATGCCAAACCGCCTCGTCGTCGCCCTCGCCTATGACCGTTTGAGCACGTTCGAATTCGGCATCGCCGTCGAGATCTTCGGACTGCCCCGGCCCGAGATGGGTCCCGACTGGTACCGCTTCGCGGTCTGCGCCATCGAGCCTGGTCCCTTGCGGGCCATCGGCGGCTTTCAGATCATGGCGGATGGCGGGCTCGAACTGCTGGACCAAGCCGACACCATTGTCATACCCGGTTGGCGCGGAGGTAAGGAACCCGTTCCTCCGGCACTGATCGAGGCTCTGCAACGAGCCCATGCGCGTGGTGCACGCCTGATGTCGATCTGCTCCGGTGTCTTCGCGCTTGCTGCGACGGGACTTTTGTCCGGCAAGCGGGCGACCACGCATTGGCATTATGCGGAGCAGCTCTCGCAGGTCCATCCGGATATCGAAGTCGTGCCGGATGTCCTCTATGTGGACGAAGGCAGGGTGCTGACCTCCGCCGGCAGTGCCGCGGGCATCGATCTCTGCCTGCATGTGGTGCGGGCCGATTTCGGGCCCGAGATCGCCAACCGCCTCGCCCGCCGTCTCGTGGTGCCGCCCCATCGCGAGGGTGGGCAGGCTCAGTTCATCGAGCGGCCCGTGCCGCCGGCTCGCGAGGGTCTCCGTTTCGCGCCTCTCTTCGACCGCATGCGGGAGCGCCTTGGCGAGGAACAGCCGGTCGCGCAGCTTGCTGCGGAAGCCGGGATGAGCGTTCGCACCTTCCTGCGCCGATTCAAGGCTGCGACCGGTCTGCCACCCGGGGAATGGCTGCTCACGGAACGCCTGGCCCGCGCCCGGGAGCTGCTAGAAACCACAAGCCATTCCATCGAGAGCATTGCCGGTGCCACCGGCTTCGGCTCCGCGGCCACCCTTCGCCACCATTTCCGGGCGCGGCTCGGCACCAGTCCTGTGGCCTACCGCAACCGGTTCGCTCCATGAGGAGAGCAGGTTGCCACGATGGCAGGCCCAAAAAGCAAAAAGCCGCCCCTTGGGGCGGCTGGTTTCAGCTCGAACGGCCGATCTTAGCTGCTGCTGCGCGAGGAACGGCGCTTACGACGCTGCTGGCCGAGACCCATTTCCTTGGCAAGCTCCGAGCGAGCCTTGGCGTAGTTGGGGGCCACCATCGGATAATCGACGGGCAGAGCCCACTTCTCGCGATACTGCTCGGGCGTCATGTTGTACTGCGTGCGCAGATGGCGCTTCAGCGACTTGAACTTCTTGCCGTCTTCGAGGCAGACGATGTAATCCGGCGTGACGGACTTCTTCACGGGGATGGCAGGCTTCGGCGCCTCGACAGGCGCTTCCACGGTGCCGCCCCCGACACGCAGAAGAGCCGAATGGACGTCGTTGATCAGCGTCGGCAGGTCGCCCGAAGGAACAGAATTATTGCTGACGTAAGCCGAAACGATATCCGCAGCCAACTCAATGTAGTTCGAAGCAGCGATGTTGTCGCTCATTTTGATTTTCTTCCTTTCCGGCTCTTTAGAATGTCTCAGAAAAGCATTTCAACCTAACGTTTGAGCATTCTCGTCTGAAGCAATGCTTGCTTCTTGCTTGAGCCGCACCGTACTTGCACAGAAATCGTGCTCGCCCGTCCAAGTATGTCAAATTGAGCCGTATTGCAAGATGTGCAAAAGGAAAACTTTGGAAAACTTCGTATCAACTATCACTGTGCAATAAACCTACGTTGAACTGTTAATGCCTTCAGCCATAGGTTAAGGCTTTCATCACACAAAATTCATCATGCCGATCCGAAGAAGTAACTAAAAAGGCTTTCATTCTAGACGATTGGGCATCCTCAAGCCCGCACTGGACCCAGCGTGGGAAATCACGGTTATCTGTGCATAATCCCCATCCTTGATGATTTGACCGGACAAGTTCATGAAAATTGAGCGCCTTCCCTCTCATCCCCTGCCGGCTGCCCCGTCGGTCCCCGCCAAACCGCACATCTTCCAGGCCCATGGAATTCAGGTTCAGGACGATTATGCGTGGTTGAAGGCAGAGAATTGGAAGGAAGTGCTCAAGGATCCCTCGGCTCTCGATTCCTCCATCCGCTCCGTCCTGGAGCAGGAGAACACTTACGCAACGGCAGCTTTCGCCGGAACCGAGGAGTTCCAGGCCCGCCTCGTGGCCGAGATGCGCGGACGCATCAAGGAGGACGATTCCACTGTGCCGGAGCCGGATGGGTCTTTCGCCTATTTCACCCGTTACCGTGAGGGCGGGCAGCACCCCCTCGTCTGCAGGCAGCCCCGAGAAGGTGGGCCCGAGACGATCATGCTGGACGGGGACAAGGAAGCGGAAGGACATCCCTTCTTCGATCTCGGTGGGGCGGATCATTCTCCCGACCATCGCCTCATGGCCTGGGGCGCGGATATCAAAGGCTCGGAATACTTCACGATTCGCGTGCGGGATCTTGAGAGCGGAACCGATCTTCAAGACGAGGTGCCTCAAACCTCGGGTGGTGCCGTATGGCTCAACGATTCTTCCGGCTTCTACTACGTTGAACTCGACGAAAACCATCGCCCCGTTCGCGTCAAGCGCCATCTCTTCGGTTCAAGCACCGAGCAGGACCAGGTGATCTACGAGGAAAAGGATCCTGGTTTCTTCGTGAAGCTCGGCATCACGCAATCGAAGGCCTTCGTCCTCATCGAGGCGAGCGATCACGAAACCTCGGAGATCTGGCTGCTCGACCGGGCGGATGCGGCGGCCGCGCCACGGCTCGTCGAGCCGCGCACGCCCCAGCTGAAATATGACGTGGAGCATCACGGCGACAGCCTGATCATCCTGACCAATGCGGACGGCTCCGAAGACTTCAAGATCGTCACGGCGCCCGTCGCGACGCCGGGACGCGCCTCTTGGAAAGATCTCGTGCCCTATCGCCCCGGCACGATGATCCTGTCTGTCGTTGCGCTTGCCCGTTACCTCGTGCGGCTCGAACGGGAGAACGCCAATCCGCGCATCGTGCTGCGGGAATTCACAACAGGCCGCGAAGAAAGCGTCGCCTTCGAGGAGGAAGCGTATTCGCTGGGCTTCTCGGCCGGTTACGAATTCGACACGGACGTCATCCGCTACCATTACTCGTCGATGACGACGCCGAGCGAGGTAATCGATTACGATCTGCGCACCGGAGAGCCCACGCTTCGCAAGCGGCAGGAGGTGCCGAGCGGACACAACCCGGCCGATTACGTGACCCGTCGGTTGTTCGCGACCGCGCCCAATGGCGAGCAGGTTCCCATCTCGCTCGTGCACCGGCGCGAGGTCGCGCTCGATGGCTCTGCGCCGTGCCTACTTTACGGATACGGCTCCTACGGCATGTCCATGCCCGCAAGCTTCCGCACCGGCATCCTGTCCCTCGTCGACAGGGGTTTTGTCTATGCCATCGCCCATATCCGCGGCGGCACGGAAAAAGGCTGGCGCTGGTACATGGACGGCAAGCGCGAGAAGAAGACGAACACGTTCACGGACTTCATCGCCTGCGGCGAGGCCCTCATCGAAGCCGGCTATACGTCTCGCGGGCGCATCGTCGCCCATGGCGGCAGTGCGGGCGGCATGCTCATGGGGGCGGTGGCCAATCTGGCACCGGAGCTGTTCGCAGGAATCATCGCCGAGGTTCCGTTCGTCGACGTGCTCAACACCATGCTCGACAGCGAATTGCCCCTCACCCCGCCGGAATGGCCGGAATGGGGAAATCCGGCTGCGGATGAAGCAGCTTTCCACACGATTCTGTCCTATTCGCCTTATGATAACGTGAAGCCGCAGGCCTACCCGGCGATCTTGGCGCTGGCGGGGCTTACCGACCCGCGGGTCACCTATTGGGAGCCCGCGAAATGGGTGGCGAGACTCAGGGCCACCATGACGGGCGGAGGTCCGGTCGTGTTCAAGCTCAACATGGAAGCCGGACACGCCGGCGCAGCCGGTCGTTTCGATCGACTTGAGGAAGTCGCCCTTGCCTATACCTTTGCCATCCGATGCATCGAGGGGTTCCAGAACTGACTCAATGCGATATGTCAAAACATAACATATTGAGAGAAGCCGCCGTACCAAGCCGCAGAGAGTACAAAGGGACTTGAGAGTACAGATTGATGACCAAGCGCGGCAGTTTAACGGTTGAGGATGATATCGCCTCTAAAGAAGGCGAGAAACAGCGCATCGCAGATCTGGAAGCACGTCTGGCTCAGGCGGAGGGAGCGCTACGCTCCAACAACTGCAAGTTGAGGATGGCGCTCGACATCGGCCGGCTTGGAGCATGGGAACGGGACGTGGAGACCGGCGAGATCACCGGCACAACCGTCTTCAAGGCCTATCTTGGGCTCCAGCCGGACGCAAAGCTCACTTATGCCGAACTGCAGGCCATGTTCCATCCGGCCGACCTTGAGCGCATCAACCAAGCGATTTCCTATGCGCTCCGTACCAAGACGGATTTCAACATCGAGCATCGCATCCTGAAGGCTGATGGAAGCATCGGCCATGTCCACGTGCGTGGCGGCATCATCTATGAAGGCAACAAGCCTATACGCTTCGTCGGCGTGCTGCAGGACGTCAAGGAACGGCAGAAAATCAGGGAGAAAATGGACCAGGCCCAACGCCGCCAGGAGTTCCTCCTCAAGCTCAACGACCAGCTCAGCAATATCGACGATCAGTACGAGGTCATGGAGATCGCTGCACGCAATGTGAGTAAACTTCTGAAGGTCGACACTGCGGGATACGGCGAAGTCTATGAGGATCGCGGCGTCATCATCGTCGAGCGCGAGTGGTCGTGGGGGCTTATCACCAATGAAGGCAAGGTTGAAAAGATCGACCAGCATGCCAGCCCGATCATCGAGTCGTTAAAGCGCGGACAGCCTGCCATCATCAGCGATGTGAGAACCGACCCTCGCCTCGGCGACCCCACTATTCAGGCCTTCTACAGCACTATCAACGTGCGTTCGGGTTTCGCCGTTCCTATTCACAAGAACGGACGCTTCATCGCCGAATTCTATGTCTATTCATCGGTGCCCCGGGACTGGACGAGCGATGAGGTCGCCCTTGTCGAAGATGTGGTGGAACGCACTTGGCTGGCCATCGAGAAGGTCCGGGCCGAGGCAAAACTTCGCGAAACCGAAGCACGGTTCAAGCTCATTGCGGAATCGCTTCCCGCTCTCGTGTGGATCGTCAAGCCCAACCTGGAATTGACCTATACGAACGAACGGTGGGTCACCTACTCGGGCCTGCCTCCGGAAGAGGCGCTCGGGCATAGCTGGACGGCTGCCATTCACCCGGACGACTGGGTGAGAATGACCGAAGAGCTGAAACCCGTCATGGCCGATCAAACCCCCTATACGACAGAGGTCCGCTACCGCTCGGCGGAAGGGGAGTATCGCTGGCATATCATCCGGGCGGCTCCCGTGCACAATGCCGCCACGGGAGAGTTCAATGGGTGGGTCGGCACGAGCGTCGACATCCACGATCTGAAGCTGACGGAAGCAGCCTTGCGGGTCAGCGAGGAACGCCTGTCGCTCGCGCAGAGCGCTGCCGGAATCGGCGTGTTCGACTGGGACGTTCCTTCAGGCAAGGTGACATGGACAGAAGAGCAGGAGCGCCTGTTCGGCATGGAGAAGGGCGCATTCAAGGAAGACTTCTCCGGCTGGGAGGAGAGAGTGCTCCCGGAAGATCTGGGACCTGCCAACAAAGCCATTGAAGAGGCTTTGGCCCGCCATGACCCCGATATCAACTTGAACTATCGGATTCGCCGTCCTGACGGCATCCGCAACATCGATACGATCGCGCTGTTCTTTTATGACGAGAAAGGTGCTCCGCTGCGCATGGTCGGCGTCAATATCGATATCACCCGCTACAAGGAGGCGGAAAACCGCCAGAACCTGCTCATTCGCGAACTCCACCATCGGGTGAAGAACACTCTGGCGACCGTGCAGGCCATCGTCGGCTCCACCGCCCGCACCGCCTCCAGCATCGACGATTTCTACCAGGGCTTCGTCGGCCGCATCGTCTCGCTGGCCCGCACCCACAACCTGCTCACCGAGGATCTGTGGCAGAAGGCGGCGCTGGAGGACCTCGTCCAGACGGAACTCGGCCCGTACGAGGACGAGGCGCGAAACCGCATCACCATCGAGGGGCCGCATCTCGAACTGCCCTCTGAGGCGGCGGTGCCGATCGGCATGGCGATCCATGAACTGACCACGAATGCGGCCAAGCACGGGGCTTTGTCGACCTTCGGCGGGCAGGTCGACGTCCGCTGGCGGGTGGAGCCCGGAGAACAGCGTCCGGTGCTGCATTTCACATGGGTGGAGCATGGCGGACCCCGCGTGAGCACACCCACCCGTCAGGGCTTCGGCACGCGCCTGCTTCAGCGGGTGCTGGCCACCCAGCTTCAGGCCGAGGTCTCCATGGACTTTCCCGAGGAAGGATTGCGCTTCTCGATGCGGATGCCGATCCCGACTCAACCTCCGATCTTCAACCCGGACATGTGAGGTTCCATGCTTCTCGACGCAAAACGCTCCCATCTCCTCGTCGTCGATCTCCAGGCCCGGCTCATGCCTGCCATCCATGAGGGCGAAGATGTCCTCCGGAATGTAAAAATCCTGCTGGAGGCTGCCAAGCGGCTGGGCATTCCCGTGACGGTGACGGAGCAATATCCCAAGGGTCTCGGCCCGACCGTTCCGCCGATGCATGAGGCGCTGCCGCCTGAAGCGGTCACTTTGGCCAAGACTACCTTCTCGGCCGCCCGCGATTCTGCAATTGCGGAGCGAGTCGCAGCCTTGCGCGGCGACGGCCTGAATCAGCTCGTGGTCTGCGGAACCGAAGCGCATATCTGCGTGCTGCAAAGCGCTCTGGAATTCCGAAATATGGGCCTGGACGTCTTCGTGGTGGCGGATGCGGTGTCGAGCCGCTCAACCCACAGCGTCGCCGCCGCCTGCGCGCGGCTGCTTCATGCGGGTTGCCATTGGGTGACGACGGAGATGACCGTCTTCGAATGGATGGGAGAAGCGGCCACGGACGATTTCCGCGCGCTCTCTCCCCTGTTCAGGTAGAAGATGGCGAGCCCCCCTCGCCTCCTGCAGCGATGAATTCCTTGAGCTCGTCCAGGGACCTGAAGCGGAACACCCCGCTCGGCGTCTGCGCCTCGATCGAACCGTCCGAGAACATCACATATCTGTTGTCGCCGGAATTATAGGTCCCGACGACCACGGCAGGCTGCGATGTATCGGAAGCGGTTTCGTCTTCCGGTTCCGTCTCCCGATCGGATTCCGGCGTGACGGCACGCTCGCGATCGGGTTCCGGCTCGATATCCGACACGCCTTCGACAACAGCTTCCGCAACCTCGTCACGTTCGTCGAGATCGCGCGGCTCGGGCTCGCCCTTGTCCAGATCGCGATGATAGATGTCGGCACCGTCGATGACGCGTGGCTCTTCGTCCGCATCGCGTTCCCGCCCCGCCAAAAGGAAGTCGGGCACCTTCATGCCCGCTTCGTCCTCTTCACGGGACAGTGCGGGAGACGGGCTCGTCCTGGGCGGGAACGGCACAACAGTCTCAGGAACCTTAGGCTCTTCAGGCCATTCGGCGGCCTTGACCTCTTCCCTGACCGGTTCGCTCCTGTCCGCCTCCTCGAAGAGCGGAAGGGTGGCCTGAGCCTCGTCGGGGCGCTCGCCCTCGTCGGCCTCGGCGAGTGCCTTTCCGGCCACGAGACCGCCGGAGAGCGCTGCCAGCGAAGGGCCTTTCGAGGTCCCAAGAAGGGCTTCTTCGTCGAAGCCGCCCTTAAGCTGCGACAGCCGGGTCTCGATCTTCGCCAGCTTGGCGACGGCGGCCGCGATTCCGAGCAGGAGCGCGCCGCTCGCAGCCGTGATGCTGCCTGCGATCACCATCGTCCAGCCGCGCTCGACCAGAACGATATCCCATCCAAAGAATGCGGCGAACAGCCCACCAACGATCATCGCAAGAGCGAGGGCCAGAAGAGCGATGATCATGCCGTCTCCATCATACGCAAACCAAAGACTATCGAGGCAAAGCTATGCTTCTATAGGGAAAAGACAACCGCCTGGGAAGCTTGAGCAGAAAAAGTCCGGAGCTTGGCCGTTGCTCTTAGGCCCCTGGCGCTTTAACTAACGCGTCAGGTCGCTCAATTCAAAGGAGACGCCGATGTCGTTCACTCTGCCCGAACTGCCTTACGCCTATGATGCCCTGCAGCCCTACATGTCGAAGGAAACTCTCGAGTTTCATCACGACAAGCATCATGCGGCCTACGTCAATACCGGCAACAACCTGCTGAAAGGCACGGAATTCGAAGGCAAGAGCGTCGAGGAGGTCGTGAAAGGCTCCTACGGCAAGAACCAGGCCCTCTTCAACAATGCCGGCCAGCACTACAACCACATCCACTTCTGGCTTTGGATGAAGCCCAATGGCGGCGGTGCCCTTCCCGGCAAGCTCGAGAAGAAGATCGTCGAGGACCTCGGCTCCGTCGACAAGATGAAGGAAGACTTCATCCAAGCCGGCGTCGGCCAGTTCGGTTCCGGCTGGGCTTGGCTTGCCGTGAAGGACGGCAAGATCACCGTCATGAAGACCCCGAACGGCGAGAACCCGCTCGTACACGGCGCCCAGCCGATCCTCGGTTGCGACGTGTGGGAACACTCCTACTACATCGACTACCGCAACCGCCGTCCCGACTACCTCAAGGCCTTCCTCGACAATCTCGTGAACTGGGAGCATGTCGAGGAGATGTTCGAGAACGCGACCAAGTAAGCGGAACAACGATACGTCAAACGGGCCTCTTCGGAGGCCCGTTTCATGTCACCTCCATGGAGATCGAACCGTGAGCGACTTCCTGTACCGTTCCATTCTGATCGGAATCGGCGCAACAGCGATCTTCGACGTCTGGGGGCTGTTGCTCAAGCATGCCTTCGGATTGCCCGGCGCAAACTGGGGCTTGGTCGGCCGCTGGTTTTGCCATCTTGCCGGCGGCACGGTGTATCACGAGGACATCTCAAAGGCCCGTCCCTTTGCGTACGAGCGGGCGGTGGGCTGGATCGGTCACTATGCGGTCGGCATCCTTTTTGCGGCCATCTTGCTCGCTCTCGTGCCCTCCACTTGGCTCCAGCAGCCGACCCTCATGACTCCGCTCATTGTCGGTCTGGTGACGGTCGGCGCGGGCTGGTTCCTGCTTCAGCCCGGCATGGGCGCCGGCATCGCGGCTTCGAAACGGCCCAACGCGAACCAGATTAGGGTTCTCAACATCGCCGGGCATATCGTGTTCGGATTGGGTCTTTACGCGAGCGCCCTTCTCATCCGCTGAGACGGTCAGGCGAGTTCAAGACAGGAGCGGGCCGTCTCGAAGGCCCGGTTGTTTTGAAACTGCTTAGATGATGGCACTTGCTTGAGCGTCGCAGATGCGATCCATTAGTTTATGTAATTCCGTTTCAATACCAACTGCTTCAGCCTGACCGATCAGGACTGATACGATGCGTTATCTACCCCTTGTTTTACTCGCAATGTTCTTCACCCCTCCTGCCGCAAGAGCTGAGGACGTCTGCGACGGCATAAACCAGTGGGAAATGAACATGTGCGCCGCGAATAAATTCGAGAAAGCCGACAAGGCGATGAACGAACGCTATGGAAAGCTCATGAAGCGGCTCGATCCCGAAGATCAAGTGAAACTGCGTCAAGCGCAGAGGGCTTGGATCGCTTACAGGGATAAGTGGTGTGAATTCGAGACTAACGGGCTTGGATCCGTTCGTCCTATGATCTTCGCCGGATGTTTGACAGGGCTCACTGAAGATCACTCCAAGAATTTGGACTACCAGCTGACATGCGAGGAAGGTGACCTCTCATGCAAAGGCTGGGTTGGCCACCAGAATTGATCGGCAATACATCGAACCAAAGGGGCTCTTTACGGCTGCCTCCATCTCGTCACTGACGCTCCGTCCAGGATGACATGCTCCCACGTCATCCCCGGCCTCGTGCCGGTGATCCCGATGATGTGGAACGCCGCGCCTCTCAGGATCGGGATGGCCGGCACAGGGCCGGCCATGACGAGGGATGGGTACCGAGTCATCCCTCTCCCGAGCGGGAGAGCGAGAGGCGCCCATCCGTTGCCTCCACTTCCCCACGTCCCCCAAGAGGACTTAAGGCCGAGGCGCCGTGACGAGCATCAATCCCCGCTGCTCCAGCAGCCCGGAAAATGCATCGGACTTCAGATAGTTGAGTTCCTCCACCCGGCTTTCCAGCGCTGGATCGAGAGCCCGCAGCTCGTCATCCACATAGCCCGGATGGCACATGACGAGGGGGTGGCTTCCGAGTCTCGAAAAGGCCTCTTCGAAGACCCGGGCGACTGGCACCGAGAGATCGAGCGGGGCGAAGCCCGAAAAGCCCTTATTCATCTGGAAGCCCGCCGCACGGGCGCTGCGAGCAAAGCCGCGGCCAAGGGATTTGACGATCAACGCCTTGTTGCGCCCGATGGGGCGGCGCAGGATCGCCGTGGCCTTGTCGGAGGGGTCGCGAAGCCACACGCGCCCGGCATAGCCCCTCGCCTTCAGCGCCTCGATCAGGGCCGACCTGATCACCGGCAGGACGTGGACATGCTGGTGGCCGTCGACGAAGGCGGGTGCCGCGCCAAAGGCCTCCACGAAGGCATCGATCTGACGGCCGATTTCCTCAGCGATTTCGACCGCAGGCAATCGCCGCTTCAAGGCCTTCGGCAGCAGATCCTTCAAAGCCGGAAACCTCCCCGACGGCGCCAGCCCCGGCATCGGGCCCAAAGGCGAGCCCGTGGTGAGGTTGAGGTGCAGGCCGACCGCGATCCGGTCGCGGACAAGTGTCAGGTCCGGCGCCGCCCGGCGCCAGCCGGGCATGTTGGTCATGGCACCGGTCGCGGACAAACGCCCCATCTCCGCCAATTCCACGATGCCCCGGCTGACCCCATCGGCAAGGCCGAAATCGTCGGCGCAGAGTATGACGGAACGAAAGGAATCCATGAATGCCCCTAAAATCGGCTTTGCCGCACCCTAATGCTCTTGAGCAAAGGCGCAAACTCGGCTCTTGATGCAGCCCGTCAATCAAGGGTTCTTCCAGTGGCGTCGCCTCAGCTCAGCGTCATCATCCCCGTGCACAACGAAAGCGCGAACATCGCGCCGCTATGCGAGCGCCTGCTCCCCATTCTCAACCGGATCACATCGGTCTGGGAGGTGGTTTTCGTCGATGACGGCAGCAGGGACGATACGCTGGACAAGATCAAGGAGATCAGCCGCGCCGAGCCCCGGGTCGGAGCCGTCTCCTTCAGCCGCAATTTCGGCAAGGAAATCGCTATCGCGGCGGGGCTCGACCATGCCCAGGGTGACGCCGTGGTGATCATGGACGCCGACCTGCAGCATCCGCCAGAGATGATCGAGACCTTCGTGGAGCGCTGGCGGGATGGCTACCTGATGGTCTATGGCCAGCGCACCGACCGCTCCGATGAAACCCGCGTCAAGCGCGGCTTCGCCCACCTGTTCTACCAGCTCTTCGCCCGCTTCGGCGAGATCGGCCTACCCGAGGGTGCGGGCGATTTCCGTCTCATCGACCGCAAGGGCGTTGAAGTCCTACGGACCCTGGGCGAGAAGGCCCGCTTCTCGAAAGGGCTCTATGCCTGGATCGGCTTCAAGGCGACCGGCGTGCCCTTCGTGGTGGAGGAGCGCCGTTTCGGCACCTCGAAATGGAGCTTCAGAAAGCTCTTCCGCTTCGCCTTCGACGGCATCGCCGCCTTCTCGACGGTTCCGCTGCGGATCTGGACCTATATCGGCTTCCTGATCTCGATCCTGTCGATCGCCACCGCCCTGTTCTTCATGATCCGCACGCTTCTGTTCGGCACCGATCTCCCCGGCTTCCCGAGCCTGATCGTCTCGATCATGTTCTTCTCCGGCATCCAGCTCATGTCGCTCGGCATCGTCGGCGAATATGTCGGCCGCATCTTCGCCGAGGTGAAAAGGCGGCCCCTTTACGTAGTGGCCGAGCGGATCGGCGGTGCGGCGGAGGTCTCGAGCGATCTCGTTCCCGACACCTACCGCATGCGCCGGGCCTGAGAGCGATGTTCCGGAAAATCCTCTCCGTCGGCGGCTGGACGCTGGTTTCGCGCCTCACCGGCTTCATCCGCGACGTGGTGCTGGCTGCCGTCATGGGCGTCGGCCCCATCGCCGATGCCTTCGTGGTCGCTTCCCGCATTCCGAACCATTTCCGCGCCATCTTCAGCGAAGGCGCTTTCAACAGCGCGTTCCTGCCCACCTATGCAGGCGTGCTGGAGCGGGAGGGCGCCGCCCCGGCCCGGTCGTTCGCCAGCCGCATCAGCACCCTGATGCTGATCGTACAGATCGTCCTCCTCATCCTGGCGCTCTTTGCCATGCCGGTGGTGGTGACCCTGCTCGCCCCCGGCTTCTCGGAGGATCCGGCGAGATTCGATCTCGCCGTGACGCTCACCCGCATCACCTTTCCCTATCTTCTCTTCGTCACCCTGGTGACGATCCTCTCCGCCATCCTCAATGCCCATGAGCGCTTTGCGGCGGCAGCCGCCGCCCCTGTCCTGCTCAACGTCTCCATCGTGGTGGCCCTCGCCGTCGCCTTTCTATTCCCCAATGCCGGCTATGCGGCGGCCTGGGGCGTCACGGTCGCGGGTGTTCTCGAATTGCTGCTGGTCTGGGTCTCGGCCAAGCGCCTGGGCGTGGCACCGGGCATCGAGGCGCCGCGCCTCGATCCGGCCATGAAGCACTTCTTTAAAATCTTGGGACCGGCCGTGATCGGCTCGGCGGGCGTCCAGCTTGCGATGTTCGCCGACACGATCATCGCCTCCTTTCTCCCCACAGGTGCGGTGGCCTCGCTCTATTACGCAGACCGTATCTATCAGCTGCCTCTCGGGGTGATCGGCATTGCTGCCGGCACAGTTCTACTGCCCGAGATGAGCCGCCGGATCGCCGCGGGCGATGTGACGGGCGCCCATGGGGCGCAGAACCGGGCGGTCGGCCTGACGCTGGCGCTCGCGGCACCCTTCGTCGTGGCCTTCGTGACCATGCCGGATCTCATCATGTCGGCCCTGTTCCAGCGCGGCGCCTTCGATGCCGCCGCCGCCGAGCGCTCCGGCGCCGTGCTCGCCGCCTATGCCATCGGCCTGCCCGCAGCCGTACTCATCCGCTCGGCGGTAGCGAGCTTCTATTCCCGCTCGGATACCGTGACGCCGCTGATCGCCTCGCTCAGCGCGGTAGCCGTCAACATAGCCCTCAAGATCGTTCTGACCGGCCCCTACGGCGTCGTCGGTCTGTCGCTCGCCACCGCCATCGGCATCTGGGTCAATCTCGGCCTCCTGGTCTTCCTTGCTATGCGCCGGGACTGGATGAATCCGAGCGGCACCCTCGGCCGCACCTCCGCTGCGGTTGCCGTGGCAAGCCTGCTCCTCGCTACCTTCGCTTGGTTTGCCCCCACTCCTCTCGCGGAATGGACCGCTGCCCTCCCTGGCTGGCGCAACGAAATCCTGCTCGGTCTCCTCGGCGCCGGCGGCGCCCTGATCTATGGCGGCGTGCTGCTGGCAGGCCTCAAGATGGTGGGCGTCAGGCTGTCCAGGCGCTGATACCCGAACGTTCAGACCTGTTCGGGAACCTTTCTGCCGAGGATCCATCCAATCGGATGTGCCGGAGTTTGGCCGGCCTAGCGCATCGTGCGGAAAAGTGGATCCGGTTTTCCGCGCTCGGCGATGCGCTCACTAAGGAATGGAGCATCGATGGATCCCAAAAGTGCAAAACCACTTTTAGGTCCGATGCTCTAGAGAGGATGACATCATGATTGTCCGCTTCGCCGCTGTTGCGATTGGAATTGCCGCACTCGCCATGCCCGCCATGGCCGCCGATCAGGTCCAGAAGGCTCCGCCGACAGGGGCCTACAAGAAGGTCAGCGAGCTCGTGAAGCTGCCCGATTTCCTGCCGGGGCTCGGCCAGCTTTATGTCGATCCCAAGACCCTGCCTGCTGGCCCATTCCTCGCCTATGACCGTGAGGGACGG
>KI911961.1:154081-160478 GCA_000517005.1 Microvirga lupini
CGTGGATGTCTATTTCAATGCCGGGCATCCGGGCGTGGAGAAGCCCCATGCGCATGTGGTCCTGTGGCACGTGCCGAAGGCCGACGAGACGCGGGTAGCGGCGAAATGATGCCGTCGCGACGGCATGTCCTGCGGATCGGCGGGGGCTTCCTCGCCGGCCTGGCATGGTCCCGCTCGCCCTTCGCCGCCGAACCGGTCGAGATCCGGATGCAGGGCAAGGCGGACGGCTCGCATGTGTGGTTCGATCCGATCGGCCTGCACGTCCAGCCCGGCCAGACCATCCGCTGGATCAATCGGGACCCGGGGAACTCGCATACGGTCACGGCCTATCACCCGAAGAACTTCGATCGCCCGCTCCGCATTCCCGAGCGTGCCGAGCCCTGGAACTCGGACTACCTACTGCCGGACGAGAGCTTCTCGGTCACCCTTGAGGTGGAAGGCGTGTACGATTTCTTCTGCATCCCGCATGAGCATGCCGGCATGATCGGGCGGATCATCGTGGGGCATCCGGGCAGCCTCCTCCGGGCGGGAGCGCAGTGCAGGCGCTCCCGGACATCGCTTTGCAGGCTTTTCCATCGATCGATGAGATCATGCAGAGGGGCATCGTTCGCCGAACATGAATGCGGCCTATATCCTTTGGGAACCTTTGTGACGCCCGACCATCTAACGGCAAGACGCAGGAGAGAGCCCATGCAATCGGGGATCGCCGTAACGCCTCAGTTGGAGAACCTTGACGATCTGCCCCTGGTCGAGAGGGCCCGGCGACAGGACGGGGCGGCCCTGCGTCTGATCATGGAGCGCCACAACCGCCAGCTCTATCGCATGGCGCGCAGCGTCCTCGGCGACGATGCCGAGGCCGAGGACGTCGTTCAGGAAGCCTATCTTCGCGCCTTCACCCATCTGGATGGTTTCCGCGGCGAGGCGCGCCTTGCGACCTGGCTTACACGGATCGCGCTCAATGAGGCGCTGGAACGTCTCCGGAAACGGCGGCCTTCCGTCGAGCTGAAGCAGATCGACACGATCGACGAACAAGGAGAGGCTCGCGTGATCTACCTGCCCACGGCCCGTCAGGAAGGGGATCCCGAAGCCGCTGCCGCCCGCGCCGAAATCCGGCGCCTGATCGAACGGGCCATCGACCAGCTGCCCGATCCGTTCCGCATCGTCTTCGTTCTGCGGGACATCGAGGAGATGAGCGTCGAAGCAACCGCGTCCCATCTCGGCCTGCGCCCCGAGACGGTGAAGACAAGGCTTCACCGCGCCCGGCGGCTCCTGAGGCAAAGCCTTGATCGGACGCTTTCGAGCGCCCTCACCGACGCGTTTCCTTTCGCAGGGGCCCGCTGCGCGCGGATCACGCAAGCCGTTCTGGAACGGCTGAGCGACGTGAAACCCTGATTGGCTTTCCGGCGCGCAGCCGGCCGATTCAAGCTGTCCAGACGCTGACCGAAGCGAAGGTGAACAGCTCTCGCTCTGCCGCGATGCCACGCAGCCTGTGACGGCCGAGGGAGCGGACAGGAACAGGGCTCACCGAGGCCACGCTCTCCGAGAGGATGACGGAGCAGTCGAGGCTGTTGCACAGGGCCTCCATGCGGCTGACCTCGTTGACGGCAGGGCCGATCACGGTGAAATCGAGGCGTCCGGCCGCGCCGATATTGCCGTAGAATACATCCCCGCAATGGAGCGCGACATCGAGGCTGAGCGGCGTCTCGCCGGCATGCCGGCGGTTGACGGCGGCGTTGCGTTCAAGCGCTGCTCGTGCCGCACGAATGGCAGCCGCACAGGCCTGCTCGCGGGAGCGCTCCTCCGTGATCGGAAACGCCGCCAGGACGCCGTCGCCCATGAATTTCAGCACGTCCCCACCCTGCTCCGCCACGGGATCCGCCATGGCTTCGAGATGCTGGTCGAGCCGGGCGATCAGGTCCATGCCGGCCGTATCGGCGAGACTCGTGAAGCCGCGCAGATCCGCAAACAGGAGCGCTGCCGTCATGGTCGTGCCGAACCCGCGCCGGATCTCGCCGCTCAGGACCCGCCGGCCGGCGGAGAGCCCCACATAGGTGTCGAGCATGGCCACCGTGAGGTCGAAGAGCGTCATGCGATAGGCGGCCAGGCCCAGAAGCGGCAGGAGCGCGTCGATCCGGGCGATCTCCTCCGCCCGGAAGCCCTCGGAACGGTTGCTGGAGAAGGAGATGCCGATACCCCGCAGGTCCGGGGCGCTCGTGTTGTCGAAGCTGTAGAGGCGCGCGAGATAATCGGTCCCGCCCTCGCGCCTGACATCGTCGAACACGTCGAACTGCCGGTCCTTCGGATCGTCGACACGCCAATAGCAGCTCGTCTGCTCGGTCTGCATCATGTGGTTGAAGGGGCTCCGGTCGAACGCAAGCTCATTGCGCTCATGGGAGACGCCCTCGACGATCAGGCCGGCAGAGCGGGTCCAGACGTGGGTGTAGACGCGGATCGTCGGATTGACGGTGGGCAGAGCGAGATAGGCCCGGACCAGCGGCATACCCTCTGCCACCAGCCGATCGGTGAAGCCTGAGAGCAGCGATCCGACATTCGTGCCCCGCAGGCCCTGTTCGATGATCCAGTCTTCGAGATTCGCCATGGCGGCCAGTTTAGCATTCCGTTCAGGAATGTCTTCAAGCGCGGGCGCATCGTGCGGAAAAGTGGACCCGGTTTTCCGCGAAGAACGATGCGCCACTTAAGGGATTGAGCATCGGATCAATCCCAAAAGTGGCCCCCACTTTTGGGTCCGATGCTCTAGGCGTTGGTTTCACCGGCTCGCGTGGCGCGAAGCTCCGCCCGTCCCGGCGATTTCCGTCAGGAGCTTGCGGCGGGCGGCCACCGCGAAGGGACGCGTCTCGTCGGAGATCTCGACGAAGGAGCCGGGGCCACCGATGACGCTCTGGCCGTAATAATCCTCCAGCGACATGCCGCCGGGCCCGCCCGGGCGGCCGCTGCCGGGTCGGCGGATCGCGAGCGCGTTGATGGTAAAGCCCTTGGCCAGGGCATCCGCCCTCGCCTGCTCGAGCGGCCGGCCATTCATGTTCGGGCCGTCGCCCGACACGTCAATGACCTTACGCGTGCCCTCATGCCTATTGGTCTCGACGAGGCGGACGGAGAAGTCGATGGCGTTGGAGATGGAATTGTAGCCAGTGGCGCCCCGCGGGGCGCTCATGAGCTTGTCGGCGAAGATTCTGGCGCTCGCCTCGTCGCGAATCAGGTGCCAGTCGACGATGAGGACCTGGGAACTCGGCCCGCCCCATTCCATGAACGCGACGGCAATCGCCCCGATGGGACCATCCTTGATGCCGTTGAGCACATCGGGGCTGGTGAGCGCATTGGCCCAGCCCTGCCGCTGGAGGCGCAGCTCCGCATCGTCGATGGAACCCGATCCAGCGGCCGCGAATACCAATTCCAGATCGACCGATTCCGCCAAGGCCGGAGCGGTCAGGAGGCCGAGGGCAACGAGGCTTGTCAGGACAAAACGCATCGACGGCTCCAGCGTTGAGCACAATGCTGGAGCCATTTAGGGCATTCTCAAGGAGGGCTGCCCCTCAGGGCGATCACAAGTTTGTTGGAGGTCTACGTGTCACTCCCGATCAACGCTTGATCCAAGGGTAACACCCCTCCGTCATGGCCGGGACAGGCCCGGCCATCCCGATCAGGAAAAGCGCAGCGCCTTACCGAAGCGGGATCACCGGCACAAGGCCGGTGATGACGTAGAGGATGCCATCCCCGGTTCTCCAGATCACCGGGAATGACAATGGTAGCTCACCGGGCCTTCAGCAGGTCCGCGACATCAAGCAGAACGAATTCGTTGTCATCCTGCTTGGTGGGCTCGCGGCTCGAGGAGAAGGGCAGATTGTTGTCGTTGCCGACGACGATGTGGCGCTCGTCGACCACGTCCACGTTCTCGATGGTGAAGAACGGGAAGGTCAGCACATTGTCGTTCAGAGGCTTCTTGGCCTTCCTGTTCGGATCGGCGATCTGCATGAGATCGATAGAACCGATCTTGCGGACCGGGTTGTTCACATTGGCATCCGACAGCTCGATCTTCACGATGCGTTTGAACTTCGCAACGTCATGGAAGCAGTCCGCGCGCTTCTCGCCCTGCGGGCAGGCCTTGTCGGCCGTGCCTTCACCGTTGTCGCGCTCGATGATGAGGCCGGTGGTGGCGTCGATCATGTTGAAGTCGCCGATGGCAAGGCCGTTCTGTTCGAGCACGTATTTCCAGTGGCGTCCGGTCCACTTTTCGTTCGCCACGTCGAATTCGAGAATGCGCAGATATTCACGTCCATCGACATTCTCCCACTGCTTCCTCTCGGCATCCCAGACAGGGCCTTCGAGAAGCGCGTAGAGGAACTTGCCGTCCTTGGAAGCGGCCATGCCCTCGTAGCCCTTGGAGCGGCGCACGTTGAAATTCACGGTCGCGGTCGGAGCCGCAGGCGTCGTCACGGCATAATGATCGGGCGAGCGGGCGGGCTTGCCGTCGATCAGGGCCTCGTAGACGGCTTCGATCTTGCCGGAGCGATCGGCCTTGATCAGGTATGGGCCGAACTCGTCGGCGATCCAGATCTTGTCGCCGATGGGCTGGAAGCTCTCGATGTCGAAATCGGAATCCGTGAGATAGCGCTTCTCGGTCGCCTCGTTGGCGATGCGGAACGGAACCTTCCTGTCCGGATCGTGCAGGAACACCGTCTCAAGGCGTTCGACCGAACCCTTGGTCCAGTCGATGCGATGGCGGTTGAGATAGAGCATCGCATCCGGCGACGTGGCCTTGGAGCCGAAGCCGTTATCCGTGATGACCCAGAAGGTGCCGTCGCCGACGGACTTGATGCCGGAATGGCCCTGGAGCGGCTGGCCGCGGAAGGGCAGCTTCACGCCGGTCGGCCGGTCGCCCGAGGTGCCCTCGACGGTGCCGAGCGCTTCGATGCGCTTACCCGTCGTGAACTTGCCGGAAATCTTGAGATCGGCGGGCGCATCCGCAGGAGCATCGACGAAGCTCAGGGCGGGAAGAACCGCATGGCCGGCGAGAACGGCCGGGAATTGCTGCTGCGCCAGAGCGCCTGTGCCGAGCAGCACGGTCAGCGGCAGCGCCGCGAGAAGACGGAGGGACATCGTGAAAACCTCGTTTGCTTGTTCAAGCGAGGCTGCTCTTGCAGGAGCCGGATGTCCGTCCGTTAACGGTTCGACGACAGCTTCGTGACGAGAGGCGATCGTTCTTCCAGCTTCCTACCGCAGAGGAATGTTGGACATCGTTGCTCAATTTTGCTATATAGTTGCATAAAACCCGCTAAAATCCAGACCTGAAAAGCGCGAACAGGGTTAACCTCACGTTTCACAATCCGTGAAATACTTTCCTACAAGGACAAAGTACTCTCATGGGGCAATCACTGTGTCGTTCTCACCGCGATCCTGGTCCATTCGGACCAAACTGTTTGTCAACTTCGGCGTTCTCGCGCTGCTGATCATCTCCGCCGTCGGCGGAGGCTGGTTCGGTATCCAATCGATGCATGCTTCCATCGGCAGGATCTACGCGGATCGTGTCGTGCCGCTGCGAGACCTGAAAGTGGTCGCCGATCTTTACGCGGTGAACATCGTCGACACCTCCCATAAGGTGCGCAATGACAATCTAGGATGGGCCGACGCCCTGAAGGGCGTTGAAGCCGCAAAGGCTGATATCACCAAGCACTGGACCGCGTATAAGGGAATGATCATCGATCCAGGCGAGCTGAAAGCCGCTCAGGATGCTCAGGAGCTGATGAAGAAGGCCGACGCCGCTGTCGAGAAGCTCGTCGAGTTCCTGAAGGCGGAAGACAAGGTCAGCCTGACGTTCTTCACGATGACGGATCTCTATGCCGCCATTGATCCTCTTTCCGAGGCCATCGGGAAACTCGTGAACCTTCAGCTTGAATCGGCCAAGGCGCGCGCCGACGCGGCAAACGGCCTATTTTCGACGATCAGCATCGCATTCACGGTCGTCGTTGTCTTGAGCGTGGTCGCTCTTATCGTTGGGGGCTGGTCGGTCGTCGCAGGCGTTTCCCGCCCGCTCACCCGCATCACGGAACAGATGCAGGACCTCGCAGGCGGCAATCTGGCGGTCCAGGTGACAGATGGTCATAAGAAGGATGAGATCGGCACGCTCGCCAGAGTGCTGCAGGTGTTCAAGGATGCGCTGATTGCCAAGGAAGAGGCGGATGCAGCGGCCGCTCAGGAGGCTGATGCTCGCATGCGCCGCGCCGAGGTGCTCGATCAGCTCACCAAGCGCTTCGATGCCACCGTGTCCGCTCTGACCCAAGGCTTGACGTCCGCAGCCACTGAGATGGAAGCGACCGCTCAGACCATGACGGCGGGCGTCGAGCAGGCTGCTGATCAGCTGGTCACCGTCTCGTCCGCCGCA
>KI911961.1:160578-179683 GCA_000517005.1 Microvirga lupini
CTCCATCTCGATCCGCGAGATCGCTGCGCAAGTGAGCCAATCCTCGCAGGTGGCGGAACGGGCGGTGGCCGGCACCCTGCGTACCAGTGAAACGGTGCAGGAGCTGGCCGCGAGCGCCGAGAAGATCGGCAATGTGGTGCAGCTGATCAACACCATTGCGGGCCAGACCAACCTCTTGGCGCTCAACGCCACCATCGAGGCGGCCCGTGCCGGCGAGGCCGGTAAGGGCTTTGCCGTCGTCGCCTCGGAGGTCAAGGATCTGGCGACCCAAACCGCCAAGGCAACCGAGGAGATCTCACAGCAGATCGCCTCCGTCCAACAGGCCACTCAGCATACCGTCGGAGCCATCCAGGAGATTGCCCGCACGATTACCGAGATGTCGCAGATCTCGACCTCGATTGCGGCAGCCATGGAGGAGCAAGGAGCCGCGACCGCCGAGATCGCCCGCAATGTGCAGGAGGCAGCACGCGGCACAGAGCAGGTAACGGGCAACATTGTCGGGGTGCAGCAGGCGGCCCAGGAGAATGGTGCGGCAGCGTCCCAGGTGCTGGGCGTCGCGCAGGAGCTCGCTCGTCATTCCGAAGATCTCGGTCGCGAGGTCTCGACTTTCCTGCACGGCGTCAAAGCCGCCTGAGCGTTCGAGCACACCGCTCAAAGAAGATGGGCGCGAGAGAGCTATCACAAGCCTCTCGCGCCCATGATGTTTTATTTAGGCGGTCCCGCCCCTGAATCGAGCATGGCCTCAAGCGGCCTTGAGGATTCCCTTGTCATGGGCGAAGGCCCAATAGAGTTCCCGCGCCCGGCGATAGAACGGGCCAGGCTGGAGATCGCGGCTGTCGATGCGCAGCACAGGCATCACCTTGGAATAGTTGCCGGAGATGAAGATCTCGTCGGCATTGGCGAAATCCTCGTAGCGCAGCGTTCCCTCGACCACCGTCGCGCCGTCGTCGCGCAGAAGCTGGATCACGCGCTGGCGGGTGATGCCGTTCAGGAATGTGCCGTTCGGATAAGGCGTATAGACCACGCCGCCCTTGGCCATGAAGACATTGGACGTGCCGGTCTCGGCCACGTTGCCGAGAGCGTCGCAGACGAGGGCGTTGTCGAAGCCCTTCTCCTTCGCCTCGCGAAGCACGCGGGCATTGTTGGGATAGAGCGCGCCGGCCTTCGCATCGGTCGGCATGGATTCGAGCGTCGGGCGGCGGAAGCTCGACTTCATCACCGAGAGCCCGCCCGGCACCGGCATCGGCGCCTCGAAGAGCGAGAGGCAGAACTGGGTCGATTCCGGATCCGGCGCGATGGTCGCCAGCCCCTCGGCCTCGCCCCAATACATGGGCTTCACGTAAAGCGCGGTCCCCGGCGCGAACTTCTTCACTCCCTCGCGCACGAGATCGAGCATGGTCTGGACGTCCATGGTGGGCTTGAGGCCGATGGTAGGGGCCGAGCGATTCACGCGCTCGCAATGCCGGTCGAGATCCGGCGCGACGCCCTCGAACACGCGCGCGCCGTCGAACACCGAGGAGCCGAGCCAGGAGACATGGGAGCGCGGCCCGATCAGGGGCGGGTTACCCTCATGCCACGCGCCATTGAACCAGTTCCAGGTCTGCGAATACCAAGCCACTTGTCTCAATCCTTATGGGTCAGAATGCCTGTCGTATCGAATCCCTTGGACGCTCACCCGTCAATCGTTCCTTCGGCCATTGAGGCATAAAGACTTGTGATGGATCCGATGAGGAAGGCTGATCATTGATTGGCTTGTCAGCGGTGCCCGCCGGTGAGAACCTTGCCGGATGCCCTCCTCAGCCATCATCCCTGCCGATGCCAGAGCCGTCATCTTCGACGCCTATGGCACATTGTTCGACGTGCACTCGGCCGTCGCCCGCCATATGGCCGAAATCGGACCGGATGCGGCGCGGTTCTCTGAGATCTGGCGAGCGAAGCAACTCGAATATTCCTGGGTGCTCTCGCTCGCCGGCCGCTACGAGCCCTTCTGGACCTTGACCCAGAGAGCGCTCGACTACGCTTTTGCCCGGTTTCCGAACGTCGACGGCTCGGTCAGGCCGCTCCTGCTGGAGGCCTATCGCAGGCTGGATGCCTATCCGGAGGTGCGGGATACATTGCGCGCCTTGCGGGCACAGGGCTTGAAAACCGGTATCCTGTCGAATGGCGATCCGACGATGCTGAACGCGGCGGTCAATTCGGCTGGCCTCGCCGGTGACCTCGACGCAGTCCTGTCCGTCGATGCGGCACGGGTGTTCAAGACGAGCCCCCGCACCTATGAGCTCGTGCTTCAGGCCCTGCCCGTCGCCGCCAACGAGATCGTCTTCGTTTCCTCGAACCGCTGGGACATCGCAGGCGCTGCAGCATTCGGCTTTACACCTGTCTGGGTGAACCGGCTTGGATTGCCGGACGAATATGCGGAGCTTGCGCCGGGCGCGGTGATTGCGTCTCTCAGAGAATTGGTTTGAAACGCCGTCATGGCCGGGCCTGTCCCGGCCATCCCGATTAGAAGGGCGTCGCGCTCTACAGAAGCGAGATCACCGGCACAAGGCCGGCGATGACGTGTGCAGAGCACCAAGCGTAAAGCAATTTACTTCGCCAGAGCGGCCAGAATCCGCGCCCAGGAGCGGGTGCCTTTGTGGAAGCTCTTGAGGTCGTATTTCTCGTTCGGCGAATGGATCCGGTCGTCGTCGAGGCCGAAGCCGACGAAAAGCGTGTCGAGGCCCAGCGTGCGCTTGAAGTCGCCGCCGACCGGGATCGAGCCGCCCATGCCGATGACGATGGGATCCTTCTTCCATTCGTCGTGCAGCGCCGATTTCGCGGCCGTGATCGCCGGGAAATCGTGCGGAAGAGCCAGAGCGCGGGAACCCTTGTGCCGGATGAACTCCACCGAGCAATCGGCAAGAATGCGCTCGCGCACGAAGGCCTCGAAGTTCTTGGAAATCTTCGCCGGGTCCTGATCGCCCACGAGGCGGAAGGAGATCTTGGCTCGCGCCTCGGCCGCGATCACGGTCTTGGTGCCCTCGCCCGTATAGCCGCCGATGATGCCGTTCACGTCACAGGTCGGGCGCGACTGGATCTGCTCGATGAGCATGCGTCCCTTCTCGCCGGCGGAATGCTTCAGACCGACCTGGCCGAGGAATTCCTCCTCCGTGAGATTGAGGCTCTTCCATTGCTCGAGAACCTGCGTCGGGGTTTCCGACACGCCCTCATAGAAATCCGGAATCGTGATCCGGCCATTGTCGTCGTGAATGGCCGCGATGATCTTCGAGAGCACATGGATCGGATTGCGCGCCGCACCGCCGAAGGAGCCGGAATGCAGATCGCGGTCCGCGCAGCGCACGATTACTTCCTCATAGACCATGCCGCGCAAGGAAGACGTGATGGCGGGCGTATCCTGATCCCACATGCCGGTGTCGCAGACGAGGGCCACATCGGCCTTCAGCTCGTCCTTGTTGGCCACGATGAACTCGGGCAGGAACTTGGAGCCGTCCTCTTCAGCCCCCTCGACAAGGAACGTGATGTTGATCGGGAGCGAACCCGTCACGGCCTTCCAGGCCCGGCAGGCTTCCACGAAGGTCATCACCTGACCCTTGTCGTCGGCAGCGCCGCGGGCGCTGATGGCCTTGCGGCCATCCGGCAGCGTGATGATGCGCGGCTCGAAGGGCGGCGTATCCCAGAGTTCGAGCGGATCGACCGGCTGCACGTCGTAATGCCCGTAGAAGAGCACATGCAGCTTCCCCTCGGCGCCGGCATGACCGAGCACCACCGGATGCCCACCCGTTTCGCGCAAGGAGGCCTCGACGCCGAGGCTCTTCAACTCATCGACGAGCCACTCCCCGGCAATGCGACAATGATCCTTGTAAGCCGGATCGGTGGAGATGGAAGGCACTTTCAGCCACTGGAACAGCCGCTCCAGGGAGGCGTCGAGATCGGAGTCGATTTTGGAGAGAACTTGATCGAGCTGGGACATGGAGGGCTGCAACTCACTTGGAAAAAGCTGCCGATTCCATGCTCCCGATCCGGCCTTATTGCAAGACCTCGACGGATTTCACCGGAGCGGATTGCCACGTGCCCCCGGGGCACAGCAATTCGCCGAGCCGTGCCTGGACGGCGCGGTACGACGCCATATGCACGCCGTCCCGCATGGTGCCGGGCTGAGCGGTGCTTCGATCCCGTTCACGAGCGGCATCGTAGGGATCGACGAACTCGCATCCCTCCCGGGCGCACAGATTGCGGAGCCTGTCCGAATAAACCGCAATGGCCGGGATCTCGAAACGGTCCCGGAAAGAGCTGATTGGCGGAACGGCCGTCACGATCACGCGGGATGCCAAGTTCCGGAAGGTTGCAACGATCTGGGCGACGTCGCGCTCATAGGCGCCCTGCGATTCCGGCGCGAGGGGATCCCGCTTCCGGGTCAGGTTGTTGGTGCCGATGGTCAGAACAACAGCCTCCGGACGCGAACGGAACTCGAGCTTTGAAGCAAGGTCCCTGTAGAGTTCGGATTTCGCCCCGCTGATCCCACCGTTCACGATCTCGCGGCCGCACAGATGGTAGGCTCCATTGAACAGCTCGGCGTGGGAGTCCCCTGCCAGGAAGATGAAGCCCGTCCTTGCCTCGTCGAGCTGAGCGTTGATCAGAGGCAGCCGCTCCTCCGCATAGGTTTCGGAACTCAGCCCCCGCGTCTGCTTGGTCCCGGCCCAAAACGCCAATCCGCCGCAGAGGGCGAAGGCTGCAAGAAAACCTGCGGCCAAACGGGAGGGACTTCCGGCCCAACGGACCGAAGACAAGGAGGGGAACGACTTGGAGGACATCGGGGCCAGGAACGGGTTTACGCAGATACACGCCGGTTCCTACATAATTACACTGCAAAAACTCAATATTGGTTTAATGTTTTCTCCTCATCGTGCGACGTCGTGACTCTTCCGTCTTACCGCCTCAAGAGCCCGCCCAGGGTTCCGCGCACGATGGCACGGCCGATCGAGCTGCCCTGGCGGCCGCCAATGGATTTTCCAATCTCAGCCGCCAGGTTTCCTACCGTCTGATTGACGATCGTGCGCGTGACCTCGCGGGTCACCCGCTGCGTCACGGTCATCGATCCCTTGCGCTGACCCGTCGTGCCGAAGAGGCCCCCGAGCATGTCCAGAATGCCCCCACCTCCTTCCGCCGCCTTGGCTTCGGCAGCCGCCTGCTCGGCGCGCTTGGCGAGCATCTCGTAGGCGGATTCCGGATCGACCGGCTGGTCGTATTTGCCCCCCATGGGACTCGAAGCCACGATCTGCTGGCGCTCCGTGAGTTCGATCGGCCCTACCTGCGCCATGGGCGGAGCGATCAGCGTGCGCTCCACCATGGATGGCGCCCCCTTGCCTTCCAGGGTCGAGACCAGGGCCTCGCCCACGCCGAGTTCGGTGATGGCCTTCTCGGTGTCGAAGGCGGGATTCTGCCGGAAGGTCTGCGCTGCCACGCGCACCGCCTTCTGCTCGCGCGGGGTATAGGCGCGCAGCGCGTGCTGCACCCGGTTGCCGAGCTGCGCCAGTACGCTTTCGGGAATGTCGACCGGGTTCTGCGTAATGAAGTAGACACCGATGCCTTTCGAACGGATGAGGCGGACCACGCGCTCCACGGTCTCGACGAGAGCCTTCGGCGCATCGTTGAAGAGAAGATGCGCCTCGTCGAAGAAGAAGACGAGCTTGGGCTGGTCCATATCACCGACTTCCGGCAGCTCCTCGAACAATTCGGACATCAGCCACAGAAGGAAGGTGGCGTAGAGGCGGGGATTGCTCATGAGCTTGTCCGCCGCCAGAATGTTGACGACGCCGCCTCCGTCGCGATCCGTGCGCATCAGATCCTTGATGTCGAGCGCCGGCTCGCCGAGGAATTCGTCGCCCTGCTGATTTTCGAGAACGAGAAGCTGCCGCTGGATCGTGCCGATAGTCGCCTTCGACACATTGCCGTAAGTGGTGGTGAGCTCGCTCGCATTGTCGGAGATGAGCTGCAGCAGCGAACGCAGATCCTTCAGATCGAGCAGCAGGAGCCCCTGTTCGTCGGCGATGCGGAAGGCGATGTTGAGCACGCCCTCCTGCGTGTCGTTGAGGTCGAGGAGACGGGAGAGAAGCAGCGGTCCCATCTCGGAAACGGTGGCCCGCACGCGATGGCCCTGCTCGCCGAACAGATCCCAGAACACCACCGGAAACTTATCCGGCACGTATTCGATGCCGATCTCCTTGGCCCGTCTGACCAGGGGCTCCTTGCCGTTACCGGGGGCGGCCATGCCGGAGAGATCGCCCTTGATGTCGGCGGCGAAGACCGGGACGCCCGCGTTGGAGAACCCCTCCGCCAACACCTGGAGCGAGACGGTCTTGCCCGTGCCCGTGGCGCCCGTCACCAGCCCATGGCGATTGGCCAGCCTCAGATCCAGATATTCCGGCTTGGTGCTTTTGCCGATGAAGATCTTCCCGTCTTCGAGCATCGTGTCTCTCCAGAATCCTCTCAAGGATCTTAGATGGCTTGTGGCGAGTTTCCACTCCCGGGTTTCTTGATTTAATGGTTTAGTTGTGAACTAACGACTCCGTTCCAGTCTCAGGAGAATCAGATGGAAGAACTCATCGCCCGCGTGACGCAGAAGACCGGCCTTGATCAGGCAACCGCCCGCAAGGCCATCGGCATCATTCTGGGCTATCTCCAGAAAGAGGGACCGCAGAACGAGGTCAACCAGCTGATCTCAGCCCTGCCGGGCGCCCAGGAGGCCATCGAGGAATCCAAGACCGGCGGCAGCGGCGGCCTCATGGGCATGATGGGATCCATGGGCGGCGGCGTGATGGCGCTCGGCGGCCAGCTTATGGGCATCGGCGTCTCCATGGGCCAGATGCAGCCGCTGGGTAAGGAACTCTTCGCCTATGGCCGCGAGAAGGCCGGCGAAGACACGATGGGCGCCATCGTGGGCTCGATCCCCGGCCTGTCGCAGTTCGTTTAGGCGTTTCAGCGTCACAACTCGTCATCCCGGGGCTGCTCAGCAGAACCCGGGATCGTAGGACGAGTGTGGTACCGATCCCGGATCTCCGCTGCGCTTCGTCCGGGATGACACGTGCTTCCAGCCTCTCGTTCCTTAGAGGCATTCCCACCCTCTCCTCGTCCCGGTATTGTCCGGCGCAATTGAGCAGCCATCTTCGGACGAGCCACCATGGACGATCTCTCTCTCGCCGCCGACTTTCCGCAAGCCACCCGTGAGCAATGGCTCAAGCTGATCGAGGGTGTCCTGAAAGGTGCGGACTTCCAGAAGAAGCTCGTCTCCCGCACTCATGACGGCATCGAGATCCAGCCGCTTTATCCGAAGGCCGAAGGATCTGAGCCGATCAGCCGCGAGAAGGCCGGCCGCTGGCGGGTGTCGCAGCGGGTCGACCACCCCGATCCGCAGAAGGCCAATGAACTCGCCCTGCTCGACCTCGAAGGCGGCGCGGACGCGCTGACGCTCGTGACCCGCAAGGCGCCCGCGGCCCGCGGCTTCGGCGTGCGGATCGACGGCCTCGACGATCTCGACCGGGCCTTGTCCGGCGTGATGCTCGACCTCATCCACCTGCTGCTCGATGCGGGCGGACATGGCCGCCAGATGGCGGCGCTGATCCTTGCCTTGGCCGAGCGGCGCGGCCACAGGCCCTCCGACCTCTCAATCGATCTCGGTCTCGATCCCATCGGCGCCATGGCCGCTCAGGGACGGATGTCCGCCTCCTGGGACGCCGTGGCCCAACGCATGGGCGACACGCTCGAGCATCTGACTGCTCAAGGCTTTGCCGGTCGCGCTTTCCTGGCCGATGGGCGGGTCTATCACGAAGCCGGCGCCAGCGAGGCGCAGGAGCTCGCCGCCGTGCTGGCGACGGGCGTCGGCTATCTGCGGGCGCTCGAAGCGCAGGGTCACCCGCTCGATGCCGCGCGCCGATCACTCTCGTTCCTGCTGGTGGCCGATGCGGACGAGTTTCTCACCGTCGCCAAGCTCCGCACCCTGCGGCGCCTCTGGGCGCGGGTCGAGCAGGCCTGCGGCCTGGAACCGAAGCCGATCCGCCTGCATGCGGAAACCGCCTGGCGCATGACCACCCGACGCGATCCGTGGGTGAACATGCTTCGCGCGACGGTCGCCGCCTTCTCGGCCGGGATCGGCGGGGCGGATGCGATCACGGTCCTGCCCTTCACCGCCGCGCTCGGCCTGCCTGATGCCTTCGCCCGCAGGATCGCTCGTAACACTCAAGCCATTCTGCTCGATGAATCGAACCTCGCCCGCGTGGCCGACCCGGCGGCAGGCGCCGGCGGGTTCGAGGCGCTCACCGATGCCCTGGGCGACAAGGCCTGGGCGTTGTTCCAGGAGATCGAGCGCGAGGGCGGCATTCTGGAGAGCCTCAAGGGCGACAGGTTCCAGACCCGCATCGCCACCGTGCGAGCGCAGCGGGAGAAGGCCGTCGCCACCCGCAAGGAGCCGATCACCGGCACGAGCGAATTTCCGAATATCGGCGAGGCGGACGTGGCTGTGCTTTTCCCCTCCCCCTTGTGGGAAGGGGCCAGAGGTGGGGGTGCAAGCGCTAGCCTGTCCGGCTCCGGCGTCAACACCCCCTCCTCCGCCTCCTCCCCACAAGGGAGAGGAGAGCAGGTCGCGCCAACAGAGACCTCCTTCTCCTCTCTCGCCCAGATGGCCGGACAAGGCGCAACCCTGGCTCAACTTGCCGGCACGGCCGCCGGTCCCTCGCCGGTCTCGATTGCTCCCCTGCCCTCCATCCGGACGGCCGAGCCGTTCGAGCGCCTGCGCGACCTTTCGGACGCCTATCTGGCCAGGACCGGCGAACGCCCGAAGGTCTTTCTCGCCAATCTCGGCCCAATCTCGGCCTTCACGGCTCGGGCGACCTTCGCCAAGAATTTCTTCGAGGCAGGCGGAATAGAAGCCGTCACCAATGACGGTTTTTCCGACAATGCCAAGCTTCGGCAAGCCTATACCGAAAGCAAAGCCAAGCTATCCTGCATCTGTTCGACAGATGAAATTTACGAAAAACATGCCGAAGACGCCGCAGAAACCTTGCGTTCGGCCGGATCGCCACTCATCTACCTCGCAGGGCGACCGGGAGAGCGCGAAGAGCAACTAACCCGCGCCGGTATTACCACATTCATCTATGCTGGGTGCGATACCCTCAAGGTTCTGAGCCAGGCCCTCGACGAGGCCTGCGCCTGAGGCTTTGGGGCTCCTCCCGGCCTTAAACCGAGAGGAGCGCGGTTTTGATTTTGACGAAACGATTGGCTGTGGCCCTCGGCCTCGGCACCATCCTGATCGGCAGCGCCGTTGCCGCCCCGGCCAACCGTCACGACGGCACCTGGAGCGTGCGGATGGTGACGGATTCCGGCGTCTGCGACAGCAGCTACAATTATTCCATCGCCATCGAGAACGGGAGCGTGCGCTATCTGCTTCAGCCCGGCGATTCTCCGACCACCGTGTCGGGCCGGATCAGCTCCGACGGCGCGGTCGACCTCGACATCCGCCGCAGCATCGCCAAGGTGGATGCCAATGGCCGCCTCAATGGTAAAGCCGGATCGGGCACCTGGAAGCTCGGCATGCTCGGCTGCACCGGCCGCTGGACGGCGCAGAAGCGCTCCAGCGACGTTTGATCCATCAGCCTTTGATGTTCCAGAAGCCGCTGCATCCGTCGATGCGGCGGCTTTTTTCGTGGCTCACGCAAAGCTGAAACCTGGCGCAGGAACTCGCCGAATATCCTCACGTTGGTTCAACCGATTCCCTGATGTTTTGGAGCGTTCCATGCGTGTGATGTCCTGGCTTGGTACGGCAATCATGACAGCCATCTTCCTTGCTCCTCAAGCTCACGCACAAACGAACCGCTTCGACGGCAACTGGAGCGTGGAAGTCGTCACGGAGCAAGGCGGCTGTGATCGGGCCTATCGCTACGCGGTCGTCGTCCAAAACGGCCGGGCCCGCTACGGTGGACCGGAGAATTTCAACGTGAACGGCCAAGTCAGACCGAACGGCTCCGTCTCCGCCAGCATCTCCCGCGGTCAGGACCGGGCCAATGTCTCCGGCCGCCTCTCGGGCAATACCGGCCGGGGCACTTGGCGGACATCGGGCGGACGGGTCTGCTCGGGCTATTGGAATGCGGAGAAGCGGGGCTAATGTGAAACCGTCATCTCCTGCGGACGGTTGATGGCCGAAACCATCACATAGGAGATAATCATCAGGAGGAACCAGGAGCCGAGCTTCGCCATGGGCACCATGGACCAACCCTTGAGCTGGTTCGGGTAGAGCCATGCCCCAGTAAAAGTGCCGATGTTCTCGGCGAACCAGATAAAGAGAGTGACGAGGAAAAAGCCGAGAAGAAGCGGCATCCGGCGGTACACACGCCAAACCTTGAAATGAATGATCGTACGGCCGAAGAGAAGGGCCGTTACAAGGAATAGCCCATAACGAAAATCGGCTATGTAGTGGTGCGTGAAGAAGTTCACGTAGATTGTCAGCGAGAGCAAAACGGTCGCCGCGAGAGGTGGATGGTGGGTGAAGCGGAAATCGAAGAGCCGCCAAACACGCGACAAATAGGATCCGACCGCGGCATACATGAAACCGGTGAAAAGAGGAACGCCTCCCAGGCGAAAGAAACTCGGCTCCGGATAGATCCATGATCCCACATGGGTCTTGAACACCTCCATGACAGTGCCGACCAGATGAAACAGAAAGATGGTCTTGGCTTCTTCGAGTGTCTCCATTCTGAAGGCCAGGAGGAGAGCCTGAATTGTCAGGGCTGATAGGAACAGGAAATCATAACGCGCCAGTACGGCGTCGCGGGGATACCAGAGGTAGGTTGCAATCAGCAGGGTGCACATCAGGCCGCCAAATAGGCAGGCCCAGCCTTGCTTGATGCCGAACCGCAGGAATTCGTAAAGACCGGCTACAAGGGCTCCACGAGCCTCCGCAGCCTGCCCCAACCGCTCTTCGGCCACTATAAACCGTTCGATCGGGGGCCAGAGATGGGCGGCGCTTTCCGGACGTGGAGGTGGACGGCGAACGAGCATGGGTCTCTGAATGCACTGTTGTTTCACCTTTGGGGGAAACGCCCTGAAATGTCAAAAGCTTGACTGGAGCAGGTTCAGCTTGGCCGGCATAGGACGTTTTAAGGATAGCCGCTCCTAAGCGAAGCCCCTAAAATAAAGGCTTGAAATCCATTTTGATCTGGTCGCGTTGGTTCAGGAAATGACTCGCATCCCCGATTTTTCGAGCATCGATTGGGCTGGCACTCTCCCGGCAGCCTCCCCAATACAGCAGGTCGAACCCTGGCTGACGCCGGAGGGGATTGCGGTCAAGGCATCCTATGGCTCGGACGATCGCGCGGGGCTCGATTTCCTCGATACCTATCCGGGCATCGCGCCGTTCCTGCGTGGGCCCTACCCCACCATGTATGTCAACCAGCCCTGGACCGTGCGCCAATATGCCGGGTTCTCCACGGCTGAGGATTCCAACGCCTTCTACCGCCGCAACCTGGCGGCCGGCCAGAAGGGCCTGTCGGTCGCCTTCGATCTCGCCACCCATCGCGGCTATGATTCCGATCATCCGCGGGTTGCGGGCGACGTGGGCATGGCGGGCGTTGCCATCGACTCCATCTACGACATGCGCACGCTCTTCGCCGGCATCCCGCTCGACCAGATGAGCGTGTCGATGACCATGAACGGCGCGGTGCTGCCTGTACTCGCGCTCTACATCGTCGCGGCCGAGGAACAGGGCGTGCCGCCGCAGAAGCTCTCGGGCACGATCCAGAACGACATTCTCAAAGAATTCATGGTGCGCAACACCTACATCTACCCGCCTAAGGGATCGATGCGCATCATCTCGGACATCTTCGCCTATACCTCGGCGAACATGCCGAAGTTCAACTCGATCTCGATTTCCGGCTACCATATGCAGGAGGCAGGTGCGACGCAGGATCTCGAACTCGCCTATACGCTGGCCGATGGCGTCGAATACATCCGGGCCGGCATCGCGGCGGGGCTGACCATCGACCAGTTCGCGCCGCGCCTGTCCTTCTTCTGGGCGGTCGGCATGAACTTCTTCATGGAAGTCGCCAAGATGCGCGCCGCGCGCCTCCTCTGGGCCAAGCTCGTGAAGGGCTTCAATCCGCAGAGCGAGAAATCGCTGCCGTTGCGCACACACAGCCAGACCTCGGGCTGGTCGCTCACCGCGCAGGACGTGTTCAACAACGTCACCCGCACCTGCATCGAGGCGATGGCGGCCACGCAAGGCCATACGCAGTCGCTGCACACCAATGCGCTCGACGAGGCCCTGGCGCTGCCGAGCGACTTCTCGGCCCGGATCGCCCGCAACACGCAGCTGTTTTTGCAGCAGGAGAGCGGCACCACGCGCATCATCGATCCGTGGGGTGGCTCCTACTACGTCGAGCGCCTCACCTATGAGCTCGCGCAGAAGGCCTGGGCTCACATCCAGGAGGTCGAATCCCTCGGCGGCATGGCGAAGGCCATCGAGTCCGGCATTCCGAAGCTGAAGATCGAGGAGGCGGCGGCCCGCACGCAGGCGCGCATCGATTCCGGCCATCAGAAGATCATCGGCGTCAACGCCTTCCGCACCACGGACGAGGCCGCCATCGACATCCTCAAGGTCGACAATGCCGCCGTGCGCGCCAGCCAGATCGAGAAGCTCAAGCGCCTCAAAGCCGAACGCAACCAGACCGATGTGGATGCGGCCCTCAACGCCCTGTCGCAGGTGGCCGCGTCCGGCGAGGGCAACCTGCTCGACCTCGCCGTGAGGGCGGCCCGCGCCAAGGCGACGGTGGGCGAGATTTCCGACGCGCTGGAAAAGGTGTGGGGCCGCCATCGGGCCGAGATCAAGGCGATCTCGGGCGTGTACAAACGGGAGGTCGGCATGGCGTCTCCTGCCGTGGAAAAGGTTCGCCAGCTGGTGGAGCAGTTCGAGCACGATGACGGCCGGCGCCCGCGCATCCTGGTCGCCAAGATGGGCCAGGACGGGCACGACCGCGGCCAGAAGGTGATCGCCTCCGCCTTCGCCGATCTCGGCTTCGACGTGGATATCGGCCCGCTCTTCGCCACGCCGGCGGAAGCCGCCCGTCAGGCGATCGAGAACGACGTGCACATCATCGGCGTGTCATCGCTGGCGGCAGGACATCTGACGCTCGTGCCGGAGCTGAAGAGCGAACTCGCCAAGTATGGTCGCGACGACATCATGATCGTGGTCGGCGGCGTGATCCCGCCGCAGGATTTCGACGCGCTCTACGAAGCCGGCGCCTCGGCGATCTTCCCGCCTGGCACGGTGATTGCCGATGCCGCCGTGAACCTCATCGAGGATCTGAACAAGCGGCTGGGTTACGGCCCGAAACAGGCGGCGGAATAGCGACGGTCATCAGAGGCTGTCTCATAACCTCACCCTGAGAGTCTGGCTCATCGAGGACTGACAACCTCCTCACGTCATCACCGGCCTTGTGCCGGTGATCCCGATCGGAAAGGTGCAGCACATCTCTGTGTCGGGATGGCCGGGACGAGCCCGGCCATGACAGCGAGGAAAGAGCATGATGAGCCAGACTCATCATCCTCGACCTCATCCTGAGGAGCCTGCGCAGCAGGCGTCTAAGGAGGATCCAGAGAGCACTGGAGACGCCCTGATCCTTCGAGACGGACCTGACGGTCCTCCTCAGGATGAGGGCTTTGGTAAGCAACGATTGTGAGCCAGCCGTTTAAGACCGCTCGATCGCCCGCTTGATCACCTGCTGCACTTCCTTGTTCGTCAGGAACAGGTCGTGGTTGATGATGCCGCCGCCGAATTCGGAGGCGTCGGCCACGCGCACGCCGAGGGATTCCAGCCTCTCGCGATCCGCCGCTCCGGCCCGGATGATGCCGCCGGCGAGACGGCTCGAGACGGCGAGCGCCCGGTCGTTGGTGGAGCTGATGACGGTGATCTTCTTCGCGTCGGGTCCCAGACGCTCGAGGCCGCGGGCGAAAAGGTCGATGTCGATGTCGGGGGCCGCCAGCACCACGGCGCCGATGCGCTCCATGGCGCTCTCGCCGCCTGACGCGCGCACCATCCGCAGGGTCTCGAGAGTGAGCAGCGTGCCCATGCTGTGAGCGACGATGTGGATGCGCCCGCCGCTCGGGGTCTTGGCAATGGCGGTAAGCAGGTCCTCCAGGGCATCGCGGGACCACATGGCGCTTTCGCGGTCGGCCACGTAGCTGAAGGTGGAAGCTGCGGAGGGCCAGGTGAACAGTCCCGTCACCCCGGCGAACCTGATGCCCTCCGAGAGGTCGATGGTCGAGGTCGCAGCCGTCTCGAAGCTCTCGCGATAGCCATGGATGTAGAGCAGCAGATTGTGCCCGAAGGCCGCCTGAGCGAAAGCCTGGGCCGCGTTGCTCCGATCGACGTTCTCAACCTTCGCAATGCTCCAGCCGCTGGTTCCGATGAGCGAATCCGATGGCGGCTTCAGGCGCGCTTCCGCAAAGACCAGATCCGGAGAGCGCTCGCTGCTGAACCAGGGCTTCTTCGGCGGATCGCCCACCGGGAGCCGCGTAGTCGCGACCAAAAGCTTCGGATCCCGCGCAAGCCCCACCTGCGACGAGACCGGGCTGGTGAGCGCCGATTCCTCGCCAAGGCAGCCGGACAGGGCAAGGCTAGCGAGACAGACGAGAGCAAGACGGGACACGGGGAAAAGCATGAGGCCGGATTTCAAGAGACAATGAGTGCAGTGCTGTTTTGTCCTCGATCATGGCATGCACAAGGCAGAGACCCGTCGAAGCCGCACTCAAGCAGAAATTTGGTAACCCAATGGTGAACGACGGCGCCGGCATGCCGCCTTGATGGCTGATAGGTCCGCACGTACCGTGATACGATGCTTGCCTTTCTGTCCCGCATTTTCCTTGTCATCGTCGGTCTTTTTGTCCTGCCGCTGGGCGCCCATGCGCTCTGGTGGAGCATGCGCGACGATGTCGCGCCGAGCTGGCGCGCCTCCGACTGGTCGAGCGCAAAGCTCCTGCCGGCCGCATCCGAAGCGCCCCAGGCCATCGTGGCGGTCTATGCGGCGCGGGTCGGCCGCTGGCGCGGCATCTTCGCCCATCACACCTGGATCGTCGTGAAGGAGGCCGGCGCCGGCACCTATACCCGCTACGACAAGGTCGGCTGGGGCAGCCCGGTCCGCACCAACGGGTGGGCGCCGGACGGGCGCTGGTTCGGCAATGCACCGCATCCAGTCATCGTGATCGAAGGCGAGGCCGCGGATCGGCTGATCCCGCAGGTCCGCCGGGCGGTGGCGAGCTATCCCTATCAGACCTTCGGCGCCTATAACGCTTGGCCCGGCCCGAACTCGAACACCTTCGTGGCGCATGTGATGCGCTCTGTCCCGGAACTCGGCGCGGCCCTGCCACCGACGGCTCTGGGCAAGGACTGGCAGCCCTGGCGGGACATCGTCGGCCTGACCCCGAGCCGCACCGGCATCCAGATCTCGCTCGGCGGCTATGCGGGCATCGCTCTCGGCTGAGTTGAGGGTATTGAAATCGACTTCATGGGCCTCGTCGCCGGGATCGACGTGCGCCGCCCCGCCATCAAGATTCCCGCCTGGGGACGAATCGGCATGGATCCGATCATCTGGTGAAAGCCGGAGCCGAATGCGTTAAAGCTCTCCCATGACCGGGGGCTCACCGAAGACGACAGTAACGGCCGACGCCGTCGCCAAGGGCGACCGGGCTTCGCTCGCGCGCGCCATCACCCTGATGGAATCGCGCCGCCCGGATCATCGCGAGGCCGCACGCGCTCTCCTTCAGGAGCTGATGAACCGCACCGGCCATGCGGTGCGCATCGGCATCACCGGCGTTCCCGGCGTCGGCAAGTCCACTGCCATCGACACCCTGGGCTCCATGCTCACCGGGAAGGGACACAAGGTCGCCGTGCTCGCGGTGGATCCCTCCTCCACCCGCACCGGTGGCGCAATCCTCGGCGACAAGACCCGGATGGCGCGGCTGGCATGCGATCCCAACGCCTTCATCCGTCCTTCCCCCTCCTCCGGCACGCTGGGCGGCGTCGCGGCCAAGACGCGGGAGACCATGCTGCTCTGCGAGGCCGCCGGATTCGACGTGATCCTGGTCGAGACCGTCGGCGTCGGCCAATCGGAGACCGCCGTCGCGGATCTGACCGATTTCTTCCTCGTCCTGATGCTGCCGGGCGCGGGCGACGAATTGCAGGGGATCAAGAAAGGCATTCTGGAACTCGCGGATCTGATCGCCGTCAACAAGGCGGATGATGCGGGCGCGAAGGCGAAGGCCGCCGCCGCCGAGTATAAGGCCGCCCTTCATATTCTGGCGCCCGCCTCACAGACTTGGACGCCACCCGTTCTCACGATCTCAGGGCTTACCGGCCAGGGCCTTGACGAGCTTTGGGCGAAGGTCCTGGATCATCGCAAGCGTCTCGAAGCGACGGGAGAGCTTGCGGCCAAGCGCCGGGCGCAGGATGCGAAATGGATGTGGGCTCTCGTCCATGAGCGCCTCCACGAGCGTCTGCATCACGATCCGGCCCTGCGCCGGCGCGTGCCGGAAATCGAGAAGGCCATCGCGGAAGGCACCCTGTCGCCGAATGCCGGGGCGAGCGAGATCGTGAAGCTGCTGGGGATTTAGCGCGTAGTGCGGAGGATGCTCCGATCCCTTTCGTCATCACCGGTCTTGTGCCGGTGATCCCGATTGGAAAAGCGCCGCGCTTTACAGCGTCGGGATGGCCGGGACAGGCCCGGCCATGACGTGATGAGGTTATGAACCCCATCGGCCCTATCCGGAATTCCACCTGATCTTGGTCGGAAAATCCGCTTCTATCGGCGGTGAATCACTGTCAGCCACGAAGAGAGCGAACCGCATCGTGATCGATAGGCTGCACCAACTGCCCATTGTCATGGGCGCCGTGATCGTCTGCCTCGTTTTCCTGGTGCCGACCCTGATCGGCTCGGCGCTGCTGCAGCCCGCTGTCGGGCGCCTGCTGCGCGACGAGCGGGACCCGAACACCGTTGTCGGCCTGCTCCTGAACGCCTTCTCGCTCTATTACGGCGTTCTCCTGGCGCTACTCTCCATCGCAGTGTTCGAGAATTACGGCAAGGCACAGGACGCGGTCGGCCGCGAGGCATCCAGCGTCATCGCTCTCTACCGCACCTTCAGCGGCTATCCGGAACCGATCCGCACATCCCTAACGGAAAATCTTCGCCAATATGTGGATGAGGAGACCGGACCGGGCTGGGCTTTCCAGCGGACCAATCAGGCCTCGACACGCGGGACACTGCTGGTCGACCAATTGAGCCGCCAGCTCCTGGGCTTCAAGCCCAATCGTGACGCTGCAGAAGACTTGGTCCATCAGGCGGCTCTTCGAATCTTCGAGGATTTCATCGAACAGCGCCGCCTGCGCATTCAGGCGGCCGGGACCAGCATTCCAAGGGTGATCTGGTCAGTCGTCATTGCCGGCGCGGCCCTGAACGTCTTCATTCTATGGCTGTTCGACCTGAAGCGGACGACTCACTTCATTCTCGGCGGCGTGCTCATGATCTTCGTCGGCCTAGTCGTCTACATGGTCGGGGTCCTCGACCGGCCGTTTCATGGCGCGCACGGCCTGAAACCGGACGACCTCCTCCACGCCCGCCAGCAGATGAACCCGCGGCCTTGAACGGCAGACTCATCAAGCTCTCACCCATCCTGAGGGCCTGGCTCATGAAGCGCCAACAGGCTCTCCTCCCCCTTGTGGGGAGGAGTTGGAGGTGGGGGTGTGAGCGCCACACTGGTCCAGTTCAGCGCTGACACCCCCACCCTTAATCCCTCCCCACAAGGGGGAGGGAAACAGCGCCTGCTCCTCACGACGAATTCTGCGCCAGACTCTCAGGATGAGAGCTCAGGTGAGTGGCGCTGAGACGAAATCAGTTATGCAGCGCCCCTGATCTCCGACGAGACCCGGATCCGACCGACTTCGATCCCGTTCCAGTTCTTGAGCACCGGCTGAGCCAGCGCCTCGACGGCGCGACGCTCCTCGATGTCCAGGCTGAGGAAACGCAGGACGAGCCCGGCCATCATGGCTTCGGCCGCACGGGCATTGCCGTCCTCGACCTTCAGGGCAACACCATACCCGAGTTCGGGGAACGACGCGCAATAGACGCCCTCGGCTCCCACCTTCACGAAGGCGCGTTCGCCGAGAAGCTCCATCAGTCTGGTGTCGAAACGACCGGTGCCCGCGACCATGAAGGGATGGTGGGCCACGGCCTTGCGGATCCGGGCGGCTGCAGCTTTCCCATCGCCCGGCAGGCCGCTTCCGGTGCCGAACCGGGCAAAGCCGAAAGCGAGGGAGGGAAGCGGGATCGCATAGGTTGGGATGGAGCAGCCGTCGATGCCGCTCTTTTCGACCGTATGGCAGGCGCCGGTGATCTCCTCCAGGGCTTCACGCACGCTGCGCTGCACCGGATGGTCCGCCAGCACGTAGCCTTTCGGATTCTGGCCCTGGCCGCAGGCGAGGCAGATGAAGCCCGCGTGCTTGCCCGAGCAGTTGTTGTGCAAGGCGCTCGGGCTTCCGCCGGTCGCGGCCAGCGCCCGGTTGGCGGCCTCGCCCATGGGCCAGTGCACGCCGCATTCGAGGCAGCCGACATCCTGCCCGGCCTTGACGAGCATGGCCTTGGCGGTCGCCGCATGCTCCGGCTCGCCCGAATGGGACGCGCAGGCGAGCGCAATCTCTTCGTCGGTCAGGCCGTACTTATCCGCGATTCCGCTCTCGACCAGCGGCATGGCCTGGAGCGCCTTCACGGCGGAGCGCGGAAAAACGCGCCGGTCTACATCTCCAATCGACAGAACCGTGGCCCCTTCGGAATCGACCACCGAGACGCTGCCCCTGTGGCGCGACTCGACCAGGTTTCCGCGGGTGACCTCGACGAGAAAAGGATTGTCCATCAATGCCCCGTTTAAAAAGCGGCGGTGTTGTGGAGGTACTTATCCCAGAAGTCAAAGGGGGCATTGTTGCAAAAGCCGGAAAAAGTGCCCCGAAATGGTTGGAAACCACGGGTTGCTGCGAAGCCGCTGCCACTCTAAACCCAAGGTTCGAACAAACAGGGAG
>KI911961.1:179783-180328 GCA_000517005.1 Microvirga lupini
AGAGCAACGGCAGTTCTGACGGAGTCGTTGGGGCTATGCGGCGTAGCGGCTTCGTGATTCACTCATCTCGGCCCTCTCTGGAGGAGATGAGCGATGACCAAGTCCTACTCGCTGGATCTGCGGCGCCGGGTGGCACGCTTTGTCGAGGCGGGCCATTCCTGCCAGGAGGCCGCCCGGCATTATGACGTGTCGGTCGCCTTCGTGGTCCGGCTGATGGCGGCGTACCGAGCCACCGGCAGTCTGGCCGCCAAGCCGGAGGGCGGTTGGCGCTACTCCAAGCTTGATCCGCATCGCGCGTTCCTCATCCGGCGCGTGGCCGAGAAGGGCGACCTCACCATGCCGCAACTTGCCGCAGAACTGGCGGTCCTCGGCACGAAGGTCACACCCGCATCAATTGCGCGCTGGTTCATCCGCCAAGGCTACCGCGTCAAAAAAACGCTGCGGGCCAGCGAACAAGGACGCTCCGACGTGCAGCAAGCGCGCGAGCACTGGCGCACCAAGCGTCAGTCCCGCATGCGCCAGGAGCCGCATCGGCTCATCTTTCT
>KI911961.1:180428-183157 GCA_000517005.1 Microvirga lupini
CGCTCCTGAGTTTGGCTCCCCATGTCATTCCCGGCGGTCGAAAGCCGGGAATGACACCGTGTAGGATTGAACCGGGAGGTTCTCACCGGCACGGTCCCGTGCCATATCTCCCTGCAATCGAATTCCAGACGCTGCCCTCGGAGCTCCCCATGCAGACCTTCTTCGTCGAGATCAAATGCAAGCTCGGCAAGACCTATGCCGTCGCGAACGCTCTTGCCGACCGGGAAATCGCGTCCGAGATCTACTCGACGGCCGGCAATTACGACATTCTCGCCAAGTTCCATGTGGATGACGGGGTCGATATCGGCCACTTCATCGCAGAGAACGTGCAAGTCATCCCCGAGATCGCCGATACGCACACGATCATCACGTTCAAGGCGTTCTGAATCATCTGCCCAATTTCAGGTGTTTCCAAGCACAGCACGCGGATTCGACCCGAGATAAGATCGACGCTCCTTCCAAGGAGGAGCCGATGTCGTCTCACATGGATTGGCGCAGGGTCTATGACTTCTGGTTCCCGGTCGATTTGTCGTGCTCCGGCATCGCGGCGCACTGGCAGATGATGGCCTGGTGGATGCGCGGCGGGGCCAATGCGGAACTGCACCGGTTCGCTCCCCTGGTTCACGCGGCCAAGGCCGGCCGGCTCGATCATTGGCTCCACACGCCGCTCGGACGGCTGTCCCTGATCATCGTTTTGGACCAGTTCCCGCGCGGCCTGTTCGCGGGCACGCCGGAAGCCTATTCCTCCGACCCGGAAACCTTAAGGATCGCAGAGGAAGGCTTCAGGAACGGGCACTACGATGCCCTGACAAGTCCTTACGAGAAGTTCTTCCACTTCCTCCCCCTCGCCCATGCCGAGGGTCCGGACCATCTGGAGCGGATGAGGCGCATCGTTGCCATCTCGGAGCAGGCCCTTGACGAGGCTCCGGAGCATCTCAAGCCGGTCTGGCAGTTCTCTCTCAGCCAGGCCCAGGCCAATTTCGACATCATCGCCCGCTTCGGCCGCTTCCCACACCGGAATCCGGTTCTCGGGCGCGCCTCCACGAAGGAGGAACTGGCCTATCTGGCCAAGGGCGATTTCGTTCACACACGCTCGCTGCCGGCCTCGGCGTCGTCTGCCATCAGCGCAGTCGGATGAGGGGAGAGGGTGTCCCTGTTCCACTGCTGCGGCTCCTCGCGGGGCGACTATGATCGCGGTGGGCTGGTCTGTCGGGAGCCACCTGGTGATCCTGCGCCGCGAGCGCCCAGAGGGGACACGTGCCCCGATGGATCGGCCGCGATCGACGCCCCGTGGGGAGTTTGCGCCTTCGAGCGCCAGAACAGGGCCGGCGAGGATCGTGGCAGCCCGCACAGCAGGAGAGGTGAATGACAGATGTTGTTTTAGCTTATGTCGGAGTGGATTGGGCCGCAGAGACCCACTACGCCTATGCTCTGGACGCGCGCGGTTCCAAGCTTGGTCACCGCTCCTTCGCCCATAGTGGCGACGGGCTCGCCGAACTGTCGCATTGGATCAGGACCGCGACAGGGGCGGAGCCGCAGCAGATTGCCATCGGAATTGAGGTCCCGCATGGCCCCGTAGTCGAGAGCTTGATGGACGCGGGCTTCCAGGTCCATGCCGTCAATCCCAAACAGCTCGACCGGTTCAGGGATCGCTTCACCATGGCTGGGGCCAAGGATGATCGGTTGGATGCCTACGTTCTTGCGGGCGCTCTGCGGACCAACAGCAGGCTCTATCGCCATCTCGAACCCATGCACCCGACGATCATCGAACTGCGCGAATGGTCGCGCATGACGGAAGATCTGTCCGTTGAACGCAATCGCCTCGCCAATCGGTTCCGGCATCAGCTCTGGCGGTATTATCCGCAGGTGCTGGATCTGGCGCAGGACTGGTCATCGCCATGGGTTCTGGATCTTTGGGAGCTGATCCCAACGCCAGACAAGGCCAAGCGGACAAGATCTGCAACCGTCACAAAGCTCCTGTATCAGAGCCGGGTGCGGAAGTGGACGAGCGAGACCGTGCTGGCCCACTTGCAGCGGACGCCGATCACCGTTGCGCCGGGCGTGACGGAAGCGTGTGTCGCGCACTGTCGGGTTATCCTCGCACGGCTTCGGCTCGTGCTGGAACAGATCAAGATTGCGATGAAGAACTGGAGCGGTTGTGTGCGGCCGTGGCCGATCTTTCTCACGAGCAGGATGCCATCGCCCGAACTCATTGTGATCCGGACATCTTGTGGTCATTGCCAGGAGTGGGCCCGATCGTCCTGGCGGCGCTTCTGTCGGAGGGTCATGATGCGGTTGTCCGACGCGATGCCCAAGCCCTGCGTGCGCTGGCAGGCGTCGTGCCGGTGACGCGCCGAAGCGGAAAACAGTACACGGTGGTGATGCGCAAGGCCTGTCCGCGTCGGCTGCGGACAGCCGTCTATCATTGGGCAAGGGTCGCGGTGCTGCACGACTCTCACAGCCGGAACCGGTATGCCGCCTTACGAAAGGGCGGTCATTCGCACGCGCGAGCCCTGAGATCCATCGGAAGCCGGTTGATCGGCGTCGCCTGCACCATGCTGCGAACCGGTGAGCTCTTCGATCAAGATCGGATCCCCCAGGCCGTCTCATAGACGCACGATGAGGCACAAGCGATGACGCGGTGCTGCGATGCACCGCGAACACCACCGTGCGCCCAAAGGGCGCTCCACGATCTGTTGAATTCGGTCTGGGTGTATCTCCGGTGACTT
>KI911961.1:183257-184259 GCA_000517005.1 Microvirga lupini
ATCGGCGACATTTGCGATCTGCTCGAGCCCGAGACATGCCGCAACTACTTCACCGCGGCCGGATACGGATTCGTCTGAATGCCCGTTGCTCTAGGGCTCCGCCCTCAGCGCGCTTCGCATCGCCTTCCGCCCAGCTTCGGTCGCAGTGCTCCCTGCAGCCGGTTCCCCGCGAAGGCGCCTCTCCGCTTGCACACCCGCTGTTCGCCACGAGGCAGGGATGCAGCAGCAGTGCTGCATCCCACTCGATCGCGGGATGAGAGATGGAAAAAGAGCTTGCAAAAGGTGGGGAGTCCCCTCCCCGATATTGAACGCGGTCAGTAGCCGACCGTAAAGCGCTGGCGGGAATGGGCGGGCTTCTCCGCTTCGTCGACGAGCGCGATGGCGTAATCCTCGAAGGAGATGCTGCTGCCCTGCTCATTGGTGAGGAGTTGGTCCTTGCCGAGACGGAAGCGACCGGTGCGTTCTCCCGGAACGAACATCGCCGAGGGCGAGATGAACGTCCAATCGAGCTCCCTCTCCTGCCGCAGAAGATCGAGGAAGGCGGCGCCCGCCGAGGCTTCGGCCTTGTAGGCACTCGGGAAATCCGGCGTGTCGATCAGCCTGACGCCCGGCGCGACCTCGAGACTGCCGGCCCCTCCCACCACGAGATAGCGCTTCACCCCCGAATCGCGGGCGGCTCCGATCAGCTTATGGGGGTCGCTCTGCGTAAAATGGACGGCGCTCACGGCAACGTCGTGACCCGCCAGGAGTTCGGACAGGCGACCCTGATCACCCACGTCGCCCTTCCTGGCGGTGACGTTGGCCTGGGTCGGCACCTTTTCCGGATTGCGGACGATGGCCGTAACCGCATGCCCGCGGCGGGAGAGTTCGGCGAGGATACGCGAGCCGGCGTTGCCGGTCGCTCCGACGAGTGCAACTTTCATGAAGGATCTCCAACAAGGTTTCTATAAGTTACTAGGTGCAATAACGTCTTGTTGGTGTAAAGAAGGCACTTTAAGATCA
>KI911961.1:184359-204908 GCA_000517005.1 Microvirga lupini
TCACCCTGGAGATACCGGCATGAAAGTTCCCAACCCCTATGCCGCGGCCTGTCCGACGCGCCTCGTGCTCGACCGCGTCGCGGACAAATGGACGGTGCTGATCCTAGGCTTGCTGGCGGAGGAACCAATGCGGTTCAACCAGTTGCGCCGCCAGATCGAAGGCCTATCGCAGAAGATGCTCTCCCAGACCCTCAAGAGCCTTGAGCGGGATGGGCTGATCAGCCGCAAGGTCTTCCCGACCGTGCCGGTCACGGTCGAGTACAGCATCACGCCACTCGGCCAGACCCTCACATCCACGCTGGATGCCCTCCGGATCTGGGCCGAGAGCCACATCGGGGAGGTCCTCGACGCGCAAAAGCGGTATGACGCTGCGGCCTGAAATGTCGGAAGGGGCAGAATCGGGCAGCGGCGTTCTGCGCTGCTCTTTGAGGGCTAAAGCATCGTGCAGAGAGGATTTATGACTTCTCCCACGTCATGGCCGGGCCTGTCCCGGCCATCCCGATTAGAAGGGCGTCGTGCTCTACAGAAGCGAGATCACCGGCACAAGGCCGGTGATGACGAAAGGAAATCGGGACACTCTCAAAATCTTGAGCCGCGATGTGTGCGGACCTTCGGTTCCGCACGCGGCAGCCCCAGGGTTCCGCTTTTATTGCACGAGCGGTGCAGCCTCGGCCGTTCGCTCGGCCCGGCGGGAGATCTCGGCGAGATAGGGGCCGATGCCCTCGTAGCGGTCGAGGCGGCGGACGATCTTCGAGTCGATCTTGTTGTAGAGCTCGGCCACGCTGACCGAGCGGCGCTTGCGACCCTTGCCTTCCATGAACAGCCCGGCATTGGCCTTGGCCGCCTTCGGGAAGAGCTTGGAGGCCTTCATGTTCGGGTCCTGGTCGAGGACTTCGAGGAAGCGGACGGCGCTGGATGCGCCCAGGAAATGGGCCAGGTAGAGCTCGGCCTCGGCCAGTTCCCGCTCCCCTTCGGCCTGGAGGGCGCGCTCCACGTCCTTGATCAGTTCGCCCGCCATGAGAGCCGAGAAGTACGGATCCGTCCGCAGGCTCATGATCCAGTCCCGGTGCTTGGCATCTACTTCCAGCTCGCCGTTGACATAGCTGATCGCTTCCGCTGCAGCGCCGAACCCATAATCGGCAGCATGGTGGTAGACGGTTTCGATCCAGGTGCTGTCGATGAACTGGAACAGCCCTTGAGCGGACGAGGTCGGCGCCTTGGCGTCCGGCGAGAGGCTCGATTCCACGTCGGCCAGGGTCATCATGTAGACCGGATCGACGCCGGTCACGTGGGCGGCCTTGAGGATGGAATGCACCAGCCAGCGCGGCACGGTGCGGCCGTTGAACGGGATCAGTTCGTCCGGATCACCGGCGATCTCCTCGGGCAGCTCCTGAGGCGCCGGCTTCTCGACGCGCGGCTTCTTGAAGGTGAACGCACCGTCGAGAATGGCCCTGAAGAGGCCCGGTTCCTTCACCAGCTTCGGCGTGAAATCCATGGAGGCGGTAATGACCGAGCCGGTCATGACCGGCTGCGCGGCGGGCGCGGCGACCGGTCTTGCCAGAAGAGCGCTCGGGAGAGTGGCCACGGCCGCCGGTCCGGCTGCGATGCCCTGGAGGCCTACAATCAGGCCTGCGGCCATGGTCAAGTGAAGGAAACGGCGACGTCCGGACCTGCGCACATCCGCAACGGGTTGCGGAACTGCGCACAGCAGCGTTCTCGCGTTACTCATCATCACTTATCCCGCAACAGCCCAGCCTGCTGGCTGGGCCTTCCCTTGTGTCATTCTGAGACAAGGGTTGACGGGTAGTTGTGACGAGAATCGGTCAGCTTGACCATAAGAGGTAAGATTTCGCTAACCTTATTGGCATTTTCCCCGAAAAATTCTCAGGGTTTGCCTGGAAATTTAGGATGAGGACTGTGCGACAAGCTGTGCGTTGGTCCGCTCAAGGCGTTTCGCCAGTTCGCGCATGATCGCCAGGGACATCTGCGGAAACTGGGCGAGAAGCTCAAGAAAGACACGCTTGTCGATTCGCAGGGCCGTGGTCGGCTCGGCCGCCATGATCGTGGCGGAGCGCGGCGTATCCGAGAGAATGCCCATCTCGCCCACGAGGGCGTTGCTCCCGAGTTCGGCCACCTGGATATCGCCGCTGGGGGTATTGAGGAGCACGCTCGCCCGACCGTCGAGGATCACATAGGCGGCGTCGGATGGATCCCCTTGCGAGAAGAAGCGCTGCCCGCCGGAGAACTGCACCCGCTCGCTCGTGAAGGCGAGAAGCTTCAGGCGAGCCGGATCCACATCCCGAAACATCGGAACTTGCCGCAAGGACTGAACCTCTGCCTCAAGCGTCATGCCACCTCTCCTGTTACTCTCTGGGCGGCGCCCGGATCAGGTCTGGGGGGCCTGAGAGCCGGAGGAGCCGTCTTTTCTGTGATGATTTGCCCATCGCGGAAACGCAACTGAACATCGAAAGCACCTGCCTGTCGATCATTCGGAAGGACCATGAACAGGCTTTGTTGATCGAGAAGCTCCAGCAGCAATTCAAGCAATTGCTGACCGCGCGCTTCGTCGTACGGCGCAAGTGCCCCGTCGATGACGAGAATATCGGGGCGCTTCACCAGGCAGCGCACCAGATTCACGCTGGCCCTTTCCTCGGGCGACAGGAGTCTGCCTGCCGTGCCGACCTGATAATCGAGACCGATCCGCTCGATGTCTTCGAGCAGGTCGAGCTCCCGGACGACCGCCGCAACGGCTTCGGCGACCCGGACGCGGGCATTGGCGACCTGATGGCTGATGCGCCCGAACAGGAGGTTGTCCCTCAACGGCGCCGCGGCGCAGAAGCGCTCAGGGTCGAGGAACTCCACACCCTCGGAGGCCGACTTCGCAAGGACCTCCCGAACGAGGGTGCGAGCCTCCACGATCCGGGCCGTCAGACTGTCGTCGAGAAGACCGAGGCGGTGCCGGGCTTCGATATAGGCGAGCGGAAGAGCCAGAAGCCGTGTCCGGTCCTCTCGCTTGAGACCGCCCTCGCCCCGGGAATGCCGGCGCAGAATGGCCTGGAACTCCGGCAGCTCCTCGGCGCCGATGAAGGAAAACTGCTCGAACAGCGAATGACCGGGGGGCAGCCCCTCGAAGATCTCGGTCATGGTTTCCGCGATCTGCAGGCCCATTCGGACGAGATCGTCGGTCAGCCCTGCCCGGTCGATGGCACTGCGGAACTGGCCGTTCTCGGCGAGATTGCGGCCCTTGAACTCCTCCGAGATCGGCACGCCGAAGAGAAGGTTCTCGGCGATGGTGGCCTGGCTGTTGTAGCGCTCAGGATCGAAAGGCTCGACCAGATCGGCCATGCCGTTCGACTGGAACGTCTCCCGCAGGCGTCGCCGGGCTTCGACGACACGTTCGGCAAGTGCCATGTGACGCTCGGGGTCGATCTTGCCGGCCAGGCCGAAGTGGTAGACCGTGTCACCCATGCCGATCCGGTCCAGGAAATCGAGGAGGATGCGATCGAGATCGTTCTCGTCCCTCGCGCCGATCCGCTCGTAATCCACCCATCGATCGCCGATGCTCTCGACGGGGTTGCCCGTTTTGAACGCCTCGGCGATCCGGCGGTCCATCTCCTTCTTCTCCTCCGCCGTCCTGGTCAGAGGCTTCGTCCGGAGGCCGTAGATGAGATTGTCGCGGATGCTGCCGGGAAAGAGAATGGGATCGACTCCCGCATAGGCGATCCTGCGCCCGGCCACGGAAACGGGGAGCTGCATCAGATCGCGCTCCCCGATGCGGATTTGGCCGCTGAACTCCGACGTGCGCCGGGCGATGATGCGTGCCAGGGAGCTGGCCGCGCCGCCGCCATTGGACACCAGCGCCACGCTCGCGGGCAGATCGAGGGCAAAGGCGCCTCCTTCGATGATCATGTCGCCATGGGGGCCGGCAACGCGGATGTCTTCGGCCACGAACGGACCGACCAGCGGCTGATCCTCCTCCGCCTCCTCGCGGGCTTCGAGCAGAGGCGCAAGCCGCTCCTCGGCAAAATGCTGCGTGACCTGATCGTACTTGACCTGGACGTCGAGACGCTGCTGGTCCCAGTCGATCAACTCCTTCAGCGGCGGCGGCAGCTCGCGATAGGCGCCGATGACGGCCACGAGCTGACCGATATCGAGGGTGCCGCGCAGGGCGAAATAACCGCCGATGGCGTAGAAGAAGAACGGCGTCAGCTGCGCCAGGAAGTTGTTGAGCGATTTGACGAAGAATTTCCGGTTATAGATCTTGAGCCGGATGGTGAAGAGATTGAACAGCCGGTGTCCGATCTCCGCCCGCTCCCAGTTATAGGCATTGTGAACGTGAACGACCTCGATGCCGTCCTGGACCTCGGCGATGCGCCCCGCCAATTGACGGGAGGCCAGCTGCCGCTGCTTTCCCAGCCGGAGAAGCTCTCGCCGCAACCGCGGAATGATCGTGAACTGGATGGCGATCACCGCCAATGCGATCAGGCCGAGCCACACGTTCTGGATCATGATGAAGACGAGCGCGGTGATCGCCTGCATGCCAAGGAAGATCGGGGTGATGAAGGCATCGCCGATGAAGCCGCCGATGGGCTCGACCTCATCCTTGATGATCGTTGCGGTCTCGGACGCTTTAACCGTGCGCAGGGCATCGGGGGTGAACCGGAGCACCATGGAGAACAGGTCGAAGCGCATGCGCCTCAGCATCCGCTCGCCCAGCACGCCCTTGGCGACGTTGATCCAGTACTTGAAAGCCCCGTTGATGATGACGAAGAAGAGGAACAGGAGCGAGAGGCCGAGGAGCAGGCCGAGACGACCGACCTGGAAACCCTCGAAGATCTCCAGGTTGCCCCCGCCCAGCCATTTCGGCCATTCATAGCTGAGATGGAGGAAGGGGGCCGTGGGATTGCCGTCCCTGAAAGCCTCGCCCTGGATAGCCTGATTCACGATCTGGCGAGGCAGATCCAGGGACATGAAGTAAAACGGCAGGGAAGCGAGCACTACGGCGCAGACGAGCAGCTGGTCACGCTTTGAATGTGCCCAAATATACCTAAAGAGGCTCTTTTCCATTGCCCTAACGTTACCACTTCTGTACGCCTGGATGAACCTCTTTCCGATCTCGGGCGGCGCCTTATTTGATCGACAGAGACCGTAGAAAGTACAGAAGGGGGATGGGCCGTCAATCGACCCGCCCGCCGGACCGTAGGGGCAGCCGCATGGCAGACCTGGTGATGGGCTTTGATCAGGACGCAGGTCCCTCCCCGGTGCAGCCCGAGAGCGGCCGCGGAACGAGGGTCCTTATCTACAGCCATGACACCTTTGGCCTTGGGCATTTGCGCCGGTCGAGAGCGATCGCCAATGCCATCGTGCAGGACCGGCCGGACACCTCCGTCGTCATCATCTCGGGCTCGCCCGTCATCGGCAATTTCGAGTTCGACAGCGGCGTCGACTACATCCGCATCCCGGGGGTCACGAAGCTGCCGGACGGGGATTACCGCAGCCTCAACCTCAATGTGGAGCTGGACGAGGCGGTAGGCCTGCGCCAAGCCCTCATCCTCCAGGCCGCCAAGGCCTTCAGGCCGGATGTCTTCATCGTCGACAAGGAGCCGACGGGTTTCCGCGGCGAGGTCGTGCCGGCGCTCGATTACCTCAAGGCGGCCGGCTGCCGCCTCGTGCTCGGCATTCGCGACGTGATGGACGAACCGGCCCTTCTCGTGCCGGAATGGGAGCGGAAAGGCGCAAAGGAAGCCCTGATCCACTATTACGACGAGATCTGGGTCTACGGCCTCAAGGACGTCTATCAACCCCTCAAGGCGTTGAATCTGCCTGGGCACGTGAAAGAGCGCATCACCTATACCGGCTATCTGCGCCGGGACGTGCCGCCGACCCCGTCCCTGACCAGATACCCCAAGATCACGAAGCAGCCCTTCATCCTCGTGACCACGGGTGGCGGTGGCGACGGCGACGACCTGATCGATTGGGTGATCTCGGCCTACGAGCACGATGTGGAGCTCGAACAGCCGGCGCTCATCCTCTTCGGCCCCTTCATCGACCGGGACAAGCGCCGCTCCTTCGTGGAGCGCATCGCCAGGCAGCCGAAGCTCGATGTGATGTCCTTCGACAACAAGATCGAATGGCTGATGAGGAAAGCGGACGCCATTGTCGCCATGGGCGGGTACAATACCTTCTGCGAGGCCCTGTCCTTTGACAAGCGCACACTGATCGTCCCGCGCACGCGCCCCCGCCTCGAGCAGTATATCCGCGCCGTCGAGGGGGAGCGGCTCGGGCTGGTGAGCATGCTGAGCGACTACAGGAAGCCGCGCACGCCCCAGCGCATGGCCGCGGCCCTGCGCTCCCTTTCGACGCAGCCGCGCCCATCGGAGGTGATCGTTCCCGGCCTGCTCGACGGTCTCGACCGGGTGCGGGAGCGGCTGAAGTCTCTCACAGCTTCCAAGGCGCCGTTCGCCACCGCGTATCATCAGGCGGCCGAGTAACCGTACCCATGCTTCCCTCAATGACAGCCCGGCGCATCGCCGTCGTCGTGAAAGGCTATCCGCGCCTTTCCGAGACCTTCATTGCCCAGGAAATCTTGGCCCTCGAGCAGCGCGACCTGGAGATCGAGATCTGGTCCCTTCGGCATCCGACGGAACGGGCCGTGCACCCCATGCATAAGGCGATCAAGGCTCGGGTCGCCTACCTGCCGGAATATCTCTACGAGGAGCCGTTGCGCGTGCTGCGCGGCGCTTTCTGGAGCCTGAGCCAGAAAGGTTTTGGACCGACGATCAAAGCCTTCTGGCGCGATCTGAAGCGTGATTTCACCGCCAACCGGGTGCGCCGCCTCGGCCAGGCCTTCGTGATGGCACGGGAGATGCCGGAGGACGTGCGGCATCTGCATGTGCACTACCTTCACACGCCGGCATCCGTCGTCCGCTATGCATCGTTGCTCACGGGCCGCAGCTGGACCTTCTCGGCCCATGCCAAGGACATCTGGACGACGCCCGATTGGGAAAAGCGCGAGAAGATAGCGGAGGCCCTCTGGGGCGTGACCTGCACGGCGCAGGGAGCCGGCGCCCTCCAAGCACTGTCGCAACCCGACAAGGTGTCGCTCGTCTATCACGGGCTCGATCTCTCCCGATTTCCTGCGCCGCCGGAAAGCCGCCCTGCAAGGAACGGCTCGGACCCGCTCGATCCGGTGCGCATCGTGTCCGTCGGGCGGGCCGTGGCAAAGAAGGGCTTCGGCGATCTGATCCGAGCCCTTGCTGCCCTGCCCCAGGATCTTCACTGGCGCTTCGCCCATGTGGGTGGCGGAGAACTGCTCAACAGTCTGAAAAAGCAGGCGCAGGATGCGGGCATCGCCAACAGGGTGGCCTTTCTCGGCTCCAGGGCGCAGCCCGACATCATCGCACTCCTGCGGGAGGCGGACCTTTTCGTCCTGCCGTCGAAGGAAGCGAAATCCGGTGACCGGGACGGGCTGCCCAACGTAATCATGGAGGCGGCAAGCCAAGAGCTTGCCATCGTGGCGACGGACTTTGCGGGCATTCCGGAATTCATCCGCAACGATGTGGAGGGCCAGCTCGTGCCGTCGAGCGATTGGGAGGCTCTGTCCAACGCCCTCAATCTCCTTGCACGCGATCCGGAGCGCCGGAAGATTTTTGGCGCTGCCGCCTATTCACGCCTGCGTCGTGACTTTTCCATGGAAGGCGGAATCGATGTGCTGGAAGTACGCCTGCGAGCCGTGACCGCGATCCCCAGGAAAGAACCGGAGCGCGTGTGATGATCTCACGGCCTGTTGCGTTCTACGCCCCCTTGAAGAGCCCAAACCATCCGCTCCCCTCGGGCGACCGCACCATGGCACGCCTGCTGATGAAGGCTCTCGACCGGGCAGGCTATTCGCCATCCCTCGCCAGCGAGATGCGAACTCTCGACAAGACAGGCGATCGGCAGCGTCAGGAAGACCTCCGGCAGCAATCGCTGAAAGAGGCCGCACGCCTCGTCGCCCATTACAGGGCGCCGCCCGAAGAGATGCGCCCCTGCCTGTGGTTCACCTATCATGTCTACTACAAGGCACCCGACTGGATCGGTCCGCGCGTCGCCGAGGCGTTGGGCATTCCCTATGCGATCGCTGAAGGATCGAGGGCGGCAAAGCGCGCGAAAGGCCCTTGGGCTCTGGGCCACGAAGGGGCCGAAGCAGCCCTCGACCGGGCCGACGCGATCTTCGTCATGACGGCCCATGACCGGGGGGCTCTGGAGAAGGCAAGGCCACCGTATCAGGCTCTGATCGATCTGCCGCCGTTTCTGGACGTGCGGGAATGGCCCGTGTCGGGCACGCGCCCTTCACAGGGCATCGAGCCGCGTCTTCTCACGGTGGCGATGATGCGGGAGGGCGACAAGCTCGCCTCCTATCGCATTCTGGCGGCAGCTCTTGAACGGCTGCGACACCTGCCATGGACGCTCGATATCGTCGGAGATGGCGAGACGCGGGAAGAGATCGCGCGGCTCTTCTCTAGCATGGCCCAACGGGTGCGTTTCCATGGGCAGATCGAGAGCAGGGCCGATCTGACGGCACTTTATGAGGCAGCCGATCTCTTCGTCTGGCCTGCCGTCAACGAAGCCTACGGCATGGTGCTGCTGGAGACACAGGCCCTCGGCTGCGCGGTTCTTGCGGGCGCCTATGGCGGTGTTGCCAGCGTGGTGCGGGATGGCGAGACCGGTTTGCTGACGCCGCCTGGCGACGTCACGGCTTTCGCAGATGCGTTAAGCGATCTCCTGCAGGACCGGGAACGGTTGCAAGGCCTTGGCGCCAACGCATTCCGGTTCGTCAGTCAAGAACGCGACCTCGATCATGCCGCTTTGCGCTTGCGCAATGCGCTCGAACCGCTCACGACTTAGCGCATCGTGCGGAAAAGTGGGCCCCGGTTTTCCGCGCCGAACGATGCGCTGCTTAAGGAATTGAGCATCGAATGGATCCCGAAAGTGGTTTCCACTTTTGGGTCCGATGCACTAGATCGGGAGAATGAGTTTGCGCGTTCTGATCGCCGTCACGCATCTGTTGGGAGCGGGCCACCTGACGAGGGTTGCCGCTCTGGCACGGGCTTTCGCGCGAAAGGGACATGAGACGACGCTGGTATCGGGCGGAAGCCCTGCCCGGTTGTCCGATCTGGAAAACGTCAGCTTCGTTCAGCTGCCGTCCGTGCGGACCATCGGGACGGATTTCAAGACGCTGCTCGGCGAAGACTTCGAGCCCGTGGATGCCGCCTATCTCGAACGCCGCCGCACTCTTCTCCTCGACACCTTGAAAACCGTCCGGCCCGAGATTCTCATCACCGAGCTTTTTCCCTTCGGTCGCCGCGTCCTCGCGGATGAGTTCTCCGCCCTGCTCGACGCAGCGCGCGGCGCGAACCCGCGTCCGCTGGTTCTGTGCTCGATCCGCGACATCCTGGTGCCCTCCTCGAAGGCCTCGCGCATAGAGGGAACACATGAGCGCGTGCTGCGCGATTACGATGCCGTTCTCGTCCATGGCGATCCGGAGTTGGTGCCGCTGGAGGCTTCATGGTCCGTGGATGATCGGATTAGGTCTCTCATCCGCTATACCGGCTACGTGGACGAGAATGAGGGTCCTGTCCCGGAGGCACAAAGGCACGGGATCGTCGTCTCCGGCGGATCGAGCGCGGCGAGCCTGCCGCTCTATCAGGCGGCCGTTGCGGCGGCACGGGAGATCAGCGACCGACCCTGGCACATCCTCATCGGGAGGGGGGTCGCGGAAACCGACTTCCTCACCCTCCGGGAAAGCGCGCCGGCTCACGTCATCGTCGAGCGGGCACGGCTCGATTTCCGGTCCCTGCTCGCTGCGGCCGAACTTTCCGTGAGCCAGGCCGGATACAACACGATTGTCGACCTCCTGCGCTGCCGCGTGAGATCGGTTCTTGTCCCCTTCGAGGCGGGCCACGAGACCGAGCAGCGCCTGCGCTCCGAGCGGCTGGCAGCACTGGGCCTCGCCGAGATCGTGTCCGAAGCCGACCTGTCGCCGCAAAATCTGGCCGATGCGATCCGGCGCGGGCTAGCCCGGACACCCTCCCTACCCCCACCCATATCCACCGACGGAGCCCGGCAGAGCGTTGCCGTGGCCGAAAGCCTCATGCGTTTCAGCCCGGTCCTTCATCAAAGCATCGACTGGTCGCCTCTGGATCAGGCCTTGAACCGGGCTAAAGATCAGGACTGCCCTGTCCGCTTCTGGTGGCGGGACGACGACGCGGTGGCCGATACGCCCCAACTCGGCCGACTTCTCGGCCTCGCCCGCCGATATGATGCCGGAATCGGCTTGGCCGTCATTCCTGAAGGCATGGAAGCCTCGCTCGCGGCGCGGCTGACGGAAGAGCCTAGTGCCTTTGCCCTCGTTCATGGCTGGAGCCATGCCAATCATGCCCCTGCCGGCGAGAAGAAGGCGGAGTTCGGCGCTCATCGCTCCCCGGACAGCATGGCTGCCCAAGCGGAGAAGGCCCTGCATGCGGCGCGGGAGCTCCTCGGGCCGAGGCTCCTGCCGGTCTTCGTGCCGCCCTGGAACCGGATTTCCCGCGACCTCGTCCCTCTCCTGCCGCGCTCGGGATTTCGGGGATTATCCACCTTCACGGATCGGAAGGCTGCCTACCCCGCCGAAGGGATTGTCCAGATCAACACCCATGTGGACCCCATCGACTGGCACGGCACCAGAAGTCTGGCCGACCCGGCACTGATCGTCGCCAGTCTCGCCGGAGCGATCGAGCGGCGAGTGGCCGGTCATGCGGATCGCGACGAGCCGATCGGGTTCCTGACCCATCATCTCATCCATGACGACGTCATCTGGTCGTTATGCGAAAGACTTATCGCCCACCTTGCCGCCAGAGGCATACGTTTCCTGTGTCCCGATGTGTGTTTCGGCTTGGAAACAAGATCACATTTGAGATCTAATGGGATCTGATGCGTTATGCTCATAGTCCCTGGAGGAGCATATGGAAGCGCCACTCCTGTCGGTTCGCCAACTGACAGTTGATTTCAACACCGATGCCGGAAACTTCCGGGCTGTCGACGGCCTGACGTTCGACATTCCCAAGGGCAAGACGGTGGCGCTCGTCGGCGAGTCCGGATCCGGCAAATCGGTGACGGCGCAGGCCATCCTCCAGATCCTGTCGAAGAAGGCCAAGATCACGAGCGGCTCCATCGTCTTCAACGACCCCGCGAATGGCGGAACCGTCGAAATCGCGGCGCTCGAGCCCGAGAGCGACGCCATGCATGCCCTGCGCGGCGGGCGCATCGCTATGATCTTTCAGGAGCCGATGACATCCCTGTCCCCGCTCCACACCATCGGCGACCAGATTTCCGAGGCGCTGATGATCCACGCCGACGTGGATCAGGCCAAGGCGAACCAGCGGACCATGGACGTGCTGGCCCGGGTCGGTTTCCCGGATCCGAAGCGCGCCTTGAAAACCTACCCGTTCGAGCTATCCGGCGGCCTTCGCCAGCGCGCCATGATCGCCATGGCGCTCATCACCCGCCCGGCCCTCCTGATCGCGGACGAACCCACGACAGCGCTCGACGTGACCACGCAGGCGCAGATCCTGGACCTGATCAAGGAGCTTCAGGTCGAGACGGGCATGTCGGTGCTTCTCATTACGCACGATCTCGGCGTCGTCGCCAATGTGGCCGACGAGGTGGTGGTGATGTATCGCGGGAGGACCATGGAGGCGGGCTCTCGGGAGAACATCTTCCGCAATCCGCAGCATGCCTACCTCCAGGCACTCATGCGCGCCGTCCCGCGCTTCGCCATGGCGGAAAATGAACGGCTGACGCCGATCCGCGAGGTGAAGAGCGCATCGCTCGCCTCGATCGACGCACCCGAGCGCATTCAGCCCAAAGGTCCGATCCTGAAGGCCGAGCGCCTCACGAAATGCTTCACGCTTCGCTCGGGGTGGTTCTCCGGCAAGACCCAGGAGATCCGCGCCGTCAGCGAGGTCGACCTGACCCTTCCCGGCGGCAAGACGCTGGGGCTCGTGGGTGAATCCGGCTGCGGCAAGACCACCGTGTCCAAGATGATCATGCGCGCGCTTAACCCCAATTCAGGCCGGGTGCTCTTCGACGACGGCACGGGACCGAAGGACGTGCACAAGCTGGAAGGTGATGCGCTGACCGCCTATCGCCGCTCGGTGCAATTCATCTTTCAGGACCCGTTCTCATCTCTCAATCCGCGCATGACGGTCTACGAACTCTTGACCGAGCCCCTGCGCATCCACGACATCGGCACCTCGGACGAGCGCTATGAGCGCGTGAAGCAGCTCCTCGACATGGTGGGGCTCGATCGGCGCTCGCTCAGGCGCTATCCGCATTCCTTCTCCGGCGGCCAGCGCCAGCGCCTCGGCATCGCGCGGGCGCTCGCTCTCGAGCCGCGGGTCCTGCTTTGCGATGAACCGGTCTCCGCCCTCGACGTGTCCGTTCAGGCGCAGGTGCTCAACCTGCTCAAGGACCTGCAATCGGCCCTCGGATTGTCCTACCTCTTCGTCTCCCACAATCTCGCGGTCGTGGACTACATCGCCGATACCATCGCGGTCATGTGCCGGGGCTATATCGTCGAGGAGGCGCCCAAATCCTCCCTCTTCCGCAACCCGGCTCACCCCTACACGCAGGCGCTCCTCGCCGCCGTGCCGGATCCCAACATCGACCGGCCTCTAGACTTCGCCAAACTGCGAACCGGCCGCTTCTCGCATCCGTCGGAATGGCCCGAGCCTTTCCGCATCAAGCCCGGCGAGTTCGGCCTGATGAAAGAGATCGAACCTGGTCACAAGGTTCGTTTGGGGCACCTGACAGCCCAGGAGGCTGCGTGATGCTGCTTACTACCCGAACCCAATCGATCGCCCTTGCCATTGCCCTCGGTGTCTTGGCGCTGCCCGCCGTGGCGCAGGACTTCAAGGATGTCCCCTTCTTCGCCGATCAGGTGAAGGACAAGAAGCTGCCGCCCCTCGCGGAGCGGCTCCCGAAAGTACCCATCGTCGTCGATGCGGCGGGCCAGTATGGCGGCGATATCGTGACCCTGGTGCCGCGGCCGCGCGACATCCGCTACATCTCGACCTTCACCTATACCCGCCTCGTCGGATACGACAAAAACCTGCAGCTTCAGCCCGATCTCCTGGAGAAGTTCGAGAACGAGGACGACCGGGTTTTCATCTTCACCCTGCGCCCTGGGCATCGCTGGTCCGACGGTTCGCCCTTCACGGTGGAGGATTTCCGCTACTATTGGGAGGACGTGGCGCAGAACCCGGATCTATCGCCAGCCGGCCCGCCGGAGTTCATGATGGTGGACGGCAAGCCTCCGCGCTTCGAGATTCTCGACGAGCGGACCTTGCGTTTCACATGGGACAAGCCCAATCCACGCTTCCTGCCGCAACTGGCCGGGCCGCTCGATCCGGGCATCTACCGCGCCTCCGCCTATCTCAAGCAGTTCCACGCCAAATACGCCGACAAGGCGGCACTCGAAGAAAAAGCAAAGCAGCAGAAGCTGAAATCCTGGGCCGCCCTGCACAACCGCATGGACGACATGAAGGAGCAGACCAACCCTGCTCTGCCCACACTCATGCCCTGGCGCGTCATGAATGCGGCGCCGGCCAACCGCTTCATCTTCGAGCGCAATCCCTATTACCACCGCGTCGACAAACAGGGACAGCAGCTGCCCTATGTCGACCGGCTCATCATGGACGTATCGGCTCCCGGTCTCTTCGCGGCCAAGGCCAATGCGGGCGAGCTCGATCTCCTGTTCCGCGGCCTCTCCATGAGCGACATACCCGTCCTGAAGGAAGGCGAGAAGGCGAAGGGATATACCACCCTGCTCTGGCCCTATGCGCGCGGCACGGAGCTTGCGCTCTATCCCAACCTCAATGCGGTGGACCCCGTCTGGCGCCAGCTCAACCGAGACATCCGCTTCCGCCGCGCCCTGTCGCTCGGCATCGACCGCAGGACGTTGAACAATGCGCTACTCTTCGGACTCGGCACCGAAGGCAACAACACCATCGTGGCGGAAAGCCCGCTCTTCTCGAAAGAGCTACGCACGGCGAATGCCGATTACGATCCGGGCGAGGCCTCGCGCCTCCTCGACGAGATCGGCCTGACGAAACGCAACGGTGCCGGCATTCGCCTTCTGCCCGACGGGCGCGAATTGGAGATCATCGTCGAGACCGACGGCGAGAGCAGCCTCGTGGTCGACGGCCTGACCCTCATCGGCGAGTTCTGGCGCGAGATCGGCGTGAGGCTCTTCGTGAAGCCGCAGGACCGGACCGTTCTGCGCAATCGCTCCTATGCCGGGCTGACCGTCATGGTCGCGGCTCCCGGCCTCGACAATGCGATCCCCACCGCCATCATGCCGCCGACCGAGCTCGCCCCCATGCGTCAGGACAATTACAGCTGGCCGAAATGGGGGCAGTACGTGGAGACCAAGGGCAAGAACGGCGAGCAGGTCGATATTCCGGAAGCCCAGCGCCTTCTCGAGCTCTACTCAACATGGATGAACACCGGAATCCGGGACGTGCAGAGGGACGTCTGGACCGAGATGCTGCGCAATCATGCCGAAAATCAATGGTCCATCGGCACCATCTCCGGCGCGCTGCAGCCCATCGTCGTCCGCAACGGATTGCAGGGGCTTCCCGCCAAGGCGCTCTACAGCTGGGAGCCAACGGCCATGCTCGGCATCTATCGCCTCGATGAGATCCACTGGAACAAAGCCGCTGGCAAAGAGGCCCGTCGATGATCCGCTTCCTGTTGCGTCGCATCATCACCATGGCGGTGACATTGCTGATCATTTCGGCCTTGGTCTTCTTCATCATCAAGCTGCCGCCTGGTGACTTCCTGTCCAATCAGATCGCCGAGCTGAGGGCGCAGGGCGAGTCCGCCTCGATCGCGAAGGCCGAATTCCTCATCAAGCAGTACGGTCTCGATAAACCCGCTTGGCAGCAATACCTGGTCTGGATCGGCGTCATGCCCGGACCGAACGGCTTTTCCGGTCTGCTCCAGGGCGATTGGGGCTGGTCCTTCGAGTACGACAAGCCCGTGGTGGATGTGGTCGGCGATGCCCTGTGGCTGACGCTTCTCGTCAATCTCGCGGTGGTGATCTTCATCCATGTGGTTTCGATTCCCATCGCGATCTATTCGGCCACGCGGCAATATTCGGTCGGCGATTATCTCGCCACCTTCATCGGCTATATCGGGCTCGCGACCCCGAGCTTCCTGCTCGCGCTGATCCTACTCTATTACATGAACCGCTGGTTCGGCATTTCCATCGGCGGGCTCTACGATGCGGAGTTTGCCGGCGAGCCCTGGACCTGGGCCAAGACGCAATCCCTGCTCTCGCACCTTGTTGTCCCGACCATCGTGATCGGCCTCGGCGGCACGGCGGCCATGATCCGGCGAATGCGCGCGAACCTGCTCGATGAGCTCGGCAAGCAATATTACGTGACCGCGAAAGCGAAGGGGCTCGGGCCTACGAAAGCCCTGCTGAAATATCCTTTCCGCATGTCGCTCAATCCTTTCATCGCGGATATCGGCAATCTCCTGCCTCATCTCGTGTCGGGCTCCGTGCTGGTATCGCTGGTGCTGAGCCTGCCGACGGTCGGCCCGATCCTGCTGAGCGCGCTCAAAAGCCAGGATCAGTTCCTGGCCGGCTTCATCCTCATGTTCGTTGCCATGCTCACGGTCGTCGGCATGCTGGTCTCCGATCTCCTGCTGGCCTGGCTCGATCCGCGCATCCGGATGGGAGGCGGACGATGAACACGGCTCTCACCTCCAAGCGCCACTACGTCGATCCGGCTCCGTTCGATCCCGGTACGACCGAGCCTGTCGGGGCCGAGAACGAGAGCTTTTATCGGGCCTCATCCTGGCAGCTGATGTGGTGGAAGTTCCGCCGCCACAAGGTCGCGGTGGCCGCGGCCTTCATCTTGCTCGCCTTCTACGCCCTCGTGCCCTTCGTCGAGATCGTCGCGCCCTACAACCAGACCAAGCGCCATGGGGATTTTCTCTATGCGCCGCCGCAGGGCGTTCATCTGATGCATGAGGGCCGCTTCATCGGGCCTTTCACCTATCCCTATAGCTACAGCTTCGACCTGGAGAGCTTCCGGCGCGTCTACACCCCCGATGTGTCGAAGCCGCAGCCCATCCGCTTCCTCTGCCGGGGCGACGCCTATCAGTTCTGGGGCATGTGGGAGATGGACTTCCACCTCGTCTGCCCTCCGGAAGACGGCACGATGTTCCTGCTCGGCACCGACCGGCTCGGGCGCGACCTGCTCTCGCGCATCATCTACGGCGCGCGGATCTCGCTCACCATCGGCATCGTCGGCATCGCCGTGTCGTTCACGCTCGGCCTCTTCTTCGGCGGTCTCGCCGGCTATCTCGGCGGCTGGATCGACCACGTGATTCAGCGTATGATCGAGATCCTGCGCTCGCTTCCGGAACTGCCCCTGTGGCTCGCGCTGTCCGCCGCCCTGCCGGCGAACTGGAGCCCGATCCTCGTGTTCTTCGGCATCACGATCATCCTCGGACTCCTCGACTGGCCGGGGCTGGCGCGCGCCGTGCGTTCGAAGCTGCTCTCCCTGCGCGAGGAAGATTTCGTGAAGGCCGCGGAACTGATGGGCGCTTCCAAGCAGCGCATCATCGCGCGCCACCTCATCCCGAACTTCATGAGCCACCTGATCGCCTCGGCGACGCTCTCGATTCCGTCCATGATCCTCGGCGAGACCGCCCTCTCCTTCTTAGGATTGGGCCTGCGCCCGCCCGTGACGAGTTGGGGCGTGCTGCTCAACGAGGCGCAGAACCTCGCGGCCGTGCAGCTTCACCCCTGGCTGCTCTTCCCGATGGTGCCGGTGGTGATCGTGGTGCTGGCCTTCAACTTCATGGGCGACGGGCTCAGAGACGCCGCGGATCCGTATCACTAGCCCTCCTGCGGCAAAGCAGCTCCGGTTTTCGCCGGCCAACGATGCACTATCTAAGCGACCGAGCATCGAATGGATCCCGATTGACGGAGTTGAAGCATGGCAGCGCTGCTTGGGAAGAAGGATGTCCTGGCGACGGTCGCGGTTAAGGATCTGGCGAAAGCCAAGACCTTCTATGAGAATACGCTGGGCCTGGAGCCGATCGAAGGCGATGAGGCAAGTGTGCAGAGCTACCGGGCCGGATCCTCGACTCTCCTTGTCTATGAATCGACCTTCGCCGGCACCAACAAGGCGACTGCCGTCACATGGCCCCTCGGGGACGATCTGGATGCGGCCATCCGCGACCTGAAGGCAAAGGGCGTTACCTTCGAGCGTTACGACATGCCGGGTGCAAAGCATGACGGCGATGTCCACGATTTCGGCAAGCTGCGCGTGGCGTGGTTCAAGGATCCGGACGGCAACATTTTCAATCTCGGAAATTTCTAGACCGAGCCGGGCTGCGGAACCGTTTTCATCGGCAGCGGAACATGCGACACAACCAGGGCCGGTGCTGAGCGATGCACCGGCGTCGCTCGATTCCACTCCGAGGTATCCCGTGGCAAAACACCGGCTTGATGCATCCCCCGAGACCATCCACTGGGGCTATTTCGACGCACAGCTTTCGCCGATCCTCACCATCGACTCCGGCGACACCGTCACGATCTCGACCGTGTCTGGTGGACCCGAGGCGATGCCCGGGGCACCCTTCGTTATCCCGCCGGCGCTGCCTGCCATTCATGCGGCCCACAAACCGAAGCTGCCCGGTCATATCTGCACCGGCCCTGTCGCGATACGCGGTGCCAAGGCCGGTCAGGTCCTAGAGGTGCGCATCAAGGATATCGAGCTGCATTACGACTGGGGCTTCACCTATTCGGCGCCCCTGAAAGGCGCCCTGCCCGACGACTTCGACGAAATCCATTTCATGACCATCCCGCTCGACCGCGAGCGGATGACCGGCCGGATGCCATGGGGGTTGGAACTGCCTTTGAAGCCGTTCTTCGGCGTCATGGCCGTTGCACCGTCAGCCGCCTGGGGCGCTCTCAACACCCTGCCGCCGCGCCGCAACGGCGGTAATCTCGACAACAAGGAGCTTGTGGCCGGAACGACCCTCTACCTGCCGATCCATGTGGACGGCGCCCTGTTCTCTGTCGGCGACGGGCATGGCGTCCAGGGCGACGGCGAGGTCTGCGTCACGGCCATCGAAACCGGTCTGATCGGCACCTTCGAACTGCATCGGCGCGAGGACATGCATCTCACCTGGCCGATGGCCGAGACGCCGACGCATGTCATGACCATGGCCTTCGATCCGGACCTCGACGATTGCGTGGTCATCGCGCTGCGCGACATGATCGACCTGATCGCCGCCCGCACCGGCATCACCAAGGCAGAGGCTTATGCCCTGTGCAGCCTCGCGGCGGATCTGCGGATCACGCAGGTGGTGAACGGCAACAAGGGCGTCCACGTGATGCTCGACAAGAGCCTGCTGCAGAAAGCGCAGCGCTGATCTTTCCGCATCCCATTACCTGTCAGGTAATTTCCTTCGCTCGGTCTCACGACCATTCTGGCTTCAGAACCGAAGCGAAGGAAATGACGATGAAGCTGGATGCAAATGTGAAGTCGGTGGCGGTCACCGAGAGCCGGAACGATCCCGTCACCTTCATCGTGACGCTCGCCCTCAGGCCCGGTTGCGAAGAGGAGTTTCTCGATCTTCTGATGCCGGCGCTCGATGCCATGCGGCATGAGACAACCTTCATCAACGCGGTCCTGCATCAGGACCCTCAGGATCCGGCACGTTTCATGATCTACGAGACCTGGGCGGATCTCGACGACGTCGTTGAGATCCAGATGCACCGGGAGTACCGCAAGGCCTATTGGGAGCGCCTGCCCGCGCTCTTGAGGGAGCCGAGGCAGGTCGAGACCTGGAAACCCATGCGTCGGGATTTTGCGTTCTTTGCCGGATGGTGAGACTGCGGACGACGCAGGCGATACCTCATTCCGATGGTGCAGGCTCGTCGCCGAAAACGGAGCGGCCGCCGTAAGCATGCGACTTCGCCCGCTCCTGCCTGATATGCTCCTCCACATCCGGCCCTGTGGCACGGCGTTCGAGCTGACGGGCCTGATCGTCGAGCCTTTTCAGGGCGAAAAGCTCCTCCTGCTGCCCGAGCTTCGCCTTCTGGACGGCCGATTTCAGCACCCGGATGGTTTCATCGTAGACGCGCACCGGCACCGGATAGGGGTTCCGGTCCTTGCCGCCATGGGCGAAGGAGAAGCGGGCCGGGTCGCTGAAGCGGCAGGGCGTGCCGTGGACGACTTCCGCCACCATGGCGAGCGCCTGCACCGTCCGGGGGCCGACACCAGGGGTCATCAGCAGATCGGGAAAATCCGTCGGTCCGCGGTCGGCAGCCGCCGCAAGGGTCCCGTGGAGCCGTCGCAGCACCACGTCCTTGGCGCGAACGTCGTGATGCTCGGGCATGACCAGATGCGGCAGCAACGGCTGCGCGCTTAATGCGGGTGTCGCGTCCGCCTCGGGTTCTTCGAGCGCCAGGAATTTGCGGGCAACGCCGTCAGGCCCCAGGGAGCCGAGAAGCTCGATCTGCGCCTTCCGGGAGGCGGCCGCCCGGCGGTCGGTCAGATTGACGATCGTGCCCTGCCCTTGTCCGTCGATGGCCGTATGCGGCTCGTCGACGAAGCTCTCCAGGTCCTCGGACAGCCAGTGATAGCGACGCGCCTGCCGGAATGTGTCGTTCATCCCCTGCTGGACCACTGCCCATTTGCCGTCATCCGTGACGATGAAGCCGTGAAGATAAAGGTCGAAGCCATCCTGGATCGCCGCGCTGTCGACCTTCGCGACAAGCCGGCTGGCATTGGCCAGGGCGGTTCCGTCGAAGCCGATGCGCTCGCCGATGGCGACCAGCTCATGCGGCGTCTGCCGCGAGTGCCGCCCGCGCCCACCGCAGACATGAATCCCGAGTTCCTTCGACAGAGGTGTCAGCCCTCGCTTCAAAGCGCCGATGACGCTGGTGGTGATTCCGGAGGAATGCCAGTCCATCCCCATCACGGCTCCGAACGACTGGAACCAGAACGGATGCGCGAGCCGGCGCAGCAGTTCATCCCGCCCGTAATGATGCACGACGGCTTCGCTGATCACGCCGCCGAGACGTGTCATGCGATCGGCCAGCCATTTCGGCACATGGCCGGAATGCAGCGGCAGGTCGGCGCTTCCGGCGCGTTTGGCCATCAGACGAAGTCTCCTCGGAGCTTGGGTGATGAGGCTCCCTCACCTCTCCCATGGGGAGATGTGGACCAGCGCCACACCACCTGCATAGGTTAGCGCTTACACTTTTCTTTCCCTGCAGGGATAAAAGAACGTTGGACGGTCGCATAAAAAGGCGCCCGGAGGCGCCTTTTCAGTGACTTGCCTTAGCGGCGGCGGGGGCTCTTTTCGAGCCAGGCCACCTGGGCTCCGTCGCGGCGTCCGTCCTGACGGCCGGATGCGGGCTTTCCTTGAGCAGGCCGCTGTCCCTGGGCCGGGCGCTGACCTTGTGCGGGCCTCTGCTGGTTCCCAGTCGGCTGTCC
>KI911961.1:205008-216077 GCA_000517005.1 Microvirga lupini
GAAGTCCCTCAGGCAGAGGCATGACCGGAACCTTCAGGCGGGTCAGCTTTTCGATGTCCTTCAAGTACGCCTTTTCCTCGTCGTTGCAGAACGAGATCGCAAGGCCCGCGGCCCCCGCGCGAGCCGTGCGGCCGATGCGGTGGACATAAGACTCCGGCACGTTCGGCAGGTCATAGTTGATGACATGGGACACGCCGTCGACGTCGATGCCGCGTGCAGCGATGTCGGTCGCCACAAGCACACGGCAGGAGCCGTCACGGAAACCTGCAAGGGCTCGCTCGCGCTGCGGCTGCGACTTGTTGCCGTGAATGGCGGCTCCAGCGATGCCAGCCTTGTCGAGGCCGCGCACGACCTTGTCCGCCCCATGCTTGGTGCGGGTGAAGACGAGGACGCGGTCGATGGACGGATCGCGCAGCAGCGTTTCGAGCAGAACCTGCTTGCGGTTGGTCTGCACGAAGATCACGCTCTGCTCGACGCGCTCGGCGGTCGTCGCCACGGGAGTGACGGCCACATGCGCCGGATCGCGCAGGAAGGAATCGGCCAGCGTCGAGATCGTCTTCGGCATGGTGGCCGAGAAGAACAGGCTCTGGCGATCCTTCGGCAGCAGGGTCACGATGCGTTTGAGCGCATGGATGAAGCCGAGGTCGAGCATCTGATCGGCCTCGTCGAGGACGAGGATCTCGATCTCGCGCAGGCTCAACGCCCTGCGGTCCACCAGGTCGATCAGGCGGCCGGGCGTGGCGACGAGCACGTCGACACCATTGGCCAGCGCCTTCTCCTGGCGGGAGATGGTGACGCCGCCGAACACCACCTCGGTGGTGAGCCGGAGGTTCCGGCCATAGGCGCGGAAGCTGTCGGCGATCTGGCCGGAGAGCTCGCGGGTCGGGCTGAGCACGAGCACGCGGGGGCTCTTCGCCCGGCGCGGCTTCGGGTTTGTGTTCAGGCGGTGGAGGATCGGCAGCGCGAAAGCAGCCGTCTTGCCGGTGCCGGTCTGGGCGATGCCGCAGACGTCGCGGCCTTCCAGGGCATAGGGAATGGTCTGGGCCTGGATCGGCGTGGGCTTCTCATAGCCTTCGGCAGCCAGAGCCTTCAGGATCGGCTGAGCCAATCCGAAATCGGTGAAGAGTGTCAAAGTGGTATCGTCTTTCGAACGGATGCGGTGAGCCGCAAAGCAGGTTCGGCTTGAGAAAGCAAAGGCGCTTCAGGGCTCTTAAGGCGAGAGCCCGCGTGATGGGGCCGTCGTATGAGGTGAGCGATTGAAGAAGGGAACCGGGGTCTTCGCCGTTTCGCGAATATCCGTCACGCAGTCCCGCTCAAGCGTCTCGATGATCGAGCGCCGTCGCCTGCTGTGCATATGGAGGCTAAAAGCCTATTCGTCAACCGCAAGGCCTGACATAAAGCAAGAATGTCTCCCTCCGGCTCCATGCCCTGGCGCTTCGTCTCGGCCCTGTCGTTCACTCAGCTGATCTCCTATGGGACGCTCTTCTACGCCTTCGCACTCATCATCGAGCCGATGGAGCGGGAGCTCGGCTGGTCGAAGACGGCCCTGACCGCCGCCTATTCCCTGGCCCTCGTTTCCTCTGCCTTCTTTGCGGTCCCGGTCGGCCGCCTGATTGATCGGGGCTATGGCCGGGCCGTGATGACGGGAGGATCGGTCCTCGCTGCCCTCTTCCTCGCGCTCTGGGCATGGACGGAGCATTACCTGGCTTTTGTACTGATCTGGCTCGGAATCGGAGCGGCCATGAGCGCCGTGTTCTATGAGCCGGGCTTTGCGGTTCTGGCCTCCCGGCTCGGCCTTCTGACCCGACGGGGGATTACTATCATGACCCTCGTCGGCGGCTTCGCCAGCACGGTCTTCATTCCCCTCACCCATCTGTTGATCGAGGCTTACGGTTGGCGCGGCGCCCTGCTGGTTCTGGCCGCATTGAACCTGACAATCTGCGCGGTGCTGCATGCGGCGAGCATCCCGGCTGCGCCGGTCCGGCTCAAGCACGGCAGCGAAAGCCCTGTCTCCGCCCGACCCGCCTCGGATCCCCGACGGGTGCTCGCCAAGCCGGCTTTCTGGCTCTTCGTCGTCACCAACGTTCTCCTGGGGATCATTTCCACCGGGATCCCGGTCCACCTGATCCCGATCCTGGTGGAGAGGGGCTTCACCATCGATGCCGCGGTGGCCGCCTATACCGTGATCGGCCCGGCGCAGGTCGCCGCACGGTTCCTGACCGGGTTCGGCGAGCGCGCCATGAGCCTGAGAGGGATCGGGGTGGCGACCATGGCCCTGAGTGTCCTCGCCTTCGCTCTCCTGCCTTTCATCCCGGCCGGGTCCTGGCTGATATTGGGCTTTGCAGCCCTCTACGGCGCCGCCAACGGAATGCTCACCATCGTGCGCGCCCTACTGCCGCCTGAGCTGTTCGGCCGGGAGGATTACGGGGCGATCCAGGGCATGATCGCCATGCCGGTCCGGATCGCCATGGCAGGCGCCCCCTTTGCTTTCGGAGCCCTCTGGGCCTGGCGAGGCAATTATGACGCCGTTCTGCTGCTGTGCTTAGGCATGGCCGTGTGCGCCTTCAGCGCATTCATGCTAAATCTGGCCCTGGCCAGGGAACCATGATCCTCCCGATTTTCCCCTGCTTTTGCGAAGGTTACGGGAAAAGTGGGTCCGGCTTTTTGCTGACGCGGATCATTGGTTCGCTCTGGACGATCCGCAAGTAAGAAATGTAAGGATCGGATCGGCCTCGAAAGTGCGTTCCACTTTCGGGCCCGATGTTTTAGACGGCTAACGAAATCATGTGCGGGGCTCGGGATGCCCGGGTTGCAAGGAAAGACGAATTTCGTGACGACAGTGACTGATCTCCTGATTGTTGGCGGCGGCATCAACGGCGCGGGCATCGCGCGCGATGCGGTGGGCCGGGGCCTCTCGGTCGTGCTCTGCGAGCAGGGCGATCTGGCCGGCTACACGTCCTCCGCCTCCACAAAACTGATCCATGGCGGCCTGCGCTATCTGGAATATTACGAGTTCCGGCTGGTGCGGGAGGCCCTGTTCGAACGCGAGCGCCTGCTGGAATCCGCCCCGCACATCATCTGGCCCCTGCGCTTCATCCTGCCCCACGAGAAGGGCATCCGCCCGGCCTGGTTCGTGCGCCTCGGCCTCTTCCTCTATGACCATCTTGCGCCGCGCAAGAAGCTGCCGGGCACCGAAACGATCCACCTCACGCGCCACCCTGCCGGTCAGGCCCTGAAGCCCGGCTTCGACACGGCCTTCGTCTATTCCGACTGCTGGGTCGAGGACAGCCGCATGGTGGCCCTCAATGCCCTCGACGCCTTCGAGAAGGGCGCCGACATCCGGGTCCGCACCAAGCTCACATCCGCCCGCCGCGAGGGCGACCTCTGGGTGGCGAGCCTCCAGAACGTGGAGACGGGGCAGATTGAGGAGGTCCGCGCCCGAGCCATCGTCAATGCGGGTGGTCCCTTCGTGGCCGACGTGCTCAATTCCAAGCTCGGGTTGAACACCCGGAAGAACGTGCGCTTGGTGAAGGGCAGCCATATCGTGGTGCCCAAGCTCTTTGACACCAAGAAAGCCTTCATTCTCCAGAACACGGATAAGCGGATCGTCTTCGCGATTCCCTACCAGGAGAAGTTCACGCTGATCGGCACGACCGACATCCCGGTCGAGGCGGTTCCCGACAAGAAGGTCACGATCAGTCAGGACGAGATCCAGTATCTCTGCAACGTCGTGAACCACTTCTTCAAACGTTCGGTGACCCCGGCCGACGTGGTCTGGACCTATTCCGGCGTGCGCCCGCTCTTCGACGACGGCTCCACCAGCGCCTCCGCCGTGACGCGCGACTACGTATTCGACCTCGATGGACCACCTAGGCAGGCACCGGTGCTGTCGATCTTCGGCGGCAAGATCACCACCTTCCGCAAGCTCGCCGAGCATGCCCTCGACGAGCTGAAGGCCTATTTCCCCGCCATGAAGCCCGCTTGGACTGAAGACGCCAAGATGCCGGGCGGCGACATGCCAGACGCGGATTTCGACCGCTTCTTCGCTACTGTGCGCCAGCGCTGGCCCTTCCTGCCGGAGCATCTCGCCCGCCGCCTAGCGCGCGCCTACGGCACGCGGATGGAAGAGCTTCTGGGTTCCGTCAAATCGCTTGCCGATCTCGGTGAGGATTTCGGCGCCGGGCTGACGGCCGCGGAGGTCGACTATCTCATGCGCCGCGAATGGGCCCGCTCTGCCGAGGACATTCTCTGGCGCCGTTCCAAGCTCGGTCTGCACGTGCCAGCCGACGCGGCCGGGAAGATCGACGCTTACATCGCAAAGAAGCGCGCGGCTGCCATCGCCGCGCAATAACGAGAATTCTCGGGGGAGGCCATGGCTCAATATATCGGCGCCATTGATCAGGGCACGACCAGCTCGCGCTTCATCGTGTTCGACAAGGCCGGAGCGATCGTCTCGGTCGGCCAGAAGGAACACGAGCAGATCTATCCCGGGCCTGGCCATGTGGAGCACGATCCGCTCGAGATCTGGCGGAACACGCAGGAGGTGATCCGGCACGCACTGGAGAAGAAGGGCCTGAAACCCCAGGACCTCGCCGCCATCGGCATCACCAATCAGCGCGAGACGACGCTGATCTGGGACAGGCGCACCGGCAAGCCGCTCCACAACGCCCTCGTCTGGCAGGACACCCGCGTCGATTCCATCGTCGAGGAATTCGCGCGGGACGGCGGCCATGATAGTCTCCGCGACAAGACCGGCCTGCCGCTGGCGAGCTATTTTTCCGGGCTGAAACTGCGCTGGCTCCTCGACAACGTACCCGGCGCTCGCGAAAAGGCGGAAGCCGGGGACGTGCTGTTCGGCAATATCGACACCTGGCTGGTCTGGAACCTGACAGGCGGTGTCAACGGCGGCTGCCACATCACCGATGTGACCAATGCCAGCCGCACACAGCTCATGAACCTCCAGAGCCTCGCCTGGGACGAGGAAATCCTGAACCTCTTCAACATCCCGAAGGCCTGCCTGCCGCAGATCCGCTCGTCGAGCGAGGTCTATGGCGAGGCGACCGACGGCCTCGCCGGCATCCCCATAGCGGGCATTCTCGGCGACCAGCAGGCGGCTCTCGTGGGGCAGGCCTGCTTCCAGCAGGGCGAGGCGAAGAACACCTACGGCACCGGCTGCTTCATGCTCATGAACACCGGCGAGACCCCCTACCCTTCGAAATGCGGCCTGCTCACCACCGTCGGCTACCGCTTCGGCCAGGGCAAGACCGTCTATGCCCTGGAGGGCTCCATCGCGATTGCCGGAGCGCTCGTGCAATGGCTGCGGGACAATCTCGGGCTGATCCGGAACAGCAGCGAGATCGAGAGCCTCGCCCGCGGCGTCGATGACAATGGCGGCGTGACCATCGTGCCCGCCTTCTCAGGCCTCTATGCGCCGCACTGGAACTCCCATGCCCGCGGCCTGATCGGCGGCCTGACGCGCTTCGCCAACAAGGGCCACATCGCCCGTGCAGCACTTGAGGCCACCGCCTTCCAGACCCGCGAGGTGCTGGACGCCATGACCAAGGACACCGGCATCGCCGTCAAGGAACTGCGCACGGATGGCGGCATGGTCGTCAACGAGCTTCTGATGCAGTTTCAGGCCGATATCCTGAACGTGCCCGTGGTGCGCCCCAAGGTGATCGAAACCACGGCGCTGGGCGCCGCCTATGCGGCCGGGCTCGCAACGGGCTTCTGGAGCGGAGCGGACGAACTGGTGCGCAATTGGGCCGTCGATAAGCGCTGGATTCCGGCCATGGACGCGGATCGCCGCGAGCGGCTGAACGCCGTCTGGGACAAGGCCATCGCCCGCTCACTCGATTGGACGGACTGAGCCTAAGGACCGGCGGGAATGACACCCTCCCCGTCATGCCATCCCCGGGCTTGACCCGGGGATCAGTCCCGGCCATGCCGATCAGGAAAAGCGCAGCGCCTTACCGAAGCGGGATCACCGGCACAAGGCCGGTGATGACGTCGAGGGTGATGCTATGGTGGGAGCAGATCCAAGCGGCAGCAATGCCTTGCGTTGCTACCAACCCTCATCCCATTATGTCGCCGCCAAAGCAGCGCGGATCTTGGACGCAAAATCCGCCAGGACTTCCGGCTTCTCCATCTGACCCGTATGGGGCTTCAGCGCCACTCCTTCGAAGCGGGGGAGCACATGGAAGTGGATGTGGAAGACGACCTGCCCGCCGGCGCTCTCATTGAACTGCTGAATCGTCAGACCGTCGGCAGAAAGTGCGTTCTTGGCCGCCTTCCCGACGATCTGAACCGCTTTCACTAGTTCGGCCAGATCATCCGGGTCCACATCGAGGAGGTTGCGGGCTTTGGTCTTGGGGATGACAAGCACATGCCCGTCGCCGCGCGGCATAACGTCCATGAAGGCGAGCACGCGATCCGTCTCGTAGACCTTATGGCACGGAAGCTCACCGCGTAGGATCTTCGCGAACACGTTGTTGTCGTCGTAGGTCATTCCGCCCTCTCTTCATGAGCCATCATTCCGGGCGCTCCCGGAAGAACGCCTATTCCACGCCTTTTATACCGATCCAGGCGGACAATCATCTCTCCTGATCGGCGTCTGCGCTCCAAGCCGATTTCGCCCGTTGAAAGCCCCCTGCCGTCGTTGCGGGGTCTTGGCTTCCCATGTCGGACGACGGCGTGGCGTCGATTATTCGCAAATAAAGCGGCCCCATAACTTGCATCCAGGTAAGTACCTTCTTGGTTCATATTCCCAAGAACAAGTTGTTGCCATGTTTATCGGGCTAAAACATTTGCGCTAAGCGTAACAATTCGTATCGGATGAATATTTTCATGAAATTTTTTGCAAAGGTTCCATCTTCCTCATCGGAACCATCGAATCCGAGCGCGGTTGAAGAAGCACGGACACGATTCGATAAGGAGGCATAGATGACGCCAGGTAGTTCAACCTCGAAGCGTGGATTCGCGTCGATGGACTCTGACCGGCAGCGCGAAATTGCGAGCAAAGGTGGTAAGAGCGTTCCCGCCGAGAAGCGGTCCTTCTCTCAGGATCGCGAGCTCGCCTCCGAAGCCGGCCGCAAAGGCGGTCAGGCCTCGGGCAACTCCCGCGGCAATCAGGAATGATCATTTCTGATGCTGCCGGTTGAGGGGCCGCTCAGCGGCCCCTTTACTTTTGAATTCTACACGAGAACTCATGGTGATCTCATCCGGATGAAGCCGTCGTCGCTGACTTCTTTTCCGACAGAGACAGAGCCGTCGCGGCCAGCATGATTCCCATCCCGAGACCTTCCGCCACACCGAACGGCTCACCGGCATAGACGACCCCGACGGCAACGGCGATGATCGGACTGACGAACGCATAGAGGCCCGCCCGAAAGGCACCCCAGTCGCGCACCAGCCAGAGATAGATCCAGAAGGCGATCAGCGACCCTCCCAGCACCAGGACGCCGAGGCCGAAAACGGCTCTTGCGTCAGAAAGGCCCCCAAAATGCGCCGGATCGTATCCCTCGATCACGAGGGAGACCGGGGCGAGCGCGATCCCACCGATGAGGCTCTGCCAGAAGGCCAGGACCAGGGGCGGCATGGAGAGGGTCAGCGGTCGGCTGATCACCGAGCCCCAGGCATAGGAGATGGTCCCGATGGCAACCGCGATGAGACCGAAGACGGGCGTCGTGCCATTCTGAACAGCACCCGTTCGACCGGAGAACAGAAGGACGAGCCCGAGGATTCCGAGCCCGATGGCAACGGCACGCCGTATCGTGATCCGCTCCTGGCCGTAGAGGGCACCGATGACAACCAGGAAGATGGGCATCAAGGACAGATTCACGATCGCGGACAGACCGCTCGGAGCCCTCGCGACACCCCAGAACAGGAAACTGTAGCAGCCTGTGGTGATCAGGAGAGAGGCGGCAACGATGCGGCCGAACTGGCTAGAATTAAGGGACAGGCCTTGCGCCAGCGCGATCGCAAGAAAGCAGGGTGCAACAAGCAAAAAGCGCACCGCAGCGAGAAAGATTGGAGGAACGGCTTCCGAGGCCACCTTCATCGGCAACCATGTCAGGCCCCAGATGAGCGCCATCAGGGCGAAAGCTGCAACGCGACTCACGCTGTAGGCCTGAGGACGGTCATTCCGCTGTCCAAGCGAATGGTTTTCGATCGGCCGTATGGTGGCAGCAGCAGGAGGGTTTGAACAGCCGATTGCGCACGGAGTTCACAGACAGGCAAAGGCCTTTCAGGCCGATCCAGGATCGGGCTCAATTCCTGAAGTTGAATTCCGCCTTCTCCATAGCGGTCTCAACGAGCACGTCCTCGGACGGGCCATAGCCCATCATGGCCCTGAACTCGGACGGCCCTGGAGGCTCGAAGACAAGAGCTCCGATCTCCATCTGGCGAAGGATTTCTCTGGCGAGAGCCGCCATGGGATCGAGCGACACGATATCCAGGAAGGCGGCTGCCTCGAGGGCGACGTCCGATGCCGTGTTACGTGAGGAACCGATCAACGCCAGCAGGCAATACTCGTCCACGCTCCCATGGCGGGATCCGAGAGGCCGATGGGCAAATGGCCTGCCCCGCTGCCGGGTCAAGGCGAAAGCCATCAGCAAGGCATCGGATACAATTCCCTTGGCCGCTTCAGGCTGGATATAGGCTGCCAGCCCCTGTTCCGGTCCATCGAGAAGAGCCAGATCGTATTGATCCTCAAGGCTGCTGAGCGACCGGAATACGTCGATGACCGGTACGACGCTCGGATGGAGCAGGAATGCGACGACTCCGGACGCTGGCGAAAATGAGGACAGTTCAACCATCAATAGACGAATCCTAGATATGCGGAGTGTTTGCCGTCGGCACCACATGAGGCAATGCGGGAACGAGAAGATGCCGCCTCAGCAACAGAGGACAGGTCACCTCGTCCTCTGAGCACACCGGGATGATGCCGCTGAGCATGGAGGCCACAGACGGCTTGTCGCTCGAAGGAGAACTCGATGCGAGCCGGGAAAACTCGTCCGGAAGCTCTTCCTGACACAGCACCGCGTCCAGTTCATTCGTGGCAGTCATCCTCTTCCCTCCGCATTGCGCATGAAGCAGCAACGTATGCGTCGATCCCCGGTTCCTTGCCTCGATTCCTTGTGCGGCAAGAAGTCAGGTTACGCTCAAGCTTCGGTTTGAGACCGGGGTCAGGCACGAGACTCCAAAATTTTTGAAAATTTCCCGGGACCTGACAGATGAACCGGCGTTATGACCTCAACCGGTCCGAATGCCCCCTCGGACTGGCACCTTCTGGGCGCAGCTGAATTGGCTGCGCCTTTTATTTTGGCCGGCGGCAACCTGCACTCTCCCAACGAAACGGCGCCCGGGTTTCCCCAGGCGCCGCCTATTAGCGGAAGCCGCTGTTCCGATTACTGCTTCGGAGCCGTTGTTGCGGGTCCCGTCGTGCCGGTCGTCGAGCGATTGGCATTGTTGTCGCCATCCTCATCGAAGGCCGGCGCGGCCTGAAGTTCAGCCTTCGTCATCCGGAGAACAACGCGCTCGGGTTGGTTCTGATTGCTCGAAGCGGTGTTCGCCGCCGTGTTGGTCGAGCCAGGGGCAGTCGTCGTGCCCGTCGTCGCGGTCGAGCCGGTCGTGTTGACGTTGTTGTTGCTGCTGTCCATCGCCTGAGCCTGCTGGCCGCTCATGAACTCAAGCGACTTAAACGGAACGGCCACATCCTTTTCGCCGATTCCGAGGAAGCCGCCCACGCCGACGACAGCGGCCATAATCTGCCCATTGCGATCCAGGATCACATCATTGATGTCACCGATCGACTCGTTGTTCGCACTGACCACGCGGGTGCCGATCAGATCAGATGCCATGATGTGATTGGTTTCCATCTTGGTCATGAACTGGCCCGACATGGCGCCGCTCTGACCCATGGTGGCCGAGGACTGACCAGCAGAGGATGCGCCGGGCTGCATGGCCGGTGAGCCCGTGGTGGTCGAGCCCGAGCCTGAGGCAGCCGGACGGTCCGTCGGAGCCGACGGGGAAGATGTCTGTGCGAGGGCTGGCGCAGCTGCGAAAGCCGTCACGACAAGGCAAGCTGCCATATGCTTCTTCAGCATTGTTTATTTCTCCTGAGGATCCATTAAAAAACGCGTTGTGCACCGAAGTGCGCGGGGGTGTAACGCACAGCACAAGCGACCGTTCCGAATATTGCCCCAATCAAGCCAATGTTATCTGGCTCTATATTGTCAAAGCTAAATATGAATACTTGTTAATATTTTAAGACAACGGCGCGCTTCTACCGCCTATCTATCGACAAGCAGCATCAATCACACCAGCAATGGCAACGATTTTTTTAGACGAATGGTTCCAGCAACGAAAAGTGGACCCGGTTTTCCGCCCTAAACGATACGCCAATCGGAGAATCGAGCATCGGGAGGGCCCCGAAAGGAGCCCACTTTTCACGTCCAAGACTCTAGGAAAGCGATTGCTCGAGAAATGCCAGACAGAGGCTCGGCATCCGATTGCCGCTTGCCTTGGCCAGAGGACTGACATCGCCCGTGCAGCCGATCGGATTGCGGTTCTTGGGCTTACGTTCTTGCGGCGTTTCGTTGCCTTCCTGGCGGCGGGTGGGGTGCTGTGCAACAGGGCTCTTCACCTCTTCCTTCAAGGTGACGACCGGCAGATCCGTATCTCGGGCGAAGGTCGTGGTTCCAGTGCGCGGATCCGACTTGTAGAGCACCTTCCCATCCTGATCCCGCAGGATCACCGCGGCATTGGCCACCCCGACCAGCTCCACGATCGAAACAGCCACCGGCTTGCTCGCCGGAATCGGCGCGGAAATCCGATCACCCTTCGATGATACAGCCCCTGCGAGAGCCAAGGCTTCCGATTGAATCAGAGGAGACATGGTGAAGGAAGCAGGGGCAAAACTTCCGGCCACGAAGAAAGCCCCAGCCAATCCGACCAAAGCTACAGGTGTGCGGAACATCCCTCTCTCCTGCTATCCCAGCTCAACAATTCGAGAAAACAACGCGACCATATCTTTGATGTTCCTGCCTCATTCCGTAGGATTGAAGAAT
>KI911961.1:216177-224510 GCA_000517005.1 Microvirga lupini
GCTGGGAACCTTTGTTTTCGAAAGGGCGTTCTTAAAGCACCGGCCTCCTGGTCCTCCCCGCATTCCCCTTGTGCATTGGCCGGCACCTTAGACGGGCTTATGAGCCCGTCTTTTTTTGCGCCTAATACATCATTGCAAAAGAAAAGCCCGGCCAAAGGCCGGGCTATTACTTGGTAACCCAAACAGTCTAGCTTCAGGCCGTTGCGGCGCGCGCCTCGCGACGCCGGGCGCTCTGCTGGAAGAACAGAGCTTGGCTGATGACGGCCGAAACGTTCGCCGGCTGGAAGGGCTTGGCGATCAGGAAGGCCGGTTCAGGCCGCTCGCCGGTCAGGAAGCGCTCGGGATAGGCCGTGATGAAGATCACCGGCACCTCGAAGGCCTTGAGGAGATCGTTGACCGCATCAAGTCCAGAGCTGCCATCCGCAAGCTGGATATCCGCCAGGATCAGGCCCGGTTGCTTGGCCGAAGCGAGCTTGACGGCTTCCGTCCTCGTGCGGGCGACACCAGTCACGTTGTGGCCGAGGCCTTCGACCAGAGCCTCGAGATCCATGGCGATCAGGGGCTCGTCCTCGATGATGAGGATATCCGTCGCCATGTCCGCCGCCAGTTCCCGACCTGCCTCATCGACGAGTTCACGAATGGTCTTCGTGTCGACATTGAGGATCTGGCCAACCTCTTCCTCTCCGAAGCCTTCAAGGCAGGACAGGAGGAAAGCCTGACGGGGAAGCGGAGTGATCTGTCCGAGGCGGACTTCCGCCGGCAGATCACGCTGGATCTGCTCGCTGCGTCCGTTCACCGACAGGGAATTCCAGATTCGCGTGAAGACCTGAAAGAGCTCGACCTTCACGTTTCCGGAAGGACCGATGGTCTCAGGCTCGCTGACGAGGGTTTCCAGTGTGGCGGCCACATAGGCGTCCCCAGCCATCTGGCTGCCTGTGAGAGCGCGTGCGTAGCGGCGGAGGTATGGTAAGTGCTGGACGACAAGCTGCGCTGTCGACATTCGCTTCCCCTTAACTGTGCTTTTGACTCGTTGTACCGACGGACCATTCAACGTGGCAAAGCTGCAAAAGTTCCATGGGTGGAACCGGTCGCTGCAACCAGCGTTATTGCTCGAAAACTAATATATATGGATATTGCCAAGGTTGGCTATCCCTCTGAAAGATATGGGATGGCAAGGGGACGACGATGACGGTTGAAAAGGGGAACAAGCTTGCTCGGACCATTCTGGACACGTCTGTGAACGACAAGCTTGCAGCCGATCCCAAACTCGACAGCGGCAGCCAGAAGCGCATCGGCGACCAGCTCCGCGCCATGTATGACGAGCTCATGCAGCAGCCCGTCCCTGACCGCTTCAAGGAACTGCTCGACCAATTGGACAAGAAGAATGGGGGAAAGGAGGGGTCTCAATGACCCCAGACCCCGAGCCGGAGTTACGGGAGGCACTTCTCGCGGCGGTTCCCAGCCTTCGCGCCTTTGCCATCTCGCTCTCGGGTCAGGTCGACAGAGCAGACGACCTCGTTCAAGACACTCTCCTCAGAGCCTTGGCCAATCTGCACCGGTTCGAGCCGGGCACGAACCTGAATGCGTGGCTCTTCACGATCCTGCGCAATCTCTTTCATTCCGAGTACCGCAAGCGCCGCCGGGAGGTCGAGGATCCGGACGGCTCCTACGCCGGGCGCCTGAAAGTGCAGCCTGAACAGGGCTCTCACCTGGATTTCGAGGATTTTCGCAGCGCACTCGCCAAGCTCCCGGCCGATCAACGCGAAGCGCTGCTTCTGGTCGGCGCCTCGGGTTTCTCCTACGAGGAGGCCGCGCATATCTGCGGCTGCGCTGTCGGCACCATCAAGAGCCGCGTGAACCGTGCCCGCTTTCGCCTCGCCTCCCTGCTGAATGTCGAGGACATCGAGGACCTGGGCCCTGACAGCATGACGCGGGCGGCCCTTCAGGGTTGAACAACGGCTTCCCCCTCCCCATCGTCAATGGCGCAAAAGAAAACGCCGCCCGTGTGAGGCGGCGTTCGTTCCATAGGATGCCTCGTCGGCATCACATGGTGGTTCACATGGGGCTTCGCCCGCGCAGCAGGCCGATCACGGCCGAGATGGCGAAGAGGACGATCGCCACGAAGAAGATCAGCTTTGCGATCTCGACAGCCGTACCGGCGATGCCGCCAAAGCCAAACAGAGCCGCGACCAGAGCGATGATGAGAAAAGTGACTGCCCAACCGAGCATGGTGTTACCTCGCTAAAAGTACAATCGACTGCACGCCGACGATGCTCAAACAACGCCAAGCGCGACTGTAGGGTTCCACCGGCGAAACATGATCGACTGCGTTCATCAATCATTCAAAAGTATTCCGGCAGGCTTTTATTCGCATGGAACCTGCCCTCAACCCATACGTTTTCCAGATCACTTGGGAGAAATGGTCAATGACACGTTCAGTTGCCCTTCGTGCATTTTGTATCTTTGCCGTTGTTACTGCTCTTGCGGCAATTACCGGCGCGGCCTCTCAGGTCGAAATCGCAGAAGTACTTTTCCTGATCGGCGGCTCGCTCTCAGCCGTCATGCTTTTCTTCGCCTTGACTGCCCCATCGCAGAGCCTCGTTCCGGTTCGTATCCGTCGCAGACGCTGATCGCCTTCGACGTGTTTGAAAAGGGCGGTTCCTTCGAGCCGCCCTTTTCGTTTCAAGCCTCCGTTGGATCGCCCCCGTTCGGATGCAGGACGGAGCCGGTGATGTAGGAGGAATCCTCGCAGGCCAGGAACAGGAAGGACGGTGCCACCTCGTTCGGCTGCCCCGGGCGCTTCATGGGCGTGTTGGCGCCGAACTGTTCCACCTTCTCGGCCGGGAACGTGGATGGAATCAGCGGCGTCCAGATCGGCCCCGGCGCGACGCCGTTGACCCGGATGCCTTCGCTCGCCAGCTTCTGCGCCAGAGAGCGCGTGAAGGCCACGATAGCGCCCTTGGTGGCGCTGTAATCGAGCAGCTCGGAGCTGCCGCGGTAGGCCGTCACCGAGGTGGTGTTGATGATCGCGGATCCTTTCTTGAGGTGCGGCATGGCCGCCTGCACCATGTAGAAATAGCCGAAGATGTTGGTACGGAAGGTGCGGTCGATCTGATCGGGCGTGATCTCGCCGATATCCTTTTTCGGATGCTGCTCGGCCGCGTTGTTGATCAGCACATCGAGCTTGCCGAAGCGCTGGATGACCTGATCGACGGCAGAGCGGCAGAAGCCGGGATCGCCGACATCTCCGGCAATCGTCAGGCATGAACGCCCTTCCCGCTCGATCAGGCGCTTCGTTTCCTGCGCATCCTCGCCCTCGTTCAGGTACATGATGGCAAGATCTGCGCCCTCGCGAGCAAAGAGAACGGCAGTTGCCCGGCCGATGCCGCTGTCGCCACCGGTGATGAGCGCAACCTTCCCCTTCAATCGGCCGCTGCCGGGGTAACGGGGCTCATAATCCGGCCGCGGATTCATCTCGGTCTCGTGACCGGGCTGCTTGTCCTGGACCTGGGGGGGGCAGGGTCTGTTTCTGTTCGGAGCTCATGGCATCTCCTGTGCAAGAAAAGGATGCGAAGCTCCGAGCGGCCTGGTTCAAGAAAAGGCCATGCAAGACGAAGCCCGCGTTGAGGCTCAACGCGGGCGCCAGAAGCGTGTTCCTGGAAATGGAGTGTGCCTACTCTGCCGGTTGCGGACGCTCCGCTGCTTCAGGTGCCATCCGCAGAATGTGGTAGAGGATGATGGCGCCGAAGGTTGCCGTGCCGATGCCGTCCAGGGTGAAGCCTGCGACGTTCAGCTTGAAGTTGCCGGCACCGAGGACGAGCGCGACCGCCACCGTGATGAGATTGCGCGGGTTCGAGAAATCGACCCGGTTCTCGACCCAGATCCGACCTGCGGTGGCGGCGATGAGGCCGAACACCACGATGGACAGCCCGCCGAGCACCGGCCCGGGAATGGTGCCGATGAAGGCGCCGAACTTGGGCGACAGCCCGAGGAGAAGCGCGAACCCGGCCGCGATGACGAAGACCAGTGTCGAGTAGATGCGGGTCACGGCCATCACGCCCATGTTCTCGGCATAGGTCGTCATGCCCGTGCCGCCGGCAGAGCCGGACAGCATGGTGGCCAAGCCATCGCCCATGAAGGCGCGGCCGAGATAGGGATCGAGGTTGCGGCCCGTCATGGCGCCGATCGCCTTGATGTGACCGAGATTCTCCGCCACGAGGATGATCGCGACGGGGGCGATCAGGCTGATGGCCCGCGCGTCGAAGACGGGGCTCTGGAAGGTCGGCAGACCGAACCAGGCCGCCTGGCCGATCTTGGTGAAGTCGATGGGCTGCCCGAGCCCCAGGACATTGGCGCAGATGTAATAGATCAGGTAGCCGGCGGCACCGCCGATCAGCACGGGCAGGCGGCGCAACGTTCCCGGCGCATAGACGGCCACGAAACCGACCGCCACGACGGTGGCCAGCGCGATCCAGCGGGCGAAATCGCTGCCGGCCTGATTGTCCGGCGTCACGCCGGAGGCGCTGTTGATCGCGATAGGCGCGAGCACGAGGCCGATGGCGGCCACGATGGCGCCTGTGACCACCGGCGGCATCAGCCGCTCGATCCAGCGGTGCCCCGCCATCTGCACCACGATGCCGATCAGGAAATACAGCGCACCTGCCGCGATGATGCCGCCGAGCGCCAGGGGGATGTTCGGGTTGGGGCTTCCGACGCTCGCGCCGGTAGCGACAAGGACCGGCCCGATGAAGGCGAAGCTCGACCCGAGATAGCTCGGCACCCGCCCGCCGACCACAAGGAAGAAGATGATGGTGGCAAGACCCGAGAACAGGATCGAGACATTGGGATCGAAGCCCATCAGGATCGGCGCGAGCACGGTTGCGCCGAACATGGCGACCACATGCTGCAGGCCGACGACGACCATCTGGCCCATCGGCAGCCGCTCATCCGGCATGATGACGCCTTCGGTCTTCAGGCTCCATCGTGGCAAGAAACCGTCTGTCATGAATATTCCCCCAAGCGATGACTTATCGACCTGCACCGTAGACCTGCGATCATCGGAATGGCTAGGTGGGAGAAGGACTTATTAACCGCCGCAAACGCCCTGATTCTGGACAAGTGCCCGTCCGGGAGCCACATCTTGGGCAATCATGATGAGGATGACGATGCGTAAGGACCATAATGTGCCGGCAAGCACGGTGCACAGCCTCTGGCTCGACAGCCAAAGCCTCAAGGACAACCTTCTCGGCGACCCTTCCCGCCGCCGGATCGATGTCTATGTGCCCGCGAGCCATGATGGCCGCGGCCTGCCTCTCCTCGTCGATCTCGTCGGGTATACGGCCGGCGGTCCCGCTCACACCAACTGGAAGAACTACGGCGAGAACGTGCCGGAGCGCCTCGACCGCCTGATCGGCACCGGCGCCATGCCGCCCGTCGTGGTGGCCTTTCCCGATTGCTTCACGCGCCTTGGCGGCAATCAATATGTGAACAGCGCGGCCATGGGACCTTGGGAGACGTTCCTCATTCGCGAGATGCTGCCTTTCGTCGAAAATCACTTCGGCTGCGGCGGAGATGGGCGCCGGGGCGTGTTCGGCAAGAGCTCGGGCGGCTACGGCGCCATGGTCCATGCCCTGCGGCATGGCGGCTCGGTCTGGTCGGCGGCCGCCTCCCATTCGGGCGACGTGGGCTTCGAATATCTCTACCACCTCGGCGAGTTCGCCGGGGCGCTGCGCCACCTCGCCGACCACAACATGTCGATCGAAGCATTCTTAAGCAAATTCGAGGCCGGCCCGAAGGCGAAGGACAAGGACTGGCATGTGCTGATGCTGCTCGCCCAGGCGGCGAGCTTCGACCCTGATCCGAGCCAATTCCATGGCATCCGCCTGCCGGTGGATTTTCACACCTGCGAGATCATCGAGGAGCGCTGGTCCAACTGGCTGCGCTGGGACCCTCTGCGCATGGTCGACCGCCTCGAGCACCAGGAGAACCTGCGTAAGCTGAAAGCCTTCTTCATCGATTGCGGCGATATCGACCAATACAACATGGTCTACGGCTCGCGGATCATGCACCGGAAGCTCGAAGCCGCCGGTATTCCTCACACTTATGAGGAATTCCACGACGACCATTCCTCGGTCGATTACCGCATGGACATCAGCCTCCCGCTTCTGGCGAAGGCGCTTTCGTGAGGGAGCAAACTGACGTCTCGCCTCCGGTCCGGACGTGCTGTCTCAACGCCGGCCCAAAGGGCTGTCAGGACTCGGTTGAGATTGGCATAGAGCAGAGCGAACGCGCGGAACCAGCCGTGTGGAGGTTATCCTCAACCTCCATACGGCCGGTATCAGATCACGAAGAAGTCAGAGGATGATATCTTCAGGTTCTTGGACAGCGTCGCGACCTCCACGGCCTTGTACTTGGAGCCCGAACCATCGGCATCGTAGAGGAGCACGCCCTTTTTCCTGTCATGGATGACATAGTCGTCCTTGTCCCTGGCCTTCTCGCCCATAGTGAAGAACTTCGCCGACAGCCTGGCAGGAGAAGCCTCGGAACCTTGCTTCCCGAGCTTCGTGAAGATCCTGTTGTCGAGATAGATCAGATCATACTTCACGTTGAAGTCGGCGATCCGATCGACGTTGGCCCCCGTGGTCTTTGACGTGAATGCGAACGCATCCTTGCCAGCATTGCCGTGCAGATAATCCTTGCCATCCCCGCCGTAGAGGATGTCATCCCCCGAGCCGCCATAGAGCTTGTCAGCGGAACCGCCGCCCTTCAACGCATCCTTGCCGGAGCCACCATTCAGGGAATCCTCTCCGGCTCCACCTGACAGTCCATCATCGCCGTCTCCGCCGGAAAGAGTATCCTGGTCGCGACCTCCGACCATGACGTCTGCGCCACCAGTGCCGGTGAGTTTCTCTTTGGCAACATCGGTCACCCTGACGGTGAAAGCTTTCTCCTGGTAGAGACCCCTCTGGTCCGTCACCCGGATGATCACCTGATGGGTCTTGGCCTGCTCGTAATCGAGCTTGGCCCCGTCGGCCACAACCAGATTGCCATTGATGATCTTGAAACGGCCGCCTGCATCGTCAGTGAGGGAGTAAAGGAGATTTGGCGTATCACCCCAGTTGTAGTCGCCCGCCGTCAATTGCCCCACATACCAACCTGCTTTGGAGCCTTCGGCGATCCTGCCATAGATGAGATCAAGGCCGACTGGCGCGTCATTGGCGTTTTCCAGCATCACCGAGGCGCGCGTCACGCGCCCGCCAGCATCCGCGATGACGATGTCGACCTTCGCCTTGGCTACCGGTAAATACCCCTGACCATCGCCTCGGAATGCAATCGCCCGGAGCACTTCCGTGACACGCTCGGGCGTCGCGTTGGTGTTGAATGTGAATGAGAGACCAAAGTCGCTCTCGACGGAGCCTATCAGCATCCCATCGACATATACCGCCTTTCTCCACGGACTTACGGTTTCATAGGTGACCCGGCCAGAAGCCGTCAGGAAGAAGATCCCGAACACATCGTGCTGAATGGAGTTGTTGAAGCTTACACGGAGTGATTGGATCGCCCCTCGGTCATCCGCGACAACCGCATCACTGCCGACATCGAGGAATGTGTACTGGCCGCCGCCCGTGACGGTGACCCGGTCCCCCGCTAGGCCTGTCAGGCGGGCGGCCCGTTGATGGTTGTAACACCGGATGCATCGGTAATGCGGTCGATGCCGTTGGCGAGTAAGATCTCCCACTCGGCTTGGATCAACGTGATGTTCTCAAGGATCACCCCATCGTTGTCGGTTGCCCGCCCGTTTAACAGGAGAGCTATGGCGAGGCTATCGCTCCGTACGGTCGTTCCGGCGGTGACTAGGTCGATACGCTCAAATCCGAGAATGGATTTGCCGGTCAGGTTCAAGGTCGAACCGACAAGTGACAACCTGTCCATATCGTCCCCACCGTCGACTGCTTTCGACCGTGGCGATCTGGTTGCCGCTGACGCGAATATCATCCGGGCCTACGCCCCCTTGAATGATTTCGAAGTTGGTGAACGCGGCTGCTTGCGAGATGTCGAAGTACCCGCCACCCATGAGCTGGAAGGTATCGCGGCCTGCGCCGCCATCGAAGCTCACGCCTTTGATTTGATAGCCGTAAGCACTGACGATATCGTCGCCGTTCGTAGCCATGTCTGGTCGCCCCCGACGGACCGCGGAAAACGAGACACGGTCCTTCTCTTAGGGAATGCAATATCGCGTTTTGACAAACAGGAAAAGGTTCTCCCGAGCCCCTGCGACATAAATGCGATGCGGTCGGGCCGCTCATACTCAGCAGGAGACCTTGACGTTAGCT
>KI911961.1:224610-226601 GCA_000517005.1 Microvirga lupini
CTCTAGGGCTGAAGCCGGCGTCCGCTGCCAGCGGCATCACGCCCCGCCCGGCTCATCCTCCGTCGGCAATTCGCAGTGATTGTGGATGTGGGTGGCGGCGAGGGCCGCATGGCCCATGCCGACCACGATCTGGTCGAGGCCACGGACGATGTCGCCGGCGGCGTAGAGGCCTTTGACCGTGGTTTGGCAATGGCTGTCGACGATGAGGCTGCCTGAGGGATCGTGCTCGGCGCCGAGCGAGATCGCGAGGTCCGAGCGGTACTTGAGCCCAAGCGCCGAATAGAGCACGTCGAAGCGGTGCTCCTTGCCGCCCATATGCACGGCGGAGATGCGATCGCCCTCCATGTCGAGGGATTCGACGGGAGCCTCGACGATCTTGATCTCGTGCTCCTTGAGCCTCGCCCGCTGCTCCGAATCCAGTTCCAGGCGTTGCCCCAACGTGAGCAAGGTCACGTCGCGGGAATAGGTGCGGGCGATGAAGACCGCCTCCCCTATTCCGTGCGAGCCATAGGCAATGACAGCAATCTTTTGATCGCGGGACTCGTACCCGTCACAGATCGGGCAATAGCGCACGAGCCCGCGCTGGACGGCATTGGGCACGTCCGGCAGATCGGGCTCGATATCGACGGAGCCCGTGGCCAGCACCACCCGCCGGGCCGCGATCTGGCTCGTGCCGCCCTCGTTGTCCTCCAGAACCGCAATGAAGCGATCCGGCTGCTTGCGCAGGCCCGTCACCCGCCCCGTCCGGATCGCAGCCCCGTATTGCTCCAGATTGGCCCGGGCGCGGGCCAGGATGCCCCGGCCGGAGATGCCCTCCGCGAAGACCGGGATGTTATGGCTGGTGGGGATCCAGGCAGCCCGCGGCGTGCCGCTGTCCACCACCAGGAAGCGGCGCTTGAAGCGGGCGAGATACAACGCCGTCGTCAACCCCGCCGGCCCTCCCCCGACGATCAGGCAATCCAGAATGTCCCCGTTCGGCCCCATGCCCGCACGATCCTCCTGCCAGCTGCACAGGAGACTCAACACCCGAGAGCGGGAAAAGATCGGATCCATTTTTGAGCAATCAACGGGCCAAGCGTCTGGGGAGACCGTTGGGTTCGTTCTGCCAAAAGCTGACTCAGCAACCGGCATCTCTGATCCGTCCAAGAGGGCACATTTTCAGTGGCCGGCAAAATAGATCCGCGCCTATACCTCAGAAGGAATCTAATCACTTTTTCAGCAAGATTTATGGCATCGGACGCAGCAACATCCGACAGGTCACTTGTATTGAATCATGTCGTGGATTGTTCACGGCTGCCTTGTTCCGGCAGCAGGCCTTCCTAGGGCTCTGCCAGTGTGTGTGGCAAGCCTGAATTCAAAGTGCTCACTCTGTCCCTGCCGCAGGCGCTCGTCCTCTTTGGAGCTGTGATCGAATCACCTCAGCAATCGCAACGCTCGTCGCTTACCGTCCCGCAGGATCGATATCCCACAAGCCGCCGACGATGCACTGCGGTTTAGGCCGATGCGGAACGAATCTTCGATACTGTGCAGGCGCCTCGCTTCGTCAGCCGATGTTATGGTCCCTGGCCTTCTGTGCTGCAGCGAGCGCTTCATCAAAGGCTCGGATGGCTGTATTGCGCCGCGACACGGCGCGCCGCTCATAGCGCTCGAACCGGGCCAGCTGATCCCATTGGCGCTTGCGCTCCTGGGCACGGTATCTCGCCGCAGCCAGGTCTTGTTTGATGCGCCTCACCTCACTTTCGTAGGCCCCTTGCGCAGCCAATTGCGCGACTTCCTTCCTAATCTGCTGCTCAAGGGCCCCATTGCGAGAGGCTTCGATCCGCATAGCCATTGTGTACCTGATGCGGATTGGTCGAATGGGCATCGGCTCCCACGGCAGTGGCGGCTCGTGAAACTCCGGATCCACGAGCATCCGTTCCAGCAGGTCATGACGCACCCTGCGGATGCGATTAACATCAACGGCTGCTGCTACCACCTGCGTCGCAGCCGCT
>KI911961.1:226701-237313 GCA_000517005.1 Microvirga lupini
TAGTAAGGCGAGATCAATGAATGGATCGCCGGCCAGTTTCTGAGCCAACTCGCGGATATCGCGTGTCAGTTCCGGCAAGGCTGCGGCAGGAATGGCGAGGCCATGCTTGAGAGCATTCAGGCGCGACTGAGCCTTGCCGTGGACCGATTGTGGCCCGGTGCTGCGCCTTGCATTGGCTCGATTGGCGGTGACTTTCCTGGATGAAGACATAGGCTTGGCGCCTTCTCACCGCGCCACCGAACCGTTTGCCCGGATTCCGTCCAAGATCGGCGCGACCCGCTGAACGCCAGTCTCGCGGCGGCGTTCAAGCATGTGGAGGGCCTTATCGCGACGGGTGGCGGCACGCTCGATCAAACAATCGAGCTGATCAACTTTGTCGAGGTTGTACACCACTGCATCGGCCCTAACGGTGTCCCAATCGACGCCCCGTGCTTTGAGCGCTGCCTCAATGGAGGCCGCTGCCGCCTTGTCACCCGCCACCCACTGCGCGATAACACGCTCGTTGATCTTTATAAGGCTCCTGACGACGTCCTTCTGGGATTCAGTCAGAAACACGGCTCGCACCCGCTTGTAGAACTGAGAGTCCCAGGTTCGGTCGACGAACTCCTTGACCCAGATCGCCTCGATAAGATCGCGAGGCGCAATGGCTGCTGTGGCCTTTGACAGTAGGTCATCATAGGCTGTTGCGTCACCCTCGAGCAGGTGCACGCTTTTCGCGAAGAGTGGCCCGAGGTCGCGCGGGTCAACAATAGAGACAGTGCGTGTCGGCTCGGTAACAGGGTCCTTGGGTTGCCACTTGAGTCGCGGATCTCCTTGGCCCGCGGCAGGATTGATTGGCGCAGATGCTTTAGACATGGGATGGCATCCCTGTGAAGGTTGTGACTGTGTTGATCGACGAGATCTCGCTCATCGACGGGCGTGGGCCCATGGCCCCACCGCCTCAGTTTCGTCCCATAAAATACTGTGCCTCCAATGCCTATCCGCTGAGCCAATGCTGAGGCAGAACGGGGGGTTCCCAGGGCTGTCCCGCGTCTGCGAAACCAATTGTGGAAAAACCTGGCAGATCCTTGAAGGCAACCGATCAGGCCATTGGGCATCAATCATCGTTTGCTCAAGGTCGACAGGAGCAGGACGGGAAATTAGGCTGCCTGGGCGAGACCATTCGAGTTGAACGGAATCATCCCTAGGGCGACTGACATCGCACAGGAGAAGGGAGAAGCACCATTTAGCTCTCTAATCCCCCGGCGATCCAACAGTGCGAGGGTCAGTGCCGGAGTCGCGGTGACCAGGCCGGCGCAAGCGAACACCGATCCCTCCTTCCTCGCTCTCATGGATTAACTCGATGCCGGCTTCGTCCAAAGCTCGTAAAAGCGCTTGGAGGGTAGGCCCATGAGCTCTGAGTGTACCAGACTGCTTCTCCATGCGTTTGACGGTGGGTAGCGACACGCCTGAGGCCGCGGCGAGGTCAGCCTGATCCCAACGCAGCAGACCGCGGGCCGCGCGAAGGTGCTCACCTGTGAGCGTTATTGGCTCTTTATGGATCAATTGACACCTAAAGAGTTGAATTTTCTGATACTTTAGGGATCATAGTCGCTGGAGGTAAATAATGTCCTGCATCCCCGACTCCGCCCAGATTGCCAATTCTGCAAGTATCTGGCCTTTGCGCTGCAAGTCCGGTGTCCCTGACCATAATCCTCATAGCCAACGCCGGAGGATCTTTTCATGACCCGCCGCGACCAGTTTTACGCATTGAGGGAGACTGCTCGACGGCGCAAGGCTGCGACGAAGCAGTACGGTGAAACAGTGGCATCGACAGGGGTACAGGCTCGCTTGGTCCCCTTCGACCTCGAGAGGGCGTCTGAAATCGCAACGCTCATCACCTCGTGTGAGATGTTGCGGGGCGAATGCGATCGGCTGTTCCTGAGGATCACCGCTCTTCTCAACGCAGAATACCAGGGATGACGCAGGCATCCCCGTTTCCGGTCGCAGATTGTCTCCTGAAGGACGATGCCATGGTGTTTGTCGAGACTGAGGATGTACGGACAACGCCTCGTAGTCGGCTGACCCCGCACCGACGGCTGAAGGTGTGGGAGAAGACATGCGGCCGGTGTGTGGTGTGCCACCAGCAGATCGATGGCGTCCGCGAGCGCTGGATCGTCGAGCACATCCGAGCCTTGGAGTTGGGAGGTCGGGATGAGCATGACAACATGGGCCCAGTGCATGCGAACTGTGCTGCGGCCAAGACTCGTGACGGTTATCAGTGTGCCGCCAAAGCCAAACGGCAGAAGCTCCGGCATCTCGGCGCTGATATAAGCAAACGTCCGCTGCCCTGCGGAAGACAGAGCCGCTGGAAGAAGAAGATCGACGGGACTATCGTGCCGCGAAGATAGCATGATGCTCCGACCAGGGCCTTTCACGCAGGTGAACCAACAGGCTCACCAATTGTATTGGCTACCACCCAGGAGGGGTTCCGTCCGGATCGGTGCATGCGCACGTCGCCTGCCAATGTGGAAGAGAGATCGCCCGGAGCCGCAACTGACCGAAGAGCCTACGGGTGGACGGGCCCTGAATTCGCCGGTTGGCCTCGAACTTGGAGACCTATCTGAGCCGAGTTGAGATCGACTACTCCCAACCCAGAACGCTCGCTGACAACGCCGATATCGAGCCATTCAGGCACTCCGCCCGCGGGCGGAGTGCCTGAATGGCTCGTTGTTTCTCTCGATGGCCGATGCCAGTGAGCGAAATTAGCAGTAGAGAAAAGATTACAATGAGACCCGACCCTATACAGCGCTTGGCGGTTTGAGCCCGAACGCCTTCAACAAACCCACCACGCCCGGAAAGTTGCAAAGGCCGTGGAACGCGTCCGGGGGGTAGGTCCATTCAGCTCACAAGCCAGACTTCAGAAAAGATTGCTTTTCAGGAGGCAGACCACCACCGAACTTGTCCTCGCCTGTCCTGCCTCTAATGGGGGAGCATGAGAGAATTGGGATAACGTGATGCAAGTTCACTTCGGGTTAAGGCGGCACCTGATTAGTATTGCGGAACCAGGATGCCGGCCATGTACGCTTTGAACTCAATCACGATAACTCTAGTGGCGCTGTATTTCCTGCCAGCCGTCATCTACAGTCTGCGCCCAGGAGAGCGCATAAGCACGAAAATGCTCTTTGCCCTGCTAAACGGCATCTTCAATTGGACGGTGATTGGCTGGGTCGTGTTCATGAACGTCTCGCTCGATCGCGAGGCCTGACCGCCATCTCCGAAATTACTGGCGAGCCCGTCAGCACTTGGTTGGAGGAATGGCGGTATTAAGGGACGCCTCACCCCTTCCTGCCATAGCCTTGGCAGCCGATATGAGCGGCATACGAGAATGAGTGGGGCCGGGGTGCGTGTTGACAAACCGTCTGATCATAGCCGCAGCCGTGGCAGGCTGGGCTCTATTCGGGTTCTCGGTTCTGGGGCCGTTATCCTCTGAGGCTGACGTGCAGACTGAGATTGGGCGCCTGCGCCAGGCAGCTGAGACAAACGCCGCAGACCGTGATGCTCTTGCCGCCGAACTGGAGCGGTTCAAAGGCGAGCATCAGGACCTGCAGCATATTCAGAAGCAGATCGCTGCCGCCGCTCAGGAACTGAAGCATCTCGAGTATCTTCGGGCCCGGGTCAGTGGCGAAATCGATACTATGAGCCCTCAGCCATCGAGAGCGGCCTCTCAAGCGTCCACTCCCGCCGAGACAGCTGAACCTCCCGTTGTAGGGAGCCTTTCTCTCTCAAAAGATGACATCGGCACCGCGCAGGAGGCGCTTACAAGGCTAGGATATGGGACATTGAAGGCGGACGGCGTACTTGGGCCCGGGACACGCCGAGCCATTCAAGCCTTCCAGCAAAAGGAGGGGCTGCCCGTGACCGGGCGGCTTGAAGCTGACACCCTGAGAGCAATCAGAGACAGCCGAGCATCCGCGCGGCCATGAGCGCCGGAACTGTCCGCTTGGCATGACCTACTCCCGAGGCACCACTGCCGTTACCGTCTCTGAGTTCACCGGCCAACCCGAGCACTGGGGAATGGCCCGCTATCTGCCGTCACCACTTCGACCGGCATCACCTCGATTGCCCGTACGCCCTTGATCTCCTGATCGTGTGCTAGCGCCTTCCGATAAGGCCCGGCACGGGCCGTTGACACGCTGCTCCCCCACCATGCATTGTCTCTCTTGAGGACTAGGCTCCGCGAACGCAGGCCCGAGCCCAGCGAGCAGGAACCCAGCAAGTGCGCCTGCCTTGATCATCGGCCTCTCCTCTTAGATGTCATGAGCCTGAAGGAACGGCGAAAGGCTAATAACGAGAACAGCCGGAAGCAGGGTAGATTTGGAAAGCATGTGACGCTCCCAGCCCTGGCGGCGTGGGCGCTGTGTCAGAGCGCCCAGAGGCCGCGAGATAGAGTTCCAGCCACTCCGATACTCTGCCCTTGATCCAGAGATGGCTGTGTCTCAACGCACGCGTCATCCAAGGCGCGCCAGGTGGGCTGTTAATGCTCGCGTTCAAACGCAAGCCGTAGGAGGCCTCTCCAGGCGGGGTTTCCTGCTGGGCACGCTCTGCCAGCCGGTGCGGAAGGCCGGTCAGCGAACGCGGCATGCCGCCTGAAAGACGTTCGGTTTCGAGGGCGCGGGCCACACGGCTGATTGACCTGCATCGTCATGCATCCATACTGGCCATGATGAAGCGCTTGATCGGTCATATCCGCAGCTCCCTTGCTCGCCTTTCCAAGCGTCGGCGCCAGGACGGGCTGACGGCCGTCGAGTACGAGGCCGTATGCCTGATCGCCTACGAAGGACAGGCCGCCTACGACCGTGCCCGGCAGCAGGCCTATTATTGCCGCGCGAGAGGAAGTGAGCAGGGTTTCCGGTTCTGGGCAGCGGTGGCCGCCGAAGTCGACCGGCGGGCGGGTGCCAGTGCTAAGAAACACGACGAACAGTCGAGGTAGGATGTGACCGCTGGCACGGCGGTCACATTCGGCTGATTGCCTTCCCGAAAACACCTCTCCAAGTCGGTCCAGGCATTGACTTGTAGCCGCCGGCGTCACAGGTGCATCGAGAGCATCAATATTCGTATCACTTAGCCGATGGGGCTCCCAATGATCACAGGACGCGCATGGCGTGATTTGCCCATCGTCATCATCCGGGGGCTTGTGATCGGGCTCGTGTTCGGCCAGATCGTGAAGCTGACCTCACCTGAGCCCACGAACGTTGCCAGCCAAGCGAAGCGCTAAGCTCCTGCGAGGCACTCCCCTCCTGCGGGCTGGCAAGGATGACACCACCGAAAAAGTCGCTCACGCAAACGCAGTGTAAGGGGCCAAGTTGATTGAGTGTGTGCGATCCGCGTCGCATGTGGGACGTATCAGCGTTGAATGACACTTCTACGACTCTGAGAGCCCGCTCCTCTGGCGGAGGAGGGCGCGGGATGAAGCTCGCCCGGACTGGCTCCCGTATCGGAGTTGATCGTCAGGCGTGATTGGCCGGGAACGGGAGATGGGCAATCGCGTACCCGTCCTGATCCTGAACGCCGACCTGCCAGTTCGACCAATCGATCTCGGCGGGTGCCTCCTGCATCATCCGCAAGGCATGGGAGAGCGCCTCGGGCTCAACCTGGCGCTTTGATCGAGCCCATCGGCCTTGCCGATCGACAATAAGCTCCATCCCGTCAGTCATGTGATAGAAGTAGCGGCGTGCCATCGCCCCTCTCTTCGTTCCGTCACACCCACGACGGAATCAGATCGGAGCTGTATGACAGGCGTTTTGCACCCAAAGCCGAAAATCGGTTTGCTAACGCTATCCCCTGTTTCCACAGCCCCCAATCCGCCCTTCTTCATAAGCATCGTCTGGGCTAACGCCGTGCCCAGTTCTCGATGATGAGCCCGTCCACGCGCTGGAATTCGTGTTCGTTGTTGGTAACAAGGGTCAGCCCGAGGCTCTTCGCGTGGGCAGCGATCCAGAGATCATTGTTCCCGATCAGCTCGCCTCGGGCAGCCAGGTCCGATCGAATGGCGCCGTAGGACTGCGCCACTTCAATCGCCATAGGGATGACCGGGATCAAAGCTGTCAGCTCCTCCAAAATCAACATGGCGTTGTGTCGATCAGGACTCTTATGAACGCCATAGGCCAGCTCACCATAGGTGATAACCGAAATGGCAGTCGAGCCTGGAGGCAGATCCTTGAAGCGGTCCAGAACAGTTTGAGGACGCTCGCGGCGTATGTAGATGCAGATGTTGGTGTCCAGGAGATACTGGGGTTGGGCCATCAGAGCCCCTCGCGCTCCTGCGGTGGACCATCATCGCGCTCAATGTCCGGGAGATCACACAGAAGTTCAAACGCCCGCGCCAGTGTCTTGGGCTTCTCCCGCAGGACGATCTCCTCGCCGCGGCGAAAGATCTCGACCTCGTCGCTGGTGAGGCGAAACTGTTTGGGCAGTCGGACGGCCTGACTGTTGCCGGACCGGAAAACTTTGGCAGTGGCCATCTTCTCCTCCGTATATACAAGAAAGTATATACGAAAATTGCGAATTCCTTCAAGGTCCTTGCTGCCGTTGATAGGACTACCTGCGCTTGGCTCATGCGCGTTCCATAGGTCACTCCTCTGAGGAGATCGGATCCACCATAGGGCGTCTGTTGGCAGCTCGGGACACGCTGTGCCGACTAGCCCTTCGAGACTTGAAACCAAGCCAAGTCGGTCCAGTTCAAGCCTCGTCCGCCATGCCCGCGGTCATAATGACCTTTCAGAACCGGAGATCCTCCATGCAGCAGCGTCAGCTTGGTCCGTTGCAGGTGTCCGCCCTCGGCCTTGGCTGCATGGGCATGTCCGAGTTCTATGGCAGTGGCGACGAGGCCGAGTCCATCGCCACGATCCACCGCGCCATTGAGCTTGGCGTCACCTTCCTCGACACCGCTGACATGTACGGCGTCGGCCGCAACGAGGAACTCGTCGGCCGTGCCATCGCGGACCGGCGCGACAAGGTGGTGCTCGCCACCAAGTTCGGCAATGTGCGGGGACCGAATGGAGAGCGCCTCGGCGTGAGCGGCAAGCCCAACTATGTGCGCCAGGCCTGCGAGGCAAGTCTGAGGCGACTGAAAGTCGAGGTCATTGATCTTTATTATCAGCACCGCGTCGATCCTGAGACACCGATCGAGGACACGGTCGGCGCCATGGCCGACCTCGTGCGCGCCGGCAAGGTCCGCTACCTCGGCCTGTCAGAAGCCGGTCCCCAGACCATTCGGCGCGCCCATGCGGTTCATCCCATCACCACGCTGCAGACCGAGTACTCCCTTTGGAGCCGCGATCCGGAGGATGCGATCCTGCCGACCGTGCGCGAGCTCGGCATCGGCTTCGTGCCCTACTCCCCCTTGGGCCGCGGCTTTCTCACCGGGCAGATCAGGAGCCTGGATGATCTCGCGGCTGATGATTTCCGCCGCAGCTCGCCGCGCTTCCAGGGCGAGAACTTCCAGAAGAACCTCGACCTTGTGCGTGAGATCGAAGCCATGGCCCGCGAGAAGGGCTGCGCCCCCGCGCAGCTGGCGCTCGCCTGGGTGCTGGCGCAGGGCAATGACATCGTGCCGATCCCCGGCACCAAGCGCCGCCGCTATTTGGAGGAGAATGTGGGCGCGCTGAACGTGACGCTCACCGCGGAGGACTTGGCGCGCATCGACCGCATCATGCCGCCAGGCGCCGCCGCCGGCACGCGCTATCCTGATCCGGGCATGAAGATGGTCGGGCTCTAGGACTCGCCCGCTCCCCTCCGCTTGGGCCTGCTCCCGATCCGTCCTTGCCACCTAAGCACTGCCCTTCGGCGGCAAGTCCTCTAAGCCGACATCCTTCAGTGGCTCCAACAGAGATCGAAGGACCTCGATCGTCTCGGCAGCCTCGATGAAAAGGGCTCGTTCCTCCTCGAGCGGCAGATCGCCCTCGCACTCTGAGGCGGCCTTGAGGCGGTCCACGATATCATGGCCGGACATATACCTCACCTATCAAGCTCGCTTGGTATAGGCGCGAGACGATGAGGGTTTCGCGACCCGAAGCCAGCGGACGACAATCGATGAAATCCTATCCTCACTCCTTCCGACCAACCCTCGGCACCCCATATCAGCAACACACAAAACCTAAGATAAGACTGGGATGCGTGTTGATGAACCGTCTGACAGTAGCTGTGGCCGTGGCAGGGTGGGCTCTGTATGGTTTCTCAGTTCTTAGCCCCCAATCTTCAAGGACTGACGCACAGGCTGAGATTGCACGATTGTCCCAGGCCGTTGAGGCGACCAGTGCAGATCGGGATGCACTTGCCCTGGAACTGGAACGTCTCAAGGTCGGAAATCGGGATTTGCAGCACGTGCAAAAGCAGATTTCCGCCGTAACGCAGGAGCTAAAGCACCTAGAGTATCTTCGGGCGCGTATCAGTGGTGATATTGACCTTATGCGGCCCCAACCCTCCGGCGATCGATCTCAAGCAGCAACTCCAGAAGAGACAGTATCGCCACCCGTGAGCTCCGCCCGTCCTGCAGAAGCCAGTATCCCCCCTTTGAAGGAGGAAGTCAGCAAGGCGCAGCAGGCGCTCACCATGCTGGGATATGGACCCTTGAAAGCAGATGGCGTGTCCGGTCCGGGCACCCGCCGATCAATTGAGGCTTTCCAGCAAGGGCAAGGATTGCCAATCACCGGGCGGCTCGACGCCGACACCATTCGTGCACTTCGCGCTGCTCAAACGGTGGCACAGCCCTGACTACGCGAGATCAATTGACAATCCTGTGCCCTTGGCTCAGCGCAGGCGACGAGCGCTGACCCGGGCCAAGGCAACAAAAATGCAATCACGGCTCGTTGAATTAGAGACTCTTGAGAGGTCGCCTGAGGGCACAGCATTGGACAGCTTGATCTTGTCAGCCCCACATCTGCTGACTGCAAAGTTATTGAGACAAGACAATGAAACACCGGGGTCATGTTCGTTCTCGGTGTGTATCCCGACAAATCCCCGAGAAGGCCGGCAGCCTCGTAAAATGAAAGCTCTCACCGAGGCACTCCAGGTTGCAGAGGCCTTTGCGCGGGATGCTCAGACTTGAGCATCGGACGGTTAAACGGAAAAGTATCCGGCAGCCGTGAAGTAGTGCGAGCGTTCCTGAAATTCGGGCGCGTCGCAGATGTGACCGGCAACCTGCCAGAATGCGTCAAAGGTTTGGGCATCAGCCTTGTGCAGGTACGCCTTGAGCTCGGAGCCGGCGTGGTTGATCGCTTCGAGCCGGGCGAATAGGCGGCCAAAACAGAACGGTTGTGGGCCGTGGAACAAACTCACTGGTCAGTCTTGGGCCACTGTGTCTTTTGACCTACGACAATGGAAATTAGTATTGCTACCAGCAGGACTTGGTATTCAGATCGAATATCAATACTGGTTTAGCCAGATTGTAAATCTTCATTGCGGCTTTCGTGAGCTGGGTAGCGCAAGCGAACGCCAAGCCCACCCTCATTCTCCGGGATGAATTCAAGACCGGCTCGTTCGAAGGCCTCGATCAGGGCGCGATTGGTCCGCGCTGTCAACCGCGCACCCTCATCCTTGATCTCAAAAGCTCCAATTGTTGATTTCGAAACTTCGGACGCGGACGCAAGGTCTTTTTGTTCTAACCCTGCGAGCGCTCTAGCTGCCCGACAGAGGCGCGGTGTGAGACGCACGACCATTGGCTGTACTACTCACCAGCAGTCTGTATTTCAGATACATTTCTATTGACAAATCGTCCTGAAAAATGTATTCTGGATATATAAATGAGGTTGAGATACAGCGACATGCCTCGTTACTGCCAGAAGAGCGTTTGGTCTCCCACCTTGAGGGACGCTCAATATCAAACAACTTCCTACGACGCAGTTAAGACGCATGAGACTTCTGTGTCCAACGCACCAGGTCGCGCGGCAAAATCAGGACGATACGGATTCGTCGGAGCGGCTACGAGGGCGACTAGGGGCGTACCTTCACTGCTCTTCTCGCAGGAAAGAGCCGTGGTCCCTAATGGATTTCCCGTCTGCTCTACGTGGTTAGAGCCTAGAAACTGCAACCTGTTTCACTCAGAACGACTTTGATGCCCGTTAGGTGTCCCGGAGTTGAGTTCATGACAAGATCGGCGCGCCCACGCAGCCACCATCTGGCATTGCAAGAGCCCGCCCCCGGAAAAGCAGGGGCTCCGACGGTTGCCTCCTTAGGACTGCGTCTCGTTCCCATTGACGCTGGTCGAGAGCGCCAGCTCGCCAAGCTCATTGCCTCTTCTGAAGTCCTGCGGGACGAGTGCGAACGCTTATCTCAGCGCATTGTAGATCTTCTCGAAGCTGAAGCTGATTTGCCACGCAACGATGACAGGCCCTCGTCCCACGCAACCTCAGGATGAAAACTCATGGCGTTCGTCGATGTTGAAGATGTGGGAACAACCGTTCGCCGGAAGCTCACTCCGCACCGGCGCCTTCAAGTGTGGGAAGCAACGGGTGGAAGATGCGTACTCTGCGATCAGAAAATCGATGGCATGCGCGAACGCTGGATCGCGGAGCACATTCGGGCCCTTGAGCTTGGAGGCGCAGATCATCTGAGCAACCTAGAGCGCGTTGAC
>KI911961.1:237413-264823 GCA_000517005.1 Microvirga lupini
GCACATGAAGCCTGTGCTTTTTTTCAAAACCCAGGATGATCATCACCGAGCTGCCAAGGCCAAGCGGCAGAAGATTTACCACGTAGGCGCTCATGCCTCGAAGTTTCCGCTGCCATGCGGGAAAACCAGCCCGTGGAAGCGCAAAGTATCCGGCCAGATTGTCCCCCGATAACTGCATCCGGCTCCTGATCAGCTTTTGATCGCCACATGTGAGCTTCATGGACACTTTGTCATTGTTATCAGTTGATCAACGCCGCTGTTGTTGCCACACTTGCATCTCAATAGGCAGGCATCTCGTGGTGATCTCATTATCGACGCTGAGCCTCCACTTGGGTGGCGCCTCAGAAAAGCGCCTCTTCAAAGGTCGAAGTGAGTTCCCATGAAATGGACAGTCAATCGGTCTCGTAGTGTCCTTCGTGACCGGTGGATATCGGTTCGCGCCGACGACTGTGTCACGCCGTCCGGGATAGAAATCGCCCCATTCTACGTGCTTGAATACCCGGATTGGGTTCATGTCGTGGCTATCGATACCGAGGATCACATTCTTCTCGTCCGCCAGTACCGGCACGGCTATGGCGGTGCCACTCTTGAGCTTCCCGGCGGCGTGGTGGACGCCGCCGACGGCGATCCAGTCACGGCAGCATCCCGCGAACTGATGGAGGAAACCGGCTACACCGCTGAGAATGTGCGGCTTCTGGCGAGCCTCTCTCCGAACCCCGCGACCCATACGAACCGCGTTCACGTCGTTCTGGCGCAGCCAGTTCGACGCGCGGGACCGGCGACCCCGGAACCCAGCGAGAATATCACCGTCGTTCGGGTCGCCGCGGCCGAGGCAGCCGCAAGGGCTCTACGGGGAGAACTGGCTCATGCCCAGCATGTGGGGCTCTTAATGATCGGGCTGAAGGCCGCCAATCTGCTTTAGCGACGCTTCTGTAGGCCGGGTCTTATAGCGATAGGATGTGTTCCGACCTGATTGCGGCTGGGGCTCTGCGCAGACCTCCGCGCAGAGCGACTGAAGGCTCGAGCGCCTGCTATCGCCCGTAGACGTCTTCCACGCGGATGATGTCATCCTCGCCCGTGTAGCTGCCGACCTGAACCTCGATAAGTTCCAGCGGAATACGACCCGGGTTCGTCAGGCGATGAACCGCGCCAATCGGGATGTAAACGGACTCGTTCTCATGCAGAACCACCACATCCTGGTTGACCACCACCTCCGCGGTGCCGCGCACAACGACCCAGTGCTCGGCGCGGTGGTGATGCTTCTGCAACGACAGGCGCCCGCCCGGTTGAACCATGATGCGCTTGACCTGGAAGCGGGCCCCCCTGTCGATGCGCTGATACCAACCCCAGGGTCGGTACATCCGTAGATGTTCGGTGGCCTCCGGCATCTGCTTGGCTCGCATCGAGACCACAAGGTCCTTCACCAGTTCGGAGCGGCTCCGGGAGGTCACGAGCACGGCATCAGGCTTGGCGACGACAACGACATCATCCAGGCCAACGACTGTCGTGAGGATGTCGTCGCTGTGAATCAGGCTGTTGCGGGACTGCACTACTTCCACGTTACCCCGCAGTGCATTGCCAGCCTCATCCCGCGGCGAGGCATCCCACAGGGCTCCCCATGAGCCGATATCCGACCAGGAGAACGAAACCGGCAGGACCCCTGCCCGCTCGGTGCGTTCCATGACGGCGTAGTCGATCGAGGTCTTGGGCGCCTGCTTGAACGCCTCCTCATTGAGGCGAATGAAGTCTAGATCGGTGGCCGCAGCCTCAAGAGCCTGCCGCGCGGCGGCCAGGATCTCGGGCTGGAAGCGCTCCAGTTCCTCGATCATCACATCCGCCCGGAACATGAAGTTGCCGCTGTTCCAGAGGAAGCCTTGGTCGATATAGTTCTGCGCCGTTTCCGCATTCGGTTTTTCGACGAAGCGGTCCACCCGGTATGCATCAGTGCTCTTGAGGCCCTTGCCTGGCTGAATGTAGCCATAGCTGGTCGCCGGATATTGAGGCACCACGCCGAGGGTCATGATATAGCCCTGGCGGGCCGGCTCGAAGGCCGCCCGGCAAGAGGTGGCGAAGGCGGCCGGATCATCGATGACGTGATCTGCCGCGATGACCAGAACGACCGTCTCCGGGTGGATGCGTGCGGCATGGCAGGCCGCAACCGCGATGGCGGCTGCGGAATCCCGCTGCACGGGCTCAAGAATGATGTCGGCCTTGGCCCCGATCTGCGCCAGTTGCTCGGCGACGATGAACCGGACGTCATTGCTCGAGATGACTGTCGGGCAGAGAAAGACATCCGGCGCAGTCACCCGCTGGACGGCGGTCTGGAAAGTGGAGTGCTCACCCAGCAGGTTGATGAACTGCTTAGGCATGCTGTCCCGCGACGCCGGCCACAGCCGCGTTCCAGAGCCTCCGCACATGATCACGGGTAAGATATGATTGGCGCCCTCGCCCATTTTCCGGCCCTTCTTGATGTCTGTTTGGCCTCGTAAACACCGGTTAGGCCGACGTCAACCGTGGAGTATCAATGTTCCAAACATGAACTCCGATCGGAGGGGCCCCCGAATGCGACGCTCCACCGCATCGAATGATTCCAGATTACCCCACGGAGATAAAGGTGGACCAAGCTCCTGCTCACTCTGAAGGATATGATGCCAGAGGAAGTTGCTCTGCCGCTGAACGGGGTTGGTCCTGCGACTGAGTCACATAGCAGTTGATCCGGCCATGGGTCCGGACTTACTGGTGCTTTATGCCGGTTGGGGTCTTGGGCAGAAGCAATGGGACACAGTCCTCATCGCGCCCTTTTCAGGGCAACGAAACATCGTTGACGATGGTACTTATGAGGACTTAGCAAGTTTAAATGCGCGATAATACAATAAATTCAGTACCCCCTCGCCACACGAGTGTCGTTTTGCATTATTGGGGCCGTCGCGGAGGGGGATCTCTTCTTACGCTCCTTCTCGCTCAGTGTCTAACAGAGGGTCCAGTTCCCGCTGAAGTCATTTTCTCCCTCACGAAACAGAACAACGATATCAGGGCATTCGAGGCGAGCGGATTACCTCTTCTGACCATTGATCGTCCGAACCTCCGTAATCTCTGGCGAACAGCCTGGTTTCTCCCTAGCCAATTGGCAAAGCATGCAAATGCCTTGTTATCTCTTAGGCCGGATGCTGTCATCATGACAATGAATTCGCCGTTTGCATGGCCCTTCATCCGAGCCCTGCAGAAGCGGGGTCTCAAGGTCATCTACGTGGCCCACGATGCAGAGCCCCATCCGGGCGATTATGCCGCTGCTTGGCAGCGTGTGACGCAAGACCTCCTGATCAAGAGTGCCGACCGGGTTGTCACCCTGTCGAGCAATGTCTCGCGACGTTTGGCAGAGAGGATCCCGGGATCGAACATCAAGACGTCGATGATTCCTCTGGAGGCCGTCTACCCTACCAAGCGATCCCTGATGCCCAATCGGCAATCGGCCGATGAGCCGGTCCGCCTCCTCTTCTATGGCCGCCTCCTCCCGTACAAGGGCCTAGATCTTCTGGACCAGGTCCTCCGCCCGCTGAAAAGCGATCCTCGATGGCGATTGACCCTTGCCGGCTCCGGTCCCCTTGAACCGGAGGTGCGGAGAGCGTTTGCCGAATGGCCTCAGGTTGATCTGGAACTTGGCTGGATTTCTGACGAACGAACGGCAGAGCTCTTTGCGAGTCATCATCTGCTGCTTTGCCCTTACAAAGAGGCCAGTCAGTCGGGGGTCATTGCCGAGGCCCTGTCCTGGGCCATGCCAAGTGTTGTCATGCCAGCAGGCGCCCTACCTGAGCAGATCGGCCATGGCGCAGCCGGGCTCATTGCCCAAACCGGGGACGCCGAGGGCTTCCGTAGCGCCTTGGTGTCTGTCCTCGACCAGTCGGAATTGTTGGCCGGCCTCTCACACGGAGCCGCTACGCTCCTTACGGCGCGTCGGGACAAGAAGGACTGGATCCGACTGATCGAAGCGATGGCACGCACCTGAGAAAGTGTCATTTCCAGTCGAAGCGTGGTGAACCTATCAGCAATCCAACCCGTTCAGCGAGTGCTCAGCAGAAATTTTTTACTTTGCTGAGGCGAAATGGAAGCTCCGTTAGGACATGCAGTCTGGAGTCTGGAGAGGAAAATGGGTCGTTGGGCTCTTGTTTTAGCAGTGCTCGGTACAAGCGTCGTTGTGGCTAACACTAAGGCCGAGGCGCAGGTCTATGGCAGCTTTGTCGATAGCTGCACTCGGATCGAGCAGCGCGGCCCCTTCCTGAGGGCTCTGTGTCAGGATCGATATGGCCGTCTCGTTCCGACACGGCTCGACTTACGAAATTGCGCGAGCGGCCAGGCCGCAAACCGGAACGGCCGGCTGGTTTGCGAGGGAGGTGACTATCGTCATTACCGCCGCGATGACTTTGGCAACGATTATTACCGACCCGCGCCTCAGCCCTATTACCCACCACCCGATCGTTACTACGCTCCCTACTGACCGCATAACGAGAGCGTTCCCGCGACGCGCTACCGAAAATGAGACGGGATGCTTCACCTCGGCAGAGTGTCCATGGGCTTTTGTCCAGACCGAGCTCACGGGCTGAAGATTGCAACGCTGATCCCGTCCAGGATCCAGTGACGCTTGCCCCTGGGTTTGTCTCAAGCATACAGATTGGCCAAGTCCATCAGGAAACAGCCAGGAGATCATGGCTGTAATTCACCGCACCACCGGAGTGCGCAGCGCACCGGCCTAGGTCCGACCAACCCGTACGCCTCCAAGAACGTGGCCCTCATGGCCCCGTTGCGATCGAACATCTCCTGCCGGAGGCTATATCCGCCGCAACCGGCATCGCACTTGGCTCTCGATCTCACGTGCCGGCGAGTCCTTGGATCCGGTGTACGAAGGAACCCATAGATCATCGGTTGAACTTGTCGCATTCTGCTTCGCATGTTGTGCGTTGATCTTTGATCCCCTGTGGGCTCCAAGCAGCCACTCAGGTCCAAAGACACATTGTCTGGGAGGGCTCTGGATCCAGCCCTGGCTTGGCAGATCTCACTCTCATCCGAAGATTGACAACCTTTTAGAACTCAAGTTATGAGCGCCATTCAACAGGACTGTTGCAATGTATCATGATGCCCACGTAAGCTTCCCGCGACGGCTGTTGCATAAGAGCATTGCCGCCTATTACCGGGCGCGTCCTGCCGTGTTGCGGCTCGCGCGCCAAGGCCAACATGCCGCTCGCCGGACATTCTATCAGGGACTCGACCGCATCAACGATGTTTTGCGCAGGAGCACACTTGCGCGCGTTTCCGACCCGCAAGGCACGATTCGGCTGGCTTGGGCAAGATCTCCCGAACTTCATTACACCAACATCGGTGATGCTCTAAGTGCTGTTATGGTTACGGCGCTGAGCGGCCGCGTCTGCCGCAAGGAACGGTTCTTTTCCTTCAAGGAAAGGATCTTCGGCGTTGGCACGATCGCCCATAACATCCGAGGAGGCGTCGCTCACGTCTGGGGAACAGGTCTTGATGTCCGATTCAACTCTTTTGATAAAAGCTTAGGGCACTTTGCCGCTCCTCCCCACACAAGAATACGTGTTCATGCGACGCGAGGCCCGTTCACGCGGCAGGCATTCATAGATGCCGGCATCCCCGCGCCGGAAGCGTACGGTGATCCTGTCTGGGTCCTTCCCTCGATCTTTCCAGCTGCAGCAGAGAAGAAATGGGATCTGGGGGTCATCGTTCACGTCACCGAACTGAATGAATTCTCGCCCACTGCTCAAACGCATGCTCGCTTCAAGCGGTACCATGTTCCAGAAGAAATGAAGGGTCGTGTCAAGATCATCAACACGGTGGTCGAACCGACCCTAGACGCGATGATGGCGCGAATGGAGGAAATCACCTCCTGCCGGCGCATTCTCAGCGTGAGCCTCCATGGTCTTGTCTTTGCAGAGAGCTATGGCATTCCCTGCATGTACTTCAACCTCGACGGATCGAATGATTGCCGAACCATTCGCCTTGATGACCAGGCGCTCGATCACCGCGTTCGCGATCTCTATGCAGGGCTGGGGCGGACAGAACTTACAGTTTTTGGTTGCGAGCGCACCCAGCCGACAGATTGGGCTGCTGCAATGGCAGCCATCGATGAAACTTGGCGCCCTGCCGAATTTAACCCGTCTCCGATGCTCGATGCCTTCCCCCTGCCGCTAGCTTTTGACCCCCGGCACGGTAAGCCTTTCAAAGACTTTGACTTGCTCCGGCAAATCAAGCTTTGAAGTGAGCTAGCAGTTACACCTCATAAAGCAGCCGTGCGCAACAAGGGGTTACCCATGTCAACAACGATTACCCCCAGCGGTCGCACAACCCCAATCCTGGATACTCAAATGTTCAGGATTTTCACCCCAAGTCATTGATATTTCTTGAGATTAATATCTCGAATAGGACCTTTAAACATGGCTCGTCCGAGCGTACTTATCGACGGATCGCAATTCCTCAGCAAAGCCGCGACTGGCATTGGGTCTTATGGCAGAACATTGGTGCGCTCGCTGCGGAAGTCTGGCACGAAGGTAACGGTGCTCTACGGCCAAGGCGTACAATTGCCGCGCAACGCGCCCCCTCTTGCTCTCGCCGTTCAAGTCTTTGGCAGTGAGCGCCTCCCAGAACGTCGACTCGTTCGCTATGCACGCAATCTTCCTTTCATCGCTGGTTCCCTCCTCGGGTTTACGCGGCGCGTCCAACCGCTGGAGGTGTCAACGGAAGGCGTCAATCTGGACGCTTTTGAGCCTCCACTGCCGGCGGCTGACACCGTGCTCAACGCCTCCAGGCTCTATGAGCGCGCCTTCCTGCACTTTCTTGTCAAGGAACGCCTCATGCGGATCGATCCGCCTGAGAACATTGGCCTCGCCCATTGGACAGGGCCGGTGACGGTGAAAGCCAAAGGCGTCCCTAACCTCTATACACTGCACGATGTCATTCCATTGCAGTTCCCCTACTTTGTGGTCGATCGGGGCGCGATTGCGTTGCGGCAGCACACTGCAATCGCGCGGGAGGCCGATCACATCATTACGGTATCGGAAGCCTCCAAGCGTCACATTATGGACCTCCTGAAGGTCCAAGAAGATCGCATCAGCGTAACGTATCAGCCGACGCCGAACCTGCCGGCTCTCGAGCAAGTTGAGGCCGAACGCCTGGTGGAGACTGTCTACGGCGCTACCCCCGGCCAATATGCGCTATTCCTTGGGGCAATCGAGCCTAAGAAGAACCTCAAGCGCCTCATTGAGGCCTTCTTGATTGCCAACCCAGGCATTCCCCTTCTCCTTGCCGGACCGAAGGGCTGGCTGAACAAGGATGACTTAGCGCTCATCCAGACAGTCTCTGCTCAGCAGTCGGTAGTTCGCCAGTTGGGCTACCTCCCCCGACGTCATGTGACCGCGCTGCTGAAGTGCGCGCGCTTCTTCGTATTTCCGTCCATCTATGAGGGCTTTGGCCTGCCTGTGCTTGAAGCCCTGCAGCTCGGAGTTCCGGTCCTGACCTCGAACACAAGCTCGCTTCCAGAAGTTGCTGGCGACGCCGCCGTGCTGGTTGATCCACTCGACCTGAATCAGATGACAAAAGGTATCCGGGCTCTCGCCAATGACTCGGATCTGCGCGCCGAACTCGCCTTCCGCGGCCCTCAACAGGCCGGCAAATTCTCGGAAGACGCTTATCAACAGCGCCTGGCAGCAGCCTACAGAAAGGTAGGCATAGAACTATCGTCGACACTTTGATGGCACTTGCCGCAATTCCCGGCAAGTACACCTTTTGCGGCGACCGTATCAATCGAGTCTCTTAAACCCAGCGTTCGCCCGAACGTGGGAAATCGCATGTCTGGGCGAACGAGGGCCTTGACACAGAAGGGTATTCGTCAGCGCCATTCGCGCTCGCTTTCCGGATCAAAGCATCACCAAGAATACAATAAAATGACACGAGTCATTCTGACTCTATACTGACCACTGGCAACACGAACAAAAGATATGATGCAACTTCCAGCAGATGAACACGCTTTTATGGCGCATTAAATCTTATTTAATTCTGAGACCGGGGAGGATCATCTTGCCTCCGTCCCCACCATAACATACTGCAGATTAGTGGGTGCCCCGGCCTGCTGCGACCATTTTATGGTTGACTTACAGGCTACGGGGGATCATCTGCGAACCTGTTTTCGTCCCAACTCAGCCGCGAGCCCTATGAGCGTCAATCTGGCCCTCACGACCGATAGCACTGTTGCCCGTTCGGCCCCACGTCCGTCTCAGACCCAGCTTGCCCTGAATGACCTTGTCACGGGTATCAAGAGCTGGTGGCTCTGGAGCACCATGGCCTGGCAGGATACCCGACTCCGCTATAAGGGCTCGGTGCTCGGGCCATTCTGGCTCACCATCAGCATGGGCATCATGGTGACGGCGCTTGGCATACTGTACTCGGCCATCTGGAAGCACGATATCACGGAATTCCTGCCGTACCTCGCCCTTGGCATACTCTTCTGGAACCTGATTTCGTCACTTGTCAGCGATGGCACACAGGCGTTTATCAAAGCCGAGGGCATTCTGCTTCAGGTAAAGATGCCGGTGACGGTCCATGCCATGCGCAGTGTGGTGCGCAATCTCATCGTCTTCCTGCACAATTGTGCGGTTGGCGCGGCAGTTCTAGTCTTCTTCTCCGTTCCCCAATCTCTCTATAGTCTTGTGAGCTTGATCGGCCTGGTCCTCATCCTCCTGAATGGCTTCTGGTTCACAATGCTGGTGGGCATGATGTGCACCCGCTTCCGGGATATTGGGCCGATCGTGGCAAGCCTCACGCAAATCGTCTTCTTCCTGACCCCCATTATCTGGATGCCGAACTCGCTCGGTAACAAATTCTGGGTGATGTATCTGAACCCGGCTTATGCCTTTATTGAGATTGCTCGCGGCCCGCTGCTTGGGCACACCATCCCACTGCCTGTTTGGGCCATGGCTTTTGGCGTCACCATCGTCGGATTCTTCGTCACCTTCTTCTTCTTTGCCCGGTTCCGGGCCCGCCTTCCCTTCTGGGTCTGACTGCCATGGCCTCCATCACCCTTTCAAACATCAGCCTGCGCTTTCCGCTCTACCGCGACAACAGCCGCTCCCTGAAGCGCAGCCTGCTGTCGGCCGGCAAAGCCATGTCACGGTCACGGACAATCTCCCAGGATGGCTCTCACACCGTAGTCAACGCCCTCAACAAGGTATCGTGCCAGATCGAACATGGTGAGCGCGTCGGCCTGATTGGAACCAACGGCGCGGGCAAGAGCACTCTTCTTCGCGTGCTGGCAGGCATTTACGAGCCGACCGAAGGCGACATCCATGTGGACGGTCGCGTCAGCGCGCTCCTGAACATCGGTCTTGGTGCCGATCCGGATGCGACGGGCTACGACAATATCCTCCTGCGTGGCCTCTACATGGGACTTACCCCAGCGGAGATCAAAAAGCTCGCGCCCTCGATCGCAGAGTTCACGGAATTGGGCGAGTTCCTCGACCTGCCTGTACGGACATACTCGTCCGGCATGAGCATGCGTCTGTCGTTCGCGATTGCGACAGCCCTGCAGCCGGAAATCCTGTTGATGGACGAGTGGATCATGGCGAGCGACCGCCGCTTCCTCAACAAGGCCCGGGATCGCGTGGACAGTTTCGTGTCGCGCTCGCAAATCCTCGTTCTTGCATCCCACTCGCCGCAAATCCTGGCTCAGTGGTGCACACGGCTCATCTGGATGGATAGCGGCTCCATTGTCATGCACGGCGAAACGGATGCGGTTCTGAAGCAGTACGAGACGGGTGAGGCGCCACTGGCTCGGGCCAGCTGACGGCGCTCTTGCGGGATACCAACCCGCTCAAACCTGAGAGTCTCCGTTCGCTTGTTTGGGGGTATGGATGTGGAAGTCGATCCTGAAGTTCGCCCACCTCCACGTTTGGCGCCGGATCCCGCGCGGAGCTCGGCGTGCGGCCCTGCTTCACGGCTCGGCATGGCTTGCCCCGCGTATCACACAGGACGCCAAGCCGAGGTCTCCCATCATCGTCGTGGGACCGTTGCGCGCGGCGTCCGGATTGGGCGTTGGTGCGCGGACCTGTCATGACGCCGTCAAGAATGCGGGGCTGCCGGTCTATGGCATCGACCTGACGCGCACCCTCCTCCATGATGAAGACTACCCTGATTTCTCATTTGAAGATGGTCGCCATCTCGTAGGGACAGGTACGATTTTCCTTCATGTGGGCGGCCCGCTCGTGCCGCTCGCGCTCTTGCGCCTTGGCCGCGACCTGGTAAGCGACAAGCGCATCGTTGCCCACTGGGTATGGGAACTCCCCCGGATGCCGGACGATTGGCACCTCGGCGTGCCCTTTGTCCATGAGATCTGGGCGCCGAGCCGCTTCGCGGCCGATTCTATCAGAACAATTGCCGGAGGCCGGCCGGTTCATGTCCTGCCTCACCCGATCGATCCGCCGCAAGGATGGCCGAGACAGGTGGCATCGGGCAGCGACCGCCCCTTCACGGTTCTCGTTATCCTCAACATTGCCTCAAGCTTTGAGCGCAAGAATCCCTGCGCCACCATCACGGCCTTTCGGCAGGCGTTCGGCAATGATCCGAACGCACGACTTATCGTGAAGTACGTTAATGCCTTTGCTTATCCTCAGGCCGTCGATCTCATGAACGAGGCGGCAGGCGGCGCGTCCAACATCACTTTTGTGTGCGACACGCTGGACTCAGCCGGAGTCGACGCCCTTTATAGGCAGGCGGATGTTGTTATGTCCCTGCACCGTGCGGAGGGCTTCGGTTTGGTCGTTGCCGAGGGCATGCTGCGCGGGATCCCTGTCGTTGCAACTGACTGGTCCGGCAACACGGATTTCCTGACGCACAATACCGGCGTGCCCGTCGACTACACCTTGGTCCCCGCTCATGATCCCCAGGACACCTATGAGCATCCCGGGATTTGCTGGGCAGACGCAAATATCGACCAAGCCGCCGAAGCCCTCAAGACGCTGCGGACTGATCCCGATCTCCGTTTGCGCCTCGGAATGGCTGCCCGGTCACGCGCAATCGAGCTCTTTTCACCAAAGGCCTATGGCGCGAGGGTCAGGGAGCTTCTCGCCTTAAGGTGAACTGGGCCGGAGAAGCCGTTCACCTTTCCTGAGAACATGCACTCGCCTGTTGAGCACTTTTCCACGAAGTGGACTTCCTTCGCCGCCGAGAAGTGCGGCGCACTCAAGAAGGCGCGGATTCCGCGGAGCGGAGAATAAAATCAGCGTGTGTGCTGCTCCGCGACCGAGAGGCCCCAGTTCAGGAGACAGTCCGCACGCTCTCGGGTTGCCGCTTCGACATACACGCGCAACTCCGGCTCATTGCCTGACGGACCGAAATGGACGACCTCACCGTTGTTTGCCGAGATGCGAAGCCCATCGCGAGCATTCAAAGACGCAACTCCAGCCAGAGGCGCCAGCAACTCAGACAAAAACACATTGTCCTGCTGCAGCCTGGACACAAACGCTCGCTCTTTTCGGTAGGGACATTCTTCAATCGGTTGCTCGCGGCTGCTTTGAAGGCAAAGGCAGCGCCGATTTGAGTCAGCGACTGCGCCCTCGCAACCACCTCGCCGTGAGCGCAGAGAATGGGCAACATGGCATCTCGTGTGGGAAGGGCAGCGAGTTCCCGCCCTCCCCGCTTGATGCCCGTGCCTAACAAAACACCGCCATTAGCTTCGAAACCGACAATGGCACCGGCACCTGAACCGGCAGATTCCGCCATGCCTTCGATGACATACGGAGATCCAACTCTCGTGTGGATGACCTTCTCGAGTGCGCCGGGTGTTTCCAGCGCCGAATTGGATGTGACAGGTGTCACGATTGTATCGGCTTCAAGGTACCTTGCCGTGATCGTGCCCACCAGATCACCGCGCAGAAATGCGCCCGTCGCATCAGCGATAAGAGATCGACCCGCGTCATCGTCCGTCGAGACAATGGCGTCGAGCATCTGCTCACTGGCCCCATTGTCGCGCCAGGTTCTCGTCCTCCTCGCGTAGGGCTTCGGTATCTACGGGAATAAAGCTGCTCGCCCGACCGAGCGGCACCGCCCGCCCACCGAGGGACCGAATGACATCGACGATCACATCCCATGCGACTGAGGAATGCTGATCGACGCCCACGGTGAGCCCTGACAGCCCTTCCGATCCGAAGAAATCCACATAGCGTGCCTTGTAAGTTTAGAGCAGATCCATTTCAGGCGCCGCCGCATTCCGCGCCCTTGCCCCCTCAGACACAGCATGGAAGGCCAGCTCGGTGTGCCAGGCGAGGATCCGAACCTCGTCCTCCTTGTCGATCTCTCCTCCGGCCCGGTAGAACTTCAAGCCGTTTCGATCCTCGGGGATATGGCTCCCGGTGACCACGATCGCGGGCAGGCCGAAACGCATACCATGGTAAGCAAGCACAGGAGTGGGAAGAGCGCCACATTCGAGCGCAACGAGACCGGCCTCCTGAATGGCCGCGCAGCACAGCTGCGCAATGTTCGGACTGCTGTCTCAGGGGTTCTCATCCTACCAGCACACACCCCTGGGCCGCAGCAGCCGAACCGTCTTCCTTGAGCATCTCCGCGAATGCGTGAGTATAGGCGAAGCTGGAACGCCGTTCAGCTCCGTCACAAGTCCCCGCAATCCGCTGGTGCCGAACTTGAGTGAGGTTTCGCCCTTCTCCGGAACGTCGATTGTTTCAACCCTGACCATCGTTTTCCCCTTAGCGTCTATCCAGTCTGAATGCGTCAAGCATGAGCTTGAGCGCGCTCCGTATCCCGATCTGCTGTCCGTTCCTCTGTCTGCCGAGGCACCGTCGCTCCCTTGTCGCAAGGCCAGGACTTGTACCAGCGGCTCTTCAGCAGGAGGTCCTTCAGGTGCTCGGCACTTTCGGCCCAGGTGAGCCAGGGCATGTTGTCGGATCTCGGGTGGCGACCTTCGGCATAAATAACCAGCCAATCCTTCACGGCACGAGCGAGATCGTCAGACTCGCGCCCGGCGAAATAGCTCGTGTGCTCACCAGCCACCTCATGGAACACCGGAATATCCCGGGCGAGAATCGGAGTGCGGTGCCGCGCGGCCTCGATCAGGGGAAGACCAAAGCCCTCCCCCTCCGAAGCTGCGATCAGGCAGGCGGAGACAGCGTAGATCTTCTCCAGATATTCGTCGCTGATGCCCTCCAGCCACAGCAGGCGCTTGCCGAATTCAGGATGGTTTCGCAGACCGTCGGCGATCTCATCGACGTTCCAGCCCTGCTTTCCGACAATGGTCAGATTGACGTCAACGCCCTCTGCCCAGAGCTGATGGAATGCCGCCAGGAGTTGAGCATACCCCTTCCTCGGCTCGATGGTGCCTACGGCGAGAAAGCTGGGGCGTGCAGCGAGCGAGGCTAAAATCTCCTCGCCCTGGTCCGGAATACCTTTCGTCGGGACGCTCGTGTCGATATCGGCTCCGAGGTGGAACCAGCCAATCTGCAGCGGGCGCAAACGTGGTGCGGCATTCTCGTTCAGCCATACGAACCATTCGTCTGCAACGGAACGGGAGATGCAAATGATCCCATCCGAGTGCCTCGCCAAGATCGATAGCCACCGAGCATGCTGATCCGCGGTTCCCTCAGGGAACACGTGCGGAAGGAGAACAGGCAGCAGATCATAAATGACGAAATAAACCTTGCCTCCCATTCTTCGCATGGATGAATAGAAGTCCTGCTGCTCGGCAACGACGTCGCGCTGCAGATCGAGACCGAGAAAAATATCGCCAGGGCGTGATTCTACGGCTGCATCTTCCAATTGCCCTGTTGGGCGGTTGAGGAACTGCAAGGTAAAAGCCCTGGCATAGCGGTATCCGGGCTTGTTCGGCTGCGCATAAACCGGTTCCACGCGATACCCTTTCGGAGGATTGGTCAGCAATTCCTTCAGAATGCTGCGGGTCACACGCTGAATACCTGTTCCCACGTCCCGTTGAACCAGTTCCGAGATGTCAACGAGCATTTGGCGTTCAGCACCAGGGGGCGGGAAATTGCGGGTGATCGCCCGTGCCACAGACAGCCAGTCCCGCTCATTCTCGTATTCCGGATCAACAGCAGTAACAGCCGTTATGACTCGAGCTCTGATCGCTTCGAGGCTGCTCTGCGAAAAGGACTCGATGGCAGAGAAGTATCGGTCAGCAACTGCGCGCGGCGGCATAGGTTGATCTGTCTCCCCTGAACCACGCTCGTTTGAGATAGCCATCCATTCATACGCGAGTCCCTCGCCATAATGCTGGCGCGCCTGATCCTTGACATCGCTGCTGTCGAAAATGATCCCGATCGCATTTTGAAATACTGATACATCGATCGGACGTTTCGATGGAGATCGGTCTGATACTAAAGCATGCGCCTGCTCGCCCAACGCCGCATAGCCACGGGCATAGTAGAGCCCTCTTTCAAGAGAGGCAGGAAGAACATTGCTGGAATTTTGGGCTCCGGAAACGTCGCTCAGGAAAAAATCGTGCAACGCAACGACACCCGGATGCCGAAGCAGCAGATTCCATATCTGCGAGTAGAACCTCGAGTTCCCGAGCTGATATAGGATTCGGTCGTATTGACCGGCATTCTTGTTGAACCAAGAAAAGCTTCTGATCGGACAGTTCGCCTCGATCCAAGAATCATCAACCTCGGTCTGATCGGCAATCACATCGACATCATAATGACGCGATATTTCAGACACCAACTTGGAGCTGAAATTGGCAACGCTCTCCTTCTCTGGCGGTAAAGGCGACACATAAGCAAGACGCAACCGCCTCGGAGCCGGAGAACGCGAGACATCCGTCAGATTTTCATTCACTCGGTCCGCTTTCTCGCGATCGTAGGCAGCTTCGAACGCATCCCACGCACGCCTGGCACTTTCGTCCCAAGTGAACTTCCGCGCCTGTCTCAACCCATGCTCAGATAGGCTTCGGCGATAAGCCTCATCAGTAAGAACTTGATGCAACCGGGAGGCTAGATCCTTGTCGTTCCTACGATCAAACAGCGCATCCGAGCGACCAATGACCTCTGAGATACTGGGCAGATTTGCGCCTATCGTCGCGGCTCCACACTGCATGGCCTCCAGAGCAGCCATTCCAAAACTTGATTTCAGCCCCGGAAGACAGAAGGCGCTGGCAAGATTGTAGAGTGCGCCGAGATCACTATTGGGCACGCAAGGAGCAAGAATGATCTCGTCCTGAGCAAGACCTAGCTGCTCCATTTGCTGACGAAGTCGTAAAATACTCCCATTCTGAGCGGTGCCTGTTATCAGCACATGGTAGGCACGACGGACCGACGCATCCAGCATCGCATAAGCTCGCACGAAGCTGGCCAGATCCTCGTGGGAACCAGTTGAGCCCGCATACAACAGAAACTGGCGGGTCAGGCCATACTGCTCCTGAACTGACGAAGTGCGATCTTCCGTCAACTGTATTGGTCGAAAGTATGCAGGCGCTGCCATGGAGATGTTAACGATCCTCTCGGACGGCAGAGAGAGCCAACCTATGCACTGCTGACGAGAGGCCTCCGATGGAGAAAGCCAGAGCCCGGCCCGACGGACGCTGCTCAATTTCCTCTCATACCATGCCTTTTTCCTCGCCTCAGCGAGGTCCTGCTCAAGGAGTGGGACAGTATCGTGAAGGGCAAGAGCGGTTGTAGGACCGTCCGTTAATCCCCCAACAGATATTACGGCATTATCGCCGTAGCCCTGCATGAGACTCGATACATACACCATGTCAGGCTTAAGGCTAGAGAGGAACGCCTCACGCAGGATCTCGCCTGCTTTACGCCGCCAATCGTTGGCCGGGTCGTTCTCCGCGACCGGAGTGGGAGCCTCCCACACGACAATCTGCTCTTGTGGGAGCAATGCATCGAATGTCGCGCGCAACATCTCGATGGTATCCGGGAAAGCGCCACTGAGCGCTATGATGACTTCATGCTCACCGGCACGCCGCACCATGGCCTCTGTCAATGAGATAGAATAGCGGCCAATCTCTCTACGCTGACTGACGCTTTGCGCCGCTTGCAGATCGATGACAAGTTTCATGCAGTTTGCCTCAAGACCCTACCTATTCTCCAAGGCCTGCTTGCGGGCGCGCGTAAGCTGCCGGTAAATCCGCTGGACTGACTCCGCCTCAGCACTCGTATCCAACTGATCTACAACCATCAGCTTTGGCATTGCAGTGCCTTTCGCGGGCCATGTCGCACCAGATATCATCTCTGTCTGTGCGGGCGCGCGAGGATGATCCTGGCGTTCTGAACTAAGGACCGGCTGTGACTGGCTTGCCAGCACTTTGGGACGAGCGCGAAGCAATCCTCCGAGAGGAGGGAAATCGTGAGCACAGGAAACAGGTTCCCCTGCGGGCTGACCCGGTTTCTTCGATCCAAGCCTTTTCAGGATCTCCCCGACGGAACGGAGTGGTGCGGTAATCTTCCAAGAGTTGGAGCGATACAGGGCGCTAAGCTCCTGCTTAAGGGCCTCGATTTGGGCCTCATGTGAACGGATGATTTTCTTCTGAGCCGCAATATCGGCTGTGAGTTCGGCGGAGGTCTTTTCCCAAGCGCTAGCGGCGCGTGCGAAGTCCGCGCGGCTCAAGTTAGCCTCGGCTCGCCTTACCTCAAGTTCCTGCGACAGTCGAGCAACTTCCTCCGCGCGACCGGTCAGCTTCTGATGCAGACCAGAGAGTTCCGTATTGAGGACCGAGCAGAAAGGAGACCACGCAGTGAGCACGAAGCGGTCGAAATAGTTGGGGCCTGCTCCAAAGCTGGATTTTAGCTCGGCGTGGTCGACACTCACGTAGAAACGGTTCAGCCCATCGAAGTAGACGAATTCGTAGCCAAGGGCTAGCAGTTTTGGCTCCCACGCCTCGAAATTGGGCTCAGGCGAATTATGTCTCGTGCTCTCAACCAGGACAATCCATGGCCGCGCTTGCGACGAGGACCAGCTTTCAATGGCCTCCAGCTCCATGCCCTCGACATTGATCTTAAGCCAATGGATATTGCGATCCTTATGGGAATCGAGAATTTTAGACAGCGGCAGACAGTCGACATCTGTGTGCCTGACCCGATAACCACTTGCTTCGTGCCGACGAGCATTTTCCTCGTCTCCGGTGCTCAGCCCAGTATCGGGAATTTCGAAGAAAGTGATTGCCCCTTCCTTTGAGGCGATAGCGGCCTCAATCACCTGCTCGTCAGGACGAGCCTTGCGAATTCTTTCAGCGTAGTAAGGAGAGGGCTCGACATGCACCCCGCGCCAACCAAGCTCATAGAAAGCCAGACTGACCGAGCAACTGACCGGATCTTGTGCCCCTACATCAATATAGAATCCTTGCTGCACATGCTTGAGCGCTCGCAAGAGGATTACATCCTCGAAGTTCTGGGCGTAGGAGGTGATGGTCACGGCATACCTCTTCTTGTCCCTCGCACAATGCCAACACAGCGACTTTCTGAAAATTCGAGCTTTGGTTCCTCAGTGCTTCTATCAACTGCCTTCATGCGTGTGTGGGAGTGGTAGTCGTGCCGAAAGTCGGTTCAATTAATTCAGTCATTTTTGCCAATAAGGCTGGCTTTTTGACTTTTTATCACAGAATCGCGCCAGTCGTTCAAGACAAATGCAAGCGCGTCTTCAAAGGTATATTCTGGTGTCCATCCCAAGAGTTCGTGGGCGCGACTGGCATCTCCAATAATGCGCGGGAGGTCGCTCGGACGTAAACGCTCTTGATCCTGCTCAATGGCAATCTCGATGCGGCTTTGCGCTAGGAGATCCAGAAGAATCGTCTCGATCCGCCGCGGAAGGCCGGATGCGATGTTGAGGATGGTTCCGGGCTCAAGAGACGAGGAGGCCCGCACAGCCATCGCATAAGCCTTGGCTACGTCACGTACGTCCAGAAAATCGCGCTCTGCCTCAAGATTCCCTACCCGGATTATGGGGGGGCAAAGGCCCGCTTCAATCATCGCGACCTGCCGGGCAAAGGCCGGCACAACGAAAGCATCGCTTTGACCAGCTCCCGTATGGTTGAATGGACGGAAACGAACGCACTTCAAGCCTTGCCTCGTCAGTGCGCCAAGTGCGAGATCAGCAGCGGCTTTGGTAACGGAGTATTCGTCCAATGGGCTGAGCAGCGCGCCCTCTCCTAATGGCAGGCCCGACTTTGCCGTCTCTCCATAAACCATTCCCGATCCGACGTGGAACAGCCAACAGTCCGGAGCATGGCTGAGGATCGCCATGGCCAGATTACGTGCTCCGTGAACATGTACGCGCCACGCTGTATCGGGATCCGCGCTTGCAGCAGTGGGCGCGGCGATCCCGGCGAGATGGATGATATGAGTAGGAGCATGTTGAAGGATTGTGGCTTCAACAGCGCTCTTATTTGATACGTCCAGCGCTTCTACGGAGCCGAAGACCGGGTGCTCGCCCGCCTGTTTGGAGGTTGCAATGAGTGAGATACCCCCGCCGCAGACCCGATGAAGAGCCTCCGCTACGTAGGGACCGACAAACCCCCGTGCCCCTGTGAGCAGGACTCGCGTATCGGTCCGACCGAGCGGCATCAAAGGTGCTCGTGACGCTTCAGGCGCGCGAGGTCAGCCTCCACCATCTCTGCAACCAGTTCTTCAAGTGTTGTCTCCGCCTTCCAGCCAAGCTTTTCCTTGGCCTTAGTCCCGTTGCCCAGCAGCACATCAACCTCTGCAGGGCGAAGATAACGCTCATCGACTGTCACGTGGTCTTCCATCCTCAGACCGACATGGGAGAAGGCAAGCGCGCAGAAATCGCGAACCGACGTGGTGCGGCCCGTCGCCACCACGTAGTCATCGGGCTTATCCTGCTGAAGCATTAGCCACATGGCCTTTACGTAATCGCGCGCGTGACCCCAATCCCGCTTTGCATCGAGATTGCCGAGAGCAAGTTTTTTCTCGAGGCCGAGCTTGATCCGAGCAACCCCGTCCGTGATCTTGCGGGTCACAAACTCGATTCCGCGCAGGGGCGACTCGTGGTTGAACAGAATCCCACTCGAGGCGTGAAGCCCGAAGCTTTCCCGGTAGTTGACCGTCATCCAGTGCGCATAGAGCTTGGCTGCAGCATAGGGTGAACGCGGGTAGAATGGGGTTGTCTCCGACTGAACCGGCTCCTGGATAAGCCCGTACATCTCGGATGAGGATGCCTGATAGAAGCGTGCATCAGGGCAAACGATCCGCACCGCCTCCAGCATATTGGTTGCACCAAGGCCCGTCACTGTTCCCGTCAAAATCGGCTGTTGCCAAGATGATTTGACAAAGGATTGCGCCGCCAGGTTGTAAACCTCTGCCGGGCGGACGGCTTCGAGAACCCGAATCAGACCGGAAAGGTCAGTCAGGTTACCATCATGGAGCGTGATTGCATCCGCAACTCCGATCCATTTCAGGCGCGCGTTAATGACATCTGCCGAGGCGCTGCGGCGCAGCAGGCCGTGAACCTCATAGCCTTGATCAAGCAGAAACTTGGAGAGGTAAGCACCATCCTGCCCGGTCACGCCCGTGATCAGTGCTCTTTTCGGACCCATTATTCAGCATACCTTTTCTGATGTTACACGCGCCTTGGCACACGCTTAGTACGACCACGAGCTTTCTCGAAGAGAAGTAAGAGCCGCATCGGCGACCTTTCCATCGGCTATTATGTGTCAGCACCGTTCATGACAGGTCCGAAGCGTCTACAAAAAGGACGAGCGCACATAAACCTGAGCTTTGTTCTGTGTCAATGCTATGACAAGCAATCCGAATCCTGGAATCTGACAAGGTTGTGTGATCTGAAACACTGTTGTCGATCCGCACCGCCGTTATACCAATTCCCGCGGATCAGAAGCCATGCGTCCAATCCCGCAGGCCGATGGACATAATGGTCCAAGACTGATCAGTGATCGTATTCCAGGCATCACAGCAATGTCCCAGGGTGTCCTTGTAAGGCATGAATACACCCAGAGGGACTGGGCAGCGCCCGCAGTTCCCGCAAGACTATTCGGCGCCTTCTTGGCAGGCGCAACTTTGCTTCTAGCCATGCGGACTGCCGCCAAACGCCTTCCTTTGGCAAAATCTTGCCCAAAGGAAGGACTCCAAGTGCCGAGAACTGCAGTTCCTCGTTATGCGATCCCGCATTGAGATGACGGTCAGCTCCCAGAAAATTGATGTTGTACAATCGCTGATTCGATGTATCACTACGTTCTAAAAACAATGACCTACCATGAGCAAGGTGCCAGTAGTTTGCACCACAAGTGAGCGCGCCATCTCTCCGATCGTTATGATCGTGACAACAGCTTTCTGACCGTCCGAAGCGGGGCTGTCACGCGCCAGGAGGTGGATGCATAGAGGCTGGCCTCCCTCACTTTCAAAGCCTCGACCTCGTTTCTCAATCCCTTGACGGCGCGGTCTAAGTCATGTCGATCTTTTGCTGCCTCGCTCAATGCGCCGCATTCGTCTTGCAACGCTCTGCACTTTGTCTGCAGACGTGCGATCTCAACTGCCTTCTGATCACAATCGGTAGACAAACGGGCACACTCCTCAACAAGGATACCCAGCTCCCGTCGCGCATCGTCTAGCTCCCGTCGCGCATCGTCTAGCTTGGCTTCCGCTTCAGCGCGGCGTGCCGTCAGATCATCACGCTCATTAAGAAGATCAGCAACGCCCGAACCCGAGCAAGCTTCCGCAGGCAATCCGGCTAGAGTAACCCGGCGATCAAGTGCATGAATCAGAAAACTGTCGAACGGGTTAGGAGGCATGGCTAAAAGATTACCGCGCCACCGATCCTCGTTACGAACATAGAACCTATTGAGACCGTCAAACCAGACAAATGTGTAGCCTTTCTGAACCAAATCGGCATCACAGTCCTCTAGAGAAGCTAGCTCGCGACTGTCGGGCTTAGTAGCTTCAATTACGATGATCCGTGGCCGAACCGACTTAAAGTCGCAGGACGTAATGATCGGCCCCTCGGCACCTTCTACATCAATCTTAAGAAAATCAACGGTTCGCTCGCCAACATGCTGTTCAAATATGTCATCGAGAGTGATTGCGTCGACTTTGATGGAGTTGCCGACGTCACGCCCCATCGTTGCATGGTAGTGGACGACTTCGTCTACGATTGTAGAAAGACCGTCCATAAGGTGCAGTGAGACCGTCCCTCGCGTGGCGGCTACCGCGAAAGGTAGGTTCTGGTCGCGTGGGCGGGCAGCCATGAGTCTTCGGTGGAACTCCGGTTGCGGCTCAACATTGATCCCCCGCCAACCTTGAGCGTAGAACCAGTTTGTGACGCTATCTATAACGGGGTCGAAAGCACCAATATCGAGATAAAATCCCTTCTCAATATCAAACAAAGCACGTCGTAAGAGCACATCCTCGAAATTCTGGGCATAACTGACCATTGGTGGAAGGTATCCATCCAGGGGCAAGCCATGCCCGTCGCCGTTTACTAAGGGGTTTTCCTCATGCACCACCGGAGCCGCTTCCGTTTCATTCCTCAAATCCACGTACTACTCCTTGCTTTATGCCCTCTGAGAGCTCTTACATAAATTTCAAGCCGAAACTAGCCTAATCCGGCGGATCCAATTATAGGACCACTACAAGCCGCTGTCGAAGCAACCAATTTGGCAAATTCTAGGGGTCATTATGTTCGACCAAATTTTGTTCCCAGGTGTAATCCAGGAAAACTGGCAGATGATGGTCTGGGAACGGATAGGCTTGACGGGTCTTCTATCAAGAATTCGCCCTAAAGGTGCAATCGAAGTCGGCGTCTATTATGGTGGAAGCCTTTCACTTACTAGTCAGTATGCAGAAAAGATCATTGCAATTGACATTGATCCAGCAGTGAAGGAGCGGTTCGAGCAGCCCAAAAATGCTGAGATCTGGATACGCCCATCCACGGAGGCGATTCCCCAAGCGTTCGCGCATTTCGAAGCGCTGGGCATTCCGGTGAATTTCGTCCTAATTGACGCTGATCATTCGGCCGAGGGGGTCAGACGGGATCTAGAACTGGTGCTCCAGTACGTGCCGAAAGAACCGATGTTTGTTGTGATGCATGACTCCGGCAATCCCGAGACACGCCGTGGCATTCTGTCAGTGGACTGGGCAAAAAATCCATACTTGCATTTTGTCGATTGCGACTTTGTGCCTGGGCAAATAATTGAGCATGCCGTTACTGCCAATAAGGGGGAAGTTTGGGGAGGGTTGGGAATCGCCTATCTGGATCCCAATCCTCGCAGGGCCGCGCCTGAGGTTCGACAGTCAGCACGGACGTCTATCCGGTGCCTGCATCATTGTGCACCAGACCTCTCGATCCTGCGTTGAAAAAAGTCACTGAATTCTTGGAGATGGTAGCTAGGCATGTCCAAACGCGTGCTGATCGCAAGTAATTTGTTCCCGCCGTTCGTAGTAGGTGGGGCAGAGATCGTGGCCGAGCGGCAGGCCCGGGCCTTGGCTGAGCGGGGGAACGATGTTACTGTGTTCGCTGGATGCTTCAGAGGTAAGGATCAGGAACCTGGCTCCCTCACTCGAGACGATCATGGCGGCATTCCTGTTTATCGAACCGTGCTGCCATCCCTTGATCCCGACGGGAACTTCTTCCGGCCTGAGTTCGGTCGCAGGCTCACAGCAATCATGGCGGCACACAGGCCTGAGGTCGTCCATTTCCATAACGTGGCTGGGCTGGGCATCAACCTGCTCCCAGTCGCAAAGGCGTTCGGTGCGAAGGTGGTTGTTACACTTCACGACCACTGGGGGATTTGTTTTAAGAACACCCTCCTGCGTAACGATCAGCGCCTTTGTCCTGATACAGAAGATTGTGCAGTCTGCCGGCCGCGGATTCAGGCCTTTGATAACGTTACAATTCCTATGCGTCTAAGGCGCGATTACGTCGCGTGGTGTCTGAGCCATGCGGACATGCTCGTGAGCCCAAGTTCCTATCTTGCTCGCGCGTACAACACATCCCAGGCACTTACCCGACCGGTGCGCGTATTGTCGAATGGCATTAATCTGAATGTGGTTCAAACCAAGCCAGATAAATTCAGAACTCCAATCCAGTTCGCATGCTTCTCATACCTTGGCCAGCACAAAGGCATCCTGCAGCTTCTGGAGGCGGCGGAGCGTCTTGCGTCCATTCCGGACCTGCGCGGGCGTTGGAAGCTAACTATTGCTGGTCATGGAGATCTCGCTCCAAAGCTCGAAGCTGGAATATCCTCTGGTCGGTTTGGCGATTCAGTCACTTACCTAGGGCGCCTTACCCATCAAGAGGCCTTGAAGGTTCTAGCCCAGACACACGTGGTCGTGCTGCCGTCCGTCTGGCCGGAGAACGAACCGGTGACGATGCTTGAGGCCATCGCGTCTGGCACAGCACAAATCGCAAGCCGCATTGGGGGCAACATCGAGCTCGTCGAAGAGGAGAAGTCTGGCCTCTTTTTTACCCCAGGTGACTCTACGAGCCTATTGGCAGCAATGGAGCGCTTTGTCCGAGACCCTGACCTCGCGCAGCGTTTTGGACATTATAATGCCGCGCGGCGTAGCTCCTTTGCAGAAGAAGCCACCATCGAGAAGATGCTCGCGTTTTATGACGAGTCGCCCGAGCCGTCCCTTAGAGAGGAAGTGATCGTCATATGTGTCGGACGCCCACCTGCACAGGAACTTGACCTCATGATGCATCACTTCCACAAGATTGAGCAGCCCGGGCGGCGAGTTCGTTTCATCTGGAACCGATGGGCAGACGCTCTTGTCTGGCGCAGGGCCCACCTCGTTTGGTTTTGGGGCAGCATCGGTGACACTGATATCGCTCTCGCCAGCCAAGCACTGCGCTATGGTGCACCTATCCTGGCGCAGGAGGACACTCCTCTGGCGAGCCTCGCCGAGAGTTCCGGAAATCTCGGGGCTTACACCAATATGCTAGACGCCTTAGGCCTGATTGCTGCCCTAGCAGATGCTCCGGATCTCAAGGAGGAACTCGCCATCGACAACAGTAGCGCGTCGCGCCTCCTCGGAGCCGTCGCACGCCGATCAACGTTCTATCTTCCCACGAGGTCAATTCCATGAGCGTTCGGCGGCGAGTCCTCATTTGCAACGAACGCTTTCTGGCTCGTTTTGGAGTAGACAGGATTCTCGTGCTCTTGGCCGAGCACTTGGTAAATGAAGGCGTGCAGGTAGAGTTTGCATGTCTACGCAGCGAGCGTGACAAGATATCCCGGATCAGCGGGCATATCGACGAGATTTCGGTTCCTGAGGGGCTCGACCTTGCCGCGGCGGAGGCATTCGTCGCGGAGCATGTTCTGACTTCCTGGGGAGAGAAAGGCCCACCGGATCTGCTCGTGACTGGCGGCTGGCCATTCTTCAGCTTAGCTGCAAAGGCGTCTACTGCGGGTGTCCGTAGTCTCTTCATTGATGCCGGCGCTGTCCCTCACGACGGGTTCCCGGAAACGATGTTGCCGGTGCAGCTCGAGTTGCGCCGCCTGCGGCAGCGCACGCTTCCATCCATTGACACGATCCTTCCTATTAGTGAGTTCATTCGACTGAGCCAGACGGAACCGGATCGCGGCTCAAGCCGAGGAGTGAGGACGGTCCTCCTAGGTGCGGATCACATGGATCGCCAATTGTCTCGTGATGGACAAAAGGCGTCGGAGGAGCAAGCTCTCCTTAATACGATAGTTGAGCGCAAACGGGACGGCGCTGCCCTCATTCTCGCTCTTGGGCGGTTTGAGGAGGTCGGCTACAAGAACTCCCCGTCGGTCTTCCATATCTTCCGCGCCTTGAAGAACGCGATCCCATATGCTCACCTACTTCTGTTGACGGGCCCTGATAGCGTCGACCTGCCGCCCGACCTTGCTGCGTCGATCACCGTTCTGCCAACGATCAGTGACGCTGCCCTGCAAGAGGCTATGAGCAGTTGCGCTCTTGGCTTAAGCGTCTCCCTGTGGGAGGGCTTCAACCTGCCCATCGCTGAGATGCAATGGCTTGGTCGACCAACTCTCGCGTTCAATGTCGGTGCTCATCCCGAAGTTATTGCAAATCCCTGGTTCCTCTGTGAATCGGATGCAGAGATGACACGCAAGGCCATTGAGATCCTTGCACCTAGAAGCAATATCATGGCCAGCTTAGCCCAGTGCTTCGATTCATTTCGGGAGCGCTTCGTTTGGTCTCACACATTGGCCGAGTGGACGAAGGAAATCATCCGGCAGACGGATCGCCCGTCGGCTGCGCTCATCGGTGATGGTCGACGTCTCGTCTTGATGGACGTTAGTAATTCTGCGCGGGACCCCGCGAATTCTGGCGTGATTCGGGTCACACGGCGCTTGGCGTCAGAGCTCGGAAAGCGACCCGATCTCGATGTTGTGTTCGTGACTTGGGATGACCACCTCAGGAGCTACGTGCTACCTTCGATCGACCAGCAACGCTTTCTATCTAGCAATGGTGGCCCGTCCAACTGGCTCGGAACCGTTGCACACCATCTCGGGCAAGGGCAGAATATCGAGACCATTCTCCGCGCTGCCGACCCTTCTTGTTCTAAAGCTCCTGTCCTGCTGCTCCCAGAGGTGGTCCTCGATGGCACGGCCACAGTAAGGATGGCATGGGCACGAGCGCGAGGCTACAAAACCTCTTGTATCTTCTACGACATGCTTCCAATTTACGAAGCCCAGTATGTTGATCATTCGGTCAGTGCGGCATTCCCAGCCTACATCGATGCTGTAGGAAGCGCCGATTCGATGTGGTCGATCTCCGACTTTAGTCAGAGAGAATTCGAACGCTATTCCTTCGAACGCGACAAGCCATTGCCAGAATCCCGCGAGGCGGTATGGCTGCCTGGACAATTCAGTAATAAGTTAAGGCCGAATACCGCATCACCAACGTCGGAATGCGTTCACATCCTGTGTGTATCGACGCTCGAACCTCGTAAGAACCACCGTGTTCTATTAGACGCCTTCCAGATTGTCCGCAGACGTCGCCCTGATCTGCAGCTCCATCTGCACCTAGTCGGCAATAGCTACGTCGGCGCTGAAGCCCTGGCTGAAGCGGTTCAGAAAGCAGCACGTGACGATCGCAGCATTCATTGGCATCGAATTCTCACAGATACAGCCCTTGCGGAGGAATACCAGCGTGCAGCTTTCACGGTGTATCCATCCCTCGCAGAGGGATTTGGGCTTCCCATTATGGAGAGTCTATGGATGGGGAAGCCCTGCATCTGTCATGAGAGTGGTGTCATGGCCGAACTGGCTGCCGATGGGGGTTGTCTAACTGTCAATATGCAGAATGTTCATGAGCTTGCTGCCGCGATTGAAACATTAGCACGGGATCCGAGACTTCGCGAGAGTTTGACCCGTCAGGCTATGAGCCGCCACATCGACACGTGGCGGAGCTACGCAGACGCGATTGCTAATCGCCTACAAAATGTGTGAATGAACCTCATGAAACATGTAGTGCTCGACGATGCTATGGCGCGAATTCGCGAGAGCGCGCGCGAGAAAGTTGATCTCTTTCGCGCCCGCGATGCTTTAGCTGCTGATTTCCTCAGCACATCCGGACTTGCTGATAGTGCAAATTGCACCGACAAAGAGCAAATTGAGGAGCGATCCCTAAGCTCAGGAAGCCTACTTGACGGAGTTGCTACAGGCCGACGCGACTTAGTGCAGACGATCAAGGCACTGCAGAACGAAGTTGAGACCTTGAAAGTGAGGGAAGCCAGTCTCTACGCATCGACGTCCTGGCGCGTGACCGCCCCGCTTCGGGCTGTCCGAAAATTGTTTTCACGATCATAACGATTGGAGAGCGCATTCCACCCGCCCGTACAAACTACGGCTCATGCGCATCAAAAAAGTGGCCCAACTCTTGGTTAGGGCCCGTCCTATATGGTCCCTGACCCCAAATGTGATCAACGGTCCACGCAACCTTTCGAAGGGTCGGCAGCCTTCCTGAAGTTAGTCCAGATCATGTAAGATTCTCCGGCGGAACAGCCTCAGTTCGGGACGATCATCGACATCTCCTCAGTGGAGAGGGAGGTGCCGCTGGCCTATCAAGCAAGCCATTAACTCTGCCTCGAGACATGTTGTAAATGGGTTCCGGGGCCCCGTGAACCAAGAGCTTCCTCGGAACAACCTGGACGTAATTACCCATGCCCCATTTTGAGCTGAGGTTCAGGCGGACACGGTCTGAAGAATTGTCTTGAACGCATTGGTTCCGGGGCCGAGGCGCGCCGTGTCGACGACCGTTCGAATGTCAGCCTCGCCCTTGGCAGCCCACATGGCGCGATAGCCGTTGGTCACCTTGCGCTGGATCACGGCCGGTCTGAGCGCGCGTTCGCAGGCGTTGTTGGTCGCCTCAACCAGCCCGGGCCAGTGGGCGAAGGGCAGAAGCTGATCGCGGGCGCGCCGGACC
>KI911961.1:264923-265772 GCA_000517005.1 Microvirga lupini
CCAATGATGATCAGCAGGACTTGGTATAAGAGGCTGGTGAGCAATTTTATTGCTCGATGCAAGTAGTTGATTCAACATAGGTTTGGTGCTGGGCCGTTGCTGCGGATGCGGGCTGTTTCACGATTGGGGAGCCCGTGCCGTGGATGTCAGTTCCTACGCCAGTGATTTCACCGATGCGGAATGGGCGCAGCTTGAGCCGCTGATCGCCCGCAGCCATCCCGCCGGGCGACGCCAGATCTATCCGTTACGGCGCATCATCGACGCAATCTTCTATCTGCTGCGCACCGGCGCCCAATGGCGGCTGCTGCCGCACGCATATCCCCCTCGCTACGCCGTCTTCTACCATTATGCTCAGTGGCGCGAGAACGGCACGTGGGAGCAGGTCACGCGGGTGCTGCGCGAGAGTTATCGCCGCACGATGGGCCGGGCTCCTCAGCCGAGTGCGGCGATCATCGACAGCCAATCGGTCAAGACTACTGAGATGGGAGGGCCGCGCGGCTATGACGGCGCCAAGAAGGTCAAGGGTCGCAAGCGCCATCTTCTCGTTGATACGCAAGGCAATCTGTTGAAGAACAAGGTGCAGCCAGCGGACCTCCACGATCGCGCAGGGGCCGAACTCTTGTTGGAGGGTCTGCAGCATCTGTTTCCGGCCTTGAGTTGATGTGGGCCGGCACGGCTTATCGAGGATTGAAGGACTGGCTGCGCAGAGCCCTCGGCTGGAGATTATCCATCCCGCAGCATTGGTGGAGCGGCGGCGTCTGGACGCGGGTGGGATCAGAGCCGCCAACGCGGCCAAGCGGCTTTCAGGTGCTCGCGCGCAGATGGGTGATTGAGCGGACCATCGGCTGG
>KI911961.1:265872-269542 GCA_000517005.1 Microvirga lupini
ACACGCGGCCCGAACGGCGTCCCCTTTGCCGCGTCTGGCACGGGGGCGACAACCCGCATCCCGCAGGTCGGACTGCGCACCGCCAGACGCCGATGGCGCTCAATCCACGGCTTGATCGCGGGAAGCTCGATCGTGTCATGTTCGCTGACCGTCCAGGCGGGAAGATCGCTCGCCAGCCTCGTGCGGCAGCACGGGCAATGGTCCGGCTGATGGTCGACGAGGCGATCAACATCCGAGTTCATGGCGCGGCTGTGACCTTCATGACCCGGCTTGGCGCCACCGGGCTTGGCCTGATCCCGACGCTCCTTGCGATCCGTCGCGGGCGGCTTTGAGGACGTGCGCGAGGTCTTCGACGGCCGCTGCAGCCGCAGCACCAACTCGATCAGCTCTTCCTTGCTCAGACGCTCAAGATCGCTGCGGCCCATACAGACATGGAATCAGCCAAACTCGGATCGCGCAAGGGCCTGGGTAATTACACCTGGACGGCATCAAGGCCGTGACGACCATGCCCTAGGCGGCCGATACCCGTCCTTCGAGCACACTGCCGACCGTTAACGGCGGCGCGCCCCGCATGATCCTGCTCAACGATCCCAGACGGTGGCGGACGCGATTTTCTGGGCCTCATTCCATCAGAGGAAGGAGGTTGCAGTCGGCTGGAAGGCTCAAGTAGCCGTCACGCCGCACCGGCCTCTACCCAAACTCACCGAGCACATCACTGGGGACGTCTACCACCGGGTACAGATCGAGACAGCTCCGCCTGCTCCACCGACCTTCGGAACTCTGGAGCAGCCGATGCGCTCCGGCACAATGGTAGAGGGCGACCTCAAGGAATGGACGAGACGGGAGTTGAGGCTTGTCTGCATGGGATCGAACCTGGTCCTTAAGCGCGGCCGTGCAAAGGTCTGTTTTACCGGGTAGAAGCGGCCCATTCGTTTAGGCTGGCACACGATGATTCCCCTTAGCCTGGATAGCTCAGCAGGATCGCTCGCCATAAGGATTGATCAGCCCACTCAAATCAGGAGTTAAAGTCAAACCGAAGGAATCACTGCATTTACGCACCGCTTCGGGCCATTAGATCAGCTAAAGCAAGATAACCAGGACTTCCCGGTGCCACGAGAACAAGGTCTACGAAGGCTCGTGTGGAGGGGCCAAGTCTGTGTCGCTTTTACGTTTCAGATCGTCCCAGCCAACCGCTCGTAGTTTGCCGTGCGGGTGGTCAATGATGAACGGCTGGTGGGGGTAAGTTGACAGGCGTTCAACGAAATCACGGACCGACTCTTGTGAGTTGGTTATTCCATACGGCCAAAACTCAACAATGGATGCAGATTGGCGTGCTGTGGGAGAAAGAACGACCCCACTTGCTCGAAAAATACGAGGCTCGCTGCCTTGAGTATCCATTTTAACGAGAGCTGAACGCGACGCTTGGCCATCGAAATAAGCAGCTAGCGTCGTTACAGGAACATCTAGTGACTGACGGCTCTCGTCACTGCGATAGAGCTGGTGATCCCCCATATTCGTGGGCGAATGAAACAGCTGAGCGCTGCCACTCTGATCCGAAACGGCAGCAGGAGTAACTGTTGTTCTAACCTCCCTGCTCCGAGCAACATTCTCGCACAGAAGCTCGAAATTTCTAGGATCGGGCTCAAAAGCATAAATTGTAGAGCCAGGCCGCATCACCCCTTTGAGCTATGGCACTATACCATCCTATGTTCGCGCCAATATCAAGAAATAGGTCGAAGTGCTGAAGCAAACGCCTCACTATTTCCGTTTCAAACTTCTCCCAAGTTCCATGAGCGATGATCTCTCTTGAGATATATCCATCATCCTCGGACGGATGCGTCTTTATGAAAACCGGAGCAACGCCGTCGACCCGAGCGACGTGAGCCCCGTCAAGCACCTCTTTTGTAACCTGCGTTGCGCCTCTCGCTTTTCGGCAGCAAGGTCACAGAGTAAAGCCTCAATATTGGCAAGGCGCCGAGCAAGGGCTCAAAGCTTTCGTCATGTATGACCCGCTGGGTGGCCCCATTCGCTAGCCACCACCCAGCCGCGCTTTCAGCCCTACGTTACATTAAAGTCCCCTACGATTGTTGGTCTTAAACGGCAACGGCGAACATGTATCAAGCTTGATAGAAGGCGTGCAATGGTCGCGCGCCTCACAACTCTGGTGACTCCTGGACGCACTCCATATCAAGATGCACAACCACGGGTCACACTCTATAGCCGGGACTAGCAGTGTGACCTGATGATCCCGTAACTGCCCAGAGCATCGAAGCTGGTATTGGTTGATCTACGTCCTGAACTTCACAAGTCGCCCGAGGGCACGGAGGGGAGCCGAGATGCGCCAAGAGCTCGAGGAACGGACAGCTCTTGCCTCAGCCTCAGGGAGGTCCCGCTCTGCATGTGCGGCATCGCGCTCGCCAGCCACTCGCGCAACTTCCTCAAGAGCCGCGGCAAGACGCCTCGCCAGGATGTCATGCTCGGACATGGTTTTGGATGCGATCTGCCGTAGATCAGCGATCTCCTTGTAGGCCGCATCAAGATCATAGAGAGGGTTTAGGAACAGGGATGTCGAGTACCTGTTATAGCTCAACGCAAGGTCGGGCCAATCAATCGGCTCACGACCGAAGTAAGCAGCAATTAGGCCGTCGCCACTGAAGCTCTCATGAACATCATGCTCGGCCAGAATTCTACCACCGAACTCTTTCAACATTGCAAGACAGCGCTGGTGCGTAAGTGGATCGCCGCTAATCTGATGGGCATGTGTCGAAACTACAATAAATCGTATAAGTCCTCGCCTAAGCAAATCCTCACATGAGCGGATTACAGATGTTTCGGCGCCTTGTGTGTCACAATGCAGAATGTCTAGCTTGTCTATACCGTAAAATGCAAGCAAATCCGGCACTGAGACTGCAGGGATATAGATCTCGCCGGCGGTCTCGGTCATGAATGGGCGAGCTTCAGTTGATTGGCTGCCTGCGCATGCCTGGATGAACTGAATCTCGTGGCCATTTATTTCCGCATTAGCACGACCGACGCTAAGATTGTAAGGATCAGGTTCGACCACAATGGATCGGCGAGCTATGGGGGCTTGGCTCAGAAACCAGAGCGAATAATATGACCAAAAGCCTCCAAGATCGATCATAACGGCTTCCGTTGGAACATGCTTCAGCACCTCATGAAACACAAGCTCCTCTTGTGGTTCATGATGTCCCCGAAGGCGTGTGATGATCTCTGCCATCCAGTCGCCATAATAGCCGCCCGCCAGGACCCGCACCCCGTTGTGCATCACCTGAACTTGGCGGCCATTCTCGACCAGAATTTCCCCAGCATTCGCTACCTTAGGGACAACATCACTGTCCCGGCAACCGACAGTCATTTCAATACGTGATCGCATGGCAGAGGACTAGCAGTTCTCGGCACTCGGTGTCCATGCTCGTTTCTAGCACTTCTAATGGGATGGTCCGGCCGTGCTCCTGCCCCGCTTGCCGGTAAGCTGTGGGGCTTTGAGCCACGCAAGGAGCACGTTCCATGTCACGGTCTTCTTCCTCCGCTGCGATCGTCGCCACCATCGGCATTGATCTGGGCAAGAACGGCTCCACCTCGTCGGTCAGGATGAGCGTGGCGCCATCGTGCTGGCGCCTGGAACTCCTGCGGTGCTGCTGCTCGACCA
>KI911961.1:269642-281573 GCA_000517005.1 Microvirga lupini
TCGAGACCGGCGAGATGCTGCTCTATCTCGCCATGAGCCGCATCCTGCTGCGTCGCCTCACGCGAAAGGAAAGATAATTGCTCACCAGCCTCTCAGACTTAGATCTTCGATGTCGAAGCAAATCCTTCGCCTGAAACAGGTCTCCGTCAGCAGAGTTTTATTGCCTATATACTGGCAAAATCGCAACTTTACTTGTAGCGTCTGAAGTTGGTCTTCATTGGTAATAAAGCAATAACACCTCTTCCCAAAAAGCATTCGGTCTATCTGATCTTGCTCCGGCCCGAGCAACATCAAGGCAGGCTCGTGGCCGGCTATTTGAGCACCATGGGAATCGGCTCATCGAGGCCTGACAGGCCCTATCCGCACCCAAGACTCATCTCCTTGGCCGCACCTCAGGCAGAGGCCTCGGCGATGGTCAGGAGATACTGACCGTAGCTGCTTTTCGAAAGGCGACCACCAAGCTCGACGAGTTGGTCGCGGCTGATCCAACCTGCGCTGAATGCTATCTCTTCCGGGCAGGCAATTTTAAAGCCTTGGCGCTTCTCCAAAGCCCGCACGAACTCCGAGGCCTCAATCAAGCTATCCGGAGTGCCGGTGTCCAACCAAGCGTAGCCACGCCCCAGAAGCTCAACCTGCAGCTGCCTCATCTCGAGATAAGTTCGGTTGATATCGGTGATCTCGAGTTCACCCCGGGCTGACGGCTTGAGCTTGACCGCGATGTCGACCACCTGGGCGTCATAGAAGTAAAGGCCTGTGACGGCCCAGTTCGACTTCGGCTCATCCGGTTTCTCCTCGATCGAGACCGCCCTCCCCTCATAGTCGAACTCGACCACGCCATAGCGCTCAGGATCAGTCACATGATAGGCGAAGATCGAGGCACCGGAGATGCGCTTGGCAACGGAGCGCAGTAGATCCGTCAGGCCATGTCCATAGAAGACATTGTCGCCTAGGATCAGAGCAGACGGCTCCCCAGCCACGAACTCAGCGCCGATAATATAGGCCTGGGCCAATCCTTCCGGCTTTGGCTGTACGGCATAAGAGAGGCGAAGCCCCCACTGCTCTCCCGTTCCAAGGAGCTGCTTGAACCGCGGCAGATCCTCCGGGGTCGAGATGATGAGAATCTCTCGGATCCCCGCCAGCATCAACGTTGTGAGCGGATAGTAGATCATCGGCTTGTCGTAGATCGGCAGCAGCTGCTTCGATACCACAAGGGTCATGGGATGCAGGCGCGTGCCGCTTCCTCCAGCCAGAATGATGCCCTTCAATGGCGTGGTCCTTTCATGTCAGATGGGAGAGCGCGCCCCATATCCCCTGTCCTCATTCGAAATAGGCAGGAAGTTCGGCGAGCAGCGGATGATTGCGGTCCTTCTCGGACAGGATCGCCTCACCAACAGCCACAGGCCACTCAATGCCGATTATCGGGTCGTCGAAGGCGAGACCGCGATCATGCGCGGCCGAGTAATAGCCGGTGACCTTGTAGAGAACTTCCGTATCCGGCTCCAAAGTACAAAAGCCGTGGGCGAAACCCACGGGCACGAGAAGCTGGCGCCAGTTCTCGGCAGAGAGCTCTACCGCAACATGTTGGCCGAACGTCGGCGAGGATTTGCGCAGGTCAACGGCAACATCGAGAATGCGCCCCCGCACCACGCGGACAAGTTTGTCTTGCGCGAAGGGCGGCGTTTGGAAATGCAGGCCACGGATTGTCCCCACTTTTGCGGACAGGGAATGATTGTCCTGTACGAAGCCCAGTCTGAGGCCGGCGTCTTCAAAGCGCTGCCGGTTGTAAACCTCGGAGAAGAATCCCCGTCCGTCGTCGAAACGCTTCGGCGTCAAGATCTTCACATCGGGAATGGCAGTAGGCTCGATCTCTAGCATGCTCAGCATCCAACAGGCGTCAGGCGAAGACGCCAAGCCGCTCGCCCCGATACACGCCGGACCGGACGCGCTCCCACCAGGACCGGTTGTCCAGATACCACGCCACCGTCTTGCGCAGACCGCTCTCAAAGGTTTCGGCCGGAGTCCAGCCGAGATCACGTTTGATCTTGGAAGCGTCAATGGCATAGCGCAGATCATGCCCGGGTCGGTCGGGAACGTAAGTGATCAGGCTCTCGCGAGGACCAACGGAAGGATCGGGTGCGAGTTCATCCACAAAGGCACAGATCGCCTTCACGACGTCGATGTTCCGACGCTCGTTCCACCCGCCGATATTATAGTTCTCACCGATCTGCCCTTTCTCCGCCACCAGAATGAGGGCATCGGCATGATCATCGACATAGAGCCAGTCACGCACATTGCTGCCATTGCCGTAGACCGGCAACGGCTTGCCTTCCAGGGCGTTTAGGATCATCAGCGGAATCAGCTTCTCGGGGAAATGGTAAGGTCCATAATTATTGGAGCAGTTCGTAATGAGCGTGGGCAGGCCATAGGTGTGATGCCAGGCCCGTACGAAATGGTCCGATGCCGCCTTTGAGGCGGAATACGGCGAATTGGGTTGGTAGGGATAGCCCTCATGGAAGAAGCCTTCGTCGCCCAGAGAGCCGAAGACCTCATCCGTGGAGATGTGGTGGAAGCGAAACGAATCGCGGCGCTCAGCCTTGAGAGGCCGCCAGTAGCGGAGACTTTCCTGCAGTAGGACGAACGTGCCCACTACATTGGTCTGAACGAACGCTCCCGGTCCGTCGATGGACCGATCCACGTGGCTCTCAGCGGCAAGGTGCATGATCACGTCCGGTGCAAAACGCTCAATGATCTCCCCCATGCGTACAGAGTCTGCAATATCGCAGCGTTCAAAAGCGTAACGGGGATCGCTGGAGACAGGCTCCAGAGAATCCAGGTTTCCGGCATAGGTCAGTGCGTCCACTACGAGAACCTGGTGGGATGTCTCGCGAATGAGGCGACGGACCACGGCTGAGCCGATGAAACCCGCTCCCCCGGTAACCAAGAAGCGCTTCGTCATTACATTGCCTGTTTTTAGCATACGTGCCATCGGTCGTCATGACAGAATTGCACTCTAGTGCGTAAGGTGGAGCGGCATGTCAAATTCGGAGACGAGACATGTCAAATTCGGAGACGAGACGAATGCTATTCGGGAGATTCGACCCTGCGGAGCGAAGAAAATCTTAGATTTTTAACAGGGAGCCTGCATAATCTTGCTCCGCCTATACTAGTGTTATGGCCCCTTTTGAGATAATTTACCTATGATTTGGGTTAGTCGTCAGGCTAGTGTAATTTGCTCTGGCGGATGCGGGATGGGCTGAGGGTACAATGATCTCCAATCAAGCAATACAACTCAAACTGACGATCATTGCCGAGGAGCTGCTAGAGCGCTTCCAAAGCCGTGACGCGACTGTTGGAATCATCGGCTTGGGCTATGTGGGGCTGCCGCTGGCGCTCACCGCTGCTCAAGCCGGCTTTTCGGTGCTGGGCTTCGATATCAACCGCTCATATGTTGATCGCCTGAACCGGGGTGAAAGCTACATCAAGCACATTCCGTCCGCTCCCATTGCTAGCGCAGTAGACAGGAGGCACCTCGAAGCGACGAATGATTTCAGCCGCCTCGGTGAGCCCGATGCGATCTTGATCTGCGTGCCAACACCGCTCACGCGACATCGCGAACCGGATCTGTCTTATGTAAAGGATACGGCTAGGGCAATCGCACCATATTTGCGCAGAGGGCAACTCGTCGTACTTGAGTCCACAACCTACCCCGGAACGACCGATGAGGTACTCAAGCCCATCCTCGAGTCGACTGGCTTGAAGAGCGGAAAAGACTTCTTCCTGGCCTATTCTCCAGAACGGGAAGATCCCGGCAATGCAAGTTTCGGCACCTCGACGATTCCGAAAGTTGTCGGTGGTGACGGGCCTGAGGCGCTCGCCCTCGCCAACGCACTCTACAGACAGCTTGTTGTCGAGACCGTTCCAGTCTCGACCGCCGCAACAGCGGAGGCCGTCAAGCTGACCGAAAATATCTTCAGAGCCGTCAACATCGCGCTCGTCAATGAGCTGAAGGTGGTCTATGCCGCGATGGGGATCGACATCTGGGAGGTCATCGACGCTGCCAAAACAAAACCCTTCGGTTTCATGCCATTCTACCCAGGGCCCGGCCTGGGCGGCCACTGCATTCCCATTGATCCGTTCTATCTTACGTGGAAGGCCCGGGAATACGACATCACCACCCGCTTTATAGAGTTGGCCGGGCAGGTGAACACGCACATGCCCTATTATGTTGTCGAGCGGCTGGTGGAGGCCGTCGATCGAAGCGGACGGCCTTTCAGCGGCTCACAGGTCCTTGTGCTGGGGGCCGCCTACAAGAAGAACGTGGACGACATGCGGGAGAGCCCGTCTCTAAAGCTGATGGAACTGATCGAAGCACGCGGCGCAAGAGCAGACTACCACGATCCGCATATCCCCGAATTACCACCCACCCGCCAGCACGGTGCCCTGACAGGCCGACTTTCCGTCCCGATAACTCCAGAAACCCTGCGCCGCTATGATGCCGTCCTAATCGCGACGGATCATGATGATGTGGATTACCGCCTCATCGTCGACCATGCGAAGCTTGTTGTCGATACCCGCAATGTCTGCGCAAAAGCTGGCATTGTGGATGCCCGGATCATCAAAGCTTAAGCTTGGATAAGCCTAGCCTTCTTGGAGAGCCTGCTCGGGCATTTCTCTGTCGGACGTCACAGCGCCGACTGTGTCGACCTGCGCATTGTCTACCTCAACGCGAACAGTGGCGGCAATCGGACTTTTAAGGTCATCGAAAACCTGGACTCAGCGGAAAGGCCGGGTCTGCCGCCCGTCGGCGAGCCAGGCAGGGATACAGTTAATAGAACGAGAGTGCGGGTAATGCTGCCACTTAGGCCGGCGGTCATACGACGGAAAGCTCTGCTTTTGTTTCAAAACGGGGATCAGCTTAGGTCTGCCTGAGGTCTAATCCACAAGGGCTAGACGCAAGCACATTAGGATATCTAGTCCTTGGCCTAACTTCCGATCGGGCGCAAAATTATCGTGAGCTCAGGAGAGACCAAGGGCCTGGCCTAACTAATCTGAGCAGGACTGACTTTGTGTGCAGATCGTTGGGTCACGTGAGCTCTTGACTCCGAAGCCTATCTCATTCGGGAGGAAAGAGGCCGTGGCTACAGCATTTCGCATTTTGCTTACCGGTGAGCAAGAAGTCCCGCCCAACGGTTCAACGGCGCGTGGGCTTGGAACTGTCGTCTTCGATTCAACGGCGGTAACGGCGGCTTACTCCATCCGCTACACCGGTCTGGATTTCGGGCCTGCGCTCGGTCTTCCGAGTCAAACGGCCACAACCGCTGACGATGTCACCAGCCATCACGTTCACAATGCACCGAGGGGTGCGAATGGCCAAGTTGTCTTCGGCCAAATCAACCCAGCTCAAGACGCTGACGATCTGATCGTCGTCCCCAATCCTGATGGGTCATGGACAGTGAGCGGCCGTTGGGAAACGACTGACCCAGCCAATGTATCACTCTCGGCCTTCGCAAGCCAGCTCGGCACTGCTCAAGTCGGGTCGGAAGTCAGCCTCTACTTCAATGCCCACACCACCGCCTTTCCGGCTGGAGAAATCCGTGGTCAGTGGGTCACCATCGCCGATGATCAAGACAATACCGTACTTGGGACTGCTGATGATGATTACCTTCCAGGATTGGGAGGGAATGACCGCATTCTTGGCCGGTCCGGGGATGATCGGTTGAGCGGCGGCGCCGGAAATGACCGTGCAAATGGTGAGGAAGGAAATGACAGTGTAATCGGCGGCAGTGGCAATGATCTCCTTCTTGGCGGTCTCGGTGATGATCGTTTGAATGGTGGAAGAGGAAATGATCATCTGAGCGGAGGCGAAGGTGCTGATCGACTAGATTGTGGACTCGGCAACGACAGAGGGAATGGGGGTGCTGGTAACGACCTCGTGCTTGGCGGTTTTGGGAATGACGGTTTGAATGGTGGCATCGGCGACGATGGCCTAATCGGCGGCTTTGGCAATGACAGCCTGCAAGGCGGGGAAGGTGATGACAGATTGCGTGGTGGCCCTGGCGATGACCGCCTAAATGGTGGCCTTGGCGCCGACACGTTAACCGGCAGCTTTGGCTTCGACAAGTTCGTGTTCAGCACGGATCTTGGTGCCGGAAATGTCGACACCGTTCGAGGTTTCAACGTTTCCTTTGACATTATCCTGTTGGACAATGCCGTGTTTACAGGGCTGTCCACTGGAGTTCTGGCGAACGGCGCATTCCATATTGGAGCAAACGCAACTGATACCAGCGACCGGGTCATCTATAATAGCAATACAGGAGCCCTGTACTTCGACCCTGATGGTGTAGGAGGGGTAACTCAAACACAGTTTGCAACGCTCCTGGGCAGTCCCAACAATGTTGCCGCCTCGGAATTCTTTGTGATCTAGTGCAGCGTCAGGTTCGAGAATTCTTGTGTACTCGGTGAAACACGCAGGCTGGCTCTGGCGGCAGAGCCAGCCCAACCTTACGGCATTCCGCATCAGGCAACGAATCTTATGAAAGAACCTCGGCAGAATGAGTAGAAGCTTACACAGGAGCGTCCCTTGCAACCTAAGACCGTATCGCCTCCTAATCCAACGCTGATTATTCTCTCATTATACCAGATCCGACGGCAGACGACCCACTAGGCGCTGGGATGCGGAGTGAACCCGTTGCTTGGGGGCGTGGAACCGCAAAGCCATCAGCAAAGTTGATGGTTCAGACTTTTTTCACACATCTGGGTCCCACCAATCTCCAGGAGTTGCCCATGCCGACAGTCATCGCCATAGAAGCCAAGCCACTCGACTTCCGCGGGATCGGAAGTGGCTTCTTTCACCTCTACCTTGTCAAAACGACTACCGATGAGCAGGGCAACATTCTGTCAGAAAAGGTGATCCGAGGCACCATTGGAGATGGTGATCTTGGAACACTGGCCGACGTCGATCTGGCCTCCTCGCCTGACCGGAGAGGCTCGGACTCTCTTGAGGAGCGATTTCACACGCCTCTCGATCTTGCGGGACGAGATGCCAATGATGTCTGGGAGGTCATGGTTCAGCACGCCCGCAACATCGATAGGGCCGACCTGGACTACAGCTTCGATATCTTCAAGGAACTTCCTGGGGGTGACTTGAACAGCAATTCCGTCGTTGCTTCAGTTCTCCATACGGTCCGCATCGATTGGGCAGAGAGCCTTCCTTCTGGCATCAGCAGGTCGGAAGCGCCTTTGTTCGGACAGCTTCAGTTTATGGATGTGAACGACGTTCTTCGCGGAACGGAAAACAGCGACGACATCTTGGGCGGTGTTGGCAACGATAGCATCTCCGGTTTCGGACAGGATGACCTCTTGTCCGGCGAGAACGACCATGATCGCCTGTCGGGTGGCACGGGCGACGACAGTCTCATTGGCGGAACAGGCAATGACCGCATCTTCGGCGGAGATGGGGATGATGTGCTGCGTGGTGATTCTGGAGCGGACGCCTTCATCTTTCATACGATGCCAGATGCCTCCGCAGGCATCGATATCATCAGAGACTTCTCGGTTGTCGAGGACACGATCTGGCTGAACGACACGGTGTTTACGACCGCAGGCCCGGAGGGACGCTTGAAGTCATGGGTCTTCTGGACCGGCTCTGAGGCTCACGATGCAACCGACCGTGTCATCTATGATCGCAGCCAAGGCATACTCTACTATGATCCGGATGGCACCGGTGCGACAGAGCAGGTTGCAGTGGCGAAACTCACCACTGGGCTCAGATTGTCTTACGCGGATCTCCAAATCATCTAGGGCGTGTTGTCGCTTGAACTGATTGGATCGGCTTGCGTTTTGCTCCTCCAGGATGAGGAGGAGCAATGCTCAGCGACGGACAATGGGCTCTTCTGGAGCCCCTGATTGAAGCGTGCCGGCCGAAAGGCAAGACCCCACCGCAGGACCTGCGGCGCACCCTTTCGGCCATCCTGTGGCGGCATCAGAACGGAGCCAAGTGGCGGGCTGTCCCGGAGGAGCTGGGCCCCTGGTGGCGCGCCGCCCAGATCGTCATCCGCTGGGCACGCGCTGGCGTCTGGGAGCGCTTGCTGAACCTGGTGCAGGAGTGTGGGATCCAGCTCGGCATGGTGTTTCTCGATGGGACGAGCGTGCGGGCCCACCAGAAGGCGGCTGGGGCGCGGCGAAAGGGGGCTCTCAAGCTCAACGAGATGATCATGAAGCACTTGGCCGCTCTCGTGGCGGCTATGGCACCAAGGCCTGCGTGATCGCTGACGGTCTGGACGCGCCATCGCGTTTCGGATCGCGCCCGGGCAGGCGCATGAACTGCCCCATGCCATCCCGCTTCTCGACCGCTTGCCGGGTGTGCCGCAATGGGTGGTGGGGGATCGCGGCTCCACCAGCCATGGTTTTCGTGAGCACATCTGGAGCATCGGCGCACGACCCGCTATCCCACCGCAGCGCCATGAGGCGCCGGTGGCATGCCCCGAGTGGATCGACAACAACCGCAATGTTGTCGAGCGGCTCTGGGCCAGACTGAAGGAATGGCGAGCCGTTGCTACTCGCTACGAGAAGACCGCCTCATCTTTCATGGGCATTCTCTGCCTCGCCGCTACACTCGACTGGATCAAGCGATGACACGCCCTAGCCGGAGCCACAGGGATGAGGCCAGACTGGAGGCGGTGCGATCTCACTGGTAGCTCTAAGTGGGCAGGGCTCTGATTACGGTAACACTCTAAGTTAACGTTGGAGGGCCCGTTTATTCCTGGCTTAATCGACGTGGGGCACTGGGGCAGAAGAGCAGCCACTAACCTCCCAGCCTGAGATCCCTAACGTCACTCATTCCAAGAACAGGAGCCAGTCCTCACCGAAGTTCTCGGACATGACGCGTTCGGGCGTAACGTGATGAACCTCGCCATCGAACCCGAGGCAATTCAAGCTTCCGTACGCTCCGAGTACCATCTGCAAGAGCGGCTCGGCATGGGCTCGGTTTGCGTTAAACTCAAGGATCATCTTAGGCCGATCCCGCTTCAGGATCGCCTGCATACCCTTGAAGATATTGTACTCGCCGCCTTCAGCATCGATCTTGATGAAGTCGACCCTCTGATCGCGGCAGACTTCATCGAGTGTGACGGCTGGAACCGGAATGACATCGGCATCCGGCGACGTATGGCCTTCTGGCACAATCATCGCGTTCTTCGGCTCAGTGTGAGGAACGCGAAGCATCACGGTTCCAGATTGATCAGACACTGCGGCTTGGATCACGGTGCTGCGGTCCCGAAAGCCATTGATGGAGAGCGAGGCTTCAGCAGCCTGTGACGCATTGGGGTTCGGCTCGAGGGCAATCACCTTGCCCTTAGGTCCGACCAAATCAGCCATCAGAACAGAGTAGTAACCGAAGTTCGCACCGACATCCAAGACAAGCATGCCTTCCTTGATCGTCTTGGCCATGAACTGGGTCAGCCACATCTCCCAGTACCCGTCAGTAAGCAGATGAGTTGCGAAGCCCACATCACGGGTATCAGTGAAGAACTTATAGCGAGCGAGCATTGTGGACAGGGCGCGATGATCCCCGAGATACAACGGGCGCACCCGCTCACGGGAGAGCCTTTCGGCAGTCTCCCGTGGAAGCACTAGCAGCTCACGAGGTGGGATCAATCTGGCTGGATGACGGCCCGAGACCATCTCCTTCCGAAGAGCCGCGATCTCGCTACCAACCGCTTCCTCTAACCGTGCTGTGGGATCCGGCCACAAGGCCCTCGCCAAGGCTCTCCGAATTCTGGATAGCACCATGGATATGCTGCCTATATCTGATAGCTCGATTTGCCAGTAACTGCGCCTCGGCCGGATCTTCTATACGAGGATATCGGCTACACTTATCATCTTAGACCCGCCCTGTGTATGCACCTTAGGGAGCCGAAGTCACTGTCCCCAACAAGCGGCTGACAACCTCCTGCCCCTTAGGAGTCTGCCATGCTACCATCCGGCAAGGTTCTCTGGATCCCAATTTTAGCCCCAGTCCTAACCCCGGCTTTCCCTTCCAGTGCTCCTCTCCCAAGGCACTAGCTCCCTTGATATGCTGGAGATCGCTATCGGGATCGTCAGCTAGTTCCTTCAACGTCGAAAGGAGCTTACGGGCGATCTCCAGCAGGATCGGAACCTGTTGGATCTCGATGAATGGGAGGATCTCCCGTGCAGCGGTGAGGAACTTACTGAACACCGCGAGCGCTGATTTCTGCTCCACATCTGATCACCCTTGAGAAGCTTAGGCATACGCCAGCAACATCAACTAAGTACAGATTCAGTGAGCTTCAAGATAGACAAGAAAGATTCACTGCAAAGCCATAAATATACTTGGGCGTATCTATTAGTTAAGTTTAATAATCGGATTAACATGTGATTTAAACTAATTGAAATTCAATTATTCCCAATTTAGGCACTCCCGCTTTACTGAGTTCAGTATAACTAAATCTGGACATCGCAACAATGCGACGACCACCAACGCATGAGATAACCATGCTTCGTCTCTCTATTCTGCCGTTTGAGATCCGCGTTTTCCGCTTCTGGCTCATCTTCGACCTCCATGGACTCTCCACTGGCAGGAAGCGGCGCTGGCGGTGCGCCTGGCACCGGAAGGATAGGCTCATCTAGGACTGATTGAAGGGCCGGACAATGTGATTTCCCGGCCACGGACCCATTGGGGCTGCCTTGCGCGGCCCCTTTCTGCCTCTGGACGATTTCAGCAGGCTCTGAACCTGATGATCCTCAGTCTGAGGGCAGATCTCCCGGCTATAGCTTGGGAACAAAAATCAAGTCAGCTTGTTTTATGATCCTCCGGGTGCAAACTCTAGGTGAAACTTAGCAATAACTAGCTCGTAACCTGGTTATGTTTCCGGTTCAGACTATAAATCTTCGCTGAATACTATTGGCCCCACTGCCGGCATACGTATTTCATGCGAAATCACAACATTTATGGGGCAAGAATTCGGAAGTAAGGCGAGGAAACAATCCATGGCAACTATCGATGGATCTGACGGTCTTGATCGACTGCTAGGTACTAATGGCGACGATGTCATAAACGGAAATGCTGGCGATGACGTCATACTTGGCCTGCTCGGATCGGATAGGATCTTCGGCGGCGACGGGTTCGACCGTATCGATGGTCAAGCCGGGCGCGACGTGATCTTCGGTGGCAACGCCATCGACTACATCGCCGGTGGCCTCGACAATGATCAGATATTTGGTGAGGACGGCGATGATCAGCTTATCGGTGAGGCTGGGAACGACGTCATCTCCGGCGATGTCGGCAATGACTACGCGGCAGGTAACCCTGGCAACGACACGCTTTTCGGTGGTGCCGGAAACGACTTCTTTGTTGGTGAGGCCGGCAGAGACCGCATCCACGGGGACGATGGCGATGATTTCCTTGCCGGTGGTAACGATAATGATGTCGTCTTTGGTGACAACGGCAATGACTTAGTGGACGGAGATCTTGGGAACGATCGCCTCTACGGGAATGCTGGCGACGACACCGTGTTTGGTGACTCAGGTCGAGATACTCTCATTGGTGGAGCAGGAGAGGATACCCTCACAGGCGGCCTTAGCGGGGATGCTTTCGTCTTCAGCAATATCACAGACACCGGTGCAACCGCAGACACTGCGGATCTCATTAGCGACTTCAGGCTAGGGCAAGGAGATCGCATCTTTCTCAACCTGATCGATGCGAATGAAACGGCTACAGGTAATCAGGCGTTCACATTCGTTGGAACGGCTGCCTTTACTGCGGCTGGGCAGATCAATTGGTCAACAAGTGGCGGTGAAACTCTGATCGCCCTGAACACAGATGCGGATACCGAGGCAGAAGCTTTGATCCGTGTCAGCGGTACGCGTACGGTCGATGACGACTGGTTCGTGGTCTGATTGACCGGTGCTCAA
>KI911961.1:281673-302566 GCA_000517005.1 Microvirga lupini
CGCTAGATTAGCAAACCTCTCTGGGCGGCTCTCGAACGAGGGTCGCCCTTACGTCTGGATGGTCATTTTCGCCGACACCGTCACGTCACCACCGGCAATCTTCGGGCTGAGGGCATTCGCCCTCGGATAACGGCAAAACGCTCTCGATGACAGTTACTTCCCCACGCACCCAGTCCCAACAACGTTCCGCTACCAAACAGTTAGGCGCGCCATCAAGTCCCCCATGAAAGGCACAAACCTGAATAGGATTGTTCCCTTACGGCAACAGCATTGTGATTCGAAGCCGATTAAGACCGGGAGCCTCTCTTCGAATGTGCGTCCAAGTCCCACTCCAGGATCGATTTGATCTCCTCGGCTGCATTCAACTCTTGGATGTCGATCGCGCTCAGGCCGATGGCCAATGGATTTGGAGATTGCGATCCTGCCACGGGAGGGCGTCTCTTGATCTTCATCTTAGACCGAACGGCTGGATCTGAAACAATTACGTCCTGTTTACCTCAAACGAGGTAATGCTATCGTTGCGCCTTGACAGAGCGCAGAGCCCCAACGCGCATGATCAAGGACGTGAGGTGTTGTCTATGACAGACCTGGAGGAGATAAAGAAAGCTATCGGTGACACGATCCGCGATGAGGAGTTGGCCTCATCTGCCTGCTACGAAGTTGAAGCTTATGCCCAGCGTTGGCCTTTTGTTTTCATGGTCAATGATTGGGATGTGTGGAACGAGAGCAGAAAGGCGCTCAGGCTTCAAGTTGTCCGCTGGCTTGAGGAAAAGTGCACTCCCTACGACTTCTATCAGTTCCGTAGCGGTTGGGGTCTTGTGGGGTTCAAGAGCCAAGAAGCGGCCGACAGCTTCGAGCTACGATGGTCTGGGCGAGCCGGGAGCATGGCCCTCCCCTGCCAAGACTGGAACCCGCATCCGCTGAAGAGTACATTCGAACCTATTCACACGAGAGAAACCCTCGGTCAGGAGCGCCACATCCAGCGAGCGATGCGATAGGCTCGACAGAACCGAGGATTCTCAGAGAAAGGCTGGACGGAGTGCAGCGGACCTGTTGAATGCGGTCGCTGCTTTCACCAAATATTCGCCAGGGGAACGATCGAGGTCAGGCTGATCTTCCTAGCTTGTTGCCATCTGTGGAAGCCTCTTAGGATCTAGAATGTGGAAAGGTGGATAGCCATCCATTGCACCAGATCCGGAATTCTACGCCTCACGGATGCAGCTCTGAGAGGAGAAAAGATCATCGGTTGATTGGTCTGGATCTTACCGTTTTTCCTTCGCGGTCACGCTTACGGGATCGGGCGCTATCAGTTTCGTGAGTTGACCGAATGCACCACCGATCACTAGTCCCAGGACGATAACAATAGGCAGCTCCCACCACGGAAGTTCCCTCAATTTTGGGGGTATCATCGTATACCTCTCCTTGCTGGTAGGTTCCTCCAGCGCCCAGCTTCGGCGACCTCAGATGGAAGAGCCAAGCTTCCCCATCACCAAAAGCACCATGGCTTGCCGCTTATCAGCTCTTGTTGCGCTGGCACCACACGACAACTTGCCTCAACTGACCAGGATCGGATGCCCTGCTCACCCCGTCTCGCGCGGCAATATATGGCCTTCTGATGGACTTGGACACACTGCGCTCCCAACTCCACTCGCCTATCACCTGACGTGAAGATCGGCAATCGTGACGATGCCAGGGGCAGCCACATCATGGGCTTAGTGACTTTCGGTCATTTCAACGGGAGGCTGCAGGCAACCTTGATCTCCGACAAGCGACGTGAAGGTTATCTCTCACAGTCCATAAAGATCGCGCTTTCGCTACCTCGCCCAAGGCTCGTCGGTAGGTCACCAGCGCGACTGCTCTGCTCAGCCCACCTGCTGCTGCGCGGTGGTCAGCCCCCAGGTCAGCAGATCCTCTGCCCGCTCCTGGGTTGTGGCCTCCACATAGACGCGCAGTTCCGGCGCATTGCCGGAAGGACGGAAGTGCACGACCTCACCGTTCTTCGCCATAAGCCGCAACCCGTCGCGGGAATTGACCTCGGCCACACCTCCCAGAGGCGCCATCAGTTCGGACTGGAACGCCTCATCCTGCTGCAACCGGGACACGAAGGCTGCGCTCCTGTCCGTTGCAACATTCTGCAACCGGTTGCTGGCCGCCGCCTGGAAGGCGAAGGCGGCTCCGATGTCAGCGAGCGGCCTGCCCTGCGCGACGATCTCGCCGAGAGCGCAGAGGATGGGCAGCATGGCATCCCGGGTAGGAAGGGCTGCGAGCCGGCGCCCCTCCCGCATGATGTCGGAGCCGAGCAGCACGCCACCGTTGGCCTCAAACCCGACGACAGCCTGCGCTCCAGCGCTGGAGGCTTCAGCCATGCCTTCGATGACGTAGGGTGATCCAACCCGGGTGCGCAGGACTGTCCGGAAGGCGCCGCAAGTCTCCAGGGCGGAGTTGGAGGTCACAGGCGTGACGATTGCGTCCACCCCCAAAGCCTTGGCTGTGATCGCGCCGATCAGATCGCCGCGCAGGAAAATGCCGTTTGCATCGGAAATCAGGGGACGGTCCGCATCGCCATCGGTCGAGACGATGGCATCGAGCGTCTGCTCGCTGGCCCATTGCCGCGCCAGGGCCTCGTCCTCCTCGCGCAGGGCCTCGGTGTCGACGGGAATGAAGCTCGTCGCCCGCCCCAGCGGCACGGCGCGAGCGCCCAAGGTTTCGAGCATCTCGACGATGACATCGCGGGCCACCGAGGAATGCTGGTAGACACCGACGGTGAGGCCAGACAGCGCCTCTGTCCCGAAGAATTCCCGGTAGCGGGCCTTGTAGGCGGCGATCAGGTCGAGATCCGGGGTTCCCGCTCGGATGGCGCGGGCTGTCTCCGGCACGGCGGCAATCCCCAGCTTGGCGTGCCAGGCCAGGATGGCGGCCTCATCCCGCTTATCGATCTCGCCTTGAGCCCGGTAGAATTTCAGCCCGTTGCGGTCCTCCGGAATGTGACTTCCGGTGACCATGATCGCCGGGATGCCGAATCGCAGCCCGTGATAGGCGAGTGCCGGCGTGGGCAGGGCGCCGCAATCGAGCGGGACGAGCCCGGATTCCTGCAGGGCCGCGCAGCAGAGCTGAGCGATGCTCGGGCTGCTCTCGCGCAGATCTCGCCCGACCAGCACGACATTGTCAGACGCCGCCGCCGAGCCGTCCTCCTTGAGCATTTCGGCGAACGCGCGGGTATAGGCAAAAGCCGGAACGCCGTTCAGCTCGACAACGAGCCCCCGTAACCCGCTCGTGCCGAATTTCAGGGATGCCGGAGCGATTGCTGGTGTGCTGGCCATTGGGGACTGCCTATCTGCATTTGGGAATTCGACGCCATGCCTCTACCAGAGCGCGACATTCTACGAAACTCTATCATAAGAACAATTCTGGGTGCGCCAGCGCAAGTCAATGCGTCCGGTCGGCTCCGACAGGTCACCCGGATGGGTAAACGATTGCGATAGTTACCGCAAAGGCACTGCAGCCTTAAGCCTTAGAGCTGATCCTAAACCGTCTCCCATGCCGCAGACATTTCCGATCGCCGCAAGACATCCAGGATGCGCATGTTCAGGATCGCATCCTCCAAGCCATAATCGAGCGGTGCTTCGCCCCTGATTGCTCGGCTGAAAGCCTCTCCCTGAAGCCGGTACTGATCCACCACCGGAAACCCGATGGCGCGGGCCGAGCGATTGCCATGCGCGCTGCCGTCGTCGACGAAGATACGAGTTGGAGCGTCGGGCGGAGCATTGAAGGGGATTTCGATCTCCACCCGCCCTTTCGTTCCGAGCATCTGAACCCGCTGATACGGCACGGATTGGGTCGAGACCGTGAAGGCCAGTTGCCGCCCGGCGCCAAAATCCATCAGGGCGCTGGTGGTCCGGTCGACGCCGAAGGCCGGATCCCGGTCCATGAGCGTGACAACGCGAAGGGGCTCGGCATCGAAGAAATAGCGACCTGCGACGACGGCATAGCAGCCGATGTCGAGGAGCCCTCCCCCGCCGATATCGGCCTTGTTGCGGATGTTGCCCGGATCGACGTTGAAGTATGAAAAGATGATCTGAACGGCACGCAGATCGCCGATCTCGCCGCTTCGGATCACCTCACGCGCCCGATGCCATTGCGGATGGTGGCGGACCATGAAGGCTTCGGCAATCAGTACCTGAGATGCAGCCCCCTTAAGCTGCTCCGCCTCGTCGGCCGTGATGGCAATCGGCTTCTCGCACAGAACATGCTTGCCGGCGGCAGCAGCCGCCAGGGTCATCGGCACATGCAGGTGATTGGGCAGCGGGTTGTAGATCGCCTCGATCTCAGGATCGGCGAGCAGCGCCTCATACGAGCCATAGGCCTTCGCGATGCCGAGTTCCGCCGCCATGGTGCGCGCGGACGTTTCGTCCCGCGAGGCAACGGCAATCACATCGCAGAGCGGGCTCTTCATCATGCCCGGAACGACCTTCACGCGACCGATTTTCGCTGTGCTCAGGATTCCCCAACGGACCGGCTGCATGGCGTTCTCCTCATCCTTTGAGTGCTGTCGATATTGCTGCGATCTCAGATCGTGGATCGCCGCAGGGATTTGTAATCCTTGTGCAGAACCGGCCCTGTCGTTCCGCGCTCCAAGAGGGTGAGCGGCAGCCGGACATTCCAATCTTCAGGCTTCATGTCGTTTCGGATCAGTTTCATGAGAACATCAGCGCCCGCACACCCCAGTTCATGCAAGGGCTGCCGGAACGTGGTGAGGGTTGGCTCGGTGTAATCGGCAAATTCGATCCCGTCGAATCCGATGACCGAAACGTCCTGCGGAACCCGGACCCGCTCCTCCCGGACGCGCTTGATGAAGCCGATGGCACTCTCGTCGCAAGCGGCGAAAATTCCGGTGGGTCGATCCTGCATCGTCAGATAGGATTCGGCCGCGGCAACGCCGGTCGAGAACACGAAGGGTCCCTCCCAACGCACGACGTCATCCTGGCTGAAGCCGGCTGCAGCGATACCCTCTCGGAATCCTCGAAACCGCTCGCGTTCGATGATCGAACTCGGTGTTCCTGAGATGTACCCGAAGCGGCGGTGTCCGAGACCCGCCAGATACTCGACAGCTCTGCGGCAGGCCTCGCGGTCCTGAACGACCACATTCGGAATCGTATCGTCCTCGATGGCCGCGCAGATGGCCACGATCGGCAGCCCGGATTCCCTCATGTCGCGAGTGCCATTCTCCGGAATGTAACCCGTCAGCAGAAGGACGCCGTCCACCTGCCGCGAGAGGGCGAGATCGACATAGCGGGCCTCGCGCTCCCTGCGGTTGTCCAGATTGCCGATGATGATCCCATAGCCCGACTGCGTCAGCTCATCGTCGACCCCTCGAAGGACTTCGGCGAAGACCGGGTTGGTGAGCCGCGGCGCCACCACCAGCACGTTCATGGTGCGGCGGGTGCGCAGCTTCTGTGCCGTGCTGTTGGGGATGTAGCCGCTGTGGCGCACCGCCTCCATCACGAGATCATGCGTTTTCTGCCTCACCTTGCCCGGTTCCGACAGAACGCGGCTGACGGTCGCCGTCGACACTCCGGCAAGTCGAGCTACATCGGCGATGCGTATCTCCTTCACGGAGCGCCATCTTTTCCGGCCCATGCAGGTTACCTCTGCCCCCTCAGCAAGTTATGTTACCTTCTCTCATAGGATATAACTTACCTCAACTAGTGTCTTGACTAATTTTGAAAGCGCCTACAACCTATATCGCAAGATGTAATCGATTACAAAAATCGATAAAACGCTTCTGGGAGGAAGCCATGAGCATGAAGACACGCGTTTCCGCGTATACCCTTTCTATTGCCCTCGTCTGGAGCACTGGAGCCTTCGCGCAACAGATGAAAGCCGAGGTTCTGCATTGGTGGACATCCGCCGGTGAGTCTGCTGGCGTGAGGGTCTTCGCGGACCAGTTCACCAAGGCCGGCGGCACCTGGGTCGACAACGCCATTGCCGGCGGCGTCAATGCCCGCGCCGCGGGGGTCAACCGGATTGTCGGCGGCAATCCCCCGACCATGACACAATTCAACACCGGCAAGCAGTTCGACGAACTCGTCTCCGCCGATCTGCTCCGCGATCTCGATGCGAATGCCAAAGCCGGCAAATGGCAAGAGGTTATGCCGAAGCTCATCGTCGATGCCGTCACCCGCGAGGGCAAGGTTTACGCGGTTCCGGTCAACATCCACGGCCAGAACTGGATGTTCTACAACACCAAAGTCTTTGCCGATGCCGGCGTGGAGCCGCCGAAGACCTTCCCGGAACTTCTTCAAGCCGGTGAGAAGCTGAAAGCCAAGGGTGTCATCCCGCTGGCCCTCGGCGGCCAGCCGACTTGGGAACGCAATCTGTTCAACGCTGTGCTCGTCGGCCATGGCGGCCCCGATCTGTTCCGCAAGATCAATGGCAGCCGCGATCAGAGCGCAGCCAAGAGCCCGCAGTTCAAGGAAGTCGTCGAGATCTACGGAAAAATGCGCGGCCTCGTCGACCAAGGCAGTCCGGGTCGGAACTGGAACGATGCCGCATCGCTGGTGATCACCGGCAAGGCAGCCATGCACTTCAATGGCGATTGGGCAAAGGGAGAGTTCATCGCAGCCGGCCAGACGGCCGGCAAGGAGTACAATTGCGCTCTGGTGGGCCAAGGGGGCGGCAAACTCATCATCGGTGGCGATGTCTTCGTGTTCCCTGTCACGAAGGACAAGGCCCAGCTCGCCACGCAGGACAAGCTGATCGAAATCCTGCTCGATCCGACTACCCAGCTCGAGTTCAACAAGAAAAAGGGCTCGATCCCTGTCCGTTTGGATGTAGACGTCTCGTCCATGGATGAGTGCGCCCAGAAATCCAGCAGGGTGGTGAAAGATTCCGCCAACCAGGTCGAAGCTCAGGAGCTGATCTCGACCCCGAACTTCACCGGCGCCATGCAGGACGCGATCACTCAATATTGGAACAGCCCGAACATGTCGGCGGACGCCTTCATCGAGAAGGTTACTGCGGCCATGCGCGACGCAAGCTGATGCTCTGCGGCTCGCCCCCCGGACTGGGGCGAGCCGCCCTCCGCATGTGTCTGACACTTGAGACAGGGCCCCTCGATGTCCACCATCCCGATCCGTGCTCCCAGCCTGCCTGCGGCAACGACCGCGCCGCGCCGCCGCATCCGGACCCGACTGCCGGCCGCTTTCGCGCTTCTCCCGACGGCGCTCGTCGTCCTCGTCGTTTATATCGGCTGCATGCTCTGGACCGTGCGGCTGTCCTTCACAAGCTCGACTCTGCTGCCGAAGTTCGACTGGGTGGGACTGGCGCAATACAACCGCCTCTTTCTCAACGATCGATTCCTCACCTCGGCCGAGAACATCGTCATCTTCGGCGCCCTGTTCATCTCGGGCTGTCTGATCATCGGCTTCCTCATGGCCGTCTTCATCGATCAGAACGTGCGTGGAGAGGGCCTTTTCCGCACCGTTTTCCTTTACCCCTACTCCATGTCCTTCGTGGTGACCGGGGTGGCTTGGCAATGGTTCCTCAATCCGGGGCTGGGCCTGCAGAAGCTTGTTCGTGACATGGGGTTCGAGAGCTTCACCTTCGATTGGCTCGTGAACCAGGACATGGCGATCTACACCATCGTGATCGCAGGCCTGTGGCACGGCGCAGGCCTCACCATGGCGATCCTTCTCGCCGGCCTCAGGGGCGTGGATGCCGATTTGTGGAAGGCAGCGAAGGTGGACGGGATTCCGACCTGGCGGGTCTATACATCCGTGGTCCTGCCTCTGCTCCGGCCCATGGTTGTCACCGCGACCGTGCTGCTCATGACGGGCGTGGTGAAGCTCTATGACCTCGTCGTCGCCATGACCTTAGGCGGCCCCGGCATCGCGACCGAAGTGCCCGCCAAGTTCGTGATGGACCACCTGTTCGAGCGCAACAACATCGCCCTCGGCACGGCCGCCGCGACCTTGATGCTGATCACTGTCGTGATCGTTCTGGCTCCCTGGGTTTATGCCCGCTACGTCCGCCCGCAAGGGAGGCACGCATGAACGTCTCTGAACCGCAAGGCCGCCGCCCTCGTCACCTGACGGCTGCTCGCATCGGAGTCTACGCCTTCCTGATCACGGCAGCCCTCTTCTTCCTGCTGCCGCTCTGGATCATGGTCATGACTTCGCTCAAGCCCATGGAGGAGATCCGGCTCGGCAACATCCTCGCCCTGCCGGTCGCCATGACCTTCGAGGCCTGGACCAAGGCTTGGTCTTCGGCCTGCACCGGATTGGAGTGCAACGGCATCAGCGTCGGATTCTGGAACTCGGTGCGGATCCTGATCCCCTCGGTAATCCTCTCGATCATCGCCGGCGCCATCAACGGCTATGCCCTGTCGTTCTGGCGCGTCAAAGGCGCCAACGTCATGTTCGGCATCCTGCTGCTTGGCGCCTTCATCCCCTACCAGGTCTTTCTCTATCCCCTGGTGCGCATCTTCTCGATGACCGGAATCTACAATTCGCTCACCTGCATCGTGCTGGTGCATGTCATCTTCGGGCTGCCGACGATGACCCTCCTGTTCCGCAACTATTATGCGGGATTGCCGATCGAGCTGTTCAAGGCGGCCCGCATCGACGGCGGCGGGTTCTGGTCGATCTTCTTTCATGTGATCCTGCCCATGTCGACGCCCATCATCGTGGTTGCGACGATCCTGCAGGTCACCGGCATCTGGAACGACTTCATCTTCGGCCTGACCTTTGCGGATCGCGAGAACCTGCCGATGACCGTGCAGCTCAACAACATCGTGAATTCGACGCAGGGCGAGCGCGCCTACAACGTCGACATGGCCGCGACCATGCTCGCCGCGCTCGTTCCGCTCGTCGTCTACTTCGTCTCCGGACGCTGGTTCGTCCGCGGCATCGCCGCCGGCGCTGTGAAGGGATAAGGCATGTCGACCGTTTCCGTACGTGATGTCACTGTCGCATTCGAGGCTGTCCAAGTCTTCGATGGCCTCTCACTCGATATTCAGGAAGGCGAATTCATCGTCCTGCTCGGGCCGTCGGGCTGCGGCAAGTCCACCCTGCTCAATGCCATTGCAGGCCTGCTCGATGTGGCGGAAGGACAGATCTGGATCAACGGCAAGAACGTCACCTGGGAGGAGCCCAAGGACCGCGGCATTGCCATGGTGTTCCAGTCCTATGCCCTGTACCCCCGCATGAGCGTGCGCGAGAACATGTCCTTCGGCCTGAAAATGGCCAAGACGCCGAAGCCCGAAATCGAGAAACGTGTCGCCAAGGCCGCCGAACTCCTTCAGATCACGCCCCTCCTCGACCGGCGCCCGGATCAGCTCTCCGGCGGCCAGCGCCAGCGTGTCGCGATCGGTCGCGCCCTGGTGCGCGACGCCGCCGTGTTCCTGTTCGACGAGCCGCTCTCCAACCTCGACGCCAAGCTGAGGAATGAGCTGCGGGTCGAGATCAAGCGGCTGCATGCCCGGCTCGGCAAGACCACCATGGTCTACGTCACGCATGATCAGATCGAAGCCATGACGCTCGCCGACCGGATCGTGGTCATGAAGGAGCAGAAGATCCAGCAGATCGGCACGCCCGACGAGATCTATCACCGCCCGGCCAACCTGTTCGTGGCCGGCTTCGTCGGCTCGCCGCAGATGAACTTCATCAAGGGCCGGCTCGGGAACACCGGAGAGGGCTTGAGCTTCCTCGCCGGCGACCGCCGCCTCTCGCTCTCCGCCTATCAGTTCGCCGCCGCGCCCTCGGCCGGGCAGGAGGTCGTGCTCGGCGTTCGCCCGGAGCATCTGGAGATTGCGAGCAACGGCGCATGGCCGGGCTTCAAGGTCGACATCGTCGAGCCCATGGGCGCCGACACAGTCATCTGGTGCAGCGACGCCGTCGGTTCGGTCCAGGTGCGCACCACCGGCAGCCGCAGGGCTGACCGCGGCGAGAACCTGACGCTCCACGTCGACCCCACGCAGGTTTCGCTCTTCTCGGTAGAGACCGGCGAGCGCCTGTGACCACACCATCATTGCGGCAGATCCCATCGCACGGTCTGTCGCGCCTGCCATCACGAACCTTGAGGATCCCATGAGCGTCACGGACAGTCTTTCCATTCAACTCTACACCTTGCGATCCCTGGAGGATCTCGACCTGATCCTCGATACGGTGGCCGATGCCGGCTACCGCCATGTGGAGACGGTCGGCTCGCATCTCGACAAGGCGGCGGACGTCCGCGCGAAGCTCGACGCGCGCGGGCTCAAGGCGTCATCGAGTCATGTCGGCATGGCGGCTTTGCGCGAGAAGCCCGATGCCATCGTGGACGCCTGCAAGACACTCGGCCTCACGCATCTCTACATGCCGGCCGTTCCGCCGGAAGAGCGCGACATGGCCGCCGATGGCTGGCGCTCGCTCGGCCGGGAGCTCGGGCAAATCGCAGAGCGCTTCCAGGGACAAGGCATCCGCCTCGGCTATCACAACCATCATTGGGAGCTGAAGCCGAAGGACGGCACGAAGACCGCCCTTGAACTGATCTTCGAGGCGGCCGGATCGAGCCCCCTCACCTGGCAGGTCGACGTCGCCTGGCTCGTGCGCGGCGGTGCCGATCCCAAGGAATGGATCGACCGCTACCGCAGCAGCAGGATCACGGCGGCCCATGTGAAGGACATCGCGCCGGCGGGCCAGAACGAGGATCAGGACGGCTGGGCCGATGTCGGCTCGGGCATCCTGAACTGGCGCGATCTCTGGCGCGTGTGCCGCAAGGCGGGCGCCGAGTGGATGGTGGTCGAACACGACAAACCGGCAGATCCGGCCCAGACGGCCCGCAACAGCTTCGCCTTCCTGCGCACAATCGAGGACTAAGGACCATGAACTCCCTCAATGTCGGCATCATTGGATGCGGCAACATTTCGGGCATCTATCTCCAGAACATTCCTGCCTATCGCGGCCTCACCCTTCGCGCCTGCGCGGACATGAAGCCGGAGGTGGCGCAGGCGCAGGCGAGCCGACACGGCATCGAAGCCCTGTCCGTCGATGAGCTCCTCGCCCGCGACGACATCGACCTCGTGGTCAACCTCACGGTGCCTGCTGCCCATTTCGGCGTGTCGCTCGCGGCGCTGAGCGCCGGCAAGCACGTCTTCTCGGAAAAGCCCCTCGCGGTCGATTTCGAGCAGGGCCGCAGGCTCGTCGACGAGGCGGAAGCGCGTGGTCTCCATCTCGGCTGCGCCCCGGACACCTTCCTCGGCGCCGGCGGACGGCTGGCCCGCAATCTCGTCGATGAGGGCAAGATCGGGCATATTCTGTCCGGAACGGCGTTCCTGATGTCGCATGGCATGGAGCACTGGCATCCGGATCCGGAATTCTTCTTCAAGCCCGGCGGCGGCCCGATCCTCGACATGGCGCCGTATTACCTGAGCGCCCTCGTCAATCTGATCGGTCCGGTCCAGCGCGTCTTCGCCATGTCGAGCATCGGCTTTCCCGAGCGGATCGTGACCTCCGAATCGCCGCGTAAGAGCCAGCGCATCGCGGTCGAGACCCCGACCCATGTGATGTCCCTGCTCGAATTCGCCTCAGGCGCACAGGTGACCTTCTGCATGAGCTGGGACGTGTGGAAGCACAGCCATCCGGCCATCGAGATCTACGGCTCGGAAGGATCGCTGCGGGTGCCGGATCCGAATTTCTTCGGAGGCCATGTGGAGATCACCGAGCGCGGTGGCGACTGGCGCGCCGTCGATTCGGGCGAAATGCCGCTGGGATCGCCCAATTGGCGTTCGCCCAATTGCCCCCCCGAGATTCCGAACAAGGCGAATTACCGCGCTCTCGGCCTCGCCGATCTCGCGAGTGCCGTCCTGAACGGCACCCCGCACCGCTCCAGCGGCCGCCTCGGCCTGCATGTTCTGGAGGTCATGCACAGCATCCTCGAAGGCGCGGCGACCGGGCAGCCTCGGGCGATCACGACGACTCTCGAACGGCCCGCCGTTCTGGATGATGCCGATGCGGCGCTTCTCTGGAAGGGCCTGCCTCAGACGGCATCCGCCGCCTGAGATCGACTGACGCGACAGAAAGAACGAACGATGCGCGAAGCACTCATCGTGTGGGGCGGCTGGCACGGCCACGAGCCGGAGCAATGCGCCGCGATCGTGGCCGGCATGCTGCGGGACGAGGATTTTCAGGTTCACCTGGAAAACTCGACCCGCGCCTTTGCCAGCCCTCAGCTCTCCACGATGAGCCTCATCGTGCCGATCTACACCATGTCGAAGATCGAAAAGGACGAGGTCGCCAACCTCTCGCAGGCCGTCCGCGAAGGAACCGGCCTGGCCGGCTTTCATGGCGGCATGGGCGATGCCTTCCGCGAGGCGGTCGAGTATCAGTTCATGTGCGGCGGCCAATGGGTGGCGCATCCCGGCAACATCATCGATTATCGCGTGAACGTCACCCGGCCGGACGACCCGGTCATGCAGGGCGTCCGGGACTTCGACTACCATTCCGAGCAGTACTACATGCATGTAGACCCCTCGAACGAAGTCCTCGCCACGACGACCTTCTCGGGCGAGCACGCCCCCTGGATCGAAGGCGTCGTCATGCCCGTCGTCTGGAAACGCCGCCACGGTCAGGGTCGTGTCTTCTACAGCTCCCTCGGACATGTGGCGAAGGAGTTTGACGTGCCCGAGATGCGCACCATCCTGAGGCGCGGCATGGTATGGGCGGCGCGGGACTGATACCACAGCCTGGGTCTAAACGCTGGAAGACGCGGGATATCGCGTTTAAGGATGGTGGAGTCGTTTTCCTTCTCATCCAACGTTCACGCGAGGGGCATCATGCGGATCATTATCTACGGCGTCGGCGCGATCGGTGGGACGGTGGCCGCGGCCCTTGCGCTGTCGGGACAAGAGGTGATCGGCATCGCCCGCGGCGCTCATCTCAAAGCCGTCCAGGCAGACGGATTGCTTCTGCGTACTCCCGAGAAGACCGTTCGGGCGAATTATCCCTGCGTATCGGATCCCACTGAGATCGCGCTTCGTCCTGACGATGCCATCCTGCTGACGATGAAAACCCAGGACACGCCTGCGGCGCTGGAACGGCTGCGTGCCGCGGGCGTCGCCGAGCAGGCCATCTTCTGCGTTCAGAATGGCGTGACCAACGAGCGACTGTCCCTCCGCCACTTTCCCGAGGTGCATGGCGTGACGGTGATGATGCCGGCCGCGATTTCAGCGCCGGGCGAAGTCAGCGCCTTCTCCGTGCCGCGTCACGGTATCTTCGACATCGGACGCTATCCTGGCGGCAGCAATGCGCACGATGCCAAGCTCGCAGAGGCCATGGAGGCGGCCAACATTGCCGCCTTCGTTTCGCAGGACGTGATGCAGAGCAAGCACGGCAAACTGCTTCTCAACCTGAGCAACATCCTTCAGGCCGCGCTCGGTCTGGATGCCGACTACAAACATCTGGAAGCGCTGCTCCGCGCCGAGGCGGAAGCCGCCTACAGGGCGGCCGGCATCCGATGGCTGGATGTGGGCGCAGCCGATGCCCGCAGGGCACAGCTGATGCAACAGCGGCCGATCGCCGGAATCGACCGTTTGGGCAGCTCGACGACGCAGAGCCTTGCGCGCGGCGCCGGATCGATCGAGACGGACTATCTCAACGGCGAGATCGTGCTGCTCGGACGCCTACATGGCGTACCGGTCCCTGCGAATACCTACTTTACAGAACTGGGTGCCCGCATGGCTCGTGAAGGGCTTAAGCCCGGAGCGATCCTGCTTGCCGAAGCCGAGGCGGAACTGTCGGCGCTTGGTGCTTTGCCAGGGCGCTAAAGCTCGTCAGCCGAGCGTGAAGGCTTCGTGCACGGCGGACTGGATCGAGCCGCCGAGTACGGCACCGCCTCCGGCCACATAGATCCAGTCTCCGATCACTGTGGCACCAACTGCGTGCCGCGGCGTCGGCATCGGTGCGTGATGCTGCCAGCTATCGATGGCAGGATCGTAGCTTTCCATCTGCCCGAACACCTTGGCCTGAACCGGCCTCCCCTGCTCGATGCGTCCCGCCTCTCCGCCCATGGCGAAGAGCCGGTTCCGATAGACCACCAGACCATGTCCCGAGCGGGCCGTCGGCAGCGGCGCCCTCTCCTCCCACGTGTCCTTGGCCGGCAGATACACGTGATGCAGGTTGGTGTTGTATTCGAAGGTGTTGAAGCGTCCACCAATGATATGAATGACGCCGTTGTGAGCCACGCAGCCCACATGATCCCGCGCGCCGGGCAGGGCCTTGGCTTGCGTCCAGCGATCGGCCTGCGGATCGTAGATCTCGTGCCAGCCGACGCTGGCCCTCTCTGCAACCGGCAGGGATGCGCCGCCGATCAGATGGATCTTGCCATCGAGCGCCACAGCCGCAGCTGCGCCGCGCGGACGGGGCAGCGGCGCAATCGGCGACCATCGATCCGCAGCCGCATCATAGACATAGGCATTATGGTCGGGGTTGCGGTTCTGCTCGATGAAACCACCCAGGGCATAGACGCGGCCGGCGCCGACCGCGACCGCCACATGATTGGCGCCGCGCGGCAGCGGCGCCGCGTTGAACCACCGATCCGAGGCGGGATCGTAGACATGGTGATAGGCGCGATCGACCCGCCCCTCGCCATACCCGCCGATAATGTGCATGCGATCGTTCAGAACCGTGGCCCAGGCCATTTCGCTGCGCGGAATAGGCAGCGCGGCACGGGAGACCCATCGTCCCGGTGAGCCGGCGGGAGCCGGGCTGTCGGTCACGCGCTGCGCCTCCTGTTCGGGTGTCAGATGGTGCGGCACGCCGCCCTGCAGGCGGGCATAGGGATCCGGCGAGGGCGCAGCCTCGGGCAGCGTTGCGCCATGCCCCGCGTGTTGGGCCGAGACGCGGGCCCCTCCCAAAACGGTCAATCCGGCGAGTGCGATGAAGTGGCGGCGATCCATGTCCGACCTCGCGCAATGTGACCCGCAGATAGTTGCGGAGAGGCGGCGCGGTGACAAGAAAACACATTGCAGGTCCGATCAAGTTTCCGAGACCGGAAAAGGTTTCGCAGCCGCGCAACATAATGAAGGCCATTGACTCGCGCCTCCTCAGCTTCGAGCCTGACCAGACGAGGAAACGCAGCATCGGAGGCCAGACGCCATGAACCTGTCAGCATTGCTCCATCGACGACACGAGGCAGGCTGTCCGGTTCGCGTGGCGCTGATCGGCGCCGGTAAGTTCGGCTCGATGTTTCTTGCCCAGGTGCCGACCATTACTGGACTCGAGGTTGCCATGATCGTCGACCTCGATCCGGAAAGGGCGCGTGAAGCCTGCCGAACCGTGGGCTGGGATGAAGAGAGAATTGCAGATACGCGCTTCTCCACGGATGGAACGGACGCGTGCAAAGCCGGCGATGTGGAGGTGGTGATCGAAGCGACGGGTCATCCCGAAGCGGGAATCAAACACGCGCTCGCGGTCATCGAGGCCGGCAAGCACATCGTCATGGTCAATGTGGAGGCCGATGTTCTGGCAGGCCCACTCCTTGCCGAGAAGGCGCGCGAGCGCGGCGTCGTCTACTCCATGGCCTATGGCGACCAGCCGGCGCTCGCATCCGAGATGGTGGACTGGGCCCGTGCCGCGGGATTCACGGTCGCCGCGGCGGGCAAGGGAACGAAATACCTTCCTGCCTATCATACGGTCACCCCAGACGACGTCTGGATGCATTACGGCCTGACGCCGGAGCAGGCCAAGGCGGCGGGCATGAATCCGCAGATGTTCAACTCCTTCCTCGATGGCACCAAATCCGCGATCGAGATGGCCGCCATCGCAAACGCCTGCGACCTCGACGTGCCGGAGGACGGACTGCGCTTCCCGCCCTGCGGCGTCGACGATCTCGCGCATATTCTCCGTCCGCGTGCCGTCGGCGGCCAGCTCGAACGTGACGGCATGGTGGAGGTGGTGTCCTCGCTGGAGCGCGACGGAAGACCGGTCTTTCGGGACCTGCGCTGGGGTGTCTACGTTGTGCTCAAAGCCCCCAACGATTATGCGGCGGCCTGCTTCAAACAATATGGTCTTCCTACGGATTCAACCGGCCGCTATGCGGCGATGTACAAGCCCTTCCATCTGATCGGCCTCGAATTGTCGATCTCGGTTCTGAGCGCTGCCCTGCGCGGCGAGCCGACGGGCTCGTGCCGAGCATGGCGCGGTGACGCGGTGGCAGTCGCCAAGCGCGACCTCAGGGCAGGAGAAAACCTCGACGGCGAGGGCGGTACACCGTCTACGGACGATTGGCGCCGGCGGCCCGCAGCAAGGCTCGGCGCATGCTGCCCATCGGTCTCGCGCATGGAATCCGCCTGACGCGCGATGTCGCTGCGGGTTCCGTGGTGACGGAGGACGATGTGGATCTCGATCCCAACCGGCTGGCTGTGCGGATCCGGCGAGAAATGTGCAGCCGCTTTGGAGGTCAGAATGATGGGACAGACCTGCATGTTCAGCGATGAACGGCTCCATGGTCTTCGCCCATAGAGATGTCTGGACAATCGCCCTATCTTTCAACCAACAAAGATGACGGAGCTTCGCATGGATTACCGCAACTTGGGCCGCTCCGGCCTCAAGGTCTCACCGATCTGCCTTGGCACGATGATGTTCGGCGGCCCGTCGGACGAAGCTCTCTCCGCTCGCATCATCGCGAAGGCGCATGAGGCGGGCGTGAACTTCATCGACACGGCCGATGTCTACAATGACGGCCGGTCCGAAGAAATCGCTGGACGGGCGATCAACACTTCCCGCTCTCATTGGGTGCTCGCAACAAAGGTCGCCAACCCGACCGGGCAAGGTCCCAACGAGCGCGGTCTCTCGCGCCGGCGCATCATGGAGGCTGCGGAGGCAAGCCTGCGGCGCCTCGGCACGGATTGGATCGACATCTATTACCTCCACCGGGAGGATCATGCGACGCCTCTGGCGGAGACGGTGCGCGCCATGGGAGATCTCGTGCGCCAGGGCAAGATCCGGTATTTCGGCGTCTCGAACCATCGCGCCTGGCGCGTGGCCGAGATCTGCCGCCTCTGCGACGATCTCGGCATCGACCGCCCGGTGGTGAGCCAGCCCTATTACAACGCCATGAACCGGATGCCGGAGGTCGAGCATCTGCCGGCCTGCGATTACTATGGCCTCGGCGTCGTGCCGTATTCTCCGCTCGCCCGTGGCGTCCTCACCGGGAAGTACAGCCCCGACGCTCCACCGCCGGAGATGAGCCGCGCCGGCCGGCAGGACGCGCGCATGATGCAGACCGAATGGCGTCCGGAATCCCTCCAGATCGCACAGGGCATCAAGCGCCATGCGGAGGCCCGCGGAATCACCGCAGGTCAGTTCGCGGTGGGATGGGTTTTGAACAATCGCTTCATCACCGCGGTGATCGCGGGCCCGCGCACGGAGGAGCAGTGGGACGATTACCTGAAAGCGCTCGACTACCGCTTCACGGCCGAGGACGAGGCACTCGTCGACAGTCTCGTGGCGGCCGGACATCCCTCCACGCCCGGATACAACGATCCGGCCTACCCGCTCGAAGGGCGGTCTCCACGGACATCTTCACCAAGCTAGCGGCGTCGTTCGGCGCCCACCTGTTTGAGGATGAGGTGAAGCATCCTCGGCTCGCTCGAGGTGGCCCTATGTTTGCATTGGTGCAATATATTTGATGCAATTCACTATATTGAATTGCATCTATGAAAAGATCAGGTTCTTGGCACACGGACCACAGGGGTCCTGGAGACAAAACCATGATCGATACCCGCCTTGCTCCTTATGGTGCTTTCGCCCTGCGTACGGCTCTTGGCATCATGTTCATCGCCCATGCCTATCTGAAGATCGCCGTCTTCACCGTTCCGGGATTTGCCGGCTTTCTCACCCAGGTCGGCTTCCCCGCATTCCTGGCATGGCCCATCATTCTGGCCGAGCTGATCGGCGGCCTCGCCATCCTGCTGGGCTTCTATGGCCGCGCAGTGTCGGTCGTGCTCCTGCCGGTTCTCCTGGGCGCTCTGCTGGTGCATGCTCCGAACGGCTGGGTGTTCAATGCCCCCAACGGCGGCTGGGAATATCCCGCCTTTCTGGCGCTCGCCGCCGTCGCCCATGCTCTGATCGGCGATGGTGCCTTCGCGGTGAAGCCTGTTACCCTCGGCCTCGGCTCCGCAGCTCCGTTGCGCCCTCGGATCGGGTAATTTTTCGACATCAATCAAGGGCGGCCGTGCGGAATGCCCACGGCCGCTCTTGCGTTCGTCTGACGATGCAGAACCGCACCGTCATGCGCCATCAAGTCTTCATGCTGGCCAATTCCGCTTTCAGCCAATCGTGGAAGGCCGATACCGCCCGCGTCTGCGGCAGGGCTCGGGACGTGACGAACCAATAGGCGATGCCGGTGGAATAGCGGTCCGGAAAGGGAGCCGACAGGCGCCCGAAGGAGATGGCATCGCCCGCCAGAGTCTCCCATGCCAGAAACACTCCCTGCCCCGCGACCGCGGCATCCAGACAGAGCGACGCGTCCGAGAAGACCGGACCATCGCCCAGGATCGACTCGTCGAGTCCGTTCGGGCCGAGCCACGCGTTCCAGCCGAACATGGGTGTCGGCTCGCGAATGATGGGAGCGGTGGCAAGATCGGCAGGCTTCCGCAGGCGCGCAGCGAGCGGCGGACTGCAGACGGGGAAGATCAGCTGATCGATCAGCTTCTCCGCTTTCAAGTGGGGCCAGTTGCCCCAGCCGACCCGGATGCACACGTCCACATCGGACGTATCTGGGTCGACGAGGGCCACATCGGCATCGATGCGGATACGGATATCGGGATATTGCTCGTGAAACCGCTGCAGGCGCCACACCAGCCATTTGCTTGCAAAGACGGGCGCGACGGACACCGTCAGCACATCGTCGCGGCGGCGTTCGGCGAGGGCGAGCCCAGCCGAAATCTCGGCAAATCCGGCACTCAGATATTTCAGGATGTCCTGCCCGAACGGCGTCGGCTTCAGGCCCTTCGGCAGGCGTTCGAACACGGGCCGTCCGAGCTGCTCCTCGGCTTTCAGGATCTGCTGGCTGACGGCCCCGATCGTGACGCCGAGTTCATCGGCGGCGGCCCGTAAAGTGCCTAACCTCCCCGCCGCCTCAATGGCGCGCAGGCCTGTGAGATGGAAGCGGCTCAGGTTCCTCATATAGTTTTTCTATACTCGCCTGCAGAGAAAAGCCATCCCGCGAAGGCGAGAAGTGGAGCATCATGCAGAGATGTTAAACCTCTTCACTCTCGCAAGACAGTTCTTCAACAGCCATCCCTGGCCCCAGGACGTGGACGACTGCAGCGACGACCCCCTGTCCCATCCGGCTCTGCAGCGCATGACTCTCGAGCAATTGGCGGATCTTCCGTTCGACCGAGGACCGGCTTCAATGGAATGCTGCTCTACTCACTCCGTGAAGCGAGGCACATCCTCTCGGAAGTGAGCCTTTGTCGGAGCGAGACATGTGTTTGGGGACGGCTCCCGGCGCCAAGACAGCGCTCATCGTTTTCGACAGCGAAGGCTCCGCCGAGCGCGATTCTGCGGACGAAAGGTTTGCAAGACTGTCATGAGGAAAGTCGGCTGTTCAGCCGAGAGTGGCTGGGGCGCCAGGATTCGAACCTGGGAATGGCGGTACCAAAAACCGCTGCCTTACCGCTTGGCGACGCCCCAATAGGTGTGGCGTGTACATAATCGGCCCAATGGCGGCTGGCAACACCGTTTTGCGGGCGGTCACATATCTGCAGAAAGGCCCAATTCTCCCCTTGCGGCGTTCCCCCCTCGCCGCTATAAGACCGGCCTCCCGAGAATTTTCGGTGTCGGAGTGTAGCGCAGTCTGGTAGCGCACCACGTTCGGGACGTGGGGGTCGCAGGTTCAAATCCTGCCACTCCGACCAATCTTCTCCCGCAGAATCAAAGCCTTAGTAAAAGATTGGCGCTAGGGCAAAAATCCTTCCCGAAAATCTTCCCGAAAAACCTCCCTATATCGCCACGTCCTGTTGAGGCCATCTTTCTCACCGTGCGCCTTCGTTGTTGGGTTCTATGATCCCAGCCGGTTGAACCTGATCTCAACATATTCGTTCTCTATACGTTCTAACTTCCCAATTTTGTTTGGGCCATGATGGTCGAGCGGCTGTCAGATTTTCCATGGGTGATCGTCCGGGTTGATTGTCCCCATTGCCCACACCGCAGGGGCCAGTACCGGTTGGCCCGACTGGTCGAGAAGTTTGGGGCCGACATCGAGCTATTCGAACTTCTCGATAGGATTGCCTTCGACTGTCCGAGGAAGGCCCTGCCGTGGGAGCGACCTCCGAATCAATATGATCCCAGGTGCAAGGCTCGTTTCACCGACCTGGAAGCGACCAGCCGCCCTCCCCCGGACCTCCCGCCGATGATGCGCAAGCTGATGGTCATCCGGGGTGGGAAGGGTTGAATTCGGGAGGTCCAGCCAACTGGACCTCCCCTCCCTGGACGGTGCAATGTCCTGTCAAGTCTTTACCACGGATGCGATCCCTCTAGCTTGACCGTTCACGACTGACTTACAGGACAGGATGAATGGACGAGTGGCTGCCGATGGAGACCGCACCGAGGAACGAGAATGATGTCCTTCTCTGGGTAGGGCGCGTTGAGATCGGATAATTCAGCAGTGTCTCAGGCCGGTGGCTGTCTCGGGATCAGCGCCATAACGAGCGCCCGAAGCGCCTGGAGCCCACGTGCTGGATGCCGCTTCCCACCGCGCCAACCATCAAGGCAGAGGCTGCTTGAGCTTGCAGTCCGCATGAAGTGCGAATCCCGTAAGCCCGCTAAAGAGGTGGGAAAGTTCCTGCCGTGGTATTAAGAGAAGGCCGGGGCTCGCTGCAACACACCGTCATGCGCCCGCTGCATGACAACAG
>KI911961.1:302666-306954 GCA_000517005.1 Microvirga lupini
TTCCAGCCGCGTGCGCTCAGTTCTTATGGAGAGCTTCGCGGTCTGTGCCAGCCCCATGCTGGGCCAATGTATGGTGGCAAGTTGGTCAATTCGGGCCGGTTTGTCTGTCGGATTCCCAACACACGCGAAGAGAAAGCCATATTTCTCCCCAAAACCGCAACCGAATACTCACGCTTACACTTGTAAGAAAACTCAATTGGATGAGCAATGACGGTCCTTCAGCGGATTCCAGACCCTGAACGCTTTAGCTTTGCTTTTTCCATCTGAGTCCCGAGACGCCAATCAAGAATTTGCGCAACCGGCAGACCGAGTGACGCGCCTATGAGCATGATCGCATTCTCAGGTCGGGTGGCCCTCCGTATCTTCAATTCCGGGCGACTGTTCGACTGGTATCTGCTGATCCGGCACTTTTGCACTCTCGGTTGGATCGTGCTTTCCGTCCTGGTGGGCTGGGTTGCCGGTGCCGTCTTCCTTCACACCGCTGCGTCGGCTGCTGCCGACGCTCAGGTTCTCCAATCCCGTGTCCTGGTTGGGCTGCTTCGTGCCAGTCATGGTCACCTCCAAGGGACATCACATCCTCTGGAAGAACGGTGATCGCCGTGCTCGGTTGCCGAATCTATCCCGTCACCGCATGTCTGATCCGAGCAGCGGCCTCTATGGGTTCAATGCCATCGGTGTACCAGTCTAAGAGCGCCAAATAGAGGCCATTGCGCAGAAGTGGGTGATGCTCGGAGGGAAGGTGCTCCTCGACAGCCTTCAGGTATCGCGAGAAGGGCTTTGGCATCAGACCAGCCTCCGTTGATGTTCACCACTCCGAGACACTGCTCTTCCCGATAGAGCATCAATGGAGCAGCATTTTGGCTTTCATCGTCCGCACAAACTTTGACCGTGCTCCCGCATTACGGGAGAATGACAGGCCAATGGTGTACGGCCCTGCGCTGCGGTGGTCCCACCAATGCCTGGGCTTGCGGAGGTGAGAGATGCGACCGCTGGAGCGCGTTCACATCTTCGGAGCCGCCGGTTGCGGATCATCCACACTGGGATGGGCGCTGGCGCAACGGATGGCATATCAGCACCTCTACCTCGACGATTTCCACTGGCTTCCGACCACGCCAGCCTTCCAGAGCAAGCGGCCCACACCTGAGCGAGTGCGCCTGCTTTCAGAAGCAACAACATTCTCTCCCCAATGGGTGCTGTCCGGGTCCATTGCAGGCTGGGGCGATGCTCTGATCCCGAGCCTCGATCTTGTGGTGTTTCTGTATGTGCCGACCGATATTAGGCTCGCTCGTCTTAAGCAACGTGAGCGGGCACGGTTCGGAACGGCGCTCGATCCGGGAGGTCTGATGCACGACCAGCATCAGGCATTCCTCCGCTGGGCCGCAGGATACGATCCAGGACTGAGCGGCGGACGCACGCTGTGGGCCGACACGACATGGCTGAGTTACCTCCCCTGCCCAGGGATGATCCTGATCGGCGAACATGGAACAGCGGAGCAGGTCAGCCGCATTTTGTCGTTCTGGCACACGCAGGCACATGAGCCTTTGAACTGCCAACACTCAACCGCAGAGGTCTTTGCCATGATCCAGGACCGCATCGCCTGCTTTCGGGAGGAGACCTGTGGCTAAACTTGCTCCCGAAATCGTCCTGATTAAGCGCTTCTGGCTCACTCCGAGTCCAGGAACCAAGCCGAAGAGCGCACGTTGGGGTCGAGGTCTGAGGAACAGCCCCATGATCTCAGGCGATCTCGCGTTCTATATCGCGCTCGCCATCGTTGCCCAGCTTGTGGATGGGGCCTTGGGCATGGCCTATGGCCTGATCGCCACCTCAGTCCTGCTGGCCTCGGGAGCGCCGCCAGCCCTGTCGAGCGCCAGCGTCCATGCGGCAGAAGTCGTGACCACCGGTCTCGCGGGCGCATCCCACGTCTGGCATCAGAACGTGGAGTGGCGCACGTTCCGCCGCCTCGCCATGGCGGGTGTCCTCGGTGGCGTCACCGGAGCTTATGTCCTGGCCGAACTGCCCGAAAAGCCGGTGAAGGTGTTTGTCACTCTCTACTTGTTCGGCATGGCCCTCCTGATCCTGCGCCGGGTCATCAATGGCAGTGTCGAGCGAAAGCGCGTGAGGGGAACGGTGCCCATCGGGATAGCGGGCGGATTCCTAGACGCGATTGGCGGCGGGGGCTGGGGCTCCATCGTCAACTCGACCCTGATCGCCCGAGGCGAAACGCCCCGGATCAGCATCGGCTCGGTCAGCCTTGCAGAGTTCCTGGTCACAGCAGCGATCTCGGCGACCTTTATCATGACACTGGGCCTTGCGGCCTATGGACAGGTGGTCCTGGGCCTGATCATCGGTGGGGCTCTGGCGGCTCCATTCGCCGGATGGTTCAGCCGGGTGCTGCCACAGAACATTCTAATGAGCCTTGTGGCCCTGACCGTCAGTGCGCTTGGGGTCTACAACTTCGTTCAACTTGGCAGCGCGTAAGATTACCCGTTGGCTGGGTCCTTGGAACTCAGACAGTTCTGCGGCTTTGGTCTGGAGCGCGGCAGTTTCGTTATCAGCGCCACCACACTTGCTGATGAGTGACACGCTGCTGTGCCTTCACGCTTCAAGCGCGGCACGTGCGACCTCTGGAGAGCGATATGCGCCCCCATCACTCCCTGCTGCCAGTCTTGATCTCAGTCTTGATCACGGTCCCGGCTCTGGCGCAGCCGAGCCAGCCCATAGCGCCTCCCCCGCAGACCAATGCGGACGGCTGGATAACCCAGTTGCAGCCGGATCAATGGCGGGCTTCCGACCTGGAGGGGCTGGATGTCTACAGCAGCAACAACAGCGACAAGATCGGCGACATCAGTGAACTGATCCTCGATAGCAGCGGCAAAGTCCAGGCGGTGGTAATCGGGGTTGGCGGGTATCTGGGCATAGGCGAGCGCGACATTGCGGTGCCGTTCGACCAGATCAGGTTCGTCAACGAGCCACGGGGCACCACCACCGGCACCACCTCGGGTGAGGCTCGATTAGCGGGGACCAGCCCCGGTGGCGGCACTGTCGCCTCCCCCGCAGCAACCGGAACGGCGGCAGTACCGGCAGGCCCCAACCCTCCTGCCACCTCGAATTTGGCTGCGAACAACGCACCAGCCCTTGGCAACACCAGGAGCGTCAGGAACGGGACAAGCGACTCCTGCCACGAGCGGCTCTACTCCTGATCATGCCGTTCTGATGATGAGCATCACCAAGGATGAGTTGCGGGCGGCTCCCGAGTTCAGAGCACGCCGCTGAGGTCTGTCCCAAAAGATTCAGCTTCGGCGCTAACCGTGGCGATTGGCGTAGCGGCGCTTCTTCGCCAAGCTCTTCTGCCCTTCGAGCACCTTGGCTGAGGCGATGCCCTCGGCGGCGACCGGCGTGCTTCTTGAGCGACCGCCCACACGTGATGGGTCGTCCAGTAACGGTTCGCGCTTTAAGAACTCGTTTAATCCGACACCCTATCGTTCAGGACCAGCGATGATGATCGCCTAGCCTCTGGGACTAGAGCTTAGCTCAGGAGTTCCCACGCATGAGCAAGACTGACAAGCACCAGCCAGCATCCCAAGCGGGCCTCCTGCAAACAGACCCGCACACCGTCTCTGCGGTCCGGGACAAGCTCGGCGAGCAGCTTCGTGCGATGTACGGAAAGCTTGAGGAGGAGCCTCTTCCCGACCGCCTTCTCGACCTCGTGAGGCAGTTAGGTCAGCCTCGTTCCAGGGGAAAGCCATGACCCTGCCCCCAGACCTTCGTGATGGCCTGCTCCAGGCGATCCCCTCGATGAGAGCTTTTGCCATGTCTCTCACCGGCAATGTCGATCAGGCCGACGACTTGGTTCAGGAAGCGATGGTGCGCGGGCTGGCTCACATCAATCAATTTCAACCCGGTACAAACATCCAGGCTTGGCTCTTCACCATCCTGCGCAATCAATTTCACACGGCGTTCCGGAAGAGAAGGCGAGAGGTGGAAGACCCGGATGGCGGCATCGCAGCCCGCCTTGCCGTCCCGCCCGCGCAGGACGGGCACCTTGATGTGGAGGACCTCAAGGCGGCCTTGTCCCAACTGCCCATCGACCAACGGGAGGCCCTCCTGCTGGTGGGGGCTCAGGGGTTTTCGTACGAGGAGGCCGCGGCGATTTGCGGAGCACGGATTGGAACGATCAAGAGTCGGATCAACCGTGCCCGAACCAGACTTGCTGATCTGCTCGGAATCGAAAACCCGGAGGACATAGGAGCAGATCGGGTGCTGAAAGCGACAATATCCAACTAGTGGG
>KI911961.1:307054-310199 GCA_000517005.1 Microvirga lupini
CCCGGCTGTAGTACTACACCGCGCAGGCGGCACGGCGGGCCAAGGCCGAGATCGTGAGGCTGACCGAAGCTGGGACGCTCACGATGAAGTCAGCCGCTGCGTACCGAGCGCATATTACCAAGCGCACTCGGGCAGCGTGATTGCACGGGATTACTCTCTCGGATTAACGAGCGACAGCCTCAGCGTTCTGCGGCAGTCTACCCACTCACCGGCGCCGCCTCGGCAGGAGCGATCCTGAGCACAATGCGCGTTCAATGGCGGCGCACTGCCATTCTAATCTCTTCCAACAAAGTATCTGCTGGGATCGGACGGGGCAGAAAACATCCATTGCCGGGAACCTCGTCGGGTCGAAGATGGCGCACCTGATCCGAGGTCAGGACCAGCCCCAACCCAGGCCAGCGGTCATGGATGTACCGGCCCAGTTCAACTCCGTCCTTCGGGCCGGGGATATCAATATCAGCCAGGAGAACGTCTACATCTTTGCGCTTCCAAGGTTGCCCAAGCCTCCTCCGGGTCTTGGACTTGGATGACCTCGAAGTCGGCCCTCACCAGGATCGAGATCATCGAGGCGCACTGTTGCGCCCTCTCAAGAAGAAGGATTTTAGGGTGCTTAGCTGTGGGGCACATAATCGAACTCACCGTCATGTCCCGAAACAAGACTCAACTCATCCTCAAAGTTGATGCGGTGGCTGGCCAGGAACAGATTGAAATGGAGATCTCGGGCAACACGTAAGACGTTCCCATCCACTCGCCAGAGGCTGTGACAAGCTGCACCACCTGATGAGAGGACACAGGACTTTACTGTTCTACGTGTGTATCTCAGCACAGCATCTACGATGCTGGTCTTGCATGCTGCACCACGTCTTAGACGGCAATTCTACTTTGAAAATCATTACTCAGCAGGGACCTCCTGATCCCGCCCGAGGTTATTGATCTAGCTTATAATTTCAATCGGCCCGCTTTAGACGAACCATCGCCAATATAATCCGCACCGTCACTGAGTGGTCAAGCAAGGCACCCCGAGCGCGGACGACCCTTTTAGCCAAACAATAAGGAGAAAAGCCCATGGCTTCTCGACATTCCAATTCGTCATCCCCGAAGCCGAGCGGCGCTGACGCGACCCGCATGCCGGATGTTACCGACGCGTTTCAGTTCGCCAGTGCCCTTCTTGGCCAGCAGCAACAGATGCTCGGCCTTACCTCGTTAGCTGCCGATACCCTGCGGCTGATGCTGCGCCAGACCCAGCGACAGATGGAGTATATGAGTGCCCTCTCACGCTGCCGGGACTGGGCCTCGGCGGCAGCCCTGACCACCGCATTCGCGCAGACCCTGAGCCAGGAGGTGTCGCGCGAGTGGCAGGAGACGGCGCATTTGGCCGAGCGCTGGATGGCCACAACAAACCAAGACACCCGCAGGATGGTGGGCGGACTTAGCCGCCACGGCTCAGAGCCGTACCAGACGCCAATCGGGTCAGGCTCTACTGAAGGAGCATTCGCTCAGGCTTGGCCTGACCCGCTGGGGCTCATGAGATTCTGGTCAGGCGAGGTGTTCACCCAACACCAGCCGCCGTGGCGGCAATGATGATCACCCGGCAGGAACGGCTTTCGATGCAGGAGAGACTGATTCCAGATGCAGGGAGACCGTTTGTATGGAGCGATCCACGAGGCACAAGTTCCAGGTGGGGTAGACGGTTCTCCCGGCCCATCCCAGGCGAGCCAATCCCGACACCTACGTGATTGTGCAGGCGCTGCCTGAGACGTTGCACAAGCCGCAGTACCGGATCAGAGCGCTATCGAGCGCAGCCGAGTGTGTTGTCCTGGAAACGCAGATCAAAGGGGTAGAAGCAGAACCAGATCACCCTCTGGAGGTCTCTCGGCACTAGGGGATATGCCATGCCCGTAGACCTGCCTCCGAAGCCGGATAGTATCGGGGCTCCTGCAAGCAGCTTCCTCGACCGTATCCTGAATTGGACAGCCGTCGTGGTTTGTATCGGCTTGGGTTGGTGGGCTGCCGTCCTTTTGTTCTAACAGGAAGGCTGATCGCCAGAGAGCGGGAGGTTAAGCGCACTCAGGCAGTTTGATCGCAGAGGTTTCGCCCTCGTCTTTGCAACCGGCTCCTGTGTGTATCCGGGGGCTTGCGTCAGCCTACTCACCTGCCAGCGCCGCCTTGGTCACATCGTCGGGTCCAAGTTCAGCCTCACTGGTAAGGCTCAGAAGGTAGGCCAGCTTCAGGCGAGCCCGATTGACCCGGCTTTTGACGGTGCCGACTGCCACGTTGCACACCCCAGCGGCCTCCTCATATGACATCCCCTGTGCTCCCACCAGGAGAAGGGCCTCGCGCTGGTCTCGGGGGAGCATCGCCAGAGCCGCACGGAAGTCCTCGAAGTCGAGGTGGCTCTGCTGATCCGGGTGCGTCTTGAGCCGCGCCGCAAAGGACCCGTCCGCATCCTCAACCTCATGCTTGCGCTTGCGATAATCCGAGTGGAACAGGTTGCGCAGGATCATAAACAGCCACGCGTGCAGGTTGGTGCGCGGTGCGAACTTGTCGATGTTGGCCCAGGCTCGCAGGATCGTCTCCTGCACCAGATCATCAGCCCGGTCGCGGTTGTTGGTGAAGGAGATGGCAAAGGCGCGCAAGCTTGGGATGGCGGCGAGCAGTTCGTCCCGCAGCGATGGCTCAACCTCCATGAGGAGAAGCCTTCAAGCTGATCTTGATCTGGCGGACCAGCTTCATCAGGTTTGGAGGCAATGGCTGCTGAAGCAGGTCGGTGTACATGGCCCGCAGATCAGCGCCGATCCGCTGCTGCGCTTCGGCTTGGATGTCATGCCAGAGATCGCCCCCGCGCCACGCGTGAGGAACAACAATAAGCTGACCCGCAGGCCAGTCATCACTTGTCGCAAGGGCCATGGAGCGTTTCCAGCCAACCTGCTCTCTTGGTGGAGCTAGGCTATCAACTTTGAGGGGATCAGCGTCGTTCCGGAACAGCGGGAAATTTCTAGCCCATGTTTACCCCAGCCTGGAACGGCACTCTCAACCTCGGAGTTGGTTCCGCGAAGCGGAGCCGGATGTGTTCCTCGCTCCGATCTCCTGACGGAGAACGGCCATGGCTGATGCACACGCAGTTCCAAACCAATCCATCCCTAGC
>KI911961.1:310299-312033 GCA_000517005.1 Microvirga lupini
AACTGGCCGCACTCGTCGATACCACGTGCAAAGGCTACATCCCGGATGATCAGCGTGAGTTGTTGATCAAGGGTCTCAGGGCATTCGTCCGCTTTGCGGAGTAACTGGCGGTGCGCTTCTGCTCGCGAAAGCCTCGAACCACGGGCGGGGCCAATCATGGTCTCAGGTAACACGACACATTCACACGGCGATAGGAGGCTGAATTCGAAATGGCAAAGAACCCTTGGCTCAGCCTCTGGCTGAGTGCCACCAATACCTGGGCTGGGGCCGCCCGTGGCTTCTGGACGGCAGAGATGCACCGTCAGCAAAAGGCAATGTTGAACGAGATGACCCAACCGAAGCCTCGGTCCTCGACCAAGACTCGCTCCTCCAAGAAACTGGCATCAGGGGTGCGAAGGAATAGTAGAGGCTGATCTTGGCCGCACCCTGTTATCCCACACAGCCCTCAGTAAGCCGGAACCAGACGCTCCTCAATCAGGGGGGCTTGCATTCGAAACCGCAAGCCCTCCGGGTCATACTGGACCTCCACCTCGGCCTTGCACTGCATGGGGAGAATCCGCTGGAGGAGCGTTGTGCCAAAGCCCTGGTGCTGCGGCGCGCTCACGGGAGGTCCGCCACGCTCCCTCCATTCCAGATGAAGCTTTCTAACACCCTCGGCCTCGTCTACGCTCCACCTGACCTCGACGTGTCCGCCTGGAACCGATAGAGCCCCATAGCAGATGGCATTCGTGGTCAGTTCGTGGAGTGCCATACCGACCGGCACCGCCAGATCAGCCGATAGCTCCACTGGTGGACCAATCAGCATAAAGCGAGGCTGTCGGCCCTCGGCGAACGGCTTGAGTTCGTTGAGGGCGATCTCGCGCAGGGATGCTGTCTGCCAGTAATCCTCCGTCAGCAGGTTATGCGTCTTCGCTAAAGAGCCGATGCGCTTGGAGAAGGAGCGGTAGAATGCGTCAAAGCTGCCGGTGGACCGGCCCGTGGCTCCGACCAGCGCCTGAACGGTGGCCAAGGTGTTCTTCACCCGGTGGTGAAGCTCTCGGACGAGCAGGGATTGCCGCTGCTCAAACGTGCGATTTGCTTCCAGCACATCATCCCGCTCGGCGATGGCGCGGCGCAGTTCCAGTTGCGACATCACCTGTCCCGCCCGCATCGTGAGGGTGGAGGCTTGCTCCTCTGTGAGGTCACGGGGCCTATGATCAAGCACACACAGCGCTCCCAAGGGCACCCCATCAGGTGTTCTCAATACAGCCCCGGCATAGAAGCGCAGGTGCGGCTCCCCGGTCACCAGAGGGTTGCGGACAAACCGAGGGTCTTCAGTCAGGTCTGGAACGATGGTCATCCCCGGCAGAAGCATGGCGCTGAGGCAGATCGCGCGATCCAGCGGCGTTTCTTGGACACCAAAACCTACCTCGGCCTTGAACCACTGCCTGCGAGCATCAATGAGGCTGATCAGGGCAATCGGAGCCTGACAGGCGCGAGCGGCAAGCTGGACCAGATCGTCGAATGCAGGTTCTGGCGGCGTGTCGAGAACCCGGTAGCTGCGCAGGGCTGCAAGCCGGTCACTCTCCGCCCAGGCAGGCTGCATTTTGTTGTTCACCACGAGACACTTACCGCTGCGACCACTCGTGAGAACGTGCTTCGTGTACTTGCGTTCAAACGAAACCGATGATTTCCCCTGAATAGTTTAGTCGCAGCCGACAAGAAGCTCACATGGGGCTGGTAGGGTCAAGGCGG
>KI911961.1:312133-312433 GCA_000517005.1 Microvirga lupini
GTGGGCTGAGCGGCGTCTTGTTCACGATGGGCTCGCCTTCTCCACGATAGTGGCACTGGCCATTAGCCTGCCCCACCTTGGCTGGTCAGCTTCGACTTGGAGATTTCTGAAAACGCGACCGTCAGGACATGCTGATTGGCACGGTCCCTGATCTCAAAACTCCAATCGTGCCGATCCTCGCCCTTCTGATCACCGTCCGCGATCATGGCGCGGGCTTTGGCGAGCGCGTCCTTTCGGGCGATCTGGAGGCTAGGGTACGTCTCTCCTTCCGGGTCTTCAATGATGCCGCTCGGCGTCCTG
>KI911962.1:0-2867 GCA_000517005.1 Microvirga lupini
AGTACTCTATTACATTTTTCAAAGTGCCGAAACGCACGCGTGAGGAGTTTCCATCAGGTCTGCCCAGGCTTGAGCTTGTAGAAGATGTGTCGTCCGATCACGTCCATCTTCTTCAGGCGGCGGGCCCAGTAAGGCTTCACGTAATTCGCATGGTAATGCGTTGCCCCGCCCACATCGGCCAGGTAGGTCTTGCCCTCGAGCACGGCACTCGCGACGTTCTTGGCGCGCTCCCATGACTCGGCATCGCGGATGCGAAGGGCCTTGCCCTCGCAGGCGAAAGTGAACTGGCAGGCGAGATGACGGTGACGGTTCTGGTAGACCACGCCGCAGATCGACGAGGGATAGAGCCCGCTCTTCACGCGGTTGAGCACCACCTGGGCCACCGCCGCCTGCCCTTCCACGGACTCGCTGCGGGCCTCGAAATAGACGGCTTCAGCGAGGCAGCGTTGTTCCTTGCCCAAATTGTCCGGGTCGATCAGGTCGGCATAGCGCGGACGGTCGTCATCATCCGACTTGGGGATGAGACTTTCGCCATAACCGCCCTTGTCGAGCCGCAGCGATTGCAGGGACACGGGCGCAGCCGCAATCTCGATGGGCGTTGCCTCGACCGGAGCCGGTGTTGTGGAGGACAGGGTGATGGCACGCTTCACCATGGGTGTCGTCGGGCTCGCCGCAGCTCCGGTGGAGCCCGCTGCGGCAGCCGCCGGCGACTGCACGGAGGTGGCCTGACGTGTCGTGGTGTATTCGGGCGCCTGCCAGGGCTCGAAGACCTGCTCGGTCTCCGGCGCTTCGAGCTGGCCCTCCATGAGGACCGTCGGCGGCAGGAGCCGCTCGTCGTGGCTGTAGAGTAGCCGCGCGCTGCCCACCTGATTGAGGGTCGGTCGCAGTTGCTTGGCGCGGCGGGACAGGGTGGCATGCGGCGCCACCAGCGGGTTGCCCTTCAGCGAGCGGTCCACGATGGCATCGGGACCTGCATCGGCCTTCCTGTCGGCCTTGAGCGGCGCGGAATCGGCCGCCTCCTCCGGCAGGTCGTAGCGCGGGAGGGTTCGGAGAATGTCGCGCTCGATCCCGAGCTTTCCGTCGGTGATGGAGGCACCGGTCGGTGGAACAAGCGCGGTGTCGACGAGACGGGCGGTCGCGCTGCGCGGCGTGAAGCTCACGCCGGAATGGAGATCGTTGCTGGCTGATGCCGTGAACGAGATCAGCAATCCGGTGGCCAGCGCCCAGGGAGCCGTCGTGGCGCAGATCCATTTCACCCGAGATCGACGATACGGAAGACGCACGCGCAACACCCTGCAAAAACTCGAAACAGTCCGGAGCATCCAGTAGGAGGGCCCCGATGTCTTAAAGTTATCGCGGGTTAAGGTTGATGGGTGGTTAAGGCCAGGCCTCCCCTATCCAGCGCGAGCTGCGGCAGCCTGACGCTTCTCGGCGAGACGCCGCAACGCCGAGCCTGTTTCAGAATCGGCCGGGAAGAAGGCCTCGATGGCGAGTTCCGACAGCGTGACGTCCACCGGCGTGCCGAAGATCGTCGTGGTGCTGAACAGGGTGAGCACACCCTCCCCCGTCATGAGCTGGAGCGGCACGACAATGCCGGCATAATCATGGTCCGACTTGGGCGCCCGCGCAGCCGCGTCCGGCGTCGGGTAGGCGCGCAGTTCCTCGATCAGATTGGCCAGGACCGCATCGCCCGTCGCATCCACCTGACGATGCAGACGGTGAACCAGATGGTTGCGCCATTCGGTGAAATTCACGATGCGCCGCGCAAGTCCTGTGGGATGGATGCTCAGGCGCAGCACATTGACCGGCGGCTTCATCAGCGCCGGATCCACGTCGCCGATCAGCGATACGAGAGCATCGTTCGCGGACACGAGCGACCAGTGCCGGTCGACGGCGAGCGCGGGATAAGGATCGTGCCCTTTCAGCACGAGATCCACCGCTTGACGCATGCTGGCGAGTGCCGGATCGTCGAGGGAGCGCTGCGAGTAGACCGGCGCGAAGCCCGCCGAAACCAGCATGATGTTGCGTTCGCGAAGCGGCATATCGAGTTTCTCCGCAAGCAACAGCACCATCTCGCGGCTCGGCTGCGAGCGGCCGGTTTCGAGAAAGCTTAAGTGCCGGGTGGAGATCTCGGCTTCGAGGGCGAGATCCATTTGGCTCAGGCGGCGGCGCTGGCGCCATTCACGCAGGTAATCGCCTACATGTCGGTCGGTATTCATGGGTTGGGTGCTCGCTGTTTTCATGAGCGGACCATAGCGGGAGGTGAGTTCATCTTCCATGACCTCTGAGGTAATCGACTGCGCTCACTCCTTACGAAATCCTTGAGACCAGGTTGAGACTCTCAACCGGCCAACCCAAGGAGACAGCCATGATGACGATCCAAGCCTCCCCACTTCTTCGCCAGGCTCTCGTGGCCGATGCCACCACCAGCGCCGCCTTCGGCCTCATGATGCTGATCGGAGCCGGAGCGTTGAGCGGCATCTTCGGACTGCCGGAAATGCTCCTGCGCATCGTGGGCCTGATTCTCCTGCCCTACGCAGCCCTCATCGGCTGGCTCGGTTTGCGTGAGCAAATTCACAAGCCCATCGCCTGGGCCGTGGTGCTGGGCAACGCCCTCTGGGCCGCAGACAGCGTGCTGCTCCTGGTCAGCGGATGGGTAGCGCCGACAAGCGCTGGCTATGCCTTCGTGATCGCACAGGCCCTCGTAGTGCTGATGTATGCGGAGTTCCAGTTCGTCGGCCTGCGCCGGTCGGAATCAGTTGCGGTCTGAATCCGGCCGCCATTCCCCCACGTCATCACCGGGCTTGTCCCGGTGATCTCGATTGTGTGAGGCGCCGCGTTTTTCATGATCGGGATGGCCGGCACTA
>KI911962.1:2967-3144 GCA_000517005.1 Microvirga lupini
CCGCGAGCTTGACGAGCTCGCCCACGCCTTCCTGATCGATGGTCACGAACGGATCGCCGGCAGCAGGCCTTTCTGCGTGTACGGACCGAGGAAGGAGGCCGCATCGTCGCGCGAGATGCCGAGCGTCGTCTGTGTCAGATCGTTGGTGCCGAACGAGAAGAACTCCGCCGATTCCGC
>KI911962.1:3244-4647 GCA_000517005.1 Microvirga lupini
CGGAAGCCGAGCATCGGGTTGAACTCGTGCAGCTCGCGAGCACGGTGCTTGAGCTTGTCACCGGCGCGTTCATGGCCTTCGCCGACTTCCTGCATCTCGTCTTCCGAGTGCGGCAGGAACTCGTGCAGCGGCGGATCAAGCAGGCGGATCGTGACCGGCAGGCCGCTCATGATCGTGAAAAGTTCGACGAAGTCCTTGCGCTGCATCGGCAGCAGCTTGGCGAGCGCCGCGCGACGGCCGGCCTTCGTCGTCGGAGAGAATCATTCGCGCACCGCCACGATGCGGTCGCCCTCGAAGAACATGTGCTCCGGTGCGGCAGAGTCCGATTCCCTCCGCGCCGAAGGTGCGGGCGGTCTTGGCATCGAGCGGCGTTTCCGCATTGGCGCGCACCTTCATGTGGCGCACCTTGTCCGCCCAGCCCATGAGCGTTGCGAACTCGCCGGAGAGCTCCGGCTCCAGCATCTTCACCTGACCCAGCAGCACCTGTCCGTTGGAGCCGTCGATGGTGAGGATATCGCCCTTCTTGAGCGTCTGGCCGGCCACCATCATGGTCTGCGCGTTGTAGTCCACGCGGATCGAGCCAGCGCCCGACACGCAGGGCTTGCCCATGCCGCGCGCCACCACCGCCGCGTGCGAGGTCATGCCGCCGCGCGTGGTGAGGATGCCCTCGGCCGCATGCATGCCGTGGATGTCTTCCGGCGAGGTCTCGACGCGCACGAGAATGACCTTGTGGCCGGCCTTCTTGGCGGCTTCCGCATCGTCCGAGTTGAACACGATCGCGCCCGAGGCCGCGCCGGGCGAGGCCGGCAGGCCGGTGGCCAGGATCTTGCGTTCGGCCTTGGGATCGATGGTGGGATGAAGAAGCTGATCGAGCGCCGCCGGCTCGACACGGGTGATCGCCTCCTCCTGCGTGATCAGGCCCTCGGAGGCGAGCTCCACGGCGATGCGCAAAGCCGCCTTCGCGGTGCGCTTGCCGTTGCGGGTCTGGAGCATCCAGAGCTTGCCCTTCTCCACCGTGAATTCCATGTCCTGCATGTCACGGTAGTGCTTCTCGAGGATGCCGTAGATGCGCACCAGCTCGGCATAAGCCGGCGGCATCGCCTTTTCCATCGAGGGCTTGTCCGAACCGGAGGCGATTCGTGCGGCTTCCGTGATGTCCTGCGGGGTGCGAATGCCCGCCACCACGTCCTCGCCCTGAGCGTTGATGAGGAACTCGCCGTAGAGCTCCTTCTCGCCGGTGGAGGGATTGCGGGTGAAGGCGACGCCGGTGGCGGAGGTCTCACCCATATTGCCGAAGACCATGGCCTGCACGTTCACCGCCGTGCCCCAACTTGCTGGAATGCCGTGCAGCTCGCGATACTTGATGGCGCGTTGTTCATCCAGGAGCCGAACACGGCGCCGAT
>KI911962.1:4747-5994 GCA_000517005.1 Microvirga lupini
AGTCTGATAGTTGTCGATGGCGTTGAGGATTTCCTTTTCCTTGATCGCGTTGCCGCTATTGCGCGCGGCATCGAGATCGCGGAACAGAAGCCCAAGTTCGCGGGCATCGGCCTGACGCAGAAAGGTGTAGAGCTCTTCGATCAGCGCAGGAACGCTGGTCTTCTCGTGCATGGACTGATCGGGCAGCGGCCCGAACTCGGAGCGCAACGCTGCGACCATCCAGCCGGAGAGATAGAGATAGCGGCGCTTGGTGGAACCGAAATGCTTCTTGATCGAGATCAGCTTCTGCTGACCGATGAAGCCGTGCCAGCAACCAAGCGACTGCGTGTAGAGAGAGGGATCGGCGTCGTAAGCGGCCATATCCTCGCGCATGATCTTCGCGGTGTAGCGCGCGATGTCGAGCCCGGTCTGGAAGCGGTTCTGCAGACGCATGCGCGCAACCGATTCCGCATTGATGCCATCCCAGGTCTTGGCGGTTTCGATAGTGCGGTGAGCCTGTGCAATCTGATCTAGGTAAGCCACGTGTATGTTCCCACTCGAAAGGAGTCTGAACGTGACGTACACGGTGCTTGGGCATCCGTGAAGCTTAGTCGAAGTTGATGTGTAGAGGTTTGCAACATCGAGCCTGTCGAGTTGTAAAGATGTTTACACGAGATAACCAGTTGTGCCGAAGGAGTGCTTTCAGCATTGGACGTCGGCCCGAAAAGGGTCGAACCTAAGCCCCTGCCCCTATCGACTGCGAGGATGCAGTTCGATTAGATACGTGGGTTTGGAGCGGCCGGATCACGTCGCGTCGAACTCGAATGGTGAAACGCCGCGCCTCATCTCATCCACGATCAGCGCATGCATCATCGGCGGTGCCGCACGCTGTGGGCAGGCAATGCGCTCGCAGAGGCGGCAATTGATGCCGATGGGCGTGGCGTCCGCGGAGGAAAGATCGAGGCCGCGCGCATAGACGAGGCGATGGGCGTATTTCAGTTCGCAGCCAAGACCCACCACGAATTGCGGATCGGGCATCCCCCAGGGATTGAAGGCGCGCTTGACCGAACGGGCCATGGAGAACCACCGTGAGCCGTCGGGCAATTCGATGATCTGGGTTACCACCTGCCCCGGCGTTCTGAAGGTGGAATGCAGGTTCCAGAGCGGGCAGGTGCCGCCGAATTGCGAGAACGGGAAGCGTCCGGATGAGAAGCGCTTCGACACGTTGCCCGCCGCATCCACGCGCACGAGGAAGAAGGGAATGCCGC
>KI911962.1:6094-6580 GCA_000517005.1 Microvirga lupini
TAACTCGGCGAGAGCCCGAGCTCTTCGGCCATACGAGCCTGGCTCAAATTGAGGTCCCGCCGCAGGCGCTTGAGGCGCGGGCCGACGAAGAGTTTTCTGCTCTCATCCATTTGTAAATCTTTTTACATCTTGTCGACCTGAACAGAAGTGAATGTTTCAAGGGTCAGTTTTTTGGATTATCGATACTATCATCACACATCAGTACAGGATGGAGTCAATCCTTTTAAACTGTTCCCTTCTGTCATAACTCGGCAGAGACACTTGAAAATTCTCTTGCGACCATTGGGGATTGCTGAGCAACGCACCTGCATGGCTACGAATAGAAAGCTCCCCATAGGACCAATAGTCGGATTTACCGCTCCAGGCACATGGCGACGCCCATGCCGCCGCCGATGCAGAGGGTGGCGAGGCCCTTCCTGGCGTTGCGGCGGCCCATCTCGTGCAGCAGGGTCACGAGCACGCGCGCGCCGGAGGCGCCGATCGGGT
>KI911962.1:6680-7403 GCA_000517005.1 Microvirga lupini
TGCCAGCGTGGTGAGGCGGTGCGCCACCTGCTCGAAGCTCGCACCGAAGCGTGCGCCGAGCACTTCCACGTCATAGCCCAAAGCTTCCGCCGCCGTCTGGAACTTGCCATAGGGCATCATGAGAGCGCCGGCGAAGTAATTGCCGAAGGACACGCGCAGCAGCCGCCGTGCCGGGCCATCGGTCGGCTCGAGTTTCGCGGCGAGCGCATCGATGGTGTTGCGCATCTCGGCGAAGGCGAGTTGGTAGGCGGCCTGGAAAGTGCGGCCGGACGGATCGACCAGTTCGGAGATCAGGATCTGGCGGCGGTGATGATCGTAGCGCCGCAAATTGTCCGACATCACGTCGATGGGCATGACGCGCACGCGGATGCCGTGCTTGGAGCGGAGACGTTCCGCGATGGCGAAGAAGGGCTCGTGGCCGGTGACGGCAAGATCGGAAGCAAGCGACTCGGCGGCCTCGTCCAGTTCCGGAAAGTGGTTCTTCGCCTCGTGGATCAGCTCGCGCACCCGGTCCACCGGATTGATCTGCGGCGCATCCTCGGCACGATCCCGGTCGTTCAGGTTGGGCGTCACCGCCTCGCGCGCCCCGCGCATGGCCTGATAGGCGCGGTAGAGACGGTTGACCGCATCGACGAGGGTCGGGGCGCTCTCGATGGTCTCGCGCAGCTCGATGCGGGAGACCGGGGCGCTGCGGAAGAGCGGATCGGCGAAGATCTCCTCCAG
>KI911962.1:7503-12711 GCA_000517005.1 Microvirga lupini
CACAAGCCCAGCCAGCGCGGTCCGCGCATCGCTGTAGAATTTGTTCATCGATTTTCCTTTTCATCGAGCTAGAGTTCGACCGCCGCTCTGGAACCGTCGACGTGGACCGGCATTCCAACGAGCCGATATGCCCTCTACACAAAACTGAAGCGCCACTCGTCCTTGTAGCGTTCGGCAGCGAGATAGCTACCACGTCGATGGTGAGTATCGCGCCAGCGCGATTGGCAGCCGTCGACGGGGGGATTGAGCGAGCCGCGTCAAGAGTTCTCGAACGGGGGTGCTGCATGGCAGTACCTTACGAGAACGGCTCTGCTGTGACGCAACTCTCCCGAATACGCTGCCGAAGTGCTGCGGAGATCGCACATTCGCACTAGCGAAACTTGCCTCCATGCCTGCAGCGGGTCCGCTGCTTTACCTTGGAGGTGTACCGCCATTCACGCTCGATCGTGCGGGAGCGCAGATGAGACTGAGTGCCTTACCAGCCTTCATCCGCGCTCGCTCTGGTTAGAAATCAGCCGACGGCGCGTTCGCGTGTCAGTTCGTCCATGACCTGGCGCACGGCCGCTTCGGCGATGGAGACGATCTCGTCGACCTCACCTTTCGTCGTGACCAGAGGCGGCGCAAATCCCAGAATGTCGCCGTGCGGCATCGCACGGGCGATCAGCCCCCGGTCACGCGCTGCCTTGGAGATCCGGGCGCCCACCTTCAAGCTCGCCTCGAAGCGGGACTTTCTCTCCCGATCCGCCACGAACTCGATAGCACCCATCAGCCCAACGCCCCGCACTTCTCCGACGATCGGCAGTTGTGCGAACTTCTCTTTAAGCTGCGCCTGGAAGTAGCCCCCAACCTCCCGCGCATTGCCGGGCAGGTTCTCCTGCTCGACCAGATCCAGGACCGCGTTTGCGGCGGCCGCGCCGATCGGATGACCGGAATAGGTGTACCCGTGCGAGAACGCTCCGACGCGGTCAGCGCCGTCCTCGAGAACCTGGTAGACCTTTTCACTGACGATTGAGCCCGACAACGGGAAGTAGGCCGACGTCAGACCTTTTGCGACGGTGATCAGGTCAGGCTCGATGCCGTAGTGCTGCGAGCCGAACATTGAGCCCGTGCGGCCGAAGCCGGTGATGACCTCGTCGGCAATCAGCAGCACGTCGTATTTCTTCAGGACCTGCTGGATCGCCAGCCAATAGCCCTCCGGCGGCGGCGTGATGCCGCCGGTCCCAAGAACAGGCTCACCAATAAAGGCTCCCACCGTCTCCGGCCCCTCGCGCAGGATCAGCGCCTCCAGTTCGGCCGCCCGGCGCTGCGAGAACTCCAGCTCCGTCTCACCCGGTTGGGCACCCCAGTAATGGTGCGGAACGCCGGTGTGGATGATGCCCGAGACGGGCAGATCCATGTAATCGTGGTAGAAGCTCATGCCGGTCATCGAGCCTGAGATCACGCTGCAGCCATGATAGCCGCGCTCGCGTGAGATGATCTTCTTCTTCTGGGGCTGGCCGCGCAGGTTGTTGTAGTACCAGACGAGCTTCGCATTGGTCTCATTGGCATCGGAGCCCGACATGCCATAGAACACCTTGCTCATCTTACCCGGCGCCATGCGGACCAGGCGATCCGACAGAATGGCGAGTTCGTCCGTGGTGTGGGCGGCATAGGAATGGTAATAGGCCAGCCGGTACGCCTGCCGGGAAATGGCCTCCGCAATCTCTGTGCGGCCATAGCCGACGTTAACGCAGTAGAGACCGGCAAAGCCGTCGATGTACTCGCGCCCTGTCGCGTCCTTGATGCGGATGCCCTTGCCGGTTTCGACGATCGTCGGATCACCGGCCTTGCCCGTGGCAAAGTCCTTGAGCTGGGTGAAGGGATGGAGCACGCTGGCCTTATCGAGCCGGCTGATCTCGGCCACATTGATCGTCATTGTCGGTCTCCCCACTTCAAGCGGCTAGGTTGCCGAGGCACAGGTATTTCGGTCGAAGGGCAAAGGCGGCGATAGGGGCGCCTGCCGGACCGCTGCAAGTTATCGCGCCGTGCGGTGCCGTTGACGGCTTTGTGGGGCGTGAATAGGGTTCGATCCTGCAAAGACGCAGCCACTGGCGCAGGAAACGTGCATGTCCCCTCTCGATCGCCTCGATGCGGCTATTCTCGAAGCCGTGCAACGCAATAACCGCATCACCTCCGAGGAACTGGGAAGCCTCGTCAACCTGTCCCCGACGGCATGCCAGCGGCGCCTCAAGCGGCTTCGGGCTGAGGGCGTGATCGAAGCCGATGTGGCCATCGTGTCTCCGAAGAAGGTCGGCCGCGGCGTCACGATGATTGTGCTCGTCTCGCTCGAGCGGGAGCGTGCCGATATCATCGACCGGTTCAAGCACGCCATTCGTGCGACGCGGGAGGTGATGATCGGCTTTTACGTCACGGGCGATGCCGACTTTCTCTTGGTTGTGACGGCGAAGAGCATGGAGGATTATGAAGAGTTTACGCGCCGGTTCTTCTACGAGAATCCCGATATTAAGGGCTTCAAGACCATGGTCGTGATGGACCGAGTGAAAGCAGGCTTTGAGTTCCCGATTGATGCCGACGATCCGGTGTTCGGCGGGAACTCGGGTCGCTAGCTAATCGGTGCCAAGCCGGGCGGAGTGATTAGCGGCCCAGTAATGCTACGGAAGCGTAGGCAGTGAGGGAAGACGTCTGATGGCAAAATGGGTGATTGCGATCAGATGGATCACGTCGGCGAAAGCCGCCAGGAACCGGCCAAATGCCTCTGTTGAGTGTTAGCCAATCCGACGGCTTCCGCCTTCGATGAATTAGGAACCCGGCTCAAATCCCAATCGCTTCGTAGGCGTCAGCGATCTGCCGGATAGACGCAACATAGGCAGCCGTCCTGTAGTCGCTCAGTTCCGGCTGTTCCTCAAGCAGGTCGGCGATGCGTGCCCAAGTGTTGCGCATGACGTCTTCAAGGCCGGATCGAACCAGATCGATCTCAGCGCCCCCCTCGAGAAAATCGTCGCGGATATCGGCGGGAAACGGCTTGCCCGTCATCCGCTCAAGTGCCGCAGCGATCGTCTGGTTGCGCCGTTCCCGCCGCCGCCTTTCCATCAAGCCGAACGGAATGTGCGTCAGGTTCTTCACCCACTCGAAATAGCTCACGACCACACCACCTGCGTTGACGTAAAGGTCAGGCAGGATCGTCACTCCTCGGGAGCGCAGGACTTTGTCAGCCTCGAACGTAACGGGACCGTTGGCGGCTTCCACGACAAGGTGCGCCTTGATGCGCTCTGCATTGTCGATGTGAATGGCGTTCTCCATCGCCGCAGGGATGAGGACATCGCAGGGCTCCTCGATCCCTGTCATGTCGCCCGGGAACGACTTGGCGTGCGCAAAGCCGAGAATGCTGCCGGTGCGAAGTTGATGCTGCTTCAGCGCCTCAATGGGAAGACCTTCGGGACTGGCGACGTAACCGTCGCGTTCGGCAACGATCGTGACTCGTGCGCCGTCTTCCTCGGACAGGAATTTTGCTGCGTGGTAGCCGACATTGCCGAACCCTTGCACAACCACTGAAGCCCCCTTGAGGTCGCGCCGGCCCTTCACGCCTGCGGTGCGGGGGTCCCGAAGATAGCTGTGTATGGCAAACTGTACGCCTCGCCCGGTTGCTTCCGTGCGTCCGGCGATTCCACCCTTGGAGAGGGGCTTTCCTGTTACGCAAGCGCGCGCGTTGACCACATCGGTGGGATTGGTGCGACGGAATTCGTCCACCATCCAGGCCATCTCCCGCTCTCCTGTGCCCACGTCCGGGGCAGGAACGTTGAGGCCGGGACCGATCAAGCCACGTTTGGTGAGTTCCTGGGTGAACCGCCGGGTGATGCGCTCGAGCTCCTGGGGTGTCCACTCGCGTGGATCAATCTTGAGCGCGCCCTTCGAACCGCCGAACGGCACATCAACCAATGAGCATTTGAGGGTCATCAGGGCGGCAAGCGCCTCCACCTCCTCGGCATCGGCGTTTGGCGCGAAGCGAATACCGCCTTTTACCGGCTCGCAATGCTCACTGTGGACGGACCGCCAGCCGATAAAGCTGTACATGCGCCCACGCAGCCTCACGCCGAATCGTACCGTGTAAGTGGAGTTGCACTGGATGATCCGCTCTGCCAACCCCTTAGGCATATCGAGAAATTTCATCGCATGGCGGAAGTTCTGGTCGACGCTCTCCAGAAAGCTAGCAGAGTCAGCTTGCATCACTCACCTCTTGTCGCTTGAGGAGTGCCATTTGCACCCACGCTTTCACTGGCGCGACCTGATCTTTGATGCACATTCTGGACCTTTGTCGCGACATGCACTTCACCGACATGAAGCTCCTGCTGTAGTCTTGCACGCACTTGATGTTTCCTCCTTCTTTCTCGGACGATCTTGCTTGAAATGACAGGTTAGTGGGCAGCCATTGCGGACACGAAGTTTGGTGCGGAGTCGGCATCTGGTAAGCTGACCTGCATACGATCAACCGTTGCAGCTCTCGTTTGCTGGGGCTCCCGGCAAATAGTCCTGTTGGGCCCAACATACATTCATGGATTTGGCGATTGACCGCGTTCCTGAGGGGGAATGGATCGAAAATCTGCATTGTTCAGCGACTTCGCACAGGATTGCGCAATCTGCAAATTGATCATGTAGATGCCGCACCTGTTGAGGTCGTCGAAAAAATCGCGAGACGTTCGACCGAAGGTGATCGTGCAGAGATCGTCGGACGCTTCAAGGTCCGCGCCCGTTCGCCAGCAGTATCTTATTCGAAGCAAGTCCACGGCCAAGCTGCACCTGCGAGTGGAAGGAGGCGGCAAGCCGATCATCGCGGTGCTGACAGGTGGTGAGCGCCACGAGCAGATTGCTCTAGAGGTTCTGCTGGTTGGTGGGGCCATCCGCCGCGTGGGCCGAGGGCGTCCACGCCTGCGCCCACGGCGGCTGGCCGGTGACAAAGGCTATTCCAGTCCGACCGCCCGGCACCGGTTGCGCCAGCGGCGGCTCTCGCCTGTGATCCCGACCCACAAGGATCAGCGCTCTCAACCGAACTTTGATCGTGAGGCGTATCGAGAGCGCAACAAAGTTGAGCGCCTGATCAACCGCCTCAAGCAATTCCGCCGCATCGCCACACGCTACGAGAAGCGCGCCGCCAACTATCTTGCAATGGTCAACCTCGGCATGATCATGCTCTGGCTATAGCCCTTTGCAGAC
>KI911962.1:12811-13019 GCA_000517005.1 Microvirga lupini
CCCGCGCCGCCGGCGCGGATGCGCTCGGCGAGCGTGCCCTGCGGGTTGAACTCGAGTTCCAGCTCGCCGGACAGGTATTGCTGGGCGAAGGTCTTGTTCTCGCCCACATAGGACGAGATCATCTTCCGGATCTGGCGGGTCTCCAGCAGCCGGCCCAGGCCAACGCCATCAATGCCTGCATTATTGGAGATGAAGGTAAGATCCTTCG
>KI911962.1:13119-17913 GCA_000517005.1 Microvirga lupini
TCGGTTCCAAGGTGTCCGCATTGATCGGCCGGCCCAGTGCTCGTGCCTCATCTTCAAGTGATCTAGCGCTGATGGGGATACGGCCAAGCGATATTTTGGTTTTGAGTCCCGGGTCATAGGGCGGGTCTACATCCAAGACAACATGTCCCATCTCCTCCAGCAGTAAGCCGGTGGCTTCTACTGCGGAGAGGACTTCTGGTTCGAGGTCGATCGCGCCCCATTTTGTTCTTGCGATTCCGACGCGAAGAGTACCGGTGGCTTGGGAAAGCTCATCCAAATATGAACGGGTTGGTCGAGCAATTTCAAATGGGCCGCCGGGATGGGGATCGGAAAAACGTCCAAGCCGGCAGCCATGTCGCGCACAGTGCGACAAAGAACAAATTCGCGGCTGATGCCGAAGGAGTCTTGGCTTGACCGCCCATCAGATATTCGGCCAGCAGACGGATTCAGTCCAATGATACCGCACCAAGAAGCGGGGATGCGCAGTGATCCACCGCCGTCGCTCCCGTGTGCCATGGGCGTGATGCCGGCCGCGACAGCCGCAGCGGATCCTGATGACGAACCGCCTGCGGATCGGCTCAAATCCCAAGGGTTCGCAGTGATGCCGTGCAAGATTGATTCACTCATCCCTGAGGTACCAAACTCGGTGAGCGTTGTCCTGCCGACAGTACGGAGCCCCGCATCACGGGCGCGACGAAAAAACGGGCTGTCGGTTTCACACCGGTAGCCCTTGAATAATCGACTTCCATTTTCCCGAAGGCGACCGGCTTCGGCGGAACCTATATCTTTGCGCAGAAAAGGTACGCCCTGAAACAGGCCGCCCGCTGCGAATGTGACTGCCTCGGCATCGTCGTAGAATTCGATTACTGCGTTGATATGTGGATTGACTTCTTCTGTCGCGCGACGCGCGAGTTGCGCCAACTCCGCAGGTGTCACTTCGCCAGCTCGGACCAAAGACGCCAATTCGGTAGCGTCAAACTGTACATATTCCCGCAAATTCATGCCGTCACCTCTCGGTCGTCCTAAGCGCCATAGGAAATCACTCGATCACCAGCAACTTGCGAGGAACGCTGGACAAGAATTCAACCTTGTCCTCGGTAATCAGGATACTTTCGGTGACCTCGATCCCCCAGTCGCCGTACCACAGGCCAGACATGAAGTGGAACGTCATACCCGGGCGCAACTCCGTCTTGTCGCCGTCTCGGAAGCTTGCGGAATTTTCACCCCATGCTGGCGGATAGCCCATTCCTATCGAATAGCCTGAGCGGCTCGTCTTTTCGAAGCCATATCGAGCCAGCGTGCCAGTATAAGCCTTCGCGATGTCCTCGCACGTATTTCCCGCCACGGCCTTCTCGAGGCCAGCCTCCATGCCATCGAGAACGGCTTTCTCGGCGTCTAGTATCTGTTGAGTCGGCTTACCAAGGTAGTAGGTACGCGAGAGGGGGCAGTGATAGCGCTTGTGAACACCCGCAAGCTCGAAGAAAATACTTTCGTCGGCTCGAATTTCCCGGTCAGTCCAGGTGAGATGAGGGGCTGAGGCATCGGCGCCAGCACCGAGATTGGGCACACACGCCGGGTAATCTCCCCAGTAACCGTCCACGCCGCGGGTACCGACATAGGTGAGCTCAGCAATGACGCCGGACTGCTTTACGCCGGGGCGCAGCACTTCGGCGACACGTTGATACATGGCTTCGACGATCTTGCCCGCGCCGCGCGTGTATTCTATCTCGCGCGATGATTTTACCAGGCGTTGCCAATTGATTAGCCGGTCAGCTTTCGTAAACCTCGCGTTCGGAAGCGACGCAGAAAGCGCCTCAAATGATGCGGCAGAAAAGCAGGAGCTGTCCTTCTCGACCCCGATCGTCGCCGAACCATGTCCCTCGTCTGTGATGATCTGTCCGAGAACAGACATAGCGTGGAGGGTGTCGGACTGGACGTATTCGTCTCCGTACCACTTAATCCGATCCTCACTGATATAGGCTGTTCTGCGGCAACCATTGACGTCCATGCGCCGACCGAACCAAAGAGGATCCTTATCCTTGGTCACGACTACGCATTGTGGAACGTAGTAGGAGCAGCCGTCGTAGCCAGTTAGCCAACCCATGTTGGCCGGGTCCGTGACAACCAACAGGTCGATGCCCGCCTGTTCCATTGCGTTGCGGGCCTTTTCAAGACGGGTCTTGTATTCTGATAGCTCAAACCGCAGCTTGTCTTCACTCATGTCAGGTCCTTTAGCCGGCAATCTGGCAGATGCGCGGCGTTCGCGATCCGAACGACAGTTAGTTGCGGGTTGCTCGTGGTCGTCCGCCTTGTCACATCGTCCGGCTGTTCACTCGGTTCAGACGAAACTATCGCCCGCGTTACGCGCTCTTATAAAACTGGAGGAACCCTTCGCATTGGTAGTAGGGAGTGAATAGCGCGCGCTCGCCTCGACAATGTTCAACTCAAAAATGGGCTTGCAATAGTTGCCAACGTCAGGCGGCAAAGGTCCGTGATGTCGTAGATCGGCAATCCCGTCCTACGGCGGATCGCTTTTGTCACACATGGGAATCCTGTGCATTCGAAGAGCAGCATCCCGATCTCAGGATGCTCAGCGCGAAGCTGAGCGACGCAAGCGGCGACCTCCTGCTCGATCTTATCGATGCTCGTTCGGACTAGTGGCCGCGCCAGCACATTGCGAACATATTCGCCGCCCTCAATCCCGCCGACGACCACTCTCGCTCGATCTGCCGGATTGTCGATGCCGAAGAGGTCCTCACTGCAATGTCTTGAGTCAGCTGTTATTACCGCGAGCTTTTGAGCCGGCGCCAACTGACGCAGCAATGTCGGAATAAGGAGCAGACTTGACATTGCTACAGGTACGATGACTGCGGCTGCGACCGCGGCCTGATTCCGAACTAAAAAGCCACAGTCAGCAGTAATAACGCTGGCGCCTCGTTCGACCAAGCGTCGAGCCGCTGCCACACAGGCGTCTTCAAGTGACGGGTCACCGTGAATGACAACATCCGCCAATGCACCTTCCACGATCTCTGTGATAATTGGGCGGTCAAAGGTCGCCGGATTCAACAGTGAGCCTTTCCGGGGAATACTAGACGTGCTGTCAGGTAACAGCCCTTCGTCAAGCTCAAGGACTCCAAGCACGTTCTGGCCTTCTGCCGCCATGGATGAGGCTCCTCCAAATGAAACAGGTTGTGGTTATTGCAGCTCTGACGTGGCTGTAGATGACGTTACTTAAGCGCGCACATTCCGATCTCGATTGCCTTCATCATCGTTTCAGTTCCTCTCCTTTGAAAGGCTCTGCCTCGTATTTTCTCATCGGCTGATATGGCTAAATCGAATTAAAATCCGACGTCTCGGGTCCGCGCGCTTGAACGATTTGCATCATCTTCCAAGAGAAGAATAAACTCCGCTTCACTTAGAATGCAACAAATGTGTTATGTGCGCATGCATAATTCAGATGTGCAAGTTTTGGCGGCTCCGCCAGCCGAGATATAATAAACTTCTCCACGGTTGTTCGGCTGGGACGCTTCACATGTTCACTTCAAGGTAACAAGCCGTATTACACGATCCTCATACCGGCCTTCGTCTCCGCGCTCGCGAGAAAGCAAGGTTAGCAATGACGATGTCTTGGATACCTGTGCTGGTTAGGCCGGCGAGCGGATCTGGCTGCCGTTGGTCCCGAGTCTGGCACCCCGTTGGGACAGAGCCCAAATCCCCGGCGACTGCGCGTCTTCCTAAACCAGCCTGAGGATCCGCTTCAGGAATGCAAGAGCTCCCAACAAAACTGGATAGCCAGTTCGGTCGTCGGAATGAGAAGACTGTCAGACGCTCCGAACGTGGGTGTATGGACAGCGGACTCGTTGCCAGGCTCTCGACTGCCGAACCAAAAGTAGGTGGATGGTACGCAGCTTGAATAGAACCCGAAGTCATCGCTGCCGGAGGATGGTGACCTTTCAACAAACTTGTCCTCACCAAATGACTTAACAACGAGCTGCCGAAAGCGCTCGACCATAGCGGTGTCATTGACGACGGGGGGCTCGCCCAAGTGCGAGGAAAACTTGGCTTTGCCCCGATGCATTGCAGCGCTGCCTTCCGCCACCTCGCGCACACGTCGCACCAGCAGTTCTCGGCGTGCGGAACTGCTGGTGCGAATTGTGCCTGTCATGGTGACCGAGGGGCATATGATATTTGTCGCTTGTCCGCCATGTATCGTACCGATGGTTACGACAGCGCCATCGTCAGCTGGCATCTCGCGCGTCACCACCTTCTGAACCTCATTGATAAAGGTGCCTGCGATTGCAATCGCATCCACCCCTTCGTATGCCTTGGCACCATGCGCCATGATGCCCTTAAGCTCTAGTTCGAACTGGTCAGCCGACTTGGTCACAGCGCCCGCACGCGCACCATATGCGCCAGCGGGAATATCCGTTCTAACGTGGAAGCCAATTGCTGCGTCGAACCCCTCAAGGAGCTTCTCATCGGCAACCGCCCGCCCGCCTAGCGGCTCTGATTCTTCCGCCGGTTGAAAGAAGATGCGGACTGTGCCGGAAAAGTTCTCACGCATGCGATGAAAGGCTAATGCAACTCCCAAAGCAATCGACACGTGCATATCATGCCCGCAGGCGTGCATCACACCAGGCACCTCCGACCTGAATGAGAGGTCGTCGCGATTTTCCTGGATTGGCAGAGCGTCGATGTCTCCACGCAGGGCGAGCGAACGGCCCGGGCCCGCGGCCAGTCCGTGCAAGTCAACGTAGAGGCCCGTGTTGTGGAATGTCTTGACCCCAGTAATGC
>KI911962.1:18013-18342 GCA_000517005.1 Microvirga lupini
TGTTTGATAGCGGAACGTTGTTGGGATCAGGTGCGTTGCGCGATTGAGGAGTATGCTTGGCGCTTTGACGGCCTGCGACGCCGAGCTCGTCCTCGCAGGAGGACGTGATGCTGTCCATCCACCCGCAAGCCCGCACCACCCCGGCTGTCCGCCAGGAGATCGCCCGCTCGACCGAGCCCACGGCGTGCTGGCCCAGCGCTTTGGCGTCAGCACCGAGACCATCCGCAAGTGGCGCAAGCGCGGGGCACAGGACTGCCAGGACCATAGCATCCGGCCGCACAAGCTGCCCTGGAAAGCCACCACGGAAGAGCGCGCCATCGTCTGCGCCA
>KI911962.1:18442-19789 GCA_000517005.1 Microvirga lupini
CACCGCACGACCAAGCCGTATACGCCGCAAACCACTGATGTGATCGACAAGAGCTTTTTTGCCTCAACTGGTGTATCCTCCTCTCGCGCACGGGTGACTCTGTGGCAAAGAGCAGGGCTTGAGGTGCAAACCCTGCCGCGCAGCCTTTATCGTCGCTCCTCTTTTAGAGCACCCGTGCGCACCTTTCCTGATCTCGGACCACGAGAACTCCAGCCGGCCACAAACCGCGCGTAGGCCGCCTCGGCCTGCTCGACCCAGCGCCGTTCCTGGTCACGATGGCTCTTGAGATTGTAGGCGTGGGCCGCTCCTCTCTGGCCGCGGGCAGCCGGGTAGCCCGCCTTGAGCTCGAGCTCGCGCATCTTCTTGGCATGCCGCGCCGGGCGCGCCCACAGGTAGCTCTCGCCCTTGTGCAGCAAATGCCAGATGAGAATGGCCAGCTTGCGGGCCGTTGCCCCCGCCGCCACATGCTGACCGCGCCGGCTGCTCACCCGCAGGAAGAACGCCCGGAGCGGACCAGGAGCTCGGGCCGCGGCCCAGGCGGCCTCGACCAGCATGCCCCGGGCATGCCCGCGTCCCTGCTTGATGATCCGGCCGTGATGGGCTGGTCCAGGACCGGACTGGCGCACACTCGGGTTCAGCCCCAGATAGCTGACCAGCTTCTGCGGCGCCTCGAAGCGCTGGACATCGCCGATGGCGGCGACCAGTGCGAGCGCCACCACCATGTCGATACCGGGGATGGTCATCAAGCGCGCGACGCTCGCGTCCGCCAGAGCGGAGCGCGCGAGGTCCCGCTCGATCACCCGGAGGTCTTCCCCCAGTCGATCGAATTCCCGCAGATGCCGCTCGACCGCATAGCGCTCATCGTCCGGCAGGATCTGTTCGGACAGCCAGGCTCGTCCTTTGGGACCGCATAGATCCTGATGTGGGCAGGACGAGATCAGATGAGCATGCAGGATCGACTGGATGATGTTCTTGAGACGGGAGCGCTGGCGAACAATCTGGTTGCGGCGCGTCACCTGCCGGCGCAAGGCCTGGGTCGCCTCATCGGCTATCCAGACCTCCGGCAGGAAGCCGCTGGCGTAGAGTTGTGCCAGGACTCCGGCGTCGATGGTGTCGGTCTTGATCTTGGCGTGGGCGATCACCCGTACCTGCATGGGATTGGCAATGACCACCCGCTTCACATGCGGACTGATCACCGCCACCACGGCGGCCGCGTGGGGGTGGACCGGGGCGAGATCCCCCGCTGCAGGCGGGATAGCGGCTTGCGCGTCATGGCAGGCTCCTCCTGGGGACATCAACGGAGGGCGGGGCTGCGCGAGATCAACCCATTCCTCACCGGGATCGCCT
>KI911962.1:19889-21971 GCA_000517005.1 Microvirga lupini
TTAGTTTGCGTCTTCAATTCATTGTTAGACAGTTCCGGCTCCCGATGCATGGCATGGCGCATCTCGATCACTGCTTCGCGCTCAACCTCAGAAAGCAGGCTGTCGGTGAGAGTTTTCATTTCGAACTCACAGTCGTTTCAAATTTATTTATATTGCTTGACATTATCAGCAGCTAACCAGCGAAACTGATTGTTTCGAGCACCATTCACGCAAGGTTCCTGCGAGAATTTGCAAGGATTTAAGCCGTCAGATCCGCTATCACTACACACTCGTTGAGTAAACAAGCTCGGCCTCCACAAGCGGCGAAGGAGATTGTACACTTAGCCCAGCTTGATCATGCCTTTGTCGTGGACGGAGCGCTTCCCTATCGAGCGGCCCCTAGGACTCAATTGGGAAAGCGAAGCTGGCTTTGACACGATCCATTACTACCATGGTCTTAAAACCCTTGATATCAGGGTTTTCATAGAAAAAACGGCGGGTGAACCGTTCGTAGCCTTCCATGTCTTTTGCCGTCACGACAAGTATGAAGTCTGCCTCTCCAGTCACGTAGTAACCGAGCATAACCTCACGGGTACTGCGTATTGCGGATTTGAAACGATCGACAATGCCAGCCCTTTCTCGCTCGAGTGACACCAACACGATCACAGTGATGTGCCTGTTGACCGCTTTGTGGGAAACAATGGAGACGTCCGCCTCTATCACTCCTTACACTGCGCAGGCATTTCAAATGGCGCTGGCACGCTGCCGGGGATAGATGCACCGTCGCCGCAAGTTCTTCTGAATTGAGACGGTTATTTCATTGAACCGCTTCAAGCAGCGCCATGTCTACGCGATCTAGCTCGATCATTGTGAAGTCCCGGGAGCGCTAAGGCCGCAGCTTCGCATGCGCGACACTATCCTTGAAACCGGTGAGACGGTGAAGCATCAGGATATGCGGCCCATCCGATCCGACTAACTGACGAACAGTTTGCGGGGCGTCATCGTTAAAGGCTCATGCCCACTTTCAGTCACAGCAAAGCTCTGGGTGATCGTGATCCCCATATTGTCGAGCCAAAGGCCGGGCATCATGTGAAACACCATACCGGGCTGAAGGATTGTTTCGTCGCCTTTGCGGAGACTAGCGGTACGTTCACCCGACGCAGGCGGAAACCCGATCCCGGTCGGATGTACGAGCAAGGAAGGTCAGCTCCCACACGCCCAGCACTGAGACGAGCGAGCTGTTCTTTAGCATCGCGATGAACTCATTTCCCATCGGCGGAATGATGACCGGAAGCGCCTGTGGCAGGATGATCTTGCGCATGGTGAGGCCGAAGCCGAACCCCATGGATCGTGACGCTTCCCATTGGCCGCGGTCGATGCTCTGGATACCCGCGCGGAAGATTTCCGTCATATAGGCGCCGACGCAAAGCGACAGTGCCAATATGCCCGACGGCACGGCATCCATCACGATACCCAATTGCGGCAGCCCCAGATAAATCAGGTAAATCTGCATGAGAAGTGGCAGACCGCGGAAAAACGACGTGTAAAAGCTGGCGATCCCGTAAGTGAAACCGTTGCTTGAAAGCTTTGCAACCGCTGCGATAATCGCGATGAGGGATGCAAAGATTAGCGAAACAGCTGAAACATAGATCGTGGTCACCAACCCTTGGGTGATCAGGTACGGCAAATTCTCCGCGATGAAGGGAAGGCTCAGGTTAAATGAGTTGAAGAAGGCGAGAAACAGGAGCAGCAGTTCAAACCATACGATACCGATTTGCATCTTCAACGGAGCAAAGCCGATCAGCACGAGGTTGAGGCAGAACATGACTGCAATCACAAAGGCGATCGCGAAGCGCCCATACACCCCGCTTTGCACTGGGTCGCCGATGACCGGCCGCATGAGTTCTCCGAAGGAGGTGCCCGGCAGGTTGAACATGAGAAAAACCGCGAACACGGCTGCGAAGATCGAGGCAACAAACCAAGGTTTATGGACGAGTGCCTCGGATTCAACTGTATCCTGGTAAAGCATTAGGAGTCCTCTATGAGACAGCGGCCCAGGCTAGCCTGGGCCGCTAGGGCACATGACCTTACTGTTCGACGGTG
>KI911962.1:22071-22258 GCA_000517005.1 Microvirga lupini
GGGATCTGGAGACGCTGCTCAAGGGCTTCAACCAAGCCTACAACCGGAGACGCCAGCGCGTGTTGCAGGGGCGATCACCGGATGAGGTTGTGCGAAGCCGGATTGAGGCCGAGCCGAAGCTGGCCACCTTGCGCTCGAAGCCGCCCGATCCACACGCTTTGCCCCAAGCCCTCCAGGTCGTCGCTCA
>KI911962.1:22358-24036 GCA_000517005.1 Microvirga lupini
CGCCTCGCGGACAATCTGTCCCGAGGCATCGAGGATGCAGACGCTGCTCAGTTCCAACGACACGTCAATTCCGGCATAGTAGTCCATGGCTGTCCCTCGCGATGCTTGGGGCCGATCCGTTCGGACCCCGTTTCAACACCATCACTCTGAGGGACAGCCACCCCGTTCCGCTACCTCGTGAGCGGCAGGCCCATTACGGCATCTAAGGACTATTATAATGAAGCCTGAAGACGTAGTGGCAGAGATTAGGGAGCGCGGTCGGTGCTGGCTGACTGACCGCGAGCTTATTGGTGCAGCCCGTCGACTCAAAAATGAAGCGGCTGATCTAATGATCTTCACGGTAGTCCAGTAACGGAGAGACCAACATGGCGGAAGAAGCGGACGATCATCTCGGGGTGACGTTTGAGGCGGCCGAACTCGCGACGGGCGAGGCGATGCAGGTCGTCGACCGAGCCGGGCAGCGCGTTTGCCATGGCGCGCTTGACGAGCGCATTGCACTGCTCTTCCGGATTCAATTCGGGGGCATACGCTGGCAGATAGGCCACCGCATAGTCCTGCGCGTGCGAAGCGGTGAAGTCCGTTGTCGCCCGTGAGCGGTGCGCGTTGAGCCGGTCCCAGACCACCAGCAGTGGCGTGCCGACCGTGCGGCGGACATAGCGCAGGGCCTGGATGACACAGCGGCTCGAGAGGGAGGTGCGGAAATGGCGGGCATACAGCCGCCCGTCGGGCGTGACCGCCACCACACTCGAGACCTCGCGTCGCTTGCTCACCCGCTGGAGCACCGGGGTCAGCCCGCGCGGGCCCTTCTGGGCCAGGGTGGCGGCCCAGCGGCAGACGCTGGCGCGACTGACCCCCACATGCCGGGCGATGTCTGCTTGAGAGAGCTGCCCCTGGCGCAACAGCGTCGCGGCCGCCAGGCGACGCTCCTCCATCCGCTCCGACGTCCAATGCGTCGGTCGCCAAACGTTGCCTTCCATCGCGCACCTCCTCACGAGGATCGACACCGCCCTATGTTACACCACCTGCGTGAAGATCATTAGACGACGTGGTCGTTATCGCTCAGCAAGGTGCGGTGCTGGTGGCCTCCAGGGGAAAGTCCGAGCGGGTCAAGGACTTTGTTGCCCTGCTTCGCACCAAGAACCTGCCGGAAGCGGACGAACACATCCGCATGTACCGCCCATGGGGTTGGTATCAACGCATCGATCTCGGGCCGTGCTTTCAAGTAAAGCCCGTCTACGTCAAACCCGGCGGACGCTTGTCATTGCAGAAGCATTACCACCGGGCTCAGCACTGGATCGTCGTGAAGGGAATGGCCGAGGTAACTATCGACGAAAAGGTGCGGGTGTTGCATGAGAACGAGGCGGCTCAGATCCCGATTGGCTCGGTGCACCGGCTTGCCATTCCGGGCCGGATTCCGCTTGAGATCATCGAGGTGCAGGTCGGCAGCTATACTGGAGAAGACGATATTGTGCGGATTGAAGACTCCTATGGCCGTTGAGTACTGCAAATAACCCACAACGAGCATGGGATGTCCATAAGCTGACCTCCCCAGTTATGAGAACGTTGAGGGGAGAATTTTTCGTGTTTGGTAGCGGAACGTTGTTGGGATCGGGTGCGTTGAGCGATTGAGAACTATGCCTGGCGCTTTGAGCGGCCGGTTCGCTCATTGCCTCGTCGA
>KI911962.1:24136-25674 GCA_000517005.1 Microvirga lupini
TCGCGCAGACTGGCGTCAGTGCCCGGTTTGATCTCTCTCGGAGGGCATCCGTCGTGCAAGAGCACAATTGTGCCCGGCCGGACAGAAGCGAGCACTGTATCGACAATGGCGTCGACGCCGGGATGAGACCAGTCGCGCGGGTCTATAGACCAGTGGACGGCGGCCAGTCCGGCGCTCGCCGACGTAGCGAGCACTTCTTCAGTCCAGATCCCATACGGAGCGCGGATGTGCCGCACTGAGATCTGCGGTGACGCCACTCTGATGGCTCTGTTCGCGTCGAGTATTTCACGTTGTACTTCGGCGGGTCCGCATCTGGACAGGTCCGGATGAGTCATCGTGTGGTTAGCGACCTCGTGCCCTTCTGCAATCATTCGTTGGATCAGTTTCGGCTGGTCTGCCGCGTACGCGCCGATGACGAAGAAAGTCGCCGGCACTCGGTGTTCGGTCAGCACGTCGAGGATCTCTGGTGTGCAAAGTGGATGAGGACCATCGTCAAACGTCAAATAAACGTTTCGCTGACCGGCGCTATCAGCGCACTCACTGCGCACTTCGGATAAGCAATCGAGGTGCTTCATAGCTCTGGTCCATTCCGATCGATTATTGCGCCAGCGGGCCAATCGCACATCGACCGGCCAACTGGCAAAACGATGACGAGTGCGTCATCGATGCGCGTAGGCGGCAGGTCGAGACGCGCGTCCGGTAGGGTGGACCGCACGTGAACCCCCGACAAGACGGTCACCGGACCGTATCGGCCGAACCTCTCAACATGTTTCTGCAGCGCGTGCCGAACCGTGCCGAAAGCGAATGGAACGCCAAGCTCCTGCAGTACTGGAAGCATGACATGGATGGAATGGGCGATTCCGAGTCCCTCAAGATCCGGACGTACTCCGTACAATCCTAGTTCAGCCACTAGTTGATCGACCTCGCTAATCTTGATGAAGCGGCGCAGTAAGCCCATATGAGCCGCTACACCACTCGAGTCATAAGCGATTGCACGGAGCTCAGGTCTCGCTCCGGCCCAACTTCGGCTGCCTTCGAATGGCTTTGCATTAAAGGCTCCAGTTGGTCCGTAGGTCTTTCGAAAGAACTCGGCGAGTTCGACATGGTCGGAGAGTTGCAACTCATTTTCCCAGCACAGCCTCCACCGCACCTCAGTGCGCATGCAAAGACCTCCTCTTTCTTGCTATTTTCTTGTGACACACAAACTGCGATAAACGCTCGATCCAGTTGGCGAGGCGCAGGAGCATTTGGCACTCGCAAACGGCTGCTCCTGATTGGTTGCGAAGTTGCAGCGAAGTCGAGGGTTGGCGCAATTGTACGGAGGTAGGCGTCCGATTACCGAAAGGGGTTGGAAAGCTATACCAAGGTTTGCCGGTGGTAAGCATCTACGCAATTTGGGGGAGCTTGTCCGTCGAGCCGGCACAATGTAGCTTGCGCCGACCGCCGAAGAGCGTGGCCGCAATGGACATGCGCCTCGGTTGAGGCTCAGCGTACAGCTGAGAATGTTTCCCGAAAGCAGGGTGAAGATCGATAGCCAT
>KI911962.1:25774-26058 GCA_000517005.1 Microvirga lupini
CCAGACCCGGCGCTCATCGCGCACATCGGCGCGGGCGCACTCCGCCGCCATCAGGACTTAATGGCATGGACCGGCCGTGCTCCCGGGCGGAGCATAGGAGTACGGGATTGTCCCGCAGCCACGGAGCCATGTCATGACACAGCAGACCACAGCTGAGACCATTGCGACCATCGGCATCGACTTGGGCAAGAACTCCTTCCACCTGATCGGCATGGATGCCCGCGGCAAGATTGTGCTGCGCCGCAAGATTGCGCGCGGACAGCTGCAATCCTGCTTGGCGAACG
>KI911962.1:26158-26651 GCA_000517005.1 Microvirga lupini
GGAGCCGCCTTCGCCAAGGGCCGCGACTTTGCCGCTTGGCTCGGGCTGGTGCCGAAGCAGATCTCGACTGGGGATCGGACGATCCTGGGCGGTCTCTCCAAGCGCGGGAACCGCTACTTGCGCAGCCTGTTTGTCAACGGCGCCCAAGCGCTCCTGCGGTATCCAGGACGCTGGCAGAACCACGGCTTTGGCCGCTGGCTGCAGGCCGCCGGAGTTCGATTGCATCGCAATGTACTAGCGGTCGCCCTGGCCAACAAACTCGCTCGCATCGCGTGGGGAGTGCTGCACCACGCGAACGGTTACGATCCGGAGTTTACTTCCCGCACGGTCTGAGCCGGCTCAGACCGCCAGTGTTTGAGCGATAGAGTTCCCGCCGAGGTTCGCGAGAAGGATGTGACAGGATGGATGAACGGTTGCCCGGCGCACCCGAAGCCTGGCTATAAAAATGGCTCGCTGAAGCCTTGGTTTTAAGCAGGCCCGGTGCGCGCGGATT
>KI911962.1:26751-30317 GCA_000517005.1 Microvirga lupini
TCAACAAGAGACTCAAGACCAGCGTAAGTGTCTGAGCGAGCCCTGGCAGGGTGCGCTGGCGCGAAGTGAGCATCGTCGCGCAACTCGGACGGCGTCGGCGCATTCAGATCAACAGATGGCTCCAGCCTGCCCTTAGCATGTGACAGAGGCCTGGATGGTGATGCTGGTTCTTGCAGCTGTTCACGCAACCAAGCCCAAGCTCCCGCGCTCGGGCTGGCTAGCGTTGAGGGAAGATCCTGCGCCGAGCCGGAATGCCGATCGCCCTGCGCGGCTGGCGAACTCGGCTGCTCACGGGCTTGCAGCCCCAGCTCTCGGTTCGCCTCGGTGAGGATTAAGTAGTTGCGAAGATGCGACAAATCGGGACCGACCACTCTGCCTCCAGCGCGTAGGAAGTCTACCACATCGTTGTCCAGCGTTAACTCCTCCTTGCGGGAGCCGTTAAGTCCCCTGATTATGGTCCCCCTGCCATTTGCTTTAAGCCACGCACTCAGCGCACGAAGACGTGTAGCCCGCTGCTGCGCAGACTGCCTGAGGTTCGCAGTCGGGGTTCTAAGAGCTTTCAAGGCTTGGCCGAGCGCGGCCTCGATAAGGGGGGCGTCTTCGGGATGAGCAACGTGGTGACGGGGGCGACCAAGGACCCGGGGTTCGGGTGCTTCGGCTACTTCACCCCCACGCAAGAGCCGCCGGAGAGCATTCAGAGCCGATTTAATGCGGTTCTGAGGGTCTCGCCCCAGGCTCCTGTAGGCCGAAATTTCGTCGTCCAGTGATGAACCGCCTCGCAACCGAGCAGCTAAGGGACCCTTGTTATTTGCGTCGAGCCACCGAGCAAATACCCCAAGCCTGGAAACACTGCAGCTGATCGCCCCTGGGGTGATCTTGCGCTGCTCGGCGTCTAGCCGGAACTTTGCCAAGAGCTCCGCGTCTTCGGCAGCAATCCGCTCGGCGAGCAGCTTCCTATTGCTTAGCATCCTCTGCCTCTTCGCTGATCTCAACTCCCCTGTATCATGCTCCTTGTCGATGAGGACCCCGTCTGCGAGGAGATCGCTGCTATCAAACGCACCGGTCAGCTCGTCCGGAACCCAATGGTCGTCGCGGGGCAAGTTCAAGTCACGAAAGGACCCTCCGGCATCCGCTGCCTGTTGATGGTGCGCGATTGTCTCCAGAGGCGGCGAGGAGCCGCGTCCGTCCATCGTCTCGGCGCGAACCGCGTCTTCGAGGTCAGGAACGGGGCGAATATGACGCCGGAGTTCCATCGCTCTAGCACCCGCCGGCGACCTCAGAAGATGAGCCAGTGCGCCCCCGGCTTTTCTGCGGCCACGGGGGTCCACCTCCTTATACCGGCTGACATCTTCATCCAGGGAGTCGTGGCCAAGTCGAGCAGCAATGCCGGGCTTATCGTTTTCACGGAGATAATCACTGAAATCGATAAGAACAGTTGCATAGCCCCTGACGGTGTTGGCGGTGCCTGGCGCTGCTTCTTCCTTGTACCTTTTGATGAGATCCGCATCCTGGGGATAGGGATTCAGCTCAACCCGGCGTGCAATCGGCGCGATGCCGCCCGGCGATTGGGAGGCTCGAAGATGATCCAGTGGCGTAGCGATGGCCTGCCCCTCCCGCTTGCCGAACTCCTGGGCATCCTTGTCCAGCGACTTGTCGTAAAGCCGGGCAGCAATGCCCGGCTTTTCGTTCTTTACGAGCCAATGCCCCAATCTGAGAAGACAAAGTGCATTGCGCCTGACGGTGCGCTCGGAGGCCCCAGCCTTGATGAGTGCCGGCTTCAGCCCCTCAATAAGAGACGCATCTTCGGAATAAACAGGATCCAGGCTGCGATCTGTGAAAACCAAATTTGCATGGCCGGGCGGCCGCGCCGACGCATTCAGCATCGTTCCACCGCCCTGACCGTGCGGAGCCGGCGTATATGGGTGCCCGCTCGCCCGCATGATGGGCCGCGCCTCAGATCGCGATGCATCCGCTTGATGGGCGCGGACCTGCATGAGCACGGGAGCGGACGGGACAGTGACCTCGCTCAGCTGCCGCTGAAAGGCCGCCGCCTCTGCCGACGAGTCGGCCGGAGAGGCATCTTGCGCGTCCACGCTATCCGTTTGTTGACGCACCAGATTCATTGAGACGAAGTTCATCTGTACTCACTTTCGAAGATGAAAGGCCAGGAGCGCTGATCGTATGCGCCTGGACTTGAGCCGACACATCGCCGGCATTTGACGGTTCAGCTGCCAAGTGGAAGGAAATCGGGGTCACGACGCTCCCGATCGAATTTCAGTCGGACCCCGTTGTCGATCTGTTCGAGGGAGCCCGCGCTGGCTTCGAGCTCATCGAGGATTTCCTCTCGGTGATAACGGTCTGCTTGATGGTGTCACCACAGCGACGCTCTGGCGCGAGACACTCAGGTACCTGCCACTGCCGATTGTGGCCGCGCTGTTCATTGGACTTGACGTGGCAAGCGGCGAAGTCGGCATCATCCAGCGTCGCCAACTGCTCCGCATGTACCGGCCGCTTCGTATGGATGTGCACCCACATCGGGCTCGGCATCGCACCATTGCGCAGCGCCTTGGGCTGCAGCCTGATCTCGAACAGCGTCTCTGGCTCGCCCTTCAAGGCGCGCGGTCGATCCGCAGGCCCCAACTCCTCGGCCGCCCGCAACTGTTCAAGGTACTTCTGCGACGGAAAGGCGTAGGTCTTCATGCAATCGATCATGATCGCTGTCTTTCGCGCGTTCAAAGAGTTTGCCTGTCCCTGCACCTCGGACAACATCACCTTGAGCCGGACTATTTTTTCGTGCACTTCGGGCACTTGCGCAGGCGTGAGTAGGCCATGTCGGCGAGGCTCCTCCAGCGCGGCTACACAGGCCTCAATCTCGGCGGCCTGCGTCTGCAGGCGCTTAACGACGAGATCCACGACGTGGTCGGCGTCCTCGGGCTTCATCTGGCGCGCTTGCGAGACGGCGCTTTGCTGAGCCGGCAGATCGAACTGCAGCAGCTCGTCCAATCGCTCGAGTAATCCGGTCAGTGCTTTCCTGGAGGGCGGAGCCTGCCACATCTCCAGATGCCCGGTTGCCGACGATGACGCCCTCGCGTGTGCCTCCTCCGCGCTCGCGAGTTTCTTCGTACCCAGATCCGAGAGTACGATAAGCTTGGCTGTCGGGGCAGTGTCGGCGTCGCGCCTGGCGCGCTGCGGCTCGGGCGGCCCGGCCGTCGAACTCCCCTCGCCTGCGGCCGGTGTGCGCTTGCCTTTCCCCTTCCTGCGCGCCGCGTAGCCCTCAGCCACTACGGCAGTATTTTCCAGTATCGCAGCCCGGGCCGGCGGTTCAATCATGGCTGGCGTCTTTGGCTGCACTGCCAGGAGTCGCGTGACTTCGTGCGCGGTGACCCATGCACCTTCCACGATCTGGTCCAACAGTTCCAATGGAAGTTCGGCACCCGTTCCGGCATCCCTTAGCCTGGCAACAATGCCGTGCACCCCTGATGCAAATTCCGAAAGCCGCTCCATGACTCCTTCCAGAACGGCGCAGTGCTCTGCGTCGAGTGCCGCTCCGTTCAGAACGGCGTTGG
>KI911962.1:30417-31485 GCA_000517005.1 Microvirga lupini
TCATCGTCCGCCTAGGATGACCGCTCCCCCAACCTCAACAGGAGAGCGTCATGCTTAAGGTTTTATTCCCGAAATCGTCTGGCGATTACGAATATTCGCGCTTCGGCGCGGAACTTGAATTCTTTGCCCGGTGGTTGCTCGCCGCTGGATATCTACCTCCTGCCGCAGGTCGCCATGTCCACCGATTGAAATGCATCCTCGAGGCCACAGGAGCCCTTCAGTGTGGCCAGTCTGTACCCGAGGCCGAATTGGAAGAAGCGATAGCGTTCGTTCCTGGCGCTCTGCGCCATGCTTCCACCGAGCGTGCATATCGCCGCTTCCTCAAGGCAGAAGGACGGCTCGAAGAAACAAAGCCACAAGGGCCCGTGGAGCAGTTGCTGCTGCGATATCGAGAATATCTTCTAGACGTGAGGGGGTTAGCACCGACGACGATTGGCCAGCATCTGGGAACGATCGAGGAACTTCTGTCCTTGTCGGCTGGACTGTCACAGGACCTTTCCGCACTGACATCAGAGCACGTCGAAAACTTCATTCATACCTTGAGCCGCAGGGTGCTGCGCCAAACGCTCCAGCACAAGGTTGCCCATCTGCGCGCTTTCCTGCGCTTTTGCGGCGATCGTGGTGAGACTGCGCGAGGGCTTGAGCGCATCGATACGCCCAGAACCTATCGTGGAGAATTGCCGCCTCGTGCCCTTAGTTGGGAGGTGATCGAAAAATTGCTCGCCTCGGTCGCCAGAACTGATTATCTCGGCCGCCGTGACCATGCGATCCTGCACCTCATGGCCTATTACGGCCTGCGACCTTCTGAGGTTGCAGCGCTGACGTTAGACGCGGTCAATTGGAAGCGGCGTACACTGCGGGTAGAGCAGCGCAAGACTCGTTCGACCCTCGTTCTTCCTTTGGCTGACCAGACCTTCGAAATCCTCGACAGATATATCGCAGACGGGCGTCCCCGCGACTTAGTGACGAACGTTCTGTTTCCAAAAGTGCGTAGCCCTGTGGGACCTCTGACGAGCTGGGGGATATGCGACATCTTCTCCAAGCGGGCACGGCAAAGCGGCCTGCCGC
>KI911962.1:31585-34160 GCA_000517005.1 Microvirga lupini
GAGTAATGTTGCGCTGCACATTACTCGACGATTGGGGCCCGAGGCGCTCACCGGCGAGCAGCAGCGCGATCTGCTGGAGATCGTGGAGGATCGCTACGATGCCGGCTCGCTCCTGATCACCAGCCAAGTGCCGGTTGAGAACTGGTACGCGATGATCGGCATCCTTCCGACGCTGGCTGACGCCATCCTCGACCGGGTCGTGCACAACGCTTACCGGATTAATCTGACCGGCGAGAGCCTGCGCAAGACCCGCCACACGCTAGCCGACGCTTGACCAGCGCCACCACCTCAACCACCATCCATCACCGACCCGAAGAGCGGCACTGAGGTGGACGACTTCACCTCGGAACCATAGACGGCTTGAAATCGGAATGCCTGGACGGCTTCAGATTGGACGAAGTGGACGGCTTCGTCGGTATCCGCAGTGAAGATAGGTGGCGAGGGCAGACTGATGCGAATGGGGCGGAACGAATAGGTTTCTGACGGCTGAAAAGACGGATGTGAACCGCTGCAGGTCTCCAGCGGATCGAAAGCCCTGCAGCATACGCTCCCGCTTTCGCAGCGGTACATGTGAATTCTCGGCCCTGTTGTTCAGGCCTTTGTGAGACCGGTGCTCCACATTTGGCATGACTTGCCGTCTGGCGGCGGCGTCCGAGGGCAGCTTGTCGGTGACGATGCGCTTGGGTGCCATGCCTTGCATCTTCATCAGTCGGGTCAGCAGGCGTCTGGCCGCCTTGGTGTTGCGGCAGCTCTGGATGATCTCGTCGAGGACATACCCGTCCTGATCGACGGCCCGCCACAACCAATGCTTCTTGCCGGCGATGCTGACGACCACCTCGTCCAAATGCCAAATGTCAGTTGAACGCGGCGGCTTGCGACGGAGGCGCCGGGCATACTCCGGTCCGAACTTCCTGCCCCACCGGCGGACGGTTTCGAGGACACGACGATGCCGCGCTCGAGCAGTATCTCCTCGACAAGCCGCAGGCTCAGAGGAAATCGGAAGTACAACCAGACCGCATGAGCGATGATCTGGGGTAGAAACCGATGGCGCTTGTAGCTGACAGGCTTGGTCATGCCCGAGCTCTTAAGCCACAAGCCGCTGCCCAAAAGTTACCGTGACATCCCCCGCAAAGGACAGGCGAAGTATGCCTGCAATCGGCAGCCTTCATTGGCAGAGCAGTTCGACCTACTCGCCGCCTAAACCTGTGACCGGGGTCTCAGGCATCTTCTTGTCTCTGCACCAAATTTGCGACGCATCCTATGAAAGCTGTGCCTCGATTGCGATCTTGTCGATCACCGACCAAGCCGTTTTGATCTTGCCGCCCTTGAACTCGTAGAAGATGTTTTCAGCGAACGAAACGGTGCGGCCGTTGACGGGGAGGTCGAGAAAGTTGCCTTTGGGCGAGCAAGCGAACTTGAGGCGGGCGGCGACATAAGGCGGCTCGCAGACTGTCAGTTCAGCCTCAAATCGAAGGTCGGGTATCTGCTGGAAGTCATTTTCCAGCATCGCGCGATAGCCTGGCACACCGAACGGGCGGCCATTGTGGCTGACATCGTGATGAATGAAGTCACCGAGGCGAGGCCAGTCCTGCGCGTTTATACAATCAAGGTATTCCTGATAGATCGAGCGAAGATCGGCGGCGTTCATATTTCCCTCAATGTTAAGGCTGTTTTCGCAGAATGCCCTTTACGGAACCTGAGTATGCTGTGCTTTATAGATATAAACAGCCCACTGGATCGAAGACTAGGCTCTAAAATAATGGTTTTCAAAATTATCTGCTGCGCTGCAGTTGGAGCGGTGCTCGGGCTAGTAGCCTTTTTCGGTGTCAGCTTCCTTATAGTTATGCTTTTGGGCAGTATATTAAGGCCCTAGGGTCTGAACTCGATCAGGTGCTTGCTCAGGCTCAGTGATTCCGCTCAGACTGCCTTGCAGTGACGATGATGGAGATGGCAATGGCGGACCTATTTTGGCTCTCGGACGAGCAATGGGCAGCGCTGGAGCGTTCATGCCAAAGAACCAGCCCGGAGCGCGCCGTGTCGATGACCGCCGAGTAATCTCGGGCATCATCCATGTTCTCAAGACAGGCGCTCGCTGGCGCGATTGCCCGGCGGCTTATGGCCCACACACCACCATTTACAACCGCTACAACAGGTGGTCTCAGCGTGGCTTCTGGCGTGGGATGCTCTCCGCTCTCGTCGAGGCCGGCGGGGTGGCCGAGACGGCGGCGTTCGACTTGACCTACATCAAGGCCCACCGCTCGGCTCATGGTGGTAAAGGGGGGCAAAAGCGCAGGCCATTGGCCTGGCGCGCGGTGGCCAGACCACCAAGATTCACGTCCTTGCTGACGTTCTCGGGTGGCCAGCCGTCATCCACCTGACGGCGGGCAACGCCTCGGACGTGAGGACTGCGCCTGCGGTGATCGCAGCCGCACCGGACCGCCTTAAGCGGCTTGTCGCAGATCGGGCCTACGACGCCAACAACCTGCGCCGCGACCTGAAGGCGACCTGCCGCCTGCCCGTGATCCCTGGGACGCGCTCCCGCAAGCGCCCGGTTCGGCACGACCCGTTGCGATAT
>KI911962.1:34260-34387 GCA_000517005.1 Microvirga lupini
GCGGGGATACGCGTTGAGTCCGAGTTCCAGTACAGCAGGTCAAACGGCAGCGGCGTCTGACCCTTCATGTAAACGTCGACGACGTAGGGCCAGATCAAATCATTGGAGCGCAGCAGATTGAAGGCCA
>KI911962.1:34487-35627 GCA_000517005.1 Microvirga lupini
TGCGACGGCATTGACGAGCTGCGTAATATAGAACCGGGCCTTGGTCCGGGTGTGTGGATCGAGACCCTCGACCCTATCGACGAGGGTTTCCGCCCAGTGCGAAGTGATCAGGTACGATTGTCTCAGCAAGTCGAAATAGGGGTTGTCTGACCAAGCTGGATGGTTAAACCGGGGATCTTCCGGGAGAGAGATGGCAAGTGGCCTTACCTCGCCGTTCTCCAGTCCCATAAACCGGCACATTGAGGAAAGCCACAAGTCGAACCAGCTGATCCAGAGCGCAACTTGGGTGTCCAACACCGTATAGGGCTGCTGCACCCAGGCTCGTTGGAGCTGAGCCAGTGTTGTGAGGGCTGGAGCGAGATCATCATGCAGGGTGAAATGGGTCGGGTTCGCATTAGGGTGCAGAAAGACTGCGGCTGCGTTACCCGCTTCCTCCATCAGCCGTGCCATGTTCTGCGCAAAACGCTGTGGATTCCTGATCTCGAAGCTGAGGGTCGGTGCTGCCTCAAATTGTTCCTGGCCCATGTTGAAGCCTCAAGTAACGGGCTATCACTGACCACCGCGGAACGAGATCCCTGCCAGTACTAGCAGCAGCCCTGTTCCGACCGGGGATTAAACCTTGGCAGTCGGTGAGGAAACCACGCGCTTCGCCTGCTGGAAAGTCATCCTACACCTTCAAGCCGTGATGCCGATGACTATTACGAGGGTCGCCGTACCGCCTTGTTGCATGAATGAGCAAGTTGGTAACCGGGACTTGGTAGCGTAGAGACCTGTTCGTCTTATGACCCAATATCTCCACCTTGCCCTTCAAGGCTAATGCCGCTCGCCGTCACCACATTCCTAAGCAGCAGTACCGGGTGACGAACAGGGCCGAGTATGATGCGGCCCTGCGCCAGCGCGGAAGCCTTACGGTCTGGTTCTCACAGGAGGCGATTGCCGCCTGGCGGGCGGAGCCGCGCACCACACGAGGCGGTCAAGCCCACTACTCGGCTTTGGCAATCAGAACGGCCTTGACATTGCGGGCAGTGTTCCGGTTGGCGCTGCGTCAGACCGAGAGCCTGATCGGCTCGATCCTTCAACTCCTGGGCCTGGATCTGGCGGTGCCGGATCACTCGACCCTGAGCCGGCGGGCTGAAACCC
>KI911962.1:35727-36355 GCA_000517005.1 Microvirga lupini
GGTACGACGCTACCGCTCATAGAGCTCCAGCGGAAGGCCGTCGGGATCGGCAAAGAAGGTGAAGCGTTTGCCCGTATGTTCGTCGACCCGGATCGGCTCGACAATGATGTCGTGGCTTTGCAGGTGCTCAATGACTGGCTCGAGAGCAGCAACCGCAAATGCGAGATGGCGCAGCCCCTGCGCCTCCGGCTGCGACGGCCGTGCCGGAGGGGTCGGAAACGAGAAGAGCTCGATCTGAGCCGCGCCCACTTGTAGGTCGCACTTCCAAGACTGCCGATCCGCGCGCCAGACCTCGCGAACGATCGGCAATCCCAGGATCTCAGCATAGAAGCGCTTCGAACGCTCATAATCCGAACAAATGATCGCGACGTGGTGAACGGCGTCCAACATCTGGGTCTCTCGGCAGAGCTCAGACCAGCCCTACAGCCCGTCCGGCTGCCGGACTGTGAACGAAAGTGCCTGCGGTGTCATCGTCCTTTCCTGTCTGTGCCTCGACGCGGGGGCTCCTACTTTGGCCTAGAAGCCAAAGTAGGAGCTCCATGTGAATCCAGATAGAAGGCAAGGACTTGGGCCAGATCATTTGAATCGGCTTGGGCGGAACGTCCTCAGCAGAGGGTGAGGCTCTCCT
>KI911963.1:0-795 GCA_000517005.1 Microvirga lupini
ACCGTCGAAAGCAGCGGTGATCTTCTTACGGGATACGGCTGGAAACGGGAACGTCGGGGTTGTATCGTCCGTCATGGCGGGTGTGGCAGCCTTGAAGGGATTGCAGGACGGGTGTTAGCAACCAAATCCTACGCTGCTTCAAGTGCTTAAGCTACACTCGCCAGCCCCTCTCCAGCCACCTCGTGCATAAGAACGGCTAGGCCCCTTATTTTCTCGCACGCAGAAGGATGAGCCGCGTGCAAAAAGCCCCAATCGTTACAATTATCGACGATGACGAATCCGTCCGAGCCGCGATCAAGGGGCTTCTAAGGGCGATTGGATACATGGTATACACGTTTGCATCCGCGGAAGATTACCTGTGCTCGCCGTGCGTAAACAACACGTCGTGTCTGATCGCGGATGTTCAGATGCCGGGCATGAATGGATTCGAGCTGCAACGCCACCTGATAGAAAGGGGTCAGCGCACGCCCATAATTTTCATTACGGCTTTCCCCGAGGAGACAATTCGGGTGCGTGCACTGGATGTCGGAGCGGTCTGCTTCCTGAGCAAACCATTCGATGCGCAAGTCTTGATTGACTGTCTTGATCGAGCTCTGAAAGAGGCCTGACAGTGCTATTAAGAGCTAGGCCCGGACATGGGTTGAATAGATATGGGTAAGCTCAGCAGCAAGGCGAGCCACTATCCACCCCAGGTCTATTGTCTTCTCCAACGGAATCGTCAGCCACTCGGTTCGTCTTTGCGAGCAATACAGCCGAGCTCAACTACGCCAGTCGTAGCCATTCCCTCGCGTGACG
>KI911963.1:895-1785 GCA_000517005.1 Microvirga lupini
CCGCGTCATTCCGCACGTGCCGCTGCGGCTGGCCTTGACGGCTCTGGAAATCGACCTGCTCCACGAGCTGGTGAGAGATAAAGGCCAGATTGTGCTGCGGAGCAAGACACTCTCGCATTACCTGACCAAGATCGCTCGCATGGGCGGCGATCTCGCTCGTGGGCATGATCCGCCGCCAGGCAACACCGTCATGTGGAGAGGACTTCGCGCCTGATGGATATCGAACTCGGCACCAGGATCGGAGCGCAAATCTATGGGTAATTGAAAGCGTATACAGAGGTTTACCTCGGATCAGTGGCCACGCGAGAGCGGAGAGGCCACATACGGACAATGTTCATCCCTCGATGAGCTGTCGGAACTAGAGCATCGGGCGCATCAGGAGACATCACTTCTGGAATCCAGCCTGTGCTTCCGTTCTCGAAGAGCGCATCGTTGAGTGCGCACCGCATCCGCCACATCTTGGACTTTGGCCGTGAGCGGCCGGGTCCCGGCCAGTCCAAAGAGATAGCTGACGCCGTTCTGCTCGCAGAAGTCCATGGCTTCGGGACGGGCATAGTGACTGTCGCCCCGGAGGGTGATGCACGTGAGAGGCCAGCGCATGCGGATGCGCCGCACGAGCCGACGCAGATGCGCCCGCACCTCACGACCGGAGGGCGTCTTGCCCGGCCACAGCACGATGGCAACCGGCCGCCCCGTCGCGCTGTCGTAGACGTGGATCGGCAGGAAACAGCGCTCGTCATAGTGGGCGTTGAACAAAGACAGTTGCTGGCGCCCATGCACCACGTCGCAGGTATCGTCGATGTCCAGCACCACGCCGTCGGGCGCAGCGGCATCGCTGTCCATCCACTGATCCACCAGAGCGTAGCTCAGACGGATCGCATCACGGATCG
>KI911963.1:1885-5764 GCA_000517005.1 Microvirga lupini
GGCGTCACCACTCTCAAGTGCGCAGCAGCCCGTGGACCATGTTCGCCATCGGGGTTGGGACCACCACATTCACATCGGCCACTCCCCTCCGCAGCCGACCATAGGGCGCCCTGTTTCTCCCGCCACAGGTGGATTGAAAATCCGCGCCCGTTCGCCAGCAGTATCCAACGCCGGGGACGATCAGCAATTGCCTCCTCAGAAAGCCAGACTGTGAGACTTCCCCTCTGGCGCAGGGCTGCGTCGTACTCCGCCCAATTCGTCACCCGATATTGCTGCTTGGGGATGCGGTGCCGGCGAGCGGCATTGGCTTTGAACGGCACGATAGATATCCGACATGAAGAGCCCAGGCCTCCTATGTCAGTCGGTGCCGATTACTAACTCGCATATTTGTGCAACAAAGCGGCCGGCCTTGTTCTTGCCGCTGTTGACCCGGTACGTGATGCCGATCCCCTCTGACCGTTCTCTTTGAAACGTAAACTCCGTCGTGTCTTGCAGAACCAGGACCGGATCGGTCGTCGCGGCAAAACGGCTGCGCGTCGCTTGAAAGTGACCGGCGAGAATCTCCTCCTCGCTGACCTGGTCATTGGAGAAGAACCGATAGGCCGCCTTGGTGTTGCTTGGTGTTGGCCGAGTCCTGGCACGCCAGCGGAATGCTGGATCCCATGGCGCCCTCCATCCGCTCCAGCAGTCTACGCAGCCGCTTGTTCAGACGCTCATCCGCAAAGCTGCAGCCGGCAAGCTCGCGATCAGACCATGGCTCCGCCGCTCCGTCCATGGGCACCGCTCTCCGTGCGATTCGGCGCCAGAGAAGGAAACATGAGCGATTCCTGCGACGCAACAGGTCAAATCATGCAGGCATGCTCACGAGCTGTGGGTAATTGAAAGGTCGATCAGGCGCTTACGGTTGCACTCATTGTCGGATCTTCGACGATGTCGGACATGAGACAGAGCGCTACTAGAGTCATCGTCTTGTTCTGAAATGATTTTCTCGTTTGGCACGACACATGCAAGGCTATCCGCAAACGCGCCGCGCCAAGGACTGAGGAGAAAATCATCCCATGATCACACCAGAGGAGTATGGCATGCCGCGCTTTCTCAGAGGCATTCCTCCGATGGCGGGGCTGTTGCTGTGCGGCCTTGCTGCCAGTTCCGATCCTCTGCCGCCCGACACGACCTACCGGCCACTGCCCACGCTGCCGTTTTCGGCCGTCAAAGCCAATGATGAGGCCCAAAAGCGGCAGGTCATGCAGCGGCAAGCCAATCTCCTCAATCAGCGTTATGACCTGTCGGATCGCCCGATCCCCGGCGTGATGATGTCTGGCGGGCGAAAGCCCGTTCAGGGCGGCGTTCGCGTCAAGCTACCCGAGAGCGTGACCTGGGATAGCCTTGCCGCCATGAGTGTCGACGAGATCCGGCAGCGAGGCCTGCTGCCGGCCGGGTTCATGCCGTTGCCACACGTCAAACAAGCAACCGGTGGTCAGATCTTTCCGACCCAGCAGATTGACGAGATCCAACGGCAGGAGGCGCGTGACCTCAGGCGCTTCGATGTCGATTTCGATCTTCCCGACCATGTCACGCCGGAATTCCCACCGCCGATCTTCCTGACGACGCATCCGGAGCTGGGCGACGTCTCGCGCGGACAGCTTCTCACGATCAAGAATTTTTACGAGCTGATGAATGGCATCATCACGCCGGTGCAGATGGAGGGCTTGCGTCTCCTGCTCACGCCATTTCCGCAGGAGGAATTCAATCAGACCGAGGATCGCAAGGTCGCCGCTCAGAGCCTTGGCGTGACCTGCCTCGAATGCCATTCCAACTTCCACACCAATGGCGCCTTCCACCAGACGCCCGATATCCGCCCACAGGCGGCTCGCTTCCGGCTCGACACGACCAGCCTACGCGGGATATTCAATCAGCAGATCCATGGTTCGAAGCGGTCGCTGCGGTCGGTGGAGGATTTTACCGAATTCGAGCAGCGGACCGCCTATTTCAACGGCGACCATGTCAGCGCTACACGCAAGGGCGTGAACCTGCCCGACCGAACCAACCAGGTCGCGATGATGGCGCAGATGCAGAACATCATCGACTTTCCGCCGGTGCCGAAGCTCGACCCATTCGGACGGCTCGACCCTGCCAAGGCAACGGAGCAGGAACTCGCAGGCGAGAGGATTTTCTTTGGCAAGGGGCGCTGCGGCGAATGCCATATCGCTCAGACGTCATTCATGGACAACAACATGCATGACCTCAAGCTTGAGCGCTTCTATCGGATCGGCCAGACCGTGAACGATATGGTCATGCTGCCGGATGGTCCGATCAAGACGTTCACTCTCCGTGGCATCAAGGATTCACCGCCCTATCTCCATGATGGCCGCTTGATGACGCTCGCCGACACCGTCGAGTTCTTCAATCTCGTGCTGGGCGTGAGGCTGACGCAGCAGGAGAAAGATGCCTTGGTGGCATACATGCTGACGCTGTGAAGTCGCGTGGCGGCGGAATGGATAAACTCGAAAGATGGGGGCAGCCATGCGTCTTCTCGCGACCCTCTTGGCTTTGACTGCTCTGCCGATACTGCCGCTCGCGGCGCAGGTTGGCAATCCCGCGGGAATGGCACCGGGAGCACCGCAGAGTGCACCGGGTACTCCGGCCCCGCATCAGCCGAACACACAGGATCGGCTGTTTGCTATGCTGACCACAACCGGCGGCATGACGGAGGTCGCGTTCGGCAGGCTGGCCGAACAAAAGGGCCACAGCGACGCCGTCAAGGAATTCGGCCGGCGGATGGTCCAGGATCACGGCAAGGCCAACGATCGGCTGACAAGCCTAGCCCAGCAAGCCAGCATCGCCTTGCCAAACGAACCTGGTCCGGAGCACAAGGCGAGGCGCGCTCAGCTGGAAGACTTGAGCGGTTCCCCATTCGACCTCGCCTATCTGCGAGGGGAGGTGGTGGATCACCAAAAGACCGTGCAACTCTTGGAATGGGAGATCAACTCCGGCCAAGATGCCCAGCTCAAGAATTTCGCATCTGAGACCTTGCCGACGGTTCTCGGGCACCTGCAGATGGCTCAGGACCTTATGGCAGGAATGACGGGTCAGGCGCCACAGGGAGCGGCGCCCGGCACGATGGCAGACGGCAACAGCCTGGCCGACCAGCAGCAGGCGCCGAGAGAGTAGAGCAGAGATAAACGTTGAGTGGACCCGGCCTCGATCCGACGCCTCCAACCCTTTAACGGACTTGTCAACTTAACGAGAATTACTGCCTTCTGCTCGTCAAGCGCAAAATTGTGACCTAAGCAAATTAATAGCTTATGGTGACGGAAATCGGACTGGAAACTCTCCAGAAGCCCTATACTGAATTAAGGTGACAACTCCCTTGTGGGTCCCTGGGTCGAGAGGGAAGGCCGTGTCCAACACAGCTTGAACGACGGCTGGTACAGATTGCCGTGCAGACGCACCACAGCATAGAGGCGAGCCAGCGAGGCCGTCGCCTTCGCCCCGACAAACCTGCCATAGCCCACCAGCCTTCGCACGATGGCGCCGTTCTTCTGCTCCACCCAGGCCTGGTCGTTCTTTCGGTAGGCGCGCGAACGCGTCACTTCCAGTCCCTGACCTCGGCACCAGCAGACCACCAATTCGTTCATGAAGGCGCAGTCATTGTCGAAGTCTACGCCCAGCAGCGGGAAGGGGAACAGCGCCCGGGCCTGCTGGATCGCCGCAATCACAAGACCGCTGTCGCGCGTCCGCACCGGCACGCACTCGGTCCAGCCCGTGGCGATGTCGGTCAGAACCATCGTCTGCACGAAACTGCCGGACGACGAGGTGCCGGAATGAGCCACGAAGTCGACCTCGACGTAACCCGGCGGTGGACTTGCTTCGAAAAAG
>KI911963.1:5864-9246 GCA_000517005.1 Microvirga lupini
CGCGACGGAACCGCGCCTCGTCTTCGAACGGCTCGCCCGTTGCCGTGCACACCTGCCATTTCTCCAGATGGCATTGCAGGTCGTCCGGGTGAATGACGCTCTGCCAGCCAGATCCGGTCGTCTCCTCCGCGGACAAACCGGTGTAGTTGCGCCAGCGCCGGCTTGCGAAGGCGTTGGAGGGCCCGGGCAAAGCGATGAACACCATGGCGGGAAGGTTTTCAATCAGATCGCGTAGCTCTTGTTCACTCCGCCGAGCCGCCTCTTCGGCGCGCTTGCGCTCAGTGATATCCTCGCACGCGACCAGGATCACCGGGCCATTCCTCAACAGCACAGACCGGGCCGTCTCGCGCACCCAGAGCACCGTGCCGTCCTTGCGCACCTTACGCGCCTCCCAGCTCATTGATTGGCCGAATTGCTCGAGGCAGTCGGCCGTATGCCTCTGCACGGCCTCGCGGTCCGGCCCATAGAACACGTTTAGCACGGGGCTCCCGACCAGTTCGTCGGGGGTGTAGCCGAGCTGCTCCGCCCCAAAGGGATTGACGGACAGGATGGTGCCGGCTGCGTTCACTATGAAGTACATGGTCGGGTTGTTCTCAAAGACTGCCTTCCATTGCTCCTCGCTCTCCCGCAGTGCCTCTTCGGCCTGCTTGCGTTCGGTGATGTCATTGTTGGTCTCCAGGATCGCCACGGGACGGCCCCGTGCATCCCGTTGCAGAGACCACCGGCTCGCCACGATGGCCCGCGTGCCGTCCTTCCGCGTGTGGACGAGTTCCCCGTCCCAGCGGCCTGTACGGGGCAACTCGGCCGTGATCTCTTCGAGCGGCCGGGGGAAGATCGTCCGCATGAGCTGGTGCGAGACCTGGCCGACAGCTTCGTCCTTTTTCCACCCGTACAGCTCCTCAGCGCCGCGGTTCCAAAAGGTGATAACGTCGTTCATGTCGCGCACGAAGATCGTATCGTGGGTGAGATCGAGCAGTCCGGCCTGCTCGCGCAGCACCATTTCTCTCGATCGGCTTTGCACAGCGAGGACAGCCGCAACGCTGATCGCCGCAAGGCTAAGAAGACAGTTCGCAAGGGCGACGTTGGGCGATGTATCGTGCTGCGACAGCAAATAGCTTAGTATCGTCAGCGCCATGCAGCCCACTGACGCGAGCACAACGCCCCGCGCCTGAAGAAACCTGGCCGAGAGCAGCACGACGCCCACGTACAGCACGTCAACAGCGACCTCTGTGGAGGTCAGGGCATCAAGAATGGAGACTCCGATCGCAATGGCTGCGGTGATGACCGGAAGAACACGCGACCGGGCCATTGTCGGCGGTGTCGCCTGATCTGGCAGTTGAGGTTGCTCGGTGCGCCTGTTGCGCCTCGCCAGGGACATGCCGGTACTCCCCGTTCCGGAGCGACGGGGCACAAACCGCGGGCTCGCGCCGCCAATCACTCTAGTTGCCGCGAAGGTAGTTTGTCCCGATCAATCTGGCGGGTAAAGCGGAAGCCGTGGATATCAGCGAAATGCAACGGTGTAGCGCGGGTCGAGAAGACGACCGGCGGCCGTGACGCTGAGGAGACAACATAGCCGACAGGCCCCACTAGATTAACCTACGCGCGGCATCGGTCACATCACGCCAAGTGAGGGAAGCGCGATCGCGGGTGGCGCGGGACTCAAGGGCGGAGAGGCGGCGGCGGAGTTGGAAGTGGGTGTGGATCGGAGTGTGGGTGGCGAGGAACGGCTGGTCATGCCGGGCTGACTTGAACCGCAGCATGTGGCGTGCGCACTGTCGGGTCGGTTATTGGGGCAGCGCAAGAATCGAAGCCTCACGTGGGCTGCCCGGCGCATGCTAATACGCAGCGTTTGCCGCTGCCGCGGGCCACAGGGGCCACACTGCAGAGGTTGCGCAGAGAGCACGTCAACTTGACACTTCTACTTGCTCTTTCCGGTGTTTAGGTCTGGAACAGGCCGTGCATTTTCAATAGCTTTGACCCGCTGGGGAGTCGCTGAAGACGCTGGAAAGCGGCCTTTACTCAGTTAAGTTGATGTCGTGGATGGCGCCCTCCACCAGCGTCAGACATGCCAGAATGCGGAGACGCGACGACCGCCCGATGAATACCGTGAGCATGGACGACACGGCGCGGTCGCCGGACAACGACGATTTCTTGGGCCGGATAGCTTTAGGTGTAAGTGCCGTAAGCGGGGTAGCTGTAATAGTACGGGTGTCCATAATCATATGGGTATTCATAGGCGTACGGGTCGATCACGCCGAGGACTGAACATTAATGCTATCATCTTCTGGCATGTGTGCGACGCCTGCAAGGCGGCATTTGAGATCACCGATCATCGTCAGGCGATCGATCGGGTCGCACAGACATCCCTGCGTGAGATGATCGGGTCATCGATGCTGTCAGCGCTGTTCTCGGACCTGAGAGCCGCCGACGAGCATCTTCGGGACGTTATCGGCTCAAAAAATGCTGAGTGGAGCGTGACTGTCCAGGCGGGAGATGTAGGCCCGGGTCATTTTGGGTTCTGCGGAGGCGGAGATTGCAGGAACATTCGCTGAGGCGGCGAAGGTTTACGAGAATGATCCTGTTGCGCTTCAACTTCGAGCGATGAACATCATCTACGAGACCACGAAAGAGTGCGGAACCACTATTCTGATCCCGACAGCGATGGACGATAGTATGAACTCCGGTTCAGCATTGGCGGCTGCCGGTCAGACGCCGTTGCTAAAGAGCGGTTCATAAGACGTTCTAGAACCTCGCACTCATGATCTACCGCCCTCCAAAAGTAAAGGCGGCCTTGAATAAAGATCACAGTTCGCCAGTGTGTCATTGGCCACTTGAGGGCGGACTGGTGACGGTGGTAGCAAATGGATTGCACTCCCTCCCGCGCATCAGGCTGACCTGGCAGCTATTCTCGTGACAATGCCTCCGCTGGTACTCTCCTAAGATCTAACGAGCGCCCCGATCTCCTGTCAGATCTAGCAGCTGACGTTGATGTGAACGTGCTGCAAGATGCCTATCACACCGGATGAACAAGAGGGAGCATTCCCGGAATCGGCGGGGCTATTTCGCTGGCTCGCTGCCACCGCGCGGAAACACCCGATGACCTGCGAGGAACTCCCACGAGTCCCGACAGCGGCGAATAGGCCAGAGGAGGAATCGAAGCGTGTCACACATTCAATTGGTTCATCGGCCACACTTATGGGCAGGCGAGAACATGACGGATCAGGATGAGACGATCAGGATCGGAGGCTCGCAATGACAGCGCCCTGGTTCATGTTCGCGACCGGCATCGAGAACAGCTATCCGACGATCAAGAACGGCAGCATCCGCATCGACGAGATGGAGACGTGCGGGCATTACAAACATTGGCGGAAGGATTTCGAGC
>KI911963.1:9346-10513 GCA_000517005.1 Microvirga lupini
GGCTCATGATGGCTCCCGTCCCAGCATGATGAATTCGCCAGCAGTATCAAAAGCAGAGCAAGTCCAGGCAATACATGGCGTCTAGGATCTAACGCCGGAAGCGAAACTCCACTCAGGGGCATACGATCTGTACTCGATTGGCAAATTGCTCACCATAGCCTGCGGCGGAAGTCAGAGCCTGGAAGAAGGCTTCCGAAAGCTGTTGCGGCTTTTGGGCTGTCAAGGGTTTCAGAGGCATTGGTCCGGTCACCGCGACGGCACAGCTCTTGGGGGCCCCCTTGAGTGTGACGGCATCCTCCGTGGCCATACTAAGTGAGACGAAATATGTTGGGTCGTAGATCTCGAGCGAGGCGGTCTTACCGGCAACCGCTGGGGTCTTAAGCGGCAGGTCAAAAGTGAGAGTCAGAGCTTCCTCGGCAAAGATCATGCCGTAGTTCGTCGGCTCACGGAATTCCTGCTTGTGACCGTTCCACTTAAGAACGGTGAAGTAGTCGAATTCGGTGAGCGACAGAGTGTTCTGCCGCGCCAAGTCTCGGAGTTCGTCAGGGGTGAGCTTGCCATCGTGGTCTGCATCAAGGCCCTGGGTCATGAAGCTGGAGTTGCCTGGATCGAAGGTCCAGACGTGCCGTACCCCTGACATCTTTCCGTCGGGGGTGAATAGAACCTCGGCCCGTGCCTTCACCCATACATGCGGATGGGCCCAGGCCAAATTTGCCGTCACGAAAGTGGCAAGACTGAGAACCCGACACCACAGGCCAATGTGTTCCATGAGAAGTCACCTCAGGGAAGCCACCGACCGCATGATGGATGGTTTTGCGAAACTTCCCCCCGCGCGGCTCTGGATCAAAGACAATTGTGGCAGCAGAGAGGCTGAGCCTTCGGATTGGCTCAGCCATGGGCAGCCATTCGTTGGCTTGCCAGAGCCGTATAAGACCCGCAGTTGCTGCGGATTATGTCAATGTACGTGCCAGCCGGCTCGCCGGGCTCCAACAGTTTCCGAGCAGATCTTCTCACCGTTGCGGGCCCATCTGCTGCATCTGGCGATCATCGGAACCGTTCTCGATGAATACTGTGTCAGACCAGTGATCAGCTTCTGCGTAAACAAGAGGCATGGCGGGAAAACCCCTCGGTCAGCGAGCAAGGGCCGCTTTGACATAAACAAAACCG
>KI911964.1:0-1927 GCA_000517005.1 Microvirga lupini
TGTTCTGGCGGTTGGTGATCAGGTCGTCGACGACCGCCGGGTCGGCCAGGGTCGAGGTGTCGCCGAGCGAGCCGAACTCGTCCTCGGCGATCTTGCGCAGGATGCGGCGCATGATCTTGCCCGAGCGGGTCTTGGGCAGGCTGGGGGCGAACTGGATCAGGTCCGGCGACGCGATCGGGCCGATCTCCTTGCGCACCCAGGCGACGAGCTCCTTGCGCAGCTCCTCCGAGGGCTCCTCGCCGGCCATCAGGGTGACATAGGCGTAGATGCCCTGGCCCTTGATGTCGTGCGGATAGCCGACCACGGCGGCTTCCGACACCTTCGGATGGGCGACGAGCGCGGATTCCACCTCCGCCGTGCCCATGCGGTGGCCGGAGACGTTGATCACGTCGTCGACGCGGCCGGTGATCCAGTAATAGCCATCCTGGTCGCGCCGGCAGCCGTCGCCGGTGAAGTATTTGCCGGGATAGGTCGAGAAATAGGTCTGCACGAAGCGCTCATGGTCGCCATAGACCGTACGCATCTGGCCCGGCCAGGAATCCGCGATCACCAGATTGCCCTCGGCAGCATTCTCCAGCACCTTGCCGTCCGCATCGACGATCTGCGGCTTCACGCCGAAGAAGGGCCGTGTGGCGGAGCCGGGCTTGAGCTTGGTGGCGCCGGGCAGCGGCGTGATCAGGATGCCGCCGGTCTCCGTCTGCCACCAGGTGTCGACGATCGGGCAGCGGTCGTCGCCGACCACGCGATGGTACCATTCCCAGGCTTCCGGATTGATCGGCTCGCCGACCGAGCCCAGCAGGCGCAGAGACTTGCGCGAGGTCTTCTTCACCGGCTCCTCGCCCGCCTGCATGAGCGAGCGGATTGCCGTCGGGGCGGTGTAGAAGATGTTGACCTGGTGCTTGTCGATCACCTCCCAGAAGCGGGAGATCGTCGGATAGGTGGGAACGCCCTCGAACATCAGGGTCGTGGCGCCGTTCGCCAGCGGTCCGTAGAGGATGTAGGAATGGCCCGTCACCCAGCCCACGTCGGCGGTGCACCAATACACGTCGCCGTCGTGGTAATCGAACACGTATTGGTGCGTCATCGCCGCATAGACGAGATAGCCGCCGGTGGTATGCAGCACACCCTTCGGGGTTCCGGTACTCCCTGAGGTGTAGAGGATGAAGAGCGGATCCTCCGCGTTCATCTCCTCGCAGGGGCATTCGTCGGAGACGAGTTCCGCCGCCTCGTGGTAATAGACGTCCCGGCCCGGCACCATGTTGACGGGAGAGCCCGTGCGGCGCACCACCAGCACGTGATCGACGACGCCGGCACCGACGCGCTCGATGGCGGCGTCCACGTTCACCTTCAGCGGCACCTTGCGGCCGCCGCGCAGGCCCTCGTCCGCCGTGATGATGAAGGCGGACTTGGCGTCCTGGATGCGGCTCGCCAGCGAATCGGGCGAGAAGCCGCCGAACACCACGGAATGGATCGCCCCGAGCCGTGCACAGGCCAGCATGGCATAGGCGGCTTCCGGGATCATCGGCATGTAGATCGTCACCCGGTCGCCCTTGGCGACGCCGCGATTGCGCATGATGTTGGCCATGCGGCAGACTTCGTCGTGCAGCTCGCGGTAGGTGATCTTCTTCGACTCGGAGGGATCGTCGCCTTCCCAGATGATCGCGACCTGATCGCCCCGGGTGTGGAGATGGCGGTCGATGCAGTTATAGGCCACGTTGGTGACGCCGTCCTCGAACCAGCGGATCGCGACGGTGTCGGGGCCGAAATTGGTGTTCTTGATCCGGGTCGGCGCCTTGAACCAGTGGAGGCGCCTGGCTTCCTCGGCCCAGAAGGCCTCCGGGTCCCTGATCGAAGCCTCGTACTTCGCCTTGTAGCCCGCATCGTCCAGATAGGCCCGATGCTGCCACTCGGCCGGCACGTCGTAGAT
>KI911964.1:2027-10780 GCA_000517005.1 Microvirga lupini
TGTGCGCATCGCCAACGACTTTGAAGAGGAAGGCATGCTGGTTTTCAACGGTCAGCACCGCCTTGTCGCCGTGCTGACGCATCTCTCCGAGGACAACGAGGTGGCTCCAGGGCAGTGGTATCTGGAGGCCGGCTTTGGCCGGTCGGATGGATCAGGCCATCCCACGTTTGTCGATCTGGACATGGCCCAGGAGTGGATTGCGCGGCGCCTTGCCTATCGGCCCTGATCCATTCAGGTCCTGGGCTTGCGCGGGATTGCCTCGTTCGGCCCCAGTCAGCGGAGACTCAACGGACTTTGGTCGTTGCTGCTTTCGGGTGTTCAATCGTCATGGACCGAACCCGCCGATCACGGCTCCTTCGACGAGAAGCACCGCGAGCCAGTGACCGCTATCGATGACGGTCAGCATGGGGCGGGCTCCGGAGAAGCCGTGATTCACCACCATGCTGGTGGCGACGAAGCCGAGCCAGGCCAAGAGACCTGTCGTGATCCCGCTCGCGAGCGTCACCGGCCCGATTCGGACGATCAGGAAGGCGAGCGCGAAGGCCATCACCAGCTCGGCCACGAAGGAGATGATGAAAGGGCCGGCCGAAGGTTTGCCGGTCGGGCCCATCAGCTCTTGTTGTGTCTTGCCGAGGGCCGCCATCCACGGTTTTCCCAAGGCCATGTACCAGACCGCTCCGACAAGCCAGGCCGCGACTGCGGCCAAAAGGACTGCGAGATAATTGATCCCGATGATGGTCATTGGTTCTCCCCTGGGAAGGGAGCTTATGCTACAAAGTTTCTATAATCCACCCATCTTGCAGATCAGCTTCCATTCCGCGTCCGTGACCGGCTGCACCGAGAGGCGGGAATTGTTCACGAGGATCATGTCCTTGAGCTTCGGTTCCGCCTTGATCTCTTCCAGAGTGACCGGGCGCTTGAAGGGCTTCACGGCCTTGATGTCGACCATGCCGAACTTGCCGGTCGCGTCCGTGTGGTCGGGGTAGTATTCCTTGATCACCTCGACGATGCCGACGACGGCCTTGCCCTCGTTGGAATGGTAGAAGAAGCCCTGCTCGCCCTTTTTCATGGCCATCTGGTTCTGCTTGGCGACGTGGTTGCGCACGCCGTTCCAATGGGTGCCTTTCGCGCCTTCCGCGACCTGCTGGTCCCAGGACCAGACGGAGGGTTCGGACTTGTAGAGCCAATGGGCCATGGTTGCTTACCCCTTCATTTGCGTCGCGAAATCTTCTTTGACGGTTTCGCTTCAATGCTCGGACTTGATGGGACGGTTCATCAGCGCATCGACCGCCTGATCGAGGGTCCATGCGCCGGACAGGATCTGCTCGACGGCTTCCGCAATCGGCATGTCGACGTTTTTCGCTCGCGCCAGCGCCACGAGGGCGCTCGCGGTCGCGGCTCCCTCCACCAGCTTGCCGCCGGCGGCCTCGGTGACGCTTAGCCCCAAGCCGAGTCGCTGGCCGAAGGCGAAGTTGCGGGAATGGGCCGAGGAGCAAGTCAGCACCAGGTCGCCCAGCCCGGAGAGCCCCATCAGGGTCTCAGGCGTACCGCCATAGGCGCGGGCAAAGCGCAGAAGCTCGGCGAAGCCGCGGGCAATCAGGGCCGCCTTGGCGCTCTCGCCCAGGCCCTTGCCCGCCACGGCCCCGCAGGCGATCGCCAGCACGTTCTTGGCCGCGCCGCCGATCTCGACGCCGCGCATGTCCTGGCGGTGATAGACGCGCAGCGTCGGGCCGGAGAGGGAAGTCGCAAGCTCTTCGGCGAGAGCCGCGTCGCGGCAGGCGAGCGTCACGGCGGTAGGCAGGCCGCGGGCCACGTCGTCGGCGAAGCTGGGGCCCGAGAGCACGGCCACGGGCGATCCGGGTCGCACCTCCTCCACCACGTCGCAGAGAAAGCCTCTTGTCTCCCGCTCGATCCCCTTGGCGCAGAGCACCAGCGGGGTCTCGGCCGGCAGCACGGCGGCGAGCGCCGCACTCATCTCCCGCGTCGTTTGCGCAGGCGTGACGAGAAGCACCGCGCGAGCGGATGCCAGATCGGCGAGCGCGGCGGTCGGACGGATGCGCTCGTGGAGCTTCACGCCGGGCAGGAAACGCTCGTTGCTGCGCGTTTGCGCCAGCGCCGCAGCGTGCTCGGGCGAGCGCATCCAGAGCACCACGTCGTTGCCGGCAATGGCCGCGGCATTGGCGAGCGCCGTCCCCCAGGCTCCCGCTCCGGCGATGCCGATCGGACCCGCCTGTGCCATCACGCCTTCGCCCCGGCCTCGTCGCGGGTCGTGTCCAAAGGCCAGCGGGCGCGGGCCGGGGCAGCAATGTCGTCGATGAGGCCGAGGCGCATGCGCTCGAGCCCCGCCCAGGCGATCATCGCGCCGTTGTCGCCGCACAAAGCCAGCGGCGGGGCGACGAGCTTGAGGCCGGCCTCGACGGCAAGCCGCTGCAGACCCTGGCGCATGGCCTGGTTCGCCGCCACGCCGCCCGCCACCACGAGGGCCGTGGGATGGCCGGCAATGTCGCGGAAGCTGCGCAAGGCGACGCGGGTACGGTCGACCACCACGTCGACGATGGCGGCCTGGAAGCTGGCGCAGAGATCGGCAATGTCGCTCGCCGTGAGCGGTGCGATCTTTTCCGCCTCGATGCGCACGGCGGTCTTGAGGCCGGACAGGGAGAAATTCGGTTCCGCGCGACCCTGCATGGGGCGAGGAAAAGCGAAACGCTCCGGATTGCCCTTCGCTGCCTCCTGCTCCACGTGCGGCCCGCCGGGATAGGGAAGGCCCAGCATCTTGGCGACCTTGTCGAAGGCCTCGCCGATGGCGTCGTCGATGGTGGTGCCGAGCCGCACGTAATCGCCGACGCCGCGCACCGCCACGAGCTGGGTGTGGCCGCCGGAGGCGAGCAGAAGCAGGTAGGGAAAGCCGATGCCGTCGGTGAGGCGCGCGGTGAGCGCATGGGCCTCGAGGTGGTTCACGGCCATCAGGGGCTTGCGGGTGACGAGCGCGATGGCCTTGGCGGTGGTCAGCCCCACCAGTACGCCGCCGATCAGCCCGGGACCCGCCGCCACCGCGATCCCGTCGAGATCCTTCACCGAGCAATTGGCATTTTTCAGCGCGCGGGCCACGAGCCGGTCGATCACCTCCACATGGGCGCGGGCGGCGATCTCCGGCACGACGCCGCCATAGCGCGCGTGTTCGGCGATCTGGCTCAGGACCTCGTTGGAGAGGATCTCGCCGCGTCCGTCGAAGCCGATTCCGACCACGGCGGCCGCGGTCTCGTCGCAGGTGGTCTCGATGCCTAGAATGCGCATGATCGTTGGCTGCTCGAATAAGGTGTTGTCCGGGCTTCCGGCCCGGCGCTCCTCCCCCTATAGTCCGCCGCGCCGCACAAGATCAAACGCAGATCACGCAAGACAGGAGAACTCAGGCAGAATGGCCTCTTCACCCACCCTGGTCATCGGTACGCGAGGCAGCCCGCTGGCGCTGGCTCAGGCCCACGAGATGCAAGACAGGCTGGTCGCCGCCCATGGCTGGACCGTGGAGCACCTGCCCCTGTCGATCATCAAGACCACGGGCGATGCCATTCAGGACCGGCCCCTGTCGGAGGCCGGCGGCAAGGGGCTCTTCACCAAGGAACTCGACATCGCGCTCCTCGACGGCTCCATCGATCTCGCCGTCCACTCCGCCAAGGACCTGCCGACGACCCTGCCGGAGGGCATCGTTATCGCCGGCTTCCTGCCCCGCGAGGACGTGCGCGACGCCTTCATCAGCCATCGCTACGCAAGCCTGAACGATCTGCCGCAAGGAGCTGTCGTCGGCTCCGCATCCTTAAGGCGTCAGGCGCAAATTCGCCGCCTGCGGCCGGATCTCCAGGTCACGCTGCTGCGCGGCAACGTGCAGACGCGGCTCGCCAAGCTCGAACGCGGCGAGGTCGATGCGACGCTCCTCGCCATGGCGGGCCTGCGCCGGCTCGGGCTCACCGATCACGTGACCACCGTTCTCGAAACGGAGGATTTCCTCCCGGCCGTGGGGCAGGGCGCCATCGCGGTCGCGATCCGCGCCGAAGACGAGCGGGTGCGTCAGGCGCTCGCGCCCATCCTCGATGCGCCGACCGGCCAGGCGCTCGCCGCCGAGCGGGCCTTCCTCACCATCCTCGACGGCTCCTGCCGCACGCCGATCGCGGGCCATGCCCGGCTGATCGGACGCGAGCTCGAAATCCGCGGCCTCGTGCTGCGTCCGGACGGGTCGGAGAGCCTGGAGGCCATCCGCCGCGGCTCTCCGGACGACGCGGTGGCGCTCGGGCGCGAGGCCGGCTCGGAGCTGCGCTCCCGCATGCCGCCGGACTTCCTGAAAACCTGATGCGGATCCTCGTCACCCGCTCACTCGAGGATGCCGAGCGTACGGCGCGGAAACTGGCGGCGCTCGGCCACGCGGCGTGCCTCGCGCCCGTCACCCGGATCGTGCCGACGGGCGATCCGGCTCCTGACGCGCCTTACGATGCCCTCATCGTGACCAGCGCCCATGCGGAGGATGCTCTCGCAGTCCTGGATCGGCGGAAGCCCGTCTTCGCCGTGGGCGAACGCACGGCCGATGCGGTGCGCGCGCGCGGATATGCCGATGTGACCGTGGCGGAGGGCGATGCGGTGTCGCTGTCGCGGCTGATTCGCGGGCAATTGCGAACGGGCCTTACTCTTCTCCACGTGACGGCCCGTCATCACAAGGACGAGCCGGCGGCTTCCTTGAGCGCGGCCGGATTCACCGTGCTGCAATGGGAGGCCTACGAGGCGAAGGCGGTCGAGACTTTGCCTGAGGCCGCCATCGAGGCCCTGCGCACTGGCCAAATCGGCGCCGCGCTCCATTATTCACGACGGAGCGCGGATCTCGTCGTCCGGCTGGCGGAGGAGGCGGGACTGGCATCGAACCTCCGGGACTTTCCCCATCTCTGCCTGTCGGCCGATGTGGCCGCGCCCCTGATCGTGGCCGGCGCCGTGACCCTTGTGGCGGGAGACCCTTCCGAGGATGCGCTTCTCGGGCTCCTCGATTCGCTCCGATGAAGCCAGTCGCCGCTTCGTTTACGATTCCGGCATGAGCCGGCGTTAGGAAGCTTTGCCATACAAAGAGGATCGTGGTCCGATGGGCCCGTTCATTTTTGAGGATCGTACCGCAGGGAGGGAACGAAACGCTGCGCCCAAGCTTGCCTCAATTGCATTTCACACTGACCTTTTGAAGATCTCGCGCCTTAGCGACCCGTGCAAGAGTGACCCGTGACCGATTCATCTGATCCCCGACGTCCGAAATCGTCCCGCAAGAAGCCCTCGCGTGAGCCGGCGACCATTGACCTAAAGGCAACCGTGATCGACGACGGCGCCGCTCCGGCCGGAGTTCAGGACACGGTCGGACAGGACACTCTTGCGGGGGCGGCTCCTGCCCAGGAGACCTCTGTTCAGGAGACGATTGCCGCAGGTGAGGCGCCGGACGTGAAGCCCGACGAGACCATCGTCAGCGCCAGCGAGCCTCCAGCCGAGGATGTGGTGGCCTCGCCGCAGGCCACGCTCGATTCCGGGATCGGCACCGATACGCTGCCGTCCGGAGCAACGGTCGAGGAGCCTGGAAGGCCGGATACCCTTTCACCTGAAAGCTCCTTCCAGGAATCTTCCACGTCTCAGACGCGCGAAGAGGCCGTGCCTCCGCCTCCCGAGCGGCGCAGTTCCGCCGGTGCCCTGGTCGGATCGGGCCTGCTCGGCGGCCTCATCGGAGCGGGGCTCCTTTATGGATTGCAGACCTGGCAGGACGCCCCTGCTCAGGACGACCCCCGGATCGCGCAACTGGAGCAGCGCGTGAGTGCGCTCAGGCAGCAGCCAGCTCCATCCAGGCAGCCGCAGGCCGACACGCAGGCGCTGGCCGAGCGCATCCAGGCGCTCGAATCGGCCAGGGGGGACCTGGATCAGCGCCTCCAGGCCATCCAGGGCACGGCGCAGCAGGCCGCAGCCCAGGCTCAGGAAGCCCTGAGCCGTCCGCCACCCGAGGCTCCGCAGCCGCCTCCCCAAAACGAGGCGGCGCTCACCGAGATGACCAACCGCCTGTCCTCTCTGGAGGAGCAGGTCCGCGCGAACGCCCAGAATACGACGAATGCCGCGACCGTGACGCAGGAGCTCGACCACCGCATCGGGGATCTGGACCGTCGCCTCGCCGACCAGGACCGCCAGCTCAGTGAGGCGGACAGGCGTCTTTCCGAGACGGAGCGCCGATTTGCGGACACCGACCGTCGCTTCACCGAGCAGGAGCAGCGCTTGGCTGCCCTCTCCCAGCAGGCGGCGGAGAACACCCGCAATGCCGAGGCGGCGAGCCAGACCGGGACCAAGGTGGTTCTCGCCGGTCGCCTGAATGACGCCCTGAAAAGCGGCACGCCTTATGCTGACGTGCTCGACGGCGTGAAGAAGGCCGGGACTGAGGCGAGCCGCGTGGCACCTTTGGAACCCTTCGCCCAGCAGGGCGCTCCGACCGCGGAGGCGCTCGCCCGCAGCTTCGAGCCGGTCGAGACGGCGATCCTGCGCGAAAGCCGCGGCCCCGCCGAGGGCTGGACCGACCGGCTCCTGCGCATGGCCGATCGGGTGGTGACGGTCAGGCCGGTGAACGAACCGGGCTCGACCGGCATTCCGGCTCTTGTCGCCCGCATCCGGCAGGCCCTGGAGCGCGGCGACGTGGTGGAAGCCGCTGCCGCCTGGGATGCCTTGCCCGAGCCGTCGCGACGGCTTTCCGAGGAGTGGGGCCGGCAGGTCAAGGCGGTCGCCGAGGCGCATCAGGCCGCGCGGGCGATCAGTGCCGACGCTCTCGCCACCCTCAACCGTACGACGACGCAATAAAAGGAACTGCCCCGCATGTGGCGCGCTCTTGTTTTCATCGGTCTTCTCTGCGTCGCGGCCTTCGGTGCGGTCTGGCTGGCCGACCGGCCGGGTACGGTTCTGATCACCTTCGGCGGTTACGAGATCCAGATGTCGATGGCGGTGGCCGCCATTGCGCTGGCCGGCCTTGCCCTGGCCTTGGCCCTGCTCTGGTCGCTCGTTACCGGTCTCCTCCAGCTTCCGTCCCGCCTGACTTTCGCCTCCCGGGCGCGCCGCCGCTCCCGGGGCTATCAGGCCGTGTCGCGCGGGATGGTGGCGGTCGGCGCCGGCGATACCATCGCGGCCCGCCGCTATGCCAATGAGGCCGAGCGCCTTCTGGGCAAGGAGCCCCTGACGCTCCTGCTCAAGGCGCAGGCCGCCCAGGTCTCGGGCAACCGGGAGGTCGCCGAAGCCGCCTTCCTGCAGATGATGGACGAGGACGAGACGCGCGTTCTCGGCCTGCGGGGCCTCTTCGTCGAGGCGCGGCGCCGTGGCGATGCGGCGGCCGCGCACGAATACGCGTCCGAGGCGGTTCGCCTGGCACCGGCGGCCGCCTGGGCGAGCGATGCGGTCCTCGAAGCGCGCTGCGCCGAATGGGATTGGCGCGGCGCTCTGGAAACCATCGAGCGGCGCACGTCGCTCGGCCTCCTCGACAAGAAGACGGCCCGGCGCCAACGGGCCGTCCTGTTGACCGCCGATGCCCTGGAGCGCGTTGATCGCGATCCGGAGGGCGCCCTCAGAAGCGCTCAGGATGCGGTAAAGCTCGCGCCTGATCTCGTGCCGGCCGCAGCCCTTGCCGGCCGTCTGCTGTCCCGGAAAGGGGATCTCCGTAAGGCGGCCAAGGTGGTGGAAGCGGCCTGGAGCACTCTGCCGCATCCGGATCTGGCGGAGGTCTATCTGAACCTTCGTCCCGGCGATTCCGCCCTCGACCGTCTCAAGCGCGCCGAAACCCTCTCCCGCCTCTCCAATGGTGCGCCGGAAGGCCGGCTTGCCGTGGCGCGTTCGGCTCTCGAAGCGCGCGAGTTCGACCGGGCCCGCGATGCGCTGGAGCCTCTGCTGCAGGACCGGCCGAGCATGCGGGTGTGCCTCCTCATGTCCGATCTGGAACAGGCGGAGCACGGCTCCACGGGCAAGGGTCGAGAATGGCTCGCCCGCGCCACCCGGGCGCCGCGGGATCCGGCCTGGATTGCCGACGGGGTCGTGTCGGACCATTGGGCGCCGATCTCGCCGGTGACCGGCCGTCTCGACGCCTTCGTCTGGCAGGCGCCGCCGGATGTGCTGATCGCGCCCGAGCTCACCCTGCACGACGACGTGACGGCGGATCTCGACGACGAGGTCCGAGCTTTGCCCATTGCCGCCGCCGAAGAGCCTGCTTCGGCGCCTGGCAGCGAGCCCGTTCCTGCACCGGAGCCTGCGCCGGTGGAGAACGAGGTTCGGACCGAAACCGCCCTCGCCGAGCCGATCAAGGAAGACGCGAGGGGGGAGGCGGCTGTGTCTCAGCCCGAGCCGGTCGTCTTCCCGACCACGCCGCCCGACGTGCCGAAGCCGAAGGAGCAGGCGTCCGCACGTCGCAGCGTTTTTTCGGTCTGGTAGGACATTCCGGCCGTTCCCTCCCTTGCCAAGCGGCGGGGGAGCGGGTAAGAGGGCGGCCTCTCGGATCGCAACAATTGCGATGCCGCAATAGCTCAGCTGGTAGAGCACCTCATTCGTAATGAGGGGGTCGGGGGTTCGAATCCCTCTTGCGGCACCATCCATTTCCCTTGCAAAACAAGGGATTGATGGTTAGCTACGGCAAGCTTCCCAAAGCTTGCTGGTTCTCCGGTGACCACCGGGTGACCACGACAGAGAAAAAGGGTTCCGCTTGTTCGCAGGCTGATCCAACAGGATAA
>KI911964.1:10880-11115 GCA_000517005.1 Microvirga lupini
GGGGTCATAGCTCAGTTGGGAGAGCGCTTGAATGGCATTCAAGAGGTCGGCGGTTCGATTCCGCCTGGCTCCACCATCCTGCTAAGACGAGAGACGGAGCGTGCGGGTGTAGCTCAGGGGTAGAGCACAACCTTGCCAAGGTTGGGGTCGAGGGTTCGAATCCCTTCGCCCGCTCCATTTCCTTCAAGCAAGGAAGTCCATCGAAAAGGCGCCTGATGGCGCCTTTCGTGTTTTT
>KI911964.1:11215-18556 GCA_000517005.1 Microvirga lupini
GAAGCGGCGTGCAAATCAGCGAGGATCCTAAGGGTTATTCCAGCCCCACCGTCTTGGGTGTACTGGCTTCCACCTCCAGGACTGTCAGTTGCTCGGCCTCAAGGTCCTTTAGAGCGAGTTCCCGCCAGTAGCGGAGTTCGGCCGTATCTTTCCCAACCTGCTCTTCAGTCGTGATGGCTTCCCAGCCAGGTCCCTGCTCATTGGCGAGTTGCTGGGCGCGTGCCGTGATTTCCTCTTCCGTAAACCGTTGCATGGTCATCGAGGAGCTTTCTACCGAAACAGGGGATGATGGCAGCCGAGTGTGACGGGATGGTGATGGAGCGCAGGGAAAGCGGCTCAGGTGTCGAGACTAGTCACGTCGAGGTAGGCCCACCACGTGCGGGCGTGGCGGAACTGGTAGACGCACTGGACTTAGGTTCCAGCGGCGAAAGCTGTGGGGGTCGAATCCCTCCGCTCGCACCAGCTAAATCAGACCTCGAAGCAATGATGCCTAATCCCATTGGGAGATTGATAGCATTCCGATGTCGGACAGTTGCCGGGGATGCAGGTTTCGTCAGAGCAAGCGCAGAAACTCGGGCAGAACGCATTTTACGTCATTTTCCGCCTCCGAAGGGCAATGAGCTCAGCCTGAAGGTCTAACTCACCTCGTCCAACCCTGCGGACTAACGACCGGAAATAGCCGCCAGCATTTCGGATGCGATTCCTGCCGCTGGAAACATCATCGTCGTAGAGCTGCAAAACGTAGATTACGGCCGCTGCTGCGCGTAGGGCGCCAACGGCCTCCACAGCCTCCTCCCATGCGCTTGGATGAGCTCCCAAAGTCGAACGTAGGAAACGCCCAGCCGAGACAACGTCAGCAGCGTTTCTTATTGGATAGCCGTAGAGGGTGATGATCGGGCAGGCTTCCACGAGCAATGCAGGTGAAAAAGACTCTCCAGGGAGATCAGGCCGAGAAGTATCGGCATCCCTGTTGCAAGTCTCACTAGGAAACCCGGTCTCTGCTTCAATGTGCCGGTATCTCGTGCCGTCACAGCCTGCCTTATAAAAGGTTTCCTCAGAGAGATTTCTTGCTTCTCGCCAAGCTTCGAGCAAGTCCGTAGGGAGGGGCACGCCAGAACGCCGAGGGGTTCTAGCTTTCAAGGCTACCAAGTCTCTTTCCAGAGATGAACGATCAACGTCGGGAAAGTGCTGTGCGAGTGCGCTCAAAGCCTCCTCGATTGCCCGACGACAGATCGTGATTTCGTCAAAGGCCCGCTTTAGCGACTCTTTAAGCCGCTTCTGCTCCGCGATAGCCAAAGCCCACTCGCCGCGACGAGCGTAAATAGGCGTGAGGTCAAATCCGAACGCGTCAATGACGGTCCCTGCCGGATCACGGACAGCATAGCGCTTTCCGTTCGGAGAATCCTTTGGGATCACGAGTCGAAGCTCGATCAAGGCTCGGATAGCATTGCGGATGGCTCTCTCTGACAGACCTGTCGTCGCCACCAACCGAGCATTGGACGGCCACACAAGCAGCCGGTCGGATTTCTGCTCACCCCAGCACGCCACAAGCTGCCCAAGGACCAAGCGCTGAGTCGAACTCAATTTCAATGCCTTCTCGGCCTCGCGGGCAGCAGCCGAGAGTTCCTTGCGTGTCACAGTGTGCTCGATTCCGAGCACGAGTTTTCTCGCAGCCAGAGCAGCATGTCTCAGCCGCCGGCCTCCAGACGATGCGAGTTGCATCGCGTCCCTCCTATGTGAGGGCAAAGCGGGAGCGTTCACCGAAACCGATGTTCTTGACAGTCAGCTTGTCGGGATGGCATAAGGATGTCGCTAAACAGATCCGTCGCCGTCCCTCGGTGACTCCAAAGGCCCTCGAAGTTTCCAGCTTCGTGGGCCTTTTGCTTTGCCGAGCCTTAGTTCACGAGTTTCTTCTCCTGTACGAAGAGTGCTACGGAGAAGTGGAGTGCAGTTCTGCCGGTTGAGAACCCCATTTGAGGGTTGATCCAGATATCTGAGCGCCAACACGCGAAACTTCCGGAGGCGCCATCTTGCGATAGGCCTTCGGAAGCATCGGAAGAGTCAGCCGCTCAGAACACCGGAAACTGCGTCTCCAACTCCTTCATAACAATCAAGGGTTGGCTGATTCTCTGTTGCGTGTGGAGTCTGGCGCTAGAGATTCATTAAGGTTTGATGTGAATCGCATTGGATAAGCGAGCCAAAGAGAGTCGATTGGAGCTCATCGCAGAGTCAAGAGAAAGTCTTGGCATTGAAGCGCTGGGCCACGGAATCCGGGTCGACTCTTGAATTACTCCGCGGCCTATCTAGTAGACTCTAAGATATTAGAATTGCCTTGCTGCCCTCGTGTACTTACTGGGCTGCTTTCTGCTTTAATAGGTTTGCATGTATGCGCTCTGCGGGATTTATGACGTGATGGTCAACTGCTCCGGGTTGTGCTGCTCGCCTCAGCCTTCCGCTCCTCTACTACTGCATCGAGGATAGCTTTATGCCGAGAGAATGGCCCTCGAAGGCAGGCGAATTCGTCTCGGGTGTAGGGCCTGGACGGTTATAGTGGCGCTCCTGTCTTATATAGGATTTGCAACCCTCGCACATGGGCCAACATCGCTATGTAGACTGACCTACGCAATGAAATACTTACTGCTGTCCTTACCCCTGCCATAGAACCGCAGCATCCGCTCGTAGGTCTCCACGACCCGACGGCCGGCCTCTTTCCTCGTCGGCTCTTTCCCTGAATGAGGGAAGGGGTTCTTGGGTCCGGGGAAGGTGGCCGTTACACTCCAAGCCCATAGGCCGCCCTCAGGGCCATGCGGGACCTGATGGACATTGCCGATATAGGTATACCAACGGCTGTCGCTCTCCCGATCCGGCTTGTCCTCATCGAAGCAGGTGAATTGCGTCTCCAGCCAGCTATCGTCCGGGAACGCTTCAGAGGTTCGCATCCAGTAGAGTTTCACAGGCCGTCTCTCACACCAGGTGCCATCGGCAATCGCGCCGCAGCCCTATTCAGGTTAGGAATGACTGGAATGCAAAGCATTTACTCCTCTGGCTCTGTTTGTGCGAGCGGCAAGAGCTGTAGGTACTTCGCGCGCATAATGCCGTAACACTCACACGCCGTCCTATCGAGACGCAGGCGATCGAGGATTGTGATTTTCCCTCGGCTCTGATGGATCAGGCCACTTTCCTGAAGAGCCATAGTGATTGCGCTCACGGTTGACCGCTGAACACCCAACATCTCAGCCAAGTACTCGTGCGTGAGCGGTACATCTTCGCGGCCTGTCCTATCGCTCGAAGCAATGATCCAGCGACAACAGCGAGCTTCGACACTATGAACTGCATTGCATGCAACCGACTGGAGGGTCAGCGCCATCAACACTTCAGTGTACCTTTGGATCATGTGTTGAATGCCAGACCGGGCGGCGACTGCCTCGCGCATCCTCTCAGCATCCATACGCAACGCTGTGCCTGGGATCTGGACCAAATAGCGGCCAAAGGAGGGAAGTGGGATCTCACGGAGCGACAGTCCGACCATTCCCTCACGCCCGAACGCGGCCATCTCGACAACTCGGCCATCAACCATGTCCCGCACAAGCGATACAATCGCCGTCTCAGGGAAATAGAGAGACTGAAGCGTCTCACCTTCATGGCCGAGTTCTAGCCCGCGTGGCAGGTCCATCTGCTCAAGGCAGAGCTCTAGGTACCTGAGGTCTTTTGAACTCAAGGTCGCTAGAAGACGGTTCATAGGATAGCCAGACATCACCGTGCTCAACGCAGAAGTACAGTGATTGTTTTCGATATTTCTCACGTTAGGTCATAAGGCCTATCCTGGGATAAGTGCCTTTTCTTAGAAACAACGCTGTCCGCAAGCTGGCTTACAAAGAAAGAGCGCCCCTTGCTCCTGGCGCTCTAGGTAGGCCGCCGGGCGACCAACAGGGAGAACGACCGTGCCAACCAGGCACAGGAGAAGTCTGCGCTCGATTGGTTAACGAGCAATTAACCGCAAGCAGAAACCCCGCCCGGGGTAGAGCCGAACGGGGATCTGTCTTTGGAGGCTTGGTTCGCTACTCAGCCTGCACTGTGTGTAGCGCAAGAGGGTAAACAGCTCGTTGTCCCAGTCGAGACCTGCGATCCTCAAGACGTCCCGTGATTACCCGCATCCGCGAAGACCGACGCCTCGTCTCATGAGGGTACTGCGGCCGCTCCTTCCCACTCAGGCTGCTGGTGGCGGAACAATTTGCCGAACCAAGTGCGGAGGTGCCTTGTCATTGCCGTTTCTGCGGCTTCGTTCGGCTCCTTAAGCCAATCGATCAGCCGCAGTGGCAGGTCTATATCCTTGCAGTCAGGATGAAGGCTTTCGAGGAAAGCAATTGCACCATCAGTCAGGGCAAGATGCTCAGAACGCGAGGGATCTCGATCTGAAGTCGATCCATCGGGGAAACTCCAAAATGCATTAGAACTTGCTAACGTTCTAACGCGCCTGCCTTTCTTTGGCTGATGGTCTGAGGTCCTCAATATTTCGACTGAGCCCCTCAACCCAGCTAGAGAGCCGCGCCAGTGCGGAGGAAGTGTTCTGCTTGAGTATCGACCGGTCCCAACCCATGGATGAACCTCGTCGATTGGAAGTCCCTCATTCTGTCGCGCACGGATACGGTAGAGCATTTGGACTGCAAATGGATTTGCGAGTTCGTCTTCCCATCTCCAGTCAGAAGATGGTCGAGGGAAGCCTTCTAAATCGCTCACATCACGTCGACTGGCTACAATGGCGTGAAGCTTCCAGTTCCAGAAGAAGTGCTCTTCCAAACGTCGCGCCAATAGCTCCTTAAGAAAGTGCTCGCGATCAATTTCGACTGGAGGAAGATCCAGGCTCTCTTGATCTCTTATAGGCCTCTTAGTGTCCCACGTCCGGTGGACGCGATATCCTTCGGTCTTCGCCACCAGTTCCCTTAGGGTCAAAACCGGATCAGCCGTTGTGTCGGCGCAGGCGATGTAAAAGTCCTGTAGGACATGATACCGAGAAAGGCCGACCTTAAATGCCTTATCTTCATCCAACGGAATGTCGCCCGTGTGAAAAACGCCTCGTCGTGAGTTCAAGTCTTCGATTGCCGTCGCTGAAACAAGGATCCGTTGAGCGTCAAAGAGTGCCTGCTCAGGAGCAACATAAACAGGCTGAAACTCGCTGTCCCAAACTGAGCCTTCATCTACGTCAAGGTGGCTAACCTTGGTTGCATGAGGGATCAGAAGCCTCTTAGGCTTGAACCATTGCGGCAGTTCAGCCATGCGCACTTGGCGTGGGAGGCGCTGGCGGCGAGTTACAAGCTTGTGGACGAAAATATAATCTTGGCCGAATAGGCGAGCATCGCTGAGGTCCATAAAGGAGTCGTCAATGAGGACGATATCGCACGATGAGAGATTGAGCGGCTGCGTAGCCATGCGTTTCTCCGACAAATCTAAATCGGTGGGGAAAGCATGGCTTAGCCATGGACTACGACATGGGTATCAGTCTGTCCTTCAAACCGTCAAGGGGGCATAGACTGCTCTCCGTTACCTAAGCGGAGGCGTCACTCGGCCCTGTGAGGGCGTCCCGGCGTGGCCATGGCGAGCAGTCACCAAGAGAGATACCAAGGCTTGCTTCCAGTTCGTCCGTCAGTGTCTTCAGACGGTTCAAGGAGTGCTCCACATGACCCAAGTGCTCCTTGATGATAGCGAGGCGGATTTCCCGCTCGCGGCGGACATTCCAGCCACGAGGACGGCGAGGGGCGGGGGCTACTTGGGCGCCATCAACGGCCACAAGGCGGAGGTGAGAGGTGTGCATGGACGTATCTCCTTACGAGATGCTGATGGGGAAGCAGGCGAGGTAGAGAAGGGCGGTACCCGTCAGGACACGGGCGGCGAGGGAGAGGGCGTGCAGGGTCGTTGCCATTCCAGGGTCTCCGGTGGCTTGGGGTTCGGGGGCTGTCGCGGTTGGGCTAAAGGTGTCGCAAGTTGCGACACCTTTGCGGCTACGTGAGCGGCGGAGCCTGGGCTTGTTTGGTCATGGCGCCTTCCTCAGTGAGCGGCGAAGGAGCGCTGGGCTTTGGCGTTGCGCCATATGGTCTTGAGAGCGAGGCCCACGAGCTGGGACCAGGGAGCCTTGGAGCCCTTGGCCTTCTGCGCACGGGCGGAAGCGATGGCAGCCTTCATGATGGCCGAGCGGTCGTAAGAGCCTGCGACCGCGAAGGGGACGGCAGCGGCTTCCCTCGCGGTCCGATCCAGGCGGGCGATTTCGAGAGAGCGGGAGGCGAGGAAACCAGCAACCGGCTTGGCGCGGTCGTTGCGCATATCGCGCATTGCGGCGGTCCAGTTGATCTTGCGGATGGTGGCCATCAGGTTGCCTCTATTGCGTTATGTGACATTTTTAGTGTAAGGTTAGGGGCGAGTCAACACTAAAAGAGTAAGGTTACGTAAAAATGGCAATGACGAGGGGGCAATGCAGGGCGGCAAGGGCACTGCTGGAATGGACCCAAGATCAATTGGCTGAAGCCGCGTCCGTATCGAAGAAGACCCTTGCGGATTTTGAGGCGGGCAAACGCACTCCATATGACCGGACTCTTTCCGACATTCAGAGGGCTCTGGAGGGAGCTGGCATACAGTTCATCCCGGAAAATGGCGGGGGTGCTGGTGTGCGACATAGCGAGCCCAGCGAACCCTAGGACGTTCCGTAATTCCGAGACAGCACACGGCTAGGACGGCCATCCGAAAACCCCGACCGCACCGGGGCTGCCGTGTGTTCCCTTTCAAGGTGCGGACAATGCATGTGCGGTGCAATGAGCAAGTATCGTCCGATTCCGCCTATTCCCTCCGCGCAAATGCATGCGCCGGCAAAACCTAAACCGAGGGCTTTAGATCAGCGGGCAAAGTTCTGGCTGGACAAGTCCTGGCCACTCGATCCTGCCGGTTACGTGTTCCTTGCACGAGCTTTCCACAGAATTGGCCAGGCACGCTACGGTAAGAATTGGACAGGCTACGAGCCGTACACACCGACATACAGAGCAAGCACCTTCTCGATATTTGATTTGGCCAAGAAGTCCAAAGAGGATCTGACAAGTGAGGAACAAGAATGGCTTGCTGGGACAGCGCGCGACAGAAAAGCAGCCGAGGCTGATCCTGAAGGCTTTGCTGCGGCGCTTCAGGCCCGCCACAAGGCACGCCAGCAGGAAGAGTTATTAGCCGAACAACGAGCTGCCGCAGCCCAGATTGAGATCATTACAAAGTGTGAGTCTGGTGACCTCATATCGGCATGGCGTCCCGCCAGTGGCGGGAAGATGGAACCAATACCCGCGCATTACTGGAACGGAGCTGTCCAGT
>KI911964.1:18656-18802 GCA_000517005.1 Microvirga lupini
ATGAGAACGGCCGCAGTTGAGGCCGCACACATGTCAGCCCTGACCACGCGCTGCACCAACCCGAAGATTCTTCTTGCGTCACCAGGGGCGTCTACACATGTTCCCGATGATACGCTAAGGTAGAACGCATCGGGAATCTCTTCCAC
>KI911964.1:18902-19366 GCA_000517005.1 Microvirga lupini
CAGAGTCGCTTTGACTCCTGCACAATGTCTATGACCAATCCCTTCCCGCCGTTTCTTGCGAGCCATCAAATCGGGTTCATCTTTCTGGAACAGACCAGCCTTGAAAGATTTCTTCTCTCCCAGCCATTCGCGGAAAAACCCAGTGGATTGGATATCCATCTATCGCCTTACCTCCAAGTGCTCGTGACCGTCGCTCGTAAGATGCAAATCGCGCCTGGGAACCAGCCAAAAAAGAGGTGATTGTGGAAGAGATCAAGCTCGCATGGACCGGACAGGAGCCCCTTGGAAAGACGCTCGTGGAATACATGGCGACTATTCTCAGGGAGCCGGAAAGCCAGCTCGGGCGGGGAAACAAGAAAAAATCTGAGACCGGTTAGACAATGGGCCGGACCCATAAATCTGGCTCATTTCCCACGATTTTTAGAAGGGTCCAACCCATGCGCAGCGGTGGACCTGCGCTAGAG
>KI911964.1:19466-35805 GCA_000517005.1 Microvirga lupini
AAGGGTCAAAGGCATTACCGCTTAGACGACACATCAGCCCACTGCCAATGTCTTCGCACACCGGAGAGCAACAGCGCCCTCCGGATACTACCGGAGACTTAAGCAGTGAACGAACTCAACGAGCTACTCGGCAAATTCCGCAAGAAACTCGATACGCCCCAAGCCGCCGAATACCTTGGCCTCGGCAAATCCACACTTGATAAGCTTCGGGTGGTAGGTGGCGGCCCCGCATTCATCAAGATTGGTAAGCGTGTAGTCTACGACCCCGCCGACTTGGATGCTTGGTTTAACCAGCACAAGCGCATCAGCACTTCCGAAAGCACCGCGAACGCCGCGTGATCCCCTCAATCCAATAGGGCCTCTCACGCGGACAAAGAAAAAGCCCCGAACGGGGACCGCGCGGGGCTCAAGGAATTAATTTTATGCAAAACATTTCTAACACAACTCTCTTTCAGAGCAAGGATAATTCGCGCCCGCTGGACACCGGCTATAGGCCGCGCGTCCACACAATCTCCGAAGAGTTCGGTACTCCTGGCTCTGCTCTGGCGCGGGCTCGGAATGCGGGCATTATCGACAATCGCGAATTCCAAGCGGGCCAACGCATGGCCGCTCTCTGGCAGGCTGCTGGACGGCTTGAACAGCAGGCACGTGTCTCGGCTGGACGTTCTCTTCTCGTACTTGGCGAAAACGTCGCCTACGCCGTGGTTTCGGTCTGCCGCGACAACTGCGGGGTCGGAAATCCGCACCGGGCCTCTCTCCTGAAGCAGGGCCTCTCTAGGCTGGCCGCCCACTTCGCTCAGACGGGAGACTTCGCCAATGTCTGAGATCGAGAAGAACAGACAGGTCCACCCAGAGCGTAAGGCTCGCGATGTCGAGCTTGCCGCCATCCACGCCGTTCGCTGTGTCATGCACCGCGCCAAAGTCAGCCCCGCGCTGGCCCTCGCGATTGCCGAACTGTCCGGCCTTATCAGGGAGCCGCGTCATGTCTGATATGGCTCTCGTCGCCCCGAAGCTCTCAAAGCTCATTCCGATGCTCGCCACGGACCATGATGGCGAAGTCGTCGCAACCGTCCGCGCTATCAGCAGAACGCTTAAAGGCGCAGGCATGGACTTCCACAATCTCGTGGACGCATTGTGCGAGCGGAAGCCTGCCTACACACCTGCACCGCCACCAAGTCCGGAGCCAGTTCCAAGATCCTTGCTGGACATCGCCATTTGGTGCCGAACCCATGCCCTCGGACGTCTAAAGCACGTTGAGCGCAAGTTCATCTGCGACATGGTTGAACGGCTGAGCAAGGGCGGGAGGATCTCCCAGAAGCAGGAGAACTGGCTTCGGAACATCTACTACTGGAACTGCGGAGATGTGCCATGAGCCATTCCGCTTCCACTCAGGGCGCTCCTCACGGGACGCCCTGGGCCTACCGGGAGTTCATTGAAGAAACTCTCGCCATGGCCCGCATTCAGGCAGAACTCGGCGTCACCTATGCATCTATCGGAGATGACGCTGGCCTTGAATACGCTGTGCGCAGGCTTGTGGCCTACACCCGCGCAACGCTCGGAACCCTCAACGACCTTCGCACGACCAAGGAGCAGCGCTCTTGACCGCTCTCGACAATGATCCTTTCGCTGATGAGATGGAACGCCTCGGGACTCCCGACATGGAGCCGGAGAGCCCGCGCCAATCCAACTCCGTCAAGTGGCCTCAGGGCTATGTCCTGGACGGCAAGGGGCTCTGGTTTGATCCTGGTGAGGACAAGCCACGAAGCCGCCTTTCTGGCCCGTTCACGGTCCTTGGCCTTGCTCGCGATCCGAACGGTGATGGATGGTCCATTGCCCTCGAATGGTTTGACCGCGACCACATCCAACACCGCCATTTCCTGCCCTTGGCTGATCTGATTGGCGACGGAACAGAAGTCCTGAAGCCCTTGGCGGCTGGCGGCCTAGAGTTGTCCCCACACTCCGACCGTCTGAAAAAGTTCAAAGCCGCCTTGGCTGGCCTGAACTGCGGCTCGCGGGTTCGCCTTGTGCGGCGTAGCGGATGGCATGGTGACGTGTTCGTCCTGCCCCATGCCACAATCGGGCAGACAGCCGGGGAAAGCGTGGTCTACGACGGAAAGGCCGATGCCGCCCGCTATGGCGAGAAAGGCACTCTTGCTGATTGGGTCGAGAAGGTTGCAAAGCCTTCTGCCGGGAACTCCCGTCTGGTGCTGGCTCTCTCGACTGCCTTTTCTGGGCCGCTCACTGACCTTCTCAACGATGAGGGAGGCGGGGTGCATCTTGTCGGCGGATCATCCCTCGGCAAGAGCACGGCTCTTGTGGTCGCTGGGAGCGTCTGGGGCGGCGGTGGGCGCGGTGGATTCACTCAGACATGGCGGGCCACAGGAAACGCCCTGGAGGCCATCGCTCGGGCTCACTCAGGCACTCTGTTGGCCCTTGATGAGTTGGGTGAACTGGACGCCAAGGAAGCGGGAGCAACGGCCTATCTGCTGGTCAATGGCCAGGGCAAGGCTCGGGGCACTCGCGACGGAGAAGTTAGGGTGCGCTCTGAGTGGCGCATCATGCTTCTGTCATCCGGTGAGATCGGACTTGGCGACAAGATTGCCGAGACGGGCAAACGGGCGAAGGCGGGACAGCTCATCCGCTTAGTGGACGTGCCTGCTGATGCTGGCAAGGGATATGGTCTCTTTGAAGACACCAAAGGTCACGATCCGGCAGAGTTCTCGAAGGAGATCAAAGCCGCAGCACTACGTACCTATGGGACCGCTGGGCAAGCCTTTGTGGAGTATCTGGCGGACGATCCGGAAGCAGCAGCGGAAGCAGCCCGGCAGCGCATTGCCAACATCCAACGGAACCTCTTGGAGGGAATCGGAGAAACCAGCGGACAGGCGTACCGGGTTGCCCACAGGTTTGCATTGATTGCCACCGCTGGCGAGTTCGCCCGCGTGGCTCTTGCCCTTCCATGGACTGAAGGCGAGGCGGAACGCGCAGCGGCTGTCTGCTTCGATGCATGGCGCGGCACTTTGGGCGGCGAGGGACCGGGTGAACTGGTCTCCGCCGTGGAAGCCATCAAGGCAGCCGTCGAGAAGCATGGCGAGAGCCGCTTCCGCAAGATCTATGACGATGGATTGCCTTCGACGGACAGCGCCCCGATCCGCGACCTGCTGGGCTACCGCCTGTCTCGTGATGGTGAGGTTCTCTGGGGCTTCACATCGACAGGCTGGAAAGAGGTTCTGGCCGGGATTGCGGAGGCCAAGGGCATTGCCCGCATGATGGCCGAACGTGGCGCTCTGGTTGGCTCCAAGAACGACAAGGCCAACCGTCTCCACCAGCGGGTGGATGGCCGCACTGTCCCTGTCTATGCGGTCAAAGCTTCGGCTCTTGAGCAATGGGGAGGGCTCTGATGCGCCCCAATCGCGAAGCCTTCCAGACCTTCCTCAAATCCGGCTCCAGCCGAAAAACAGGTGTGATGGGTGTGACAGGTGTGACACCCAACAAAATCAATAACTTAGACCGTCACACGAACGAAAATAAAAGTGTGACAGGTGTGATGGATATTGCCAGGGATTGCCTCACGTCTCCTGACATTGACGAGCGGCGGGCTATGGCGGAGATCGAAGGGGGAGTTCCTGCCCTCTACTCGGCTGGTTTCGCTCGCCTGCAATTGACGCCACAGCCAGGATTGTCGGTCCCTCGATGGCTTCAGGCCGTTGATGATGCTGGGCGCTTTCTCGATACCTTCGGACAGCAGGCCCAAGCGATGGGCTGGCGGGCAGATGATCTGTTCCGTCCTGATGGACTCGTGCGAACGCTCCAAGGCGCACACGTCATCACCCTCACCTCAACGACTGCGGCGCTCTCCGATGGCCGCATCTTCAAGCGCATTGTGTAGGAGTAGCGCCAATGATGAATATGAGCGAACGGCAGATCCTGAAGCCGTGGAACGTGAAAGAGGCTATACCGCTCAAGCAAGCTGGCGAGATTGCGGGGCGCTGTGCCGAAACCATGCGTATGTGGGCTGAGGATGGCATTGGCCGCAAGATTGCAGGCGGACGCTGGGCCATATCTTACCCACCGCTTCTGATGCGACTTGAGGGCAATATGTCTGCTCTGAAAGCATACTGGAAAGGTGACCGGACGAGCCCTGAAGTAAGGCACTATTTCGAGATGGCAGGCGTCCCGATAATCACATCCTCGCCGCAAGCACAAGCTAAATAGAACAAGCTCCAAATACTCCAAGTAACTCCATTCTGTTGTGTGCCTCCACCGTTTACAATTCGTGAAACGGTGGAGATTTCTATGCTGAATAGTGCAGGAAAAGAAAGCACACAGAACGAGGCGCAATACCCTGATGCGATCCGCTTCCGCATGCCGCGCGGATTGCGGGATCTTGTAAAGCAGGCCGCACAGGCGGAGAGTGTTCCCGCCTCTGAGTTCATCCGTCGCGCCATTGGTGATCGGGTGGAGCGTCTGTCTGCCAATCGGCACAGGTACAGTGCCCTCGCCTATGTGGTCGGGGCTTAACATGCTGGCGAACCTATCTCAGGAGCAGCGCGAGGAACTCGGCGCCTTCTATCATGCGGCGTACAGCAATCCCAAGGCTGTGGCTCTACGTGAAGAGTTCCGGCCGCTCATCCGTGACCACATGCAGCAGGCTCATGAGAAGCTCGGGTTCGTTATAGCGGCATTCGAGCTTCATAGCGGCTGCGCTGAATTCGCTGCGGATTGGTACCAGCAGCACACCGACCACATGGACGAGGCGCTTGGGCTGATCCAGCAGCTCATGACGCGCACCATCGAAATTCTCCAGGAGGATGCGCAATGAGTGCCGGCATTCTCGGAGGTGGAATTCTCGCAAGCGACGTGCCGCAGGGCACAGGCATTCTCGGGGGCTTCGATCAGTTCGCACGGGACAACCAGGCGGCCATGTTGATGGCTGGCGGGGCGTTGCTTGACGGCCAGGGATGGGGCGCCGCCGCTCAGGGCTTTGCTCAGGGTATGCGGCAGGACGAATACACACGGCGGCTCAAGCAGGAACAGGCCGAGAAGCAGCAGAAGCAGGTTAAGTACCGGCAGCTTGCCCAGGAGATGGGGCATCCCGAGCTTGCCGACATGCCGGATGTCTTGGAGTCGGTGCTGCGCGAAAAATACAAGCGCCGTGAGCCGACCGAATGGGACCGTCTCACGCAGGGATTGAATGCTGAGGAGTTGCAGAAGGCAAAGCGCTACCGCCTTGGCTTGGAAACCAAGCCTGCGACCACTGATGATATGCTGGAATTCGAGCTGGCGAAGAGAGATCCGGCCTTCGCGGAATTCCTGCGCTCGAAGAAGGGTGCAGCCAATGCTCCGTCCGGCTACACCTACGGCCCTGACGGCAAGCTGGCGCCTATCCCTGGTGGCCCGCAAGATCCTGACCGCGATATCAACGAGCCTTTGCCGGGTGAACTGGCAGCGCGGTTCGGCTTGGCCAATCAGTATTTCAAGCGGTTCGACGGGATTGAAAAAGACCTTACGTCGAAAGACCCGAAGGCGGTTGGTCCGATTGATAGTTGGGGCTTCGGTCAGAGCGGCGCCATCCAACGAGATATGAAGCTTGGTTCGGAGGCCATGGTCCGAATGCTGACCGGTGCCGGCATGAACAAGGAAGAGGCCGAAAACGAGGTTAAGCAGTACCTCCCCGGCCCCTATGACGGCCCGGCAACTGTTCTCGACAAGCAGAAGCGTCTGCGGGCGGCTCTCCGCGATATGCAGCGTGAAGCCCTCCAGGGCCGTCGCTCCAGGCGTCAGATTGAAAGCGATTATCCGGCGTTCCCGGTGGAGCCCTACAGCCCCAATGTGCGGAAGGGGCCGATTGGTCATAACCGGGCGACCACGGGGGCACAGGCAGCCACACAGGGACAGACCCGCTCGGGCGTCACCTGGTCGGCGCGGTGAGGTAGCGGCATGGCAACTCTCACCATCGGCAACCGGGAAGTTGAAGTTAGTGACGACTTCCTGCAGCTCTCGCCGGAGCAGCAGAATGCGACCGTTGAGGAAATCGCGCAGTCACTCGGGATCACGGGCGACGGCGGACCTGCTGCACCTGAAGAACCGGAACTGACAGCCGGACGCGTGGCGGGCCTTGCCGGACGCACAGGTGTGCAGGCTGCTCCTGGGGCAATCGCAGGCCTGCCGGCGCTCGCCTATGACGGCACCATTGGCTTTCTGGAGAACATGACGCGTCAGGCCTACAACGCCGGCGCTCGGGCTCTCGGGGCTGAAGAAGTCCCGTATCGCGACCCGTTCAAGATGACCAATGCTGTCACGTCGCTAGGCGAGGCTGGGGCTGATGCTCTTGGCCTGCCCAAGCCGGAGACGGAGGGCGAACGCATTGCGGTGGCAGGCGGACAGACGGCCATTGAGGCCCTGTCCGGTGCTGGTCTCGCCAAGGCGGGCGCAAAGGCCACGGAAGGCGCCACGCGGCGGGTTCTGACGGAATTGGCAGAGGCTCCGATGACACAGGCTGCGATTGGCGGCCTTGCTGGTACTGGTGCCCAGACGGCGGCCGAAAACGACATCAACCCGCTTATCGGCACGGCTGGCGGATTGGCTCTCGGCATCACGGGCGCCTCTGTTCCCGCTCTGGCACGGCAGGGTTACAGGACCGCCACCGAAGCCATGGACAGGGCTCTCCTGCGGTCTCCTGAAGCACAGGAGCAGGCGGCACGGGCGCGGATCTATGGCGCGGCCTCCGATCCTGACGCGGCCTGGCGTGAACTCGATGAAGGAGCGGGGGCAGAGCTCGTCCCGGGATCGAAGCCGACCACGTTCCAGGCAACGGGAGATATGGGTCTCGGCTCTCTTGAGCGAGAGTTACAGACCCAGAACCCAGAGGTTTTCGCGCAACGTCGTGCGGAGCAGAATTCGGCCCGTGTGGAGCATCTGCGTTCTGTCCAGGGCGAAGGCAATGCGGAGGAGATTGTCTCCTTCCTTCGCGGGCAACTGGATGACATCGACCGCGTGACGGCTGGCTATGAGGCACAGGCCCGAGAGGCTGCCGAACGGGCAACGGACGCCATTCGCCCCGGTGATGATGCAGACGGCATTGGCAATACGATCCGCGGCGCCATGAAGGAGGCCGAGGACGAAGCCCGCAGGCGGGAAAAGTCTCTCTGGGATGCGGTGGACCCAGACGGCTCCCTGACGGTCCCCACACAAGGGGCGCGTGAGGCTGCGCACCGTGTCTATGGAAACATGACCCGGGCGGCCGAGATTGGCCTCACTCCGGAAGAGAAGAACATTCGGGATCTCATTGCGGCTTACCGGCCCGTTGAGGCATTCCGAGAACTCAATGACCTTGCATCGCAAATCAAGGCGGTAATGCGGGCGGAACTGAGCTCGCCTGGACGTGGACGGACGCCTGCCTATGCCCGTCTGGTTCAATTGAACGAGGCAATCCGCTCTGCTATCACTAAATCAGCGGCGGAACGGATCTCCACCGATCCTGTGATTGCTGGTCGGTTCCAGGGCTTCCTCAATGATTGGCGTCAAGGATCTAATGCAGGAATTGGAGCGGGTACTGGCGCAGCTAGACGATCCGTACGAGCGGGCGGAGTTTCTGACCTACGTGGAGAAGACTTTGCGGCGGGAGGGGGATCTCGCTCATCTGCGCGCAATTCAGGAGTATCGGGCCAAGCTGGAACGCGAAAGGCCCTCTCCCTCACACAATTCATAGCCAAGAACGGCGGGCTCCCGCTCGATGCTGAAAGTACGGCACGGGATTGGGGCAACGTCTCCGTTGGACGCTTCGGCAAGCTGGCGCGGCCGGATGGTCGCTCGATTGACGGGTATTGGCGCAACAAGCTGATTGAGGCCGGGTATCTGCCTCCGGATGCTGACGGCTACGCAAGCCGCGACATCACGCGGGAACTCCACGACCTCATTGAGCAGGAGCGGGCGGGCCGCAACACCTTTACCGCTTCCGATGAAATGCGGAGCGCTGGGGCTGCGGATCTCGACGGCCGAGAGGCTGAGTATCAATCCGCCTCGAAGCTGCTGCGGGAGGAACTGCAATCGGCCGGCATTCGCCCTGATGATCTAAGCCCTAGCGCCTTCAATGACGCGGTTGAGCGGCTTGCCTCCGGTGAAGAGGCAGACGCTATTACGGCCTATGAACGGGCGGTGATGGCCCTCGATGATGAAGGGCCGGTGCGAGCGACCTATGCTCCACGTGAGGGCTCTTCCGCTGGCTCTCTCCTCGATGGCTACAGGGATGACCCGCAGGCCGGCGCTCGCTATGACGCCGCGACCAAAGCCACGCGGGAGCGGATCGGCACCTTCAACAAGGGCTATGCTGGTCAGATCCTGCGCAAGGAGGGTGACAGGGACACGTTCCGCATGGGTCCGGGCTCTGTGACCAAGAATGCGTTCATGCCCGGCGCTACGGGCGGCGAGCGTATCAAGGCGCTGGTTAAGGCAGGGGCCAAGCACTCCGACATTGCAGAGGCAGCGGCTCTCTCCCTGTCCAAGCACATCAAGGACGGCGTTCTCGATCCGAAGGGCTTCCAGCGGTGGCGGCAACAGTACGATGCGGCCTTGCGTGAACTGCCTGCGGACGTGCGGGCGCGGTTCGCTAGTGCTTCGCTCGCCTCGGAAACCCTCAACCGGGTGGCGGCGCTTCGCAAGTCGAAGCTCGATGCCTTCAACAAGTCGGTTCTTGGCAGGCTCGCCAAGGTGGACCCGGAGGACCTGCCCAAGGAGATTGCAGGCATTCTCAACGGCCGGGATGCGGTTGCGAAGATGCGGACCCTTTCACAAGCCGCTAAGGGCAACCCTGCAGCTCGGGATGGTCTCAAGCGGGCTGTCGCTGAGTACATCGAGGGCCGGTTCATCTCCAACAAGGAGGTTGGCACCTCCGGGGAGAATGGCATTCGAGCGGATGCCTTCGCCTCATTCGTGAAGGACAAAGGCCCGGCGCTCCGCCAGGTGTTCAGCGGCGAGGACCTGCTGCGGATGCAGGCGATTGCCGACGACATCAAGCGGTCGGAACGGTCGCTCTATGCCACCAAGACGCCGGGCAACTCCAACACGGCGCAGGATATTGGCGCGGCTCTAGACAAGCAGGCTGAGAAGTCAGGCAAGCAAAGCCTGTTCTCTCAGATCCTCGTGGCTGCGGGCGGTGGCGCCCTCATCGGCGATTTCACGGGCGCGGCGGCTGGTGCCGCTGGTGCCGGCGTGAAGCACGTTCTTGGCTCCATGCGGGCGGCTGGTCTCCGGAAGGTCGATGACCTGGTTCTGGAAATGATGCTCGACCCGCAGTTGGCAAAGGCTGCCCTCCTCAAGACTCCCCTGTCCAACCAAGGGGCACAACGGGTTTTCCGTCAAAGTCTGGAGCGGATCGCCAAGGCAGCAGCCACGGGCGCGGGCTATGCGATGCCCGAATTCAATAACCAATCAATTCAGTAGAGTGAGTGAGTAACCAATGGCTATTAAAGACTGGTCAACGACAGCAAGCAACAACGCAACAGCGGACTCGGACGAAGGTATCATCGTATCAGAAGGGCAGGCGCCCTCCAGCCTAAATGACACCATTCGGGCACTGATGGCGGTCATCAAGGGCGACTTCGCCAACAGCCTTGCGACGCCGGGTTATCAGAAATTTCCCAACGGGCTCATTCTTCAGTGGGGACCAATTTCTGGCACGGGCGGCGGGAGCACGACATTCCCCGTTGCCTTCCCCACGACCTGGCTTTCTGTTGTGGGACAGTCAAGTGTGGAGTCGCCCAGCTTCGTGGGCGCCTTGGACATCTTCGCCCGCAGTGCCATCGGGTTTTCCTGGCGGAAATGGTCTTCGCCGGCAGGCGGCGGGGCGTGGGGCGCGGGCTCTGAAACGGCATACTTCATTGCCGTGGGGTGCTGAGCATGAAATTTGCCGTATTCAACGCCGGAGGCTTCCCGGTTGCGTTCTATTCTGAAGAAATCCACGGCGAGAACATCCCTGCTGATGCCGTCGCAATTACGGACGAACAGTGGAACGAGTTTGTCCGTAATCATGGAAGGCGCCGTTGGGTCGATGGTCAAATTGAGCCATATGAGCCGCCTGCCCTCGATGAGACTGACCTGTCGAATGTCCTGTTTCATCCTCGTGCGGGCATTTGGCTCGACCGCACGGACCCGAAGTTTAACGAGCTTGTTGAGGGCGTCCCGGCCGTCTCCGCGTTCTTGCGGGATGTCCTCGCGGACCCGCGCAAGGTCAACGAGTTCTTCGAGCTCTTCCGCTCTGAGTTAGGGGCTGGCAATGCGTGAAAAACCGTCGGCTCTTCAATCGAATGTAGGCGTATTTGTCCGGTCTCTGGGACACCTTCTTCTCATGAAGGTGGACCCGGAGGCTGCGAAGCGTCGTAACCTGACAGAGGCGACCCCAGGGGAAGGAATTGCCCATGAAACACCTCACCGCTCTCATTCTCGCAACGCTGGCGCTGGGGAATTCCGTCATGGCGCGTGATACCAATTACCAAGCCGAACGTCCGCCGCTCCATGGTGAGAAATCTCCCATGGACGTCCTCCAAGAAACGGAGCGCGGGCGGGAACTGAAGAACATCGTCGATATGACCCTCTCGGGGGACAAGGAGGGCGCGGAGAAGGCCTATGAGGCCTACCGCAAGAAGTACAATCCACCTCCGATGGGCTCTTATCCCGGGGCACAGGAACAAGCACGTCCGCGTCCTCAATACGACTTCGGTCCCCCCATGATGCTGCCTCCGGAGGCGCGATAGATGCCGAACCCGCTTTCCGAATACGGCGTAAGCGATACTGATTTCGCCATGGCTGTCGGCATGACCATGGGCGAGGCTATGCATGAAGGCCTCGTTGGTATGGGTCTCATTGCTGCGACAGCCCTCAATCGTGCCCAGAACCCCAGCGCGTACCTTGCCCGCTCGGCTGCCCTCGGAGACATCTTCTCCGCTCCGTTCAGTGCCGAGACGATGATTGACGCCACTCGGCAGGGACGGTCTCTGCCTGGTGCTGGGCGTCAGTTCTCGCCGACGTTCAACAGCAACATCAAGGGCGCCTCAACGGCAGGCCATCAGAATTTCAAGGCTGGCGTTGAGGCGGCTCTCGCGGCTGCATACGATCCATCCCTGTCTCCCTCTCTTGGCATTCGTCAGGAAGGATACATGCGAGCCCAGAAAGCCGTTAAGGTGGCCGTTAAAGCCCGCGACATGGGAATTGATATCGGCCTGGGCGTTGAACACTTCTCTGCCCCGGGTTTCGAACGCCAAGCGGGTGTTGGCCGCAATCGTTCCAGCTTCGGAGGCCATAGCCTGTCCCCAACAGGTGGATGGGGAAAGGGCGTGAAGGCCCCGACTGAAAAGGAATTCGCTTCTCGTTTCGCCGCGGCTGCCGCTCTCACTGGCGTCGACATCCCTGACGATATGGTGTCTGACATCACGGCTCACGTGAACCGTGGGGACATCATGGCCGCGGCTTCCATCGTGCAGCGTGAGGCTCAAGACTACCTGTCTCAGGAGCTTGAACAGGATGTGATGCCTGGCCTGAACTACAGCGACCTTGTGCAGAGGACCGGGCTCAATGCCATCGATGTTCCTGACGTCACGGGGCAGCTTGGGATTGATCCTGTCGGACCGGTCGGGTTCGCTGAAAACTTTGGCATCACGCCGGATGATGGGGTTAGCTCTTTCGCAGCTGATCCGATTGGGCGGGTGGATTTCGCCGGCTATCTCGATCCGGTGGGGCCAAGCCCGATTGACGGCCCTACAGACTTCGCGGCTACAGGCTCCGTTGCTCCTGCTGGCGCATTCAGCAGCCAACCCCTCGGCCCATCGCAAGGCTTTACCTCGCCTGATGTTGCTTCCCTGTTCGACAGTGTGCCCATGGGTTCGCCTCAGGCCTTCGAACAAGGATGGAACCCCGGTTTCGAGGGCTTCAACGCTCCTGGCCTGATCGATCAGGCGTCCTTTGACGCTCGCTTTGATGCTGGCTTCCCTGATGCTGTTCCGATGGATGCGGGCACCTTTGACGCGATCCATAGCGCAGGCCTGCCGGAGCGGATGATTGAAACGGGTTTCCCGGAGACAGAGACCGGGATCGTCTCACCTGGCGCTCTCGGTATGGGTGAAACGTTCGGCATTGCCCCGGAGGGCTTCGCACCTTCCGGGTTCTCGGCCGGTGTGGATGCTGGCCCCTGGGGCAACACTCCCGACTTTGACGCGCCGTCGCTGGAAGCCCGGAACGCTATGGATCGCTTTGAAGGCGCTATGGCGGTTCGGAACAATACCGCGCCGGATATGACCAACAAGGCAATTGCTGACCGGGTAATGGCGGAATTGGCACCCAAGGCGCCGGAGGCCCCGATTGCGCCGGCTCCAATCTCAACGCCCTCTTTCGACATGCAGAGCATGTATGCGGATGAAATGGCGGACAAGTTAGGCGTGTCTGGGCTCTCTACCCCGTCTGTCTCGACACAGGCGGCCAAGGCCTCGCCTAACACGTCCACAAGGCCGGCGACGCAGGGTCCCGCTCCTACGGTGGCCGGTCCTGTCTCGCGTTCCTACAGCTCGCCCGCTTCGCTGCCGGAAACCGCGCCCCTGCCTCCTACTCGACCGCAGGAACAGGGCTTGTTCTCTGGCCTGCCCTCGCTCGACCTTCCGTCGTTCGACCTACCGGACATGTCTATCCGAGGCGTTGGCTCTGCGCTCGGCCTGATGGACCCGATTGAGAAAACGGGCTTCCTCGATGCAATGGCAAATCCTGAAATCGCCAAAGGCTGGAGTCCTGGCCTCTTTGGTGGCTGGACGGGTGGAGCCATTACGGGCGCTGCCCTTGGCGGGCTTACGGGCGGGCCTATCGGCGCGGTGATGGGTGGTGTCATTGGTGCTGCTGATCCGTTCGGCCGGATCACTGACAGGCTCGGCAATGCCTTCGGCGGTTGGTTCAACGGGCAGGGCTTTGACCTGGGCTTTGGACCTGCTGCGAGCTGGGACACCTGGGACCCGTCAACCTACGGGTTCGGCATTGGCTACAACGAACGTGGCGAACGCTCGCACACGGGACAGCGGAGCGAAGGCGCTACCGTTGGTGATGGCTCCTATTCGGAGCGGTCGGGCGAGAACCCCAATAATCCGCAGGGAATCCTTTGATGAACACGAAGGCTAGGGAAGTACCCGCTAACGTGAAAGCGGCGCCACGGGCCGCCATATCGCATTTCTCGGGGGATCTGGACAGGCAGGCAAGGCTCGCGGTGGAGGGAGTGTTCCTCCACTCTCGGCAGAAGCATTCCATAGGTCACTCCTCCGGCTTTGGAGGAAACCTTATCGACCCGGAGACCGTACTTTGTACGCGGTGGGCCTTAGTGATGGAGACACGACACGAGGAGAAGCCACATGGACGCTGAGACCATGGCAGAGGCTCAAGCTCCGCGTAAAAGCGCGAAGAATACGCGGGGGAAGCCCTTCCAGCCGGGGAATGCGGGGAAGCCGAAGGGAACCCGCAACAAGACGACCTTGGCCCTGGAAGCCCTCCTGGATGGAGAGGCTGAAGCCCTGACCCGCAAGGCCGTTGAGATGGCGCTCGCAGGTGATGGGGCTGCCATGCGCCTCGTCATGGATCGCATCCTGCCGCCCCGGAAGGAACGACCTGTGACGTTCGCCATGCCGAAGCTGGAGAAGGTGGGTGACGCCGTGAAGGCAACGGCGGCCCTGGCGGAGGCCGTGGCCAATGGGGACATCACGCCTGGTGAAGCAGGCGAACTGTCGAAGCTCGTCGACGGGTTCACCAAGGCTGTGGAATTGCACGAGATCCAGCAGCGTCTCGACAAGCTTGAAGCAGCACAGGGGCAGAAATGAGCAGAGCGTTGACGAACCGCCTCAGTCGACTGGAGGCAGCCGCAGGCTCGAAGGCTCTCGGGTACTGGCACGTCATCTACGAACGGAGCCCAGAGGACTTTGAGGCTCAGAAGGCGGAGTTCATCCAGTCCGGCCGTGCCAAGCCGGATGATTTCTTCTTCGATTGGAACTTCAACCTGGCGCCGGAGCAGCGGGAATTCAAAGAACCGGAGACGATCCCAGTGACAGGAACCCATGAGGAGCGACTGGACACCCTCGCACGTCCGGAGTGTCAACAATGAGCAGAGGAATCCTCTCGCGTGTCAGTCGCCTTGAGGCGGCCGCGTCCATCGCAAAGGGAGCTCGTCCTTGGCATCGGATCATTGCGCATTCGCATGAGGAGGCAGAGGCAAAGCATGCCGCTCTCATCGAGGCCGGCGAAATCTCCAAGGACGACAATGCCGTGTATCGGATCATCACGGGCGTTCTCCGCTCTCAGGAGGGGATTGCCAGATGAACCGGACGACACTCAGCCGCTTGGCGAAGCTGGAGGCCTCTGTCTCCTATTGGGATGGCGTTGTGCATGTCATCCCCGCTCACAGTGATGAGGAATTCCAGGAGAAGCGGGCTGCCTTCCTCGAGGGATATAGCGTCCAACCCCAGGACGTCTTCGTGCAGGTCCACGGCCTTCCCCAGGCGGACCCATTCACCACAGGCAAGACGATGTCGGATCTGCTGGCCCATGTCGCCACGAACGGGCGCCGGGCCCATGACCATGGAAGGATTACCCGATGAACCGCAACACTCTCAGACGGCTTGAGGCCCTGGAGCAGAAGGCCCCACAGGACACAGGCAAGTGGCACACGATCCTTGTGGCCAGTGACGAGGAAGAGGAGCAGAAGACGGCAGAACTGAAAGCCTCCCCGAAATGGACAGAGGGTGACAACCTGATGGTCATTCGGTTGGTGGCTGCTGTGGATGGGCGTCCCGCGTGAGCAAGGCGACGTTGACCCGCCTCCGCAAGCTGGAGGTGAAGGCCCGTCTGGATGGCTCGATCCAGAACCTGACGGATGAGCAATTGTTCTCCGCCTATCGGGATCTGGTCTCGCGACCCAAGTGACGCAGGCAGAGAGCTGGCTCGTCTATCATGAGTTTCGGAACGAGCTTTAACTAGCAGCAAGATACGCCCATACTTATCGTGCCGAGTCGGATCGCCCGTTGCCCATTAGCCTGGCCACAAGGGAGATTGCTATGAGAGAGCAGACATCGTTTCCTCTATGCTCTTGCTCAGCGTTTTGGGCCTCATGCTTGAGTTTTCCACTGGTGCTAGTGGCGTTTCTTTTCATGGCTCCCGAGAAGGCGCAGGCCGCAGAATATGGCAGGACAACAGAGCCGGGAAGACCCACTGACAGGGGCACGATGACGTCAGACACCAGATTGCCATCTGGTCCAGGACCGGGCAGTGGACCAAGTGGCGGTCCAAGCATTGATCCAAACGATTACGGCCTCTGCGCTCTATTCGGTCTGCGGGGCATTTTTGAGAGTAAATCAGTTGCGCAAATTGTCGTAGGGAACGACGGTTACTATGCCGTGCATCGAGAATGGGCGGTGAACAACCCGCTACCACCCGAAGTGGAGTGGACATGTGTTCGCCTAAACGAATTCGTCGGGCAGAATCTCCCCCCCAATTCGGCTTTTGGTACGGAGCAGTTATCCCTGACGACTAACGGCGGAGCTCCCACCATCACATCACCCGTAACTGAGACCAAAGCCTGTCTTTGGGCTGGGGTGGCCGGCCCTCTGTCTACGGGGGGGAGAGATATGTGGAGCGCCGAGTCCTCCTCAAGGCACAATGGAACATGGAACCCGGCTATCACCGATATTATTGCGCACCATTCGACAAACGGTACTTCCCTTACGACATTTACTTTCTGCAATCATTTCCCCAGCAGTCCTCACCGTTGGAAATTTTATAACAATTATAGCCCTGAGGACGGCGGTAACAACGAGATCCTGCCCGTTCGCCCCAAAACCCACTGGTGCTTTTTGCAGGGCTCTTTTTCATACCCAGGTCGTGAGACAGAGTTTCCCATTCGTGCGAGACTGCTTATTAATCAATCGCCTCCTCCTCCTTATGACGCAGGGGGTTCTATTTTTGAGATGGACGGTGGCCCGCTGTACTGGAATTGTCTGGCCCTTTAATCCATACGCCAAGTGAGTGGATCGGAAAGTCGGAGCCACAAGTTCTCTCACATCGACAATACGGGCCGAGTGTGGAGGGCAAAAAGGACGGCTGCTCGGAAGCTCTCTTGGCGAGACGGTTGCGCACGGTGTTCATCAGGCGCGGCCTTGGCGCTTCTGCACCCTTCGAGCTTTGCGTCAGAAGGCGTAATGCCAGGCTCCGGCTGCGAAGATGATAACCTGCACGGCGTAGATGGCAGCAGCAATACGGGTTTCGGCGTCCAGCTTGAGGCGCTTCATGGCAGACAGATCCCTTTGAGGAGGAGCCTCCTCTAGAG
>KI911964.1:35905-38033 GCA_000517005.1 Microvirga lupini
CGTGGCCTCTCGCGCCTCACCGATATCGAACTCGGCGCCTCCCTCAGCGCGAGGCTTGTGGGTAAATGAAAGGGTGTAGTAGAGCGCGGCTACTGCCAGAGGGGAAGCCGATCCCAGTGTGCCGGGAAGCCACTCTGCCCGACGGCAATTCCCGGAGCCTCTGGGAAAGTACCGAAGTGTTCTTTCAACCTTGTGGCCCAACTTGTCGTGGGATTGATCCGACGAAGGAGGAATTGGATTACTGCCGCCACGGCATACACGCGGACTTGGGCATAAGCATCACTCGCAAGATGGTCCAGAATGATTATCTCGCTTGGCTTGGGAGGCTTGGGTTGATCAGCCGGTGAGATATTCCACAGGCGGCTATGGTGGGCACATATGTTTCTAATATGGTTGATTGCCCGCATCCAACTCGGCAGCACCTCCCCCCGTGGGATACCGTACTTATTGGCGATGGTATCTAGCTCCGCAATTTTCATGCCGGCGAGGAATGTCGAGAGCATTCCAAAATCCCAAAGCTCAATAGCGACCCAAATCGGCAAATCGGAAGAGTATTTGCCTCTGAAATGTAGAACGAAGTCTTCCCGTGACCGGCGTTCGTTCGTATTGAGGCGATCAAGCCATTCTTTGTGACTGGTAACTCCTCTGGAATTTCGCTTGGTGGCAAAATGACCATGAAGCTCGCTGGAGTTGCGATGCGCCCATGGATCTCGCGCGCCCAGCAGTAGGGCAATATCAACCCGCAAGGCAACTTCGATGCGCTCGATAGCGTCTAGGAAGAGAAGCCGTAGCCGTTTATCGAAAACGTAGAGCCCAACAGCGTGCCGGAATTCCGTTCCTTGCCGGAATCGGTCGAGTAGTTCGGTTTTGGGGAGCCCGTTTCCATCGGTAGTGAGTTGGGACTGGCGGAAGGGGTACCAATAGCCACTCAAGCGATAGTACCCTATACGCTCAAGGTACTGTAGCGCCCTCGGCTCATCCGTGACCAGCATTCCACGCGATTTAAGCAGCTCAAGCTGGTCAGAGACCGGGAGGTGAGGCTTCGTGTAGGGGATTTTGGGCATTGGGCGTACAAATGAAAACCGACCCGTACCTCCCGAGGGAGGAAGAGGGGCCGGCCGTGTTGATTAAGATATGTGCCATACAACGTGTGGCGTCAAGACCCTATGGAGCGTAGCCACACCCGGCCATCCGCTGACGCTGGCGGGAGTGGTGAAGTGGCACCTACTTCCAGGCAATTCCAATGCCTCTGGCGTGGCCATTCGGATTTGCATCCGTGAGGGTAGCCGCGAGGCGGTCTAGGGCGCTCTCTGCCACCTGGAGGGCTTCTGCTCCTCGGGCCTTCAGTTGCTCATTATAGAGCGGACCAAGATTATCTCTGACGCGGAAGTATTTGACAGCTTCCTGGTAAGCCTGCTCGGCAGCCTGATCGATTTCCGGCGTGGTGTTGATCCATGCCAACATGGTTCTGAGGTTGGAGCCGAAGTTTCGGGCATGCATGTCGATGCTAACTCCACTCATTGCGGACCGCAATGAGGTGCGAGCCATATCAATTTGGGCCTGGAGTACTGGGGGAATTTCTGTGCTCATTCAGCGAGTCCTATTGACGGTTCTATTGGTGGGAAATTGAAGAACGACGCATGCAGTTTTTTGGGCTGGCGGTGGTGCCGGGTTCTCCCATTCAGCACGGGCCATAGAGAGGGCAAGCGTCATGCCCTGCCCAATAGCGCGGGCTAGATCCTCATGGCAGGGCTGGATCGTGAAAACAGGCTCATAGGCTCCATCGGCGGCGTTTAGGACCAGATGCAGGCATGGCGGGCCTGGGATAAACCCGTCTTGCTCGCCCTGGCACTTCACCAGGGACAGGTGCAGCCCGTCTACCTCATCGAACGCCTCTAGCGTGTCGTAGTAGATGACCTTGGGCATGCTGGTGATAGACATAGGCTAGCCTGCCCTCCGCGCATTTCGGATTTCAGGATCTCCAAGCCATTCCCGAACTTCGTCTAGGCTCCGGAAGGTGTGCTCTATCTCAGTGAACGGCTTAGGCCTTTCCTCTGGAGTTAGATCCGTCAACAGCTCGGCTGTCCAAATGGTGTTGTGGGTGTCGCCATTACTAATCAAGCTGGCG
>KI911964.1:38133-38349 GCA_000517005.1 Microvirga lupini
CGCACCTTGGATCGAGGAGGCGGATATGGCCTTCAAAGACTCACCCTTCAAAGACTTGTTGCTCCTGACCCGCCACGGCACGGAAGCCGGCAACCGCTATGCACTCTGGCTAGCGGACGTGTGTGGCGCGAGATTGACCGTGGCCTCTCCTGTGGTCAGTCCCGCTCTACCTCCCATGGTCTCGTCGGAGATGCCGAGTGACATCCTCTCCCGGAT
>KI911964.1:38449-39965 GCA_000517005.1 Microvirga lupini
CTGAGTGGCATGAAAAAGCCCCGTCGGGATTGGTCTGAACGGGGCTGAAGTCTACGGAGGTCGTGAGCCTGATTGTGCACCAAGGGGAGAGGTGCAGGAGCCTCCGCAGCACTACAACTCCCAACAGGATCGAATGTTGCACTACAATACTGTAGCACGGCGGAGCTTTAGCACTACAGCACTATAGGATGAGAGACGGGGTTCCGGTTGCTTCGTTCCATCCCAGCGCCCCGGGGTGTGCCAACCCACCCTATGCTGATGTCCGATAAACGCTATCCCTCGACGACTAATCGGACACTGGATCGGCCGGGCTGTAGCGGTGCTGCCCCGAAGTTGGCTTGCGATTTGGGCGAGGCGACAAGGAGGGCAGTACATCCGTGCCCGTCCTTGTCCCTCAGGCCATGCGGCCACGATGTCGATCTAATAGCCCTTGGTGACAGGCCTGTGACGAGAGGACGATCAAGACTCTATTGGCTCCGCTATCGCTTGTTCGTTACTGGAGATAGGTGAGCAGCCTCTTACTCCAGGAGCGGAATCCATGACAGAGCGACCGAAGCAAGACGAGGAGCAAACCGAAGCCAAGGGACAGGTCAGCACTCCCGCGTTGGACCGTCTTGAACGGCTAGCCAACGCCGCGGCGACATCAGCTCAGGCGAGGCAATGGCGGGCGCGTAAGAATGGCTTGCAGGATCAGGAGGAACCCTCAGAGGTCCGCAATCTCCATCATGATGCAGAGGCCAGGGCACAGGCTGAAGCGGCCATGCAGCAGATGATGGCGAAAGCGAAAGGAAAGAGCCGGGGGCGGTGAGGGTCATCACGTTGACAGGTGCCAACACGACTTTCCCAGGCACTAACAGTCTCTTAACCCTTAATTGCTTGCTCAGACCGTGGGTGATCAGCATCCGAGGGCTGAACGCAGCTGAGCAGATCAAGGCGACCGTTGAGCGTCCGCAGGGGATCCATGCTAGAAAAGGCTCCTAACTCTCAAGGCACAGAGGACGTGAGCACAGAGGACGTGTGAATGAGTGATCCCGGAGATGACTTTCATAGGCGCCATGTAGCCGGGACTACTATGGATCGCCCTTGGCCATGCGCCGATCAAACATCCGAGCAGATTGAACACTACTATCGAACGGCTCCCGAAGGATCGGAGGCTGTCATCCGAGAAACTCACGCTGGGTTTCTCAGATACTATCTGACCGTCATTGAAGGCCGAAAGACCAGGAGCGGGCTTGTGTACCTTAAGGGCCATGCTTCGTTCAATATGAAAAGCGGGTCAATGCGTCGGCAACCGAATGGGCAATGCAAGCTTGTCCTTCCTACCGAAGCGGTTAAGGCCTATGCAGCCAAGCATCCTCCACAACCAGGCCTCTCCTATAGCCTAAAGCTACCCACAGCGGCTCGCCCATAAAGGAGGACGGGCGCTAAAGGTTCGACTCCCCGTAACCTCAGGGAGTAGAAGCGCCGGATGCCCTGCTCCGGATCAATCCGGTGCAGCACCAGATGGTGCTTGATC
>KI911965.1:0-1464 GCA_000517005.1 Microvirga lupini
TCGTGTTGAGTTTCAAAACAGTTGAAGAGGTCTGCGAGAGCAAAAGCATCACTTTGGTTATCCACCCGGCAATTCGTACCGCCGTCAGAGGATACGAGGAGAGCTTCTATATCGGTCTCCGCTGTTTTCTGAAGGGAGAGGCTGACGGGATCTTTTTCCTCCCCCTCCATGATAGCGGCTATATCCGTCTTGTATTCTCACAGCGCCATTCTGCAGGAGGGCACCCGATCCTAAGAATCGAGCCAGCGACCTCAGAGGGGTTGCAACGGATCAAGGCAGCGATCAACTCCGGGACCTATGTTCGTCGCTGAACCAGCCTCTCCTGACGGGCAAACGCGTAGAGGTGGCGACACTGGTGCCGCACCGGACTTGCGATTTCCGGTCCCTTTCGACGATTGCCGGTACAACCATACTCCTCTGAGTGCCGCCACTCGAGACGGTGCGCCAGAGTGGCTATACCGCCGCTTCGCTCCCGGTCGGTATGCTGGAACGGGGAGCGCCGGCCAGGCCCTGCTCGATGAGCTTGCGGGCCTCGGTCTCCGTTATCTGCCTCACCGCTGCGATCTCTTTCACCATGAAATCCAGGGCACCCTCGAAAATCTGTCGTTCGCTGTAGGACGCCTCTTCCGGCTGCGGCCCGCGATTCAGATCTCGCAGAACCTCCGCGACAGCAGTCAACTGCCCAGTGCTGATGCGCTCCTGGTAGTCCGCCGCACGGCGGTTCCACATGCCACGCTTGGCGCGAGCCTTTCCGCTCAAAATCTCAAGTGCTTGGTTGATGACGGCCGGCTCAGACAGCTTTCTCAAGCCGCTGCTTTTCGCTTTTGCAACCGGGATACGAATCGTGACTTTTCCCGAGTCGAGCGCGAGTACGAGGAGCTCAAGGGCTAGCTGAGCGTCTCATGACCTCGAGGCGGACTAACCGTCGCTCTGGGATACTGTCGATCGCGCTTGAGCGGGCGGAACGTGGCAGACTGGACTTTGTGGCCAGTGGAGTGATGACGATCCAAGGGCAAAAAGAACGCCTCGGAGTCGAGCCGAGGCGCTGAAGTCAGGGAGGAACATAAGCCACCCACCCAATCTAGCCGTGTCGCCGATGAATGGCTGTGCGCCAAGTCACAATGGCCCTGTGTGACGGTGGCCAGAGAAGGATGGGTGGTTTCGAGCGATGCCGGGGTCAATCGCAGGAGGCTTCTATGACCCTCACCATCCTTGATCCGCGCACTGGCCAGAAGGTCACCATCTCGGTCCCTGATACCCCTCTGCTCGGCGCTAGCAGGTCATCATGAAGCGGTCTGCAAAGCGCCATGCCCGACGCTGGGTCATCCAGGAGCTGACACGCTGCCTGGAACAGCGCAGCGATCCTCCCCCGACCAATCAGAGGTCTGTATAGCCCTTCCGTCGCTGGGTTTCTGCCCAGCCTTCCAGCGCCTGCGCGGCTTTGGTCTCATCGGAGAAGATCTC
>KI911965.1:1564-2505 GCA_000517005.1 Microvirga lupini
TAATACAGCCTCGACCTTGTCAACTCCTGAAGCGCCCATATGCGATTTGATCCGGACCCATCTAGCCGACAAGAGACCGCGTGACATCATGGAGCAGCGCAGGTGGTGGGCAACATTAGGCCACTATTATGCGGCTTTGCGGAATGCGAGTTTCACAACAGAGACCGGGAACACTCGTCCTGGCTTTTACGAATGGATTCAAGCACGAGGTCTGGCAGATTTTTCGAGCGACACCGTAAAAGCGGCAATTGACCTTGCTCATCGGTGGGATGAGTTAGGAACAACGCCTGTTTGGAAGACGGGCAGGACGCATCCCACAGATCTTATAAGATCTGATCTTCATTGATCGGCAATTGGCGGGCGCACCTGAAAGGGACCGACATGCTCATTGGTCAGCTTGCGCTCCTTGTCGGCGCCGTGTTCTCCGGGGTGGCCCTCTACATCAATGTTGCTGAGCAGCCCGCGCGCCTCGGGCTGGACGACCGCTCCCTCCTGACTGAGTGGAAGCCATCCTACAAACGCGGCTTGGCCATGCAGGCCCCTCTGGCCATCGTGGGTTTCCTGCTCGGCATCGCGGCATGGTGGCAGGCCAGACACATTGGATGGGCCGTGGGAGCGCTCTTCATGGTCGCGAACTGGCCTGTGACGTTCTTCGCCATCATGCCTACCAACAACAGGCTCATGGCGACTGATCCTGGGGCGGCTGGTCCTAAAAGCCGGGCGATGATCAAGCGATGGGGCTCGCTTCACGCGATGCGGACCGCGATCGGCTTTGCGGCATCCCTCGCCTTTCTTTGGGCGTCCCTCTCCTGAGTAGGTCGCCTCAGTGCGACTCCCGATCTCAGTCGCGTCGCTATTCCATAAAGCGTCTATCGGAAATTCACGTGTATGGTCGCCGGCGTGCTAGAGCGCGTTGACATTCAGGCTTTCGACGGGCTCGC
>KI911965.1:2605-4601 GCA_000517005.1 Microvirga lupini
CTTGGCGTACGGTTAGCGCCTCATCGGCATTGGCGGCCTCGAGGACCTTGAACCCGGCCCCGTCCAGGAAGTCGGCCATGAATATGCGCACAAGGGTCTCGTCCTCAACCACGAGGACTACCATGCGGGGCTCAGCAACAGACATATGAAAAGCGATCGACAGACAACTTCGGAGAAGCTTAAACATCAAAGGGGCGGCTTGGTTCCTACCTGCCATGGGCTCGAAACACTCTGATAGAATTCGTGAAGGAATAGAGCGATGACTACCAACGTTTGGCGAACATGCAGCATTGCTCGAACGCGGGATAAGCTCACGCCTCACGATCAACACTTACAAAACATCTCTCCTGAACCTACGACTACCACCAACACCAGGGCATCGTTCCAGCGTGCCTCATTCCTTTTCGTGACCTCTCTTGGCTCCTTCATTGGAGCAAGCATCCTGCTGGCCAGTCTCTGACACGCGGGCGAGCCGCAACAATTTTGGGGATGGAACTAGAGGTGTCATTATGGGACGGACGAGATCGACAAAAGCGTTGAGCTTGTGGCTCACGCTATTCACGAAGCTCAGCCACAAGCGTGCTCATGGGACGCCGAGCCTGCGTTCCACAAGAAACGCTTCTGGGAGTATGATCGCAACGCGATCAATCTGCTGGACGACGACATCGGCGTCCTTCTTTTCGCATTGAGAGAGACCACGGCAAAACAGCGCGTGGGCGGTCGGAGAGCAGCGGTCTGATCCCTGAGAGACGACCGGTGCCATGGCTGCGACCTGACTGCTCTCGCCATCCCTCCTTCGGAGAAATGCTGCTCCTCCTGCGGGAGCATTTCTCTGCGCGCTGACAGTGATAGCATCGCCACCAAGGGAAAAGCGACATCACTGGAGGGTGATGACTGGCAAGAGCACCACCCGCGAGGATCTGGTTGAAGCCGTCTACCAGAGGGCGGGCCTCTCACGAGCAGAGTCCGCCGCATTCGTCGAGCTGGTCCTCCGAGAGCTATGCGACGCCCTTGCCACCAGGGAGACGGTGAGGCTGTCCTCGTTTGGCGTCTTCACCGTGCGCCAGAAAGGCAAGCGCGTCGGCCGCAATCTCAAAACCAACGTGGAGGTGCCGATCGAGGCCCATCGTGTGATTACCTTCAGCGCCTCACCCGTGCTCAAGGCTCACATGAACGCTGGCGATTAAGGATGCGGCTCAATCCCGCTCATAGGTCTGCGGCAAGAGCTGCTGATACTTCTGCCGGATGACCGCGTAGCACTCACACGCTGCTTTCTGAAGATGGGGACATTGACGACCGTAATCATGCCTCGGCCCTGGCGGATCAGACCCCGATCCTGCAGCGTGCGCGTGACCTCGCTTACCGTCGAGCGCTGCACTCCGAGCATCTCAGCCAAAAACTCATGCGTGAGAGGAAGATCGGCTTTACCAACTCTGTCCTGTGACATGAGGATCCAGCGGCAGCAGCGGGCCTCGACGCTGTGAACCGCGTTGCAGGCGACCGTCTGGAGCGTCTGAGCCATCAGCGCCTCCGTGTAACGCAGGAAGAGCTGCCGGATCATGGGATGGGTTGCCATCGCCTCATGCATCCGAGCGAGCTCGATCCGCGATGCCGTGCCGCCCAGTTGGACGATGTAGCGCCCGAAGGCTTGGCTGCTGACAAAAGCACTCACCAGACCGAACAGGCCCTCGCAGCCAAAGACGGCCATCTCGGCCGATTTGCCGTCCCTCATGACGGTGACGAGCGACACCATGGCGTCGTGCGGGAAGTAGGTGTGCGTGAGGGTTGCACCAGCCTCATAGAGGATCTGACCCCGTTGCAGGTCAATGACGGCCAGGTGCGGCTCCAGAGCGGCGAAATCCTCTGGCTCAACAGCGGCCAGGAGCCGGTTGTCCTGATGTCGGGGTAGTCGCCGGACCTGGGTCATGGCAGCGCCTCCTGCAGACGCTCAAACCAGCAACCCATGACATAACGCTGGAGAGATGCACTACGGTCC
>KI911965.1:4701-5422 GCA_000517005.1 Microvirga lupini
AGACGGGCTTGAGAAGTTGGCTAACGCGGCGGCCTCTGCCGCGCAAGAATGGCATGCATCAGCAAGACGAACCGTCAGAGGTGCGTAAACTCTCTCACAACGTAGAGGTAAGGGCACGGGCTGAAGAAGCGATGCGGCAGATGATGGCGAAGCCGCCGGGCAAACGGCGCGGTCGGCGACAATCTGATACCAGCAGATGGGCTGCGATCTTGGCAGATCGGCGGCAGAGCGAGGTTAAAGAACTGTTAGATCTTTGATCGTCATGGTCGCGCCACCTTGCCGATGCAGATGGCAGACCAGCGTTAGAGCGGAGTATCACGGAGTATCACAATGTCAGAATCCAAAGCAGCCAAGAAGCCAAACCCGGCGCTGATGAAGCCGTTGCAGACAGCGGGCAAGTTCGATCCAACCTACCTGCACCTAGTGAAGAAAGAGGCGCTCTGACGGCCGAAAGGTTTATCCGGCTCATTCCTAGACAGCCTTATCAAAATCTGGGTCCAGCTTGGAAATGAGGAGCGAGTGGGAGGCGCTCCCCCGCCGCCGACCGAGGGGCGTCTCGATGTCACCTGCTTCACCCGCAATGCGTCCAGTTTAGCTTCAGGCTTCTACAACACGGGGCCGGCTCTCGAGGGGGATTTTCGAGGTAGCTCAGGCCGCGAGTGTATGATTATCACTTAGGTTTTATAACGTCGCTTCCGCAAATTTCACGGCGTCCAAGTCG
>KI911965.1:5522-5719 GCA_000517005.1 Microvirga lupini
CCTCAGAGTGGCATTGGCGAAGCTTTGTGACCGCGATCTGAAGGTGTGAAACTCAACTTGAGCAAGACCTCGTAAACAGAGTGCGGGTCGCACTCGTTCTTGCGGGCTGCGCATTCGTCAAAGGACCGGATGTACTCCTCACATTGGGAGTGTCTGGCAGCCCGCGAAGCTTCCGCGCATTTAGAATAGGCCTGCTG
>KI911965.1:5819-5982 GCA_000517005.1 Microvirga lupini
CCGATGCGCTGCTACTTTCACCTGGTGAACGGGCACGAGACCATCCCGGATGACGTTGGCATCGAGGTCTCGGATTTGGCCACGGCGAAGGCCATGGCTCTGCACGTCATCGAGGATATCCGGACCGAGGCGATTGAACTCGGCGCATCCTGGCAGGGCTGGC
>KI911965.1:6082-14244 GCA_000517005.1 Microvirga lupini
TCACGTAAGGAAACATGGCGAAGGAACGCAGAAAATCTCGGCCGTGTCGTCTACCTGACAGACGCCAGAAGCAAGTGGTGGGTACGCAAGCCTAACCGGCCCTGTGGTTAGCAGCGGCGGGCCGCACCTTGGAGCGCCCCTTGAGACGGTCGGCCGTTTCCTATTCATCGGTGGCGCTTGCTCGTCCGCCTGGGGGAGAACCGGCGCGCTCTCGGTTCCGGCACCGGTTCGAGATAGTCTACAGTCCCGAGATACGCCACGAGCACCAGCAGGAGAGCCCCAACCGCGATCACCAATGCCGAAAGACCATCCATCGTAGCTGCCCCCCCCCGCCTGGCAAGACTATCGTCCCTTTGTGGGATCATGATCAATGTATCTGCCGGGGTACCCCGTCGTCATGTGAGCCGAGGTCTCGCCGGTGTGCGCATCACGCGCTACGAGTTGGTGTGCTTAGGAACACACCCTGTCCCGGTGCGTTCCCTGACAGGGCCAGCTTGGCAATGCATTGGGATGGTTGCGCTGGTCCTCCTCCAACGGAGATATCCATGAGCAAACTCGCAGCACTGTTGGGCTTCATCATCCTGGCTGTCTCGTCTGTCTGGGCACAGACCCCACCTGCTGCTCCCGGCGCTCCTCCCGCTGGTGATGCCGGAGCCGCTGGCGGGATCATGGACTACTGGTGGGTGATCCTGCTGATCATCATCGTCATCGCCGCCATCTGGTACTTCGCGCGGCGCGGCCGGAGCGTGTAACCAAGCCCCTGCAGGAACGGGACCGTGGCATCGGGCGTTGTTCAGGAGCTGTTTTGATGCTCATGACTGTCTCAGATAGACACGAACCCGGCACGAGGGCCGGGTTCTTTTGCGGCTCCGGCTCAGTCGCTGCCAACATACCCTCAAAGCCCTTCTGCGAAATTCTGTTTTTGTATGGGCAATGCCGCTGCTCAAGGAGATGATCGGCACGTTCATGGCTTGGCCCGTAGCTGGACTGCCTCATCCGATTTCCTTCCGCCGAGGTAGGGGAAGGCTCCTGATGTAGGACGGCGCAAAGCCAGCTATCGTTTGTCCGCCTTGGAGGTGCGGCAATCCCCTTGGTGTTCGAGACCAGGCGTGGAGGGGGCGGATGGTTGCGTTACCGACCTCTCTTCCTGCTCGATCTTGCGATAGCATTCGCCAGTCTTCGCTCCAGGCGAGGCAGCGCTGCCCGTCATAAACGCAAGCCGCAGGAAGCCTCTCCAGGCGCAGTTTCCTGCTAATGGCAAGACCGGCCAGCAGGCGCTGAAAGCCCGCCAGCGGAATCGGCAAACGATTTGAGCGGTACCCGAAATTTCCGCGTGCACGCTCTTCCACTCGGAGACGGTCGAGACCGTCACCTCAAAGGATGCGGCCAGCTCATACCAATGAACGTCCGTCGCACCACCCGAAACCTCGTCCACCCGACGGCGTCGCAGCTGTCGTCAACCTCTCGACGACAGCCGTGCCCTTCAAGGCCCAGGCGAGCCCGTCGACGGCGAACAGATCAGCGGCCAGCCGAGCGCCGCAGCAGGCGGGCGTTGCTTACGCCTCGCGTGACGTTGGTGGCCAGCGATCCTCGTGCGGTTGCGTCGATGGCGTCGATTTCGTCGGGGGCAAAACGTCGATGACCTTCTCGGTTGGGGAGGGAAGCAAGGCACTGCCAGATGGTGTCAACCTGATTACGCCTTGAATTTGCGGTATCGGCTCTGAGATCGGCTCCGTACACGATGCCGTCGAGACGCTCGGAGCGCTTGGCGGCGGCGTAGTTGCCGCGCGCGGCTCGCTAGGTTTGGGCGATGCGGGAAGAGGGTCCAGCCATAATACTCGCCGGATCAGATCGCTCCACGAACTAAGCCAGTCTGCGAATAGCACGCTCAGCGGCTCCTCGGTCAGACGCCCTCTCGGCCCCCTGCGCGATGCGCCTTCCAGCGCATCGCGCCGCCTCGATTGTCTGGATGGGGGTGACGGAGGGCATCGTCATATCTGGACGCTCCCTGCCGGCAAGGGGCTTGTCGAACGTGAGTGCAAGTGGCCGGGTGCAGTTTGAAGTTGGAGCCGGGGCATCAGTGTGGCTCCTGGAGAGTTCCTCAGCTCTTTAGACTGTCCTTAGCCTCCTCCAAATGCCTCATCCCGTTTCCTGTAGATCACGGGTACAATCTTCAAAAGTAGGGAGCTGCGCCCTGACTGGGTCTGGAGAACGACCATGGCCAATACTGGGACAAGTCCAATCATCCTATGGGACACCCTGAAGCTCTCAGCCGAACCCTTGCGGGGTCGCTGTGATATTCTGGTGGTGGCTAACGTGAAGGTTCACGAGAGAGGCCAGAAGCGTTCCGATGAGTATAGGATCAACTTTGAGCTAAACCGGCATCATGGCCTCGTCGCCTATGACACTGAAGTCATGGAATCAGCCGGGGCGGATGGTCCACATTGGAGGTATTCAGGGAGGCGAGACCTCGTTGTGGTGGTCAAGGATCGCTTCCTCACAACACAGCTCTACACTCACGTGGCTGGGCAACTGGGCTGGACTCACAACCCAAGCGTTGAGCCAGTTAGTGCACCTTTAGATCCATGAGCTAATCAACCAACCTGTCCTGGCACATCGCCCATACAGGATTGTTGTGCTTGGTGCGGTCAACTTAACGCTTTTACTTACTCTTGCAGATGGTCTGGCGGGAGCAAGGTATTGCATTTTCAACAGGTTGGGCCGGCAGTTGGCAGCCCCAATGGCTGTTACTTGGTTCAGTTGAGGGTGCCCGTCAGCCACACAAGGGCCGTGCTGCTGTATCAGCGCAGTGGCCTCTTGTCGCTTGCCTTCGCCAAGCCGATTACGCTCAACCTCGAACATCGGGTGAGCTACATCCTTACGCAAACCCCGCTCAACACTTTGATGGTGAGCCCCCTGAAGGCTTGACCATATCCTAGGGATCTCATCTGGCTTCAGGGCAATTCCGCTCCCGGTCACGAGATGGCGGCCTTTCCGGCTGGGCACTCCTCTGTCATGGCCACTCGAAGAGCCTCCCGAATGGGCGGAAGTCGCCTCCCATCCTCCCACTTGGCAGACTCGTATAGATCGGGAGCCCCCAGCCGACACTGAAGGCGGGCAGGAGCATCCAAGTCGCTTCTGATCAACATGATCGCCTCCGTGTGCGACGTGATCAGTGTCTAGCTTGCCGCGCTATCTCGCTAAAGTGAAGGGGTAAGCCGCAAGCTTAGGTCGCACCTGTCCAGTTTTTATGCACTTTATTTCGCCGGAGAACTCCGCCACCATACGACCGGAGATGCGTCAATGTCCGAGAGTGCGCAATCGGCAATGGATTTCGAACAGCGTGGCCATGAAGCAAAAGCCTTCCAAGCCGGGCTGCCCCCAACAGACATTCGGAATGCCGATTACTTTCACAAGGTGGTCGACTGTCAATGGGCCTGCCCTGCCCATACGCCGGTTCCCGAATACATCAGGCTGATTGCAGCTGGGCGCTACACTGATGCCTACATGATCAACTGGCACTCGAACGTCTTTCCCGGGATCCTGGGACGCACGTGTGATCGTCCGTGTGAGCCGGCCTGCCGGCGTGGCCGGGTCGAGTCGGAACCTGTAGCGATCTGCCGCCTCAAGCGTGTCACTGCCGACAACAAGGAGGACATCTCGTCCCTTCTGCCAGTTGCGCCGTTGGAGAGAAACGGCAAGCGGATCGCCCTGATTGGCGCTGGTCCCGCCTCATTGACGGTCGCTCGTGATTTAGCACCGCTCGGCTACGAGATTGTCCTCATTGATCGAGAGGAGCGAGGCGGTGGTATGATCCGCAGCCAGATCCCCCGATTTCGGCTGCCCGAGGAGGTGATCGACGAGGAGGTCGGCTATATCACTTCGATGAAGACCATCGAAACCCGCTACGGTAAGTCAGTCGAGAGTCTTCGGGCGATCCTCTCGGACGGCTACGACGCGGTGTTTGTTGGCACCGGCGCGCCACGGGGGCGCGACCTCGATCTTCCGGGCCGCCAAGAGGCCGCCGCGAACATTCACATCGGGATCGATTGGCTGTCCAACGTGTCCTTCGGTCACATCGACAAGGTGGGCCGCCGAGTGGTCGTCCTCGGCGGCGGCAACACCGCTATGGATTGCTGCCGCACGGCCCGCCGCCTTGGAGGTGAGGACGTAAAGGTCGTGGTGCGCTCCGGCTTTGAGGAGATGAAGGCATCTCCCTGGGAAAAGGAAGACGCCATCCACGAGGGCATCCCGATCCTCAATTATCTTGTGCCGAAGGAATTCACTCACGTGGACGGCCGGCTCACCGGAGTGCTCTTCGAGAAGGCGGCGGCCCGGACGGATGCTAATGGCCGGCGCCAGCTGCTGCCGACGGGGGAGCCGGATGTTCACATCGCATGTGACGATGTTCTCATCGCGATCGGCCAGGAGAATGCCTTTCCGTGGATTGAGCGGGATCTTGGGCTCGAGTTTGACCGCTGGGGTCTGCCGAAGGTCGATGCCAACACTTATCAATCGACTCTTCCGAAGGTATTCTTCGGCGGTGACGCGGCGTTCGGGCCAAAGAACATCATTTGGGCTGTAGCCCATGGCCATGAGGCAGCGATTTCGATCGACCTTTTCTGTCAGAGCAAAAGCCTGACCGACCGACCACCGCCTCGAACCAACCTCGTCTCACAGAAAATGGGGATCCACGAGTGGTCCTACGACAACGAGATATCCCTGGATCTGCGTTACAAAGTTCCCATGCGCGACCGGGCGATCGCGCTGAAGGACATCAAGGCCGAGGTCGAGCTCGGTTTTGATCGGGCGCTAGCCTATGCTGAGACGCAACGTTGCCTGAACTGTGACGTCGAGACGGTGTTCACCCGGGAGCTGTGTATCGAGTGCGACGCGTGTGCCGATATTTGCCCGACAGACTGCATCACCTTCACCACCAACGGCCCTGAGGAGGACTTACGGGCGCGTCTAACCGCCCCTGCCCTCAACTGGGCTCAGGATCTGTATGTCTCAGATATTCTGAACACCGGCCGTGTCATGGTGAAGGATGAGGACGTCTGCCTACATTGCGGTCTCTGCGCCGAGCGTTGTCCAACCGGCGCCTGGGATATGCAGAAGTTCGTGCTCAATATGGCACACGCTTACGGAACCAAGACATGCCAGCACCGCGCCTAGAGACCACGAACGACTTTGTTATCAAGTTTGCTAACGTCAACGGCTCAGGCTCTGCTAGTGCCAACCGACTCTTTGCCCGCTCCTTCCTCCGGATGGGCGTGCCCATCGCTTCTCGTAACATCTTCCCGTCTAACATCCAAGGCCTTCCGACCTGGTTCGAGGTTCGGGTGACCGAGGCCGGCCACCGTGGACGTCGAGGCGGCGTTGATCTCATGGTCGCGATGAACTCCCAAACCTGGGACAAAGATGTCGTCGAGATCGAGCCGGGCGGCTACCTCTTTTATGATTCCACCCGGCCGATGCCACCTTCGAAGTTCCGAAGCGACATTAACGTTGTCGGCATGCCGCTGACGGCGATCTGCAATGAGCGCTACACCGATCCGCGGCAGCGCCAGTTGTTCAAGAATATTATCTACGTGGGCGCCCTCGCCTCACTCTTAGGGATCGACATTGCCGAACTCGAGCGGCTCGTCGCAGAGCAGTTCCGCAGTAAGGACAAGCTCATTCCGCCGAATTATGAGGCGCTGCACCTAGGCCGCGACTATTCCGAAACACACCTGAAGGGGAGCATCGGGCTCAGAGTTTGTCGTGCCCAGGCGGTAGGCGGCCGCATCTTCCTTGAAGGCAACGATGCCGCGGCACTGGGCGCGGTTTACGGCGGCGCGACCGTGGCAGCCTGGTATCCCATCACTCCCTCCACATCGCTTGCCGAAGCATTCGCGAAGCACTGCCGAAGGTTTCGCACAGATCCGGACACCGGCCAAAGCCGCTATGCGATCGTACAGGCTGAGGATGAATTATCCTCGATCGGAATGGTGATTGGTGCGGCCTGGAACGGCGCTCGGGCCTTCACCGCAACGTCCGGTCCTGGCATTTCGCTGATGCAGGAATTTCTGGGCCTTGCCTATTTCGCGGAGATCCCGGCGGTAATCTTCGACGTGCAGCGTGGAGGCCCTTCGACCGGAATGCCAACTCGGACGCAGCAATCTGACATTTTGATCTCTGCCTATGCCTCTCACGGCGATACGAAGCATGTGCTTCTGTTCCCTGAGGATCCTCGGGAGTGCTTCGAGTTTGGAGCCTTGGCGTTCGATCTCGCTGACCGGCTCCAAACGCCGATCTTCGTCTTAATGGACCTGGATATCGGCATGAACGAGTGGCTGTGCGAGCCCTTAACATGGGACGACAGCCGCCAGCTCGACCGCGGCAAGGTGCTTACTGCTGAAGAGCTCGAGGCAGAGCGCGAGTTCGGCCGCTACCTTGATGTGGACGGCGATGGGATCCCATACCGCACCTACCCTGGCACGCACCCGTCCAAAGGGGCGTTCTTCACCCGAGGTACCTCCCGTGACCGCTATGCCCGGTACACCGAGGAGGGCGCCGCCTATGTCGACAACATGCAGCGGCTCCTGCGCAAGTTCGAGACAGCCAAAGCCCTCGTGCCGACGCCGCTACGGAGGAACGCCCCACGCCCGACCCGCTACGGTGTCTTGTATTTCGGCTCGACGGCACCGGCCATGCACGAGGCAGTCGCGGCCTTAGAGGCAAAGGGCATTGATCTTGACCTTATGCGTGTGCGCGCATTTCCGTTCAGCGATGAAGTGATCAACTTCATTGTTGATCACGATCAAGTCTTTCTCATCGAGCAGAACAGGGACGCCCAGCTGCGGACACTTCTTATCAGCGAGGGGTCTCTCGACCCAGCGCGCATCATTTCGGTGCTGCACTATGACGGCACGCCGATTACGGCTCGCTTCATCATCGACGAGATCGCTAAACGCTGGGCAGTCCTGAACGGCAAGCCGAGCCGGGAGGCAGCGGAATGACATACCTCGCAAAGCCCAAGTTGCGCCACCCACATTTACCCGAGAATGCGCTCGGGTACACGCATCGGGACTACGAGGGTGCGGTTTCCACCCTATGCGCTGGCTGCGGCCACGACTCCATTTCGGCCGCAATCGTCCAAGCCTACTTTGAGCTGTCGATCCCGCCGCACCGGGTGGCCAAACTATCGGGAATCGGCTGCTCGTCGAAGACCCCCACTTACTTCCTGAGCGCCAGCCACGGTTTCAACTCTGTCCATGGCCGAATGCCATCAGTGCTCACCGGGGCGGCGTTGGCAAACCGGGATCTCATCTATCTCGGAGTGTCGGGAGACGGGGACTCGGCCTCGATCGGTCTTGGACAATTCGCCCACTGCCTTCGGCGTGGGGTCAACATGACCTATATCGTTGAAAATAACGGCGTGTATGGTCTCACGAAAGGGCAATTCTCCGCCACCGCAGACAGGGGCTCGAAATCGAAGATGGGTGTCGGCAACCAAGATTCCCCGATCGATCTGGTGAGCATGGCGATTCTTCTCGGCGCCACCTTCGTGGCGCGCAGTTTTTCCGGGGATAAGGCGCAACTCGTCCCACTGATCAAGGCCGCGATAGAACATCAAGGTGCCGCCTTCATCGACTGCATTAGCCCTTGCGTTACATTCAACAACCATCCGGATTCGACGAAAAGTTATGACTATGTCCGCGCCCATAATGATGCGGTGAACTACCTCGATGTGATCGAGGGCCGTGGTGCAATCACCGCAGACTATGCTCCGGGGAGCGTCGAGACTGTAACCCAGCATGATGGGTCGATTCTCAGGTTGCGCAAGCTTGAAGCCGGTTACGATCCGACCGACAAGCTGAGAGCGGTGACGTATCTGCAGGAGCATCAGGCGGCTGGCGAGATCGTTACGGGCCTGCTTTACTTGCACTCGGAGCCCGAGAGCCTTCACGATAGGCTTCACATGGTAACCGTGCCGTTGAATGCACTCTCGACCCCGGAGCTCTGTCCTGGAAGTGCGGCTCTTGAGGAGCTGAACGCCGCATGGCGGTGAGCCAAGCGGTAGCTGGAGCGGGATGTCTCGAACTAGCATCGTCAAATTAACCGGAGGGTGACGGGATCGCGGCATAGGTGAGGGATGAAACCGCCTCGCCACCCTCGTT
>KI911965.1:14344-14681 GCA_000517005.1 Microvirga lupini
CCCACGGTCGGCGACAGGATCGCCCAGGAGGTGGTCAAACGATCTCTCGAGCCGATCCTGGAGCCGGTCTTCCACGACGACTCCTACGGATATCGCCCCGGCCGATCGGCGATCGATGCGCTCCGGACGACGCGCCAGCGCGGCTGGCGGTTCGACTGGGTGCTCGATATCGACGTCCAGAGCTATTTCGACAGCATCGATTGGGAGTTGCTGCTCAAGGCGATCCGTCACCATACGGACTGCCCGTGGGTGCTGCTGCACATCGAGCGCTGGCTGATGGCTCCGGTCCAGAGGCAGGACGGGAGCATCGTCCCGCGCATGGCAGGCACGCCTCAGG
>KI911965.1:14781-15261 GCA_000517005.1 Microvirga lupini
CCGTCCGGCGTGAGGGGGAAGCCGTCCTGCGCAAGGCGGGCCTCAAGGGCGGCAATCTGGCTGGCAATAGTGTTGTCGCTTGCCTGCTGTTCGGACGAGACGCGGGCGTAGATGGCAACGTTAAAGGCTGTCATGCCCATTTCCTCCCGGGATCGTCGGCCGCTCTGGATGTGATCTCGCGGGGTGAGCCGCGCTCCTGGGGTCGGCGATGGAGTTGGCGTTCGACCATCGGCAGCAGACGCTCGAAGGCGTCGGCCATGCACTGCTTCTCAAGCCGGCTGACCTCATGGCTCACCCGGACCTTGAGCATCGGGGGTGGTGTCTTGCGCCGCGGCATCGACGCCTCCGTGATCGGGCCATCGCGTCTTGGACGGCCGATACAGCCTTAACGGCGCACCCAGGAAACCATCGCCATACCGCGTTCGCAGCCGATCCCGCGGGATCGTCACCGCAAGGTCAAAGGGAAGTTTTGCACCATTG
>KI911965.1:15361-16873 GCA_000517005.1 Microvirga lupini
CCACCCCTCCTACAATGGTGCAAACTGTCGCCGTCTGAGCCACCATAGCCCGGGTCGGGAGACGGCGCGACACGGAACACCACCGTGATGTCGCCGCGATCAATCTCAACGCGCTTGACCAGCAGGCGGATCAGATCCCGCTGAACAGACCAATCGACCGCCGACAGTCGATCACGAATCTGTCCGGCAAAGTCTTCAAGCCGGCTGACAATCAGCGACAGCGCCACACGTTGGGCGGCCTCGTCACGCAGGGCTTCAGCCTGCTCTTCCCACCCCTTGATCCGTTGCCGGAGTCCGGTGACCCGAGGCTCGAAGTCAGCCTTGTCGATCAAGCCCTCGGCATAGCCATCGATCAATCGCCCCATGCCGCGGCGTAACTTGGCGAGCTGGGTCTCGATGCCAGCCAGATCGGCCGCTCCCGGGTCTTGGGCCTGAACCACGCGCCGCTCGTGCTCCGCTGCAATCAAGCTCGGATCCTGCAAGACTTGCTCGACCTCACGCCACACCGCTTCGTCCAGCCGATCCGTGCGCACCTGCGGGTTTGCGCACAGGCGCTCCCCACCAAAACGGTAGCCGTCGCTACCGCAGCAGCGATAATAGGCGTAGTCGCGCCGCTTGCCTTTGGCCGAACTCAGGCTGATGGCCTTGCCGTAATAGGCGTAGCCGCACTGCCGGCATACGAGGAGCCCTTGCAGAAGGTAACGCTGCCCACGGGCGTGCTGCCGGTTGCGGCGGCGGTTGTGCGCAAGCTGCTCGTGGACCGCCTCGAACAACGCCTCATCGACCAGCGGCGGGACCGATACGCTGATCCACTCGCTCGGGGCCACATCATAAACCCCATGGGCCCGGCGGGGCTGCTCGCTGCCGCCACGCACCGGGCGCAACCGGGCCGGCATGGGCCCGATCCGAGTCTTGCCGAAGGCCGCCGTGCCGATATAGGCAGGGTTCCTGAGGATTCCCCACACGGTGCTCCGATCCCAGGCCGTCTTGCCGCTGCGGGTCAGACAGCCCTCCTGCTGGAGACGCCGACACGTCTCGCCAATGCTGACGCGCTCGCGACCGATCCATTGGAAGATCCGCCGCACGATCTGAGCCTCGTCCTCCAGGATCTCGTCACGGGCCACGCCTCCGCCATCCCGCTTGCCGATGTAGCGGTAGCCATAGGGGGCGCCTGAGAGCACGCTGACCGTGCCCTTGTGCGCGGCGTGGCGTTTGCCGCGCCGGCTGCGTTCCAGGATCTTGGCCCGCTCATACTCGGCCACCATGCCCTGAACCTGCAGCAGCAAATCGTCTTCCGGCGAGAGACCGATCGGCCGATTGAGAAAGACGATCTCGACCCCGGCCCGGCGCATCTCCTCGATCAACAACACCTGATACGCATAGCGCCGCGCCAGACGGTCCGGGGAGTGCACGTAGAGGCGATCAATACCTCCAGCGGCTGCGGCATCGCGCAATCGCTCGAGGGCGGGCCGCACCAGGGTGGCCCCGCTGTAGCCCTCGTCGGTGAAGCGC
>KI911965.1:16973-17296 GCA_000517005.1 Microvirga lupini
GGCAGGCGGGGCACGACCAGGTCCTTCGCGCTGGTCCGACGAGCACAGACCAAGAGCGCATCAAGGCGCTCGAGCGGGAGGTGCGCGAACTGCGTCAGGCCAACGAGATCCTGCGCAAGGCCAGCGCGTATTTTGCCCAGGCGGAGCTCGACCGCCGCTTCAAGCCATGAAAGCCTTCATCGACGAGCATCGTGAGACCTACGGGGTCGAGCCGATCTGCCGTGTGCTGCCGATCGCCCCGTCGACCTACTACGAGCACGCCGCCCGCAAGGCCAATCCCGACCACAGACCGGCCCGGGAACGCCGGGATGCCGACCTGTGCC
>KI911965.1:17396-99599 GCA_000517005.1 Microvirga lupini
AAGTCGAATTCCATGCAACCGCTGAAGATCACCGCGTCGGTAGGCTCACGGGCATTCCCGTTGCAGGCTTGAATGGCACTCACACTCTGACACAGGGGAGCCGTCTCAAACGCGCCGACATCGCGGCTCGGCAGATCCGGCTGTGAGACGAGATCATGAGGTCCGCCGCGAGGCAGCAGCACGGCATCGCCTGCATTCATCGGATGAACCGTTCCCGCTGCACTGCGCAGGAAGACGGGGCCGCGGGCAACGAAGTGGAACTGCGCCCGCCCCTCCACCAAGCCGAAGCGGATGCCGAATGGAGGAGTAATCTGAATCCGGCGATATTCTATTCCGAACAGCCGCATTCCCATGAGCAGTTCGCTCACGAGATCGGACGGCAGGCGGCCGCTCTTCTGCTGTGAACCGACTCCGGACTTACGATCAAGCATTTCGGATTTCGTGACATAGATAGTCCGGAAAGTCCAGCCCATCTTGTGCAGTGCAAAACATCTCTTCGTGAAAGGTCGAGAGGATGAGCCAACCGTTACACTGGGGTGAGGCCACACAGGCGCGGGACGAGCCCGCCTGGGGTGCCGTTTTTTCGATGACGCTGGGCGTGTTTGGTCTTGTGACGGCGGAGTTCCTGCCAGCTAGTCTCCTGACGCCCATGGCCGCAGATCTGCACATCTCCGAAGGAATGGCAGGACAAGCCGTGACGGCGACGGCTGTGGTCGGGATGATCACCAGTCTCCTGATCTCCGCAGCGACGAGGAGCTTCGATCGACGGATCGTGCTCCTGAGCTTTTCCGTTCTGCTGATTGCATCGAACCTGTTGGTGGCGTTCGCGCCGGACCTGTTGTTTCTCCTGCTGGGGCGTTTTCTCCTGGGCGTTGCAATCGGCGGGTTCTGGACCATGTCCGCAGCCGTCACCATGCGGCTCGTGCCGAAGGCCCTGTCGATGATCTTCAGCGGCGTCTCAGCGGCGACCATCCTGGCTGCACCTGCCGGCAGCTATCTTGGCGCCATCGTCGGCTGGCGCAGCGTCTTCCTGATGATTGCAGCGCTGGGATTGGTGACGCTGCTCGTGCAGTTCGCGACATTGCCCAGGATGGCGCCAAGCGGTCTGACACGCCTACGGACACTGATTGATGTCTTGATACGCCCGGGTGTTGGACTTGGCATGGTTGCCGCGATGTTGGTGTTCACCGGCCATTTCGCCTTCTTCACGTATGTCCGTCCCTTCCTCGAGACTGTGCCCGGCGTCGGAATCAACACGATGTCCGCCATTCTCCTGGGCTTCGGGATCGCCAACTTCCTCGGTACGCTTCTGGCAGGACCATTGCTCGAACGCAGCCTTCGCCTGACCCTGATGACCATGCCGTTGCTGATGGGGATCCTTGGATTGTGTCTGATCGTCCTGGGCCATGCGCCGACGGCCGTTTCAGTTCTGGTGGCGCTATGGGGAATGGCGTTCGGCGCCGTTCCGGTTGCCTGGTCGACATGGCTCACCCGCACGGTTCCGGACCAGGCGGAAAGCGCAGGCGGCCTGCTGGTTGCGGCAGTCCAATTCGCTATCGCCATCGGGGCATCCGTGGGTGGCATCGTCTTCGAATTGAGCGGAGTGACGGGCGTGTTCGCCGCCAGCAGCGCGGCTCTCCTGCTGACCGCGCTCATTGTCCTGACGAGCATCCGACCTCGCTCAGTCGCTGCAATGGCCTGATATCAAAGCGGACATCGTCGCGCCCTACACGGCGCGACGATACTCATCTCTGCATGTCATGAACGCGACGGAAGCGGCACACGCCCGCCTGCGTCCTTCCTAACGCCGCCAGTTGACGACAGCGACCCCGACCAGGACCATGAGGCCACCGACGGCACCGAGCATGGTCGGCACCTCACCGAGCCAAAGAAAGCCGAGGAGAGTCGCGACGGGCGGAACACAATACATGAAGTTCGAGGCGCGGCTGGCCGGCAGACGCGACAGGGCGATGGCCCATGTTCCATAGGCGATGAGGCTCGGGACAAGGCCGAGATAGATCACGGCCTGAATGCCCGACCAAGATGCAGCGGTGAATTGGGCAGCACCGTTCGGCAGCCATGGCGCAAGGACGAGAGCGCCCAGGACCATGTTCCAGGCCGAGACCGTCAGCGGCTTGTGCCTGGCAAAGAGCGGCTTCTGAACGACCGTGGTCACGGAGGTGCAGAGCGCCGCGCCGAGGATGAGCAGGGCTCCGGTATCGAGACGCATCCCCTCTCCCTCACTGAGGGCGATGAGGCCGATGCCCGCGAACGACAGGGCCGTTCCGAGCCAGGCGCGGGCACTGAAGCGCTCTCCCAGCACGAGCATCGCGAGCCCCGCCGTCATGATCGGGTTCGTGTTGATGATGAAGCTCGCTGCTCCAGCCGAGACCGTCATCTCGCCCATGTTGAGAAGGGCCGTATAGAGCCCGACGAACAGGACGCCGCCGACCACCAAACGGAGGAAGTCAGAAAATGTCGGCCATGCCGGACGCGTGACGCCGAGAAAGAGCGCAGCCGGCACGGCCGCAACGGCGAACCGCAGCGCTCCAAGCTCGATCGGACCGAAGACCTGCAGACCGGCCCGAATAGCCGGGAAGGCCGAAGCCCAGGCCAGGATCGTGACGATGACGGCGACAGCGGTCACCCCGTCGAAGGACCTGATTTCGGAAGGATGGGCGGCACCGATGCTCATAGGAGGGCACTCGCGAAAGGAATTGCGGGGCCGACAATTCTGCGATCCGAGATGATTGACAATCGAACAATTCAGCAATCAGCTGTGAGCATGAATCACAGCTCCATGCCCCTGCCGCCGCTCGATGCCCTGCGTGCCTTCGAGGCAGCCGCCCGCCTCGGCAGCTTCTCGGCCGCGGCGAACGACCTTCACCTCACCCATGGCGCCATCAGCCGCCAAGTGGCCAAGCTCGAACATTGGCTTGGGGAAAGGCTTTTCGACCGACAGGCGCGCGGCGTCGCCCTGACCCCGCAGGGGCAGCGCCTCCATCAGCGAACGAGTGAAGCCTTTGCCTTGATCGCGGACAGTTCCGACCGCTGGATCGAACGGCGCGGCGCGGCCATCGTTCGCCTGACATCGATTCCGTCGGTCAGCAGCCTCTGGCTCATGCCGCGCCTGAAAGCCTTCGAAGACGGCGATCCGTCTCTGCGGGTCGAGTTCGTCGTCGAGCACCGCAACATCGATCTCGAAGCGGAGGGAATCGACTTGGCCATCCGCTGCGGTCGCGGAAGCCTGCCGGGCCGCGTCTCCGTGCGCTTGTTCGAAGAGCAATGCTTCCCGATCGCATCGCCTGCCCTGGCCCGTTCGCTCGGGATTGGTGCGCCGGAGCGGATCATGGATTACCCGCTCGTGCACGATTCCGACGCATCGGGATGGCGGACCTGGTTTGCCGCTCAGGGCATGGACTACCGCCCTCGCCCACAGGATCGCCGCTTCGAAGATTACAACCTCGTGCTCGACGCCGCCGCCCACGGCCTTGGGGTCGCTCTCGCCCGCCCGCCTCTGGCCGGCGAGGCGCTGCGCACCGGGCGTGTCGTCGCGGTCGATCCGCGAACGGCCCTCAATCCCGTGTCGTACTGGCTCGACCGGACGCAAAACCGACTGCGCCCATCGGCGGCGGAGCTCGCCCGACGGATCATGAGGGAGGCAGGCCTCGACCGTACCGCGGTCGAGGCGTTCTTGAAAACGTAGACACTCTTGAGGCCATCATCGGAACGGACGGAAATCGGCTGGCATCGAACTGGCGCATCGTGCGGACTTCCGCTTTCGGACGATGCGTCTGCGAAATTCAAACCTTCCTCACGACCTTCCATTCGTGGCCTGAATTGCGCTTCAGGATCCAGACCTTCTCCTTGATGCTGGTTCCGCGGGCCGTCTTATGCGGTCCGATCCTCACTACGATTTCATCCGGACCGGCCTGTTCAAGGACCGATGGAACGGTGACGCCATCGCTGAACTCCGCAAAGACCTCCTGACCAACGGCACCGTCCGCTCGGATGATGACCCGGCAACCGGGATAGCTGTGCGTGTCGGCAAAACTGAGAAGCATCGTTCTTCCATCAACACAGACATCGAGCCGGGCTGCCCTTCGCGCCACCCTCGATTGCCTCAAGCTCAGGGCTGCGATCAGCCCTGGGCCCGCAGGCGCATGCCTTTGTCCCCCAAAATCCTTTTCAGCCATTCCTTCCTTCGAGGATTCATCATGAGCCGTATTCAGAACATCCTGTCCCGCGTGCCCGATGCCGACGACGTCCTGCGCCGTCTCGCCGATGTGATCCAGGTGCCGCAAACCTGTCGCCGGCGCATGTGCCGCAACCAGGGCCGCTGTCAGGGCGGCTATGGTCCGCCGTGCTATTTCGAGAACCGCAAGCGCTTCGCCGATGCGGTGTTGGAGGAGATGCACGAGCACCGCGAGGTCTGGATCAAGGAGCGCGCCAGCCTCGAAGCCCTGTTCAGAAATCGCTAGAGCATCATGCGCAAGCAAAGGGCCTCGGCAGCGATGCGCTCCTCAGGGGCTGGCTCATAATGTGCGTCCCTCGCCGTCATGGCCAGCCTTGTGCCGGCCATCCCGATGTGAAAAGCGCGGCGCTCCAAGCCATCGGGATCACCGGCACAAGGCCGGCGATGACGGAGGTGAGCTCCCGGCCTTCTCAGAGTCTGGCCCATCAATCTCCAACCTCATCCTGAGGAGCCTGCGCAGCAGGCGTCTCGAAGGAGGGTCCAGTGCTCTCTGGAAACGCCCTCGTCCTTCGAGACACCGCCTGCGGCGGCCCTCAGGATGAGGGCTCAAGGAAAAGGGCCGAGTAATGAGTCAGTCTCTCAGAGTGAGGACTCAGGGATGTGCCGATTTTGAGCTAGACTCTCAGGCTGAAGGCTTATGGGAAACGTCGCTTGCGAGCCGGCATCCCGGGAACCGAGCGCCAGATGAGCCCTCAACATGGATCCGCTTTTCACGCCCTCTGCTCGTCCTCTCGTGGCGCATCGTTGTGAACGCCCCGAAGGACCGTGCCACAACCCGAGGGGCCGCGCCGTTGAAATATCGGATCCACTTTTACACCCGATGCGTTAGAGAAGCCCTCGCCATATCCAATCAGAGTCAGGATCAACGAGATGGGGGCTAAGGGTTGGGCGGCCTTCCGCCACAGGGATTTCCGGCTATTCTGCGCGGCTCGGTTCGCCATGGCCCTCGCCATCCAGGTCCAGACCGTCGCCGTCGCCTGGCTCGTCTACGATTCCAGCGGAAGCGCGCTCAACCTCGGTCTGGTCGGTCTGGCATCGTTCCTGCCCACCATCGCCCTCGTGCTCCTGACCGGCCTCGTGGCGGACCGGTACAGCCGGCGATGGATCCTCATCCTGGTCTTCTCGGCGATGACGCTGACCTCGCTCGGCCTTCTCGCGCAGGCCCGTGCGGGCGTGCCGAGCCTCTGGCCGATCTACGGCCTTCTGGTAGCCTTCGGCGCCGCCCGGGCCTTCGGCAATCCCGCCGCGCAGGCCATCGTTCCGGCCCTGGTGCCCACGGGCGATCTTGCCAATGCCATCGCCTGGAATTCTTCCGTCATGCAGGTTGCCACGATCAGCGGGCCGGCGGTCGGCGGCATTCTGTATGCCGTCGATCCGACGGCCCCGTTCTTAGGGTCCGCCTTGTGCTTCGGGCTGGCCGCCCTGTTCATTGCCGCCCTGCGCCTGCGCCCGGCCGACGCCAAGCGGGAGCCGGTGACCTGGTCGCGCCTCATCGCGGGCCTCGTCTTCCTGCGCACGAAGCCGATTCTGCTCGGAGCGATCTCCCTCGACCTCTTTGCCGTCCTTCTCGGAGGAGCCACGGCCCTGATGCCGATCTTCGCCCGCGACGTGTTCCATGTCGGCCCATGGGGGCTCGGCCTCCTGCGCTCCATGCCGGCCGTCGGCGCCGTCACCATGGCGATCGTGCTGGCCCATTCGTCCCTCCTCGCCCGCCGCGCGGGCCTGCGCATGCTCCAGGCCGTGGGCATCTTCGGTCTGGCGACCGTCGGTTTCGGGTTGTCCACGAGCTTCGGCCTCACATTAGTACTGCTCGCCATCCTCGGCGCGGCCGACATGGTGAGCGTGGTGGTGCGCCAGACCCTCGTTCAGGCGGAGACGCCGGACGAGTTGCGCGGCCGTGTGGCGGCGGTGAACACGGTGTTCATCGGGGCCTCCAACGAACTCGGCGAATTCGAGTCGGGAACGCTTGCTTGGCTGGTGGGCGCCTCCCCGGCCGTCGTGATCGGCGGCATCGGCACGATGATGCTCGCGGCCCTGTGGCGGTTCTGGTTTCCGGATCTTGCCCAGCGGGATCAGCTCATCCGAAGCGAGGTTGCGACAAGCGGCGGGCTTCAGAAGACATCGTCACTTGGATGACGTCGGGGAATCGATCTGGTGCCGGATCTGCCGGATATAGAAATCGTAGTTATCGTCGAGCCCGAAATCCTTGCCCGCCTCCCGGCAGAGAAGGATCATCTCAAGCGCCTGCGACCACTCCCGGCATCGATAAGCCGAGAGCATCGCGTCGTTTCGCTCCACCAGCTCGATGAAGTCGGGATCGGAGGCCATGTCGGCGCGGCCCAGCAATGCGAAGATACGTTCGGGCTCCTGCTTGCCCCTGACCTGCAGATGATCGAGCTCGAGAACGGCGAATTGGGAACGGACCGCCTGAGCGGTCTTCTCCCCGATGATGATCGGAACGACGTATTCCTTTGTGAGCCCCTCCAGGCGCGACGCCAGATTGACCGTGTCCCCCAGCACGGAATAATTGAAATGCAGGTCGGAGCCGAAGTTGCCGACGACACAAAGACCGGTGTTCAAGCCGATCCCGATCCGCAGAGGCATCACCAAGCGAGCATCCTCGGCCTCACGTTGGCGCTGTTCATTGAGGGCCTTGAGACTCTCCTGCATCGTGAGAGCGGCCTCGCAGGCATGCGCTTCATGAGCCGTGTCCGGGAGCGGCGCATTCCAGAACGACATGATGGCATCGCCCATGTATTTGTCGATCGTTCCATGGTGCTTCACGATATCCTTGGTCAGCGGCGTGAAAAGGCGGTTGATCAGAGCGGTCAATCCCTGAGGGTCGCCCTTGTACGTTTCCGAGATGGCCGTGAAACCTCGAATGTCCGAGAACAAGACGGTCAGCTCGCGCTGCTCTCCGCCCAGGGTCAGCTTCTCGGGCGAATGCGCCAGCTGCTCCACCAGATCGGGGGAGAGATATTGGCTGAAAGCCGATCTGATCCAGCGGCGGTCCGCGGATACGGTTATATAGTTCGTGCAGATCAGCACCGCGTAGACGAGGAAGCTCGATGTCAGCGGGAAGGTGTAGTCGATCAGAAGATTGAGATACGAGAAGCAATACCAGGACATGCTCAAGGTGAGAGCAGCGATCATGCCGCCGAGGAGAAAGAGCGGTCCCGCACTCACCTTAGGGGCCAACGCAATGACGATCAGGCTCAGCAGCGCAGCCAGGATGATCTCGGCGACGGCCGTATAGCTGGGCCGGCTGAGAGTCGACCTCGTCAAGGCGCTTTCCAGAAGTTGCGCATGCAATTCGACCCCGGGAAGCGCCGGATGAATCGGCGTCACCTTGAGATCGAGAAGTCCGGCGGCAGAGGTGCCGATCAGCACCATCTTTCCAGCGATGCGGTCAGCGGGAATGCGGCCCTGCAGGAGGTCGATGGCGGAGATGTATTGGCTCAGATCAGGAGCCGAGAAGTGAAGCCAGATCCTCCCCTTGCCGTCTGTCGGAATCTCGAAATCGTGTACGCTGACGCTGCGCACGCCGCTCAGGTCCGCCTTGATGAGAATGACGCCTGCCCCTGTGGCCACCCGGAGCATCTCGAGAGACAGCGACGGAACCACGGTTTGATTGGCCACCGCCACGACCGGGATGCGGCGGACAGTGCCGTCTCCTTCGGGGCTGATCGAAAAAAGACCGTGTCCCTGCGCCGCCTCGTCCAGAACGGGAAGGTTCCGCAGCAGGTGCGGAAAGTCGACCAGGAAAGCGCGAGGGTCCGGACCAAGGGTGGCAATGGGCGCCTGCGCCGCCGGTCGGGCGATGGGTGCCGCTCCCGAGACGCGATACCCCGATTGACCGAGAACGACCTTGGAAGCCCGGATGGCATCGGCAAAGACGGCATCGTTGCTGGGCAGACGTTGGAGCCTTTCCCGTGTTGCATCATCCAGGCCCTGGAAGGTCTTGGCCGCAACTTCCGGAGAACTGCGATCCGGCTCCGGAAAGAGCACGTCGAAGCCGATGACCGTGCCGCCAAGCTCGGTGATCTTCGAGACCATGTCGGCCATGACTGTGCGTGGCCATGGCCATTGACCCAGAGCCAGCAGACTCCGCTCATCGATATCGACGATGCCGACAAGATCCTGCCCCTCGGCGCGTGGATGCATGAGCTGATAGATATCGAAAGACTTTTGACGGAGGGCTTCGATCGGTCTGGGATCCCAGACCCGCAACCCAAGCAGGCTGATAAGAAGCAGGAGGCTGACAATCCGTCCGACCCCGAAGCGGCGCAGTCTTTTCAGAAGCACCATCACGGCGACGGCTCCCCCGGACCGCGCGCCCATGTAGTGGCGACGCCTTCCTGGATCCTCAGGCCCCGCAACCACGTCTCCGGCTGGCGCTGGCGCTCAGCGAGAGGATCGAAGACATTCGAGAAATGGAGCATCGTTCCCTCACAGGATGAGGTCCGTGGAGCGGGGCAGCGCGCCTGCGATGGTCAGCCCCGTCGTGAGCACTTCCCCGCTCGCAAAAGTGACAGTCGCCGACACCGTGTTCCCATCGCCGATAAGTCGCCTCAGGCCACCAACGGACGAATCGAGGGCGAGCCCGCCGGGTATCGAGACAAGATCCTCGGGACCGATCTCGAGGATTTCGGTTCCGTTCACGAAGATGTCGAGATCGGCGATTGTACCACTTGGAATCGGTGTTCCGAGAACGGTGACATCGATCTGGTCCGGCGAGGTTAAAAGCGAGGCACCGCCCGTGTTGTCGATGTCGTTCAGCTGGGAAAGACTCGCATTCTCGCCGACGCCGAGAGCGGTGATCCTCGTTCGATAGACATCGTTCAGTGTCGCGAGCTCGGCACTGATCGGGCCTTGCCCGTTGCCATCCGAGAGGAAGTACAGGAAGTTCTGTTCCCCTCCCTGATCCAGAGTCTGCAGCCTATCGTTGGCCGCCCGCAAGGCATCTGCGAAATTCGTTGCCCCACCTGCATTCAATCCTCTCAGATGGCTTGCGATCGCCTCTTCTCCCATGGCTCCAAGGCTGAATGTCACTGCGTTCACGTTGCCCCCTGCCGCAGCATCAGCCGGATCGGCACTGCCGTTAAAGGGGATCACCGTGACCGTGACATCGGAAGGCGAGAAACCCAGCGCCCTGATTCGCTCGGTCAGTGCGGTCAAGCTCGCGATCTCCGCATCGAGAATGGTATTGGCGTGTCCATCGCCGTTGAGATCGCCGACCGGCACTCCCTCGAATAGACCCGACGTGCTGCCTGAGATATCGACGAGGTAAAGGATGTTCATCTGCGGCTGAAGAACCGGGCCGAGGCCGATGATCAAATCCAGGTTCGCGGTTGCCGTTGTCGTCGCTGATGGCGCGTCGATGGTGAGCGAAACCGATTGACTGTTGAACCCGAGCAAGGCATCGCTCGCAGCGGACGTATGAGGCGATGAAAACGTCCCCGTCCCGCGGACCTGTAAGGTGACATTCGCGGTATCACGTCCTCCTTTGGCATCGGAGATCGTGTAGGCGAAGATGACCGTTGCGGTCTCGCCAGCGCTGAGGGCCTGGAATTCGTTTCCAGGATCGAAAACAAGATCGCCCGACGCATTGCGGAAGATTGAGCCTTCAAGTGGAGCTGTCCAATGAATGATACTGAGGGAGTCGCTGTCCACATCGCGGTCGTTGACACGCACGGTCAGAACCCTGCGTCCGCTCTCGTCCAAATTGCCGATGTGATCACCCGCTGCAATCGGAGCATCGTTTCGGCCGGTGATCGTCCAGGAGATCGAAGCTGGAACGCGGGCGCCATCATCACGCAGCAAGATGTAATCGACTGCGACGGTCTCGGTCTCACCCTCCCCCAGGTGCTGATAAGCGGGATGAGAGGGGTTCAAGGAGAAGCTTCGCAAACTATCGAGATATCTCACACCGGGCGGCAACGAGGCTGGTACGATCAAGAGTGGGAGCATCATGCCCCCTGACCGGACACCATCCGGCAACGCATCGAGCCGCGCGAGCGGTCCATCCTCGATAGCTCTGCCAAGAATCGGCACAGGAGCGGATGCAAGCTCTGGAAAGGTTTGGTCTCGGGACACTGCGCGCCCACCCACGGGAATGATGACGGCGAATTCTGATGGGTCTGGCGTGTCGATCGGCTGAGGCAAACTTGCCGGAATGATCGGTCCATCTTCAACGTCGCTGCTGCCCCTCCTTTGACGAGGCTCAGGGGCAAACACCTGGAAGAGATCACGGACAAAATCGCTTTCCCCCCGAATGTCGTCACCTGTCTTCGTGATCTGCGTGATGCGCGCTCGGAACCCACCACAGGCGTGAGCAGTGTCGAAATGCGCGCATCCGATATTGAAGTGATCACGCGAGACGGGTTGCTCTTGTCGAGCAGAAGGAATGAGCCAACAGTTCCGTCCGGCTCGGTGAGAAGCGAGAAGCGTGTGGCGCCGCTCAACGCTGCGACCTCCGCCTGTACGGCCGTTCCCCGGATCGCCATGGTGGCGACGGGGGTATCGACCTTGAGATCGCCGGTCTTGGCAATTCGGCCTGCGACGAATCCGATAAGGCCTTGAACAAGGGTGAACAACGCAGAATTCGAACTCGAATCCGCAGCATAGACCATGTCATTCAATACCAATCGGGCGCTTGCAGACAGGCTGAAGACCGTTCCGTCATTAAACTTGATCGCCAATGAGGAGCCTGACCCCGTTTGGACGACATCCCCTTTGGCAACCATATCGCCGACCTGCAGATCGACCGATATACCATTCCGCAGGACGGTTGCGGTTCCCGCTACCTTCTCGACGCGACCGATTGGAGCACGGACTGTCGCTGCACCCGAGAGCTGAGCATATTGCCCCTGCAGATCGGATCCTGCCAGCGCCTCGACAGTCTCTCCCGTAAGGCTCGCACCTTCAGGCGTCGTAATGCTCAGGCGCCGGTCGCCCCTGAAGTAATCGAGGATGACTGCTGTCGTCTCTTGTCTCGTCAGCAGCAGATCGGTTCCAGATCTTTTGAAATCCGCAGTGAAGAGAACGTCTTTGTCCGGGAAGACGACGGATGCGTCAGGGTCAGAGCGGCTACCCGACGCCTCGGCGGCGTCGATCCAGATGTCGAAAACACTGGCGCCGTCCCGAGACTGGTACACAGCTGAACCCTTGTGTTTAAGGGATGATAGCTCTTTCGCTCATTCATTCCTACCGGAATGAAATCTCAGAAATTGGACTATTGCCTGCTTGGAGTCCCGTGCGTGTGGAATAGCTGTCACTCGTTCCGACAGTTCTACGAATAGCGCTTCGCATCTATATTACAATGATTGCTTTGCGCGCTGATCCACCTCAGCGACCCACGGCACCGACAGAGCGATGATTAACAGTATATGTGCAGGCCCCCGAGATTCTGCCGACAAGGAAAAGGCGAAAAGTGATGATGCTTTGGGAGTCTGCGCCAAGGCATTGATCGATCCCAAAGCCTGCATAATCCAGAATGCTCGTGTGCAAGAGCACGAACGTGGCAGAACCTTCGCCGTATCTCGACAGAGGCTAGTCACGAGCGATCTGCTTGCAACAATGCATTTCGCAGTCCAGCCACGAGCAAGGGCGGGTCATTCAGCACTCGCCCACGGCAACTGAGCAGCATCTATCTTCAGCGTTCTCTACCTACGGCAACACCTTATAAAATGAAGTAACTTGCGCTGAAGTCGATGGCATCGTCGAAGTGGATTGTGAAATCCGCGACTCTATCGCCATTCACGTCACCGGAAATATAGGTGTCACTGGATGCCTTCTTGTACTGCAACTCCCCCGCCTTGCCACTGAAGGCCTGCGTACCGATGAACTCGAAGGCTTGATTTCCTCCTTTGAGTGTATTCGCATCGATCGACGACAGGCTGACCTTATCCTTCTGCTGGATGGAGAAATCGAAGATCGTGTCCCGCCCGGAACTCTTGACGGTGGTCTCCTTAGTCGACTTGAAGATGAAGGTATCAGCTTCAGTCCCGCCCCAGATATCGTCCGCTCCAACTCCACCTGCCAGCTTGTCATTGCCAGCATTGCCTTTGATCCGATCGCTGAAGCGAGTTCCGGTATAGGTATCGCTGCCGCTGGATCCAACAAGCTTGTGGGCCTCATCGGCGAGCGCCTCATTGAGAACAGCCGGATTGGCCTTTCGGCTCGAACTCACGCCCCCCATGAGGCCGGAGACCAGTGAATGGAATTCGGTGCCAGCAATCGCCAGTCCTGAGATCTGCACCTGTGCTGAGATATTCACGATTCGCCCTGCGGCATCCTCGGTGAACTCGCCCGATTCCTTGTAGCTGTTCCCGAGAGTGCCGAGGCGCACCGTAGTTGCAGTTCCACTGACCACATGCTTGGCAAGATCATAGGAAATGGAGCGGCCATCGAGAACGATGGTCTTGGTGTTCTGGCCATTCATATTGTCGAGCAGAACAATCTGGGTTCCCTTGAACTCTCCCGAACCGCCGAGAATGTAGGGCCATCCCTCAAAGGAAAAATCCTTGAAATAGCTTTTCATATAGCTGTTGAAGCTTACGCCTTTGTTCGAACTGCTTGCGGTCAGCTTAATGGTAATTGTCATGCCTGCCTCCTCAAAGCTGCATGGCTCTCATCCCATGCACAACACATTATTCTCTGCGTTCAATACAACTTGACCGATAGAGATGCCTTTGCGTTGAAACCCGGACTTGGATTTCCGTTCAGGTACTCGGTGTATTGTCGATCAAAAAGGTTCTCAATCACGAGGCCCGTTGTCACGCGCTCGTTAACCTTCCAGTTCGCGAAGAGATCAACTACGGCATAAGGATTACCGACGAATCCGAAGTCTTCCGCATTATCCTTTGCGCCGACGAGGGACACGCGGGTCCCGATCTCAAGTCGGCCGTCATAACCGCGAAAGCCTAAGGTGCTGACTAGACAGTTCGGCGGCACTTTGACGAGATCCTCGTTGGTCCGGCTATTCCTGCCACGAAGAATATGGCCCGAGATTCCAACAAAATAGGAGCCGGCATCGTAGACACCCTCTGCTTCGAATCCGTCAATGACGGCTTCCGCAATATTTCTGTACTGATAGCCTCCTGGGATGGGAAAGCGCGTGAAAACCTGCTCGATATAGTCATCCACCCGATTGTGGAAGATACCAAGCTTCATGCGCAGGCGATCCTCTTCGACGATAACATTGTCGAAGCGCAGATTGACGCCTCCTTCGATGTTATGGGCAATCTCAGGTTTCAGGTTGGGATTGGGAAAGAAACGTCCGGCGCTGAGCGGCGGCGGATGGAATCCATCGATCAGGGTCTCGGTCAGTGCCGGCGCACGATAGCCTTCGGCATAGCTCGCATAGAAGGTTACAGGCTGCCAGGGTGTGATCCCGACCGTGATCTTGGGCGACAGTCGGCTGCCCTTATTCTCAATCGCGTCGCCAGTCAGACGATATGAATCGTATCGCAGGGCGCCGATCAGTTCGAGCCATTCGGAGAACGTGACGCGGTCCTGTATGAATGCGCCTGAGACGAGGCGCTCTCCCGACGGAGTGAGTTTGTTGCTTACGCCGAAGGGATCCTTCGTCTCGACATTGTCCTGGAACAGATCGCCACCATAGGTTAACTCGTGCTTGAATGTTCCAGTATCGAACCGTGACGTATTGAAGAGATCGATCCCGATTGTAGCGATATCAAAGGTCTTGACGGCTCCCGCGGCAATACCCTCCAAGGTCGTTTGTTTGACGTTCGTACCGCTGAAATAGACCTTGGCGCTCAGATTCCAGAGGGGAGAATCTGGAGTCCAGCGGTATCCTGCCGTGAATGTGTCAGCCACGGCCTGCGAACGGTACAAAGTCGACAGGCCGTTCTCGAAGTCGTTTGTAATCCGCAAGGCCGATAATGTTAGCTCCTGATCGGACGTTAGGCGGATTCTGGTCTTGAACAGGCCGGAGAGAAGATCCTGCGCCGTATAATCGACCGTAGCTCCATCCCCTGATCTGTAATCTCCGGCATTGCGCCAGGTTGCAGCCCCAAGGAGATCGAACATCTCGCTCGGGCGCGCCGCGACCTCTCCATGAAGAAGCGGGGTGTTTCCGTTTGACTCCCACGTTCCCTTGATCCGCCCGCCGATATGGGTTCCATCAGGCAGAACGTCGCCGGCATCAATCGTCGTGAAACTCACGACGCCACCGATGGCACCAGACCCATAGATCGACGAGGCCGGTCCACGGGTGACATCGACAGACTTCATCATCTCTGGGTCGAAATAGAAGGTTCCTTTGGCAGAATGGCCTTCGCGCTGGAAATTCTGCCGCGCCCCATCGACAAGAACGTTCACGCGGCCAAAATCCTGCAGTCCGCGAACATTGACGCCGATGCCCGGATCCCCGGGAGCCGCCTGGGTCGTCACGCTTGGAATCAAACGCAAGACGGCGGCCGTGCTGCTCGGCTGAATCTGCGTTTCAACCTGTTCGCGGCCAATGACGCTCGATGGCGACAAGGAATCGTATACACGCTCGCCAGCTTTGGTCGCCGTAACGGTGATAGCATCAAGGTCGATTGTCGTCTCGTCGCCTGGAGCGCTGGGTGTCACCTCCTGCGCTGTGGCGGACGATGCCAAGGCCGCAAGAACGGTCAGGGGCAGATATATTCCATAACGACTGGGACGAGACGAGAACACAGATTAAGCAGCCTTCGGAAGACAGGTGATTAGGCGGATGGCCGGAGGCATGGCTCGCCTCGGGCCATCAGTGATTAAAGGATGAAGTAGCCCTTCGAGAGGCTGAGCCGGTCATCAAGGTGGATGGTGAAATCTGGGACCTTGTCGCCGTTCACATCCCCATGGATGTACGTGTCGCTCTTAGCCTTCTCGTAACGCAGTTCTCCGGCTTTTCCGCCGAACGCCTTCGTTCCGATGAAGGAGAAGATCTGATTGCCGCTCTTTGTGATGTTGGCATCGATAGCGGAGAGATCGATCTTGTCCTTCTGCTTCGTCGAGAAGTCGAAGATCGTGTCGCGTCCAGCACCCGATACCGTCGTCTCCCTGATCGACTTGAAGATGAAGGTATCGGCACCAGCACCTCCCCACAGATCGTCGGCACCCAAACCGCCCGTCAGCTTGTCGTTGCCGCTGCCGCCGTAAAGATAATCGTTACCGCCGGCACCCGAGAGCTTGTCATTGCCTGCACCGCCGGACAGCTTGTCCCGGCCGATTTTGCCCGCCAGCACGTCGTTCCTGGCCGTGCCGGACTTCGATTCCGTGACGTCGCCGACATTAATCGTGATCGCCTGCGTCGTCGTCTGACCGGTGGAATCCTTCGCCTCAACGGTAATGGTATGACTCTGCTTCTTTTCGTAATCGAGCGCCTTAGCAAGTGTGAGCTTGCCACCTGCCGTCAGCTTGAAGTAGCTGCCTGAGTTTCCGATCAGGCTGTAGGTGATGCCCCCACCCTCCGGATCGACGGCAGACAGCATACCGACGCGGGTTCCAACTTCGGCTTTTTCGGAGATGACGGTTTCCGAGATCGAGATATTCTCCGGGCTCTCATCGACGTTTCCGACGCTGATCTCGAAATCCTTTGAGATGACATGCCCGTCGAAATCTCTGACTTCGAGCGTGATCTTGTGGCTAGTCAGCACCTCGAAATCGAGTCCACCCTTGACCTTCAATGTGTTTCCTGACAGCTCGAAGCGGCCACCTGCATCGTTGACGAGCCTGTATTCCAGCTGCTTACCTTCAGGATCGATTGCAGAGAATATACCAATGTCAGCTCCAGCCTTCGCATCTTCCGGGACGGAGGTGATTGTCAGCGCGACATCCGTCGGGGGATTGCCGATCGCTATTTCCTCTCCAGAGGTGAGATCGATAAGCCTGTTCGAGAATAAGGCGGACTCGACATTCCTCAGGGTACTTGCTCCCTTGCCGTTCTTAAGTGCAATGGTGTAGCTGCCGTCGCCCTGCTTCGTGACTGTATAGTCACCCCTGTTTCCGCTAAAAATGACCCGGTCGGTGTCCGCGCCGCCATCGATGGCGTCATTGCCCTGGGTGGCTGTGAAGACATCATTGCCCCCTCCGCCATTGATGGTGTCCGCAAAGACCGTACCAGTATAGCGGTCGCCTTTGGATGACCCGATGAAATTCTGGGCATAGCTGTCAAGCGAATCGGCATACTTGTTCAGCCGATAGGGGTCGGCCGCAGCACCGTACATATAGGCCAGCGCAAAGTTGTGAACGGGTCCATTTGCCTCGATTTCCGCTTCCTGCCCAGGATCAGATGGAGAAGGAGCAGCGTTGTATAATTCAAGACCGCTGATCTTTAGCTGGGCGCTGCCATTAACGAAATAGCCAGTAGCGCTATCAAAACTACCGCTTTCCACGCGTCCCATACTCGATAGTGTTGATTGTGCCTGCAACAGTATGGGTTGCAAAGGAATACTGAAGATTGCCATGGGCGAACACATACTTCGATGCAGCCTCCTCACCATAGCTCAAGAACATCTCTTCGCCTGCGAACTGGCCTACTGCATTATCGAAGGTAGGCATGCCGCCGCCTGATACATCCGACGTGAATCCTCCGCGAATAAAGGCCTCGAAGTCCATGCCATCGGCGCCACTCGCGTCGATGGTGATGGCGCCTTGCTGGGCTATGAGGTTGTCAGACGTGATGGTGGTATCGGAGAACTGGAAGTTCTCGACATGGCTTACGGTATCAACTCCCTCCGTAGTGCGCTCGTCCGTAAGCGTGAAGCTGCCGTCACCGTTCTGCACGATGGTGTAGTCCGCACGCCGGCCGGAGAACACGGCGAAGTCATCGCCATCGCCGCCGTCGATGGCGTCGTTGCCACCGCCGCCCTGGATAGTGTCGTCATTCACGGTAGCGACGAAGGTATCGGTATGCTCGGAGCCGATGATGTTCTGAGCGTAGCTATCGAGGACGGTGTTGATCGTACCGATATTGGCAGAGTCGGACCCAGCCTTACGAAGCGCGTTGTACAGGTTATAGACGGGGTTGGCCGAGTTGTTTCCTGCCCCCTTGTCGGCACTGAGATCCCAGCCAGAGATGATCAGGTCGGCCGTAACGCCGGTTAGTGGAGCTGCTCCAGCGGCTTGAGCCGTGTCACGTGTGCCGAACGTAACTGACTCGATCACGCCGGAAATGCCGTGACCGTATTGCGCTCCATAGTGAATGAAATCGTAGGCGAGGTTTTCGCCCTCGATTACGATCTGCTTATTCGTGTCGGCGTTGGAAGCGTCTTTGTACCGGAAACCAACTTGCGATCCGTTTTGATAAGTCGTGCCGCCTCCGTGCGGATTGGGATTCGGGGTGCCGCCGTAATAGCTCGAAGACCCGTCCCTCAGCCCATTAAAATAGGTCTGGAAGTAGGTATCGAGATCGACGCTGCTTGCAGCGGACGATGCATTTATCGTGATGGTCTTAGGTGTGGACACGTCAGCTCCCCTTTGTCTCGCATGCCCGCACGATGGCGGAGCTTGGAAATCGGCATGTGGATCGGCAGTCTCGATCCTGCTGGGGAGGAGCTTCTACTTACAGATTTAAGTGGAGTCCATACTAAACTAAAATATTAGAACAGATCTAGTTTAGATATAACCTATAAATTTTAATTATAATTATTCAAAACTATACTTCATATAAGCATATCCCTGTCTAAAATTATTATAATTCCAATTTGTGCCCTAGATAGATCCGAAGCCGCCCTCGTCAGACATTTCAATGAATTGATGTCTTTCAAGATCAACACCGTGCTCACAATATTAAGCTTCAACTGAGGAAAGTTTTGCCGCAATTCGTCCTCGATCGAGAGCTCCACGCGTCCCAATCGTCTCAACAGCCAGCATAATATTTCACTGTCGGCCTGCAGCTTTGGAGCGAGACAACTGCAAGTCTCTGAATGAAAACGGAGCCGATCCTTTGCACCTAGGGTTCGCGCGGATTTCAAACGAGCAGCCTTCGAGCGAACAATGACGGGGCGGCGGGCCCTGAAAGCTCTATCGTCTACAGTGTTCTAATCTCAGACGAGGCTTGAGGATGGCGTGCACGTGACTGCAATGCGTCAATCGACCAGCTGCCTGCCCCGAATGCGGCCAGAAGCAAAAAGCCGCCTGCAATTGCGAGATCCTTATTGAAGTGGATGAACTCGCCGATGTCCTCGACATTCCGATGGAACAGGATGGCGGTCAGAACGCAGAAACCTCCCAAGGCCAGTGCAGCCAGACGCGTTTGGAAGCCGCAAGCGATGAGCAGACCGCCACCCAGCTCAGTCAGGATGACGAGTGGCAGAAGCACTCCCGGCACACCATGATTTTCCATGTATTGTACCGTTCCCTCATAATAGCCGATCTTGCTCCAGCCTTCGACAATGAAGATGAACGCCAACAGGAGTCTTGCCACGAGCGAAAGCGGCGCCTGAAGCTTGATCATTGGCATCGTTCCTTCTCGAGATGCAGCCCACGGACGCCGCGTTGAGAAGACCGCTCCGTCTCCTATCGCTTCATCGAGGAGCGGCCTCTATCGCCTCGGCCAGATCTTGATATTCCTCGCACTCCGTTCCGCACAACGTCTCGATGACCTGCAGCTGCTCCCGTGCGAGATCAAGCTTGCCCTGGATGACATAGGCTTCGCCGAGATACTCCCGAACCTGCGCATATTGCGGGTCCATGGCGACGGACTTGAGATAGTAACCGATGCCTTCTTCTGTTCGTCCGAGCTTTCGCGTGATGTATCCGCGATAGTTGAGGGCCTTCGGCGTGTCCGGATTTCTGACCATGTTGAGCACCTCGAGCGCTTCATCGAAGCGTTCGGCCTTAGCAAGAGCGAAGGCATAATCTGTCGCGGCCTCATCCGTCAAAACTTCGCTCCGGACTTGAACGCAACGGCGGGATCTCTGGCTATAAATCTGGCCTCTTGGACAGGTCGTCATATTGAGAGAGCCGGCATCGCTGCCGCGTCCACCCTGCCGGCTAGCGCTTCCATTGTTTCCTCCACCGCCATCACCTCCGCCCCCGGCGCTACCGCCACCGCCGCCGCCCGAGTTCCCGCCTTCGCCTGCACCCATGGCAGGTGTGAGCATGCATGCGGTGCCGATAGACAGGACAAAGGCTCCTGCCAGCAAACTGAGACGGTGAATTACTTCATTGCGATGTTTCATCGTGTCCTCCTGAAAGGCACTCCACGATACCAAGGCCGAGCAACTGGAACCCGGGTCGGATCGTCCTGAAACGCTGCGTGCGGCTCTTGCTCCGTGATCGTCGCCGGAGAAATCGGAACCATTGTCCTCAACCGCAGATTCGAGCCTTATGCTCAGCCTCTCCGTCCAAATGATAGCGTGGATTCTTGCCCATTACGAGGCGGAGATAGCATGCCGTCGCGCCTTCCACGTCTCTCGCTCCCCTTGGCGAGCGTGGCTATTGAGCATTTCGCAGGAAGCGGGTGAGGTCGAATGCCGTGAGGAGACCAAGGGTACAGATCATAATACCCAAGCTCTCTGAATAGCTCGGCCATTCGTTCAGAAGCGGGATCGCGAGCAGAAGTGCGCCTGAAGGCACCAGGGCAGGAAAGAGCGCCGCTTCTCCTGCGCCAATCCGGGAAACCGCCTTGGCAATGGCAACAGGTGCCAAGCACCCGCCCAATATGCCTTGGAAGAATGCTTGAGCCAGCCAAACATCCAACGATACTGCCCTGTCGTGATGCGAGGCGAGAAAGAACGGGAGAAAGGCGAATGCCGACAGGATAGAGACTTGGCCGATCCCGATAACCGGATCGACTTTCCAGCGGCCGAGAAGATAGGTGAATGTTCCCCAGAGCGACCCTGCCGCGAGGAAACACAGATCTCCAAGCCAGACACGATCCGACGATTGCGGCGTCGGAGCATGCTGAGCGGACGCGATGAACAGCAATCCGGCGATGAGAACCATCATGCCCAACAGGCGGAGAACGGGCGACCGCCTGCCATCGAGCCGCCAAGCGAGAGCATTGGCGCTCATCATCGTAGCACCTGCGGTCAGCACCACGGCATGAGATAGGGGCGCAAGTCCGAAGGCCGTGTTGATGAGAAGGCCGAACGGAGGCCCCGCCAGGATCGTCAGCGAGAGAAGGCGTCCCCACCCTAGGGCATAGGCCTTGCGGCGCGACAGAACCACCGGGACCAACAGCAGGGCGGCAATACCGAAGCGAAGCATGGACATGTCCATGGGTGTAAGGCCATCCATTCGCCCAAGCCTTGAGCCCACGTTATAGCCCGTCCAGGCCAGGGCGGCGGTGAGCCCCCAAAAGATGCCGACGGCTGGCGATGCGCCAGTGTTTCTCCGGACTTCGTTCATCTGGGCAAGGGACATGCTACAGCACCTTTCCGAGTGCTCGTTCGATCCAGACGCATTCGGACAGCGCTGAAGGCCTGTCTGCACGAGAGGAAGCCGCCCCTCTCGTGCAGTGCATATCATTTAGCCCTGGAGCTTGCTCCACATGTCGCGGTCGCGTTCAGCGGTCCAGATGACGGGATGGTCGATGCCGGAGGCCTCGTCGAAGGCACGCGAGACGTTGAACGGCAGGCAGTGCTCGTAGATGGCAAAGGCGCCGAACTTCGGGTCCATCACCTCGCGCGTCGCGGCAAAGCTCTCCTTCAGGGAGTGCCCCCGCGCCACCGACAGCTCGGCGGCGCCATAGAGCCTGGTGACGAAGTCCCGCGTCATTGCCACCGCCTCACGCACCTGCTGTGTGCTCTGCAGCGCGTCGCCCCGCCCCGGCGCAATCGCCTTGGGCTGGAAATCGAGGATAGCATCGAGCGTCTGCGGCCATTCGCGCAGATACGCGTCGCCGCAATAGCAAGCGGAATGGTACTCGACCAGATCGCCGGTGAACATCACCTCGGCATCCGGCACCCAGGCGACGATGTCGCCCGCCGTGTGGCCGGCGCCGAGATGAAACAGCTTGACCTCACGCTGGCCGAGGAACACCGACATCCCGCTCGCGAAGGTCAGCGTCGGCCAAGTCAGGCCCTCCGGGATGCTGCTCTCGCCGCGGAACAGGCGCGGGAAGCGGCCGATCTCGGAAGCCTTATCCTGCTCGCCCCGCTCGACGATGAGATCGTAGGTGGCATTCGAGGCAATAATGCCCTGCGCCTGGTAGGCCGAAGCGCCGAGCACACGCACGGCGTGGTAGTGGGAGAGCACCACGTACTTGATCGGCTTGTCGGTGACGGTACGCACGCGGGCGATCACGTCTTCTGCCATAGCGGGCGTGGCCTGAGCATCGATGACCATGCAGCCGTCATCGCCGACGATGATGCCGGAATTGGGATCACCTTCGGCCGTATAGGCATACAGGTCCGGCCCGATCTCGGTAAACGACACCGTCTTGTCGGCCGTGTCCGCCGTCGAGGCGAAAGCTTTGGTCGTCATTGTCTTGTTTCTCCCAGCTGATGGCCAGAGCCTATCGGACTCTTGGCGCAGTTGTCGGTGAACTTGAGTTTCTCCATGAGAGGCGCCCGCTTTGCGAGCCAGGGTCCATGCTGGATCGGCCAATGCTCGAAACCGGAATCATAACCGAGAGCGTGAGCCGCATGGTGGGGCCAGTACGGATCGTAGAGAGCCTGCCGGCCGATCGCGATCAGGTCTGCCTTGCCCTCCCGGAGGATGGCTTCCGCTAGGTGGCCATCAAGAATGACGCCGACAGCCTGTGTCCTGACATTCGCTTCACGGCGGATGCGTTCCGAGAACGGGACTTGAAATCCAAGCCCTCGCGGAACGTTCATGTTGCGCGTCTCGTCCGAAAGCCCACCGGAGGAGCAATCGATCACATCCACACCGATTGCCTTGAGTTCCCGTGCGAGCACGACGGAATCGTTCAAATCCCATCCGTCTTCAGTTCCATCGACCGCCGAGATGCGCACGAAGAGAGGTTTCTCCTCCGGCCATACAGCTCGCACGTCGGCGGCAATCTCGAGGGCGAGTCGCATGCGATTCTCGCGCGAGCCGCCATACTCATCCTCTCTAAGATTGGATTGCGGCGAGAGGAAGGATGCGACGAGATAGCCATGTCCGAAATGCAGCTCCACGACGTCGAAGCCGGCCTGCTCCGCCCGCTTGGCTGCATCGACGAACGTCTGCCGGATCTCAGAGATCTCGCTCACAGTCAAAGCCTCGGGCACGGACCATTCAGGCCCAGCTGCAATGGAACTCGGGCCGACCCGTCGCCATGGCTCGCCTGTCTCGCGCAATTGCTCCATCGTGAGTGCCCTGCCACCCTCCCACAATGCCTGAGAGCCGGCTTTGCGTCCCGCATGGGCCAGTTGCACGCCGATTGCGGCGCCATTCTGGTGGACGAATTCGACAATGGCTTTGAAGGGAGCTACCTGCTCGTCAGCCCACAGCCCGACATCCCTCACGCCAATACGAGCGCTCTGCTCGACCGCCGTGCTCTCGACAAAAATGAGCCCGGCTCCGCCCAGCGCGAACTTGCCGAGATGAACCAGATGCCAAGCCCCAGCCAGCCCTTGCTCTGCCGAATGCTGACACATTGGCGAGATGACCACGCGGTTCTTGAGAGTGAGCCCCCGGATCGCCAGGGGCTCGAAGAGCCGTGGCCGCTGATACGCTGGAGTCATCGCTCACTCCCCGGAGCGGTTGATAAGCGCCCTCATGTTCGAGCCTTATGCCGCCGGACGGCTCGCGGTTGAAGCAGCCTCGGCCCCGACACCGGCGAGGTGCCGACCTGCGATAAAGCCGAAGGTCATGGCCGGCCCGAGCGTGATGCCGCCGCCGGGATAATTGCCGCCCATGATGCTCGCCATGTCGTTGCCGGCGGCATAGAGGCCGGGGATGACATTTCCGTTCTCGTCGATCACTCGTGCATCAGCGTCGGTCTTGAGCCCAGCAAAAGTGCCGAGATCACCAGGAACGACCTTCACCGCATAGAACGGGCCACGCGCGATAGGGCCGACGCAGGGATTGGGCTTGTGATCCGGATCACCGAGATATCGGTTATACGCAGTGCTGCCGCGCTTGAACTGAGGATCCTCGCCCCGGCGCGCGTCACGATTGTAAGTCTCGACCGTCTGCTCGAACGCGGCAGGGTTGATACCCACTTTCTCGGCCAGCTCGCGCAGAGTGCGTCCCTTAATCAAATAGCCGTTCTGCAAAGCGGGCGTCAGAGGCACCGGGAACGGTTTCACGAAACCCAGACCGTAGCGGCGTATCGTCGGATGATCGACGATGAGCCAGGCTGCCTTTTCAGAATCGTCGCCGCAGGCACTCACCATTGCCTGCACGAAATCGTGGTAGGAATTGGCTTCGTTCGTAAAGCGCTTGCCGCTCTTCGTCACGGCGATAACCCCGGGCTTGCCGCGATCGATGAAGTGCGGAAACGGTCTGGCAGTGCCGTCCCGGCGTGGCACGAGTGAAACCGGAACCCACGCTGCCGCATTGGGCAGGCCCTCGATAGCCCGTCCGCCGACCCGCTCGCCCAGACGGATGCCGTCGCCGGTGTTGCCGGGAGGGGCTGGAGACCAATGTTCAGCCCCTGTCGGCGCATGCGGGAACAGTTCCTTCCGACGCAGCATGTCCTGCGGAAAACCACCGGCCGCCAGCACGACACCTCGGCGGGTGCGGACTTCGGTGATCCCATCCTCGGTTTGAACCAAAGCCCCTTTCACGGCGCCGTCTTCTACGATCAGATCCTTCACCGGCGAAGAAGTCCAGATCGGAATGTTCCGGTCCAATGCGGATTTGGCCAAGCGCCCAATGAGAGCGTTGCCGTTCGTCAGGCGCATCGCACGGCCATAGGATACGAGGTCGCGGCCATACTTTGCCAGAAGCACGCCGACATAGGCGGCGGATTTGACGGAGCGGGTCACGTTGAAGAAGTGAAGGAGTTCCTTGCCCGATCCAATCATCATGCCAAGGAACGTAATCTCCTTCAGCGGCGGCCGCAGGCGAGCGATTTCCTTGCCGAGCCTGCGCCCATCATAGGGTGACGCCACGATCGAGCGACCGCCGGGCATGCCACCCGGCGCGTCCGGATGATAATCGGAGAAGGCTGGACCGAGGGTGAAATCCATCTCGGTGTTCTCCTGGAAGAACTCGACCATCTTCGGGCCATTCTCCAGGAAGGCATCGACGCGGCTCGCATCGAAGTGGTTGCCGGCCTCATGCTGAAGATAGGTGCGAGCCGCTTCGCGAGAATCCTTGAAGCCTTCCCGCTTGGCCAGCGGATTGCAGGGGATCCACATCCATCCGCCGGAGCGGGCGGTGGTTCCGCCGAAAACAGGCTCCTTTTCCGCGATGATCACATCAAGACCATGAAGCCGGGCCGTCAGCGCAGTTGCAAAACCGCCGGCGCCGGACCCAACCACTAGAACATCACAGGTGACAGTTTTCGTCGGCTTCATGGCGTTCCTCGTGTCCCGCCCTGCTCCACAGCCTGAGGGCATCTGTAATTCAGCATTTGCGAATGCATTCGTTAATTTGTTTTAGACGAACGCATTCGCTATTTCAAGGTACTTTCACATGCTTTGTTGATCGCTGGAACCGCTCAGCTCGTCAGATCACCTCGTGCGTTTCCACGAGAAACGTCGTGATCTCCGCAATGAAGCTGAGCGCGTGCGTCTGGGAGACGTTCGCTGCCGGAGAGCGAAATGCCGCTTCGATATCGGCAATCGAGCGGAACCACAGTTCCACCATACCGTCGATGGGCAACGACTCGTAAGATGCAGGTTTCCCGAGTCCGATGCTGCGCTCGGTGACGAAATTTTGGGTATATCCCATGAGATTTGGAAACTTCTTCACGGCCTCGGCGTGAAAGCCCCACCATTCCGCCTTGAACTGCTCGGCTGTCAGGCCTGGCTTGCGCGTCAGGATCGACATGCGCTTGATGAGAGGCCCGCGTGTGGCTTCCACCGGCACGACAATGTTCTGCTCGGCTGTGATCAATCCCGTTTCGCCAACGAAGCGCTCGTGATCTTGAGCGACATCCCGATAGGCCTCGGACGAGATCGCCCGATACATGTCATCGATGCTGTCGAACCAGAGTTCCGAAATGCCGTCGATCGCCCAATTCCCACGGGCATGATCGATGGCAAGTTGGCGGCTATCGACGACGTGGTTCTGATGATAGCGCCTCAAACCTGGCAGACTGGCAACCAAGGGTCCATGCACGTTCCGCCAGTGGTCGCGGAAGTCTTCGTGGCTCAAGCCTTGCTTGCGGGTCAGAAGTCCCATGCGAACGATCATGACAGCTCCTTCACACTGCCAGATAGCCGCCGTCGACCACGAGCGTCGTGCCCGTCACGTAGCTCGACATATTGGATGCAAGAAAGACCGTCGGTCCGATCAGCTCCTCGGGTTCTCCAAATCGACCCAGCGGAATGCGGGCCAGGAAGCGCTCTGCCCGTTCGGGATTGTTGCGTGTGGCTTCGGTCATCGGGGTATTGAGCGTGCCCGGCGCAATCGCGTTGACGCGAACTCCGTCTTTGGCCAGCTCCTGCGCCAAGTTCTGGGTCAGCATGCGCACAGCGGCCTTGGAGGTCGAATAGCTGATCGATGTGGATGTCACGGCGCACGTCAGGGCTATCGATGGTGTTGCGGGGGCATATCCCGGCGTTGTTGACGAGGATCGATACTTGGCCGATGGAAGCTTCGACCTCGCGTGCCAAAGCATCACATGCTTCGGCGTCGGCGACATTGAGTTTATAGGACCAAGCTTCGCCACCTGCCTCGGCGATTCCTCGAGCCGTGCGCTCCGCCGCCTCTCCGTTCAGATCGGTCACGATGACTCGGGCCCCTTCCACGGCGAGCCCACGCGCAATGGCGGCGCCGTTCCCCTGACCGGCGCCCGTGACAAGTGCAATACGCCCTTCAAGCAACATCTGTTTCGGCTCCCTGATCTGGTTGAGGCAATCACCCGCTTGTCATTTATCGGGCGCTTCATTCAGAGAAGCATATGACGAATGCATTCGCAAATAGCGAATAGTCGTAGATGGGGTACGCTATGAGACTCAACGGCAGCATGGAGGATCACACTCCGCAACAGTGGAGCATGCATATCGAAGAACGGATGAATGAATGAGAGAAAGGTTAGAGCTGTTTCCACTGGCGTGGAATCATCTCACCTCTTTGTTGTACCGCATTTTTTGGCGGCGAACCGGAGCCACTTCGCCCAAAAATGCTCTAAGCACGACGACGGCGTTTGGTGACAGGCGCCGTGACGATCTCGGCTTGGCCTGCCTCTTCCTGAGAGGCTCCGCCTTCCGCATTCGGAGCATAGCCGAGCTGAGCCGAAAGCTTTCGAGTGAAGGCTAATAATGCCTTGGCATCTTTGCTGTTGGGGCCGACGTCAAGAACTCCCGTGGGACCGATCAAGGTAATGGCGAGCTGCATCTGCCCGCTGTAATCGAATACAGGAGCCGCAATGCCGTTGATGCCGGTGACAGGTTTGCTTTCAGTGGTTGCGTAACCAAGCTGCCTGGCTGTTGCCACTTCGGCTTCCAGCTCCTTGCGTGAGGTTGTCGCCCCGACACCCTGGATACGAGCCCCTTTCCGGAGCTCCTCCGCCAACTGTGCCTCGATGATCTTCGGAGGCATGAAGGCTGCAAAAACCTTGCCCGTTGCCGTGCCGGTGATGGAGAATACGGTTCCTGTCCGCACGTTCACGTGCACCTGGTCGCTGCCCTCTTGGACCTGGACAATGGTAGCACCGTGAGTTCCCCATACGGCAATGGCCACCATGAGACCTATCTCTTCCGCGAATCCAACGACTGCATGTGCCGCGAGGCGCAGCGGATCGAAACTTCGCAGGCGGGCAATACCAAGCTGAAGCGCGAAGGGACCAAGCTGATAGCGCCCGCTCGCCGGATCCTGCTCGACGAGTTCCAATTTGCGGAAGCTGACGAGATACGCGTGCGCCTGAGCCGGTGCGACGTCAGCCATGGTCGCGAGTTCCCGCAGCATCAAGGGTTTTCCGGCCTTGACCAATGCCGCGAGGATTCTTCCCCCGACCTCGACCGATTGTACGCCGCGTCCCTCAATACTCATGGCTCAATCCAATCATTTACGTCCCTGATCCCCGGCAACCGGCATCCCGGGACCAGCGAAGTCATGCCGTCCCGTGGGATACTCCGAGATATGCCGCACGAACCTTCGGATCGTGAAGGAGCTGCTGCCCCGTTCCAGACAACGTCACATTGCCGGTTTCGAGGACATAAGCTCTATCCGCGATGGCAAGTGCCATATTTGCCATCTGCTCGACAAGCAGGATCGTGATGCCGGACCGGCGAAGGGACACGATGATGTCGAAGATTTCCTGGATGATCTTCGGCGCAAGACCGAGCGATGGCTCATCGAGAAGGAGAAGCCGGGGCTTGCCCATCAGGGCGCGGGCAATGGCCAGCATCTGCTGCTCGCCCCCGGACAGGGTGACGGCCAGCTGATTCCGGCGCTCGCGCAGGCGAGGAAACAGCTTGAACTGCTCCTCAACCTCCGCCTCCAGGGCCTCGTTGGAAAGTCGCCGGAAGTAGGCACCGAGGGTCAGATTGTCGTAGACGCTCTGATCTGGAAAAACCTGCCTTCCCTCGGGGGACAAGGCGATGCCTCGGGCAACCCTGCGATGTGGTGGAAGTCTGGTGACATCTTCCTTTTCAAAAAGGATCTGTCCGGAACTGACTGGCATCAATCCGGCAATTCCTTTCAGCAGGGTGCTCTTGCCGGCCCCGTTGCCGCCGACGATGGCGACGACCTCGCCAGCCTCGACCTCGATGGTGACCCTGCGAACCGCCGAGATCGGGCCATAGGCGAGATGAACGTCCTGAATCTTCAGCATTGCTGGTTCCTCCCCTAGGCCGCCTCGGTGGTGGTCCCGAGATAGGCCTCCATGACCCGCGGATCGGCCTGGATCTTGCCCGGGGTGCCTTCGGCGATCTTCTGACCGTAATCGAGGACGATCACGTGATCCGAGATCGTCATGACGAGATCCATGTGATGCTCGATCAGCAGGATCGTGATTCCCTCGTTGCGAATACGCACGAGCAATTGCCCAAGCTCCGCCGTTTCCTGGGGATTCAGGCCGGCGGCCGGCTCGTCGAGCAGCAGGAGGAACGGCTCGGATGCGAGGGCTCTCGCCAGCTCGACCCGGCGCTGCAGGCCATAGGCCAGGCTCCCGGCCGGAGATCCGGCATATTGGGACAGACCTGTGAAAGCCAGGATGTCATTGACCTTCTGAAGCGCCTTGGCCTCCTCACGCCACGCCTTGGGAAGACCCAGGAGCGATGAGACGAAGCCGTTCTGCATCCGGGAGTGCTGGCCGAGCAGCACGTTCTCGCGCACGGACAGATCCTTGAACAGCCTGAGGTTCTGGAATGTCCGCGCGATTCCGTGATCGCAGATCCCGTGAACGGACTGATGGGTGATCTCGTCCCCAAGGAACGTCACCTTGCCCTGATCCGGGCGGATGATCCCGGTGAGCATGTTGATGAAGGTGCTCTTGCCCGCTCCGTTCGGGCCGATCAGGGCGTGAATATGCCCTTCCGTCAGGTTGACGGAGACATCCCTTGCCGGAACGACGCCGCCGAAGGACTTGTTGAGCTTATCGGCCGTCAGAAGACTTCCCGCACCTCCGCGAGGCATAGGCCGCGTCGGCAGCTTGGGGCCGATCCTGCTTTGCGCGGCAGCATCGCCTCCCGGGTCGCGGACCAAACCCAGTTTCTGGAAGAGCGATCCGAAGACCCCCGCCAGCCCCTTCGGCATGGCATACAGGGCGAACAGCAGCAGCGCTCCGTTGACGAAATGCTCGATCCAGCTCCAGCGCGCTACGAGGGTCCCGATGATCACGAGCGTCACAGATCCGAGCAGCGGCCCATAGAGCGAACCGCTTCCGCCGAACAGCACCAGCAGGAGAATGAAGATCGACAGGTGGAAGTTGATGAAGTCGGAATTGATATACTGGTTCTGCTGCGCCACCAGAGCGCCCGCAAGGCCGCAGGTAACGGCCGCGATCACGAAGGCAAGCACCTTGTAGCGGTACACCGCCACGCCGACAGCGCCAGCCGCAATCTCGTCGGCTTGGAGCGACAGGAAAGCACGCCCGAACCGTCCACGAAGCAGGTTGCGAAGCAGAAGGTGAGCTACGAGGCACAACAGCAATCCGAACCAGACCCATTGCACCATCGTGAATGGCGTACCGCCGATGTTCAGAGGCTGGATGGCATAGATGCCCATGGCTCCGCCGAAGACCTCGGACCCTTCCGTCACCACCTTCTCGATGACGATACCGAAAGCCAGCGTCACCATGGCAAGGCTCGGCCCCTTGACCCGCAGCGACGGCACAGCGATCAGGATGCCGAAGAAGGCCGAAACAAAGCAGGCGAGCAGCAGCGACAGCCAGGGTCCGACCTCGTAACGCGTGGTCAGGAGAGCGACCGCATAGGCTCCTGCCGCAAAGAGCCCGGCCTGACCGAGAGATTTCTGCCCCGCGAATCCCAAAAGCACGTTCATGCCCGCAGCACAGAGGAAGTAGACGCAGATCATGAAGAGCGTGCGCAGGTAGAACTCGTTCTCGATGAACGAGGTGCCGACCGCGAGTGCCGCAACGAGGACGATGGAGCCAATGATGTGGCGCATGCGCGTTAAACCTTGTCGACGGCAGCCTGGCCGAAAAGGCCTGCCGGGCGGAATGCCAGAACCAGGATGATCAGTCCGAAGACAACGATCTCGCGCCATTGCGCCTGCCAGAGGCCGACGCCGGATTCGAGGACGCCCAGGATGAAGCCGCCATAGATGCAGCCGCGCGGATTGTTCAATCCGCCAATGATGGCTCCCGAGAACGCCTTGAGAGCAAAACCCATGCCCATGAAAAGCGACGCGGAGGCGATCGGAGCGATCAGGACGCCGGCCACTCCGGCAAGACCGCTCGACAAGGCGAAAGCACCGATCATGACCAGGTTGACGTTGATGCCCATGAGACTTGCGGTCTGCGGCGAATGCGCGACAGCCATCATGGCCTTGCCGATGCGCGAGCGGCGCATCACGAGATCGAGCGCGATCATGATCAGAATCGCACAGGCGAGTACGAGCAGTTCCTGCGGGCGGACCCCTGCCCCGGCGATGCGCAGCACGTCGTCTCCCAGCGGAGACGGCACCATGACGGGAGCGGGCCCCCAGACGGCGAGGCCGATGCTCTGCAGGATCACGCCGAACCCGATGGTGCTCATCACCCAGTTCATTCCGCCCTTTCCTGCAAAGGGACGAACGGCAAGGACGAAGATGAGGATTCCCATGACGCCGGCAACCACTCCGGCACCGATGACAGCTGCAGGATAACGCCATGCAGCCGCCGCCTCGCTGGGAACAGCCGTTGCCGTACCGGCGAGGCCGGACAACAGGAGGAGCATCGCCACGCCGATGAAGGCGCCGAACGAGATGAATTCGCCCTGCGCGAAGTTGAGCGTCTTCGTCGTTGTGAAGGTGATGCTGAAGCCGAGGGCGATCAGGGCATAGACGCCGCCGACGGCAAGGCCGCTCACGAGGGTCTGGATATATGCGTCCAGCATGGGGCGCTCCAACAATGCAAAGCATCAGGCCTGCCGACCACGGTCGACAGGCCCGTTGGTCATCGGCTTTACTGCGTGAAGTCGGAAGGCTTCAGGGCCTTCACCACATCGTCGCTGTAGGAGACGAGCTTGCCATCCTTCCAGCGCGTCCAGCGATAGTCGGAGGCCGTCAGGGCCTCGTGCTCGGTTGTGGAGAACGGCTTGCTGTAGGTCTTCATGATGCCCTCGACGGGAGCCTGAAGGTTCTCGAGCGCCTCGCGCATCTTCGGCCCTTCGGTGCTGCCCGCCTGCTTGATCGCGGCGGCCGTGATCAGCATGGCATCGTAGCAATGCGCCGCAAAGCTGAAGGCGCTCTTGGAAGCCATCTTCGGAGCAAGGCGGTCGTAGAGCAGCTGCTGCTTCGACGTGCGGTCCTCAGTGATCGTGCGCATGAAGATCGGCTTTTCGGCAAGCGTCTTGCCGGCCGTATCGTAGAAGCTCGCATTGTCGGACGACCAGGAGGTCAGGGTCACGGGGAAGTAATCGATCTTCTCCATACTGCGCACGAGCTGGCCGATGGGGGTGCCCTGCGCCCAGACGAGAACCGTGTCGACGCCAGCGGCCTTCATCTTGTTGAGTTGCGAGGTCATGTCGGTGTCATTAACGCCGAACTTCTCGATAGCCACAGGCTTCAGACCCTTGGCCTCGCCGAGTTCCTGCAGATCCTTCAATCCGCCCTGGCCATAGCCGGTGGTCTCGACGAGATAGCCGACCTTCTTGGTGGAGGCGTTGTTCTTCGCATAGGCGATGAGGCCGGCGACCTGCGCCCGGTCGACCATCGACACGCGGTACATGTAGTTCTCGGCACTCGCGCTCGCGGGCTTCGTGATATCGGTCGCCGAGCCGATACAGCCGATGGACGGATTCTTCTTCTGATTGGGGATATGTTTCCAGGCCAGCGCATTGCCGGAATTGGTGGGACCTAGAACAGCAAGGACCTTCTCGTTGTCGATCAGATCGCTCATGTTCTGGATCGACTTGGGCGGCTGCGAGAGGTCGTCGCGAACCACGAGAGCCAACTTGCGGCCGAGAACGCCACCCGCGGCATTAATGTCCTCGATCGCGGCCTGGATGCCGAGCACACCGGCCTGCCCGCTCTGGGCAGACGGCGAAGCCGACAGATCGCCATTGAAGCCGACCTTGATTTCCTGGGCATAGCCGACGGTCGAGATGGTGAGCGCGCTTCCGAGAAGAGCCGCTTTCAGTGCTGCATATTTTGGCGTCATGGTGTTCCTTCCCTCAAGGGGTTCGATGTCAGCTGCGGGCGAAACGCCTGTTGCGTGTCGCCCGCTCAGGGCTTTTCAGCACGGCGAGAACCTGCCGGTTATCGAAAGTCGAACGGAAGGGAAGAACCGCGCGGACATCATCCTGCGCATGCCGGCCGTAACAGCTTGAGCATGGCTGTTCCCGGCTCACGGACTCTCCTCTCCTTCTGCATTTTGCGTTGTCTGCTCTTGTGTCAGAGCTTGCCGATATTGGTACCGTACAGCGAACGCGTTTGCAATAGACGAATTCCCGACTTTAGTCGCGTCACAGGCCGCTTGGGCCATGTCCCGGCCCGGCTACATACGGTTAGATTCCTATTGGAGAGCCCGCCTCGGCCTTAAAGTCCGGACCGAAAAAGGAGCGGAGATCTCTGCTCCTTCCCAACTCAAACTTACCCGAGACGCGCATCCTGCTGCGCAGGTCGGGAAGGAATGAAGAAGTGAGGGTACTGGTTGGAGCGATACGCTCAATAAGATCGTCGACACTCCTCCTCCCCCGTCATCGCCGGCCTTGTGCCGGTGATCCCGATCGTGTGAAGCACGGCGCTTCACCGCATCGGGATGGCCGAACCGCGTCTGCCCTGCCGCACGTGTTCTGATGCCTGCAATGTCAAAGAGCCAGCACCTTGGGGCCCGGAGCTGTGAGGCTCCGAGTCGGATGGGTGATCGAGGGTGGCGCGAGAGGCAGCCGGCTCGATATCTCTGGTGTGGGATGGAAGAGCCGAACTGCTCTTCGCGCACGGTTTGTTTCAGCGGACCTCCTGGCAGCGCCAGGGTCGGCCACCCGCGATCACCGGATTGCGAGCCCGGCGGCGGGACCGTGCCTGCTCCCGCACTGCGACGCCTCGCGAGCGCGCCCCTCACAGGAGCAGATCTAAGGTAATGATATAGCCAAGGTTGGATGATTCGTCAAGAACAAAATGAGAACATTGTCCCCCGCCGCATCATCCCCCCTCTCGCACGGGGGAGACGGGAAGGCGCCACGGCTGATCGGGACAGCCACGACAATCAGAATGCATCAATGAGCGGCGAGCGTGTCCTTGCTTTCCATGACCAGCCAGCCTCTCGGGCCGGAAAGCTACTCCGCATCCGGCTGAACGGATGGGTGCGCTTTCCTGAAAGCCTCGTGCTCGCCGGCAAGCTTCTCCACGCGCAGGATACGCGGATAGGATTCCAGCGGCACGTTGAACCGGCGCGCGGCATAGAGCTGCGGCACAAGATAGACATCGGCCATGCCGGGCTCAGGCCCAAAGCATAAGCCTTCATCCCCGATCAGGGCCTCGACGGCAGCAAGCCCCTGCCCCACCCATGTGGCAATCCAGGCCGCCACGTCCGGCTCCGAGCAGTCGAAAACCTTTCTCAGGTGGTTGAGCGGACCGACATTGTGCAGGGGATGAATGTCGCAGCCGATAATCGAGGCGACAGCACGCACTTTCGCACGCTGGATGGGATCGGACGGGAGCAGAGCCGGCCTCGGATAAACCTCCTCCAGATATTCGAGAATGGCCGGCGACTGGGTGATGACATTGTGTGCATCGAGGGCAAGAGCCGGCACGCGGCCTTGCGGGTTGATGGCGCGATAGGCCGACGCATTCTGCTCGCCGCCGTTGCGAACGAGATGGACGAAGGTCTGCTCAACTTCGAGGTTCTTCAACGCCAAGGCAATGCGCACGCGGTAGGAGGAGGTGGACCTCCAATAGGTATAGAGCTTCATGGAGGACACCTCAGAGGGCGGGCAGGATCGTGGCCCTGCACTCGCCGAAGCCGATCGGAGCGTACCCCTTACGGCGGCCGCGGGCCCGCAGGATTACCTCGTCCCCATTCTCCAGGAAGCGCCGTTCCTCGCCGGAGGCGAGCACGACGGGGTTCTTCCCACCGAGGGTCGCCTCAAGAATGCTTCCGCAACTCTGCTGATCAGGACCTGAGATCGTGCCCGTGCCGATGAGATCGCCCGGCTGCAGATTGCAGCCGTTGCTGGTGTGGTGCGTGATCATCTGGGCCACAGTCCAGTACATGTGCCGTGCATTCGACAAGGCGAGGCGATGCGGAGGCAGACCTTTTTCCCGCAGGCCCGGCGTAAGAAGCAGGACTTCGAGCTCAAGGTCGAGCGCTCCTTCCTTCTGATCGCCCTCGTCCGTCAGGTACGGCAAGGGCGCGGGATCGCCTTCCGGACGCTGTGGCTGAGCAATGCGGAATGGAGCCAAGGCTTCCGGCGTGACGATCCAGGCAGAGATCGTGCTGGCGAAGTTCTTGGCCAGGAACGGACCCAGTGGCTGATACTCCCAGGCCTGGATGTCACGCGCCGACCAGTCGTTCAGCAGGCAGTAGCCGCCGACATGGCCGGGTGCTTCATCGATGCGGATCGGCTCGCCGAGGTCATTGCCCGGACCGATCCAGACGCCGAGCTCCAGCTCGTAATCGAGCCGTCGGCTGGGACCGAAACCCGGAACCGCAGCATCCGCAGGCTTCGCCTGACCGCGCGGCCGACGCACGGGCACGCCCGATGGACGGATGGACGATGCCCAGCCGTGATAGCCGATGGGAATGTATTTGTAGTTCGGCAAGAGGGGATTGTCGGGGCGGAACTGCTTGCCGACATTGGTGGCGTGGTGAATGCCGACATAGAAGTCGGTGTAATCGCCGATACGGGCCGGCAGATGCAGCGTGCAATCGGATGCCGCGTGCAGGCACGCCTCCACCCGGCCCTGCTCCGGACTATTCTCTGCCAGCAACTCCGAAAGTCTTGCGCGCAGGGCGCGGCGCGGAGCGGCGCCGAGGGCCAGGAAGGGATTGAGCACCGGGCCGGAAGCCGCCTCCGCGGCCCTGGCTACCTCGCCCGTGAAGAGACCGGCGGCCAGGGCGGTCGGCAGATCGAGAATGCGGTCGCCGATGGCAACCCCGCCCCTTGGCTCATCGCCGCCGGGGCTGAAGATCCCCAGCGGCAGGTTCTGGATCGGGAAGTCCGAATGGTCGTTGGCCGAGGCGACGAAGCTGCGGCGCCCCGGTTCGTGTGTGTGATCGATCAAAGCCACTACCCTGCTTATCGCTGGTTCGGGTTGAAGTGCTTCTTCAGCTTGTGCCCATAGGCGCCGTAATCCTTCTGCAGCGACTCGGTGTTTGCAGCGAAGACCGTCACCTTCTGCGGGAAGCGCGTCTCGAACATGAACGCCATCGTGCCTTCCAGCCGGTGGGGTTTGAGTTCCACATTGCTGGCCTTCTCGAACGCGTCCACGTCGGGCCCGTGCGGCAGCATCGTGTTGTGCAGCGACATTCCGCCCGGCACGAAGCCGCCGCCGGTCTTGGCATCGTAGACGCCGTAGATCAGCCCCATGAATTCGCTCATCACGTTCATGTGGTACCACGGCGGCCGGAAGGTGTTCTCCGCCACCAGCCAGCGATCCGGGAAGATCACGAAGTCGATGTTGGCGGTGCCGGGCGTCTCGGACGGCGAGGTCAGAACAGTGAAGATCGACGGATCGGCATGGTCGTAGAGGACCGGCCCCACGGGCGAATAGCGGCGCAGATCGTACTTATAGGGCGCGTAATTGCCATGCCAGGCCACCACGTCGAGCGGCGAGTGATCCATGTCGGCCACCCAGAGGGAGCCGCCCCACTTCACGTACATCTTGGACGGGGCATCCTTGTCCTCATAAGCTGCAACAGGCGTGAGGAAGTCGCGCGGATTGGCGAGGCAGTTGGCGCCGATCGGTCCGCGCTCCGGCAGCGTGAAGGCGCCGCCGTAATTCTCGCAGAAATATCCCCGCGCCGGCCCGTTCACGAGCTCGACCCGGATCTTCACCCCGCGCGGGATCACCGCGATCTCGCCCGGCTCGATGTCGATGATGCCGAATTCCGTCCACAACCGGATGCTGCCCTGCTGCGGCACGAACAGCATTTCGCCGTCGGCATTGTAGAAGTACTCGTCTTCCATCGAGCGGGTGATGAGATAGACATGGGCGCCCATGCCGGCCTGGCTGCCGGCGTCGCCCGCCGTGGTGATGGTGCGGACACCCTCCAGGATGGAGACGCTCTCATCGGGCAGCGGGATCGGGCTCCAGCGCATGGGTGCGATCGGCACCTCAACCTCGGCGGCGGGCGCCGTGCGCCACAGGCCGATATCGGCTTTCTGGAACTGGCCCCAATGGGTCACCGTGGGACGGATGCGGTAGAGCCACGACCGCTCATTGGTGGTGCGCGGCGCCGTGAAGGGGGAACCGGACAGCTGCTCGGCATAGAGGCCGTAGGAGCATTTCTGGGGCGAGTTACGGCCGATGGGCAGCGCGCCGGGCAGGGCCTCGGTCTCGAAACCGTTGCCGAAGCCGGACATATAGCCGGGCTGTATGGCGCTCTCCAGCTGGTCGGCGGCCTGGTTCTGCAAAGACGGATTCTGGACATTCATGGTTGTGGCCTCCATAGATGGTTACAGACGTAACCATCCATTTTGTAACTAACAACCTCATGAATAAGCTCCAGTTAGAAGCCTTCCTGCCTTACAGGCTTAACCGCATCGCCGCGGCGGTCTCGCAGGACTTCCGGTCCGTCTACGGTCCGCACCATGACCTGACGATTCCGGAATGGCGGGTGCTGGCAACCCTCGGTCAGTTCGAGGAGATGAGTGCCAAGGAGATCGGCCAGCACTCATCCATGCACAAGACCAAGGTCAGCCGGGCCGTGCGAGCCCTGGAGGAGCGGCGCTGGCTCAAGCGCCGCGAAAGCGTAGAAGATCGACGAGAGGAGATTCTGACGCTCACGGCACTCGGCCGGAAGGTCTATGGGGATATCGTGCCAAAGGCAGTGGCGTTCGAACGCCGCATCCTGGACGAGTTCGGTCCCCAGGCCATGCCGCTCCTCGCTGCACTGGAGCGGCTTGAGCATATTTTCGGAGTGCGTTGATGTCGGAACCGCTCGGGTTCCGACATCGTGCTGACGATGAGGTTCAGCGGGGCGTGACGTCGAAGCCGAAATATTTCGTCGAGAGCTTCTCGATCGTCCCATCGGCCTTCGCTTCGGTGATGGCCTTGTCGAACATGGCCTTCAGCTCCGGATCGCTCTTGCGCAAACCGACCGAGCTTCCGCGTCCGAGCATGCCGCCCTGGAAGCGCGGTCCGACGAGCGTCATCTCCTCGTTGCCGACTTTCGCCGCAGCGCCGGACAGGTAGGCGGTCGACGCCATGATCACATCGATGCGTCCGGCCGTGAGATCGAGGTCGTGCTGCTCCGTGGTCTTGTATTCTCGAATTTCAGCCGTGCCCTTCAGGTACTTGTCGAGGAAGTTCGCCGCGATCGACGATCCCTGCACACCGATGGTCTTGCCCTTCAGAATCGGCTTCAGCTCCTCGACCGCAGCGGCGGCGCCCGCTTCATTGGTCGCCAGCGAGAAGACCTTGCCGTTCAGGGGCATGTTTGCCAGCGGGCTCGACTTGAGGATCGCGAAGGTCTGACCGGTCGTGCCATAGGGCTGGGTGAAGGCCATCACCTCTTCACGCTTGGCGGTCGCCGACATGCCGGCCATGATCGCATCGAACTTGCCGGCATTCAGTGCTGGGATGATGCCGTCGAAGGACTGCGCCTCGATCGTGCATTCGACCTTCATGCGCTTACAGAGATCCTTGTAGAGATCGATCTCGAAACCATCGAGCGTGCCGTCCGGCTTGGTGAAGTTCCAGGGCGCGAAGGCCCCTTCTGTTGCGATGCGGACCTTCGTCCAGGTCTTCTCCTGCGCCATCGCGCTTGTCCCAAGCGCGAGCGTTGCGCCGGTGAGCGCGAACGCCAAGATCTTGCCGATGGTCTTCATGGTCTTTCCTCTGTTGATGATGAGCGAGCGTGTCGGGCTCGAACGGGTACAGGTTGGTAGAATGGCGCGGACCGCTATGCCAAGGCTTGGTGTTCCTTCACGGCGACAGGTGGGTCGACGTCATCCGGAATGGGATTGACGAAAGGCGTGCCGGCCAGCCGCTCGCGAAAATCGGCCCTGGCCTCTTCGATCAGGGCCGGGTTGCAGAAGAGATCGACGGCCGTGCCGGCCATCACCTTCGCCGCATGTTCCATGCCCTTGTGGGCCGCAGGCGCCTTTCCCTGCGCCACGAGCTGCCAGGAATGGCCGGGCGTGCCCACGGCGTAGGTGGCGCCACGCATCTGAACGGTCGGGACCACCCAGCTGACGGTGCCGACATCGGTGGAACCCACCAGCGTTCCGTCCCCGCTCTCGGGCGGGAAGATCGTATCGCACAAAGGGACGCCCATACGCGGCTTCAACCCGAAGCGAAGAAAGGATGATTTGATGTCCTCATCCGTCAGCGTCTTCTGGATCTCTGCCGCGAAGGTCTTGTCCTGCTCGTCGAACACGGGAGGCCCGAGCCGCTCCAGGTTCTGGTGCATCAGCTGCTCGAGAGGCGTGTTGCCGACGAGATTGGCATCGCCGCTGACGATCTCGCTGCGGACGGAGGTCTCCGTCATGAGTGCCGCGCCCTCGGCAATCTTCCTCACCCGGTGCAGCAATCCCTGCATCTCCGGCAAGTCGCGCGCGCGGATCAGATAGCGCACGGTTGCGTTGGCCTGCACCACATTCGGCGCCGAGCCCCCCGTGTCGGTGATGGCATAGTGGATGCGTGCCGTGCTCGGCATATGCTCGCGCATATAATTGACGCCGACATTCATCAGCTCCACCGCATCAAGCGCGCTTCGTCCCAGATGTGGCGAAGCCGCCGCGTGGGAGGCCCTTCCGCTGAAATGGAAATTGATCTCGTTGCAGGCGAGAGAGATCGGATTGTTGACGCCCGCGAAGGGGGCCGGATGCCAGGAGATGGCGATGTCGACGTCGTCGAAAACCCCTGCCCGGACCATGAAGCCCTTCGCGGACCCTCCCTCCTCGGCCGGACAGCCATAGTAGCGGACGCGCCCCTTGAGGCCGTGTGCTTCCAAGTAATTCTTCACGGCCGTGGCGGCCATCAATGAGCCGCTGCCGAGCAGGTTATGTCCGCAGCCATGGCCATTGCCGCCCTCGACAAGCGGCTTCTGCTCCGCCACCCCTGCGACCTGGCTCAGACCCGGCAGAGCATCGTACTCACCGAGAATGGCAATGACCGGTCCACCCTCGCCCGCCTCTCCCATGACGGCGGTTGGAATGCCGGCAACGTTACGGGTGATCCGAAAACCCTGCTGCTCGAGAACGGCCGCGTGCTCAGCGCAGGAGCGGTGCTCCTCGTAATTGAGTTCCGGCATGTCCCAAATGCGATCGCTGAGGTCGAAGAAGACCTTCCGCTTGGCTTCCACCAGTTCCCAAACTTCAGAGGCATTTTTTCCCGACACGCGCAGCCCTTCCCTCGCACCATCCCGTCTGAAACTGCATGTCCTGGAGCTTCAGCGATTGGAGCGTTGAATGTTTGCCAAAATTGGTACCAATATGATGCACGCCTGCCGGAGGGATGCAAGGGGAGGCTTGGCAATTGATTTTGCATTCATCTCGCTTCTACCTAAGGAAGGAGCAAAGCCAGCCCATGGAACGTGACCACATTACATGACCACGATGGATACCCCCCTGAAGGCTTGGATGACTGTCGCCGATCTGATCGCGCGCGATGTGCGCGCCGGCGCCTTCGCCCCAGGCACGTGGCTGAAGCAGATCGATCTGGAGCATCGTTACGGATTTGGCCGCTCTGATATCCGACGTGCGCTCGACTATCTCGCGCAGAAGCGGCTGGTGCAGCACGTCCCCAATCGGGGATACCACGTCTTTCTGCCGGACAGCGACCAGACGGCCCACATTCTCGAGCTCCGCGTCATTCTCGAAACGGCTGCCGTCGACAGCATCGTGGCCAATGCGACGCCCGCTGCAATCGAGCGAATAGACGCTCTCGCCCGCAAGTTCGACGAGATGATTCTCCACGGCACGGTCCTGGATCAATACGAGGCGAACCTCGCCTTTCACCGCGAGCTTCTCAGCCTGTGCTCCAATCCGGAACTATTCAATCTTGTGACGGATCTGCGCAGCAGGACATCGTCCGCATTGGCCGGGCAATGGAGCACGCGGGCTCGCGTTGAGCAATCGAGCCGCGAACATCATGCCATGATCAAGGCGCTCCACGCGCGGGACGCGCAACAGCTTAAAGACATCATCACGCTGCATATCCGTCAACCGAAGGGCCAGTGAGTGGCTGAGGCAGCCTGTGGGGATCATACCCCGGAGACAATGTGCCGTATGTTCCGGCCCTCAACGAAGGCCTCGAGCGTCGCCCCGAGCCTGCCGACGTCCTTCAGATAGGGAAACGTATTATGCCCCGTTTCCAACTCGATGACGTCTGTATGGGGAAATTCGCTCAACCGGCGCGCCACATCCATATCGAATGCATTCTGCTTCCCGACCAGAACCGTGATCGCGCTTTTGGAATTTGCGGAGAGAATGGGCGTCAGATCTCCGCATTCGATCCGCGTATCCTTCAAATGCCGAACGCTCAGGCTGTTTGGCGTGTTCAGTACATATTCCGGAGCAGAAGCCAAGATGCGATCGGCTCCAATGCCGACGCCGATGCCCAGGGCCGGGAAGCCCCCCATCGAGTGCCCCAGGCACAGAACTTCGTGGTCGGCGAATTTCGATCTCACGCCCTGAAGAAATGCAAGGAGCCCCGAATAGGAGGAAGCCACACCCGGAACTCCGGTCTGATACCATTCATTCAGGCCCGGATTCAGAAAGAGTTTTTTGCAGTCGACATTGCGCAGGAAGCTCGAATGCGAGCGCGTTCCAAGTTGCTGGTTGATATAGGCGAAAACAATCAGAAGCTTTTTGGAATCGGAATTGGGCTCGAAAATGAGATGGCCCGAGTTTTGGATAACAATCGATTCAGCCCCTATCACCTCATGCAACATCGTAAGACCAATCCTTCACAACGCTCATCGCCTGTTTCCAGCCCATACTTCATTTCCATCGCATGGTATCTCGACCACACTCAGCTCCGCCCTTAGTCTCGCGTCTGCAGCCGTAGGGAACGAGACATGAGGCCCATCGACACTTGAAACTCCGGTATCGTGCTGCCATGAGTCCGCACGATACCAGCCTGTCACGTTAGTCAAAGGACAAGGGATACTTCACTACGAATCAGGGGGAAGCAGATGCACCAAGCGATCGGATCATTCGTCTGAGACTACGTCTCGATAACGAACGGCATTGCTCCATGCCTGTTCGATTCGCTTGAGAGTCCGAAACGTGGTCTCAAGATCGTGCATTTCCGACTCATTGCGCGCGACAAGTTGATGATATGCTCTGTCGTTCCGCCTGATCATGTCACACAACTCACGTCCCTTGTCGGACAGCCTGATGCGAGCGGATCTGCGATCCCGCTCTGAAGCGGTGCGAATGACATACTCGGCTTCCACAAGCCGCTTGAGACTGTAAGACGCGTTCGACCCGAGATAGTAGCCGCGCTCGATCAAATCACGAACCGACAGTTCGCTCGATCCGATCGTGAACAACATCATCACCTGTGATGGGCTCAGGTCATCAATGCCGGCTTCGATCAGGTCGGCCCGCACGAGGTCGAGCGAACGACGATGCAATCTCTCAATCACACGAACGATTTCGATATGGCTGATGCCTGCCGGTTCCGACTGAGGCGCCACATGGACCTCCGCTCGGCTCGTGTGCTCGTCACTCCGCCGATACAAGGCCTGCAGCGTAGCATGCAGATTGGTCTCCGGCTCATCATGCGCGACAATCCAAGGCAAGGAGTTCGATATATTTTGCATGCTATACCCCATTATCTATCAAATAAATTAGTTCGAATTTCGAACTAATTTAGCATCTCTCCTGGCGATGGCAGTTTATCCAAATAGTAAATTGGATAAATCTAAGAACCCTTATTGTTGTTTCCTCTGCCCGAGAATTTTTTATTGTTCATCGAATCATACTTTATGGGTAGACGTTCTACCATCTGTGTTTCATAAATCCCTTCGAACAACTTTTAGGCAAAAATTAGATCCGTCGTACCATTGCCTCTTTTGGAGTCACTCCTGCATGAAGACAACGGCCAATCCAGAAGCTGCCGCCATCATCCACCAGGCGCGCAAAGCGTTTGCAACCGGAGTCGTCTATGCCGCCGCTCTGAGTGCCGTCATCAACGTGCTTCAGTTGACAGTTCCTCTCTTCATGCTGCAGGTCCATGACCGTGTTGTGAACAGTCAGAGCACGGACACGCTGATCATGCTGATCATCGTCTCCGCCATTGGCTTGGCAGTCTATTGCATTCTCGATTACGTGCGCGCCCTTACCTATCAGGTCATGGCGAGCAAGCTGATCAGGAAGCTTAACCTCCCAGTCTTGGAAGCCGCGATATCGGCCTCTGTAACAAAGGGCATCTCGAAGTCAGGTCAAGCAATCCGCGACCTCAACGACATACGATCATTCATCGTCGGAAGCGCCATCAGCGTTCCGCTGGAGGCCTTCTGGGCTCCCATCTTCCTCGTCGTCCTGTTCGCGCTCCATTGGCTTTACGGCCTGGTGGCGCTGATTTCAGCAGTCATCATCATCTCTCTCAGCCTGTTATCGGATTTCTTAACGCGCAGAGCCATGAAGCGCGCCAATGAGTCGTCCGTGCACAATATCGGCGAAATCAGCGGCACCCTCCGCCATGCGGAGGCGATCGAAGCCATGGGAATGCTCCCCGCACTCTCGGAGCGCTGGCGTCAATCGCAATTGCATACGCAGGGTCTTCTGGACGTCATGACCCGCCGGAGCCGCGCCATGGCATCCGTCACCCGCACCTGCCGATATGCCATGCAGATTGCCGTTCTGTCGGTCGGCGCAATCCTGGTGATCCGTCAGGAGGCGAGCCCGGGATCGATGGTGGCCTCGAGCATCATCATGGGCCGCATGCTCCTGCCCTTCGACTCGATGGTCGACGGTTGGCGGCAATGGGTTCTGGCGATCTCCGCCTGGAAGAACGTGGGCGATCTCATCGAGAACCAGGCACCCAAGCGCGAAACCAAGCCGACGCCACGGACCCAGGGCGAGCTTACGGTCGACCGGCTGGTCTATGCCCCTCCAGGCTTCGACGTGCCTGTGCTCAAGGGGCTGTCGTTCTCCCTGTCGCCAGGCGAGGTGCTCGGCATCGTCGGCCCATCGGCGGCCGGCAAGTCCACCTTGGCGCGCGCGCTGATCGGAGTGACCAAACCCACATCCGGCGGCGTCTATCTCGACGGCAACAACGTTTATCTCTGGGAGCGCAATTCGTTCGGCGACATGGTCGGATACTTGCCGCAGAGCGTCTCGCTTCTTGATGGAACGATCCGCGACAACATTGCCCGGATGCGGGATTCCGATCCGCGCTTGGTGCTGGAGGCCGCCCGGCTCGCCGATGTTCATGAAATGATCGGGCGTCTGCCCCTCGGATACGACACGCCCTTGGGAGACGGCGGCTATGCCCTGTCCGGCGGACAGCGACAGCGGATCGGGTTGGCTCGGGCAGTCTACGGCAAGCCGCGCCTGATCGTGCTCGACGAGCCGAATTCGAATCTCGACACCGATGGCGAACGGGCGCTCGTGCGCACCATCGAGACCCTGCGCGCCGACGGGGCGATCATCATCCTGATCGCCCACCGCCCCTCCGTCATGCAGGCGGCCGACAAGCTCATGGTCCTGCAGGAGGGCAGAATCAGCCAATTCGGCCCGCGGACCTCGGTCGTCAGCTCGATTACCCCCGGCGAGAAACCGGTTGCTGCCGTGAAAGGAAGCGCATGAAAAAGCGTTCGAACATTGTGGAACGGACTGCGCCCGTACCCGCGACCTATATGGCCGTGAATGTCGAAACCGCACGAGACCGGTTCAGGGAACGGGACTTGCGTGAGCCCTCCTATCGCGGACCGGTGATTGCCGGCTTGGCGACGATCTTCCTTGGCCTCGGCGGTCTTACGACATGGGCGTTCTCGGCACACCTGGACAGCGCCGCGATTGCCACGGCGACCGTCGTGGTCGATTCCAAGCGCAAGACCATCAGCCATCTCGAGGGCGGTATCCTCAAGACGCTGCTCGTCCATGAGGGAGAAGTCGTGAAGGCGGGACAATCCCTGCTGCGCCTCGACGACACGAGAGCGAAGGCGGAACTCGAGCAGTTGCGTTCCAAGCGGATCGGTCTCGAGGCGCGGCTTGTGCGTCTGCGGGCCGAGCAGGCCGGCCTGCCCGACCTCAGCTTTCCCGAGAATCTGCTTCAGGCCGGAGGACCGACGGCAGAGGAGATCCTGAAAGCCGAACGAAAGTTCTTCCTGGCAAGGCGCGAGATGTTCGAGCGTCGCGTCGACATCCAGAGAAAGACTATCGAGCAGCAGGTGGCCGAACTTCAGGCCGTGAAGTCTCAAACCGAGGCGAATACGCGGCAATCGGAGTTGCTCGACCGGGAACTCAAGGCCATCGCAAGCCTCGTCGAGAAGGGCTATGCGCCACGCCCACGCTTGACGGAAATGCAGACCCGCGAAAGTCAACTCCAGGGCGATGCCGGCGAGCTCCTCTCCCGCAAGGCGAAGGCGGAACAGGCCAAGGCTGCGGCAGAACTCGAGATCCTTTCCCTCGGCAACGACTTTCAGCAGCAGGTTGCCTCCGATATTCAAACTGCCCAACTCGAACTGGCCGATACGCTCGGACGTATCGATGCTGCGACCGATGTCCTGCGCCGTGTCGAGGTCGTTTCTCCGGAGCGAGGGGTGGTGACCAATATCCGCTCCCATACGGTGGGCAGCGTCATTGCTGCGGGTCAACCGATCCTCGACATCGTGCCGGAGAATGAACCCTTGATCGTCGAGGCGAAGATCGGCCTGCGGGACGTCGATTCCGTTCACGTCGGAGCACCGGTCCAGATTCGCCTGACTGCCTACAATAGCCGCAGCACGCCACCGCTCGCGGGAAAGCTGACCTATCTTTCGGCCGACCAGCAGATGGACGACCGCAACAATTATGCCTATTTCGTCGCGCGCGCCGAAATCGAGCCGGAAAGCCTCAAGGCGAATCCCAAGACGGTTCTCTATCCTGGCATGCCGGCAGAGGTCCTCATCATCAACAAGCCCAGGCGCGCCATCGACTACCTGCTGGCCCCCATCACCGAAAGCTTCGATCGCGCGTTCCGAGAGGAATAGAGCAAGTCTTTTGGTCCCTCTCGATTTGCTGGCAGATCCAACTGACGAGAGGCGGCGAACCCCGCCTCTCAAAAACTGTTTCGACTTTCGAAACAACTTGCCGCCATTTCAAAAATATATTTGAACAATATAAATACAATAATAGCGTATCTATATTATGAAGTCGCTACTCCAGGAAAATACTACTTTAGGATTTACAAGAACTATCTAGTGTTTTACTTAACGTGACGCCGGGATAACCGCAGTACATGCCCATCCCGGGAATCTCCTTGCGCAGATGGCGCTTCATTTTGGCTCGAACATGCAACCGGGTTCGTAGCGGTTTGCCCGGTTCTGACAATAAGGATGAGAGACATGGCGACTATTGGTGGTGGAGCCTCAAGCGATTCCTTGCATGGAACGTCCGGTGCCGATGTGATTTTCGGCAACGGCGGCGATGATCTGATCCTTGGCGGCGGAGACAGCGATGCTCTCTCCGGCGGAACGGGATCCGATGTTCTCTTCGGCGGATCCGGAGACGATTGGATCTCCGGCGGCGCCGATGACGACGTCCTCTTCGGTGGCGTCGGAGCCGACGTTCAGCAGGGCGATGCCGGAAACGACATTCTGTTCGGCGGCAACAGCGATGACATTTTGCTCGGCGGCACCGGAGACGACTATCTCCGCGGCGGCAATGGCAATGATATCCTCCGCGGCGGCGACGGCAGCGATGTTCTCGAAGGCGGCTCCGGCGACGACCTCCTTCAGGGCGGAGCCGACAGCGACATCCTGCGCGGCGGATCCGGCAGCGACATCCTGGATGGCGGCGCAGGTGACGACGTTCTGCAAGGCGGCGCGGGTGGCGATACCTTCGTCTTCAGCGGTGGCGGTGGCAACGATGTCGTCCTCGACTTCAAGGCCGGCCAGGATGTCCTGCAGATCTCCAAGGGGATCAACGGAACCGACATCGCATCGGCGGACGATCTCGCCAGCCGCGTCCATCAGGTCGGCAGCAATACGATTGTCGATCTCGGCAACGGCGACACGATCACTCTCGTGAATGTGAACGCCGACGACGTCAACAGCAATCCGAGCGACTACTTCTCGGTTCACTGATCTGTGATTCCAACAATGGATGTCGCGGATTTTCCGCGGCATCCGCTGAAAGGCGTGGAGACAAAAAGCCATGGCGGAGCTTGCCGCGCTCACATCACCAGCCGATGATCTTGCCTCTCCGAAAGTTTCGTCTCTCGGGCGCAATGTCGTTCTCCTCACCTGGGATGCGCATCACCCCGAGCGGGTCTCGTCTCCTACTCTCAGCACTGACGGCGAGGACATCTGGCCCCTCGCATCCCTGCGCCTCTCTCTACCCAGTGGGGCAACCCGCCACTTCTGGGTGTTTCATCGCCCGGCAGAAGGACGGATGGCCGTGGACCTCGCCCTCCAGGCGATCGGGATCAGGACAAACATTACCATCGATTCCGACACGACGATTGCCTCGGCAGATGCCGAAGAGCTCATCGAAGGAATCGACAGACATGGCTGCGTAGCTCTCGTTTCCGCCCTGTTCAATGTATGGGGCGCGATGTTCCGCCTGCAACGGAACAGGACCTTCATTGCGATTCTAGGCGATCTTCTCTCACAGATTGCTCCGACACCTGGCCACGTCATCCCCGTGGCGCAGATTGCAGATGAGTTCATTCTCGCAAGAACGTCGCTCATATCGGGTTTCGGCAAAATCGACGCCATCTATACATTCGGCAAGAATGGACCGGTCCGCATTCATACGCGACCTTACAGGATCCCCGACGTCAAGGATGGACGCGATGCCGTCCATGTCCTGATCGATCGAGCGCAGGTTCTTTCTGATGAATCCCTCTTGATCCTGATTGGTCCCGGAGGATTGTCTGTCCGGCGCCTGTTCAGACCCGATGCACGCCTCCCGTCAATTGAACGTTGGTTCCGCGAGCAGGCCCAAGCAGCACCCGGTCTACGCGAGCATGTGCTGCTGGATATCTCCGACCGATCCGCGGCAGGACCTGCCTACGCACTCGAGCTGCAGCTGCGATCGCCTTTGCGGCCGCGACGAATCTCGAGCAGCCTCACCACCCCATCGGCCGAAATCGTATCTGCTCTGGCAACTCCTGCGGGAACCCTGGTGACCGGCTGGTACCGCGACCCGGTCGGTCTCTTCGCGGGGATTGAAGCAAGTGCCAGAGACGACGTTCCAAAGGATCTGACTGCAGACCTGTTCAAGTTTCCCGTTGAAGTCGCAGGACCGACAGATGGCACCCGTCTTTCCGCCACGGGTTTTGCCGTCCTTGCCCCTGCGACGTCCGGATCGGCACAGATCCTGCAGCCGCGTTTCCACTTGCGCCTGAAATCGGGGGCACGCCACCCCCTCGTGCCGAAGCTTCAGCCCGCTGACCCGCTCGCGGCTCGGGCCGCAGCCTTGCGGGCCGTTCCAGCGCATCACGTCGATCGATCTGTTCTGACGCAGATCCTCAGCCCCATAATTGCAAGTCTTCACGGACAGGCGCGTGAACGAATCGGCCGCCCCGCCCTCCAGTCAATCGGAACGCCTCTGGCCCGGCCGAAAGTTTCGGTGATCATTCCGCTCTACAAAAATCTGGAGTTCCTCCGCTTCCAGATCGCTGCCTTTGCCTCGGATCCATGGTTCCGAGCGAATGCAGAACTCATTTATGTCCTCGACTCCCCCGAGCAGGCTCAAGAAGTCGAGCATCTTCTGGGCGGACTTCATCTTGTCTATGGCCTCCCCGTTGTCCTTGTCGTCATGGAGAGGAACGGCGGGTACGCACGTGCGAACAATGCAGGGGCGTCCGTTGCTCAAGGCGATGTTCTGGCGTTGGTCAACTCCGACGTTATTCCTGTCTCCCCTGGCTGGCTGGAGAAAATGGCGGCACGCCTGAACGGCCGCCGCCGTATTGGCGCCGTCGGACCGAAACTTCTATTCGAAGACGGATCGATCCAGCACGCCGGCATGTATTTCGCCCAGGATCACCGTGGGCACTGGCTCAATCAGCACTTCCATAAGGGTATGCCTCGCGACTACGCCCCGGCCTGCGAGGAGCGCATCGTGCCTGCAGTGACAGGCGCTTGCCTTGTGACGCCGAAATCCGTGTTCGACGCCGTTGGCGGCTTCACGGAGGATTATGTAGTCGGAGATTACGAGGATAGCGATCTTTGCCTCAAAATAACCATGACAGACCGCAAGATCGCGTATCTCCCCGACATCGAACTCTACCACCTCGAACGGAGATCGATGTCCCTCAACACCGAGTACATGCGCGGAATCGCCTGGCAGTACAATTGCGCTCTTCATACCGAGCGCTGGCGTGATCTCATGATTGCAGCGATGCAGGCTGGGCGCCCCCGCAAAGGAAGGAATGCGGCAACATGAATGTGCAGTTTGATCTTACGAATGTCTCAGATGCGCTGAAGACCCATTCCGATACTGAAGCCGGTCTCAACCAGCTGCTGGAGCAGATTGCTCTGGACACTTCATTGCCGGCTCCTCCTCCCGAAAACGTCTTCGTAGGCGATGGGGACTACCGGGCAATCGGTGCTGAGTATCTCGGCCATTTCGTGCGTCTCGGCGGTCTCATGCCGTTCGAATCCGTGCTCGATATCGGATGCGGAATCGGGCGAATGGCTGTTCCACTGACACAGTATCTGGACGCTGAAACGGCCGTCTATGAAGGCATCGATCCTGTGAATGCCGGTGTTGAATGGTGCGTACAGAACATCACGTCAGCCTATCCAAATTTTCGGTTCTGTCGTGTTGATATTGCTCACGAGCTCTATAATCCGGGTGGAGCAATTGCCGGGCATGAAATCGTCCTGCCGTTCGCGGACTCGAAGTTCGACTTCGTCACGATGGTATCCGTCGCAACCCACCTACCCGAGGCAGAGATCGCCGCTTACGCGCGTGAAGTCATGCGACTGCTGAGGCCTGGCGGGCGCTTGTTCCTGACCGCCTTTATCGTCGCTGCGGGAGATCCGGAGAGACCGACTGCTCGCCCGCGCTTCACACGGGGGGCAAAGCCCGGCACATGGTATGGCGATCCTCTGGCTCCTCTCGGTGCAATCGGCTTCGACGCTGGGGTCATCGAGGATGTCCTGAAGAAGGCCGGCCTGCAGATTCAACGCCTCAGCCTCGGCCATTGGCGCGGAACCGAAAGCAATCACTACCAGGATGTCATCATCGCCATAAAGCCGGAGTAGATCACTTGACTACACGCGTGCTTGTCGTTGCCCATAACCATCCAGATTTTCACCCAGGTGGAACCGAAATCTTCGCCCATGATCTCTTTCGCGAGTATCGTGCGCGTCAAGATGTGGAGGCTCTGTTCCTGGCGGCGACGAACAATCTCCACCGTGGGCAGCGGCCAGGAACCAGCTTCCAATCACCGGGAGATGCACCCGATGAAGTCGTCATGTGGTGCGGGCATTTCGATCAGTTCAATCTGAGCCAAATCGACAGCTATGGCGTTGTTCCTCATCTCGTTAGTCTGCTTGAAGATTTCCGGCCTGACATTGTCCACATCCATCACGTTCTGCTCATTGGAGTGGAATTCATTGCGCTCGTACGTCGCATCCTGCCAAGCGCTCGTATCGTCATGACGCTTCATGACTACTACCCGATTTGCGCCCATGACGGATTGATGATGCGGACGAAGGGGAAGGAAAGGTGCGATCGTGCGTCGCCAAGCCGCTGCAGCGGGTGCTTCCCGACCATTGCAGCAGATCGGTTCCTTTTGCGTGAAAAGCATATTCAAACCCATCTCAGTCAGGTCCATCACTTCATCGCGCCGAGCCGCTTCATCAAGGAACGCTTCGTGAATTGGGGCCTGCCGTCCGAATCGATCGAGATCGTAGCTAATGGGCGCCCGGCCGTTGGGCCGTCTCCACACCGGTCCGTCTCATCAGGCGGGCGATCGGTATTCGGCTATTTCGGCAACCTCAATCCCTGGAAGGGTATCCCGGTTCTCCTCAAGGCAGCCCAGCGCCTGGTTGCAGGAGGATTTGATGATTTCGAGCTCCGCCTGCATGGTGGCGCACCATTTCAGACACGAGAGTTCGTCGAGGAAATCGACAATCTCCTCGCAGAAACCGAGCCGCAGGTCGTAAGACTTGGCCCCTACCGCCGCGATGAAGTTTCGAACCTCATGGCAGCCGTCGACTGGGTGGTGGTACCGTCAATCTGGTGGGAGAATGCTCCCTTGGTCATCCAAGAGGCGTTCATTCACCGGCGCCCTGTCATCGTGAGCGGGATTGGCGGAATGGCGGAAGCCGTCCGCAATGGTGTCGACGGTCTTCACGTCCGTCCAGATGATCCAGTCTCTCTCGCCAGCGCCATGCGGCAGGCTGCAGAGACACCCGGTCTCTGGGAAACCCTCGTGGCAGGGATCAATCCCCCGGCCGATATCTCGATCGTCGCGGAGCGTCACCTCGCTCTCTATCGCAGCCTTCTTAAAGGCGCTGAGATCATTGAACTGAAGGCAAACGCGGCATGAGCACAGCACAGTCGAATAGCGCGGTGGCCATAGCCCCGACACCAGAAAACCCACAAATTCAAGGGCGTATCGATGCAATCGAAGGCCGGCGCCTGTTTGGGTGGGTTTGGGATCGCTCCCGTCCTACGGAGCGACTTCAGGTACGCGTTGTGGTGGACGAGCAGGTCGTTGCATCGGCCACGGCCGATATGCCTCGCGTTGATCTGCGCCGCAATGGAGTCGGTGATGGCGGTCATGCTTTCGAAATCGAGCTCCCCGATGCTGCCGGACAGGGCACAGCTGGGTTCTCTGTGATCGCGACATCCCCATCGACCGGTGAAGAGCTTGTCCTGCGTTCTCCCAGTCAGGATGAGCGCGCCGCCGAAGCCGCGATCAATGCACCCCTGAGCCGTGTGTTCGATCGACTTGAGCTTCTCATTGAGGCGCAGCGACGGTCGCAGCTTCTGCAGCGCGAAACCGTTGAAGCCCTCCGCGGTACGTCCGATCAGATCAATGCGATGGTGAGCGAGGAGGACGGCATCGCAGCGGCTCTCGATGTCGTGCGAGCCAATCAGTCCGATCTGGCTAAGAAAATATCCGATATCGAAGTCTTCCATATGCGCTTCGACAGGATCATCTCGGATTTCGGACAGCAAATCGAAGATTTAGGATCGTCCGTCGACCGCCCGATGCGCAGGGCTGTTGCCCTCTTGATCGCGTTCGGGGCAATCTCCGCCGCAAGTGCCATCGCGGCGCTTGTCGTCCTTCTGCGCCACCCGCCCTGGTAAGGAGAAACTTCATAACAAGAGGTGAAACGATCATCGAACACAACTCTGGACATTCAATGCAGTACGATACGCGAATAGTGCAAGAACGACGCGAACTTCCTCTCGACGGCGAGAGCGCTCTTGTCACTCCGATCGGGGATGACCTTGCACTGATTGCCGGCGTGGCCGACGCAATGACGGACAATGTCGAAGCATTGCTGAACGGCGATCCTTCCATGTCCATGAAGGCGGATATTGTCTATTGGACTCGAAGAGATGCACCTGCAGATGCGGCCATAGGTTTTCTGGCCATTGTTCCGGTCCGGCTCGCCAGCAAAGTTCGCTTGCGATCTGTTGTCATGCGTCGCAGCGGTCAGCCGATCCGTTACACCTTGATCAAGCCGGCGGTACCCCTTGCGGCATTGATCCAGATCCTCTCCGTCGATGCCGGTGATCGATCTTCAACCATCGTCGATCGCATCGTTCGTGCGCTGATCAGCGGGAAAGCCAGTCAGAAACGACTGGACGCCGCCCTGTCGGTGCTGGCAGCGGCTGGTCCCAATGATGGCTGGATCGAAGTTATCGGCTCGATCGATACGGGTCAGGTCTTTCTACAAGGCTGGGCTTCCGATTTGCCTTGCGATCTGGTGCGCGTCCTTGCCGCCCATGAGGGACTGACCGCTGGGGAGTTCAAGTCGGCTTCGGTCCCTCGCAGCGACTTGGGAGAGCAAGGCAAGGGCTTTGTGGGGCTGCTCGATACGGGCAAATCCACCCTTGATCCCGGCAAACTCACGAAGCTGTTCTTTCGTGGAAGGGACGGATGGCGGACCCTTGATGTCTATGACCGCCGTGTCCTCTTGTCCACGACCGACGTTCCCGCCCACATCCGGGATGGCTTGTCGCACGCGAGCGCAAGCGCAGACACGATGTTGACACTGCGGCGTGCCGGAGAGCGGTTCGACGGTCGCGACACCGTGTCGGGTCTCAAAGTGCCGGTTCGCATCGGCATGGACATGGTCGCCGAGGTGCCTAGCGGAGGGATTCTGGTTGCCGGTTGGATGCTCGACCCGGAGGGGCACGTGGATTCCCTCACCCTGCGGGCCGGTGCACATTGTCGGCGGATCGATGATACCTGGACGCGTCTTCCACGTGCAGACGTATCAACGGCGTTTCAGCAGAACAGCCTGTTTGCGGGTCGCCTTGATCCAGCACGCAATGATCACGGTTTCCTGGCTTTTGTTCCTTACGCTCCGATCCCGGCAGACATGGCGGTCTATTTCGAGATGGCTGTCGGAGAAACCGTCGCGTTTTATCCTCTTACTCCTCTGCGAGGCTTGTCCCGCCGGTCCCTGGAGAGATTGATCGCGCCTCTCGATCCGCGGACTGCAGCGGCCGGAGCTGCAATCGAGCGACATATCGGGCCGATGATGCAGGCAATGATCTCGCCTGCGCCGAGCGTCACGGAAATTCGCGACTTCGATTACAATGACACCGAAACCGGCAAGGCTTTGGTAATCGGAGCCGGTGTCGATGTCGAGGAAGTGTCCGTAACCTTGTCACTTCTCGCGCTCGATGCCGAAACGAGAGACATGCCGATCCTCGTTTCCGCTCCTGTGGAAGCTTTCGACAGTATTGCTCCAGAGGTGGAAAGGCTGTCTCGTTTCTATGGCATCAAAGTTCGCGTGATAAGCGCAGTAGGCGTACAGGATGCCTGCGATGCATTTGAGGCCGCCGTTCAGGCGACGAAAGCGGACACGCTGATACTCCTTGCCGCGGGCGTTCTCCCCCGCCAGCCAGGTTGGGTTTCATTGCTGGAACGAGCCTATCGTAATCGAAGCAACAAGGCATTGGTCAGTCCCACGATTCTCTATGAGGACAACTCCATCCGATTCGCAGGCACTTGGCTCGACAATGGCGAGCAGAAGCTTGCCGACCGGTATATCGGGTACCCGCGCGATGTCGTGTACGGATCGCAACCGACAGAAGTGGTCGCAGGCTCGCTGGCGTGCTGCATCGTCTCACGTGAAGCAATTATATCGGCCGGCGGTTTCACCCGGTCCTATCTGAGCGCCAGTGAAAAGGGTCGTGATCTCTGCCTCAAGATGAGACTGGGAGGCACACCCGCCGTATGGCTGCCGGATGTCGAGATGATCTCAGCCGACAACGACATTGCTACATCGGCTCTTCCCATCCATCGCCTCGCTCAGAAAATCGACCGTTGGAGCTTTGACCGAAAGTGGTCGCTCCTCATCAACAACATGAGGTAGTGGAACAATGTCCAGTCATTCTCCCCGCGTTCTCATCGTCTCCCACGGCCATCCGAGCTTCTCTCTCGGAGGGGCTGAAATCGCGGCCTACAATCTGCACAAAGGCCTCAACCGAATCGGCGACGTCGAGTCCCGCTTCTTCGCTCGCGTCGGTCACCCGGTTGCGCGGCATAGCGGGACAGCCTTGATGAGCCTTCGACAGACCGAGGGCGAGTTCCTCTATCATGCAGACGAATACGATCACTTTCTCATTTCCAACCGGAACACGGAGGAAATCGAGCGCGACTTCCTCCGTGTCCTGAGAGACCTGAAGCCCGACGTCGTTCACTTTCATCACTTCATCGGCCTTGGCCTGGAGATGATCTATGCCGTTCGTCGGGCTCTGCCTGATTGCGTGATCGTGATCACGTTCCATGAGTTTCTCTCGATCTGCAGCCATCACGGACAGATGGTGAAGACAGGAGGCACCAAACTCTGTCACAGAGCATCACCCTCGGATTGCAACGCCTGCTTTCCGGATATTTCTCCGGCGCGCTTCCTGCGTCGCGAGCATTTCATACGCGGGCTACTGGATGTCGCCGATTATTTTGTTTCCCCGAGTCAGTTCCTCGTCGACCGCTACGTCGACTGGGGTCTGGGTCGATCGCGGTTCATCGTCATCGAGAATGGCCTCGACATTGCCGAACCGGCGCCGCCACGTAATCTCCCACAAGGGAAAGGTCGGCGTTCCCGGTTCGGCTATTTCGGCCAGATTACGCAGTTCAAAGGCGTCGACATCCTTCTCGACGCAGTCACGTGCATCCCGGACGCTGTCTGGGGGGATGATGCCCAGCTGATGATCTTCGGCGGCAATCTGGAACGGCAGCCGGAGACCTTCCAGGAGAAGATCAGGAAACTGGTGGAACGCGCAGGTTCACGGGTCCGCTTCTACGGTTCCTATCAGAACAGCGAGATGCCGCGCCTGATGCGCTCGATCGACTGGACGATCATTCCCTCCATCTGGTGGGAGAACTCACCAATCGTGATTCAAGAATCCTTCTTTCACGGCCGCCCCATGATCTGCAGCAATATCGGTGGGATGGCCGAGAAGATAACCGATGGCGTCAACGGATTGCATTTTCGGGTCGGTTCTTCCCAGGATCTTGTCGACCGCATGACCGAAGCGCTGACCACTCCGAGACTCTGGGAGAAGCTGCGTGCGGGCATCCCGCAACCGATCACTTACGAGGAATGCGCTCGGCTTCATCTCGAGCTCTATCAGGAGCTTGCCGCGAGAAAAACGACGAGCACCTCGGCTGTCGCGATGACGGCTTAAGGATCCCGACACGCACGAAATTGGAGACACTTCGATGAAACGCATCCTCGTCATCAGTCCCTCGGGAGAAGTCTATGACCATGACAATGTCCGCTGGTATAGACACAAAGAGATTCAGCGAAGCATCAATCATTACCATAATATCGGCGATGCTTTCGTTTTCGACTCATCGCTTAAGCTTCTGAATTACGACAAGCTCGACGCATTGGAGATCGCCAATCCCGATCTTACGCAGATCGACCGGATCAACGCCGAGTATGATTATGTGTTTCTGCGTGGATCCAACTATGTTCACAAGGACATGGTATGGAACCAGGCAATCGACGTCCTCAGGAAGCTCAAAATCCCGGTCATCGCCTGGGGGATTGGCGCTCAGGCACCGGTCAAGGGCAAAATCGAGCTGTCCGAAGAGACCAAGACCGTTCTTCGTCTGATGGCGGATTCCACGACATCCATCGGCGTGCGCGGAGCCTACTCGGCACAGGTCCTCTGGGACCTTGGCATCAAGAACATCCGGATCGTGGGTTGCCCGACCGCGTTTCGTCGGAACAATCCCAATCTCAACATCCAGTTGCCGCCACTTGAGAGCATCCGCACCGCCGGCATTACAGTCCGCCGCGAAGTGTCGTCCACCTATGCCCGTGACATCAAGCAATACCTGACGTTTCACCGTGATCTCGTGAAGAGCCTCGCGGCACGGTTTGACGTGGTGTTGATGGCGCAAGGGGAAATCGAAGAGAAGAAGATTGTCCTCGGGACGCCAGAGCAGAGAGAGGAAGCGTTCGCAGCCTTACGCGCGGACAAGCAGGTGAGCGAATGGTATCTCGACGACACCATGGAGAAACTGCATCGGGAAAGATTGTTCTACTCTGACGTCGTTGCGGATTACGAGGATCTCGTGCAGCAGAAGGATCTCGTCTTGGGATACCGGCTCCACGGTAATCTGATGGCGCTTGCGAATGGCGTGCCATCCATCTATTTCACCTATGACAGCCGAACGGTCGAGTTCGCGGAGACCTACCAGATCCCGAGCTTCGATGTGTTCTCAGGCAAAGAGTTCAAGCTCGAGGATTATTGGGACCAGTCGCTCTTCGATAAGTTCAATCGGGCCTATCATCATACATACCGTGAGATGCACCAGTTCCTCGTCGAGAATGGAGCCGATACGAAGATGCTCCCTGTGATGAGGCAGCCCGATTACAGGCAATTGCAAGCTGCTTAGTTGTCTTATCAGGGATGTCGGGTGAATTGCGGCATCCCTTCGATCTCTCCTGCGATGATATTGAAGAGCAAAGGGTCAGGCATGACTGTGTTGGTAACGGGCGGCGCCGGCTATATCGGAAGCCACATGGTTCTGGCGTTAGTGGATGCCGGAAAAGACGTTGTCGTTCTGGACGATCTCAGCACCGGCTTTGAATGGATGGTCCATCCATCGACGACCCTCATTCAGGGCGACGTGGGCGACGAGCGTCTCGTCACGGACATCATTCAGAGACATGGCATCAAGGCGATTGCTCACTTTGCCGGGTCGATCGTGGTTCCGGAATCCGTCAAGGACCCGTTGGGCTACTATCTCAATAACACCGTCAAATCCCGATCTCTCATCAGTGCTGCGGTGCAAAACGGCCTTGAGCGGTTTCTTTTCTCTTCGACCGCCGCCGTCTACGGCGATGCCAAGGAGAGCCCGATTTCTGAGACGACACCTCTCAATCCGGTCTCGCCCTATGGCACATCGAAGCTCATGACTGAGATGATGCTGAGAGACGTGGCTCGTGCTCATCCTCTTCGCTTTGTGGCGCTCCGATATTTCAACGTTGCCGGTGCCGATCCTCAAGGACGAAGCGGGCAAAGCACGCGACAGGCGACGCACCTCATCAAAGTTGCGACCCAAGCGGCTCTTGGCGAGAGATCACACATCGATATCTTTGGTACTGACTACCCGACGCCAGACGGCACATGTCTACGTGACTATATTCATGTCTCCGACTTGGCCCATGCTCATACTCTTGCTCTTGATTATCTGGACGCGGGTGGGGACAGCACCGTTCTCAACTGCGGTTATGGTCGTGGATATTCCGTGCTCGAAGTCGTCGAGGCTGTAAAGCGGGTTTCGGGTGTCGATTTTTCCGTGAACCTTTCTCCGCGGCGACCGGGAGATCCTGCCACGCTGATCGCAAGCGCGGCTCGGATACATGACGTTCTGCAATGGTCCCCTAAGATAGACGATCTCGAAACGATCATCGCTCATGCACTGGCTTGGGAGAGCAGCCTGAAACTCCGTCGAGCGGAAGCAGCTTAATCAAGGATTGCAACGATATTTGTCGCGATCTCGAACGAGATCATCCTTATCGCCTCACAAGTTCTTTCTGGTTTCGGCAGGCACGAGTTCGGATGCCAGCGCGCAAGTAGGCCGGTAGCCTCAAAAGACACTCTAATTCAGATTGGAATTCACATGCTAGACGAGATCATCAAGGGCAAGACGCTCGATCAGTCCGCTCCCAAGACCGCATCATCCGCCAAACCTCTCCGGGTCGCAATTCTGTGGAAGTATCCATCCCTGGGTCTCTACTCGAACTCGGCCTTTGAGGATCTTTATAATGGCATTGGACACAACAACGGCAATCTGGCCTTTGTCTATGCCATTGCCAGTCACATCTCCAATCCGGTCAAGTTCTTCGGCTGGAGCGCATCGGCCGAAACTCTAAGAGAGAACGCCGATATCATCGTCATTCCCTGTGCCAATCAATTGGGGCGCCACACGGATTTCGGCAGCATGGCCGACAACTTGGAGAAATCGGGACTGCCGATCGTTGCCATCGGCCTCGGTGCTCAGGCCGACAGCTACGATCAGGATGTCCAACTCACCGATGGAACCCATCGATGGGTGCAGGTCATTGCACGATCCAACCCGTCTTCATCAACCTCCAACATCTATACGCGCGGTGCCTTCACCTCTTCGCAGCTCGACAAGTTAGGGATCCACGGCTCAGTTGCCGGAGGCTGCCCATCGTATTTCACCAACCAGGAGCCCGGCCTGGGCAAAAGAATCCACGAGCATTGGACGGCCGCAGCCTTACCAAGCTCCATATCGGTTGCGGGGGGCCATCAGGCGTGGCTGAAGACCCGTGATATCGAGCATCAGCTGATCACATTGATGATGGACCCGATGTATCCCGGTCAATACATTGTCCAGTCGATGGGCGAAATGATCAGGGTGTCTCGAGGCATTTTCGACGACATTGATCCCTATGCTCTCAAGGAGATCCATAACCATACCGTTCCTCATTATTCCTTCGAGGAGTTCAAGGCATGGTGCCGGAACTACGTGCGCTCCTTCTATGACGTTCCGGCCTGGATGGACACATTGCGCCGGCATGATCTCACGATCGGATCCCGCTATCATGGCGTCGCCTTGGCTCTTCAGGCCGAGCGCATGGGTCTGACTGTCACGATCGACTCCCGAACCAGAGAGCTCTGCGAGAATACGGGAGTTCCGCATGTGGCTGCAGCCGATCTGACCGCGCCGCTCACACGCTCCAGCTTGAAGAAGATGATCCATTTCGATCCGGATGCCTATGACAGGCATCGGAGCGAAGCCGCTTCGAGGTATCTCGACTTTCTCACAGCGAACAGGCTCCGACCGGCTGCCTTTCTACAGCGGATCGCGACCGGCAAATGAGGAGACGCGCTACCAGGGCACGGCAGATTCACCCTCTGTCGCCGGCATCGTGAGGAGGGCTCCCACGGCCGCCATACAGCATAGATAGAGAGCCTCATCATGACCCGCTTTACGGACCTCATGAATATGATCGGACATTGGAACGCCTTCACATGGCCGGCGGTTCTGATGCTTATGATGAACTCAGCAGCGGCTTCGGGCGAGCCCCTCCACTTTTCGATCTCTCCCGACCCCGAAGAGGTCTATAGCTACGAGCGCCAGCGATGCGACTGGCGCTCGATCCCCGATTCACCTGCCAGAGCCTATCGCCGTGGTGACGGATCGGTGGCCCTGATCGCGGCACATTTCCGGAACAGAGTCCTCGAAGGGCCGAGCTTCGCCGAGCTTCGTCCCGATTGCTCGGTCGTCTCCCAAGGCGAGGAATCCGCCGATCCGTCGGCCTTTGACGACCGGTTCTGGGTACAGAGCCTCATTCCACTCGGTGATGGCCGTATTCTCGGGTTGGCGAGCCAGGAATTCTCCGGGCTTCGCCATGACGGGCTTTGCGCCAAAGGGTCCGGCAAGCCGGAATGCTGGTATCTTTCGATCATCGCTTTAGAAGCGGACGATCGAGATTTCTCATTCAAGCTGCTGCCCCGCGACCGGCGCCTCATTGCAGGATCGAACAGGCCCTTCGACACCGACGTCAACGCTGCTGGTTTTCTTACGCTCTCGAATACGGTCTTCGATGAAGACTATGCCTATTTCATCGCCTGGACGGAGGATGCCGCAGAACCGGGCGGACGCGGGAACTGCCTGTTCCGCGCTCCCAAATCCGACCTTGTGTCAGGGTGGCGGATGATGAGCGGAGGCCGCTTCGTTTCCCCGCCGAACCCTTACCCGGCAAACGGACAAATGCCCGCTCAGGCAAAATGCGATCGTCTCGGCAATGGTGACATCACCGGCAAGATCAGATCTCTCGTTTGGCTGGAGACCAAGAAACTCTGGATGGTCGTCTGGTCCACACGGGTGAACGATACCGGCGGCGTCTATTATTCAACATCGTCGGATTTGAGGAACTGGTCGTCAGCGGCCATGCTCGCCCCGTTTGATCCGCCATGGGGAACAACCGAGAAAAAGACCTATTACGACTATCCCTCGGTCATCGACCACGACAGTCGGTCTCCAGTCTTTCAATCGGTTGGAGACACATTCTATTTGTACCTGACGCGCTTCAACTGGCAGTCAAAGCGTCCCACCATGAACAGGGACTTGGTTCGGTTCAAAGTGGTCTTGGATCACTAAAGCTCTGAACCCATTCGAATAGCCGGCGACCTGATTAGCGACGGGAATTGCGCCCTTCCGCGACGACGAAGTTGAACAGCTCTTCTCTGGGTTCGACACCGAGGCCGGCGCCCGTCGGCACGGTATAATGTCCCTTTGCGCAGCCCATGTCGCCATCCGTAAAGCCGAGATTCCGATCAAAGACGGAGTGTTGGTACTCGTGATAAGGAACACGCTGAAGGGCCGATGAGGTCACAAGGCTTGCCGCCATGAAGATGCCGACGCTGATGGATGCGTGCGGGATCGTGTTGATGTGGAAGGTCTGCGCCATCCGGCCGATCTGAATGAACTCGCTGATGCCCGTATGACCGATCTCGGGCTGGATCACACCCATGCAGCGGGCTTCCAGCCTTGGGCGATATTCGTAGACGGTCCGCCATTCCTCCCCGAGCGCCAGGGGTACACCGATGCTCCGCGCGACCCGGGCCTGTCCTTCCAGGTCCTCCGGCTGGCAGGGCGCTTCGGCGAAGTAGAGGTTCGACGCCTCAAGTCGTCGGATGAGACGAACGGCCTCCGAGGCTTCGAATTTCCAATGCAGGTCGACCATGAGGTCGATGTCCGGACCAACCGCCTCACGTAGGGCGAGCATATCCTGGACAATCCCCTCATCGGACACGACGGCCGCGAACTTAATGCCACGATAGCCCTTCGCCACCCATTCGACGGCAAGATCGCAGCGCTCCTGCAAGGTGGCCCGCGGCAGCCCCGAGACATAGGCGGGAATCGTGGAATGCCGCCGCCCACCGAGAAGAGTAGAGATGGAAACGCCAAGATTCTTGCCGGCCAGATCCCAGAGCGCAATGTCGACACCAGCGAGAGCATCCACATAATATCCGCCGAAGAATCCACGCACCCGCATGAGATCATAGAGATCCTCATGGATCACGACCGCATCGCCGGGGTCGCGTCCGATGATGACGGGACCAAGAACGTCATCGATGATGGCCTTCGTGGCTTCGGGTGCCACGATCCCATAGCACTCACCCCAGCCGACGCGCCCGCTCTCGCCGGTCACCTTGATGAGCAGGGTCATGTCCGTGGAGGGATAGATCGTGCGATTGCCCTTGCGCACGAGGTAACCGCGCTCGTTGATGCGCTCTCCCTTCTTCAGAGGTCCCAAGTAGGGCACCTCGCGCGGAATGGAGATGATGAAGGTCTCGATCTTGACGATGGCGTCGACTGAATTGCTCATGAGTGATCAGACCGGACGGTGGTGCTTGTAGGGAAGCACTGCCTCCTGAAGGAGGAGAGACAGCTCGGCACGGTCCCCTTCGTCGAACTTGGGTCCCTTGCCGCGGACGAAAGTGTTCCGGATCACCCCGCGTCGACGCAGGACTTCCTTGGTCATATGCATCCGGAAGATCGCCTGGAAGTTCAGAAGGGGCAGAGACGCGGAATAGAGTTTCCGCGCGGTTGCGATGTCGCCCTCGCGCCAGGACTTCATCATCATGGCATGAATATCGGCCAGCTCGCAGGCCGGCATGGTGCCTGCCGCGCCGCGCGCCATCTCGTCCATCACATAGCGTCCCCCTGCCCCGCCGAAGATGGCATCCACCGAGCCGCCTGCGGCGTTCTTGATGCGCGTGAGGTGCTGGCCGCAGGGAGGCGTTTCCTCCTTGACGTAACGGATCATGTCGACAGCGGAGGCGACTGCAGCCACCTCCTCCGGGGTCAATCCGGCACCGATGGGCTTCGGCTGGTTCTGCAGCATGATCGGAATGCCGGCATCGGCGGCAACCTCCTGGAAATACTCGGTCTGCGCTTCGATCGAATTCCCGAGGTGTCCGGGCGCCATCACCATCGCGGCAGCGGCGCCGATCTCGGCCGCATGAGCAACGTGACGGGCAGCGACTGTGGGATCGGGATCACTCGCACCGATGATGATGGGGATGCGGTTGTCGATCTCACGAGCCAGAAGATCGACCTGACGCCGCCGCTCCTCTTCGCTGAGCGTGTCCACCTCACTGGCAACACCCGGATAGACAACGCCATCGACGGCGCTCTCGAGAGCAAAGCGGATGATCGCCATGAAGTCGGTTTCATCGATGGCTCCATTGGAGCGGAAAGGAGTCGGAAGAACCGGAAATGCACCGAAAAGCGGGGTCTTCATTTAACAGCTCCTGCCGTAACGCCTTGGATGAAGTATCGCTGAAGGAAGAGGAATGCGGCCACGATGGGCGCCGATGCCAGAAGGGATGCCGCCATGGCGCCGCCCCAATCCGAATTGACCTCGTTCAAATAGGTGAGCAGCAGGCCGGGGCCGATGGTGCGCTTGTCGTCGGACACGATGAGAGTCATCGAATAGAGAAGGTCGTTCCACGACCACATGAACGAATAGAGAAAGACCGTAACGATCGGCGGGATCGAAATCGGGATGACGATCGTGTGGAAGATGCGCAGATCGCTCGCTCCGTCCGCCCGCGCCGCCTCGATCAGTTCATCAGGCACCTGGGAGAAGTAGCTGTAGAGCATGTAGGTGGAAACCGGCAGGGCGAAGACGATGTAGCTCAGGATCAGTCCGGGGCGGGTGTCCAGCAGGCCGATCTCGCTCATGAGCGGATAGATGCTGATCAGGAGCAGGCCGAACGGGAACATCTGGGCCGAGAGCATGAAGAGCATCACCGGCTGCCGGCCCGCGAACCGGTACTTGGCGAAGCTGTAGCCGGCATAGAGCGCCAGAAGCGTATTGAGCGCTGCGCTTGATCCCGATGCGATCAGGCTGTTGAACAGATACATCGGCAGCTTGCCGGTCGTCAGCGCGGTCACGAAATGCGTCAGCGTCGGCGCAAGCGGAAAAGGCGTCGGAACGATGCTGTAGAGCTCGGCATTCGATTTGACCGACGAGATCACCAGCCAATAGAGCGGGAAGAACAGGAAGAGGCCGATCAGCGCAAGAAGCAGCCCGAAAACCACCTTGGAGACGGTGCTGGACAGATCGAACATGTCAGGCGCCTTTCACCAGCATGCGCAGGTACAGGAAGGCGGGCGGCAGCAGGGTCGCCACCCAGAGCACGCCGATGGCGGAGGCGAAACCGACATCCCATTGCTCGAAGGCGCGGCGATAGACCTCCACCGAGAGAACGGCGGTCGCGCGGACCGGCCCGCCGCCGGTCAAGGCATAGATCGTATCGAATTGTTGCAGATTGCCGATGACGCCGAGCACCACGACGACGATCAGGACCGGGCGGAGATGCGGAAGAACGTGATCGCGCAGGATCGCCCAATTGTTGGCGCCGTCGACCCGGGCCGCATCGACCTGCTCACGGTCCATGTTCTGCAGCCCGGCCAGGAAGAATGCCATGAAGAGCGGGATCGACAGCCAGATCTTGGTGATGATCACGGCGATCATGGCTCCGGTCGAGGTGGAGAGCCAGGCCTGCGGCATGTCGATAAAGCCGAGTTCCATGAGGAACGCGTTCAGCACGCCATAGCGACTGTTGAAGATCCACCCCCAGATGAAGGCGCTCACCGTGCTCGGCAGAACCCAGGGAAGAAGCGACATGGAGCGCAGCAATCCCCGGCCGCGAAACGGCTGGTTCAGGATCAGCGCCCAGCCAAGACCGAGGATAAGCGTCCCCGTCGTCGTGAAGAACACATAAATGGCAGTCGTGACGAAAGCCTGCCAGACGTCCGGCGTCGCGGCGATCTTGGCGAAATTTCCCAGCCCATAGAAACGCGGCGCCGGCGTCTCGAGCGTGTACTCGAACAGGGACAATGCCAGCGCCTGAAGGAACGGGTAGAGGATGACGAGGCCGAAGGCGATGGCCGCCGGAGCTAAGAGCAGCATGCCGATTCGGCGCTGCCCGGCTTTCAGCCCGCCACGGACGGCATGCGGCGAAACTTTAGCCGGTGCGGGGGCTGATGTGATCTCGGCGGCAAGACTCATGGGGTCATCACATGCAAAGAAAGATGAAGGAGAGTTCGGCTGGCCGCGCCAAGGCGCGCAGCCAGCCGAGAGGGTCAGTTCTGCTTGTTGACATTCGCCATGGAGGTCTCAAGGCGCTTTTGCATCGCCTGGATCGCGTCTTCGGCGCTCTTCTGACCGAGCAACGCACCCTGCGCCTCTTCACCGATGATCTGCGTCAGCTCGGCGGCGTTCGGCCAGATGCCGACCTCGTTGCGGCGCGGATTGCCTGCGGCCTTGGCCCAAGCCGTCAGGTATGCATCTCCTGTCACCTTCGGATTGGCACGGGCGGACTTCGTCACCGGCAGGGCGCTCTGCTCGAGCGGGAACTTGGATTGCGCCTCATCGGAGGTCAGGTAGGTGATGAACTGGCTCGCCGGCGCATCGGCCTTCGCCTTGCCGTCGGACGAAAACTGGACCAGCAGATGACCCCACTGGATGGAAGCGGGTTCCTTTCCGGCGATGGCCACCGGTGTCGCCAGAGGCAGAACATTGGCGTCGAAGGCCGGCCCCTGACCGGAGAAACTGCGCAGATGCGTTCTTGCCTGAGGCGCGTCGAAGAAGAAGGCTGAAGCGCCTTGGGCGACGAGGCGGCGAGCGTCGGGCCGGTCGATCTCGGGAGCCGCAAGGCGGTCCTTCATCAGGCCGACCATGAAGCCGAGCGCCTTCTTGCCGGCATCTCCATTGCCGATCTTCACCTTGCCCTGCTCGTCGATGATTTCACCGCCGAAGGTCCAGGTCCAGATCATGAAATCGAGCAGGATCGAACCGTTGTTCTTGGTCGCCATAGTGTAGGGCACCGAGTTCGGCACCTTATCGCGAACGGCCACCAGAGCGTTCCGGAATTCCTCGATAGTCGTCGGCGTCTTCGTCACGCCGGCCTTTTCCAGCACCGCCTTGTTGGCGATCAGGCCGATGGAGCCGGAGATGAGCGGCAGAGCGTATTGCTTGGAGCCGATCTGCCCCATGGCAAGGGCATCCGGAGCGAACATCGCGGCGAGCTTGTCCTTGCCATAGACCTCATTCAGGTCGACGAGGCCGGCGACATTGGCGAAGCTCGGAAGCCAGCGCTCGGAGAGTTGAGCCACACTCGGCAGAGTCTTGGAACGCGCCCGGAGAAAAATGTTCTTCTGCATGTCGCCCCAGGCATAGCCCAGCGGCTCGACGGTGAGCTTGGTCTGCGCCTCGAATCCCTTGAGCAACGCTTCAACGGAAGGCTTGGCGGCCTCTTCCGCATAACTGAAGCTCATGAAGCTGACATCGGCGGCTTTCGCGGCTTGACCCGACAGGCCAAGTCCGACTGCCATCACCGCGGCTGAAGCCATCGATTTGAATTGTTTCATCGTTCTTCCTCCCGATATGGAGCAAAGCCCCATATTCCTGCGCACATGTTTTCCTTAAGGGCGGTTGTGCGCTAGACCACCCCTCCGTCGACGATGAATGTCTGCGCGGTCACGAGACGTGAGTCGTCGGCAGCAAGCCAGAGCGCCATCCGGGCGATGTCCGGAGGCAGGAGATGTTCCTTGAGGCACTGTACCTCGAGATATTCCGAGAACTTGCCCTGATAGATGCGCTTGGCCCGCTCTACCTGGCGCTCAGTCAGAACCCAGCCGGGAGCGATGGAATTGACGCGGATGTTGCGCTCGCCGACCTCGCGGGCGAGCGATTTGGTCAAGCCCATGATGGCGGATTTCGCCGTCGTATAGAAGATCAGTCCGGCGGCACCGCGCATCCAGGAGATCGATCCCATGTTGATGATGGATCCACCTCCGGCCCGGGCCATGTCGGCGATCACCGCCTGCGCGGCAAAGAACTGGTGGCGCAGGTTCGTCTGGAAGCGCTCATCCCAATATTCGGGCGTCACGTCCTCAAGGGGCATTCGATCATCATTGCCGGCATTGTTGACCAGAACCCGAACCGGCCCGATCCTTTCCGAAAGTGCGCTTATCGCAGAACGAAGCGCTCCGATATCGCGCAGGTCCACTGCCTCGTAGTGCAGCTGGTTGCCTGTCGCCGCTCCAATGCGCCGCGCCGTCTCACTCGCGTAATCCGAATCGAGTTCGATGAAGCCGACATGAGCGCCTTGGGTGCAAAAGTGCTCAACCAGGGAGGCGCCGATTCCGGAACCGCCTCCGGTGATCAGAACGCCCTTCCCCTTCAGGCTCGGATAGACGGCGCCATCCACCGTCACACGCGGGATGAGTTCGGGATGAATGCTCATGCTGCGTTCCTCGCCATCGGCTTGGCGGAAACAAGCGTCCGTCCGTCTGCCGAGAATACATGCACCGCATCCGGATTGACCGAGATGCCCACATGCTCGCCCTGACGTATCGGTCGCTCACCGTCGAGGCGCACGACGATCATCTCTTCCGTGCCTTCGAGCGCTACGTAGGCATAAGTGTCGCTGCCGAGATGCTCGGTCATGACGATCTTGCCGTCCAAGACATTGCTGCCGCCTGGCGCGCAGAGTTCAAGATGTTCGGGACGCACGCCGATCTCGTTGGGAGCTTCCATAGGCAGCGTGTTCAGCGAGACGAACCCGCCATGCACCCGCACCCGTCCGCCTTCGAGGCGCTGCCCCTGGACGGACAGGAAATTCATCCGCGGGCTTCCGATGAAGCCCGCGACAAAGCGATTGACCGGAGCATTGTAGAGATCGAGCGGAGAGCCGATCTGCTCGACTTGGCCTGCATTGAGCACCACGATCTTGTCGGCAAGCGTCATGGCCTCGATCTGATCATGCGTGACATAGATCATCGTGGTGCCGAGCCGCTCCTTCATGCGCGCAATCTCGATGCGCATCTCGACCCGGAGCGCGGCATCGAGATTGGAGAGAGGCTCGTCGAACAGGAAGATCTTCGGTTCACGAACGATGGCACGGCCGATGGCGACACGCTGACGCTGGCCGCCCGACAATTGGCGTGGCTTGCGATCCACATAATCGGAGATCCGCAGCACCTTCGCCGCCGCCTCGACCCGACGACGGATCTCTTCGCGCGGCGTGCCCGCCAGCTTCAGGGCATAGCCCATGTTGTCGGCAACGGACATGTGCGGATAGAGCGCATAGGACTGGAACACCATGGCGATCCCGCGCTTGGCCGGAGGCACGTCGTTCACCACCTGATCGTCGATGATCATCTGGCCCGACGAGATCTCGTCGAGCCCGCAGATCAGGCGCAGCAACGTGGATTTCCCGCATCCCGACGGACCGACGAAAGCAGTGAACTCACCGTCCTCGACCGTGAGGTCGATTCCTTTCAGTACATCGACATTACCGAACGATTTGCGGATCTGATGGAGTTCAAGTCTAGCCATGTCGATTGCGCACCCTTGCGATATCTGTCATCCGCCGAAGACGTTCTCGGGCAGTCCCTTGATGCCGGTCTCAATCGCAAAGACGCTTCCCGACAGGGGAGCATCGGCGATCTGCCCGGCGGACAGTCGGATGCGCGCGGAGGTCACGAAGAGCGTCTGCATGTCCGCGCCGCCGAACACGCAGCTTGTCGGGCGCGGCACGGGCAGGTTGATGACGCGTTCGACATGCCCGTCCGGGTCATAGCGCGTGACGCACCACCCATCCCAATGCGCGCTCCACACGAAGCCTTCGGCGTCGATCGTCAGTCCATCCGGCTTGCCCTCGCTCTCCGGCACGGTCACGAAGACGCGACGGTTCTCGATGGCGCCCGTCTCGCTGTCGAAATCGTAGACATAGATCGTCTGCTTCGCGGTGTCGGTGAAATAGAAAAGGCGGTCGTCGGGGCTCCAGCCGAGGCCGTTCGAGACATGGAAGCCTCGGTCCATCTGGTGAACGCGCCCGTCCGGATCGAGCCGCCAGAGCGAGCCCTGGCCCGGCGTCGTGTCGATGGCGAGCGTGCCCGCCCAGAGCCGGCCGCGGCGGTCGCATTTCCCGTCATTGAAACGGTTTCCAGGACGATTGATCTCGGGCTGGGCGAGCACCGTGCTCTCGTTCTTCGCAAGATCGATGGCTCGCACCTCGCTCTGCATCCCGGCAATGAAGCCGCCCTGCTTGCGCGGGATAAGAAAGCTCGTCAGCTCGGGCATCGCCCAGGAGCGATAGGATCCCTTGACCGGGTCTCCGACACAGACGGATGGCGCAAGGATGTCGACGAAGTAGAGCTGCTGATCCTGGACGGACCAGTGAGGTCCCTCGCCCAGGAAGAGGCTCGCGGGGATGGCACAGCGCACGTCGTCCCGGTCGGCGCCGAGAGGTCGCGGGTTGATATTCAGCGACATCGCCACCTCGCCAATATTGCCGGAGATCCGCCGGGCTGCCTCGATGATATCGCGCCCGAGGGCATGGAGACGCTCAGACGGCAACCGGAAGGACGGGCCGATGACGCCGATTGCGCCGAGGGGCTTGGCCTCGTGGTCCAGAATGGGCGCGGCCACGGAGCTGATGCCGACATTCTGCTCGTCGATGGAGACCGCGTAGCCGCGGGCCTTGGTGAGGTCGAGCTGGCTGATCAGCTCGTTGAAATCCGCGATGGTGTTGGGCGTGAGGCGCTGCAGTTCGGTGTCGCCCAGAAGCCTGCGCCGCATTTCAAGTGAAAGATGTGCCAGGATCGCCTTGCCAAGACCACTGGCATAAGGTTTCGCTCGGCTACCAACGCCATTGCTCAGGCGTACCGGTTGCGGCGCCTCACGCTGGTCGATGTAGAGGATCTCGTCCCCATCGAGGATGCCGAGGCGCACCGTCTCGCCGGTGAGATCCCGCAGCCGCTCCAGTTCGGGCTCGGCCGCGCCGCGCAGGTCGAAATCGTCCCAGACCCGATGCGCCCATTGAAACAGACGCGAGCCGAGGCGGTAGGTCTGATCCCGACTGTCGAGCTTCAGGAGCCGCTCGTCGACAAGCGCTTGGAGGATGCGGTGCAGCGTGCCCTTGGGCATGCCGGTCCCTTCCAACAGATCCGTAAACCGGGGAGGCGCAGCGGCTGAGGCAACAAGCTCGAGGAGTTGAACGCCTCGCGTGAGCGCCTGCACGCCGGGAACCGGCCCGGAAGAGCCGACTTCGGCCTCATCGTCGATTTTCAGCTCGGCCTGCATGCGTCCTATCAAAGCTCCGTCGAAAGGATGAGCCGGTTGCCCAATTGACCCTTCAGGATGGCTCTGATTATGTTGGAACTCAGTTCCAAGTCAACCCGCCTTTCGTTGAAGAGGCTTTTTGCAATGAAAATCACGGCCATCCACCACACCCTCGTGCGGGTCCCGTTCACGGAAGACATCCTGTGGGGATCAGGCCGAAGGATCGGGACGACACGGCTCATCTGCCGGATCGAGACGGATGCCGGGATCGTCGGGTGGGGCGAAACAATTTCACTAATCGCGGCCGTGCCGGCGGTCTTTTCCGACATCGTCGCCAAGGTGGGACTGGGCTATCCGGTAGCCGATGTGGAGCGGCTGCACCGGCACGTTCTCGGCGCCGGCTACTACCACCACAAGAGAGCGGCCGTCATGGCGATCGCGGCGCTCGAGATGGCCATGTGGGACGCTCTGGGCAAACAGGCCAAGCTCCCCCTGTCGAGCCTCTGGGGAGGGCGCTGGCGCAAGGATGTAGAAGCCGCTGCCTATCTGTTCACAAAGGACACCAAGCAGCTGAAGGAGCGGATCGGGCGCTTCCTCGATGCGGGATATGAGACCTTCAAGGTCAAGATCGGCTTCGACGAGCCGAGCGATATCCTGCTGGCGGAAGCCTCCCGCGAGGCCATCGGAGCGCGGGCCCTGCGTCTCGACGTGAACGGCGCCTGGACCCCGGGCACCGCCAAGCGGCAACTGGAAAGACTGCGCGGCATCGATCCGGCCTATGTGGAACAGCCTCTGGAACTCGATGACCTGGCAGGCCACGCGCTCCTGCGCCAGTCTACGTCGGTCCCGATTGCCCTTGATGAGAGCGCCTATACCCTGTCCGACATCGGCAACATCGTGCGTGCCAATGCCGCGGATGTGGTGCTCTTGGATCCGCACGAGGAAGGCGGGTTGTGGCAGACGATCAAGGCCGCTGCCATCTGCGAAGCCGTCGGGATCCCGGTGACGCTGCATTCGGGCGCCGAACTGGCCCTGTCCCAGGCCGCCTATACCCATCTCGCGTCGTCGATCCCGAACATGAGCCTCGCCATCGATACGGAACGGGCCTATCTCGACGGCGACATCTCTCCTGCTCCCCCTGCCATGCTGTTCGGGCGCTTTCAGATTCCCGACGCGCCCGGCCTCGGCGTCGAGATCGACGAAGATGCCGTGCGGCGCTATGCGGTCGACAGCATCGTCGGCGCCTATCTCGACAGCGAGCGGCAGGACTGGTTTCCCGTCAAGCCGGCCTATTGAAGGAGTTCCCCGTGTTCCTTGCCATCGAATGGACCTCGGCCGCCTTCCACGCCTTCCTCCTTGCCGCCGACGGAACCCTTCTGGGACAGCGGCAGGAGGCGAGAGGCGTCAACCATATTGCCGATGGCGGCTTTGAGGCCGTCCTGCGCGAGATCGTCGGAGATTGGACGGCAGAGGCGAGCCGCATCTACCTGTCCGGCATGATCACCAGCCGCAACGGATGGGTCGAGACGCCCTATGCGGCAACACCCGCCTCGCTGAGCGACATCGCTGCGGGAGCGGTCGTCAGACATATCGAAGGTCTGCCGCCTCTCATTTTTCTTCCGGGCATCTCGGTGCGCGATCCCCTCGCCGACATGATGCGAGGGGAAGAGCTCAAGGTCTTTGGCGCGATGGGCCGGAACGGCGGTCTTGTCGCCCTCCCCGGTGCGCATACCAAATGGGTGTCCGTCAGAGACGGCCGGATCGAACAATTCGCCACCTATATGTCAGGCGAGGTCGCCGCGCTACTCAAGTCGAACTCGCTCGTCAGCAAGCTGATTCCGGCACAATCGGCCGACAATCCGGAGGCTTTCCTGCGTGGCGTCAGACTTGCCCGAGATCGTCGCATCGGAGGCAACATCCTGCGCCGCATCTTCTCGGCCCGCAGCCTGGTTCTGTTCGAGGAGCTCCTTCCTGCCGACATCAGCGATTATCTTTCAGGCCTGATGATCGCCGCGGAGATCAATGAGGCGATCGAGGAATACAGCTCCCCGGATAGGCAAGTCACGTTGATCGGCGCGCCGGCCTTGTGCCAGCGCTACAGCCTGGCACTTCGCGAAGCCGGAATGACATCGAGCATGGTCGAGAATGCCGGTCTTGCGGGCTTTCAAGCCCTCTGCCTGAACCACTCCTGAGCCACGCAGTCCCTCACGATCGGCTTCAGAACCACCAACGATGGTTGCAGCTCAAATCCATCACTCAGCAGCGACCGACCCGGCCATCGTTCCGGCCGTTCGTCTCGAACGAAACGAAGCTTTTCGCCGTTTGGAATCGGAGAAGATTCTGTGATGGAGTTCGTCCACGTGGCGCACGGATTGTAGCGCCTCGAGCATGGGTTCGCAGATCAATCGTTCTCCGCAGGGTTCCCGGTGGCAGACAGGATCCCAAAGGCCCATCGGCGTCCAGATTTCCGGGTCGTGCCATTCGGGCATCCCTAAGATCGGATAGAGGCACACACCCCGCAGCGGAACACCGTCCTGAAGCAGTTCTTCCGATTCCTGCGCCACTTCCCGAAGCCAGCGACCACGGCTGTCGCCGATGTGGCTGGTTTCCGTGATCATGACCTCGCCGCCATAGCGCTCCCACACCGAACGGACGAGTGCGCTCAAGGGCCAGCGGCGCGGATCGTCATCCGCAAGCGGCGGAATCACCCCATCTGCCTGTGGCGCCCCCCCTAACTCCCACTGATTGGTCCAGTAGTAGTTGATCCCTACGATATCCAAATGCTCCCGGCTGCCGCCAAGCTCGGGCAACAGGCAACCGCAGAGCATGTCCCAGCTCTGGAAGACGAGGCGTTCATTGAAGTCCCGCGCCTCTCCCTCAAGCTCCGGACGATCGAACGGACGGGCCACTCGGCACAAGGGATCGACATTCACCATCCGCGCACCAGGACAGGCCGCCCACAGGGCGTCTATGCCGGCAATAGCTGCGCGCGTGAGCGCGACCTTGAGATCCCAGCCGCGCCCGGTGACATGAGGCGCGAACAGGCCCTTCTCGCCGGCTGCATAAGCCATGAACGAGGGTTCGTTCACCGGCGTGAAGGCACAAGTACCCTCCGTGCGCCGGGCGATATAACGGCCGACGGCATAGCAGTAATCGGCGAAGCGCTTCGGGAACTCCTCGCTCCAGAGATCAAGCCCCTGCGGGTAGCCATAGTGGAAGAGATCCCAGATCACTTCCACGCCGTGGCGCCGAGCCGCTTCGACGAAGGGCTCGATCGTGGAAAAGTCATAGCGTCCGCGGCCGAGATCCACCAAGGGCCAGCGGATGGTTTCACGCGCAGCGTGAATGTCGAGTTCGGCGAGTTGCCGGTAATCCTCGTCGACGGTTTTGTCGTGCCCCGTCGCGACCACCTGATCGAACCAATGGCCATGCCGGTTGTAGCCTGTAGACCCCTCGAATCCGGCCAAAAAGAAGCTTCTGAACATCCCGCTCTCCCCATTTCGCTTTAAAAGCTTGCCGCGGCGCGGGACGGCACTTCGGAGAGCATGCCGATGCTCTCGGTCCCACTTCGCACCAGCCGCTGATAGATATCCACGGCCGGCGTTCGCACCCGGCGCAGCGGATCCGACTCGTCCGGGACGATGTCCCACAATCCCATCTGGGCCAGATGCTCGGTCACGGGACGACGGCCCTGGCGATAAGCCCAGGTGACGAGTGCGAACATCGGCCACCAGGTATATCCCACCAGTGGAATTCCCTCTTCGCGCAGCTGCCGCGTGGCCGCGATCGACGCGTCGAGCCAATCGAGCCGACGGCGCAGGGAGCCCATCGACGCCGTCTCCGAGATCATGAGAGGAGCCCGGTAGCGCTCGTGATAAAGCCGCCCGAGCCGGGTAATGAGATCGGCGCCCGCATAGGGCATGCGGATACGAAAGCGCCCTCCGGCATCCCGCAGCAGTTTCTTCTGCGTGAACATTGGGTAGAGATTCATGCCGATGACTGGAAGCGCTACGGCGTTGTCGAGGAAGTAGGCGAGATCGGCCTCCCTCGCCCCGTTCTTCAACAGCCACGCCCAGAGGGAATGGTGCTCGTCGATCCGTCCCGAGACGAGATCGAGAGCGAGGAAGACGATATCCTGACGTCGCCGAGCTTCTTCCTCGAACGCAGGGTCGTCGGTATCGAACAGGTCGGTGGCATCGACGAAGTACGGCACGATCTCGGGATCGACGCTCTGCAACGCCTTGACGGTTTCCACCATGCCCTTCGCGATGGCCAGCATCAGGGCCACGAAGCCGGGCCAGCTGCGCCGGAACGGGGGCCACCAGCCGAGACGCCCGCAATACCAGCCCGTGATGCGGGGCTCGTTGAGGGGGGTATACCAAGTGATCCGCCCTCGAAAGCGCTCGGCGAGACGGGCCGCGTAATCGGAGACGAGCTTCGAGTAGTCGGGGTGGAGGAAAGCTCCCTCGATCCACGCGGGCAATCCGTAATGGACGAGGTCGACCTGGGGATCGATACCAAGCTCAAGCAGACGCTCCAGCGTCTCGTCGGGAAATGTCCAATCCCAGGTGTTCGGGCTGGGCTGGATTCGATGCCAAGGCACGCCATAGCGGGCACAGGGCACGCCAAGTTCGGCGACAAGACCGAGATCGTCATGCCACCGGTCGTAATGACCGGTCAGCTCATACTCGTCGAGAGTCCGTCCTGTGGTCGGATGAGGCGCTGTGATGAAGGTGTCCTCGATGCCGGTGGACCACCAGAATGCATCGGGTGCCATTAAGCGCGGGAGTTCAGATCGAGGCGGGAGCGATCGGGTCATGCCGTGGCCGTCTCTTGAGCGTCAGTGCTTCCACTGCAGCACAGCGATTGGGCCGCGGACGAACCTCGGCCGTCATGGGATCCAGGCTAGGAAACGGCTCACATGCGAGAAAGTTGCACCGGATCTGCCACTTGAGAACATACCCTGCCTTCATGCGTTGGTCGGCGGGAGCCGTCTGGCTTCCCAGCGGACAAGGAGGCGAGACCATGGCCGAAACGATCTCCCCTGCAGACCTTCACCCCCGCCCGCAGCTACGCCGGGGGCGCTGGATTGATTTATGCGGCCAGTGGGGCTTCGCCTTCGACGATGAGGATCGGGGGCTCGCCGAGCGCTGGTTCGAACGGTCAGAGCCCTTCGATCGCGAGATCGTGGTGCCCTTTGCTCCCGAGAGCAAACTGTCGGGCGTGCACGAGACTGGCTTTCATCCGGTGGTCTGGTACCGCCGCGAAGTGCAGGTAGACGAGGCGGATCGTCAAGATCGCCTGATCATTCATTTCGGTGCCGTCGACTACAAGGCCACGGTCTGGGTCAACGGCCGCATGGCGGTCGAGCATGTGGGCGGGCAGACGCCGTTTTCAGCCGACATCACCTCCCTGCTCGTTCCCGGTGAAATCCAGGTCATCGTGGTTCGTGCCGAGGACGAGCCCCGGGATCTGCAGCAGCCGCGGGGCAAGCAATATTGGGAAGAGCAGCCCGGCTATATCTGGTATCACCGCACAACGGGCATCTGGCAGCCGGTCTGGCTTGAGCCGATCCCTAAAGTTGCAATTAGCGAACTGCGCTGGACGCCCGACGTCGACCGCTTTGGTGTCGGGCTTGTCCTCCGGCTCGACCGCAGGCCTCCCGCGGGCTGGCATGTGAGGGTGCAGCTAAAGGGCGATAGACCGACACGTACCCTCATCGACGACACTTACCTGCTCCCCGGCCGCGAGCTGAGACGCGACATCCTCCTCGACATCAACGATGCGGCGATTCGCCGGCGCCGCACCCTGCTCTGGGCTCCGGAACACCCCAACCTCATCGAGGCCGTGATCGAACTGATCGACGGGAACGGCGTCATCGTCGACCGCGTCGAAAGCTATTTCGGCTTGCGCCGCATCGAAGCCCGCGACGGGCGCTTCATCATCAACGGCATTCCTACTTTTCTCCGACTCGTCCTGGCACAGAACTACTGGCCGGATTCGCTCCTGACCGCCCCGGACGCAGATGCGCTCAGGCGTGAAGTGGAGCTGGCGCAGTCGCTCGGCTTCAACGGAGTCCGCATTCACCAGAAGGTGGAAGATCCGCGCTTTCTGTACTGGTGCGACCGGCTCGGCATGCTCGTCTGGAGCGAGGCCGCCAATGCCTATGTGTACTCGGATCGTGCCGCCGAAATGCTGACCCGCGAGTGGCTGGAAGCTGTCCACCGCGACTACAACCATCCCTCCATCATCACCTGGGTGCCCTTGAACGAGAGCTGGGGCGTGCCGGACCTGGACCGCTCCAGGCAGCAGCGCGATTTCGTGCGAGCCCTCTATCACCTCACCCGCGCGGTTGATCCAACACGGCCGGTGATCGGCAATGACGGCTGGCAGCATGCGGTTGGCGATATCTTCGGCGTACATGATTACGCTCCGACCGGCGACATGTTGCGGGAGCGTTACGCAGATCGACAGACCATCGCGCGCACGTTCCGCGAAGTGCGCCCGCACCATCACCCGCTCCTCGGCGAGGATATCGAAATCGAGGACGAACCCATCGTGATCAGCGAATTCGGCGGGCTCGGCTTCGTGCCGCAGTCCAGCGAGGACTGGTTCGGCTACGGCCAGTTCGCCAGCCCCGACGAACTACTTGCACGCTATGAAGAGCTCGTCGATGCTCTGCTAGCCTCCACCGCTCTCGCGGGTTTCTGCTATACCCAACTCACCGACACGGCACAGGAGACCAACGGACTCCTCACCGTCAATCGCGAGCCGAAATTCGATCTCGAACGTCTGCGCGCCATCAACAGCCGACCTTCGAAGGCCGTCCCGAGCGAGATCCTCGATGTGCTGATCAAACAGGAGGTTGAGCGGCGGCGGCGCGAGCGTGGGCAGGAATAGGACATCTCGTGACCTTAGCCCGAAGAGGATGAAGCGCCCACTCTAGGCCCTGGCTTCCGACACTAAAGAGATCTGATTTGGAACTTTGTCTCAGTGCGCGGGTTGTTCTCTCACGGCCAAGCTTCGAAGGCGGAAGCGGCAGTAGGTTGCTGAGATGGTGCACGACGAAAGCGTTCGAGAGGCGAACAAGGATTATGCCATCGGTCTAGCCCGAGCCTTTGGCGGTGCCGTCATCTTTGCCATTCCGCTCCTGATGACCATGGAGATGTGGTGGCTGGGGTTCTCGATGGAACCCGGTCGACTGCTCCTGTTCATGAGCATCAACTTCGCCATCCTGATCGGCTTGTCCTACTTCGCAGGCTTCGAGAAAACCTTCAGCTGGAAGGAGGACGCGATCGATGCCTTCGCGGCCTTCGGCGTCGGCATCATCACCTCGGCTGCCATGCTCGCGCTGCTTGCGGTGATCACCCTCGACATGACGTGGAGCGAGATCGTCGGCAAGATTGCTCTGCAGAGCGTGCCGGCAAGCATCGGTGCCATGCTCGGGAGCAAACAACTCGGGGGAAAACAGGACATCCAGGCTGAGGAGGAACGCAAGGCGGAAGCCAGCTATGGCGGGGAGCTTTTCCTGATGCTGGCCGGAGCTCTGTTCCTGGCCTTCAATGTGGCGCCCACGGAGGAAATGGTCCTGATCGCCTATCAGATGTCCCCCTGGCACAGCATGGCGCTTGGTGTCCTCTCCATCATTCTGTTGCATGCGCTTGTCTACACGGTCGGCTTCTCCGGCCAGGAGAGCCGACCGGAGGGCGGAACGTTTCTGTCGACCTTCTTCCACTTCACCCTGGCCGGCTATGGCATTGCCCTCTTTGTCAGTTTTTATGTGCTCTGGACCTTTGGCCGTACAGAGGATGTGACGCCGGCGGAGATTGCGAACATGGTTGTGGTGCTCGGGTTTCCGGCATCCCTCGGCGCTGCAACGGCCCGGCTCGTGATATGAGGCTGCGATGGAGCGAAACAGAGCTCTCGAAAACGGAAATCAACCCGGCTCCGGTAGCCATATTCCCTGGCTCGAATGGCTTGCGTCAGGCTTGGGCCTCCTAATGGCTCTCTGCGTCTTCGGTTTCATCGGATGGCAGGCACTGGGCGATGCGGGCTCTCCCCCCGTGATCACTGTTTCCGCTTCCGAAATCACAAAGGTCGGAAGCGGCTATCGTGTCATGTTCGAGGCTCGCAATGTCGGCAGCACGGCAGCGGCGCAGGTGCGGATTGAGGGGACCGTATTGGGGGATGGCGGTCCTGAAACCAGCAGCGTGATCCTCGACTATGTTCCCGGTCACTCTGCACGGAAGGGAGGATTGTTCTTCACCCAGAACCCACAGCCCGAGAAGCTCATGTTGCGGGCTGCAGGCTTCGCCGAGCCCTGAGACGCGCAGACAGCGTTTCACATCGATATCCTGGGAATTCGAAGGGAAACTATGAGCGGCACGATTGGGGTCGCGGGAGAAGCCAAGCCTATATCGGGAGCCGAAGACTTCTACCGCGATCGGAACCTACTGCCGTGCCGACGATTGCTCCCTGAAGGTAACGATTCTCGCTCATCTGCGGAGTGCCGTCTGAATGCCCATTCCTCTGCCGAACCAGCCTTATCCGGAGCCGACCCCGGCGGATCCCAATCCGGCTCCCGTGAGCCCGCCCACGCCGCCTGAGACACCTCAGCCGGAGCCAGTCGGCGTGCCTCCGACGACGCCTGGCGACATCCCGCCGCCGGGTGAACCCGTCGGAGTGCCTCCGACATCGCCGCCGGAGATCCCTGTCACGCCGACGACGCCCCAGCCCACCGCCTGATCCATATCTGAAAATCAGGCTGGCGAAGCCTTAGCCCGGTTAGCCCCTTTCATGAGCGCGCGATCAAGATACTTCCTTAAAAGCGCTGTGCTGAATAGGGCTTCAGATCGATCTCGCTGGCTTTACCGTCAATCAGGTCTGCGACCAGTTGCGATGTGATTGCGGCTTGGGTCAGGCCATGATGACCATGACCGAAGGCGTAGACGATGCGATTATCCCGCCTGGACGAACCGATCACCGGCAGGGAATCCGGAATGGATGGGCGAAAGCCCATCCAGCGCCTTGCATCCTGATAGGCATCGAAGTCGGGAAGGAAGCGTTTCAGGCGAGCGATCATTGCGGATATGCGATCATGATTGGGCCTAGCATCCAATCCTGCGAACTCAACCGCACCTCCGACCCTGTCGCCCGTGTCGAGCGGGGTAGTAACGAAGCCCTCACCTTCGAACATGATAGGTCGCTTGAGACCGAATGAACCCTTTGGATAAGTCGCGTTATAGCCGCGCTTGGTATCGAGAGGAATGCGATCCCCTAACGTCTTCGCAAGAAGTCGTGACCAGATACCCGCTGCGATGACAACCCTGTCGGCGACGACGACTTTCGCAGGATCGTTCGTGTGGACATGGATTTCGCTACTCTTCGGCTCCACCGCCAGGGCACGGGCCGTCACGTGCTGTGCTCTCCGCTCGAGAGCGAGCCTCATAAGATCGGACGCCAGATCGGCAGGATCGGAGATGTGGCACGCTTCCGGATAGAGCACGCCAGCTTCGACGTTACGAAGTGCCGGCTCGAGTTGTGCGAGATCGCTTCGGTCGAGAATGTCTATTCCGATGCCGAGGTCACGCTGGCGGCCGATAATATCCTTGGCCCGGAGAAAAGCTTCATGATGCTTCCACACGGACAGAATGCCATTCTCTCGCAGATGAGTACTCAAACCCAATGAGAAAAGCAGATTCTTCCAGGAGGGCAGAGCCTCTGCGTTGATGGCGCGTATGGCGGCCATGCTTGCCTTGATCCTCACGGGAGACGACGCCAGTATGAAGCGCATCAGCCAAGGCATCAGAGAGGGCAGATAGGCAGGCCTGATGGTGAGAGGACCCAGCGGATCCATCAGCCAGGCTGGAAGATTCCTCCAGACCTTGGGAGATGCCAGCGGCATGATATCGGTATGGGCAATCCAGCCGGCATTGCCGTCTGTCGGTCGTGCCGCCTGATCGCCCGGATCAATGAGCGTCACCTGGTGCCCTCTGTCGAGCAGGGCATGAGCGGCTGCGAGGCCGACGATTCCAGCTCCGACAATCGCGATCCGCATCGTGCATCCTGTTCAGGGTGAAGATTGGGCTGTCGCTGGCGCCCCGAGTGTCATACTCGTGTGGCCTGATCAACGACTTGGAATCCCTGTGCGAAGGGATCGCGGTCGTCGATGATGATGGTGTTGAAGCCTGTCACCCGCGCCCACCCCTCGATCGACGGAATGATGGCATCGCAGTCTCCGACTTTCGCCCGCCCTTCGATACGCCCGACGAAGGTAGAACCGATGATGCTCTCATGGACAAACTCATCACCTTCTTTCAGCTCGCCGCGAGCTGCGAGATGAGCCATGCGTGCCGAAGTTCCGGTGCCGCAGGGTGAACGATCGATGGCCTTGTCGCCATAGAACACGGCGTTGCGGGCCGTGCCGTCCTTCGTCTGCGCACGTCCCGTCCACAGAACATGGGTCAGGCGGTTGATGTCCGGGTTCTCGGGATGGGCGATCCGGTAACGGGCATTGAAGGCCTCCCGCAGCTTGGGGCTCCAGCGCAGGATGTCCGAAGGGTTGATGTCCGACAGGTCGGAATAGAGTGACTGCGGCCCGACGATCGCGTAGAAGTTGCCCCCATAGGCGACATCCACAGTCAGATGGCCCAGGCCTTCGACCTCGACCTCGTAGCCTGTTCCATACAGGAAAGATGGAATGTTGGTGATACGCACCCGCTCGATGAACGGGCTGTTCTGCTCGTAGCAGGCCTCGACGACGCCGGCCGGCGTATCGAGGCGCAGGAGCCCCGGTGTCTTCGGATGGATCAAGCCGTTCTCGAGAGCAATGGTGACGGTACCGATCGTTCCATGCCCGCACATGGGAAGGCAGCCGGATGTCTCGATGAACAGAATTCCGACGTCGCAATCGGGGCGCGTCGGAGGATAGAGGATCGAGCCCGACATCATGTCGTGTCCACGGGGCTCAAACATCAGGCCGGTTCGAATCCAGTCGTATTCCGCCAGAAAATGCTGACGGCGCTCGAACATCGTTTCCCCCTTCAACTGAGGAATGCTGCCAGCGGAAACCACACGCACCGGGTTCCCGCAGGTGTGGCCGTCGATGCAAAAGAAGGTGTGGCGCGCCATCGCTTCACTCGCTGATCAGAGATATTACCAACTACCATGGAAAGGGCGAAGGACATCGCCCTTCGCCGTAAGCGCATCAGGCGGCAGATTTCAAGCCGACATCAGGAAGGGCCGGGCGGTGTCTCAGGGTCTTGTCCATGATCGCCTCGACCTCCGCACGCTCCTGAGCATTGAGAGGAAGGCGCGGAGGGCGCGTCAATTCCGAACCACGGCCCATGAGGGCCTCGCACAGCTTGATGCATTGCACGAGATCGGGACGGGCATCGAGGTGGAGCAGAGGCATGAACCACTCATAGAGCGCCCTCGCCTCCTCATAGCGCCCCGCCTTTGCCAGACGGAACAGAGTTTCGCCCTCCTGGGGAAAGGCATTCGACATGCCGGAGACCCAGCCGGCGGCGCCCAGCATCACGCTTTCGACGACGACATCATCAAGGCCCGCGAAGAGGACGAAGCGGTCGCCGACCATGTTCTTCGTATCGGTGAAACGGCGAGTATCTCCCGAGGAGTCTTTGAAGCAGACGATCGTTTCGCAATCGGCAAGGGAGGCCAGTATGTCAGGTGTCACATCGTTCTTATAGATGGGAGGATTGTTGTAGACCATCACCGGCAGGTCTGTGGACTTGGCAACGCCCCGAAAATGCGCAGCGGTCTCATGCGGCTTCGAGGAATAGACCAAAGCGGGCATGACCATGACGCCGTCGAGCCCCACCCGCTCCGCCTCCTTGGCAACTTCCGATGCGAAGGCCGTCGTGAACTCGGCGATGCCGGCGATCACCGGTACCCGACCGCGGGAGACATCCTTCGCAGCCTCCATGACTGCCACCTTCTCCGAACGACTGAGAGACGTGTTTTCTCCGACCGTTCCGCAGGCAATCAATCCGGAGACGCCATCTCTGATCAACTCGTCGATTACCTTGGCCGTCGCCTCGATATCCAAGTCGTAATTGGATTTGAACTGGGTGGTTACCGCAGGGAAGACTCCTTCCCATCCGATCCTCGCTATTTGGCCCTTCTCCCACGCTGGACATTGGTGGATGCTATTGTAGATTGTATAAAATCTACCTTGCCAAGCCAACCTTCAGGGATTCTGCTAAAGAGGCGGACGTTCCTCGTTCCAGTGATTTCCGACCCATGACGCTCGAAACCAAGCCCGCCACCAAACCAGCGCAGAAGTCTCTTCAGCATCGGACGATTGCCGCTGCCGTGGCAGAAAACCTGCGGCATCGGATTCTGGACGGTGACTTCAAGGCAGGATTTCCGCTCCGGCAGGACGCTCTGGCGAGCGAGTTTGGGGTGAGCCGCATCCCCATCCGGGAGGCCTTGATGCAGCTCGGAGCGGAGGGGCTCGTCAAGATCCATCCCCACCGAGGCGCCATCGTCTCAGAGCTTTCGACCGACGAGGTTCAGGAGCTTTTTGAACTCAGGGCTCTGCTTGAGCCGCGCCTCCTGAAGGCTTCCGTCCGCCATCTCACCCAGGACGATTACGACAAGCTCAATCAAATCCTTCAGGAATACAGCGCGGAACTCCGGGCGAACCATGTCAGGCGCTGGGGTGAGCTGAATACGGAATTTCATATGCTTCTGTACCGTCACGCCGGACAACCCCGCACGTTGGCGATCGTGGCCAACCTCCTTCAGGAATGCGATAGGCATACACGGCTGCAACTCTCTCTCACGGACGGCATGAAACGCGCGGAGACCGAACATGCCCAGCTTTTGCGTCTCTGCGAGAGCGGGCAGATCACCGCAGCCTGTTCTCTGCTAAAGACGCATATCGAGGACGTCGGCAAATCCTTACGGGTATATATCGAACATCATCAGAGAACAGATGGAACCCGATGATTGTCGACCATCACGATACATGCTCATTGCGTCATGGATGTCGCCTCGACAGAGAACTCCGGAGGAAACTGGAGATGCTCCTCAAGTCCTATCAGGCTGTCCGCCGACGCTAGTATGGATCGCAGGTGATGAGGCGGTCGAACCGAAGCCTCGAGGCCCCGGTTCGAACAACGACTATTCTTCACGGAATGCCTTGGCCATATGATCC
>KI911965.1:99699-104868 GCA_000517005.1 Microvirga lupini
GAGAAGACGGTGCGGTAGCCCGTCTGAATGAATCCTTCTACCGGCATGCCGGGGACCAGTTTGAGAGCGCCGAGGCGATCCCGTTCACCATCGGCGAATGCCACCCGCACCGGATAATACTGCACGCCCGAACGCTGGTCCGTCACCAGATCGGCCGCAATCAGGCTCACCCGGCCCTTGAGCTCCGGCGTGGTTCGCTGATTGAAGGCCGAGAGCCGCAGGACCGTGTCAAGTCCCGGCTGCAGCTGGTCGATATCCTGAGGCGATACCTTGACCTCGATCGACAGCTCGTCGGCTTCGGGCAACGATCATCATCAGAGGTTCCCCGGCATTGATCACACCACCCACCGTGTGGACGATCGACTGATGCACAAAGCCATCCTGCGGGGCTCTGATGTCGATCCGCTTGAGCTGATCCTCGGCGGCAACCCGTCTTTCCACAAGCTCCGCAACCTTGGCCTGAACCTCGCGCAATTCCTTCGACACCTCGCTTCTGAGATCCTGATCGATCTGCAGGATCTGAAGCGCCGTCTCGCTGATCCGGCCCTTGGCCTGCGCGACATTTGAGATGAGCTGCCCACGCTCGCCGCGCAGGCGGGTCTCCTCCCGCTTGAGCGCCGTCACCCGGGTGATGGGGACGAGGTTCTTGCGCCAGAGCTGCTCAACCCCCGTCAACTCATCCTGGATCAGCTGGATCTCATCGGCCTTGGCAGAGGCCTGAAGGTTGAGACCGTCGATCTGCTCCTCCAATTGTGCAATCCGCTCCTTGAGCTGCGCCTTCTGCCCGGCTCTGGCCTCACGACGGGTCTACAAAAAGAAGGATCTCGCCCTGTACCAGACGTGCTAGCTCCGGCTCAGCGAGGCGGCCTTTCAGCACCGCTGGAAACACAACCCTCTCCAACCCGTCGCGCTCTGCCTCGAGCCGGCTCTGGCGAGCCGTCAACTCGTCCAGGCTCTTGGCCCCCATCGCAAGGTTTGCCCGTGCCACCGTCTCATCAAGCCGGATCACGACATCACCGGACCGAACCCGGTCGCCATCTCGGGCAAGAATCTCACCGACAACACCGCCTGTCGGATGCCGAACTTTCTTGACGTGGCTATCCACCACGACCGCTCCGGGCGCGACAACCGCTCCGGACAGCTCCGTCACGGCCGCCCAGCCGCCGAGCCCCCCGACCAGGAAGAAGGCCAATGAGAGGCCGAGCAGCGAGTAGCGGCGGATCGCGGTACGGGCACTGACCTTGTTTGCAGACTTCATGACACACCCCCAGACTTAAACGGCTTTCAGCTGAATGGCCGAAGCCACCCGTGGCTCAATCGCCTGCGGCGCCGGCACGGGACGCAGCACTTTGCTCAGCACCTCTTCCTTGGGGCCAAAGCTCTGCACTCGCCCCTCACTCATCACGAGCACCAGATCGACCCCTGCCAGGGCACTCGGGCGATGCGCGATCACCACCACGATCCCGCCCCGCGCCCTGATGCTCATGATCGCCGCCGTCAGGGCCTGCTCGCCTTCGTTGTCGAGATTGGAATTCGGTTCGTCGAGCACCACCAGAAACGGATTGCCGTACAGAGCCCGGGCCAGGGCGATGCGCTGCCGCTGCCCGCCGGACAGGGCGGCCCCGGCCTCGCCGACCTGTGTCTCATAGCCATCCGGGAGTTGAAGGATCATCTCGTGGACATTGGCAGACTTCGCGGCCTCGATAACGGCTTCGGGTTTTGGATTGGGCTCGAAGCGCGCGATGTTCTGCGCCACGGTCCCGGCGAAGAGCTCGACATCCTGCGGCAGATAGCCGATGTGTTGCCCGAGATCCTCGGGCAGCCATTGCTCGAGCGCAGCGCCGTCGAGGCGGACCTTGCCACGCCAGGTCGGCCAGACGCCGACCAGCATGCGGGCGAGCGAGGACTTGCCGGAGGCGCTAGGGCCGATGATGCCGAGCCCGCTGCCTGCCTTCAGTTCGAACGCCACATCCTGCACGGCAAATCTCTGTCCTCCGGGCGCGCCGGCACCGGCGTTCTCCACGGTCAGAAGCGTCCGCGGCGCGGGCAGCTTCAAGGGCTCCTCGGCGCTGGCGTGGGCTTCGAGAAGGGTCTTGAGGCGGCGCCAGCCCTGGCGGGCGCTGACGAAGCCCTTCCAGTTGCCGATGGCGAGCTCCACCGGCGCCATGGCCCGCGAGGTCAGGATGGAGCTCGCGATCATGATACCGCCCGTGGCTTGACCGTCGATCACCAGATAAGCACCTATCGCGAGCACGGCCGATTGCAGCAGCATGCGCAGCACCTTGGACATGGCGCCGAAGCCGCCCGCCACATCGGAAGCCCGCTGCTGGTATTCCAGGTAGCTCGCATTCGCATCAGCCCAGCGCACGCCGACCCGTTTTGCCATACCCATGGCCTGGACAACCTCCGCGTTGCGGCGCGCACCTTCGGAAATTCCGTTGCGGACGAGGGCTGCGCTCACGGCCGCCTTTGAGGCCTCCTTGGTCAGCAGCTCGGTCAGGAGCGTGATGACCACGAGCAGCGATGCACCGCCCAGCGCCGCGACGCCGAGCCATGGATGGAAGGCGAAGCAGACGAACAGGTAAAGCGGCATCCAGGGTAGGTCGAAGAGCGCGGACGGTCCGCCGCCGGCGAAGAAGGCCCGCAGCTGGTCGAGATCGCGCAGGGGCTGCTGGCCGTCGCCCTCGACCTTGCCTTTGAGCGGCGCCTTGAGCTGACCCTGGAAGATCTGCTGGCTCAGATCCTCGTCGACGGCTGCACCGACACGCGCCATGATCCGGCCACGGAGCATGTCGAACACGCCCTGAAAGAGATAGAGCACGACGATGATGATGGAGAGCCCGACGAGGGTCGGAATGCTACGACTGGGCAGGACCCGGTCATAAACCTCCATCATGAAGATCGAACCTGAAAGATAGAGTAGGTTGATCAAGCCGCTCAACACGGCGACGCCGAGAAAGGCACCACGGCAGGAGCCCAAGAGACTGAGACGTTTTTTAAGCGGACTGGTCATCGACTTTGCCTCGGAAGATCGCACCGTTTGCAGTGCCTCGCTTTACCCTCAGGGATTATCTAGCGATGTTGTAAAAGGGATCCCGCCGGGAGGATTTGGGGGTGAATTCTCCCGGCGGGGCCATCGCGATCTCAGGCCAACCGCATCAGAAGATGAAGTCGCTGTTGTCGAGATCGGATGCGTCGACGCCTTTCAGGACGAGGATGTCGGAGCCGCGTGCGAGCATCACATCCTGGTCGACCTGCACCACGTTCAGGTCGGACAGATCGTCCACCCCGGACAGGCTTCTCGCATCGATCCGGTCGTGACCGTCGCGGAAGTCGGTGACCGTGTCCGAACCGCCCTTCTTCTCGAAGACGAAGGTGTCCTGTCCCGAGCCACCAGTCAGCCTGTCGTTACCGGCTCCGCCCTTCAGCAGATCGTCACCCGATCCGCCGTAGAGCTTGTCTTGACCGGAGCTGCCATGGAGCCTGTCATGGCCTCCCAGGCCCTTCAGCACGTCATCGCCCGATCCGGCCTTCAGCACGTTGTCGCCTGCATTGCCCGTCAGGCTGTTGTCGAGACGATTGCCCGTGCCATTGATGTCTGACGACCCGGTCAGAACGAGCCTCTCCACGTGGGTGCCGGAGAGCGAGTAGGATACGTTGCTCTTGATCGTATCAACGCCTTGGCCGGAGCTCTCGTAGACCCGGTCGCTGCGATGATCGACCGTATAGACGTCGTTACCGCGACCGCCCCACATCTTGTCAGCGCCAGCACCGCCATCGAGACGATCATGGCCGCTGCCTCCCGTGAGCCGGTCGTCCGCATCGTCACCATAGAGCCGGTCGTTACCGCGGCTCCCGGTTACGGACATCGAAGCAGGCTTCTCGACGACGATGGACACCTTCCCTTCGGTGTAGCCGCCCTGCCCGTCCGCGACCTTGTAGGTGAAGGATGCCTCACCGGTAAAGCCAGCTTTGGGCGTGAAGGTGATGGTGCCGTCCGGGTTGAGAACGGCCGTCCCATGTTCATCCTCGTCGAGTTCGACGATCGAGAGCGTTCCGCCGTCGGGATCCAGGTCGTTAGCAAGCAGCTGTGCAGCCGTAAGCTTAAGTGCCTCTCCTTTCTTGACCGTGAAGTGATCGTCGGTGACCACGGGCTTCTTATTGGCTGGTTCCTCGATATCGTCGTCATCGTGACCGTTGTCGTCGTCGTGATCCTCCTCATCCTCGTCTTCGTCATGTTCCCGAAGAATGGGGTCCTCGTCGCTCACGTAGGTGATCGAATGAGTTCCGCTCGTCAGGGTAACCGAACCGTCCTCGTTCACCGTCTTGGCGTAGTCATTGGCGGTGAGACCAGGTGCCAGTTCGATCACGTCTTGAGCTCTCAGCTTGCCGACGATAGTGTCATTACCGCCGTTGGACTTGAACACGATCCGGTGCGCCGACTGCAGCGACGAGATGTCAATCGTGTCGTTACCGCTGTTGCCGTCGATTGTGATGGTGTTCAGGTTCAGACTCGTCTGGGTGAAGTCACCGAAAACCTGGACCGTGTCGCCACCGCCTGCAGGACCCCCCACCGGGCCGCCTGGCACCGATACATCGCGAGTCCCGATGGAGATCTCCTCGATGTTGTCGAGTTCGGCGATAATCGAGGCATTGTTGCTGCCATTGCGGGTAATGACGATCTCAGTGTTGGCATTGATCTGCGCTGCCGTATTCCCGGCAACAGCCAGCCATGCCGCCCGGGTATAGACCCGGAACGTCTCGGACAAGGCGTTTCCGTTCACGTCGAAGGTATCCACCCCTGCCCCGCCGTCGATGAGATCGCGACCATCCTGCGAGATCTCGAACGGAATACCGAAGATCGAGCCCGAGGTAGAGTTCCACACGACGAGATCGTCACCGGCACCGCCGCCGACTGTGTCGTTACCGGTCCCACCGGTGATGGTATCGTTCCCGACATGGCCGCGGAGCACGTTGGCACCGCCACTTCCGGTGATCACGTCGTTGCCACGGCCACCGATAACATTCTCGATACTTGACAGAGTGTCGGTGCCCGCGCCGCCGGTGGCATTGCCATTCGACAGGCTGACGTTCACAGCCGTCGTGACCCATTGCAGGTCATAGGTGTCAGTTCCGCTACCTCCGTTGTAGGTGTCATTGCCGTCGCTA
>KI911965.1:104968-130516 GCA_000517005.1 Microvirga lupini
CGGCCACGATGGTATCGTTGCCGGCACCGCGATCAGCCTGGAAGATGGGCGCGTTGCCGACGACCGTATCGTTACCGGCACCGCCGAAGATCGTGTCGTCGCCACCGTATGGAGTGATGGTGTCGTTGCCAACACCGCCATGGAACTGCTCGGACCGGTTGAGGTTACCACCGGTAGCGCCGTTCAGCGTGCCGGTGCCGGTCACGTCGAACTGATATGGAAGCAGATCCAGGGTTGCCGAGGTTGTGACCGAGGCTCCGCCCCCATTGACTGTAAACGTGATCATGACGCTGGCATCGTCATTCTCGGCCGGGATGTAGTCGAAGGTACCGTCCCCGTTGTCATAGATGGCGCCCTTGTCGGCCGGCACCGAGAGATTGCTGACGGTAAGACCCGTGGTTGAGCCGTCGAGACTGGCATTTGCCAGCAGTTCCGCCAGGGTAATGGTGCGCACCACATCCTCGCCGGAGGCAGCGAGCGTCACCGGACCGGTGACCGTCAGTTCGGGCACGTTGGCAATGTCGACGCTGATGTCTATGCTGTCGGTAGAGGTTCCGTCGCTCACCGTCACTGTCAACGCTTGGCTCGCTTGCCCCAGGGCAAGGAGCGTCTCGTAGTCGGGCACTTGGGTCAGGGTGATCCGCCCGGTTGCCGCATCGATGGCGAAAAGGCCACTCTCGTTGCCTCCGCTGATTGAGTAGGTCAGCGTATCGCCAGGGTTCGCGTCGGTAGCATCAATATCCGCAACCTGCGTGTTCACGGGTGAGTTCTCGGTGACCGAGACCGTGAGCGCGTTGCCGCCATTGGTGGTGATCTGAGGCGCCACATTGACCAGTTCGCGGAAGCTGATGGTGCCGTCGGCAAACTGGAATTGCTCGATCCGGTGGACCCGGTCACCGGTTTCCGAGGTGTCGATACCCCGGTTATCGATGATCCGAACGGAGTCGGCGTCGACCTGGATGACCGTGTAGTCGTCACGGTCGCCGGTATACACCGCCGTGTCGACGTCATCCGTGTTGTTCGTGACCAGGATCTCGCGAATGATCTTGAGCTGGCCCGGGTTGAGGGTTCTATCGAGCATCAGGTCATGGAGAGGCCTACCGCCATAAAGCGGGCTGCCGGCTGCATTTGTGACCGCCGCGCCCATGGCTTCGGCCGAACCGATCAGGTTTCCAGTCGCATCGTAGATGCCGATGCGGACATTGAGCCAGGCGTCGCCGTCGATCACGTCATCGCCGCCTCGCCCCTCGATCAGATCGCTGCCGCCGCCGCCGATGAGGATGTTGCCCCGATCAAAGGCGATGACCTTCTCCAGATCGCCGCTGGTCGGCGCAGCCGCCACCATGTCGCCCAGGAGTTCGCGCAGACCCGTGATGCGATTGACGCCAGCCTGGGTGAGCTCGTTGTCGGTGAAGACGGTCTCGACCGCGTCACCATTGGCTCCCGGAGGAGGCTCTTCCACATTCGGATCGCCCCGGTTGTCGCCGCGCAGGACGTCATCATTGTTCCATCCCGAGAGCGCTTCGACCTGATCGAAGCGATCCCGGAGGATGTCCTCTTCCACGGTAGTGAAGATTGGCGTCAACAGGTCTGAATCGGCAGCCTCGTCATTGAACTTATGGATTGCCCAGTCGTAGCCGAACATGCCCTCATTGCGCATGACGCTTTCGCCCTGGACCATGATGTCGTCGCCGGATTCGGCATCGAAATCGTGCTCGTTCTCGCCAGCGAACATCACGTCGTGGCCAATGATAGTCGAATTGAAGTTCAATTCAGAATTGTCGCCAGCCGTCGTGTCGAACCCGTTGCCGGCCTCCATCCAGTCGTCACCCTCGTTGCCGAGCAGGAAGTCGCCACCGTCACCGCCGAGGATGAAGTCGTTGCCCGTACCGCCGAACACCTCCTTGCCGTCCGGTCCGGCCATGATGAAGTCCTGTCCCTCATTGCCGAAGACGAGGGCCAACCCGCTGCCACCATGGATGACGTCGTTGCCCTCCTCGCCGTGCAGCATATCGACTTCACCAATATCCGTGCCGGAATTGGTGATGATGTCATCGCCCTTGCCGCCATGGATCTTATCGACGCCGTAGCCCGCTTCGATCTTGTCATCGCCTTCGCGGCCCCAAACCGAGTCGTCGCCACCGCCAGCCACGATATGGTCGTTTCCGGTCGTACCCTGAATGAGGACATGGTCGAGACCATTGTAGCGGATGTACTCGGCAATACCGTCATTGTTGGCATCGACACGTTCGACGAGCTGGGAAATCGCTCCCAGAACAGGATCGTCGTGCATCGGGTCCGTGTGGCCGAACATCATCTGAACGTTCTGGTCGACATACAGCACATGGTCCGGAACCGAGAAGATGTCGCCGGGCACTGCGTAGCCAGTTTCGCCCAGGTCGGTGTTGTTCAGCACCATCTTGGCGAAAGAGTTGTTCTCCAGCTCGTTGAGGAAGTTGAGACCCTGGACGCGGGACAGGTAGTAGAACCGGTCAGAATTCTGCAGGTTCTCCAGTTGTAGCTCGAAGATGAATGAGAAGGTCGAGCCCAGCATACCGCCGAACGCCATCTTCTTCTCGGCCATGCCGCCGACCCAGAGGTCGACATCCTCGAGACCACCGAGCTTTCCTCCTTCGTAGGCACCCGTGGCATTGAGGAAGTCGAGCCGGTCCGCCGGGGCCCCCTCACCGCCGAAGACGATCTTCCACGCCGCGTCACGCTTGGCCTCGGCCGTGGACGCTCCTGTGATCGCCTCGTGAGTTCCATAGGCTGCAATGAAGTTCACGATCGAAGCCGGGTTCTTCAGATTGAGCATGAAGTCGGTCCAGCTCGGGTAGGGATCGAGCTGGGTGTCTCCGCTCGCGATCTCCTTGAACTGGCGGCGCGCCTCGTTCAGCGGAGGAATGCCGGTATCACGGCCGCGGGCGATGTTGAGAGCTGCCAGGTCGAGCGGGATGCCGAGGAGCTGGTTGCGCAGCACGCCCGTGACGAACTCGTCGATCTCGTTGCCGACCTGGCTGGTCATGCCGCGAACGATGGCGCCAGCAGCCTGATCGTGATCCAAACCGTTAGCACCGAATGCCAGCGGGTTCAGGAAGGCCTCGAAGAGATCCATGTTGTCCTGAACACCATCGGCGCCGGTCTGATCCACGGTTTCCCGCAGCATCGAATGGCCGAAGCGGTAAACCACATGGGCGAACTCGGCAAAGATTGCCGGGTTGATGTCGACCGAAGGCTGGAAGACGAATGCATCTACGTCTGGCTGGACCTTGCGGGCGAACTCCTCGAAGACGAGATGCTGGTACTGCATCTCGGTTGTGAAGCGGGCGGCCTGGAACAGGCGCTCTCCGTCCCAAGAGAGACTGTCGGCGAATGCCTTGACGGCGGCGGCATCCGTCGGATCCGGCAGAGCGGTGCCTTCGGGCAGCGGATCCCGGAGCCACTCGTTGAGGAAGGCGATATCGCCGGACTCGATGGCCCGTGTCTTGACCTGATCCACCACGTGATTGTGTTCGGAGTGGAACACGTGATGGACAGGGGTCAGGCCTATATTCTCGTTACCGCGACCGTCGCCGGTGATATAGCGTGCATCAAGAAGTTCGTTGTCGTAGGAGGTCTGGTTACCCCGCGTGTCATAGCTGCCGCTATAGCCGACCGCTTCGTCGCTATCCTGAGGCAGCACGGCACCGGTCGAGGTCTTAGGCGCAGCCGCATGAGCGATGTCATCGAGGAAGGCGTGACCTGTACGAACCGCATTGGCCGTCGAGATCGGGTTTGCCGGGCTGCCCTCCACGAACTGATCGGCATTCTCTCCTTCCCCGCCGAACTTGTTGTCAGCGCCAAGGGAGACCACCATCTGCGGAAAGCCGTTTTCTCCGCGCACGAACTCGCCGTAAGCGTCCATGACGAACAACGGAATGTTCGTGACGTCGGCATCCGTCAGTTCGATACCCAGGATATCGCGAGCCTGAGCCTTCACGTCGGCCCAAGTTGCGAGCCCTCCTTCGTCACCCTCGAGCAGCCTGCCGGTGGCGACAGGCTTGCCATCCACCAGGGCATACTCCCGCATGAAAAGCTGTTTCGATGCGTGTGAGCCGTAGGTCTGGTTTTGATCGACCCAAGGCGTCGTCAAGTTGTCAGGGTCAGACGGCGCGCGGGTCAGAACCATGAAATTGGTGTGCGGACTGTTCGGATTGTACAGCGGATCATCCGGCTGAAGCGGAATGTAAACTGTTCCATTGCCGCCCTTCGGAACCAGATCGAGACCATGGTCGAAGAACTGGCCGAAGAGGGTGAACCAGCTGTTATAGGGCGCCGACAGGCCTTCATCCGGCGCCACGTTGGGCAGTACCACGCTGCCGTTTTCAACGATGACTCCGTTCGCGTCGAGCAATTCATTCAAGGCGTTCCGAGCAGCGACAACGGCCGCATCGGCATCGCCGTTCGCGGCTTGGGCCTCGTTGAGAGCCTGTTGGGCTGCATCGACTTCTAAAGCCGCCGCCGCTGCGTTGGCAGAGGCCGTTTGCGCGGCTGCGGCAGAATCCTGGGCTTCCTGGCCTCGTGTATTGGCAAGGGCTTCAGCCTCGCCAAAGGCCGCCTGCTTCGTCAGGAAGTTCGCAAGGGCTTCAGCATATCCCTCCTGCAACTCATCAGGGACGACCCCATCGATCAGAAAGGCCGTCAGAGCGTCTAGCGCCTGGTCAGCCTCAGCCTCAGCCAGTTGCGCACTTGCCAGCGCAGATTCGTAGGCCGCCTGATCAGCACTCGCCTCAGCCTGCGCCGCATCGGCAGCCGCCTGCGCCAGTGCGGCTTCGGCCTGGGCATCGGCTAGAGCCTGTTCGAGCGCCGGAATGTCGCTGCCTGCAGCTTCGGCGTTCTCGATGGCGTTATCGAGAGCAGTCTTGGCGGAACGAATGGCTTGTGTGGTCGTCAACAAGGCCTGACCAGTGACGCCGGCGTAGGTCAGCGCCGCATAAATGGCTGCCGGATTATCCAGCGACTGATCAACGATCAGGTTTGAGATGATGCGCGGGTCGGCGTCGACGACATTTCCAGCATTGCCATAATTATTGTTATTCATCGTTACGGAATTTTGGGGCGTTCCGAAGACGATTTGGTCATCCCCTTCGTTGCGCCAATAGGGATCCGTCACTTGTTTGAAGGCCGTGTCCGAGGCGCCCCATTCATCGCGACCTGCAACGAGATTGTTGTAGCTGCCATCGACTGTGCGCAGACCATAGGGTGAGAGGGAGGTCGGAACAGCCAATGTTCCGCCTTCAGAGACGACGTTTCCATCAGCATCGACGCGGATCTCTGTCAGCTTCTTTGCATCAAGGCCTGAATGTGCCGCCGAGTTGGCCTCAGCGATCTTGATTTGCTTCAGAATGAATTCGAGGTCATGCCTGACAAGATTCACCATAGTCGTCCCCTCCCAGTATTCGCCGCAATGTTGACGGCACCTGAACACATTCTGGGCAAATTAAGGGGTTCTTAACCATACGGTCTGAAGTCCTACTCTGAGGCCCGGCACCTAAGTCGGATCAAGGTCTTGAGCACTCCTCGGACTTTGGTCGGGATACCGACTATGGTCCGATGCAGGTCCAGCATCAGGGCGATCTCTCATTGCTTCGATGCGGATGCGTCTCTCACAGCAGGAAACCTTGACCCGCCGACAGCACTACCTCTTCGGGATAGGATTTACCCACTGAGGGACTCGGATCTACTTTAGAAGGTCTCTAGGTCCTAACTTCAAACAGGAAGGCTACGGTCCAGGGCCGGGGGGATCGTCGCTGTGTATGCTGATGTAAGGTTCGGTGCGTCGTCTGACGCGAAGCCTCGAAAGAGAAGAAGTCTTGCCGGACAATTCCTTCTCGTGGCATTTGCCGTCATGTTGATCGGCATGCTCACCATGGGCACTCTGGTATCATGGCAGATCGAGAAGAGTGTCGCCGAGGTAAAAGCCACATCCACAGCGCTTTATATCAACACCTTCATCGCACCTCATCTTCAAGAACTCAGTGCAGACGGCGTCCTCCCGCAAAACAGTATTCACGGCCTGAGCCAGGCAATGGAGAGGCGCGATCTTCAAGCAAGCATCACCTCCGCCCGGATCTGGAATCATAAAGGATTGATTGTTCATAGTGACGATTCAGATCTCTTAGGAAAAAAATTCCCCCTTCCAGCTCCTTCCAGAAAGGCTTGGGCCGGGGCGATTGTCGCAGAATTCGATGATGTTCCCGGTGACGAAGAGATTACTGAACGCTCCGGCCTTCCCTTGCTCAAGGTCTTCGCTCCCATTCGTAACTTCGAGAGCGGCGATGTCATCGCCGTCGTTGAGTTTCACGAACGCGCCGAAGCATTGAACTCGGAGCTCATAGCAGCAGAATGGAAAACCTGGCTCTTAACCGCGTTAGTCACCTTGAATATGATGGGATGTCTATTCGTCATTGTTGCCAATGGAAGCAAAACGATTGACCGGCAACGTGCGGCCTTGACGGAACGTGTGTCTCAACTTTCAGAGCTATTACGCCAGAATCGCATTCTGCAAGAGCGCATCGAGCGTGCTGCGCAGAACGCTACCGAGGACAACGAGCGCCTCATGCGGCGAATGGGGTACGATTTACACGACGGGGTTGCTCAGTTGATCAGCCTCGCCCTTCTTCGGTTGGATCGGGTACAGGGCTCAAGAAGTGACCGCGACAACTTGCAGAAGATTCACAAGGCCTTGTCAGACGCACTCAACGATACCCGCAACATATGCAAAGGCCTCCTGCTTCCAGAGGTTCAAACTCTAACGCTTAAGGAAGCGCTGATGTTCATGATACGCCAGCATGAGCGTAGAACCGGGACGGATATCAGCTATAAAGTTGCTGATCTTCCAGAGCATGCACCCCAATTCGTCAAAATCGCCTTATGCAGATACATTCAAGAAAGCCTCAACAATGCTTTCAAGCATGCGGATGGTCGGGAGCAACAGGTCGAGGTGAACTGGGACGGAGCGACCGTGACGGTCGAAGTCGCCGACAAAGGTCCTGGGATGTGCGACGTGACCGGAGCGATCGGCGAGCCAAGACTGGGACTGGCCGGCCTTCGAGACCGGATCGAAAGCATCGGAGGAGCATTGAGCATAAAGAGTACGCCGGGCGATGGAACGCGCATCAAGGCATCTCTGCCTCTGGTGAATGCCGGAGAGGCGGATGCAGCATAAGATCCGTGTCGCGGTCGTGGACGATCATCCACTCTACAGAGATGGAGTCATCTTTGCGTTAGAGTCAGAACCTGACATTGAGGTCGTCGCTCAGGGAGAAACAGCTCTCGATGCCTTTCAGATCGCTCACGATCAGGCCCCTGACGTTCTTCTCCTGGACATGAACATGCCTGGAGGTGGCGTTAATGCCGTCGCCAAGATTGCACAACGTTGCCCTTCGGTAAAAACTCTCATGCTGACGGTCGTCGATGATGAAGATGAAGTACGCAATGCCTTACGAAAAGGGGCCAAAGGCTATCTTCTGAAGGGAGCGAGCAGCTCAGAGCTCGTGAATGCAGTACGCTTAATCAACAAAGGTCAGAATTACGTATCCCCGAGCTTTGCCGCGCAGCTCATCATGTCGAGGGGAACTGGCGAAAACGCTCCCTCAGAGACGTTGAAGCGGTTCCCTGAACTCTCAGATCGGGAAGAACAGATCCTGATGCTCATTCTTCAAGGACTTAGCAACAGATTAATCGGCGACGAACTCGGACTGACCGAGAAAACCGTTAAAGGCTACGTGACATCCGTGATGGAGAAGCTTCAAGTCCGCAATCGCGTGGAAGCCGCAATGGCTGCTGCAGAACGCGTATCCGGGAGACGGCCGTCTCTAAAATAATGTCTTGATGATCTTTCACAGCATGATGTGAGTGCGCCGTCCAGCCCATTAGTTCGTGACTTATGACAGGATTACCCCTCAACTCTCAATAAGCTGCAGATTGCCCCTTCAATCCGTATTCTCATCGAAGGGCACACCACTTATCTTTTCAGAATACCAAGGAGGCAAGTATTTCCTACCCCCTCGGAGATAATGCGTAAGGGGATCTTCAGATACGATTCTCTTACTTCATAGATATTGCTGACCTTAATCCGGGTTCGGTATCCTGGACCAAGATAAGGCCCGATAAGTGCATTATCGAGTGCATGGATATTTGCCGCAATCGTAGGCGGCAGACAAGATTGGATCTGGGGGGCTCCAATGACAGGAAAAATTCGCGTCAGCGTGATCGATAAACACCCTCTCTTTCGAGGTGGCGTGATCCTGGCCCTGAACACTCAACCGGACATCGAGGTTGTTAGCGAAGGCGCATCGGCCTGGGATGCGATAGAAACTGCTCACGGGGCCCACCCCGACGTGATGGTGCTCGGTTCCAGCACTTTGGATCACAGCATGGGGGCTGTGGAGTCGATCCTCCAGCAGCATCCCACGATCCGTATCCTCATTCTTGCCGTTGCAGCAGACGAAGAGCACGTCTACACCGCCTTGAAGCGTGGCGTGCGGGGCTATTTGCTGAAGGGCGCGAGCGGCACTGAACTAATACAGACGGTACGAGTGCTGAGCCAGGGACAAAGCTTCATCTCACCAAGCCTTGCAGCAAAACTGCTGATGAAATCTGGCCCTGGCAGCGTCAGCGAAGCGAGAGGATCAGGCCATCTCCCACACTTGACTCCTCGTGAACAGCAGATCCTATCGATCCTCGTTCAAGGTCGCAGCAATAAGGAGATTGGCAACAAACTCGACCTGAGTGAGAAGACGATCAAACATCACCTAACCAAGATTCTGCAGAAGTTGCGCGTCCGCAATCGGGTGGAAGCCGCCCTTCTGGCATCCAATCACCTTCCACAAAGTCTGATGGCTTCCTGACCGGAGTATAAAGATCAGCCAATCCCTCATTGAGGAATGAGTGGTCAGCTAAAGTTGCAGACTCACATCTCACTAAAATGACGGAGCATCCGTGTCACGTCCGACTCCAATCCTGTGAAGAGGCGGAAGGCACCGACAGCCTGAAAAACGGCCATGCCGCCGCCCGACATTGTGCGGCAGCCCCGCGCTCGGGCCTGACGCAGCAACTCCGTCTCCATTGGGAAGTAAACGATGTCGGCGACCCATAGATCATGATGCAGTAGATCGGCGGGGAGGGCCATGCCAGGGTATTTGGCCATACCAAGCGGCGTTGTGTTCACCATGCCATCTGCTCCAGCCAACGCGTCTGCAGGCGATGAGCCTGGAGAAGCACGACTCTGGCCGAACCGCTCACATAAAGCCGCAGCTAGGCTTTCGGCGCGAGCTTCATCGGTGTCGATGATGATAACCTGCCCTGCTCCCAGTGTCAGAAGAGTGTAAGCGACGGCGGCTCCGGCTCCGCCGGCCCCAAACTGAACCACGCGATCGCGGCGAGTATCGGCCAGCTCCCGCCGGAAACTCTCGGCGAAGCCCCACCAATCAGTATTGTACCCCAGGCGGCGGCCGTTTTTCAGAACAACCGTATTAACCGCGCCGAGTGCTGCTGCGTCGGGGGATAACTCATTAAGCAGAGGAATGATCGCTTGCTTGCAGGGGTGAGTGATGTTGAGACCGGCGAAGCCAAAGCGTTCGGCAGCCGTCAGGATCTCCGGAAGAGAGCTGGCATCAAGGCCGAACATCTCAAGATCGATCAGTTTGTAAACGTAGCGCAAACCCTGCTGTGCCCCCTCCCGTTCATGAAGGCTGGGCGTTCGGGATTCTTGTATACCGGCACCGATCAGACCGACAATGACGGAGGGACAGGCCCACGAGCCTGAAACTTCGTGCATCTGATGCTTGGCTTCCAGGAGAACTTCGTTTGTCATGAGGCTTAGGTGCCTACAGATGATTTCGAGACCATATCGAGCATGGATCGAACAGCAACCGGATAGCCATAGGTGCCTAGGCCGGCAATGATGGCCGTTGCAACCGGGGACACATAGGATTTGTGATAGATCGGCTCGCGTCGGTGAATGTTCGAGATGTGAAGTTCGATGATCGGTCCCGGGAACATCTTCAAAGCATCCATGATTGCCATGGAAGTGAATGTGAAGGCAGCAGGATTGATGATGATCCCGCTGCCTTGGTCAATGGCCTCGTGGATCCACTCGATGATCTCGTATTCCCGATTCGACTGCCGGAACACGATGGGAGAGCCGGACACAGCCTCGCGGCACGAAGCCTCGACCTCAGCCAGTGTCGTGGAGCCATAGATCTCTGGCTCTCGGGTTCCCAGACGGTTAAGATTAGGGCCGTTGAGAATATAGATTGGTTTGCTCATTAGCAGTCTTCTCTCAAATGTAGATGGCTTAGCCCTGATATCCGAACAGGCGAGGCAACCAGAGCACTGTCTCGGGCACGAAGGTGAGAATTGCGAGAGCGATGATCATGGCAAAAAGGAAAGGCAACGTGTCGCGCACGATGTTGCGCAAGGGCTCACCTGAAATATTGGCCATGATGAATAGGAGCAATCCGTAAGGCGGCGTGATCAACCCGATCATGATATTGACGACCACGACGACGCCGAAATGGACGAGATCGATTCCCAAAGCCTGCGCGGTCGGAATGAAGACCGGAACCACGATGAGCAGGATCGCCGTTCCTTCCAGCACACATCCCAAGAGCAGCAGGAGGACATTGACAAAGATCAGAAAACCGACGGGGGAGAGATTCCACCCAGCCAGCAGCGCTTTAACGCCTTCCGGAATGTTCTCGACAGTGACGACATAATTGAATACGAGCGCACCTGCGATCAGCATGCCAATCGATGACGTCGTGCGCGCACTGACCGCGAGCGACCTGTAGAAGTCGCGCCAGCTCACGCTCCGATATAGACCAGCCGAGATGAGAAGGGCATAGGCTGCCGCGACGGCAGCAGCTTCGGTAGGCGTCATCACTCCGCTATAGATACCGCCGAGCAGTACGACAGGCATCATGAGCGAGGGGAAAGCCTCCCAGGTGATGCGCGGAATCTTACGCAGAGGGACTGGCTTCTCGACCGGAAAATTCTTGCGGCGAGCCGTGATCGCGACGATGATCATCTGGCTCAGCGCCATGAGCAATCCTGGGACGACCCCACCTAGAAACAGGAACCCGATGGAGGCATCGGAGACAAGGGCATAGAGCACCATCGGAATGGATGGCGGGATGATCGGTCCGATAACCGAGGAGACTGCCGTCACCGCAGCCGCATAGCTCGCCGTGTACCGGCCATTGCGGGTCATCATGACCTGCATCATGCGTCCAGTCCCGGCCGCATCTGCAATGGCCGATCCCGACATTCCAGCGAATATGATGCTCTGCAGAATGTTGACCTGCGCGAGCCCGCCGCGGAATCTCCCCACCAATGCATTGCAGAAGGTCATGAGGCGATCGGTCATGCTGCCGATGTTCATGAACTCGGCCGCCAGAATGAACAGGGGAACGGACAGGATGACGTAGTTAGAGTACATCCCGTTGAGGAGCTGCTCGGCCGCTGTTCCCATGTCCTGCCCGGCCAGAAGCAGGTACAGGATCGACCCTGCAATCATCGAATGGCCGATAGGCAACCCGAGGAAGGCAAGCACGGTGATCGCTACGAGTGAGAGCGAGAAGGGGCTTGTCAGGTTCATACGCCGGAACTCGCCTTGGTAGGATCGAAATCATCCGGTGCAATACCGCGCATCGCCTGCCATGCAAGCCAGATGTAGCGAAGGATAGTTGCAATAACGAAAACGATGTAGATCGAAAACAGCCAATCGAACCGTATCTTGAGATAGCCGGTTCTTTCCACCTTCATGAAGGTGACATAATCGAGGCTTGCCGGAAACGAGATGAGGTACAGCGCGATGAGTGCCACAGCGGTGATGACGCACATGACCCGGCGGGCGCCGGGGCCGACCGCACCATAGATAATATCGAAGCGGATTTCTTCTCGCTCGGTAATGACGAAGGAAGCCCCCCACAACACGAGCCAGATCCATAGGATCACGCTCAGCTCGTGCGTCCATCCGATAGGAAGGTCCAGTAGATAGCGGAAGGCAATCTGCAGGAGGAAGGCCAGGAACATCGCGGCCAGCATGGCGGCCGCCACATTCTCGGCGCGACATGCAAGCCAGGAACCGACCGCCTGTAACGATGACTTCATTAGAACCGTTTCCTCCTTGAGAAGGTACTGGACGGATTGAAGAGCAGCCGCCGGAGCGTGATGTTCCAGCGGCCGCAAGCTCGCGCTACATCGCGTTGATCTTGTCGAGCATGCCCGGCTGCCAGCCCTTGGCTAGATCAGAGGCCAGATATTTCTTCTGAGCGAATTCGCGGAAGGCTTTCAGGTCGGGCATATAGACGTTCAATCCCTTCTCTTTAAAGAAGGTAGCAAGCTCCGCCTCTTTCTTCAGGTGCTCCTGCGTGCTCCACTCAATGGCCTTGTCGGCCGCGGCTTGGAACGCGGCCTGCTTCTCCGGCGACATTGCGTTCCAGATCTTGTTTGACACAGCCAGAACGTCGAAGCCCACGAGATGCGAGGTCAAAGCGATCTGCGACATGACCTCATAGAACTTCATGTTCTGGACATTCGGGAGCGGGTTGTCCTGCCCGTCAATGGCGCCAGTCTGCAAACCGGTATAGACCTCCGCATAGGCCATGGGCGTGGGGTTCGCGCCAAGCGACTGACCAAGGAATTGCCAAGCATCGCCACCGGGCATGCGCAGCTTGATGCCAGCAAGATCCTCAGGCTTGTTGATCTTCTTGTTCGGCTTCAATCCCACATGCCGGGCGCCGAAATAGGTCGGCCCGAGAATGTGGATGCCGAGTTGGTCCGAGGCCATCTTCTTGAGTTGCTGGCCGACATCGCTCGCAAACACCTTCTTTAGATGATCGGCATCGCGGAAAAGATAGGCTGAAGTGACGATGGACCAGGCCGGGATCTGGTTTGAAATGTCCTGCGGGGCGATATTGCCCATCTCAAGATTGCCGCGCTGCATGGCGACGAGTTCGGTCCCCTGCTTGAACAGGGTGCCGCCATAATAGGGCTGGAGAACAAAGCCTTGAGCTTTAATCTCTTCTCCGAACCGCTTCATCATCTCGGCCCGAATGTCCTGCTCAGAGAAGACCGCCGAGAATCTCAGATTCGTGGGTGCCTGCGCGCTAACTGCCCCGCCCACTCCCCACGCCAGAAGGGCTGCGCCTGCCGCCACCAGAAGGCGGCGATTAATACCGAATGCCATGGTTTTCCTCTCCTTATGGTGCCGCGCATTGATCTGCGTCTTGATAGGCACTATCAACTCTGAGAATTTAAGAATCAATAGGCATTTTCAAAAATATCTGATATTTCTTATCCTCACCGATATTCGAGACCGGCCTTGCCGAAGACGTGACCGATGAGGAGATTATTCTTGCTCAACAGTGGGTTAGTGGTGGTTGAATGAGTGTCGAACTCCTGGCAACGACCATTGCGGATCGGGCCTATGATCGGGTTCGGGCCGACATTGTCTTCGGCAGCCTCTCTCCAGGAGAAAGGCTGCGGCTGGAGCGGCTGGCGAGCGAATATGGGGCGAGCATCAGCACCCTGCGGGAGATCCTGAGCCGCCTCTCCTCTGAAGGTCTGGTCATCGCAGAGGGGCAGCGCGGCTTCCGGGTTGCCCCGGTTTCTCCTGCCGGCTTCGAGGATGTCGCAGCGATGCGACTTCTCCTGGAAACTTATGCGCTGCCCTTGTCCTTTATGGCAGGCGATCTGGAATGGGAGAGCCGCGTCGTCGCGGCCCATCACAAGCTCGCCTTCATGGAGCGGCGGATGTTGACCGGAGACCAGGAGGAAACGGAACTCTGGAAGCGCTATGACCGGGAGTTTCACCAATCTCTCATCGAGGCGTGCGGCTCCCAAACCCTGCTCGATCTCTATGGCGGCGTTTTCGATCAGTATCTCCGATATCAGATGGTGGCAGTCGTGTTCCGGGGCGAGATCGCCGCGAAAGAACACAAAGCTCTGCTGGACTACGCCCTCACACGCAATGCCGAGAAAGCCTGCGAGGTGCTGACCCAGCATGTGAATGGATGCGTGGCCTATACCCTCGAGAGCGGAGCATTGAAATGACCGATCACGTGCAAGCGGTCTCGCAGCCTCCGACAATCGGGGAAAGCGCCTATCAGAAGATCAGGTCCGATATTGTGTTCGGTCGCCTGCCGCCCGGCAAGAAGCTGAAGCTCGACCGGCTGAAAGCCGATTATGGCGCCAGCGTCAGCACGCTCCGGGAGATCCTGAATCGTCTCCACTCTGAACGGCTGGTGGTGGCCGAGGGCCAAAAGGGGTTCGAGGTCGCTTCCGTTTCGATCGCCAATCTGAGAGAGATCGCGGCACTGCGCCAACTCCTCGAATGCCGGGCACTGGAGCAATCGTTCCGGGCCGGAGACATGGAATGGGAGGGCCGGGTCGTTGCCGCCCACCACCGGCTCGCCCGCATGGAGGAACGAATGGCTGAAGGAGACAGGGCGCATTCCGAGGAATGGAAACGGTACGACTGGCAGTTTCATCAGGCGCTGATTTCGGCCTGCGGATCGAAGATGCTGATCGACAACCATGCTGCCGTCTTCGACAAGTATCTCCGCTACCAGATGATCGCCCTGAGCTACCGCGGTGAGATTGCAGCAGAGGAGCACGCCCTCCTCTTGGAATGTGCTCTGGAGCGCGACGCGAAGCGAGCCTGCGAGGTACTGACCCGTCACGTTGCCGGCGGCGTCGAACATGCGCTCGCCACCGGCACCATCAGCTAACGATAAAAGGAGCAGGCTGTTAGCGCCGCTCCCGAGACCTAGAGAGGAAATGGACGAGCAGCATGCGCACTGCCATTGCCACCGTTTGCCTGAGTGGAACCCTCAACGAGAAGATCGAGGCCATTGCGGCCGCGCAGTTCAAGGGCGTGGAGATCTTCGAAAACGATCTCTTATCCTTCAATGGAACACCGGCCGAGGTTCGGCGCATGATCGAAGGCCTCGGTCTGGAGACGATCACATTCCAGCCTTTCCGCGACTTCGAAGGTATGCCTGATCCCCAGCGCTCCAAGGTGTTCGCCCGGGCCGAGCGCAAGTTCGACGTCATGGAGGAACTTGGCTGCGACCTCCTGATGGTGTGCAGCAACGTCTCTCCGGACTCCCTCGGCGGAATCGACCGCGCCGCAGCCGATTTTCATGAACTCGGCGAGCGTGCCGCAAAGCGCGGCATGCGCGTGGCTTTCGAGGCCCTCTCCTGGGGACGACACATTCACGATTACCGTGATGCCTGGGAGGTCGTGCGACGCGCGAACCATCCCGCGATCGGGCTCGTGCTCGATTCCTTCCATGTACTTGCCCGCGGAACGGATCTGGCGACGATCAGTTCCATCCCGTCAGATCGGATCTTTCTCGTGCAGATGGCCGATGCGCCAAAACTCAACATGGATTACCTGTCCTGGAGCAGACACTATCGCTGCTTCCCAGGACAAGGCGATCTGCCCATCGACGATTTCATGCTCGCACTGAACGCGACCGGGTTCGATGGACTCCTGTCCTTGGAGATCTTCAACGATCGTTTCCGGGCAGGTTCGGCGCGCAGCGTCGCCGTCGACGGGCAACGATCTCTGATCGCCATGCTCGACGAGTTACGTCGGCGGACAGGAGCGGCGTCCCCCGATTTTCCAGCTCTGCCGCCAAAGGCCGCTTGTTCGGGCGTCGAGTTCGTGGAATTCGCCGTGGATGAACGGGGTGCCGTCGAATTCGAGCGGACCTTGAGCGGGCTCGGGTTCCAGAAGGCTGGTATCCATCGCTCTAAGGCCGTGACCCGCTGGCGACAGGGCAACATCAATATCGTTGTCAATGCAGACAAGGAAGGCTTCGCCCATTCCTTCAACATCACGCACGGCACCTCCGTCTGTGCCCTGGCTATGCGCGTCGGTGACGCATCAGGAACGGTGGACCGGGCGGTCAAACTGCTAGATCAGCCATTCCAGCAGCCAGTCGGGCCAGGCGAGATGAATATCCCCGCCGTTCGCGGGCTTGGAGGAAGTCTCCTTTACTTCGTTGATCATAAGACTGGCCTGGACCGACTTTGGGATGTGGACTTTGAGACCACGGAAGCCGATGATTTCGCGGGCGCGGGATTGAAATCGGTCGACCATGTTTCCCAGTCGATGCATTACGAGGAAATGCTGACATGGCTTTTGTTCTACATGTCTCTCCTCGATGTGCGGAAGACGCCAATTCAGACAGTGATCGATCCAGGCGGCGTGGTTCAGAGCCAGGCTATCGAGACCCGTGATGGCACGCTGCGGTTGATCCTCAATGCATCCCAGAGCCCGCGCACATTGTCGTCCCGCTTCCTGAGCGATCTCTTCGGGTCGGGAGTGCAGCACGTCGCATTCACGACAGACGACATCTTGGCAACAGTCGATCGCCTCAAGACGGGTGGTGTCGATCTCCTGCCCATTCCAGAGAACTATTATGATGATCTTGAGGTGCGGACGGATCTCTCCGCAGAGGATGTGGAACGGCTGCGCGCGAACAACATTCTCTACGATCGTGACGACGACGGCGAGTATTTTCAGGTCTATACCAAAACCATGGAGGGCGGCTTCTTCTTCGAGATCGTGGAACGACGCCGTTACCAGGGCTATGGCGCGGTGAACGCGCCTATCAGACTTGCCTCACAGACGCACCTCGCATCAGGTGGGACGCCTTCAGAGCTATGAGCCAAGATCGCGCGGATATTGTGTCTGCGATATCCTACGCAGACATGAGCTTGCGGGCTTCCGCAACACTGGCGCTGGCGGCACTGGCGAGAAGACGGACGTCATTGGGCAGAGTCACGAGGTTGAAGCCCCATCCTACTGCCTTTGCCGCATAGCTCGGCGTCCCGCAGTGAAGGGCGGCGCGGATACCGGCCTGGTGAGCCTTGGCGAGAATCGTCTGAATGGCGTCGACCATTTCCGGTTCTTCCCGGTCGAACCCAACGGGATAGCGCTTGCCCGTCAACCCGAGCGTTAAATCCGCAGGGCCGATATAAACGCCGTCAAGTCCCGGGGTCGATGCAATTTCCTCAACATTCTGAAATGCTTCCGCCGTCTCGATCATCGCAAAGCACAGGATGTTGCCGTCGGCTTCAGCAGCGTAGTTCGATCCTGCCGAAAAGTTGGCGCGCGTTGGCCCAAGACTGCGGCTTCCATCCGGAGGATAGCGGACATAGGAGACGAGTTCCGCCGCCTGAGCCCGATTGTTGATCATGGGGCAGATCACACCATAGGCTCCGGCATCGAGCGCCTTCATGATCGCGGCTGGATCCAACCAGGGAACACGCACGAGGGGTGTAACTTCACTGGCGCGCATGGCCTGCATGCATGCCGACCGCGGCCTGAAAGTCGATGACCCCATGCTGCAGATCGATGGTGATGGAATCATAGCCCTGCTCTGCCAGGATCTCCGCCGTGAAGGCATTTGCAATCGAGAGCCAGCCATTCAGAACAGGCTTACCATCCGCCCAGAGCGACTTGATCTTGTTCGGCTTCATCTCTCCTCCAGGAGACCTGACACATCATGAGCTTGATTTTGTAGCTTGCAGGACCGGTTATCGTCAAAGGGAACTGGCAAACAGACAGCTTGCCAGCTCCCTCATGTTCTAGCGTCCCTTTGCCTTGCGCCAGGCCGCAAAGTCGGCGTGCGTCTGCTCATCCGTCGGCGGGTAAAGACCAAGGATGGAGCGCCCCTTCAGCACCTCTTCCTGCACGAAATCCTCGAACGCGGTCATCTCGACGGCCTCCATGGCGATCTCGTCTGCCAAATGCGCTGGAATGACCACCACGCCTTCGCCATCGCCCACGACGACATCGCCGGGCCACACCGGCACGTCGCCGCAGCCGATAGGAACATTGATGTCGAGTGCCTGGTGATGCGTGAGGTTGGTCGGCGCCGATGGACGATTATGGTAGGCAGGAATATCGAGCCGCGCGATCTCAGGCGAATCCCGGAAACCGCCATCGGTCACGACCCCGGCAACGCCGCGCTTCATCAGTCGTGAGACCAGAATGCCACCAGCGGAGGCCGCACGGGCATCCTTACGGCTATCGATCACCATGACAGCGCCCGGTGGGCACTCTTCGACAGCCTTGCGCTGGGGATGGGCACGATCCTGGAACACGCTGATCGGGTTCAGATCCTCACGCGCCGGAATATAACGAAGGGTGAAGGCCTCTCCCACCATGTTGCCGAGGTTGGGGTTGAGCGGGCGAACATCCTGGATGAACTGGTTGCGCAGACCGCGCTTGTAGAGCGCCGTGCACAAAGTCGCCGTGCTGACGGTCTTGAGCTTCTCGCGGGTTTCCGGTTTCAGCGTGGTCATCATCCTCTCCGTATATCAGTAGATGGCGGGCTCGCCGGTGGGCGCACCAAAGCTCGTTTCCAGAAAGTCGAAGTCGCAACCCTCGTGAGCCTGCTTGATGTGGCGGGTAAACATCCAACCGTACCCGCGCTCGAAGCGGGGCTCGGGTCTGACCCAGGTGGCGCGGCGCCGCTCCAGCTCCTCATTGGAGACATTGAGGCTGATGGTTCGCTCCGCTACATCCACCGAGATCATGTCGCCGGTCTTCACCAGGGCCAGCGGCCCGCCGATATAGGCCTCCGGCGAAACATGCAGGATGCAGGCGCCATAGCTCGTGCCGCTCATGCGGGCATCCGACAGGCGCAGCATGTCACGCACACCCTGCTTCACCAATTTCTTCGGGATCGGCAGCATGCCCCATTCCGGCATGCCGGGGCCGCCCTGAGGGCCGGCATTGCGCAGGATGAGGACGTGATCGGCGGTCACATCCAGATTCTCCTCGTCGATGGCGGCTTTCATGGACGGGTAATCGTCGAAGACGAGAGCCGGCCCGGTATGCTTCAGATAGCGTGGATCGCAGGCACTCGGCTTGATCACGCAGCCATCCGGAGCGAGATTTCCTTTGAGAACCGCCAGCGCCCCCTCGGCGTAGATCGGATTGTCAACGCTGCGGATGACATCGTCGTTGTAGACCTCTGCCCCGGCGATGTTCTCACCCAACGCCCGGCCGCTGACCGTCATGGCATCAAGGTGCAGATGATCCTTGATGCGGGTCATCAGAGCCGGCAGGCCGCCGGCATAATAGAAGTCTTCCATCAGGTACTTGTCGCCGCTCGGCCGCACATTGGCAAGGACCGGCACCTTACGGCTCGCCATCTCGAAATCGTCGAGGCCGATCTCCTGTCCAGCCCGGCGCGCTTGAGCAATCAGGTGAATGATGGCGTTGGTCGAGCAGCCCATCGCCATGGCAACGGCAATACCATTCAGGAAGGCCTCGCGAGTCTGGATCCGGCTCGGCGTCAGGTCCTCCCATACCATTTCCACAATGCGCCGTCCGCACTCGGCACTCATGCGGACATGGTTGGCGTCGGGAGCCGGAATGGAGGATGCACCTGGCAAGGTCATGCCGATGGCCTCTGCAATCGCCGTCATGGTGCTGGCCGTGCCCATGGTCATGCAGGTGCCATGGCTGCGGGCGATCCCCGCCTCCATGTTGAGCCAGTCCGCGTCCGTGATCGTCCCGGCGCGGCGCTCGTCCCAGTACTTCCAGGCATCCGACCCGGATCCCAATATCTTGCCCTTCCAGTTGCCGCGCAGCATTGGCCCTGCGGGCAGATAGATGGCTGGCAGTCCGGCGCTCGTTGCCCCTAGAAGCAGCGCCGGCGTGGTCTTGTCGCAGCCGCCCATAAGAACCACACCGTCGACCGGATGAGAGCGCAGCAATTCCTCGACATCCATGGCCAGCATGTTGCGGTAGAGCATGGTTGTCGGCTTGACATATTGCTCAGCCAGCGAGATCCCTGGCAGCTCGACCGGGAAGCCGCCGGCTTGCAGGACACCCCTCTTCACGTCTTCGACGCGCAGCTTGAAATGAGCATGGCACGGGTTGATGTCGGACCAAGTGTTGAGAATGGCGATGACAGGTCGCCCCACCCAATCTTTGGGAGCATAGCCCATCTGCATCATGCGGGAGCGATGGCCGAACCCTCGCAGGTCATCGGGCGCAAACCAGCGCGCGCTCCTGAGCGACTCAGGCGTCTTTCTAGCGATCATGTGCAAACACTTATTGACATGGAGGAAGATGAGGGAGAGCCGAGCGTAAGCTCAGCTCTGGAGGCCCCATTTCCGGATGGTCTTGCGCTCGATGGTCCTGAAGATCAGGTTCTCTACGACAAGACCGATGATGATGACGGTCAGGAGTCCTGCGAAGACGGATGGAATGTCGAGCAGGTTACGGTTCTCGAAGATGAACCAGCCCAGTCCCCCCTGCCCCGACGATACGCCGAACACGAGTTCCGCTGCGATCAGCGTGCGCCAGGCGAAGGCCCAACCGATCTTCAAACCCGTCAAGATCGACGGAAAGGCGGCAGGCACCAGGATCTTGAAGACATAGGAGAGCCCTTTCAGACCATAGTTGCGCCCGACCATGCGCAGTGTCTGCGACACACCCAGAAATCCGGAATGGGTGTTGAGTGCCACTGCCCAGAGAACCGAGTGGATGAGGATGAAGACGAGGCTGCCATTGCCGAGCCCGAACCAGATCAGTGCCAGAGGCAGCAATGCGATGGCTGGCAGCGGGTTGAACATTGCCGTCATCGTTTCGAGAAAATCCGTGCCGATGCGGGTGTTGATGGCGAGAATGGTCAGGACTGACGCGATCACGACACCTGCAGCATAGCCCATCAAGAGAACTTTGAGCGACGTCCAGGCCCGGAGCGGGAGTGTACCATCCTTTACCCGGTCAGCCAGGGTGGACAGGGTATCGCCGAGCGTCGGGAAAAGAAGTGGATTGTCGAGGTAGCGGCCGTAAACTTCCCAGACGATGCCGAGGAAGATGATAATCGCCACCTTGCGAACGAAGCCGTTGCCCCAGGCTAATTCAAGAGTGCTGAGCTTGCGCTCGACCTCACCCGTATGCCCCTGCGCCGTCCCCGTATCGGCACGCATCACGATCTGTGCATTGCTCATGAGCGTCATCCTTAATGTGCGCCTTCATCCGCGAACAGAAGTTCGTGAATATGTTTCTCAAGCTGGCCCGCGCTGCCATCCGTAGGCGAGACGCGGTCCACATCATTCACCTCGGCTTTCACTCGACCCGGGTGAGGAGAAAGGAGCAGAATGCGGTTGCCGATCTTGATGGCCTCCGCGATGGAGTGTGTCACGAACATCACGGTGAATTTCGTGTCTTCCCACAGCTGCAGAAGCTCATCCTGGCAGGTTCTCCGGGTAAGTGCATCAAGGGCTGCAAAGGGCTCATCCATGAGCAGGATGTCCGGCTCCATCGCCATACCGCGGGCAATGGCGACGCGCTGCTTCATGCCGCCAGACAGAGTATGCGGGTAGGAATTGATGGCGCGGGTAAGATTGACCTTCTCGATATAGGCGCGCGCTCGGTCCTCAGCCTCCTTGCGCGGCAGCTTCCGTGCCACGAGCAAGGGAAACGTCACGTTTTCCAGAACGGTCTTCCAGGGCAGCAACTGATCGAATTCCTGGAAGACCATCATGCGATCTGCGCCGGGCTCGGTGACCTCGCGGCCTTTGATGCGGATCTTGCCTTCGCTTGGGCTCAAATAACCGCCGACGGCCTTGAGCAGCGTGGACTTGCCGCATCCGGACGGACCCAGCAGGACGAAACGGTCGGATTGATTGACTTGAAAGCTGACCCTGTCGGTCGCCGTCACGAGAACACTAGGCGTCTTGTAGCGCAGCGTCACGCCACTGACATCGAGAAGAGCGGACATGAATCAAAACCTGAAATGAAGAATAGGTGGTGCGCCCTGCCCTTCCGCAGGGCGCACCTATTATCTCAGCTACCTTTGAGATCGTGTGCGACCGGCAGGTAGAAGTCCGTCCAGGATTTCGGCATCGTCTTGAGTGTGCCGATCTTGTAAAGGTGTTCGGCAAACTTCATCGTGCCCTGCGGTTCGAGGTTCCACTCCATCATGCCGGGCTGCTTCAGCCATTCGAGCAAATCCTCTGGGCTGGTCTTGTCGCCTGTGATTTCCTTGTAGATGTCGACCGCTGCCCTGGTGTTGCCACGAATGAAATCCTGCGCTTCCTTGGACGCGGCGCGAACGGCCTCGATGACTTTCGGATTAGCCTCTGCGAATTTGGTCGTCGTGAAGAACTGTCCCTGCGTGAGCGGCCCACCGATAATGTCGGGCGATTGCAGGATGATGCGCGCATTGGGCACGGTCTTCATCTCGATGTACTGGAAGGGCGGTGCCGCAAAGTGATTCTTCACCTCATGCTGAGGATTGGTCATGGCGACGACGGCATCGGGATGGCCGAGCTGAACCGTGTTCGGATCGAGCTTCGACCACTGGTCGGCGCCGAACTCCTTGGCGCTTGCCATCTGTAAGAGGATCGCTTGGGTCGAGACCTTCACGGTCGGCACGGCGATCTTGTCGCTGGGTCCGAAGTCTTTCAGGGATTTGATCTTAGGATCGTGTGTGACGAAAGCCAGCGGCAGGGCCGAGGACGCCACGATGCCCTTCACGCCACCCTTGGTACGGTCCCAGAGCAGGAGCAGGTTGCCGACGCCGGTATTGACCATGTCAACGCCACCGGAAAGCAGCGCATCTGTCTGTGCACCACCGCCGCTGAAGGTGATCCACTTGGTCTTCAGCTCAGGCAAGCCAAGTTGGGCAGCATGCTTCTCAATGAGCTGCTGCTTTTCAATGATGTGGGTCGGCAAATAGATGATGCCGGGCTGGCGGGTGATGGATATTTCATTCTTCTGCTGCGCCGAGGCCGAGTTCGCGAGTGCAAGTAACCCGACGGCAGCCGCTACACCGGCGCATAAGCGCCTCATCTGTTTCTTCATGGTGCTTCCTCAAGGTGCGCTCCTCTTCGCGGGAGCCTCAATGGCCAAGATCGGTCGACGAGCCGACGTCTTATACACTAATGCATTAGTGCACACGATACAAGTGTGGTATAGAAGGGGCCGACGAAAGTTCAGGTTCTTCCGAATGTCGCCATCTCGTACAGCCCTCGGCCAGCCGATCTCAACCTTAGCTTCAGACCGCCTTGAGCGTGGTCGCCAAGCTGCGCCTCAGGTTTTTGAGCGCCTGAGGGAAATGATCATTTCCCTTACCTTAGCCCCCGGCACCGTGCTGAACCGGCTTACCCTCCAGCAGGAATTCGGGCTCAGCTCCACTCCGATTCGCGATGCTCTTTTGAGACTCCAGGAGGAGGGTCTCGTCGATATTTTCCCGCAACATGCGACCGTCGTGAGCCCGATCGATCTCACGCTTGCGCATCAGGCGCATTTCCTGCGGCGCTCTTTGGAGTTGGAGATTGTCCGAGACTTGGCGCTCGCGCCGGATCCTCGGCTGATCGCCAGGCTTCAGGGCTTTCTCGCTCAGCAACAGGCTCTCATGGAGGCGGCGGATTTCGAAGCCTTCTCGGCAGCCGATCAGGCCTTCCATCAGCACCTCTACGAAGCCGCCGGAATGAACGACCTCTGGGTCCTCGTGCGCAGCCGCAGCGGGCATATCGACCGCCTGCGCCGCCTCCACCTCCCGACACCCGGCAAGGCTCAGGACATCGTGCAGCACCACAGGCTGATCGTGAAGGCCATTGCAGATGGGCAACCGGAAGAAGCTCAAAAGCATTTGCGCCATCACCTTTCCGGCACCTTGTCCCATGTGGATGAGATCAGAGCAAAGTATCCCGGCTATGTAAGAGGCTAGGCTCAGGACTCGTTAATTGAGGTAGAAGGCCACGGAAGCAGCGATGCAGATGGCTGAGAAGAAGGTGTGGGCGCAGCGGTCATAGCGGGTCGCGATCCGGCGCCAATCTTTGAGCTTGGCGAACATGTTCTCGATCTTGTGGCGGTGCCGATCCAGAGCCTTGTCATAGGCAATCGGTGCCTTGTTCTTGGTGGGCGGGATACAGGGCGTGATGTCCTTGTCCGCAAGAGCTTCCCGGAACCAGTTGCTGTCGTAGCCCCGATCCGCGATCAGGGTGGAGTCGGAGGGCAGCGCCTCCAGGATGAGCCGTGCGCCCTTATGGTCGCTCATCTGCCCTTCCGACAGCAGCAGGATGATCGGCCGGCCTGCCTCATCGCAGACCGCATGGGGTTTGGAGTTCAGGCCACCCTTCGTGCGCCCGATGCGGCGGGGAGCATCCCCTTTTTGAGCAAGCTCGCCGCGGTGCGGTGTGCCTTCAGGTGCGGGGCGTCGATCATGATCCGCTCGGGCTTGGGGCCTTCGCTGGCCAGAGCCGCGAAGATCCTGTCGAACACCCCCAGTCGGCTCCATCGCACGAAACGATTGTAGATAGTCTGTACGCAATCGGCAAAACGGCTCGCGTTCACCATCAGGGCCGGTTGGGAAGGCGTAGCGGATTTCGACCTCACCGTCCGTGACGACAACTCGGTCCACCAACAGTTCGAGTAGAGCCCGCTTGCGCTCGAAGTCGGCACTGGCCAATCCATCGCGAACGCGTCGGCAGAACTCTTCAGCATTATCCGCCAGGCGCGCCGTCTCATGCCGATCGCGTGCGTCAGCAAGGAGTTCCTGTTCTTGCCTCTCCAAAGCCCCCAAGCGGCCCTCGGTTTCCCGGCGCCGCCGCTCAAATTCGGCTAAGGGCACGACCCCGCCCAAGTAAGCCTCGGTCAGTCGTTCGATCTGCTGGGTCAGGCTCATCCGGCCGCGCCGCAGGTTCTCCCGCCGGGCCTGCCATTCCTGCGGCAGCCAATGACCGCCGCGGGCTCGCTCCATGGCTTGCGCGATAACCTCTGGATGCTGCAGCACCTCGCAGAGATCCTGCCAGACCAGCTCCTCCAGCGGCTTGGCCGGAATATAGCGCGCCGGGCAACGCTCACCAGGAACGAGCAGGCGCAGCTGGGTCTTCGTGCGGCACAGATAGTCATCATAAGCTGGCGGCAACCGGCGACCGGTGCAGGCACGCCGGCAGCATCCGCAGCTGACAAGCCCGCGCAGAAGATACTGATGCACCCGGTTGTTACGTGGGGCCATTCGGCGATTATACACCAGCCGTGCGGCGGCCGCGTCAAACTGCTCCCGGTTGATGATGGCCGGAACGGAGGTCACCGCGATCCACTCCGCCATATCGGTAGGCCGGCGCGTTCCTTTTGAGTGGCCGACAGGGCGCAGCGCCGAGTATCGCGTTTGCGGAGGACTGGTTCGCATGCGGTTGGCAAAGATCTGACCCGCATAGGCCGGATTGGTGAGCAGGCACCGCAAGGCCGAGGGGCTCCAAGCCATGCATCCCGTGGGCGAGGCAATGCCAAGTCGGGCCAGGCGCTGAATCAACGCGATCATGGTCGCGCCTTCGATGGACCAGGCGAAAAGATCGCGCACGACGGCGGCTTCGTCAATGCGCACGCCGGCCGGGTCTCGCGGGCGGTCGGGATCAAGACGGTAGCCGTAAGGGGGACGCGTCCACGGCAAAAGCGTTCCCGCCTTGAGCCGCCGCAGCCGGCCGCGGCGCATGCGCTCGGTAAGCAGGGTT
>KI911965.1:130616-131731 GCA_000517005.1 Microvirga lupini
CCGCGCCGGCGAACTGGCCGCCATCTGGGTTCCGGATCCGGGGCATGAAGCCGTGCGCGAGCTGGTGCGGGCGCGGGAGGCGGCCATGGCGGATCTGCGCGAGAAGCGCCAGCATCTGCAATCGTTTCTCTTGCGCCATGGACGGATCTACTCCGGCCGCAAGCCCTGGACGCAAGCGCATGCCCGCTGGCTGTCGAACCTTACCTTTGAGCATCCGGCCCAGTATCTCGTCCTGCGCGAATATCAACAGGCCATCGAAGACGCCGAGGCCCGGTTGGAGCGCCTGAATCAGCAAGTCGCTGACGTGGCCTCGACCTGGTCGATGGCGCCCGTGGTCGAGGCTTACCAGGCTCTGCGCGGCGTTGCGTTTCTGACCGCGGTGACCTTCGTGGCTGAGATCGGGGATGTGCGCCGCTTTGAGAACCCGCGGCAGCTGATGGCCTATCTGGGTCTCGTGCCGTGCGAGAGCTCGACCGGCGAGCGGGTGCGCCGGGGCAGCATCACCAAGGCTGGCAACAGCAGAGTTCGCCGGGTTCTGATTGAGGGGGCTTGGACCTATCGCTTTCCGGCCCGGACGAGCCGGCTGCTGCAGGAGCGCCAGGAGGGCTTGCCAAAGACCGTGCGGGCGATTGCCTGGAAGGCGCAGGTGCGGCTGTGCGCGCGCTATCGCCGGCTGGTAATGGCGGGCAAGCGCCAGACTGTGGTGGCAACCGCAATCGCGCGGGAGATGGCAGCCTTCCTCTGGGCGATCGGCCATGAGGTCGAGCCACGCTCTGCCGCCTGAAGTTGGTTGAACAGCGTCAGTGTGATCGCGGAGGACCAGATCAGCTCCAATTGACATCTGCGGTTGCGCGGCGCCGGCGGCAGGGCCCCGGTGGGGAATCCTCGTACAAATTTTGTGGCCGATGCCTGTTCATTGATGCCCGCTGGCAGACCGAGGCAGCCCCGGACGAACACACGGAAATGCGGTGACCAACCCGCGCATCAGAGTTTGCTCAACCGTCGTCTTGATGGCCCTGTCTCCGGCTCTGCGCAATCGCTTTATCCAGCCTGACCCTGTTCCTGCACCGGGATTGCACACCTGTGTCCGACATCATTGACAACGAACATCAGAG
>KI911965.1:131831-132505 GCA_000517005.1 Microvirga lupini
CGCTCGTACTCGGCCACGGCCCCGCGGATCTGCAGCAGGAGCTGATCGTGCGGGTCCTGGCTCATGGGCCGATCGAGGAATTCGACGGTGGCGCCGTGTTTCTGGAGTTCCTCGACCAGCAGTACCTGATGGACGTAGGTGCGAGCCAAGCGGTCCGGGCTTGTGATCAGGATGCGGTCGAGGCGGGCGCTTGCGACAGCATCGCGCAACCTGTCGAGCCCAGGGCGTTGCAGGCTGGAGCCACTGGAGCCATCGTCGCGAAAGATGGACTCGGGGGCCAGATCTGTCCCTTGCGCGAGAGCGTAGGCTCGCAACCGTTCGATCTGCTGTTCAGTCGACTGACTTTGAACCTGGCGCTGGGTGGAGGCGCGGACATCAGCGGCGAGGATTAGCATGGGGGCTCTCCTGTAGGGTCGCCTCGCCCCCGCCGCCGTCCAGGTCGGGTTCGGCCGGGCGTGGCGTATCCAGGAGCAGCTGGAACGCACGGTCCCAACGCCGCTGCGCATCCGGGGGGTGGGCCCAGTGCCGTACGATCCTCCACGGTGGCTGGCGCATGATCTGCTCCCTGGGGGCGGGACGCCTCGGGAGCAGAACCCTGTTGGGCCGCACGGCGGCGGCAGGGGCTAAACGGAACCCGGCTCCATGTCAGAACCAAACGGCCAAGCCGGACGTAG
>KI911965.1:132605-163119 GCA_000517005.1 Microvirga lupini
AATTTGTCGTTTGTGAATCTACCATCTACAACGTCTTGTGAGGCCCGTACTCCTTGGGCGCATCCTTCCACGGCAAGCCGTTGCGGATGACGTACACGATCCCGCTGACCACCCGCCGATCATCCACGCGTGGCACTCCATGGGCCAGCGGAAAACACGGCGAAATCCGCGCCATCTGACGCTCACTGAGCAGAAACAGATCACCCATTCACAGCCTCCTCGACAGAAGGCTCTGAATCACACCTCAACCCAAATTAATAGGTCCTGAGCCTAGATCAGGGAAGGCACAAATTCAGTGCCTCAACAGACTTCAAGGAAAATGGGCTGGCCAGATTACAATGGATCTAGGTCTGCCGAGACGTATTTTGCCGCCCAAAGCGCGGCTTGAGTGCGATTGCGAGCGCCGATCTTCTTCAAGATGGTTTTGACGTGGACCTTCACAGTAGCCTCGGAGAGGTTAAGCTTGCGTGCAATGACCTTATTGGGTGCGCCATCTTTCAGGCAGGTCAAGATTTCTGACTCTCTATTGGACAATCTTCGGTTTGGATGGCCATTGAATTTCGTCTCGTTCGAGTCCCCGGCAGCTTCATGGTGAGTATTACGCGCACCTATCCCTGCAATCGGGAGAACAACCGTTGCGGGAAGTACCGGCTCTCCTAACATCACCAGTTCGAGTGACTTAATGAGGACATCCTGTTTATGGGTCGAGAGACAGAGCCCATGAACTCCTGCATCCCAGGCAGCAGATACAGTGTCTGGATCAAAGGCATCCGCCAATATGACGATCCTTGCCGCAGGAGCATGAGCTTTCAAACGTCTAACCAGATCGATGGCGCCGCTGGCAAAGCTGCTTCCATCGATGATGAAGAGCGCAGGCACTTCATCATCGATGGAAGGCAGGCTCGAAAATCCGTCCAAGATGTCGTGCCATACGACGAAACCTGCTTCAGAGAGGATATTCTCCAATCCGAGGCGGAGCAACGGATTGGTGCAGACGGGAAATACGATAGCAGCGGAGCCTCCGATATTTTCAGCTCCTAAGCATATCCCGTTAGTGCTTTGCAATGACATGATCTGCCTGCCTCTTCTTCAAGCAAATACGTTCTTTTTCGTTACGCGGGTTCTCGGCTTTCATTGTATGACGTAGACAATCTTGCGGGATGCCGCATCGACGATGACACGGCGACCGTCCACGAGGGCATAACGATACGTTTCATGCTTTGGGATAGGTGTACCTCAACCGACTCGGGCAGGCTTTCTCCGATAGACATCCCTTGGTTCAGGGAGACCACCAGGGAACCCTCCCGATTCACATTCAGCTGGGCGGAGAGATCCGCAGCAATATTACGCACGGCATCGGGAATGGCATGCGATGGAATTGCCGATGTCGTCGTAGCCGGGTCGACCACATTTGGCGCCATGGTGGGTGTCGCAACAGCGCCCACGGAGAATACGGCCAAAGCCAGACGATACGCGGCTCTCATGCTCATTCTCTATCACTCGCCAGATGGACAGAGAACGGAGCGGCTCGTGGGTTTATTCCACCTTTTTTAGAAAACTTCTCAAAAGCTGGCCGGCATGTGCTCCAAAGAGCATAAGATCCACGTCTTACCGAGCAACCTCGGAAAGAGCCTTGATCTCAGCCTCATCAACAAGAGGCTGGCCGGCACCCATGCTCTGCAAGTACGCGGCCATCAGGTCACTTTCTCCGCTTGGGGTGTATTCGGACGTTTTAATGGAACCTGCCAAGGCGAAGGTCACGTTCCACTCACCATTGCGGCAAGCGACGGCTTCCGCTGTCTCAGCAAGAGACTGAAGCCGAAACTCGCGACACAAGGATCCGTTTGTAACACGATAAGTCGAGATCACCCGCAGACGGCCAAACGGCAGTTCCACATCCGTTCCCGATGCAATCGTGTTGAGCTCATGATGGACAATAGGGTTATCCAATTGCGCCAGCAGACGATTTTCTTCCGACCAGTCTTGCCTCCCCACGAAGTAGCCTAAACCAAGCGCGCTCGCGACGATGGATGCGGCCAAGGCCACTTGCATGAATGGACGTCTTCGCCTGAGCCATTCGTTCAACGGCGGCTTGAAGTCCGGACGCATCTTCGCCTTGCCAGCAGTCTCATAGGCTTTGATCCGAGCCGATACGGCAGCCCGTAACTCCGGCGGCACATCGGGCAAGGTGGCGGACAAGGCAGAACGGGTCAAACGGCGACTCTGCTGAAAATCCATGATCCGCTTGGCCACGGCAGGATCCTCTGCCATCGCTTTGGCAATTGCAGCAGCGGTGGACTCCTCAAGTTCACCATCGGCAAAGGCCATCAGGATCTCATCGCTAAGGTGGAGCTGAGACATTATTATCGCTCTGCTTTCGTTCCTCGTCAGTATCTAGGCGGCAGCCGTCATCTCCATCAGCCGCTTGCGTGCCCGTGCGAGCCGGCTCATGACAGTCCCGATAGGAACGTCCAGAACCTCGGCGGCCTCTCGATAGCTGAGATCTTCTGCACACACGAGGAGGAGGACCTCCCGTTGCTCCTGAGGCAAGCTGTCGATGGCACGTTGGACCTCGGACAGAACAAGTTTGTTCAGGATCGGCTCCTCCCCCGGATCGCCGATGAGTTGCGTCTGCACTGATACATCCTCCGTCATTCCTTCGGTTCTCACGCGTCTCAGGTGATCGATCCAGTAATTGCGGAGAATGCGGAACATCCAGGCATCGAACTTGGTCCCTGGCGTCCAGCTGCTCGCATTGGCGAGTGCACGTTCGCAGGCCCCCTGAACGAGATCATCCGCAAGGGGTTGCGAGCGGCAAAGCACGAGCGCAAAACGCCTCAGTCGCGGAAGAAGCGCCACCAATTCTTGTCCTATGGCTGCCGGCATTCCTGCTCCGCATGGCCTCTTTGTATCATAACGGAGAACTTAGTCGTTTTATTCCGATCTCAAGCAGAGCAACTTCCGAGCATTGAGCGAGGGCAGACAGAATCGACTAGGGGCCCGGAACAAGCACAGCCCAGGAGAAGCCTTGTGACTTCACATACGAAAATGGGCGGCCGGAACGGCCGCCCACGACTGAGCTCGAGGAGGGGCACGCCTTAGCGGATGATCTGCACGATCTTGCGACTGCCCGGCTCCACCAGCACGGGGGTATTGTTCACAACAGTATAGCGATAGCCCTTCACCTTGTACTCGGCCGGCACCTCGTAAAGGGTCACGCCGGACTCAGGCAGGACCGCACCCACACGCACCTCTTCCCGATAGGTATAGGACGGCACTTTCTGCGTGGTCACGTACTGACGGAACTGCGGCTGCTGCTGATCGGCGATGCCGCCCACGATCGCGCCCGTGACGCCGCCCACGGCCGCGCCGACCGGTCCGCCGACGATTGCGCCACCAGCTGCACCCGTGGCAGCACCGGCGGCAGCGCCACCCGACTGAGCGAAGGCGGCGGCAGGGGCAAGGCTGGCCAGAACAGCGCCTGCAAGAAGGATCTTCTTAGACATGAGTTTACTCCTGAATGAATCTTCGGGTTTCGTACCCGGCAACCGACAACGCGTCATTCAACAAGTAGTTTCAAAGCAATTCGCAGACAGCAACGCGAAACTATAGCTTATGCAGAGTGAGTAGGAGCAAGATGCCTCCTAACGAGAGTATATACTTCGCAGTTATTCATCTTCTGTTCATAAAATCCGGCGGTCTGAGCTGTTGTACGCATGATACCTGCGGAATAGTCGCGCGGATTGTCGCTGCTGTCCGAGACCATTTATTCATCAATACGGGTTCTGGCCTACTCTTGAAACCAACCTTATGCCTTAGCGGTTATCGTTCTTTGGATATGTCTTCCGGAATCGATCGCAGGCCCCATTGGTGTCCGACTGCAAAGGTGAGCCGTTTCGATGAAACCAAACCAGCGCACTCTTTTGGTTGCAGTATCGTGCTTTGCCCTTGTCTGCCCGGTAAGGATCCAGATCGACATCGCAAAGAGCGGTGGCTTAGCCTTGGAGGCTGCACCAGCGACTGCCAAGGAAGGCAACAATGGCGGTGGGAAAGGAAACAGCGGGGGCAACGGCAACGGCAACTCGGGCGGCAAAGGCAATGCCGGAAATAACGGGAACTCCGGAAATAACGGGAATGTAGGTGGGAATGGCGCCCCCGGGAACAGCGGGGCCGCTGGTGGTGCGGGAAACAACGGGAATGGAAACGCAGGTGGAGTAGGCAACGGCAATGGCCGCAGCGGCGAAAACACGAATGCGGGGCGAAGCAATTCTGACAGCCGCGGACGTTCATCGAGTCAAGGCAACGTCTCGAATCCCGGAAAGTCATCGAGTCAAGGAGCCTCCTCCAGCCAGAGCAACTCAAACGGCCAAGGGAAGTCATCTGACAGAGGAAAAGCCTCGGGCCCGAAAGCAGGCAATGCTCTCGGGATTAACCAGCCAGCATCCACGATAGCTGGAGGGCTGTCAGCCCTTTTCGGAGCCATCTCCGACGGCCTTCGTCCTCTCACGAGGACACCCGCAAGAGCCGCCGACAAGATGAGGGAACGCAAGGGTACTGCGAAGACAAAATCCGGTTCGAACATCACTGGGTCGAAGCAAGTCTCCCGCGCGAGTCAGAAAAGCAAGGATCAAGCAGGGATCGGCAAGGCGACAGCCAGAAGAGTGAACACAAAGGCAGTCGCCGCAGATAGAGTGCGGCTTGTTCGTTCTGGAATGCCTGCGGCAATGGCGGATCGATCTCTCCCCAAACCCAGTCGCGCCAAGCGTTCGATTGTTGCGGTTGGCCTGACGCCAACCGGCTTGGCTCGCTTGAGCGCCCAAGGCTTCCGGACGGAGATGCAGACGAAGGGGACTCTCGTGCGTGTGGTCCGGCTCATTCCACCGCGTGGAATGTCTCTTGGCGAGGCACAACGCAGGGTTCGTGTGGCCGATGCAAGCGCTGCAGCGGATTTCGACCATTATTACTACACGGATGAAGGCTCAGCCTGCACCGGACCAAGCTGCGAAGCAATTTCTCTGGTCGGCTGGAACAGGCCCGCGTCCGAGCAATGCGGCCCCCTTCCGACTATCGGATTAATCGATACGGGGATCAACCGCGATCATGAAGCGCTGAAAGGACAATCGATCGAGATCCTGTCTGGGCTCGACCTCCGCGGCAACCCGTCTCAGCGCGATCATGGTACGGCTGTCGCGGCCATTCTTGTCGGCCGGAGCGGCAGCAGCACTCCCGGGCTCCTTCCTGGTGCGCGTCTCCTGGCTATAGATGCTTTCTATCGCGATGGTGGGACCGCAGACCGGACTGATGTGATAACGCTCGTCCGGGCCTTGGAGGCTCTGGCAGAACGCGACGTGCGTGTCGTCAACATGAGCCTGTCTGGTTCGCCCAATGAAGTCTTGAAGAGAGCGATTGCGTCCGCCCAGGCGAAAGGCATGATCATCGTTGCAGCCGCGGGCAACAATGGCGCGGGCGCAGAGCCGTCCTATCCGGCTGCCTATCCTGGAGTCATTGCCGTTACCGCCGTGGACAAGAAACTCGCTGTTTACCCCCGGGCGACGCAGGGTGAATATATCGACCTGGCTGCTCCTGGAGTGGACTTGTGGGTCGCCTCGGCTGGGGGTGGCGGCTCCGTCAAGAGCGGCACATCCTACGCCGTACCGTTCATAGCGGCCGCGGCAGCAATCCTCAGCGCGTCCAGCAACACTTTTAATGCAACAGATCTGCAAGCGACCCTCGAGACCAGCACTCTCGATCTTGGCCCACCCGGCCGAGACAGGACCTTCGGTTATGGACTCCTGCAGGCTGCGAACTTGTGCTCACGGCCTCAAGGCGAGACACCCATTGCCCGTTCAGAAACAGAGCGCAACACAGAGCTCCCCTGAGGATTCTATGCTCACGCGGACCCATCATTCGATTTGAGCAAGGCGGGCTGAAGCGTAGAAGTGCTATGCACTCCTATTATGATAAGGCAGAGTATGCTCTCGAAGAGGAGAGCGAGTCATGAAAGCGCTGGTGCTGGAGCGCAAGGACGAACTCAGCTTGCGCAATATATCCATCGAGGAGACCTTGGGACCTCGGGATGTCAGGATTGCCCTTCGAACAATCGGTGTCTGCGGCAGTGATGTCCACTATTACACTCACGGAGCCATTGGCCCATTCGTAGTCAAAGAGCCGATGATCCTCGGACATGAGGCTGCCGGTCAGATCGTCGAAGTTGGTTCAGCCGTGACGGAACTGAAACCTGGTGACCGCGTCTGTATGGAGCCAGGCATTCCCGATCCGACGAGCCGCGCAACCCGGCTGGGCAAATACAATCTCGATCCGGCTGTACGGTTCTGGGCAACACCGCCGGTGCATGGCGTGCTCCGGCCAACGGTCGTTCATCCTGCCGACTTCACCTTCAAACTTCCCGATCATGTCTCTTACGCCGAAGGCGCCATGGTCGAGCCGCTTGCTGTCGGCGTGCATGCCGCCACCAAAGTGCAAGTTCAACCTGGCGATTTAGCTGTAGTCATCGGCGCGGGCCCCATTGGAATGGTAACGGTCCTGGCTGCTTTGGCTGCAGGATGTTCCAGGGTTATCGTCAGTGATGTTCACGACCCAAAACTTCACCTAGCGCGCAAGCTCGGTCCCGTCATTCCCGTGAATGTCAGGAGCGATAAGCTTCTGGATGTCGTCAGGCGCGAGAGCGACGATTGGGGCGCGGATGTCGTCTTCGAATGCTCGGGTTACCCGCCTGCCATGGCGGAGATCTTCGATCTCGTCTGTCCTGGAGGGAAAGTGGCCTTGGTTGGCATTCCCCTCGAGCCCTTTCCCTTCGATGTGAGCAAAGCGCAGGTGAAAGAAGCCAGAGTCGAGAGCATCTTCCGCTATGCCCATGTCTACCCGCGGGCGGTGGCAATGATCGCATCGGGCAAGATCGACGTGAAGCCGTTGATCACTGACCGTTTCGCCTTCAAGGACAGCGTCGAGGCCTTCGACTTTGCCAAGGCTATGCCTCCCGCTTCCGTAAAGGTGCAGATCGACATGCCCGCTTGAGCGGGCTCAGGAGTTCCCGCTCAAATAGCGCTGCAGAGTGGCACGAGTTCCGTCACGCCACAGGCTGCTCAGAGCTGCCTCGAACTGGGAACGGAAGAGCGGGGCATCAGCAACATCGCCGAAGATATCTCGCAGATCGAGAAAGGATGTTGGATTGTCCTTCGCTGCCAGAGCGGCCGGCGTAAGGCGGTCGGCATTGGGGTCGTCAAGCGTGAAGGGCTCGCCGGCATCGGTTGTGCCTGCACAGTAGCGGCACCACAGAGCAGACTCGAGTGCTAACCCCGTTACATCGGCTCCCGCCTTTAGTCGATCCCGTGTCGAGGCAAGAATGAATTTGGGCTGTCGGTTTGAACCATCCTGGGCGAGGCGTGGGATCGTATCTCCTACATCGGGATTGGCAAAACGGCGGGCGATCAGCTGATAATAGTCCTGAAGCTCGACGCCCGGCACAGGCGGCACATAGGGAATGATCTCTTCGGTCTCCAGCTTATCGAGAAAACCGCGCACCAACGGATCTGCCATGGCATCATGCACGAAATGGATCCCTAAAAGCCCTGCCGGGTAGGCGATGGTCGCATGACCACCATTCAGAATTCGCAGTTTCATCAGCTCGAAGGCCGCCACATGCTGCGTGAAAGTGACGCCCGCCTCCTCCAGCGCCGGGCGGCCCGTCGGGAAATTGTCTTCCAATACCCACTGGCGGAACGGTTCGCAGAAGACGGGCCAGTTGTCCCGGATGCCGAAGCGCTCCACCAGAATGGCGCGCTCCCGGTCCGTCGTCGCAGGCGTGATGCGATCGACCATGCTGTTGGGAAACGCCACCTGCTCTCGCACGTAAGCCGCCAGCGCAGGATCAATGAGATCGGCGAGCCCGGCCACGGCATCCCTTGCCACCTGCCCATTGTGAGGGATGTTGTCGCAGGACATCACGGTAAAGGGCGTAAGCCCACGATCGCGACGTCGCCTAAGCGCTGCCAGGAGAGCCCCGAACACGCCTCTAGGCGCATCCATATGAGTCGTATCATAAATGATGTCAGGGTGCTCTGGATTGAAGGCTCCCGTTGCAGGATCGATGCAATAGCCACCTTCCGTGACGGTCAGGGACACGATGCGCAGTGCGGGATCGTCCAAAGCATTGACGATGGGGCGTCCGTCCTCATTGACGGGCACGAAATCCACCATTGCACCGGTCACTCGGGCGGTATTGGCGCCCGGTTCGAGTTCCACGACCGTAGTGAGCCAGTTCTGAGGCTCCAGAGCCTGCCGCATCACCCTGTCGCCTGCGCGGATGCCCGCGCCTATCAGAGCCCAGTCGAGGTTTCTTCCGGCATTGAAGAGGTCGTCCAGATAGACCGCCTGATGGGCACGGTGAAAATTGCCGACGCCGATGTGCAGGATGCCGGCCCGAAGCTCATCGCGTCCATAGCGAGGCTTGCCGACCTTTGACGACAGCATTGCGAGATTGGCAAGGTTCAAGCTCTGGGTCATGTCGGATGGACCTGTTCGGGTATGGAAGAAGCGCGGTTCGGTGGGGCAGCTACCGGCTCGCGGAGCATGCGGTTCTGACCTGTGATGATGTCAACTGCTCTATCGGCGATTGCCAGCACAGGCGCATTCGTATTGCCACTGGTGATGGTCGGCATGATGGAGGCATCGACGATTCTCAAACCCCTAATACCGCGAACGGCGAGATCCGGTGTGACGACGGCAAGAGGATCAGCCTCGCGGCCCATACGACAGGTGCCGACCGGATGGTAATTGGTTTTCACCGTTCTGCGGCAGTGGTTGGCGAGATCGGCATCCGATTCCATCATCGGTCCAGGAAAGATCTCGTGTCTGACCATGTCCCGGACAGGTTTCGTCGAGAGAACTTCCCGGGCATAGCGCAAGCCGGCAATGGTCAGGCGAAGATCGTCCGCATCACCGAAGAACTGCGGATCCACCAGCGGTAAGGCACTTGGATCAGCGGATGCAAGCCGGACGGATCCCCGCGCCTTTGGGCGCAGCAGACAGGGATTCAAAGTCACGCCATGAGTCGGTTCCACGCCTGAGACATCACGGTCGAGGTAAACCGTTGGGACGCAATAGAGCTGGATTGTCGGTCGGGCGCCACCCTCAGGATCGATGAAGGCGCAGGCCTCCACACCTGTCGTGGTGACGGCTCCTGTTTTGAACAGCATGTACTGCAAACCGTTCCGCAGCATCGCAAGGCCGCGGTCCTGACCGAAATACCCGAAGGCTCCAGAGGTCATCGCAACGATGGGAACCTCATGATGATCCTGCAGGTTCTGGCCGACGCCAGGAAGGTCTACGGTAACCGTGATCCCATGCCGAGAAAGCTCGCCGGCAGGACCGATACCGGAGAGCATCAGAAGCTTCGGCGTCATATAGGTGCCAGCTGCGAGAATCACCTCCACATCGGCGAAGAGGGTCTCCGATCCAGAAGGCCCGACAATGTCTACGCCTATCGCACGACCTTTCTCCAGTCGGATGCGGGTAACGGTCGTCTCCGTCAGCACGGTCAAATTGGAATGAAGCAGGACGGGCCGGAGGAATGCGTCGACCGCACTGCAGCGGCGACGTGTAGCCCAGTCAATCGTATGCTGCATGAAACCGACGCCGTTTTGCCGGGCCCCGTTGAAATCGGCTGTATAGGGAACGCCTCGTTCCTGCATCGCCTGCATGAAGGCGCGGCTCATGGCGGAGTGCTGTCCCAGATGGGATACCTTCAGGGGACCATCGACACCGTGGTATGGAGCACCAAGGTGATCATTGCCTTCCTGTCGAATAAAGTACGGAAGAAGATCCCTATAACTCCAGCCGGCGCCGCCCAGCGCTTCGTCCCACCCGTCGTAATCTTCGGTCTGCCCCCGGATATAGACCATGGCGTTGACCGCGCTTCCCCCGCCCAGCACCTTCGCCTGCGGCACGATGGGCGCGCGGCCGCCAAGCTGCTCCTGAGGGAGAACGTGATGCATCGTCAGGTACGTATCCCGCGCGAGAAACTTCATGTATCCCGCAGGCATCGCGAGAATCGGGCTTAACCGGTGTGGCCCTGCCTCGACAAGCAGCACCCGAGCGTTATGCTCGGCCACGAGACGGCTTGCCACGACGCATCCTGAGCTGCCGCCGCCGACAACGATATAATCAAATCGCCTTGAGGCCATTGTCCGCCCCTGGAACGAAAGCTTCAGCTCGCCTTCCGGGTCGGCAAACGACGCAGATTGGCGAGCGGATGCCGCTGCACGCGCTCGATCGCGATGCCATCACCATCAAACAGGTGACAGGTCGCAGGATCGAGCTTGATGGTTATGCGCTCATGCACGCTCGTCGGGATCTCCCCGTCGGCCTGAACAATCAGCATCGCGCCGTCTCCGAGCTGCGTATAGAGGAACGTTTCGCCACCAAGCCGCTCGACCACCATCACCTCGCCGACGATCTCCCCCTCCCCCGCGAGACGCATATGCTCGGGCCGGACGCCGAGGGTTACCGCATCTCCGACTCTCTGGCGTCCGGGTCGAACAGGAACGGTCAGGCTTGCGCCGCTGGCAAGCTGGATGGCGGTTGCAGCATCCGTTACGGCTGTGACTGTCGCCGGAAGGAAATTCATCTTGGGACTGCCGATGAAACCCGCCACGAACAGGTTCCTTGGATGGTGGTAGAGCTCCAGTGGGGTCCCAGCTTGCTCGACGATACCTCCTTGCAGCACCACGATCTTGTCCGCCATCGTCATGGCCTCGACCTGATCGTGGGTAACATAGATCATGGTTGCCGCTAGCTCGTCATGCAGGCGGGCCAGTTCGATGCGCATCTGAACGCGTAACGCCGCATCGAGATTGGACAAGGGCTCGTCGAAGAGAAACACCTTGGGTTTGCGCACGATGGCCCGGCCGATGGCCACACGCTGCCGCTGTCCGCCCGAGAGTTCCTTGGGCTTGCGATCCAGCAGCTTGTCCAGGTGCAGGATGCGGGCAGCCTCCGCGACCTTGGCGCGCCTCTCCTCTTTGGGCACGCCGGCGAGACGCAGAGAGAATCCCATATTGTCTTCGACCGACATGTGCGGGTAGAGCGCATAAGATTGGAACACCATGGCGAGACCGCGCTCCGACGGCGGCACATCATTGACACGCTGACCATCGATGAGCAGATCACCCGCGGTGATCTCCTCGAGCCCAGCGATCATCCGCAGGAGCGTCGATTTCCCGCACCCCGAGGGTCCGACGAAGACGCAGAACTCGCGGTCGTCGATGGACAGGTCAACACCCTTGATCACCTGCACCGCACCGTAGCTCTTCTCAATGTCTTTGAGGACGACCGTCGACATAGCACATTTCCCGTTTATTTGACGGCACCGAAGGTCAGGCCACGCACAAGCTGGCGCTGGCTCATCCAGCCGAAGACCAGGATGGGTGCGATGGCGATCGTCGACGCGGCGGAGAGCTTGGCCCAGAACAATCCTTCGGGTGCGGAGAACGACGCAATGAAGGTGGTCAGCGGTGCCGCCTCAGAGGTGGTGAGATTCAGGCTCCAGAAGGCCTCGTTCCAGCACAGGATAATGGACAAAAGCGCTGTCGATGCGATGCCTGGCAGAGACAGCGGCAGGAGCAGCATCCAGACTTCCTGTTTCGGCTTGGCCCCATCCATGCGTCCAGCTTCTAGAATATCCTTCGGCACTTCCTTGAAGAAGGTATAGAGCATCCATACCACGATCGGTAGGTTCATGAGCGTGTAGACGACGATCAGGCCCCAGCGCGTATCGATCGCGCCGGTGTCCCGGAAGAGCAGATAGATTGGAATCAGGACGCCCACGGCCGGCATCATCTTGGTCGACAGCATCCAAAGCAGCAGATCTTTCGTACGCTTTCCCGGAAAGAACGCCATGGCGTAAGCGGCTGGAACGGCGACAAGCGTCGCCAGCAAGGTAGCGCCGACAGAAATGACGATGCTGTTGAGAGCGAAATGGATATAGTCGGCCCGCTCGCGCACCGTGACGTAATTTTCCAGCGTTGGACTGAAGAAGAGCTTGGGCGGCGTTGCAATCGCCTCCACTTCCGTCTTGAAGCTCGTCAGGATCATCCAGAAGATCGGGAAGAAGATCAGTCCGGCGGCGAACCATCCGGCCAATGTGAGGATGAGCTTTTCACGGGTCTTAGGATGCATGGTCAATCTCAATCAGCGATGTTCTTGGCAATCGAGCGGACGAGGAAGATCGCCACGATATTGGCGAGGATCACGGCAATCACCCCTGCTGCCGAGGCGCCGCCCACGTCATACTCACGCAAGGCACGCAGATAGATCAGGAATGCCAGATTGGTCGAGGCAAGACCAGGGCCGCCCGAGGTCGTGACGTAGATCTCGGCGAAAACCGACAGCAGGAAGATCGTCTCGATCATGATGACGACGCTGATGGCACGGCCGAGATGGGGCAGGATGATGAAGAAGAACATCGAGAACGGTCCGGCCCCATCCATGCGCGCGGCCTCTTTCTGCTCGCTGTCGAGCGATTGGATCGCCGTGAGCAGGATCAGCAGGGCGAAGGGCAGCCATTGCCATGCGACGATGATGATGACGGAGGTCAGCGGAAAACTGCCGAAAAAGTCGATAGCCGGCAGACCGAGGGAACGGGCGAAGAACGCGAAAAGCCCGTTGACCGGGTGCATCAGCATGTTCTTCCAGATCAATGCGCTGACCGTCGGCATGACGAAGAACGGAGCGATGGCGAGCAGGCGGGCAATGCCCCGGCCGTAAAAATCCTGATCGAACAGGACGGCAAGGAGCGTGCCGAGGCCGACCGTGATCACGAGCACCCAGAAGACCAGGAAAAGCGTGTTCGCCATCGCCGTCCAGAGAGACGGGTCGGTCAGAAGAAATGTGTAGTTCTCGAAGCCGGCGAACCCGCTGACCGATGGGTCGAGCAGGTTGTAGTACTGGAACGAAAACCAGAGCGTCATGACCAGTGGCACGATCATCCAGAGGAACAGGACGATGACGGATGGAGCAATCAATGGCAGCGTTCTCACATTACGCTGACTGCGCCTCCCGGCAGGAGCCGTGGCACTGGGAACGGGAACGGTTGTGGTGGTGCTCGCCATCTCGGGACTCACAAATGGAGGGCAATCGGCAGGCGCTTAAGCCCGCCGATTGCGTGGCGATCAGCTTATTTCGGATAGCCTGCCTGCTTCATCGTGCGCTCCGTAGAGCGTTGCGCCGTTTCCAGGGCTTGGTCCACGGTCGTCTGCCCGGCCAACGCGGCTGCAATCTGCTGTCCGACGGCTGTGCCGATCCCCTGGAATTCGGGAATGGCGACGTACTGGATGCCGATATAGGGCACGGGATCCTTCGTCGGCTTGGTGATGTCCGCATTTGCTACCGACTCGTAGACGACTTTCGCGAAGGGCGCCGCCTTCTGGTACTCGGGATTGTCGTAGGTCGATTTGCGCGTCCCGGGAGGAGCGGCGACCCAGCCGGCCTCGTTGCCCACCAGCGTGATATAGTCCTTCGACGTGGCCCATTTCACGAAGGACTTGGCGGCATCGACTTTCTTCGAAGAGGCTGGAATGGCAAGTGCCCATGCCCAGAACCAGCCCGATCCGTTGCTTGTGACCTGCACCGGCGCCGCCGTGAAGGCGGTCTTGTCCGCAACCTGACTTTCCTTCGGGTTGTAGATGTAACCCGCAGCCGACGTGGCATCGACCCACATGGCGCAATGCCCCGTCGCGAACAGGGCACGGTTCTCGTTGTGCCCATTCGCCGTCGCACCCGGAGGCCCGTACTCTCGCATATTCTTGACGTAGTAATTGATCGCGTTCTTCCACGGCTCGGTCGTAAGCTGCGGCTCCCATTTCTCGTTGAACCAGCGCCCGCCGAAAGCATTCACCATGGGGCCGATGAAGGCCATGTTCTCGCCCCAGCCTGGCTTACCGCGTTGGCAAAAGCCATATTGCTCCTTCGACTTGTCGGTCAGCTTGGCCGCATATTCCGCGATCTGATCGTAAGTGGGCTTGTCCGGCATCTTGATGCCGGCCTGATCGAACAGATCCTTGCGGTAGAATGTGAAGGAGCTCTCGGCATAGAACGGCACAGCATAGAGCTTGCCGTTATAGGAAAGGCCGTTCTTCACCGATGGAATAATGTCGGCATAATCGTAATCGGCGCCAAGATCATCGAGGGTGACAAGCCAGTTCTGCTTGCCCCAGATCGGCGCCTCATAGGAACCGATCGTGATGATATCGAACTGCCCGCCCTTGGTGGCGATATCGGTGGTCGCGCGCTGGCGCAGCACGTTCTCCTCAAGCACCACCCAGTTCAACTTGTTGCCCGTCGCCTGCTCCCACTTGGGTGACAGACGCTGCATGATGATCATGTCAGCATTATTGACCGTTGCAATCGTCAAGGTCTGACCCTGAGCCAATGCCAGACCCGTGCCTGCAATCCAACCTGCTGCAGACAATAGCGTAAGCTGCCTCAACTGCATCGCATCCTCCCAATGGAAGCTGTTTTGGATTATCTTGATTATAATAATGAATGCTCTCACGGCTATTTATGGCCGTCAATTACTCAGGCTATTGCCTCATTACTGCAGAATATATCAATATTCATGATCGTTTCTGCTTATCTGTTTCTATTATGTGATTTACCCCCTGAGAGGAATTGTCACGATCCGCGACATGCCTAGATAGGGCCGCCACCGAGCAAGCCGCTTTACCCGCGTCCCTCAAGTTGGAAGTGAGCGGCATCGACCCTCGCGATTAGATCGTTTACTATGAGAATTGGAGTGTAGCTTGTTGCTGTCGGCGGAAGGCTTTTGTCGTTGGTGGAAGATCTTCGGCGCGCAGAGAATGTTCTAAACCCGAGTCCTGCCTTGCTGTAACGTTTGATCCTCCCCGTCAGCAACTGGCGCCCCACTGATGCACCCGGATTTCGGGAGGCTCGCCATGAGACAGTTGCTGTGGGGTCTTTTCGTCATCATTGCTTGGGCAATGAATGCCGCCGCAGCCAATGCGGAAATCCTGATCGGCATGGCGGGGGCTCTGACAGGCCCAAATGCCTATCAAGGCGAGCAGCAGCAGCAGGGCGTCGAAATGGCTGTCGCCGATCTCAACGCCGCAGGCGGAATCCTCGGCCAGCAGCTCAGACTGATTTCCGTTGATGATGCGTGCGACAGCGGCCAAGCGATCGCTGCCGCGCAACGGCTCGTTGCCGCGAAGGTATCGTTCGTCGTCGGGCACCAGTGCTCGGGAGCGTCCATTCCGGCCGCTGCGATCTATACGAGGGCCGGCATCATCCAGATGACGCCGGCTTCGACCAATCCGCGGCTTACGGAAGAGGGGCGTGCCAACGTCTTCCGCATCTGCGGGCGCGACGACCAGCAGGGTGCCATCGCCGGCGACTTCCTCGTGGCACGATGGCGAGGTGCCAAGATCGCCATCATCAATGATGACTCGGTCTATGGCAAAGGCCTTGCCGAAGAGACCCAGCGGCAACTTCATAAGCATGGAGTCATCGAGACGCTATATGAGAACTTAGTACCAGGGCAGAGCGATTATTCTCCACTGATTGCAAAATTACGGGCCACCGGGATCGAGGTCGCCTATTTCGGCGGCTATTACCGGGAAGCGGCCTTACTGGTCCGCGGCGCCCGTGAGCAGGGCTATCAATTACAACTGGTGTCCGGGGATGGCATCGCCAGCGAAGCCTTCCTGCAGGTCACGGGAGAGGCCGGCAAAGGCACCCTCTTCACCTCTTTCCGCGACCCGCGCCGAAGCCCGGTGGCGGCATCCGTAGTCGAGCGCTTTCGCCAACAGGGCTTCGAGCCGGAAGGCTATACGCTCTACAGTTATGGGGCCATTCAGGCCTGGGCTCAGGCCGTCGTGAGGGCAGGATCGCCGGAAGCCAAAGCCGTCATCAATGCTCTGCGCAGCAATGAGTTCGATACGATCCTCGGTCGGATCAGTTTTGATGAGAAAGGCGATGTGAGGCAACCCGGCTTCGAATGGTTCGTCTGGCGGAGTGATCGGTATGTTCCCCTGGAGTGAGGGAGGGGCAATGCCCTTACCACCATGCCCACCCGCTTAAGTGTCCGCTGGCGCCTGCTCCTTGCGTTTCTCGGGATCAGCGCCTTTGCGGTGCTTGCCGCCGCCGCGGGCACCTACGCCTTCCGCCAGATGGCCTATGTCATCGAGCGGATCACGGAGCAACGTGTACCCTCGGCGCTCACGGCTCTCGATCTGTCCCGCCAAGCCGAGCGCATCGTTGCTGCCGCTCCTACCTTGCTGAGCGCCCGATCGCAAGCACAATACCAGGAGATCTCGGCGACGATCACGGCGGAGGTCGACCGTCTGGAGATGTTGCTCGCACAGATCAGGAGCGATGTTGATCCTGCAATGGGACCGGCCATAGAGCCTGCCGTCGAAAAGCTCCGTCGCAATCTCACGGCACTCGCCGGCCTCGTCTCCGGCCGGCTTGCGGTCTCGGCTCATAAGGACGCTCTCCTGCGGCGCCTGTCGAATGCCACCGTGGCAGCGCAACGCCTGGTCGCCCCGGCTCTCGTGGTTCTGGACTCGAAATTTGCAGCCTCACGCCGCGAGCAGCCCACCCAAGGCTCTCCCCAACCTCCGGCCGTAATTATCCAGGAGATTGCCGAAGACTTGCTGATGCAAAAGGCGCAACTCGAGTTCGCAGCGATCGGCGATGGTCTGCTCAAAGCCTCTCTGGCCGAGAATATCGCAGACATAGCCGTCTTGAGCTTTCCTTTGAACCGTTCGCTCTCGGCCTTGCGGCAAATCTCATCCGATCTGAACGATCCGCGCCTGCGCCCCCGTTTTGATCAGCGCATTGCTGACTTCGCCAAGCTGATCGAGGGACCCGACAGCCTTCTGTCTGCACGGAGGACGGAACTCGGATTGGTAGAGGATGCCGAACGTCTCCTGCAGGAAAATGCCGGCCTGTCATCGCAACTCACGAAGGCTGTCGATGGGCTCGTCAATACGGCCCGGCTGGACATTCAGACTGCAAGCAAGGAAGCTCTGATGGCGCAACGCGTCGGCAACAATGTGCTCCGCGGTGTCGTCGCGTTGAGCCTCCTCAGTTCGCTCCTCATCGTCTGGCTCTATGTCGACCGCAATCTGGTCGCGCGCCTGCGCAATCTGAGCGACAGTATGCTGGCGATCGCCGGCGGCAATTTGCGGGCACCTCTCCCGGCGGATAGCGGAGATGAAATCGGCCAGATGGCGAGAGCTCTCGCGGTCTTCCGCGATACGGCGATCGAGGTCGAGGAAAAGAATCTGCGCGAAGTTGCCAATGCCCGGCAACGTCTGATCGACGCTATCGAGAGCATCAACGAGGGATTTGCGCTTTACGATGCCGATGACCGCCTCGTCCTGTGCAACAGTCGTTACGAGGAACTGCTTTACCCCGAAACGGATGTGCCCATGACTCCCGGCACTCCGTTCGAGACAGTGATCCGGCGCGCGGCGGAGCTGGGCCTCATTCAGGAAGCAAAAGGACGGATCGACGACTGGGTGGCCGAAAGAATGGCCCGCCACAAAAACCCGGTTGCATCCGAAGCTCAGCATCGTGACGGCGATCGCTGGATCCAGGTGAGCGAACGCAAGATCGCCGGCGGTGGAACCGTTGCCGTCTATACCGACATTACCGAGATCAAGCGTCACGCAGCACAGCTCGAGCTCGCCCGAGATCAGGCCATGGCGGCAACCAGGGCGAAGAGCCAGTTTCTCACCAATATGAGCCATGAGCTGAGGACGCCGCTGAATGCCATCATCGGCATCACCGAGATGCTGAAGGAGGATGCCCAGGAAACGGGCGGCGAGCCATTGATCGAGCCGCTGGATCGAATCCACCATGCCGGCGCTCACCTCCTGGCGCTCATCAACGAGATCCTCGATCTTGCCAAGATCGAGTCCGGCAAGCTCGAGCTTCATCCCGAGGAGGTCGATCTCGGTTGCCTGATGGAGGACGTCTCCAGAACAGCCGAGCCCCTTGCGGCAAAGAACGGCAACCGTCTCGACATCAGAATCGCGCCGGATCTCGGCAGCATCCAGGCCGATCCCGTTCGGATTCGCCAAGTGGTGTTCAATCTCCTGAGCAACGCCTGCAAGTTCACCAGGAACGGAACCGTCACTCTTCGGGCCCGTCGAGAGACCGGTTCGGGCGGGGACCAGATATCGATTTCCGTGCAGGATACGGGGATCGGGCTGACCGAGGAGCAATGCGCCAAGCTCTTTCAGGAATTCACTCAAGCCGACAGCTCGACAACGCGAAAATATGGAGGAACCGGTCTCGGTCTCGCCATCAGCCGCCGACTCTGCCGTATCATGGGCGGGGATATCGAGGTTCACAGTTCCGTCGGAAAGGGGAGCACTTTCACCGTCACGCTGCCCGCTGGACGAGGGCAGCCGGGTAAGCGCAGCGTCCATTCCGACATGAAGCGTCCGCTGATCTATGCTCAACCTGTTGGTCAGGGGCGGCGCGCGCTTATCATCGACGATGAGGATACGTCACGGGATATCCTGCGGCAGATCCTGGCACGTGAAGGCTTCGAGGTCATGACAGCGGAAAGCGGCCGCCAGGGAGTTCAGATGGCCCGTGACTTCCAGCCCTCTGTCATCACGCTCGACGTCCTGATGTCCGATCTCGATGGCTGGAGCACCCTGCAGGAATTGAAGCGGGATGTCGAACTGAGAGACATCCCCGTCATCATGGTGACCATCCTCGACGAGGAGAACCGCGGCTATGCCCTCGGCGCCGCAGCCTATCTGACGAAACCGGTCAATCGGGAATGCCTCCTGAAGGCGCTGTCCTCCTGCCGTCCCGAGCATACGAGTCCGCGTGTCTTGGTCATCGAGGATGATGCCCATACCCGTGGATGGTTGACCCGAATCCTTCGGGAGAATGGATGGGAGACAGCAGAGGCGGAGAACGGGCGGGTTGCTCTGGAGCGGTTGCCTCTCGTCGATCCTGACATCGTCCTTCTCGATCTGATGATGCCGGAGATGGACGGTTTCGAGTTTATCGATGAGATTCGCCGGGATGAGAAGACCCGCCATATCCCCTTGATCGTGTTGACGGCAGCAGACCTCAGCGACGAGGACCTTTGCCGCCTGAACGGCGGCATCCAGAAGATCCTGCGCAAACGGCCTGGTGGGAAAGACGAGGTGCTTTCCAGCTTGCGGGAGGTCATCGCCGATTGCCTGCGACTTGGGCGTGTCGATCATCGGGAGCGAGTATGATCCGGATTCTGTACGTCGAGGACAACGAGGACAATGTGTACATGCTGTCTCAGCGCCTGAAGAAGCATGGCTTTGAGGTCGTCGTTGCCTCCGATGGCGAGCAGGGGATCGAAATGGCACGTGAGAAAAAGCCTGACCTCATCCTGATGGATCTTGGCCTGCCATCCCTTGATGGGTGGAGCGCAGCTCGTCTGCTGAAGGAAGCTCCTGATACCAGAGCAATCCCGATCATCGCTCTTTCTGCGCACACGATGCCTGGAGACCGGGAGCGCGCCTTGGCGGCAGGTTGCGACGAATACGATGCCAAGCCGATCGATTTCGAGAGGCTTTTGGCGAAGATCGGCAACCTTCTGCAGGATCGGATCCGGCCATGATCGATGTCGGGGTTCGCATCCTCGTCGTGGATGACAACGAGGACAACCGATATACCTTGACGCGGCGATTGCAGCGCGAGGGCTGGACAGACGTGGCCGCTGCCGAGAATGGACGCGAGGCGCTGGATAGAGTCGCACAGGAACGATTTGACCTCATCCTCCTCGATATCATGATGCCCGAGGTGAACGGATACGAGGTTTTGAGACACCTCAAATCGGACCCGGCAACGCGCGATATCCCGGTCCTGATGATCTCGGCACTCTCCGAGTTCGAGAGCGTCGTCCGCTGCATCGAGCTTGGTGCAGAAGACTATCTGCCCAAACCCTTCAATCCGGCACTGCTGCGGGCCAGAGTCGGCGCCTGCCTGGAAAAGAAGCGGCTGCACGACCAGGAAAAGAGCTATATTGAGGAGATCGAGCGGCAACGATCCCGGGCCGAGACGCTTCTCCATGCCATTCTCCCGGCTCAGGCGGTGGACGAACTCGAGCGCTGTCAGAGCGTCACGCCTCGCCGGCATGACAATGTGGTCGTGCTCTTTGCGGACGTGGTCGGCTTCACGGCCTATTGCGATCTCCTTGCGCCCGAAGAAATCGTCGCCAATCTTCACGTCTTCGCCACGGCTTTTGAAGACAACGCGGCAGAACATGGGCTCGAGAAGATCAAGACGGTCGGCGACGGGCTCCTCGCCACCGCCGGTCTTCTCCTGCCCAATGCCGACCCGGTGATGGCCAGCATCGAATGCGCGGCCTCGACAATCGCCTCAGCCCGGCGGCTGCCGATCCCATGGGACGTGCGGGTGGGTATTCATGTCGGACCTGTGGTGGCTGGCGTCGTGGGCCGGCAGAAATTCAGCTTCGATATCTGGGGCGATACGGTGAATGTCGCCGCTCGCCTCGCTGCCTACGGCACGAACGCCAGCATCAATGTCAGCGCGGCCGTTTGGGAGACGGTGAAAACCCGCATCAAAGCCGTTCCATTGGGTCCGATCCCGATCAAGGGCAAGGGCGATCTGGAAGCCTATCAGATCATTCTCGGCGATTAGGCGATTTGTTTCGAGCGAACCTTGGCCGGAAATCAGGATTTCATTCATCGCCTGCAAGCATTGCGAGGCTCACTTTTCAACCTCAAACGGGCCTATTGATGCTATAATACATCTAGGGACACAAAGACCTCGCCGTTGAGGAGATTGGTGCGTGTACCTGCCGCGTCTGATCTCAAGCGTGACTGCCATCGCTTTGCTGATAGCATCGACCGTATTGAATGTTTCAGGAGCAGAGCGGGAAACAGGCAAGGATCGGTATGTAGCATCAATCGCAATCACCGGCGCCATCGGCCCTGCAACTGCCCAGTACGTCAAAGATACGCTTCTTTCCGCAGACCCGCAGCGGGTCGAGGCGGTCATCCTGCGCATCAATACTCCCGGTGGATTGGCCACCAGCATGCGCGAGATCATCGCCGACATTCTCGCCTCGCGGGTGCCGGTCATCGGCTTCGTCGCGCCGGCTGGGGCCCATGCTGCCAGTGCCGGCACCTATATCCTCTATGCCACCCATGTGGCTGCCATGGCGCCGGGCACCAATCTGGGAGCCGCCACTCCCGTCCAGATCGGCAGCCCGATCTCCCCCTCTCCGCAGGAAACGGATAAGGACAAGAACGGTAGCGGGCAGCCTGCATCGAAGACGAAGGATGCCTTGACGGCCAAGATGACCAACGATGCCGTTGCCTTCATCCGCAGCCTGGCGGAGCTTCGGCACCGAAATGCAGATTGGGCGGAGGAGGCGATTCGACAGGCGGCAAGCCTCTCGTCCCAGGCGGCTCTGGATAAGGGTGTCATCGATCTCATCGCTCAGACGCCCGAGGAGCTTCTGTCACGTATCGACGGGCGCGATGTGCAAGTCATCGGCGAGCATCGCCGCCTCGCAACCAGGAACCTGCCCGTCCGGTCGAGCGAACCCAGCTGGCTCATTCGGCTGCTCGCCGTACTCACAGATCCCAACGTGGCTTTCATCCTCATGATCGTCGGCGTCTATGGCCTGATCTTCGAATTCAGCAGCCCCGGGGCCGTCGCGCCCGGTGTGATTGGCGCCATCTGCCTCGTCCTCGGCTTGTATGCCTTGAACATGCTGCCGGTGGATTACACGGGCCTGGCACTCATGCTCCTTGGAATTGCATTCCTCGTGGCAGAGGCCTTTAACCCGACAGTGGTGCTCGGGTTTGGCGGCCTCATCGCTTTCCTCCTCGGCGCGATGATGCTGATCGATACGGACGCTCCCGAATTCCAGCTCTCCTGGACCGTGATCGCCACCGCCATGATCGCCAGCATCGGCCTCCTATCGCTGACGCTCGGCTACGTCTGGCGCGCGCGCCGCAGCCCCGTTCGCACCGGCGCTCCCGCCATGCTCGGCCAGCCCGCGGAGGTGCTCGATTGGTCCGGCCAGGAAGGACATGTGCTCGCTCTCGGGGAACGCTGGCAGGCGCGGGCCCCGCGCACCCTGACACCAGGTGAGCATGTCCAGATCATAGGGGTCGAGGGGTTGGTTCTCGAAGTCCGCCATGGGCCGGAGCTGGCGGTGAACCCAGGAGGACAATGATGATTTTCGATTATGTAGCCTACCTGGTCTTGGCACTGCTCATCGCCGGCTTCCTGGCTTCGGCCATCCGGATCCTCAGGGAGTATGAGCGCGGCGTCGTCTTCACCCTCGGTCGCTTCACCGGCGTGAAGGGCCCAGGGCTCATCATCCTCATCCCGTTCGTGCAGCAGATGGTCCGGGTCGATTTGCGTGTGATCGTCCAGGACGTGCCGACCCAGGACGTGATCTCGCGGGACAATGTTTCGGTGAAAGTCAATGCGGTGATCTATTTCCGCATCGTCGATCCCGAACGGGCGATCATCAAGGTCGAGCATTTCATGGCAGCCACGAGCCAGCTTGCTCAGACCACCCTGCGCTCCGTCCTCGGCAAGCATGAACTCGATGAGATGCTGGCGGAGCGCGACAGACTCAATGCCGACATCCAGCAGATCCTGGACCAGCAGACGGATGCATGGGGGATCAAGGTGGCAAATGTCGAGATCAAGCACGTCGATCTCAACGAGAGCATGGTGCGCGCCATTGCCAAGCAGGCGGAAGCCGAGCGGTTGCGGCGTGCCAAGGTGATCAATGCCGCCGGTGAGCAACAAGCGGCGGAGAAGCTCGTGGAGGCCGGCAGATTGCTTGCGGCGGAGCCGCGCGCGATGCAGCTGCGCTATTTCGCAGCCCTGCACGACATTGCCAGCGAGCGTTCCTCGACCATCGTCTTTCCGTTGCCGATGGATCTGCTCTCACACCTCGGCGATGCGACCGAGCGCCAGACTGTCACACCACCCGCCGCTGGCACGCAAGATGGCATCCACGCTGCGGAAGTATCCAGCATTGGCGCCAAACGCGCCTGATAGTTTCTCTCATAGTCGCGTCAAATATGAAGCTCCTGTCCCAGGGCTTTGAGTGCAGCTTCCTGGAAAGCCTCGCCTTGTGTCGGATGGGCGTGGATCGTCCCGGCGATGTCTTCCAGGCGCGTGCCCATTTCAAGCGCCAAGCCAAAGGCCGCCGCCAGTTCGGAGACGCCTTGGCCAACAGCCTGGATGCCGAGCACCAGATGATTGTCCGCGCGGGCAACGACCCGCACGAAACCGTCCTCGCCCATCTTGGTCATCGCCCGGCCATTGGCCGAGTACGGAAACTGACCAATCTTGACGTCAACGTCCGTTCGACGAGCGTCTTCCGGCGACAGGCCGACGGTGACGATCTCGGGATCGGTAAAGCAGATCGCCGGAATGCCGCGCTTGTCCCAGGCGCGTTTGTGGCCCGCGACGATCTCGGCCACCATCTCGCCCTGCGCCATCGCGCGATGGGCCAGCATCGGCTCACCGGTCACGTCGCCGATGGCATAGATCCCGCGCATGGATGTCCGGCATCGCTCGTCGATGCGGATGAACGGACCGTCCATGTCGAGGACGAGTTCGTCCAGCCCGCAGCCCTGCGTGACCGGCTTCCGACCGACTGTGACCAGGATCTTATCGGCTGCGAGCGACTTCTCCGAGCCGTCTTCCGCCTCGATCAGCAACGTGCCGCCCGCCTTTGCCAGGCCTTTTGCCTTGGCACCGGTCATCACCTCGATGCCGAGGGCCTGCAGCCTCTTGGCAACCGGGCGCGTCAATTCGGCATCATATTGCGGCAGGATGCGGGTCTGCGCCTCGACGACACTCACCTTTGCTCCCATCTTCGCGAAAGCCGTGCCCAGTTCCAGGCCGATATAGCCGCCGCCGACCACGACGAGGCGCTCCGGAACCGACGTGAGCGCCAGCGCCTCGGTGGAGGAGATCACGAAGCCGCCGAACGGCAGGTTCGGCAATTCGACGGGAGCTGATCCCGTCGCGATCACAACGTTTTCGGCGTGGATGATCTGACGGCCCGTTTCCGTTTCCACTTCGACTGTCTTGCCGTCGCGAAAGCGCGCCCGGCCTTGAACGATCTTGACCTTCGCCTTCTTGAGCAGGCCCGACACGCCGCTGTTGAGGCGCCCGACGATGCCATCCTTCCAGACGATCGTCTGGGAGAGATCGAGTTCCGGCTTCGTCGTCCTGATTCCGAGGGAGTTGCGACCGTTCGCCAGGTGCACGATCCTGTCGTATTCCTCCGCCGCGTGAATGAGCGCCTTGGAGGGAATGCAGCCGACATTGAGACAGGTTCCGCCAGGCTTGCCCGCCTCGACGATGACCGTGTCGATCCCCAATTGACCGGCGCGGATGGCGCAGACATAGCCTCCGGGCCCGGCTCCGATGACGAGGAGCTTGCAGGAAATATCCTTCATCGGTCTTAAGCCTCCACGAAGATCATAGCGGGTGTCTCGAGAAGCGTCTTGATGCGCTGCACGAAGACCGCCGCGTCCCAGCCGTCGATGATCCGATGATCAAAGCTGGAGGACAGGTTCATCATTTTGCGGGGGATGAAGGTCGAGCCGTCCCAGACCGGCCGAACCACCATCTTGTTGACGCCGACGATGGCAACCTCGGGATAATTGATAACTGGCGTGGTGACGATGCCTCCCATGGCGCCGAGCGAGGTGATAGTGATCGTCGATCCGCTCAGCTCCTCACGGCTTACGAGACCGGACTTCGCCGCCTCGGCAAGCCGGTTCAGCTCGGCTGCGCACTCCCAAAGGTCGCGCGCCTCGGCATGCTTCACCACCGGCACCATGAGGCCCGAGCCCGTCTGCGTCGCAATGCCGATATGCACGCCGCCATGCTGATGGACGATGCCGGCCTCGTCATCGTAGATGGCGTTCAGATGCGGCTGCTCGGCAATGGCTTTCACCATCGCGCGCATCAGGAACGGCAGCAATGTCAGCTTCGGCCGGTCGGATCGCTTGTTCGCATTGAGCGATGCCCGCAAATCCTCGAGCGCCGTCACGTCGACTTCCTCGACATAGGTGATGTGCGGGATGCGCGATTTCGCAATCGCCATCTTCTCCGCAATCTTGCGGCGCAGCCCGATGACCTTGATATGCTCGACCAATGTGTTCTGGGAAAGCCCCGGCGCCTTGGCGATCTGGCGGCCATGGGTGAAGAAGGCGTCCAGATCTTCATGGGTGATCCGGCCCGCGGGACCGGAACCCGGAACCTGCCGCAGATCGACCCCGGCCTCCCGCGCTCTCAACCGAACGGCCGGCGAGGCAAGCGGCTTCTCACCCTCGGCACGCGTGACCGGCGCGCGATGCAGCCTCGCGGCAGGAGCCGGCGGCCTCTCCATCGGCTGAGGCGGCGTGCTCCTGGCCTGCCGCTCGACGATGGCGTCCGGGACTTTGATGGCACCATCCGCCTGGGCTTCGATCTCCTCGGTCCGGGCGGGCGGCTCAGCCGCTTTCGCTGCCGGGCTGCTTTCAGAAGAGACCTGGTCCTCCCCCTCCACTTTCAGGCGGATCAGAGGAGAGCCGATGGCCACCACGTCACCGATCTCCGCCCCGAGCCACAGGACCTCGCCATCGACGGGGGACGGGATTTCCACGGTTGCTTTGTCGGTCATGACCGCGGCCAGCACCGCATCCTCACGGACGAGATCGCCGACCTTGACGTGCCACTCGACAAGTTCGGCCTCGGCAATGCCTTCACCGACATCGGGCATTTTGATCAGGTGCTCGCCCATGTCAGGCCTCCATCGTCTCGACCAGGGCGCGCCCGACACGGGCCGGCCCCGGGAAGTAATCCCATTCCTGAGCATGCGGATAGGGCGTGTCCCATCCGGTCACCCGGACGACGGGCGCTTCCAATTGAAAGAAGCAGTTTTCCTGAACCAGGGCTGCCAACTCCGCCCCGAAACCCGATGTGAGAGTGGCCTCATGGACGACCACGCAGCGGCCCGTCTTTCTGACGGATGCTGCAATAGTGTCCATGTCGAGCGGGATCAATGTTCGCAGATCGATGATCTCTGCATCGATACCGGTCTCCGTTGCTGCGGCCTGCGCAACATAAACCATCGTGCCATAGGCCAGCACGGTGACGGCAGCGCCTTCCCGCACAATCGAGGCCTTGCCGAGCGGCAGACTGAAATGACCGGTCGGCACTTCGCTCAAGTCGTGTTTCGACCACGGCGTCACCGGGCGGTCGTGATGCCCGTCGAAGGGACCGTTGTAGAGCCGCTTCGGCTCCAGGAAGATCACGGGATCCGGATCCTCGATGGCAGCGATCAGAAGGCCCTTGGCATCGTGAGGATTGGACGGCACGACCGTTTTCAATCCCGACACGTGTGTGAACAGCGCCTCGGGACTCTGGCTATGGGTCTGTCCGCCGAAAATGCCGCCGCCGGTGGGCATGCGAATGACCATCGGACAGGTGAATTCGCCATTGGAGCGGTAGCGCAGACGGGCCGCCTCGGACACGATCTGATCGTATGCCGGGTACATGTAATCGGCGAACTGGATTTCGATGCAGGGGCGCAATCCGTAGCTCGCCATTCCGATCGCCGTTCCGACAATGCCGGATTCACTGATCGGCGCATCGAAGCAGCGCGTCTTTCCGTATTTCTGCTGGAGACCTGCCGTGCAGCGGAAGACGCCGCCGAAATAGCCCACATCCTCACCAAAGACCACGACACGCTCGTCGCGCGCCATCATCACATCCATGGCATCGCGGATGGCTTCAATCATCGTCATGCGCGCCATGGCTCAGACTCCCGCCTGCTGGCGCTGACGGCGCAGATGCGGCGGCATCTCGGCATAGACACCATCGAACATCTCACGCGCGGATGGCTTGGCCCCGGCATGAAGCGTGCCATAGCTCTCCGCCTCCTTCTGTGCCGCGATCACCGTGTCGAGGATTTCCGCCTCCGCCTGTTTGTGTCGCTCCTCCGACCAGGATCCCCGCAGGATGAGATGGTTTTTCAGCCGAATGATCGGGTCGCCGAGAGGCCAGGCATCGGATTCCGTCTTCGGACGATAGGCTGATGGATCGTCGGAGGTCGAATGCGCGCCGACCCGATAGGTGACGTACTCGACGAGCGTCGGACCGAGATTGCGCCGGGCCCGCTCGGCTGCCCATTTCGCCACCGCATAGACGGCGAGATAATCGTTGCCGTCCACCCGCAACGAGGGAATGCCGAAGCCCAATCCGCGGGCCGCGAAGGTCCCTGCCCCGCCCCGTGCGATGCCCTGGAACGTGGAGATCGCCCATTGATTGTTGACGATGTTGAGAATGACCGGCGCTTTATAAGTGGACGCGAAGACGAGCGCCGCGTGGAAATCGGATTCCGCCGTCGATCCGTCTCCGATCCAGGCGGCCGCGATCTTGGTGTCGTTTCGGATCGCCGAGGCCATCGCCCAGCCGACGGCTTGGACGTATTGCGTGGCGAGATTGCCCGAGATCGTGAAGAACCCGTGCTCCTTAGAGGAGTACATGACGGGAAGCTGGCGTCCCTTCAACGGATCGCGGGAGTTCGAATAGACTTGGCACATCATGTCGACCATCGAATAACCGCTGGCGATCAGGAGACCGGCCTGCCGGTAGGTCGGGAAGTTCATATCCCCCGGCGAAAGCGCCTTTCGAAAGGCACAGCTGATGGCCTCTTCGCCCAGGTGCTGCATGTAGAAGGAGGTCTTGCCCTGCCTCTGAGCAATCAGCATCCGTGCATCGAAGGTGCGCAGCGTCATCATGTGACGCATGCCCTCGACGAGTTCCTCATCGCTCAGGAGCCCGGCCCAGGGCCCAACCGCCTCTCCTGCGCGGTTGAGAACGCGGATGATTGAAAAGGCGAGATCGCGGATGGATTCCGGATCCACATCGACATCCGGCCGTGGGACGGCTCCGGCCTTGGGAATTTTCACATTCGAGAAGTCTGGGGTTCCTCCCGGTCGAACAGCCGGTTCGGGTACGTGAAGGGTCAGCGGTCCGTAATCGGTCATGGTCTTTCGTTCTCCTCCCGAGAGAACTAGGAACGAAACACCATTCGGCCATAGGCTGAGCCGTATCTCAAGCATCGGACCCAAAAGTGGTGTTCACTTTTGGGTCCGATGCTTTATTCCTTGAGCGGCGCATCGTTCGGCGCAGAACCAAAGGTCCGCGTCAGTGACCCGAAGGGCCACGCGAGTGAAAACCGGGGCCACTTTTCCGCATAATGCGCAAGAGGCAAATGCCGGTTATCGACAGGCTTCGGAAGTGGGCAGACATCTGTCCACGCGGCTAAGGCTTCACTGTTGCCAAAACCTCGCCCGCCGTGATTTCTGGCTCCCCCTGAACCAGATCGGCAAGGCTGGCGCGGATCCACGTCAGAGCCTTCTCGTTTGCTGCAAGCGCAGCCTCCTGGCTGTCGAACAGAGTGATGGAGCCGCCGACACCGTTGCCGCAATCGAAGACATGATACCCCTGGAATCCCGGAGATTGCCGCAGGATCTGGCCGATCCCGCTCTCGGCCCGCCGGGCCGCTTCAGACACCGAGCGCATGTTGCTGAATTTGCGAATGACGACATACATGGATGCCTCCACCTGCTACAGACGAATGCAACCCCGGCCTGCGTCAGAACGGTCGCAATGTTTCACGAACCGAGATCGGAACACCTGGCGCCGGAACCATGCTCACGCCGGAGAACGCAACACTTATCTTGACCGCCCGCTGCGAGAGATCATGGCATCCCGTTCGGAATAGATCCGATAGAGCTCGAAGGCGGCAATCGCCACGATGCAGAAACCGATAACCACATGGGTCCAGCGCGCGGAAAGCACGTTTTCGAACCAGAAGAGCCAAGGCGCGCCTGCAATCCAGAGACCTGCGATCACATTCAGCCATTCCTCCCAATCATGGGTCCGGATCACCGCCAGAAGTGCCAGCAGGACGACAACCCCTCCGCTGAGCCTGGCGTTCAAGGCGGCCGAAGTCTCCTGACCGTAACCGAGCAGCCAAGGGGAGAGAAACAGGATCGCCCCGAGCACGGCATTGGTGATGTTGATGGTCATGTCCGTACGATTGCTGACCATGCTTCATGCCCTCCTCTGTCATTGGGCATTCTTACGGCAGACAAGACCGACCGACAGGCGCCTCCCATCCTTAATGGGCCATCAGAACCGGTATGCCGGCATGCGCAATGATGTGGCTCGTGGCTCCGCCGAAAATCATCTGTCTCAGGCGGCTTTGGGTATAGGCGCCCTTGACGAGCAGATCGGCATGGAACGAGGCTGCGTCTTCCAGGATGGCTTCGCCCGGGGGACGGGTGTTCAGCCTGCGTGCTGCCGTCTCGGCCCGGATGCCATTCCGCTGGAGACGAAGAGCCAGTTCCGCACCGCTCGGTCCCTCGACACCCCAGCCCTCCAGGGTCAGGACGACGACGCGGCCGGCTTTCTCCAGAATGGGCATTGCAAGCGCCACGGTCCGCGCCGTTTCCGTGCTGCCGTTCCAGGCGATCACGACGGTCTCGCCGATCGATCCCGGAGCCGATGGGGGAACCATCAGCACCGGACGGCCGCCCTCGAACAGGGCGGCCTCGAGGGTCGCCAGCCGCGGCGGCTCATCGCGCGATCCGGGACGGCCGAGCACGATCAGGTCGAACACCCGGCCGAAGCTGCCGATATAGCTGTCCCCGAACAGCTGCTGGCCGAGCCATCCGCAGGAAGCCTCTTCCGGCGCCTCCGCCTTTCGCGGCACCGCGCAGGAGAGCATGAATTCCTCGAAGAGGTGCCGCGACCGCTCCACGAGTTCGCGCTGTTCCTTTTCACTCAGGATGGTCCAGCCCACCGGGACATCGAAAGCGATGACGTCAGGAATATCAGGGCCGAGCGCCAAGCCCTCCACATGGCTCCCGAACCGGCCCGCAACCAACAGGGCAGCGTCCAGAACCGAACGGATGAAGCTATGCTGTTCAACCGGAACCAGAATGGCCTTCATGGCAACCACCTCGGTCAGCCTGCCAGTCTTGCCTGAAGGCTACTATACTCCCGAAGCCCGCACTCGGCACATCATATCTTCGTGCTGCACCGTCAGACATGCACGTTGCCGAAGGCCAATTCACCCTCCCCCTTCGGCTTGCGCAGCGTGGCATAGAGAATCCAGCCATAGAATATCGTCAGCCCGATGATGACAGCCCACCCGGGAATGGGGCCGACGGCAGCGTTCTGGACCCATTCCCCGACAGACGTGACAAGATGCGCGTCGACCGCATTCTCCTGCATCCTGATGAAGGTCGTCTTGACGATCCAGGCGAACAGCAGGATCAGGAACATCCAGCAGTAATTGCGGCGGAGACGTCGTGAGAGGGCTTGGCTGGTGCTCGTCAGGAACAGAGGACGTCTGAGGTCGTCGCCGAGCTTTTGGATCCAGTCATCCGTCGTCCCCTCCTCC
>KI911965.1:163219-227074 GCA_000517005.1 Microvirga lupini
CCAGCACGCCATGATGAGCGGTCGGCGTGGAGAGTGAGACCGACAGCATGGCGGCGACCACGGTAATGGCCCAGTTGGTGGTCCGGTCGATTCGGTCGCGCCAACCCGCCATGCGGGCAATCTCGGCCCGGTGGTAATGGGCCATGACGTTGATGAACTCGGTCGAGGTGCTGGGAAAGACCGGCGCCGTTATGGACGGGCGCAGGGTCTGCACAAGGCCTTGTTCGTTCTTCGGCAGCATGATGGCGCTTCCTCATGCCCCCGACGGCACTTGAACATGACCGGTCAGCTCTGAAGGCTCATCCTGTTTGAGGGTCTCACCGGGACAGAACTATTATAGCACCGGAAGGTGATGTTCGAAGATCGAGAACATGTGGCAGGACTTACCTGATGGTTGTCTTTTAAACGAGGCACTTATCCAGGGTGCTTTCCCGCTCCAGCCAAGCTGGAACAGGCAGATTCTTGGAGCGTAGGAAGTCCGGATTAAACAACTTCGATTGGTAGCGCGTGCCATAATCGCACAAGACGGTCACGATCGTGTGGCCAGGCCCAAGATGCTGCGCAAGGCGGATCGCGCCTGCCACATTGATGCCGGAAGATCCGCCCAGGCAGAGACCCTCCTGCTCCAGCAACTCAAAGACGAGCGGAATCGCCTCCTCGTCCGGGATCTGGAAGGCCACATCAGGCTGGAACCCTTCCAGGTTCTTGGTGATCCGCCCCTGGCCGATGCCCTCCGTGATCGACGATCCCTCTGCCTTCAGTTCGCCCCGCGTATAATAGTTGTAGAGGGCAGCCCCCATGGGATCCGCAAGGCCGATGGCGATCTTCGGGTTGCGCTCCTTGAGGGCGATGCCGACCCCGGCAAGCGTGCCTCCCGTCCCGACCGCACACACGAAGCCGTCCACACGGCCATTTGTCTGGGCCCAGATTTCCGGTCCGGTGGTAACCACATGGCCGTCACGGTTGGCGACATTGTCGAACTGATTGGCCCAGATGGCTCCATTCGGCTCGCTTTTTGCCAGGTTTTCGGCAATCCGGCCCGAGACCTTCACGTAATTGTTGGGATTGGCATAAGGCACGGCCGGGACTTCGATGAGCTCCGCCCCACAGAGGCGAAGCATGTCCTTCTTCTCCTGCGTCTGCGTTTCCGGGATGACGATTACGGTGCGATAGCCCAGTGCATTGCCGACGAGCGCCAAGCCGATCCCCGTATTGCCGGCGGTTCCCTCGACGATCACGCCGCCAGGCCGCAGAAGGCCGCGCTTCTCCGCGTCCTGGATGATGAACAGGGCCGCACGATCCTTCACCGACTGGCCTGGATTCATGAACTCGGCCTTGCCGAGGATGGTGCATCTGGTCAGCTCGGAGGCGCGCTGAAGCCGGATCATCGGCGTGTTGCCGATTGCGTCGACGATTCCATGATGAACGGACATAGGCTGCTCTCCGCTTCCTTCGCCGTCACTTCCGCATGCGGGAGGACGTGTCAGTCCCAAACGGCATAGGGAAGCGCATCGAGGGGTATCTTGAGATAACGCGTTCCATTGCTCTCCGGTGCCGGCAAGCGCCCCCCCGCCATATTCACCTGCAGAGCATGAAGGATCAGTTTCGGCATCGGCAGCTTTGCATCCCGTGCCTGACGCATGACAACGAACTCGTCCTCGGTGCGAGCCTGTGCAAGGTGGACGTTTTGGGCCTTCTGGCCAGCGACAGTGCTCTCCCAGGCCGGAGCCCGGCCACCCGGCATGTAATCGTGTCCGGAGAACAAGCGGGTGTCCCCGGGCAGGGAGAGAATGCGCTGAATGGTGCGCCACAAGGCTCTCGCGTCTCCCCCGGGAAAGTCGCACCGGGCCGTGCCGAAGTCAGGCATGAAGAGGGTGTCGTGGATGAAGGCAGCGTCTCCAATGACATAGGTAACGGATGCGAGAGTATGACCAGGTGAGAAAACGACCCTCACATCCATATCCCCGATCTGGAAGACATCACCATCGGCAAACAGGTGGTCCCATTGCGAGCCATCCGCCTCGAAACCACTGAGATTGTAGATCTCCTTCCAGAGCCGCTGAACATCGACGACGCGCTCGCCGATAGCCGTCTTCGCGCCTGTCCTGTCCTTTAGATAACCGGCTGCAGAAAAGTGGTCTGCATGAGGATGTGTATCGAGGATCCACTCGACGGTCAGGCCCTGTTCCTTCACGCGAGCAAGAAGGGCATCGGCAGACTTGGTCGCGACGGAACCCGACTTCTCGTCATAATCGAGGACCGGATCGATGAGAGCGCAGCGTCCGGTTGCAGGGTCGGACACCACATACTGAACGCTGCAGGTGCGCTTGTCGAAGAATGCATCGACTGACGGCCTTGCAGTGGAGCGGTCGAGCGTCGATTGAGGGAAAGCCGCCGTACTCATTAACTTTGCCTCCTTCAGGCGCACGAACCCGCAATAGCCCTCGGGACCGCCATGCAATGCTGCGGCCCAGAGCATCGGTATCCGCCAATGAGCCAGGGCCTCATCAGGCACCGGGCTGCGGCACGATCCGGATATAGGGTTTCGGCGCCTTCCAGCCCTGCGGGTAAATCTTCTTGGCCTCTTCGTCCGGCACCGAGCCCGCAATGATGACATCCTCGCCCTGCTTCCAGTTCGCTGGCGTCGCCACCCGGTGCTTTGCTGTCAGCTGGAGGGAATCGATGACGCGAAGTACCTCATCGAAGTTGCGGCCTGTGGTCATCGGATAAACGAGAACCAATTTGATCTTCTTGTCCGGACCGATGACGAAGACGTTTCGCACGGTCTGGTTGTCCGCAGGGGTCCGGCCTTCCGAAGTGCCGCTGGTGCTGGCCGGAAGCATCCCATAGAGCTTGGAAATCGTGAGATTGGAGTCGCCGATCATCGGGAAATTCGGCGCTTCGCCTTGCGTCTCTCTGATGTCCTCGGCCCACCGCGCATGATTGTCCACGGGATCGACGCTGAGCCCGATGACCTTCACATTGCGTCGGTCGAATTCGGGCTTGATCTTGGCCATGTAACCCAACTCGGTCGTACAGACCGGGGTGAAGTCCTTGGGATGGGAGAAGAGCACGCACCAGGAATCACCGATCCAATCGTGGAAGCGGATTCGCCCTTCTGTTGTTTCGGCTTCGAAATCCGGCGCGACATCGCCAATCTGGAGTGTCATGAAAACCTCCTGCCGCAAGCGAGCCCCTTCGCCGGTTGACATATATATACCTCAAGGCCGCGACGGTGAAGTGGTGCCCAGGACAGCACGAAATGCGCGTCGGCGGTACTTCGCGAGGCGCCAAAACAGCGCTCCGAATTGCTGAGCTGAACTCTTTTCCTTTCAACCCTGCATGAAGACTTCGGCGTGCTCGACCGAGAAACGGCCCAACTCCTCTACGACTGCCTCCAGATGGGTTTCCATCGCCCGACGAGCCGCGCGAGCATCATGCGCCTCGAGAGCGCGAAAGATCTCCCGATGTTCGGCAAGGGTCACGACATGCCGCCGCGGAGAGGAGAGAAGGCGGCGCACACGATCGATATTGGCGCGCGAGGCTTCGATCACGGCGGCCACCCGCGGCATCTCCAATCCCTCAACCAGAATCGTATGGAATTCGAGATCCAGGGCATGGAAGCCGGAACGGTCCCCTCTTGAGACGGCCTCCTGCTGCGCTTCCAGGTTGCTGCGAAGGGCCTCGATAGCCCTGGAGGATAGATGCTTTGCAGCGGTCTCCGCCGCCATGCCCTCCAGAGCCTGACGGATCAGCATCGATTCCCTGATTTCCGACAAGCGGATACGCGCCGCGCGGGAGCCTCGCTGGGGCAGGATCTCGACGAGCCCTTCAGCGGCTAAACGTGCCAGGGCCTCGGAAACCGGGAAGCGGGACACCCCGAGCGCCGTGCAGACGGCGCCCTTATCGATGAACTCGCCCGGGGCGAAATCGAGAGCCACGATGGCGGACCGGAGGGACCGTTCCACCTGCTCCGTCGTATGCCCCCGTGCTCCCCGCTCCAAAGGGTCTAGGAAATCGTATCTTTTTCTCTTGTCGATCGCGTCCATTTGCCTAACATGTTAGCCGAACCGATGAGTAGATGCCACCAGCTTGTCGGGTCCCTTTCCACGAGCGGAGCCGTTCGTGATCATTTTTCAACCGGCCGCAGAGCCGGCTATTCGGAGGAACGCCTATGCCATTTCTGACCCGCCGCCTAGCGTTCGGCCTCATCGCAGCCGCAACCGCCGTGCTTCCCGCTCTACCCGCCAGTGCCCAGACAAAGCTGAAATGGGCCCATGTGTATGAGGCCTCCGAACCTTATCACAAATGGGCACTATGGGCCGGCGAAGAACTGAAGAAGCGGACCAACGGGAAATATACCATCGAGGTCTTTCCAGCCTCCTCACTCGGCAAGGAGAGCGACATCAACGAGGGGCTCTCCCTTGGGACTGTCGACATCATCTATACCGGCCAGCTCTTTGCCGGCCGCGCTCATGGGCCGATCGCCATCGGCGGCGCACCCTACATGTTCCGCGATTTCGGCCATTGGAACGCCTTCCGGAAATCCGACCTCTTCAAGGAACTGGGACAAGGATACGAAAAGAAAGCGGGCCACCGGGTTGTGAGCCTCACCTATTATGGTGAACGTCACGTGACGGCCAACAAGGACATCACCAAGCCTGAGGATATGAAAGGCGTGAAGATCCGTGTGCCCGATGCGCCGCTCTACACCATGTTTCCCAAGGCTGTCGGTGCGAACCCCACCCCTATCGCCTTCGCTGAGGTCTACCTCGCGCTGTCGCAGGGCGTGGTCGATGCGCAGGAAAATCCGCTGGTCACCATCCAGGCCAAGAAGTTCCACGAGGTGCAGAAGAACATCGTGCTCACGGGGCACATCACGGATGCTCTACTCACGATCGTTTCGGGCGGCACGATGAAGCGCCTGTCAGCGGACGAGCAGAAGGCGTTGACCGAGATCCTGCAGGAAGCTGCAGACAAGTGCACCGACGACATCGTCAAGATGGAGAAGGAGCTGGTGGACTGGTTCAAGAGCCAGGGCAAGAACGTCGTCGCCGTCGACCGTGCACCATTCCGTGAGGCTGTCGTGAAGGCTCACATGGGTCCGGATGCAACCTGGGACAAAGCGACATACGATCGTCTGCAGGCCATCAAGACGGCTACGAACTGAGCCCTGCTTCTGTGCCCTCTCCTTCGGGAGAGGGCATTCCGATGCTGTGAAGAAAAGCCAGAGCGAATGACCGTTATGCAAAACACCCAGGCTCCTGCGATCTCCACTAATATAGACAAATCGCCTCCTCAGGAGGATCTGCAGAAAGAGATGGATGTCCTGTTCGAGCAATGGCAGGAGGAAGAGTCCCACGTGGACTTGTCCGATCTACGCTGGTCCGACGCGCTGGTTTTCGCGATCTTTTGGATCCTTTTTGGTGTCGTCTTCCTGCAGTTCTTCACTCGTTATGTCTTGAACAACTCGCTGGGATGGACGGAAGAGATCGCCCGTTATCTCCTGATCCTCGTCACCTTTGTGGGCTCGGTCACCGCCATGCGCAAGGGTTCCCACATCGCCGTCGAAGCTCTTCTCACCTTTTTGCCACCCACGGCGAAGCACTGGACGCTTGTGGTTGTTGACGGACTCGTAGCTCTCTTCTGCGGCGCCATGGCATGGTATGCCTACCAGCTCGGTGCACTCGCTCCAGGCTACATGGTCTCCATCGATATTCCGAAAGGATACATGTACTGGGCCGTATCCGCCGCACTGGCCGGCGTAACGGTCCATGCGACATTGCGTTTCGTCCGTCGCCTCCTGCGCTGTGAGACGGATGTCTCTCACGGCCTTGCGCTCGATTGATCGCGGAGATCTCCATGCTCATCGGTTTGATGCTTGTTGCTCTCCTGATCATGATCGTGATCGGCGTGCCGATTGCGGTGGCGCTCGCCGGCTCCTCGCTTCTGTTCCTGCTTGTCGGCAACTTGACCGGTGAGGTGACAACGCCGGTGATCACGGTGATTCATCGCATGGTGAACGGGGTCGATTCCTTTCCTCTTCTGGCGGTTCCGTTCTTCATCATGGCGGGCAATCTGATGAACTCTGCCGGCATCACCAAGCAGATCTACGACTTCGCCGTCGCTGCCGTCGGCTGGCTGAGAGGCGGCTTGGGGCACGTGAACGTCGCGGGTTCCGTGATCTTTGCCGGCATGTCCGGCACTGCCGTTGCAGATGCCGGCGGTCTCGGAACAATCGAGATCAAGGCCATGCGCGATCATGGCTACGACACGAAATTTGCGGTAGGCCTGACGGCCGCCTCTTCCACCATCGGGCCGATCATTCCGCCTTCCCTCCCCCTCGTCATCTACGGCGTCGTCGCCAATGCATCGATCAATGCCCTTTTCGTCGCAGGCATCATTCCGGGTCTGATCATGGCCCTCTTCATGTCCGCGACAGTGGCTCTCTATGCGCATCATTATGGCATCGGCCGCGATGCGAGCTTCGAACTCGGCCGCCTCGGGCGGTCGTTCTTCAACGCCTTCCTGCCTCTTCTGACCCCTGCGATCATCATCGGCGGCATGAGCTTTGGTCTGTTCACACCGACGGAGGCCGCGGTCTTCGCCTGCGCCTATGCACTCCTTCTCTCGACGGTCATCCACCATACCTTCAACATGGTTCTCGCGGCACGGGGCCAGCACCCTCGCTATTCGGTTCTGAGCCTGCGTCAGTTCGTGCGAGTGACCATGGATACGATCGAGACAACCGCCGTGGTTCTTCTCATCGTGGCCGGTGCCTCGATTTTCGGCTGGGTGCTCACCACCACCCGCACGACGGATGCCCTCGGCGAATGGATCATTACTTACGCATCCAATCCGATCACCTTCCTGCTTCTGGTCAATGTCTTTCTTCTGATCGTCGGCTGCTTCATGGAAACCATTGCAGCCATCACGATCCTGACGCCGGTGCTGCTGCCCGTAGCCGTGAAGCTCGGCATCGACCCGGTGCATTTCGGTCTCATCATGGTTTTGAACCTGATGATCGGCCTTCTCACACCACCGGTCGGCATGGTGCTCTACGTGCTGACCCGGGTCGCAAAGATATCCTTCGAGGACTGCATGAGAGCCTGTGCGCCATGGTTGGTGCCCTTGCTTCTGGTCCTGGCCCTGATCACCTTCGTTCCTGAAACCGTCCTGTGGCTACCGAATTTCCTCAAGGAACTCGGCTACCTCTGATTACGAAAAGCAAATGTTATGAACATTCCCCGCACCATCCGCCTCTCGCCCGATGATAACGTGGTCATCGCCATCGACCTTGTGAACCAGGGCGCCAACGCGGCGGGATTGACTGCCCGTGAGCGTATTCTGCGGGGCCACAAGATGGCTGCGGAGCCGATCCGCGAGGGTGAGCCGATCCGGAAGTTCGGTCAGATCATCGGCTTCGCCAAGACACACATTGCGCCTGGCGAATGGGTCCATGAGCACAATGTCGGTCTGCACGACTTCGAGCGCGATTATGCGTTCTGCGTCGACGCGCGGGAGGACAATCTGCTTCCGCTCGAGATGCGCGCCACTTTCCAGGGATACCGCCGCGCTTCCGGCCGGACTGGCACGCGCAACTATATCGGCATTCTGACATCGGTGAACTGCTCGGCCTCCGTCGCACGCTTCGCCGCGGCCGAAGTGGAGCGTTCCGGGATCCTGCGCGATTATCCCGGCATCGATGGTGTCGTCGCCATCGTCCACGGCACGGGATGCGGACACGCGGCTTATGGAGAGGGGTTCGATATCCTGCGCCGCACGCAGTGGGGCTATGCCAGCCACCCCAACTTCGCTGGCGTGATCATGGTCGGTCTCGGCTGCGAGGTATTTCAGATCGGCCGGATGAAGCAGGAATACGGCCTCACGGAAAGCGAAACATTCCGCACGCTCACCATTCAGGAGACAGGCGGCACAAGGCGCACCGTGCAGGCCATCGTCGATGCGGTGAAGGACATGCTTCCGATCGCCGCCAAGGCTCAGCGCGAAACGCGTCCTGCATCGGAGCTGGTGCTCGCACTCCAATGCGGCGGTTCCGACGGCTACTCGGCCCTCACTGCCAACCCGGCTCTCGGTGTCGCCTCCGATCTGCTGGTACGCCACGGCGGAACGTCGATTCTGTCTGAGACGCCTGAGATCTATGGTGCGGAGCATCTGCTCACCCGACGCGCTGCCACCAGGGGGATCGGCGAAAAGCTCGTTTCGCGGATCAGATGGTGGGAGGATTACACCGCCCGCAACGGCGGCGAGATGAACAACAATCCGTCACCCGGCAACAAGGCGGGCGGGCTGACGACGATCCTCGAGAAATCCTTGGGCGCCGCGGCGAAGGGTGGACGCTCCACGCTTCGCGCCGTCTACGAATATGCGGAACTTGTGAAGGATCATGGTTTCGTCTACATGGATACGCCGGGCTACGATCCCGTCGCCGCAACGGGTCAGGTGGCTGGCGGCGCAAATTTGATCGCCTTTACCACCGGACGGGGCTCGGCTTTCGGCTGCAAGCCCGTTCCATCCCTGAAACTCGCCACGAACTCCGATATCTACCGCCGCATGCTGGACGACATGGACGTCAATTGCGGCGACATCCTCGACGGTGTTTCGCTGGAAGCGAAGGGAAGGGAGATCTTCGAGATCCTGCTGCGCGTCGCATCCGGAGAGCATACGAAATCGGAAGATCTCGGTTATGGCGATCTTGAGTTCGTTCCCTGGCAGGTCGGCGCGGTCATGTGATTGAACTCAAGAAACATTATTGCATTTCAATTTGGTCTCGCGCGCAGATCTCGTGCGACAAATCTTCCTCAAAGGAGGATCGTTAACCAAATGGTAACCATAGCAAAGCGATGATCTTTGCGCTGATCCACACGCGGATCAACACTCTCCCAAATGCGAACGGGGCGCGGATGTATCGCCTCGCTTCGCTTTGGGATGCAGGGGCCGAGCCCACGGCAACACAGATCCGTCACGAGAGTCGGGCTCGACGGTGCTCAACTTCTTCTCAAGTTCCTGATGTCCTCATCCAAGCCATCGGATGAGCCGACCGAAGGCAGATCAAGGTCGTCACTGCTCTTAGCCGAGGACGTAAAAAGCTGCCCCAAGCGCTGCAATCGCACCAACGAATGCATAAGGATACCAAGCTGGAAAAGGCTTGTCGTGACCGTTGAAGCTCAAGCACGATCTCCCGAGGTAAGAGGCACGTTCTCTCTTCTCTACGCAAAATGGTATTTTCGTGGAATCCGTTTGAGGACTCATGGCGGTCGACCTCCCGTCCACAGGCTGGGGATGAAGCGAGGATGAGCCCCGGCACGACTCATCATGGCGTCGTGGAATGCAGGAAATTTACTTTGAAGCTCTTTTAAAGAAGCGATTTCCATCCCGATCTCAAAGCTCTAGCGTCTGTTTTAGAATACCTCTGATTTTCTCCTAAGCCCTTGATCAATCTGAATTCTTTCAGATATCTCATCAGGGCTGCCCACGGGGAAATCTCCCGGTTTCGGGCATTCGATTGATTTGCCGAAGACACCTGCGCTCAGCGTCTCCATTGGAGACTCTGAAACTGCGCATCGCATCGGACAATCGCTCGCCAACATGAGGGAGAGTGAGTTCATGGGCATGAGTACCTGGAATGAGCCTGGATTTGCAGCCGGCAGCATCTTTGCCTGCCTGGCCCTGCTCCTGCCTTTCACCGGGACGGCTCTCGCTCAGGACAATGCGACGCCTTCAAGCCCGTTGCGCATCGAACTGAACAAGATCGAGGCATCGGGAGACAGCTGCAGAACCTATTTCCTCATCGACAATCAAAAGGGCGAGAACTGGAAATCGCTGAAGCTCGATCTGTTCGCTCTCGATACCGATGGCGTGGCAGCCAAGAGGCTTGCCGTGGAGGTCGGCCCAGTGCCTCGCCGCAAGACACTCATCAAGCTCTTCGATTTTCCGGGGCTGAACTGCTCGCGCTTCGGGCGTGTTCTCCTCAACGATGTCCTGACCTGTGAGGGCGCGACAAGTTCACGGGAGGATTGCCTGTCGGTGATCGAGACGGCCTCCAAGATCGACACCGTATCCTTCGTGAAGTGAGATTGCCATCATGAACGAGACCATGCCCGCAGCTACGCATGACATGTCCTTCCTCGGCCTGTTTCTGCAAGCCGATCCGATCGTCAAGAGCGTCATGATCCTGCTCGTTCTGGCATCTCTCGGCTGCTGGACGATCGTCTTCGAGAAGCTTCTGCGCTTCAGAACCATCCGTCGTCAGGCCCGCGCATTCGAGGCTGCAGCCCGTTCGGGCGAGAGGCTGACGCCGCAGATGGCTGGAGCAACGGGCCGGATCGTCACGGCCGGCCATGAGGCATGGCGCGACCAGGACGTCTCCGAGAGCCGCGCGGAGCGGCGGGAGCGCATTGAGCGGGCCATGCGGGCTGCGCTCTCCGCCGATATGCGCCAGCTTCAGGTCGGCTTGCCGTTTCTCGCCACCATCGGCTCGGCCGCACCCTTCATCGGTCTGTTCGGTACGGTGTGGGGCATCATGAGCTCGTTCTCCGCCATTGCGGCGAGCCAGGATACGAGCCTCTCCGTTGTGGCGCCCGGCATTGCGGAAGCCCTGTTTGCAACCGCCATCGGCCTCGTGGCCGCCATTCCGGCCGTGATCGCCTACAACAAGCTGACGACCGATCTAGGCCGCCTGCAGCAATCCTTCGCCGCCGGCATCACGGCGCTCGGCGACCGTCTGGCGCGTGACCGTAAGCCCCACGTTCGAGCAGAGGCTGCCGAATAATGGGTATGGGACCTATCCGGACGCAGGACACGGACGACGAGTTCGGGGCTGCTCCCCTGTCCGAGATCAACGTCACGCCGCTCGTGGACGTGATGCTCGTTCTGCTTATCATCTTCATGGTGGCCGCCCCCCTCATGACTGTCGGCGTGCCTGTGCAGCTGCCGAAGACAGCGGCCCCGAAAGTGTCGCAGCCGAAGCAGCCGGTCGTGGTCACCATCGACGCACAGGGTCAGCCGTTCCTCGACAAGGAACCCCTTGCACCTGAGACCATGATGCCGCGCCTGCGGCAGCTCGCGAGCGTGGACCCGAGCCAGGTTGTCCTGGTTCGCGGCGACAAGGCCGTTCCTTACGGGCGCATCATCGAAATCATGGGCCAGATCAATGCGGCCGGCTTCAGCAAGGTATCGCTGATCGTGCAAGCCCAGAGCGGAACACCGGCTCAGTAGGATCTGAAGCAAGTCCGATGTCCGTTCAAACTCTCAGACCGACGCAGGAGCCGAGCCGGCTCGGGATTGCCTTCCTCACGGCCCTGCTTCTGCACGGAGCCGCCCTGACGGCCGTGACCTTCTGGCCATCTGACAAGACGGAAGCACCCGGCGAGCAGGAGATCACCATCGATTTCGCACCCGCGCTCGAAGAGATCGTATCGGCAGAGCCGGCGGTGGTGCAGGCCCAAGAGGTACCTCCCATCGAGGCAGAGCCAATCGAGACTGAAACGACCGAAGAGCAGCCTCCTGAGGAGATCGTCGAAGCTCAGCCTCAGGAAATAACCGAGGTCGCGCCTATCGAAGCACTTCCAGTTGAACCAGAGACAACTGATACAGAGGCTGTCGTTGCCCTCCCGCCACCCGAAACGGTCATCGCGAAACCTGTCGTGGAGAAGCCCGCACCCAAAAAGGAGCCACCACGTAAGCCAGTGGAACGCAAGCCACCGCCGCGCCGGACGATTGCCGAACAGCGGCCTCCATCCGAAGCGCGCCAAGGACAAGCTTCAGCTTCTCGCGAGAACATGGGCGGTGCGGCAGCTTCAGCTGATCCGAATGTTCTGAACAGTTACAAAGCAAGCCTTAGATCAGCCTTGCAAAGGCGCCTGCGTCTCAATGGCACGCGAATCCAAGGCGCTACCGGTTCTGCACGGGTACGGTTTACTTTGGACCGATCCGGCCGCATCGTCAGTTCATCTCTTGTAAGTAGCTCTGGTAATCCTGCGATTGATCAGGCTGTTCTCGCGACAGTAAACCCAGGATCTTCCCTCCCTGCTGTACCCGCCTCCATTTCGGAGTTCTCTTACAACATACCGCTAGGCTTTACTTCGCGCTGAATGCAGCTCCGAACCGATCTATCACAGCGAACTTGACGGTCGCTGGATCAAGTCTACCCTGTTCCTCAATAACGCCAACCATCGTTTTCGTGAGAACGCGATGGTATGAGCTGCATCTAACGACAGGGAGAAGCGCTATGGCCGAGGAGGCATTTGCGTCGACAGGCAATTTGTCCGTTGCGACGGTGTCGTTTATCGAGATCAGGCCGGATCTGGATGCCTTCACGGTCGGAGACCCCACTTCCGGCATCGTCGGTAGTGGTGCCGGCTGCATGGTCATCGATGGCCAGGCTACGCCATGAACACCCGCAGGATTCTCTACCAGTTCGGCTACCGTCGCAGCGCGGATCAGGATCGTCCCTCGCCGGCCCGCCACCCTGTCGTTGTCGTCGGTGCAGGCCCCGTCGGGCTGTGCACCGCTATCGACCTGGCACAGCGCGGCGTGCCCGTGGTGCTTCTCGACGATGCCGATCGGATCGGGGAAGGATCACGCGGCATCTGCTATGCCAAGCGCACGCTCGAAATCCTCGACCGACTCGGCGTTGCCGAAACGTGCCTCGAGAAAGGCGTGACCTGGAAACTCGGCAAGGTATTTCAGCGCAACGATCAGCTCTATGCCTTCAACCTGTTGCCCGAGGACGGGCACAAGATGCCGGCTTTCATCAATCTCCAGCAATATTATCTTGAGCATGCGCTCGTGGAACGTGCTGCGGAGCTGCCCCATCTCGACCTCCGCTGGCGCAACAAGGTGAGCGGCCTCAAGCGCCGCAATGACGGCGTGTCGCTCACCATCGAGACGCCCGAGGGATCCTACGATCTCGACGCCGATTGGCTGGTGTCGGCCGACGGCGCGCGTTCGGCTCTACGCGGGATGCTCGGGCTCGATTTCCAGGGCGAAGTCTTCGAGGATCGCTTTCTCATCGCGGATGTGAAGATGAAGGGCGATTTTCCACCCGAGCGCTGGTTCTGGTTCGATCCGCCCTTCCATAACGGCCGCTCCGCACTTCTTCACAAGCAGCCGGACGATGTCTGGCGCATCGACCTGCAGCTCGGTCCCGATGCGGACGCGAAGGCCGAGCAGGCGCCTGAACGCGTGATCCCCCGGATCAGCAAGATGCTGGGACATGATGCCTTCACGCTCGAATGGGTGTCGGTCTACACGTTTCAGTGCCGGCGACTGGAGCGTTTCGTGCATGGCCGTGTGGTCTTTGCTGGCGACGCCGCGCACCAAGTTTCACCCTTCGGGGCACGCGGCGCGAACTCCGGCATCCAGGATGCGGAGAACCTTGCCTGGAAGCTCGCGCTCTTCCTCAGAGGCGAAGCGCCCGAGAGCCTGATCGACACCTATGACCTCGAACGCTCTGCCGCCGCGGACGAGAATATCGGCCATTCGACTCGCTCAACGGATTTCATCGCTCCGCGCTCGGCGCAAGAGTTGCGCTTTCGCGATGCAACTCTTGCTCTCGCGCGTCACGCACCCTTTGCCAAGCGGATGGTGAATTCCGGCAGGCTGTCGATGCCATCGACCTATGAAACGCCTCTGTCGACACCGGATGAGGACGCCTGGTCCGGTTCCGCCCGCCTTGGCGCACCTCTGCCCGACGCGCCGATGCGTAACCGCAACGGTCAGCCGATCTGGCTCCTTGAAGCGCTGGGCGGTGAGGAAACCTTCATCCATGTGCCTAACGGAGAACCGCCACCGACTAGCGCTCGCGTCCTCGTCATCGGCGAAGACCTTGTCGATGAGAGAGGATTTTTCACCCAGCGCTTCGACGCCACACCTGGCAGCACTTACCTCATTCGTCCGGATCAGCACCTTGCGGCACGCTGGCGCCACGCGACGGCATCGCTGATCGAGCGCGCCTCCCATCGTATGAGAGGATTCGAGGGAGAGCACGCATGACGGCCCTTGTTACAGAAAGTCGTTTTCCCGATCCGGATCGTGCCTATCGTGCGTTGATCGAGGCGCATCGGGGATTGTCGGACCAGGAGAGCGCTGCACTCAACACCTCTCTCGTGCTGATCCTCGCCAATCATATTGGCGATCACACCGTGCTTCAGGAGGCTCTCGCTCTCGCAAAGCAAAGCATCGATCAGACGCAATCGGCATCAGGGTGATGGGGAAGGTTAATCACTCGATGCCGAGATAAGCTGCCTTGACTTGCGGATCCGCAAGCAGCGCCGAGCCCGCACCGCTGTGAGCCACTTTGCCTGTTTCCAGCACATAGCCCCTATCGGCAATGGCCAAAGCCGCGCTGGCATTCTGCTCGACGAGAAGGACCGTGATGCCTTCTTTCTTGAGCGAGACGATAGCGTCCAGGATTTGATCGACCAGGAGCGGCGACAGACCGAGCGATGGCTCATCCAGGAGCAGAAGCTTGGGACGGCCCATGAGTGCGCGGCCGATCGCCAGCATCTGCTGCTGACCGCCTGACAGTCCCCCTGCCAAAAGATGCCGCTTCTCGGCCAGAATCGGAAACATCGCAAAGATGCGATCGCGATCCTGATCGATCTCTCTGTCGCGCCGCCTGTAGGCGCCAAGCCGCAAATTGTCCTCGACCGTCAGCGGTCCGAACACCTGCCGGCCTTCCGGCGATTGCGTGATCCCCAGCTCCACCCTCTGGTGAGGCGGTAGGCGATCGATACGCTGTCCCTTGAAGCGGATTTCGCCACCGGTGATCGGTTGAACGCCGGAGAGCGTACGGAGCAACGTGGTTTTGCCCGCACCATTCGAGCCGACCAACGCCACGATCTCGCCGGCCATGACCTCAAGATTGACGCCCTTGAGCACCTCGATCCGGCCATAGGCGCTGCGCAGGTCCTTCACTTCAAGCAGGGGCAGCCTCCCGTGCACCGTGCTGTCCCAGATAAGCCTCAAGGACCCTTGGATCATCGCGCACCTCCCGGGGCGTTCCTTCGGCCAGGGGTCTTCCACGCTCGAGCACGAGGATCCTGTCGGAGATCTTCATCACGAGCTTCATGTCGTGCTCGACAAGAACGACGGCCACTCCCCGGTCGGCGACCTGTTTGATCAGGTGATCGATCTCTTCGGTTTCCACCGCGTTGCAGCCTGCGGCAGGCTCGTCGAGGAGAAGCACGCGCGGTTCCGCGGCAAGCGCACGGGCGATTTCGAGACGCTTGCAGGCCCCGTAGGGAAGTGAACCTGCGGAAACATCCGCAACATCCTTCAAGCCCACAGAGGCGAGAAGATCGAGAGCGGCCATCCGCGTTTCGCGATTCTGGCGCGTGACGGAAGGTGTTCGGAACAAGGCTGGCAGAAGGCTGCACCTTTCCCGCAGATGGCGCCCCACCATCACGTTCTCGCAGGCTGTCATCCGCTGGAAAATCTGCAGGTTCTGGAAGGTTCGGGACAAACCGCGCGCAGCCAGCTTGTGAGGCGCGAGCCCCGTCACATTCTCGTCATCGAGATGAATCGACCCGCGGCTTGCCGCATACACACCGGACACGATGTTGAAAAGAGTGGTCTTCCCGGCGCCGTTCGGACCGATGATCGACAGGATCTGCCCGGGGCTGACCGAGAAGCTCACGCCGTCGACGGCTTTCACGCCACCAAAGGAAATGCCGATATCGGTTGCCTTCAGGATGCTCATGAGCGTGCCCTCCGGAAGACCAGAGCCGAGAGGCTCGGCACGATGCCGTTGCGCATGAAGATCATTGCCACGATGATGATGAGGCCGAGCAGAAGATGCTCGTATTCCTGAAAGACGGTCAAAGCCTGCGGAAGCGTTATGAGCACGGCGGCGCCGACGATGCTGCCGACGACGGATCCCAGCCCGCCCAGCACCACGATGGTGACGAGTTCCACCGAATGCAGGAAGCCCGCCTGATCCGGATTGATGAAGCCGTTCATGAAAGCCAGCGCGGAGCCTGCGAGCGACGCATAGACGGCGGCGATCACGAAGGCCTGCAGCTTGAAGCGCGCCACATCGACGCCGACCACCTGCGCAGCCACCTCGCTGTCGTGCAGGGCGCGGAAGGCCCGCCCTGTCGGTGTCTCGTCGAGATTGAGGGCAATCCAGGTTCCGACGAGCAGGAGAGCGCCCGTCACCCAGTACCATGTATAGGATCCGCTGACCCGCCAGCCGAAGAGAGAAAGTCTCTCAACGGGCATGCCGTCCGGCCCGCCGGTCCAGCCACTTTCCGTCGTGATGACGAGGGCGACGAGCACGCCAAGGCCCAAGGTGGCAATGGCGAGATAATGCCCTTTGAGCCGCAGGATCGGGCGCCCGACCAGATAGGCGAGAGCCGCCGAGAGGACTGCCCCGATGAGAAGCGCCGCCCAGGATGGAATACCGAGATGTGTCGGTCCGATGGCGACGGCGTAGGCGCCGATGCCAAAGAACGCCGCATGTCCCAGGCTGACTTGGCCCGCCTGTCCCATGAGAATGTTGAGGCCGATGGCCGCCAGCGCGGACACCCAGACGAGTGAAGCGACGCGGAAATAGTAGCTCGACGGAAAGATGAGTGGGAGAGCGGCGATCACGATCGCCAGCACGGCGAGCGTGAGGAAGCGCTGGTTCATGAGAGCACGCATTCTCACACCCTCTCCACAACCCGGCGCCCGAACAGGCCTTGAGGTGCCGCGAACAGGACGATCAGGATGACAAGGAATGCAAAGGCATCCTTGTAGGTCGAACTGATGTAGCCGGCGCCGAATGCCTCCAGCAGACCGAGCAAGAGTCCGCCGACGACTGCGCCGACCGGATTGCCCATGCCGCCCAGCATGGCAGCTGCGAAACCCTTCAGGGCCAGAAGCGTACCAACATCGTAGCTGGTCAGGGTGATCGGCGTCACGAGAATCCCGGCGATCGCCCCTATAGCGGCGGAGCCGCCGAAGGCAAGCGCCATGATCGTGGTGGTATTGATCCCGACGAGACGGGCGGCCAGACGGTTCGCGGCGGTTGCCAGCACGGCTTTGCCGATGATCGTATGTTCAAGAAAGACATAAAGCGCCAGGACGACGACAGCGGTCCCTCCGAGCACCCAGAAGCTCTGCGGCTGGACGGCAGCACCCAGCATGTCGACCGGCGTATCACCCGTGAAAGCGGGCAGCTTGTGAAACTGCTTGTCGAAGACGATCGCCGCAAGGCCGCGCAACAGGATCGATGCGCCGATGGTAATGATGATGAGCGTCACGGCTGATGCGCCGCGCGCGGGCTCGATAGCGAAGCGATGGAGCACAAGGCCGATCACAATGGCAGCGCAAATGGCAATCAGGGCCGCCAGCGGCAAGGGCATTCCGGCAGCGGATGCGAAAACCGTCACCATGCCGCCGAGCATGACGAACTCGCCCTGCGCGAAATTCACCACGCCCGATGCGTTGTAGATCAGAGTGAAGCCGAGGGCGACCAGCGCATAGACGGCTCCCACCGTCAGACCGGAAATAAGGAACTGGAGGAACTCGGCCATGATGCTGTCCCGTGACCTTCAGGTTGCCGAACGGGAGGCTGACGATCAGCCTCCCGTTCGATGGGTTGCAACGAGAAATCAGCTTCCAGAGGCGACCAGGTTCCAGTCGCCGCCCTTGATCTCGAGCATGCGGAAGGCCGAAAGGTCGAGGCCCAGATGATCGGTGGGCGACATGTTCACGATGCCGCCGGTGCCGACGAAATCCTTGGTCTTCTCGATCTCATCGCGGATCTTCTTGGGATCGGTCGAGTTCGCGCGCTTCATAGCCTCGACCAGAATGAAGAGGCCGTCATAGGCATGACCGCCGAAGGTCGAGACCGGCTGCTTCGTCGAGCCCTCATAGGCCTGCTTGTATTCCGTCACGACCTTCTTCTGCGGGTCGCTCTCCGGCAGCTTGTCGCCGACGAGGAGCGCTGCCGCCGGCAGCCGGACGCCTTCCGCAGCAGCGCCGGCCAATTCGATGAAGCTCTTCGAGGCGACACCGTGGCTCTGATAGAACGGGATGTTCGTCATGCCGAGCTGGGCATAGTTGCGGGTCACGATGGCCGGGCCCTGACCGAAGCCCGGATTGACCACAGCCTGCACGCCGGCCGTGTTCTTGATCTTCGTGAGCTGAGCGGTCATGTCGCTGTCGCGCGGACCGTAGGTCTCGTCACTGACGATCTGCATGCCGTAATTCGGCGCGACCTTGACGCATTGCACGCGCATGGAAGCCCCGAAACCATCCGTGCCCGAGATCATGCCGATCTTGGTGAGATTGCGCTTTTTCAGATCCTCGAAGATCTTCTCGCAGGCCATCTTGTCAGTGTGCGGCGTCTTGAAGACGAACTTGCGCACCGGATCGATCACCTCGATGGCACCGGCGAGCGAGATGAACGGAACCTGAGCCTCTTCGAATACCGGGATCATCGCCATGGTGGTGCCGGTGGTTGTTCCACCGACCATGGCGATCACTTCGTCATCCTCGATGAGGCGCGTCGCGAAGGTGCGCGCCTTGTTGGCGTCACCACCGTCGTCGTAGATCACGAGCTCGATCTTCTTGCCGGCGACGCCGCCAGCCGCGTTGATCTTGTCGACGTAGATCTTCAGCGTCTTGTCCTCAGGCTCGCCGAGGAAGGACGAAGGTCCGGTCACCGAAAGCACCGATCCGATCTTGACGGTGTCCTGGGCGAGCGCGCCATGGGTGAGACCGAAGCCCATGGCAGAGGCGGCCAGCAGGGTTTTGAGAGTTGCCTTCGTGTTCATTTGTTTCCTCCGGGTTCGTTATCGCTCGTTGTTCTTATTGTTGCGCAAGGGATCAGGCCGCCAAGAGCCTGCCGATCATTGCGGAAAAGGAAGCAATCGGACAGGAATGCGCAAGCTGGCGTTGCTGTACGCGTGCATCCTGCTGGCCGCCGAAACATGCCATTCCGCTTTGCTCCCTGAAGGGCCGAGCATTGGCTCATTGACGCTGTTTCTCCATCAATATAATTGACCGAACGGTTGGTCAATAGTAAACAAGTCGCAAGACCATCTGCTTGCCATCAGCGAACATTCGGGAGGGCCATGGTGGAGAACGATCTCATCATCACTGAGCATCGAGAGGGTTATCGGGTCATCACCCTCAACAGGCCCGATCGCCTGAATTCGTTCAACGAGGCGATGCATGTGGCCCTGATGTCAGCCCTTCTCGATGCCGAAGCCGACGGCAGCTGCCGCGCGCTCGTCCTCACAGGCGCCGGACGCGGGTTCTGCGCCGGTCAGGATCTGTCAGACCGGGTCTTCAGTCCCGGCCAGGTTCCGGATCTCTCCTCCACCCTGGAGCGCCTCTACAATCCCCTCGTGCGCAAGATCCGGTCTCTGCAGATACCCGTCATCTGCGCCGTCAACGGCGTTGCGGCGGGGGCAGGCGCCAACATCGCCTTCGCCTGCGACATCGTCCTGGCGTCCCGCTCGGCCAAGTTCATCCAAGCCTTCGCGAAGCTCGGCCTCGTGCCGGATTCGGGCGGAACCTGGTTCCTGCCGCGCCTCGTCGGCACGGCGCGCGCCCGCGCTCTCGCCCTGCTAGCCGAGCCGGTTCCCGCCGATCAGGCGGAGGCCTGGGGGATGATCTGGAAAGCGGTCGACGATGCCGGCCTGATGGACGAGGCGCATCGCCTCGCCGTCCACTTCGCGGTTCAGCCGACAATCGGCCTCGGCCTGATCAAGCAGGCGCTCGATGCCTCGGAGACGAACGATCTCGACCGGCAGCTCGATCTGGAACGTGACCTGCAGGGACAGGCGGGCCGCAGGCCGGATTATCTGGAAGGTGTTACCGCCTTCTTCGAGAAGCGGCAGCCGAAATTTACCGGGAGAGCCTGATGGACGCGCAATCCACCCACCCGGACAACGCACCCCACGCAATCGCCGAAGCCTGCGCGGAGGCCATGTGGTCCGAGGATCAGGCGAGCCAAAGTCTCGGCATGGTGATCGAGCGCGTATCGCCCGGCGAGGCCGTCATCTCCATGGTGATCCGTCCCGACATGACGAACGGACACGGCATCTGCCATGGCGGCTTCATCTTCACGCTTGCCGACTCGGCTTTCGCGTTCGCCTGCAACACCTACAACCAGCGTACCGTCGCCCAGCATTGCGCGGTAACGTTCCTGCAGCCGGGGCGCCGGGGCGACACGATCACGGCCCATGCGGTCGAACGCAATCGCTCAGGCCGTTCCGGCATCTATGACGTGACCATCCGCAACGGCAAAGGCGAGATAGTGGCCGAATTCCGCGGACACTCGCGCACCATTTCCGGCACGCTTCTCGGCTCAGATACCCAATAAGAACGAACGAATGGGAGGTTTCCTTGCTTCAGATCCCGCTTCGCAAGCTATCCGAACTCAAGCCTCAAGCTGCCCAACTCGATCGCTACGAACTGGCATCGCGGGATGAGCTTGCCGCCTGGCAGCGTGAGCGCCTCGCCTGGTCCTTGCACCATGCCTACGAGAACGTGCCGCACTACAAGGCGAAGTTCGACGCGGCGGGCGTGCATCCGGACGATTTCAAGGACCTGAGCGATCTTTCCAAGTTCCCCTTCACCACCAAGGCCGATCTGCGGGACAATTATCCCTTCGGCATGTTCGCCGTTCCTCAAGATCAGATCGCCCGCGTGCACGGCTCGTCCGGCACCACCGGCAAGCCCACGGTCGTCGGCTACACGAAGCGCGACATCGACACCTGGGCCGACGTGGTGGCCCGCTCGATCAGAGCGAGCGGTGGGCGCCCGGGCATGAAGGTGCATGTGGCCTATGGCTACGGCCTCTTCACCGGCGGATTGGGCGCACATTACGGCGCCGAGCGCCTGGGCTGCATGGTGATCCCCATGTCGGGCGGCATGACCGAGCGCCAGGTGCAGCTCATCCAGGACTTCCAGCCCGACATCATCATGGTCACGCCGTCTTACATGCTGGCGATTCTCGACGAGTTCCGGAAGCAGGGTCTCGATCCGCGCAAATCCTCCCTGAAGGTCGGCATCTTCGGCGCCGAGCCCTGGACCAATGCCATGCGATCCGAGATCGAAGAGGCTTTCGACATCCATGCCGTCGACATCTACGGCCTCTCCGAGGTCATGGGGCCGGGCGTTGCCTGCGAATGCGTGGAGAGCAAGGACGGGCTGCATATCTGGGAAGACCATTTCTATCCCGAGGTGATCAATCCGATGACCGGCGAAGTCCTGCCGGATGAAGAGGAAGGCGAGCTCGTCTTCACCTCGCTGACCAAGGAAGCGATGCCCGTCATCCGCTACCGCACCCGGGACTTGACGCGCCTCCTGCCCGGCACCGCGCGCAGTATGCGCCGCATGGAGAAGATCACCGGCCGCACCGACGACATGATGATCGTCCGCGGCGTCAACGTCTTCCCGACTCAGATCGAGGAAAAGCTCCTCGCGATCCCGACTCTGTCGGGGCATTACCAGATCATCCTGACCCGCGAGGGGCGGATGGACCAGATGGAGATCCGGGCCGAGATCCGCCCGGATGCCGATTATCCTGAGACCCGGAAGGCGGCCGCCGAGCGCTTGAGCCAGGCAATTAAAGATACTATCGGCATCACGGCTCAGGTAAATGTCCTCGATCCTGAAGGAATCGAGCGCTCGCTCGGCAAGGCGCGACGCGTAATCGACCGCAGACCGAAAGAATAGAAGAGTCCCATGGCCCGCACCCGTGCCACCGATTATGACGACAAGCGCCGGGCGATCCTCGATCGCTCGGCCGAACTCTTTGCCGAGCACGGCTACGATCGCGCCTCGATGAGCAAGATCGCCGAGGCCTGCGGTGTCTCCAAGGCCAATCTTTATCATTACTACAAGGATAAGGAGGAGCTGCTCTTCGACGTGATCCGCTTCCACCTCGAAGAACTGCTCGAGGTGGTGGAGGCGGCCGACCGTCCGGACCTCGCGCCGGCCGATCGCCTGAAAGAACTGGTCGCGGCCTTGCTCGAGGCCTATCGCGACGCCGACGCCCAGCACAACGTGCAGATCAATGGGCTGCGCCTGCTCTCCTCAGACCGTCAATCCGAGCTGAAAGCGATGGAGCGCGACCTGGTGCGGATCTTCTCCGATGCGGTCGCAGGCGTCGCCCCGCAGCTCAAGAAAACCAAGCTGCTCAAGCCCGTGACCATGTCCCTCTTCGGCATGATCAACTGGCACTATCTCTGGTTCAAGAGCACCGGCGAGGTGACCCGCGCGGATTATGCCGAACTCGTTTCGCAGCTCATCGTGGACGGAACCCGCAATCTCCATGTGGAACCTGCTGCCTCGTCCCGGCGCGTCAGCGCTGCGGAATAGAGGGTCCTTTATGGGCCGGAGATCACTGCAAGGAGACTTGGCCGTCGATCTCCAGAGATGCATGCCCTGGAACGCTAAGACCGAAGCGTGAGAGCATCGGGTGAACGAGATTCTGCCACTGGGCCGTCAGCTCTTCCCTGCCCTTCTGGCGCAAACCGTATTTTCGATGCTGAGCGAAATGGTCCGACGTGCTGCTGCCGAAGGTATCGGCCACGCGCGGATACCAATAATTGACTGAGGCCTGAGCATCGGTCCTGTCGTGACCTTTTTCCAATGCGGCTTGCAATCCCTGTTGCCCAAGTTCCGCATGACGCCTCTCGACGGGAAGGATGTCGGCAAGTACATCGGCAAGGGGTTGGTAGGAACCGCGAGTCAGCTCATCGAGCTGCACCACGGTGGCCTGTCCCATCAGGCAATTCATCACCACCGCATCGACCCAGCCGTTGATCGGGTAATGGAACACGTTGAGGCGCATGTCTCCTTCCATGCGCCGCGTGCCGAGATTGACGCTCCGGTCGAGGCGGGACGCCCAGGGATGAGCACCCACATACTGGGCCGTATTGGCGCCGAACTGCTCCATCAGAGCCAGAACCTGACGGGCATGGTTGAACTTGTCGAAGACGATGCGGGTCGCAATGATCCGCTCCTTCAGCCCGGGAGCCAGATTGATGCAGTCGGCGAAGCCTGAGGCGCCTGCCATCTCGGAATCGACGAAGATCGCCATCAGGCGCATGAGCTCGCCGCGATAACGCGGCGTGACGTTGTCCGGTGCGCTTAAGCGCCCGCCCCCGGCCACGAAGGTGACGAGGCTTTCTTCATCGACCATGGGAGCACCTTTCTGATTACTTGCCTCATCACTTGTCGAAATCGACCAGGATCTTGTCGCTGACCGGATAGCTCTGGCAGGTCAAAATGTAGCCGCGCGCGATCTCGTAATCCTCCAGGGCGAAATTCGCATCCATGTCCACTTCGCCTTCGACCAGCATCGCCCGGCAGGTGGAGCAGACCCCGCCCTTGCAGGCATAAGGCAGCTCGAGCCCCTCGTTCGTTGCCGCATCGAGCACGGAGGCCGTTCCCTTCTCGAACGACAGGGTGCGGGCTCGTCCATCGATGACGATCGTCGCTTCGCACAGGTTCTTGCGGTCCTCCGCCGTTGCCTCCTCAGGCCTGCGTTGGCGGCGGCTTGGGGTCGAGGTGGCGAAAAGCTCGAACTTGATCTGGCGCTTGTCGAGGCCATGCTCTTCGAGACTTTGCGCGACACCCAGCATCATGTCCTGCGGTCCGCAGATGAAGGCCGTATCGATGGACGATGCGTCGATCCAGTGGTCGAGGAGTTGGTCGCATTTCTCCTTCGTCAGGCGTCCGTTGAAGAGATCGAAATCCTGCTGCTCGCGGCTGAGAATATGGATGAGGCTGAAGCGGTCGAGATGCTCGTTCTTGAGATCCTCAAGCTCCTCACGGAACATGATCGAGCTCGATGCGCGATTGCCGTAGAAGAGTGTGAAGGAGGATTGCGGCTCGGCGACGAGCGTCGTCTTGACGATGCTGAGCAGCGGCGTGATTCCGCTGCCTGCGGCAAACCCCACGAAATGCCGCTTGCGAGTCGCATCCAGAGGCACGAAGAAATTGCCCATGGGGGGCATGGCTTCGATGACCTGCCCGGGCGAAAGCTGCTCGCTGGCCCAATTGGAAAATGCTCCACCGGCAATCTTCTTGATCCCGACCCGAAGCCTGCCCTCCATCGGCGTGGCGCAGATGGAATAGGATCGCCGCACCTCGTCGCCGTCGATGTTGGTACGCAGGGTCAGGTACTGCCCCGGTGAGAAGCGGAAAGCCTCCTTATGCTCGTCCGGCACGTCGAGAGTGAGGATGATCGCGTCGCGGGTTTCGCGCCGCACATCGGCAACGGTGACGGGATAGAACTTTGTCATGGAGCATCCGCTCGTTTCAAATGCACTTGAAGTAGTCGAAAGGCTCGAGGCAATCACGGCACCGGTATTGAGCCTTGCATGGCGTCGATCCGAACTCGCTCACCCGATCCGTGTTCTCGGATTTGCAGCGTGGGCAGGTGATCGTCAAAGGCTTGCGCAGGAACCGATCGAAGGGAGACGGCCCGCCCGCATTCTCGGCCGGCGGCGCGATGCCATAGGCCTCGAGCCGCCGCCGCCCCTCCTGGGTGATCCAATCGGTCGTCCAGGGCGGCGAGAGCCGACGCTCGATCCGCATGCGATCGATCCCTTTCGCTCGCAGGGCCGCTTCGATCTCGAAGGCGATGACGCTCGTCGCGGGGCAGCCAGAATAGGTTGGCGTGATCGCGACGACGAGCTCGTCGCCATCCCATTGCACATCGCGAACGATGCCGAGATCCATGACGGAGACGGCCGGCACCTCCGGATCGGGAACCTCCGCCAGCCAGTGTCTGATCTGGTCCGGATCAGGCTGTGTCAGGCTGTCGATCATCGATCCCGCGCTCCTCACCACGTCGCGTTGGGATAGGCTCGTTGCAGGAATTGAAGATCGGCCAGGATGTAGCCGAGATGCTCGGAGTGGATGCCCCGCTTGCCGCCCTTCTGCGCCCAGCCGGGCTGCGGCAAGGTGAGCGTCGCCTCCTCGGCTGTTGCACGAACGAGACCGAGCCAGGGCTCGTGCAGCGTCGCGAGATCCGGTCCGAGGCCCTCTTGAACCATGGCTTGATCGATCTCGTCGGATTCGAACAGCTCGCCCGTATACATCCAGAGATCGTCGATGGCCGTCTGCATGCGGCGGTGGCTCTCCTCCGTGCCGTCGCCGAGGCGCAGAATCCAGTCGCGGCTCCGCTCCAGGTGATAGGTGACCTCCTTGAGACCCTTCGCGGCGATCTCGGCGATCCGGGGATCCTTCGAGCCGGTCAGTTCGCGCAGCAGCAGATAATGCCAGGCATCGAAGTAGAACTGCCGCGCCATCGTGACGGCGAAGTCGCCGTTCGGCTGCTCGACGAGAAGGACATTGCGGAAGTCGCGTGCATCGCGAAGATAGGCGAGCTTGTCGGCATCGCGCCCCTTGCCTTCGACCTCGCCTGCGAGATTCAACCAGAGCTGAGTCTGCCCGATGAGATCGAGCGCGACATTGGAGAGCGCCAGATCCTCCTCAAGAGCAGGAGAATGCCCGCACCATTCCGACAGGCGATGCCCCAGGATCAGGGCGTTGTCGCCGAGGCGCAGCAGATACTCGAAGAGAGCGTTCTGCGCGTTCATCACATATGCCCCAGCTCTTCAGGGATCTCGTAGAAGGTCGGGTGGCGATAGACCTTGCTGTTGGCCGGGTCGAACAGCGGCCCTTTTTCGCTCGGCGAGCTTGCCGAAATGTCGGACGCCTTCACGACCCAGATGCTGACGCCCTCGTTGCGGCGCGTATAGACGTCGCGCGCATTCATGATCGCCATCTCCGCATCGGGCGCATGCAGGCTGCCCACATGGCGATGAGCCAACCCATGCTGGCTGCGGATGAACACCTCCCAGAGAGGCCATTCCTTCTTATCGGTCATCTTTCCTCTCCCGTTTACGCAGCCTTGGCCTGAGCGCGCGCCGCCTTCTTCGCCGCATAGGCGTCCGCCGCATCGCGCACCCACTGGCCCTCCTCGTAGGCTTTCACGCGCGTGCGCAGGCGCTGACGGTTGCAGGGGCCGTTGCCGGCGATGACCTGATAGAACTCGTCCCAGTCGATCTCGCCGAAATCGTAATGCCCGCGCTCCGCGTTCCACTTGAGATCCGGGTCGGGAACGGTGAGGCCGAGATATTCGGCCTGCGGCACAGTCTGGTCGACGAATTTCTGACGCAGCTCGTCGTTCGAGTTGATCTTGATCTTCCAGCGCATGGACTGGGCGCTGTGAACCGAGTCAGCATCGGACGGGCCGAACATCATGAGCGAGGGCCACCACCAGCGGTTCAGCGCATCCTGTGCCATCTGCTTCTGCTCGGGCGTGCCGCGGGCAAGCTTCGTCATCGCGTCATAGCCCTGCCGCTGATGGAAGCTCTCCTCCTTGCAGATGCGGATCATGGCGCGGGAATAGGGTCCGTAGGAGCAGCGCTGCAGCGGCACCTGATTCATGATCGCGGCACCGTCCACGAGCCAGCCGATGGCGCCGATATCGGCCCAGGTGAGCGTCGGGTAGTTGAAGATGCTGGAATATTTGGCCTTGCCGCTGTTGAGCTGTTCCATGAGTTCGTCGCGGCTCACGCCCAGCGTCTCGGCCGCGCAGTAGAGATAGAGACCATGGCCGGCCTCGTCCTGTACCTTGGCGAGCAGGATGGCCTTGCGCTCCAGGGTCGGGGCGCGGGTGATCCAGTTGCCTTCCGGCTGCATGCCGATGATCTCGGAATGGGCATGCTGGGAGATCTGCCGGATCAGAGTCTTGCGATAAGCCTCCGGCATCCACTCCTTCGGTTCGATCTTGATATCGGCATCGACGCGGTCCTGGAAGACACGCTCCTCCGGAGACATCTCCTCTTTGGACTGGATGTGCTCGACGCCAGTCTTCACCATCTGTGCGTACACGGCGCTTCTCCCTGACTTCGCTGCCTTGCCGGCCTCTTCCCGCTCCGAGCGGCTCTTTGAAAGGCTGAGCCATATGCGGCGAGGACCGGAGCCTTGCCCGCTGGAGCCGCCATTCAGCGCCGGTTCGCTATCGGCGCGCGGGCGCCATGCCTCTCCGGGTTTCCGCGGGCTTTCTCAATATGTCACATAAAATAGATTATTCAAGAATTTTTTGTAACAGATTTGTCACCCGATCTTCAATTCGGCGCTCGGCTCCATAGCCGCGAAGCGCTGCCCGAAGTCTTGGTCGACGGCGGGCAGAGGTCCCGCATCGTTCTGGGCATGGATGTCGATCCAGCGCTCCGCCGCTGGCAGCAGCGTCCGGTAGATCGTGCCGCAGAGAGCGCGGGCCGCCGTTCCGGCCCAGGGTTTGGGGAGGAGTTGGGACGGCAGCAGCGGGTCCTTCAGAACCGCCCTGCGGTAATCGTGGATCAGGAGGACGCGCACCAGCAGCGCATCGAGATTCGTGAACCCGGCGCCCCGCTCCAGAGCGCCAAGGATGCCCGAATAGGTGTCGATGAAACGCTTGTAGCGGCCCTCGATCTCGGCCAGAGGCCACGCCCGCTCCACCAGCCTCCGGGCGGTCGGCAGATCGGCCGGAGACGCGGCGAGCCTCAGGAAGGGCCCCGTCGTGCCGGCCGCTGCCGTAGCCGCCATGAGGAGGTCCGGGCCGAGGGCGCCATAGCCCGCCGCAGAGAGCTCGCTCTTGAGCGCGCTCCGGTCCTGGGCATTCTCGAGCAGGAGGAGATCGAAGGAACCCTGCCATTCCTGGGGCGGATCGGCATAGATCCGCCGTGTGGCCTGAGCGAAGGCCTCCTGCCCTTGTGGCGTCAGGCGGTAATAGCTGTTGCGCCCGACCTTCCAACGCTCGAACCAGCCTTCGGAAACGAGGCGGGACAGGGCCGTCCTGACGAGCGTGTCGCTGATGCGGAAGGCCCGCATGATCTCATGCAGCGACGCCAGGGACAGCACCCCACCCCTGGGCACCACCGCATCCCCGAAGAACGTCACGATCAGCGACCCCGCCCGGATCGGCATCCGCTCGTGAAACTTGTCCAGCAGGGTCTCCACAAACGCGGCCATGCAAGCCCACTCCGATACCAATGGCCAAGGCGGCACTCGCCTCCTCGGTCCGTCTCTCCCTCACCTACCCACTGTTCGCCCTACCTGTCGAGCCGTCGCAGTTGCACGGAACATCCTCAAAATTCCTTGACTAACCGACCGGTCGGTCAATAATGCCCTAACGGTGCGGTGAAGCCAATACGGCCGCACATTCATCATTCCAAGGTGCCCCAATGAGACTCGAGAGCTTCGTTCGTGGAAGTTGGATGTCGCCCGGCCAGGACTTGGCCGACATTCGCAGTGCCGTCACCGGCGATGTGGTCGCGCAGGTCGCCAATGGCGGTCTCGATATGGGCGAGGTGCTGGCCTATGCCCGACAGGTCGGCGGCCCCAACCTGCGGAAGCTGACCTTCCATCAACGGGCAGAACTTCTGAAACGTCTTGCCATTCATCTGTCAGAACGCAAGGACCAGCTCTACACGCTCTCCTTCCAGACCGGCACCACGCGATCCGACAACTTCATCGATGTGGACGGCGGCATCGGCACCCTCTTCGTCTATGCCTCCAAGGGCCGCCGCGAACTGCCCAACACTACCTTCCTTCTGGATGGAAATGTCGAGCCCCTTTCAAAGGGCGGCAGCTTCGTTGGGCAGCATGTGATGACGCCGCTCCATGGCGTCGCCGTTCACATCAACGCCTTCAATTTCCCCTGCTGGGGCATGCTCGAAAAGCTCGCGCCCGCGATCCTGGCTGGCGTGCCGGTGGTCACGAAACCCGCGACGATCACGTCCTATGTGGCGCATGCGCTGGTGCGCATGATCGCAGAGTCCGGCATTCTTCCCGACGGCGCGCTTCAATGCATCGTCGGCTCCACGGGCGACCTCTTCGACCATCTGACCTGCCAGGATGTGGTGTCGTTCACCGGCTCCGCCGACACGGCCCAGAAGCTGCAGCGGCACCCGGTCATCGCGCGCGAATCCGTACGCTTCATCGCCGAGCGCGACTCCTTGAACGCGGCAATCCTGGCGCCTGACGCGGGACCGGGCACGCCGGAATTCGATCTCTTCATCAAGGAGGTCGCGAAGGAGATGACGGTCAAGGCCGGGCAGAAATGCACAGCCATCCGGCGCGCGATTGCTCCCAACGCACATGTATCTGCGGTGATCGAAGCTCTGGGCGAGCGGCTTTCCAAGATCAAGGTCGGCAACCCGGAACTTGAAAGCGTCCGCATGGGACCGGTTGTCGGCCTCGGACAACGCCGGGATGTGCTCGCGCAAGTGGCGAAGTTGCGGTCGGAGGCAGACATCGTTGTGGGTGATCCCGACAACTTCACTGTGGAAGGCGCGGACCGCGAGCGCGGCGCCTTCATTCCGCCTCTCGTCCTGCATTGCCCGGACCCGATCCGCGCCACAAACGTGCACAGCGTCGAGGCCTTCGGCCCTGTCTGCACCGTGATGGGCTATGACGGTCTCGATCAGGCCGTGGCCCTGGCCAATCGCGGCGACGGCAGCCTCGTGGCCTCCCTCTACACCTACGATCCCGCCACGGCGGCCGATCTCGTCTTCGGCGTCGGCGCCTTCCATGGCCGTCTGGTGCTGATCGACCGGGACTGTGCCAAGGAGCAGACCGGCCACGGCTCGCCGATGCCGCATATGGTCCATGGCGGGCCAGGGCGCGCCGGCGGCGGCGAGGAACTCGGCGGCATCCGCGGCGTGCACCACTACATGCAACGCACCGCCCTGCAGGGCTCGCCCGCCATGCTCTCGCGCGTCACGCAAAGCTGGATCAAGGGCGCTCCGACCATCGAAGAGGGACGACACCCCTTCCGCTACTATTTCGATGACTTGGCTATCGGCCAGACCTTCGTTTCGAAGGAGCGTACGATCACCCTCGAGGACATCGAGCACTTTGCGGAATTCACCGGCGATACCTTCTATGCCCACATGAGCGAGGAAGCGACGAAGAACCATCCGTTCTTCCCCGGCCGCGTGGCGCATGGCTATCTGCTGTTGTCCTTCGCGGCAGGCCTCTTCGTCGATCCCGATCTAGGACCGGTGCTTGCCAATTACGGTCTCGATTCCTTACGTTTCATCAAACCCGTGCAGCCGGGCGAGACCATCAAGGTCCGGTTGACGGCCAAATCCAAATCGCCGCGCAATGAGCAATACGGCGAGGTACGCTGGGACGTGGAAATCATGACGGAGAAGGGCGAGACGGTCGCAACCTATGAGCTCCTCACGATGAACGCGGTGCGTCCATGACCGCAATCGCGTCATCCGGGGAGGCCGGGCCGGTCAGGCTGATTCCAACGGCTCCTGTCGCCGTGATCGAGATCGACAATCCTCCGGTCAACGCCACGTCGCAAGCCGTGAGGGCCGGTTTGCTTACGGCGATTCATGAAGTCGACTGCAATCCGCAGATCGAAGCCGTCGTGATCGCCTGCGCCGGCCGCACCTTCGTGGCGGGTGCCGACATTCGCGAATTTGGGCAACTTCCACGCGAGCCGCATCTGCCCGACGTGATCGACGCCATCGAGGCCTGCTCCAAGCCGGTCGTTGCCGCTATCCATGGCACGGCCCTTGGCGGAGGCTGCGAGATTGCGCTGGCCTGCCATGCCCGTGTGGCCGAGCCGGGAGCAAGCCTTGGCCTGCCGGAGGTCAAGCTCGGGCTGGTTCCGGGAGCCGGCGGCACGCAGCGCCTGCCGCGTCTCGTCGGGCTGGAAGCCGCCCTCGATCTCGTGACGAGCGGACGGATCGTAAAGGCCGCGGAAGCTCTGCGCCTTGGCCTGGTCGACCGTCTCTCTTCCGGCGACCTGCGCCAGGATGCGATGGATTTTGCACGAGAACTGACCGGTCAGCCGCTGCGCCGCACCGGTGAGCGGGTTGTGACTGCACTGGACCCACAGGAGGCCTCTGCAAAAGTCGCGGAGATCCGCAGAAAGGCGAGAGGCGCCGAGGCGCCGGCTAAGGCCGCGGAACTCGTCCTATCATCCGCGAGCCTTCCGCTCGCGGACGGCATGGCGCGTGAGCGCGAGACATTCCTGGAACTGCGCTCGTCCGAGCAGTCGGCCGCTCTGCGCCACGCCTTCTTTGCCGAGCGGGAAGTGACGCGTCTTCCGGGTCTCGACTCGGTTGAGCCTCGCTCCGTCCAGAAGATCGGGATCGTCGGCGCCGGAACGATGGGGTCGGGCATCGCCATCGCCTTTGCGGATGCGGGTTTCGACGTCAAGATCGTCGAGACGAGCGAACAGGCGCTTGCCGCCGGGCAGGCGCGCATCGCGGATGTCTACGACAAGCAGGTCGCCAGCGGCCGGCTCACGGCGGCCGCGAAGGACGAACGCCTGCGGGCCATTGAGTATGCGGTTGGAACGAGCTCCCTGTCGGATCGAGATCTCGTCATCGAGGCGGTGTTCGAGGATCTGGAGGTCAAACGGGCGCTTTTCCGCGATCTCGATGCGTTCCTCCCGCCTGGAACCATTCTGGCAACAAATACCAGTTATCTTGATATTTCACTGATAGCCGCTGCCACGTCTCGGCCGGCCGATGTGGTGGGGCTGCATTTCTTCAGCCCGGCGAACGTGATGAAGCTCCTCGAGGTCGTGCGGACCGAGACCACGGCTGACGATGTCGTTGCCACGGGCCTGAGCCTCGCCAAGCGGCTGCGCAAGATCCCGGTCGTCTGCCGGGTCTGCGACGGCTTCGTGGGGAACCGCATCCTGTCGCGCTATCGCCAGCAGGCGGAATATCTGCTCGAAGAAGGCGCTCTCCCGCACGAGGTCGATGCCGCTCTCGAAGCATTCGGTTTTCCCATGGGTCCCTTCGCCGTATCGGACCTCGCCGGCCTCGACATCGCCTGGGCACGCCGCAAGCGCCTGGCCCCCACCCGCGATCCGCGCGAACGCTATGTCGACATTGCCGACCGTCTCTGCGAGGCGGGACGCTTCGGGCGCAAGACCGGGGCTGGCTGGTATCGTTACGAGGGCGGCAAGCGGGAGGTCGATCCCTTCGTCACCGCGCTCGTCGAAGAGGCATCCAAACGACGTGGGCTGACGCGCCGACAGATCTCGGCCGAGGAGATTCAGTCCCGCATCCGGGCCGCCATCGTCAACGAGGCCTGCAAGATCCTCGACGAACGCATTGTCGAGCGGCCGCTCGATGTCGATGTGGTGATGATGCACGGCTATGGCTATCCGGCCTGGCGCGCGGTCCCCTGTTCGAAGCGGACCGTGTGGGACTGCAGCCGATCCTCGCGCAGGTGAAGGAGCGTGCCGAACGGGACGGACCCGGCTGGGAACCGGCCGAGGGTCTCGTCAGCCGCGCGGCTTCGGGAGCGAAGTTCTATCCCTGAGCAGGATCACAAAACAATAACCGGGGGATTCTTCATGTTTGATCGGGCCATCGCTGAGGAGATGCTCGCAAGCGTCTTCGCACTATGGGTGCAGGAGCTCAATCTCTCCATCGAGAGCCTCGGCCATGATGGTGCGGTCTTGCGCATGCGATTCTCCGAGAAGCTGTGCCGCGACAACGGCGTGATCTGCGGGCAGGCGCTCATGAGCCTGGCCGACACGGCGATGGTGTTTGCCGTGTCCTCCGCCGGAGGCGCCTACCGGCCGATGACGACGGTCGATCAGACCATGCATTTCCTTCGCCCTGCAGCGAATGCCGATGTGCTGGCAGACGCGAAGATCGTTCGCCTCGGGCGCACCATGGCCTTCGGCAGCGTGACGCTCACGACCGACGGCGACACGCGGCCCGTAGCGATGGCACAGCTCGCCTATGCACTGTTGCCGGAGAGCAAGTAAAATCGCCTGCCGTTTGAGAGATTGGACCATAATGTGCTTCCCCCGCCGTCATGGCCGGGCTTATCCCGGCTATCCTGATCGGAAAGGCGCTGCGCTTCAGGCAATTGGGATCACCGGCATAAAGCCGGTGATGACGTGAGGAGGCTGCTGGCCCTTTGCGAGCCAGACATTCAGGATGAAGAGAGAGGTTTATGAGCCACCCATTCAAAACGGCAGCGCCACGCTCGTCTTGATCTCCTTCAGGATCACGTTTGTGCGCACATAGCGGATGCCGGGCAGCCGGAACATGAACTCGTCCAAAAATTCGTTGTAAGCCTTCATGTCGCGCACGACGACGCGCAGGTGATAATCGGCGTCTCCCGTGGTCGCAAAGCACTCCATGACCTCGGCGCGCGCTGTTACACGTGAAACAAATTCGTCGACGAATTTCGCATCGTGCCGCTCGAGCGAGACATGCAGGATGGCCGAGGTGGCAAACCCTGCCCTTTCCCGGTCCACCAGCGCCGAATAGCCCACGATCACGCCGGTTTCCTCGAGCGCCCGCACGCGCCGCCAGCAAGCCGAGGTGGACATGCCCACGTCCTCGGCCAATTGCTGGTTCGTGGTGCGCCCTTCTTTCTGAAGCTGCGCCAGAATGTGCTCGTCCTGCTTTTCCAACACGGCGCGGCCCTCCAAGGTAGTTTCTACCATTTATAGCGCCCATTCCTAGAACAACTACCGCAAACCAAGCTTTGGAAGGAATAAATAGGAAACACCTACCACCCGTTCGGGATTATCCTTGTAGCCAACGAAGGATGCTTCTTGCTTCGGGAGGAGGCTGATGAAAAGCGTTCCGTCACTCGATTCCTATCAGCTCGCCGACCGGTACAGCCGTGAGAAAGGCCGCGTCTTCCTGACCGGCACACAGGCCATCGTCCGCATCGTGCTCGACCAGGCCAAGCGGGACAAGGCGGCGGGGCTCGACACGGCAGGCTTTGTATCCGGCTATCGCGGATCACCGCTCGGCGGCGTCGATCTCGAACTCTGGCGCGTGAAGGATCAGCTCAAAGAGCACCGGATCGAATTCCTGCCCGCCGTCAACGAAGATCTCGCGGCAACCGCAGTCCTCGGCTCGCAGCAGGTCGAGACCAATCCCGACCGGCAGGTCCAGGGCGTCTTCGGCCTCTGGTACGGCAAGGGACCCGGAATCGACCGTTCGGGCGATGCGCTCAAGCACGGCAACGCCTATGGCTCGTCTCCGCACGGCGGCGTGCTGGTGATCGCTGGCGACGATCATGGTTGCGTGTCCTCGTCGATGCCGCATCAGTCCGATGTCGCCTTCATGAGCTGGTTCATGCCGACACTGCATCCGGCAAGTGTCAGCGAATATCTCGAATTCGGCGAATACGGTTATGCGCTGAGCCGCTTCTCCGGCATGTGGGTCGGCTTCAAGGCCGTGTCGGAGATCGTTGAATCCGGCGTGTCCGTGGAGCTGCATCCGCCGCGCCAATTCCGCGAGCCCGATTTCACGCCGCCGCCCGGCGGCCTGCACTATCGCTGGCCGGACCTCCCGGGGCCGCAGATCGAAGAGCGCATGGAGGCGAAGAAGCATGCGGTCTATGCCTTCGCCAAGGCCAATCCCATCGACCGTCATATCTATGACATCCCGCATGCAACCTACGGCATCGTCACCGCCGGCAAGGCCCATCTCGATCTGATGGAAGCTTTGCGCCTCATCGGCCTCGACGAGGCGGCGTGCCGCGCGCACGGAATCGACATCTACAAGGTCGGCATGGTCTGGCCGCTCGCCTTGCACGATGCGCTGGAATTCGTGAAGGGCAAGCGCGAGATCCTCGTGGTCGAGGAAAAACGCGGCATCATCGAAAGCCAGTTCAAGGAATACTTTTACGATTATCCGGGCTCGAAGCCCGAGCGGATGGTCGGCAAGCACGACGAGACCGGCGAGCGGCTCATCCCATGGACGGGTGAACTCTCGCCGCGCTTCCTCGCCGGCGTTCTCGCCAAGCGCCTCGATCCGATCTTTCCCGATCTCGATCTCACTCAGCGTGCCGCCGCCTTGACGCCAGATTCCGAGCGCGTGATCGCCGTGCCGGGCGCAACACGCACGCCCTATTTCTGCTCCGGTTGTCCGCACAACACTTCGACGAAGGTGCCGGAAGGCTCGAAGGCGCTCGCCGGCATCGGCTGCCATTTCATGGCGAGCTGGATGGACCGGGAGACCTCATCGCTCATCCAGATGGGCGGCGAAGGCGTTAACTGGGCGGCTTCCTCCAGGTTCACCGGCCAGGGTCACATCTTCCAGAATCTCGGCGAAGGCACCTATTACCATTCGGGCTCCATGGCGATACGGCAGGCCATCGCGGCAGGCGCCAACATCACCTACAAGATCCTGTTCAACGACGCAGTCGCCATGACCGGCGGCCAGCCCGTCGACGGACCGGTGAGCGTCTATGCCATCGCGCACAGCGTGCGCGCGGAAGGCGTGTCGCGCATCGCGCTCGTGTCGGACCATCCGGAAAAATTCGTCCCGGCGGATCTGCCGAAAGGCGTGACGATTCATCCGCGCGAGGATCTCGATATAGTGCAGAAGGAACTGCGCGAGATTCCCGGCGTCACGGTGCTGATCTACGAGCAGACCTGCGCCACGGAAAAGCGGCGCCGCCGCAAGCGCGGGCAGATGGAGGACCCGAAGCGCTTCGCCTATATCAACGATCTCGTCTGCGAAGGCTGCGGCGATTGCTCGGTCGCGTCCAACTGCCTGAGCGTCGAGCCGAAGGAGACGCCGTTCGGACGCAAGCGCAAGATCAATCTCTCCACCTGCAACAAGGATTTTTCGTGCCTGGAGGGCTTCTGCCCCAGCTTCGTGACCGTGGAGGGAGCCACGCGCCGGGCCAGGACCACGACAGGGTTCGACGCTGCCGCACGGGCCGCGACGCTGCCATCCCCTGCCCTTCCCGATCTTGCGAAACCGTTCGACCTGCTGGTGACCGGCGTCGGCGGCACGGGCGTCGTCACTATCGGGGCGCTCATCAGCATGGCGGCCCATCTCGAAGGACGCGGCGTGTCGGTGCTGGACTTCACGGGCTTCGCGCAAAAGTTCGGTCCCGTGCTGAGCTATGTCCGCCTTGCGACGGATCCCGATGCGCTCCATCAGGTCCGCATCGATCAAGGCGCAACTGACGCGCTGATCGGCTGCGATCTGGTCGTCAGCTCCTCGCCCAAAGCATCGGGCACCTATCGGCATGGCACGCGGGCGGTCGTCAACACCGCGGAGATGCCGACCGGCGACGTGGTGCGCTTCCGCGATGCGGATCTCGCCAGCCGGACGCGTCTGCGCGCGATCGAGCGGGTGATCGGCGCGGGCAATCTCGCGACGCTCGACGCCAATGCGCTCGCCGAGACTCTGCTCAGCGACACGGTTTATGCCAACGTGATGATGCTCGGCTTCGCGTGGCAGCAGGGCCTCGTGCCGGTTTCGCTCGAAGCCTTGTCCCGCGCCATCGAGCTCAACGGGGTGACCGTCGAGCGCAACAAACAGGCCTTCGCCTGGGGTCGTCTCTTGAGCGCCGATCCCGATATCGTGCACCAGGTTGCAGGCGACAAGCCGGACGAGATCGAGACGCTCGATCAGGTGATCGCGCGGCGGGTCGCGTTCCTGACCTCGTATCAGGATGCCGCCTATGCCGCCCGTTTCGAAGCCATGGTGGCGCGAGTCCGCAAGGCCGAAAGCGCCCTCGGCTCCGAGACACTGACCGACGCCGTGGCGCGCTCGCTCTTCAAGCTCATGGCCTACAAGGACGAGTACGAGGTCGCGCGCCTTCACATGAAAACCGGCTTCCTCGACGAGTTGAAGCAGAAATTCGAGGGCGACTTCACGGTGCATTATCATCTGGCACCGCCGCTCCTGCCATCGAAGCGCGATACCCGCGGCCGCCCCCGCAAGCGCAGCTTCGGTCCCTGGATCCAGATGCCGATGTCCGCTCTCGCCAAGCTGAAGGTGCTGCGCGGCACGCCTTTCGACATCTTCGGCTATACGGCCGAGCGGCGCACGGAGCGGGCTCTGATCGGCTGGTACGAGGAACAGATCGACAGGATCCTCGGGAACCTCGACCGGCAGCGCTTCGCCGATCTGCTGGCCATCGCCAAAGCGCCGATGGACATCCGCGGCTACGGTCCGGTCAAAGACGCCGCCATCCATCAGGTCAAGTCGAATGTCGAGCGCCTGTGGGACCGTCTTGCAGAGCCCGTGGTGATCGACAGTCATACGCCGCAGCAGCTTCGTGCATGACGTCTGCCTCTCCACGTCATCATCGGCCCTGTGCCGGTGATCTCGATCCGAAAAGCACTGAGCCTCACAGTATCGAGATGGCCGGGACAAGCCCGGCCATGATGGAAAGGGGGGCACCCAGCGCTCTCATCCCGCGAAGGATCGAGCGCCTCTCTTGCTCAGCCAGCCTTACGATTCCTGAGCCATGCTTCTTTGCGGCGTTGTCGCCATGACCTTGACCAGGGCCGCCACCAGAGCGTCCGGGAGGATGGGCTTATGGAGGAAGGTAGCATTGGGCGGCAGGTCGCCAGTGTCAGGGCTGGTCTTACCGGAAATCACGAGCACGCCCACCTCGGGCCAGCCCTGCCGGACGAGACGCGCGAACTCGAAGCCGTCCATGGAGCCCGGCATGTCCACGTCCGTGAGGATGGCGGCGATATCGGAGCGTGTCTTCAGCAGCTCGAACGCCTCATCGGCATCCTGCGCCTCGACGACCCAGAACTCGGCCTCGCGCAGAATATCCACCTGCGTCAAACGAACGAGCGGCTCGTCCTCGACCAGGAGGACGACAGGCTGTTTCACAACTCTGCGATGCGGCTTCATGCTCCATGAAACGGGCCTGCTCCGATCCAGTTCCCTTCGGTCGGACGGACGTGAGATTTTCAAAGGGACCAGATCCGCAACAGGAATTTTGTCACAAGCGCTTGGCTTTCGCCATGAGCTGCCTGATCCGGTCAACGACGTCCTGTGACGGATACGGCTTCTTCAACAGGGGGCCCGCCTCGCAGAGAGTTGCGGCGATATCGGCGGATCGTTCCGCTCCGGATGTGAGGATCACCTGCATTCCCGGCTTGTTGGCGCGGACCCACCGCGCCAGCCCGAAGCCGTCCATGCTCCCAGGCATCTCGACGTCGCTGAACACCACATCGACCGACACCTCGGGAGATTGAAGGATCACCACCGCCTCTTCCGCGCTCGCGGCTTCATGAACCCGGTAGCCGCATTCGCGCAGGTAATCCGCGATGACGAGGCGAATCAGAATCTCGTCCTCGACAACGAGTACGGTCTGGAGAGGAGAGCCGGATTCGGCTGTGATCTTTGTCGATAACGTACTCATCTTCAGCTAACCGCCGAGCTTTTGTCTTGGTTCCATGGCCAAGACTCCGGTGCGCGGCCAGCCGATTGCGTGAGCGGAGCAAGGGGTCCCGCTCCGACAGAGCGAGCCCCATCCACCGCTCAGGCTCAAGCGGCTCGTACGTTTTGGAGGAAGCCTTCGACTTCCTTGCTCAGCGCATTCGAGTTGGACGCCAGCTCGCCCGCCGCAGCGAGCACCTGAGACGCGGCCGAACCGGCATGGGTTGCGGCACCCTGGACCTGGACGATGCTCTCGCTCACATCCTGCGTGCCTCTTGCCGCCTCGCTGACATTGCGCGCGATCTCCTGCGTGGCCGCCTGCTGCTCTTCGACGGCGGCAGCAACGCTCGTTGCGATCTGGTGCACCTCTTCGATGGTGAAACCGATGTCGCGGATGGCGTCGACCGCATCCTTCGTCGATTGCTGGATCTGCTGGATATGAGAGCTGATGTCCTCGGTCGCCCGCGAGGTCTGGTTGGCAAGCTCCTTCACTTCGGCGGCCACCACGGCGAAACCCTTGCCGGCCTCGCCTGCCCTGGCAGCCTCGATGGTGGCATTGAGTGCGAGGAGGTTCGTCTGGCTTGCGATCGTGTTGATCAGAGCGACGACCTCGCCGATCTTCTGCGCGCCGTCTGCGAGCGTTTCCACGAGCTCGTTGGTCTTGCGCGCGTTCTGCACCGCTCTCGCCGCCGCCACGGATGTCTGCGACACCTGCGAACCGATCTCGTTGGAGGAGGCCGCCAGCTGCTCCGCCGCCGCCGCGACGGCCTGCACGTTGCTGGAGGTTTCCTCGGCCGCGGCTGCCACCGAGTTCGATTGCTGGTTGGTCTGCTGCGCCGTCGAAGCCATCGAGCGCGCCGTCGCTTCCATCTGCTGGGCGGCGACCGAGAGATGCTGGACCAGACCGCCGACGCTGCCTTCGAAGCTTTGGGCGAGCGCTATCATCTCGATCCTGCGCCGCTCGGCCGCGTGCTTCTCGGCTTCGGCCTGCGCCTGCCGAAGGTTCTCCGCCTCCTGCATGGCGCCGGCGAACACTTGCGTCGCCTTCCAGATATCGCCGATCTCGTCCTTGCCGGCTTTGGCCTGCGGCAGGTTGTAATCGCCCGAGGCGAGCTTCTGGATAGCCTCGGTCACGCGCCTCAGCGGCTGCGCGATCTGGCGATGGCCGACGAGCCAGCCGATCAGAAGCGCAATGACGGTGCCGGCGAGCGCAATCGAGATGAGCAGCATCAGACGCTGATCATAGAGTTCCTGCGCGCGCCGGTTGACGGCCTCGATCTCTTCGCTGCCCCGCTTGGTCAAAGCATCAATGCTGACCTGGAAGGCTTTCCGGTTGGCGCGGTTGGCCTCGTTGTTGCCCTGCGCGTTGGCGGCTTGAGGGGAGACTTCAGCCCCCAGTCTCACCGTCTCGGAGCGGAACTTCTTGAACTCCGCCGCATCCTTTACCACGGCATCGAACAAGGCCCTGCTGTCGCTCGGAACGATCGGCTCCCATTCCTTCAGGAGAGCATCCATGTCCTTCAGAGTCGCGAGAAGCCCGTCGCCGAACTTGCGCGCATCAGCCGTGTCCTTCGACGCATAGATGCCGCGGGCCTCCATAACGACATGGGTCACCAATCGATTGAGACGCTCTCCATAGAGCGCACGGGTGGCCGCAAGCCGCACATCGTCGACAGCCTGATTGTAGGTCTGCAGCGTGCTGATGCCGACAGCGGCCATCATGACAGCGACAAAGCTCAAAGCCGCGACGAGCGCGAATATCTTCGTTCTAATCTTCATTAACAACCCCGATCGGCCCAAGCCGCTGCAACATCCATGAGTGACATTTCATGGTATCTCGCGAATGCTTGCGCGAGGCTTGCTCTCATCCTTCAGGTGAATACGGCCAAGTTTCTCTTCACCAAGTGACGGATTGTTAAGCATAAACCCATAGGAATGATTCCACGTGATTTTCAACGTGGCGGTTTCCATGGGTATTCGGTTCGATAAGGTATTGGAGCAGGTCGCCAGGGCCGGAAATGCCAAGGGACCCATCTCTACCGCCGAGCAGCGAGAGCGGAAGGTTCAACGCATCGAAGACTCCATCCGCGCCCGCGAGGCGGTGGGGGATCGCATCGTGATGTGCTTGGGCCTGGCCCTCACCCTCTCGGCAGTCGCCCTGCCTGTCTACGCCCTGCACTTCAGCGAAGGCTATACTTACCTCAAGGGCGCCGCGTCCGACACGGCCATCGGCAGAGCCGTCACGGCCAATGCGACGCGCGCCGTCGATCTGAGCCCCGCGACAACCGGCTCGCTGACCAGGAAAGACGTCGAGCTGCCCGCAGGTCACAAGGGAGACACGGCAGCGCGGAGTGCGAGCAGAGGAGCGCAGTTCCAGCGCTATGTCATTCATCGCGCGACAGGGGGTTCTGCCCTGATCGAAGGCCCCGAAGGCCTCTGGTGGGTGACGCCCGGAATGACGCTGCCTGGAATCGGCCAGGTCATCTCCATCGAGCGCTCCGATGCCGGCTGGGTGGTTCTGACAACCGAGACGATGATCACGCAGTCGCCGGCGGCGCGGGCATCGAGCTAGCGCATCGGGCGGCACTCGACCGGGCGCCGCATCTGACATCGCCCTATCATGCCGAGTGGAATCGGCAAGGGGCTTCGTCCGAAAGCTTCGTCGCCTATTTCGTCGCCGTCACGATCGGCGCCGCCTGGTTTCCGAGCCAGACCCAGTCTGCACTGTCGGACCCTTCCCGCTTCACATAGCGATAACCCGTCTGTTGCCAGGGAAGAACCGCTTTGCGCTTGTTGTCGAGAATGTAGTCGCCGCGATCCGTTCTCGCCATGAGCACCGCATGTCCGGCCCCGAGTTCGTCGATCACCACCGTCATGCGCAGGGCTCGCTGCGGCAGGCCGGCCTGGGTGAGAAGGCGGCGCTTCAGCAACTGGATGTCCTCGCAATCGCCAAGGCCGTCATCCGGATAATCCCAGCGATCCGCCACACCCCAGTGATCCTGATCCGTCACCGGCAGGATCTCCTTGTTCACCCTCTCATTCACATCGACGATGGTCTTCCAGATCTCCTGATCGAGAACGATCGTGTCAGGCTCTGAAGGATTGTGAGCGCATTCCTGCGGCATATGCGTGCAGAACTCGATCCATGCCGGAGTCGGTCCGGCCGCCCCCACGGTCAGAAGCGCATCGCCAAGCCTCGGCGATTGAGGAGATGCGAGCGCCGATCCGGCACCGGCCATGACGGACAGGATAATGGCAGCGAGACCCGCCGAACCGAAGATGCGATCGAGGCGTTTACTGCACCTCGCCGAAGTCCTTAAAGTAATCCCGCACATGCCCCGCACCTGTTCAGCTTTTTGTTTTCAATAAAGCTGTCAGCAGCGGAAGCACTGCGCAAGCGGGAACTTGCCGCAAGATCACGAACGATCCGCCACTGTTGACTTCCAGCAACAGAGCAAGCACACACCCTCAGCGCGTGTCACAGACCTCTCTGATCGAAGAGGAAGGATCAGATTTCGGCGCTATCCAGTACAATCAGATCGAGGCAACTTCCGATCTCTGTCCCGGATCGATGAGAAGGCGTACCCGGCACCCGGGCCGGCTCCCCTACTCTGTCTTCAGCCAGGATCGGCGAAGATCAGTTCAGTGCCTCGGCGCATCGAGGCATCGTTTCATTCAATACCGGCTCTGCGCCATACTGCGACTTCTGGCCCAATGCCGGGTTCTCTTTGAAGAGATCATGAGGCGGACGACAGGCATTCCGATAAGCCCGACCAGGGATGCAGCAACGACCGGCACGAGAACGACAGCCACGGATCTCTCCTCATCACATGGAGGTACTCCTTCCACATGCCATTGCGAGCTTGCGCGAGCCTGACGAAGAGTTTCGGCAGTCTCATCGTTCCCGAGTTGAGATTTACTACATTCCTAGGAAGAGCTTCGGTCTCTCCGGATCGGGCGTATAGTGTCGACCAAAGCGAGTTCTGTTTCTTTGGGAGATCTGCTTGAGAACGCTCTTCGTGACACTCGCCGCGGCTATCGGGGTCGGCGGCTGCGTGCCGACCACCCATGAAACGCTCGCCCTGTCGTGTTCGGACTATATCGGGAAGCCCATCTCCGCGCGCATTGCCGCCTGGGGCCCGCCTCGGACGGTCTACAGGATCAGCCCGACCCAGGTCGGCTACATCTTCGAGAGCAGAGAGACCACGTTCATCGGCGGCGAGCCCTATTACACGGTGAACTATCTGATCGGCGCCGACAAGCACCGCACGCCGATCCGCAAGCTCACGACCGTCTGCAGCGGCGTCTTCGTCGCGAGCGCTCCCTCCGATGCGACGCCCGTGACCGAGCGCATCGTCGTGGATATCGTCTCGAAATAGCGTATCAGAAGCCGCCGCGCCTGAGCTTGGTGATGCTCATCATCAGGTCCACGCTGATGCCCGCCTCCGTAGGCTCCGAGAACAGGGTCAGCACGGGCGCAACCTCCTCCAAGGTGGAGTTGTTCATGTCCCACATGGCGGAAAACCGCTGAATCAGCCTGTCGACCTTTTTGGGATCCTGCAGGTCCTTGATGTCGATGTGCTTTTCCAGGTTGCGGACCTGCAGATCGATGCCCGCCTTGGATGCTTCCTTTGGGATGTTGAACGTCGTCTGCATGAACGTCAGAAGACGCTTATCCGCCAGCAGTCCCATCACGCTGGTGACACTGGACGCCTTGCGCTTGAAGTAGAGTGCAAGCCTCACGCCTTCGTTCTGCTCGCCCTCCTTGTTCTCCAGCGTCTGCTGGTAGTACTTACTGACCGCTTCCGTGGTCGCGCTGGCCTCGGAGGTTGCCTTGTCGCCCTTGGCGGCGAAATCGAACGCCTTGGCGAATTCCTTGTAGCGGGGATCGACCAGCTTGTTCGCCATGCTCGTGGACGACGACACCCCTTCCGTGAGCAGCTTTTTCATGAAGGCCTTGGCATAGGTCATGTCCTCGAGACCATAGGCCTTCATGGCATAGCTGAAGAGGCGATAATCCTTCACGAACTCGTCGATGGTCTTCACCTTCGAGATATTCGCCAAGTAATACTCGGTATCGCGCTTGACCGTCGCATCATTCTGGGTGAGCGTCTTGGTCAGCGCCGAGTTGGTCTGCAACATCTGATAGCGGGTCATCGTGCTGATCATTGGTCACTCCTGTGGGCGATGCTGGCCACCCGGATCGGTTTTCACAACCGATTATTCCAGACTAGTCCCTCGCGGTTGCGATGGACCGGCAATCCTTCGAAAATCTCTCGGCAACCGCGTTGGTCTCGGCGGGATCGAGAGCGAACTTCACGCTCTGCGGCTCGAGACGAAAGTTCGCAAGCTCCACGATAAGCGTTTGCGCTGTCGCGAGGCTTGCCACGAAACCCATGACCTGGTCTTCCCCGCGCAGCTGACCATAGCGATCCCGATAGACCCAGTGGGAGACCTCCGGCGGATGGTCATCCAGCCAGTAGACCGTGCTCCGTCCCTTGGGGTCGCTCGGCCCGAGATAGGCCTTCTGCATCACCGTCACGGCGACGGCCGCTTGCGGCGGATCGCCTTCGTCCGCCGCGACCCTAGTGCAGGAGAGCCAGAGAGAGCTTCCCTCCTCTCCCCTGATCTGCGCCAGCGCCCGGTTCGGAAGCCCGCCTTGATCGGTCTGAAGAGCATAGTTCCAGGTTCGGAGCGTGCCCGTCGTCGCCGCAGTGGCGGAAAGGTCGGAAGCGGCTACCCCCAGTGTGCAGGCGGACACGAGGACGATTGTGCGATGAAAGATGTCAAACATGGCTCAGCATTCCGCGAGCAAACCCAAAAAGCCCCGCCTTTTGCAAGACGGGGCCTCATGGTTACCGATCAGGAGGCTCTTACTGGAAGAGCTTCAGGATCATCTGGCTGTTCTGGTTGGCGATCGAGAGCGACTGCACGCCGAGCTGCTGCTGCGTCTGCAGAGCCTGCAGGCGGGTCGAAGCCTCGTTCATGTCGGCGTCAACCAGGGTGCTGACGCTGTTCGTCATCGACTCGCTGAGCACGCCCAGGAACTTCGACTGCGCCTCGATCTGGTTCTTGGCCGCGCCGAGCTCGGTGGCGAAGTTGCGGGTCGTCTCGAGAGCCGTTTCCACCGCCGTCGCAGCCGTGTCGATGCTGGCGAGAGTCGTGATGCTGATCGCGTTGATCGCACCCGCGCCGCTGGTGAGAGCGCCGGCAGCGCCGCCCAGAGCCGTCAGGGTCACGCTGATGGTCTTGAAGCCACCGGCCCAGCCGGAGACCATCGTGATCTGATTGCCGGCCGCAACGGTGTCCATATCGGCGAGCGAGCCGTCCAGGAGGTTCACGTTGTTGAGGGCGGCGTTTTCCAGGATGCCATCGATCTCGGCGCCGATCTTGGCGAGCGAGGTGTTGATGGCATCGTAGTTGCCGTCCTTCACGTCCTTGGCCTTGGCCAGCTCAACCTTGATCTTATCGATCGCGGAAATCAGGCCGTCCATAGCCGAAGAGGCGGTGTTCACCAGGTCGCTGTTCTGCTTCAGGGTGTCCTTGATGGTCGAGACGACGCTGTTGTCGGTCTTCATCTGGGTCGACACCGACCAGTTCGTGGTGTTGTCGGCGGCAGACGCCACCTTGAGGCCGGTCGAGATCTGGCTCTGGGTCTTGCCCAGGGAGTTCTGCGTGTTGGCGAGGTTGCGGAGAGCCGTCAGAGCGGAGGCATTGGTGAGGATCGAAGTCATGTGTGTGTTCCTTGAATGGTCGAGATTGTTCAGGGAATGTCGGAATCTAACCGACCCAGCGGAGTGGCATCATGCCTCGAGAGATCTCGATCCGCTGTTCACATGCATCCGGGCTTGAACCGGTAAAATGGAATGGCGTCATGCCAGGCCTAAGTAAAGGCTCTCCACAGTGCTGTCTTAACGCTTTTGAATTTAAGTTTCTCTCTGCGTCTAAGTACAGTTGTAGAAAAACCCCTTGGTTCCGTCAAACGACAACAGCGGCTTCACAGGCCAACTCATTTATTTACCTTAATATTTTCCTGCATGAATGGCAGCTTGGGGCGGTTTATAGTTAACCGGTTATGACAACTGAGGAACGGCAAGGGCTGAAAAAGAAGAAGGGCGGTTCCGCGGAACCGCCCTTCCCTGTTATTGAGGTCTTAATCGAACACCACCCTTGCCTTCCGGATGGTGCTTTGCCCCGCCTTACCGCATGCCTATCGCCCGTTGCGTCGAAGTTGCCGCTATCGGGGCAGCCTTCGTGTAGAGGCCGCGGTGAGCCGGGTCGAGCGTCAAGGCGTCCGTGACCCCGAGCACGGTCTCGGATGCTCCGAGGAGGAGCGAGCCGTCCACCGCCATGACGTTGGCGATCCGGCGCAACACATCAGCCTTGAGCGGCGCATCGAAGTAGATCAGCACGTTGCGGCAATAAACGATGTCGAACGGGCCAAGGCGGCTGAAATCGTCGAGGAGGTTCAGGTAGCGGAAGTCGACCATCGCGCGGATCTCAGGCGAGATCTGCCATTGGTCTCCGATTTGCGTGAAGTACTTCACGAGGAGCCGGATCGGCAATCCGCGCTGCACCTCGAACTGATTGTAGAGACCGGCCTTCGCCTTCTCCAGCACTTCCGTGGAAATGTCGGACGCCACGATGTCGATATGCCAGCCGGGGATCCGCGCGGACGCTTCCTTCAAGAGCATCGCCAGCGAATACGGCTCTTGGCCGCTGGATGCCGCGGCACACCAGATCCGCAGCCTGCGGCTGGAGGCCCGCTCTTTCAGGTACTTCGGAAGCAGGACATCCTGGAAGAGATCGAACGGCGTCTTGTCCCGGAAGAAGAAGGTCTCGTTCGTCGTCATCGCCTCGATCGTCGCCTTCTCGAGTGCGATCGAACGCCCGGTTTTGATCTCCCGGACGAGGTGCGACAAGCTCTCGAGCTTGAAGCGCGTGCAGACGGACGAGAGACGGCTCTCGACGAGGTACCGTTTGTCCGGAGAGAGCGCCAGACCGGAGCGGGCCTTCAGGAAGACGCGCAGGGCTTCGAATTCGGCTTCGGTCATTTCGAAGCTCCGGTGATGAGGCCCTTCAGCGAACGGCCGATGGATTCCAAGGGGAGGACCTCGTGAGCGAGACCCGCCTTCACGACGCTGCCCGGCATGCCCCAGACGATGCTCGTCGCTTCGTCCTGAGCGATGACGGTTGAGCCTGCCTTCGTGAGGAAGCGCGCACCGTGCGTTCCGTCCGAGCCCATGCCTGTCAGGACGACGGCGAGCGCTGATGCTCCATAGACCACCGCCGCCTCCCGGAACAGGACGTCGACGGCCGGACGGCAGAAGTTCTCAGGAGGTCCGTCATTGAGCCGGATCGTCGCCTTGCCTCCGGAGGATACGACTCCCATATGCCGCCCGCCGGGAGCAACCAGGATCGTTCCGGGAACGATGGCATCTCCATCCCTCCCCTCTCGCGCCGGGAGGGACAACAAGGTTTGCAAGTGCTCCGCAAAGACTGCGGTGAACATCGCCGGCATGTGCTGAACGATCAGCACGGGTATCGTCGCCAGTGTCGGCTTCAGGTCCAGGAGGACGCGCTCGACGGCCCGCGGTCCGCCCGTGGACGAGCCGATGAGAAGGCATTGGGGCTTCGTGATGCCTGGCTTCAGAGCCCCGGCACCCGTGGCGGGAGGACCGAAACCGGAGCGACATGTGCCTTGGATGGACGGACCTTCGCCTCGCTCAGAGCCCGCAGCTTCTCGACGAGGTCGCGGCGGAAATCCGCCGCCGCCCCGACAGCGCGGGCACTTTCGGGCTTTGCCAGATAATCCACCGCGCCGAGCGAGAGGCACTTCAGTGAAATCTCCGCGTTTCGCTGAGTGAGCGTCGAGATCACGATCACCTTGCTCGCCGGATGCGCCTTCAGGATCAGCGGCAGAGCCGCAAGGCCGTCGACCTCCGGCATCTCGATATCGAGCAGGATGATCTCGGGTTTCGAACGTTCCGCCGCATCGACGGCCATGCGGCCGTTGGACGCCGTGGCGACGATGTCGAAGCCGCCTGCTTCGGTGAGCCATCGGCCGATCATGCCGCGAATGACGGCACTGTCATCCACGATCATCACGCGGGTGAGTCGGTTCGGGACGGAACTTGTCTGGGGTGCAGGAGATAGGGACATGGTCTCACGCCGAATGGGATGCAGGAAGAACACCCAGCTCTTGGAGCTTGGCCGCGAGAATATCCTTGTCGAAGGGCTTCATGACATACTCGTCCGCGCCGGCCTCCAGCGCACGCGTAATATGGTCCAAGCCATTCTCCGTCGTGCAGAACACGACCTTCGGAGCCTGCCCCTCCGGTGTGCTGCGCAGCGCCTTGAGGAAGCTGTAGCCGTCCATGACGGGCATGTTCCAGTCGAGGAGGATCACGTCCGGCATCTCGACCTGACAGGCTTTCAGACCAGCCTCGCCGTTTTCGGCTTCCGAGACGCGAAAGTCGAGACTTTCGACAATTTCGCGGGACACCTTGCGGATCACGCGTGAGTCATCAATGATCAGGCAATAGTTCATAAAAAGTTTCCCAGGCCTCTCCGCTCCCTGGCGCTTCGGATCAAGCGTCGGTGTCAGGAACGGATGTCGGATTTATCGACGAAGTTGAAATTCTCGACCAAGATCTCTTTGACGATCTCGGCACCTAAACGCTTGTTGATCCTCTCTCGGACATTGCTGATCATGCCATTGACGTTGTAGCGAGACAGTTTCTTGAAATCGAGCGTCTCATCGGCGTAGACGTAGCGAAAGACTTCGTCCTGGATGAAAGCCTCGGGCGGCACGGAGATCTCGCGCAGGGTTTTCGCGTCGGCCGTAAAGACCAGATTCGCGATCACGTAACCCTGCACGGCCCCTTCCGCGACGATCGGGATGTTCATGGGAGGCAGCTTCTTATACTGCAGCCCCTCGTAATTTCCCTTCTCCTCCGCGGGCGGCCTGCCGACGGTCCAGGTCACGGCCGCGTAGCAGGATGCCAGCGTTACGGCACAGACCCAGAAACCCGCCATGACGTTCTTCATCATGCGCCGAAGCCCGCCTTGTTCATGTGCGCCGTGTACGTGCTGTCGGACTCAGCGTTCTGGATCGCATTCGAGATGATGCTGGCGACCTCCTGCACCGCATGCATGTGACGCCGCAGAATCTCCTGATTGGCCTCGATCTTGACCTGGAGATCCTGGAGACGCTTCGTCGCCTTCTGATCAAGCGCATGGATCTCGGCCGTCCTTACGATCCGGCTGATCTCGAGAAGACACTGGCTTTTGCGCCGGTTGAACTCTTCGAGATTGGAGAGATCGCGTGCCATGAGAGCGGCCGTTTCCATGTCCAGTGTCTCTTCAAGGCGGTCGAGGGACTTCATCAACATCATGTTGCTTCCTGCTTTCTGGTGATGGTCAGCCATCATCCTCGTCATATCTTCTGAGGTGAAATCCTGCCGGAGAAGTCCGGCATCGCCGGAGCCGCTAGGATATCTGCGGACGCTCCGCCCTCCCGGGAGTCGAGAAGCCGCTTCGCGATCCCGATGCCGCCCGCTCTCGAAATCTGAGCTCCGATCTGCTCAGCCATCATGGATTTCCAGATGGAACCGGCATTGCCCTTGCCATAGGTGTTCTCCGCATCCTTGGGGAGGATGGACTCGACGAAGGTCTGAAGGATATAGGCCTCGAATTCCTGGTGGGCCTTCTTCGTTCTGGCGGCGCTGGCCGACTCGGCATCGTTACGAAGCGAGTTCCGCAAGGTGTAGATATCGGCACCGGACGCCATGAGAGGCTGACCTGCCACGGATTTCACCGCATCCTCGAAGCTGGCGCCATCCACGGCGGATGCTCCATTGAGAAGCTTCTGAGCGGCGGCTTGATAACGCGCAGGATCGGCTGCTCTTGCGACGTCGTTGACAATATCTGAGGGCGGGCTGATCGCCATCTCGCATCTCTCAAGTTTCTATACTTGAGACAACTTGTAATCCGGCTAGCTTACGGGAAGCTTGCGCTTCCGCCTTTTGCAAGCGTCTCAAGAATCGAAGCGAGATCCTTTTTCTCGATCTCCCGACGCTCCTGATCCTTGAGACCGGACAGCATCTTCTCCGTGCGCTTCGTCTGCATGGCCTTATCGAAAGTGACGGCCTTCTGCGCCACCTTGGCCGTCTCTACGATGGTGGCCTGAGACGCCAATCTCTGCAGGCGCTTGGCGGCGACGTCGACGAAAAGACCGTGAAGCGTCTCGTGATCGTTCATCGTCTGAATAAGCGTCTCCTGAGCAAGCTTGAGTTCGGACGCCTCCCGCTCGAGGTTGACGAGTTTCAGCTCGGCCGCCTTCTGGAGATGCTGCTGAACTTTCAGGATGCGATCGATTTTCCGAATTCGCTGTTTCATCCGGCCTACCCGTCCCGAAGCCAGGTTGAGAAAGCCTCCATGAAGAGGAGCACGTAGTCGCTTGCGGCAAAGTATACGATCAGCAATCCGCCGATCATGATGAAGGGCGTCGCCAGGAAATACACCGGGATCTGCGGCGTGAGCTTGTTCGTCAGTCCGACCGCAAGATTGACGATCACCGAGTACAGAATGAAGGGGCTGCTGATCCTGAGGGCCAGGACGAACGCGACGCCGATCTGATCGACCAGCTGCGTCAGCGAGAGTCTCGTGCCCAGTCCCTCGCCCAATGGCAGTCGCGCATAGGAGGCTATGAGCCCTCGAAACAGCTCCCAGTGAAGGTCGGACAGGAAGAGAACGGCCGTTGCCACCATCATGATGAAGGAGCTGATCGGCGGAAGAGGCTCCGCCTCATCGATCGGTGTTCCCGGCATGCTGAAGCTCAGAGCCATCGCCACGGCGCTCAGCATGGTCTGCAGGGCCAGAAAATACACGCGCCCCAGCAAGCCGATCAGGATGCCTGTCAGCAGCTCCGAGCCGATATAGACCAGGATCGCCGCGGGAGCCTGGGATGTGATTCCGCCGTGAACTTTCTCGAGAAGGACCGGTGCCAGTGCCAGGCTGGTGGCCAGGCCGATGAAAAGCCGCACCTGAATAGGGATCCGGTTGCTCGAGAAGCCCGGAGCGATCATCAGGCATCCGCCGATCCGGCAGAAGATCAGGAAGATTCCCAGCAGAAGATCAGAGGTTATCTGGCTCACGAGATCGTACCAAGCGAGTTGACCTCAACCCCTCGGGCGATTTCCAGATGCGACAGAACCGGCAGGGAAGAGAACATGCGCTCGATGATCATGCGCACATAGGGACGAGCATCCGGTGCGGTCACGACGGCGAAGGTATGAACCTGACCCATGCGGGCCTTGATGGCCTCGGAAGCCTCGGTCCCGAACTGCTCCACGAGCCGCGGATCGATGTCAAACTCGACGACGTCGCCCTTCGCATCCCGTTTCAGGCTCTGATGGAATGCGATGTCCCATTTGTTGCCGAGCCTCAGCACATTCAGAGCTCCCCCTTCGGCGAGATCGCCGCAGATCTGCTGGGCAATGCGCACTCTCACATGCTCCACCAGTTGCTCGGCCCGACGCGCATGGGGAGCGATCTCGGCAATCGCCTCGAGGATCAGGCTCAGATTGCGGATGGAGACCCGCTCGGCCAAGAGGAGCTTCAAGACCGATTGAAGTCCGGAATAGGAGATCTGCGAAGGACAGATATCATCGAGCAGGCGCTTGTACTCGGGATCAAGGCCGTCCAGGAGGTTGCGGACATCCTTGTATGACAGGAGCTGGGGCAGGTTGTTGCGGATGACTTCACTCAGGTGCGTGAGAAGGACCGATGCCCCGTCCACCGCTTGAAAGCCCTGTCGCTTGATCTCGCTCAGATAGACGTCTGAAACCCACATGGCTTTCATGCCGAAGGCCGGTTCGCGCACCTCATCTCCCGGCACGTCGGGAACAGGGCCATCGCCGAGCACGACGAGAAGATCACCCGGGCGGACTTCCTGCGTCGCCACAACGGTCCCGTGGATTTTGATCTGGTAGCTCTTCGGGGGGATCATGAGGCTATCGGAGAGCTTCACGTCCGGTAGAACGAAGCCGTAATCCTGAGCGAATTTCTTGCGCATCTTGCCGACGCGGTGCGCCAGATCCCCATGAGAGCTCGCAAGATAAGATGCCAGATGTTTGCCGAGGCAGAGCTCGATTTCGGCAAGCTTCAGGGATTCTTTGACCGAGTCCCGTGATTCCAGAAGGTTCTTCTGCTGTTCCTGCGCGAGCTTGGCTTTGGCCTGCGCTTCCTGATCGGCCCTTTGCTTAGGAATCGAATAGGCGATGAAGCCCATGCATCCGCCGAGCAGCAGGAACGGGATCATCGGCAGGCCGGGCACGATGGCGAAGACGAACATCAGGGCGGCGGCAACCATAAGGGCCCTGGGATAGGCGCCAAGCTGCCCGAGCACGGCCTGCTGCGCCTGCCCTCTCGTGCCACCTTTCGAGACCAGGAGACCTGCGGCCAGTGAGACCACGAGAGCCGGAATCTGGCTGACCAACCCGTCACCGACGGAGAGCTGGACGAAGACGTCGGCTGCCTTGGACAGGGGCATGCCGTGGCGCGTGACACCGATGATGATGCCGCCGAAGATATTGACGGCGATCGTGATCAGGCTCGCGACGGCCTCGCCGCGGACGAATTTCGAGGCACCGTCCATGGAGCCGAAGAAGGCGCTCTCCTCTTCGAGCTCGCGCCGCCGCTTCTGGGCTTCCTTCTCATCGATCAGACCCGCGGACAAATCGGCATCGATGGCCATCTGCTTGCCGGGAATGGCATCGAGCGTAAACCTGGCACCTACTTCGGCAATACGGGTCGCACCCTTGGTGATGACCAGGAAGTTGACCGTGATCAGGATGATGAAAACGACGATACCGATAACGAAATCGCCGCTCATCACGAACTGGGAGAAGCCACTGATCACATGGCCCGCGGCATCGACACCCTTGTGACCGTCGGACAGAATGAGTCGGGTCGAGGCAATACTCAGCGCGAGCCGCAACAAAGTTGCGATGAGTAGGACGGTGGGAAACGCCGAGAACTCGAGAGGCTTCTGGATCCAGAGCGCCACCATCAGGATCAGGACAGACAGCGCGACCGAGAGGGCAAGACCCATGTCGATCGCAAGCGGCGGAATGGGGAGAAAGAGAATGGCAAGGATGCCGACCACAGCGCCGGCAAATGCCAGATCCCTGCCGCGTCCCTGGATTGTAACTTCACTTGCTTCCATGTGCCTGTCAGCTCAACGAATGAACGATGAGTCTGACACATGGACCATGAAGCTTGCGCGAGGGTCGCAGACCTACCTCAAGAGCTGCCCTGCCCCATAGGGCAACCGGATGTCGGCGACTTAGAGCATTTTTCGGCGAAGTGGATCCGGTTCGCCGTTAAAAAATGCGGCACAGCAAAGAACAGAGATGATTCCACGCAAGTGGAAACAGCTCTAGAACCCTGTTACAATCTTGCCGTAGACCAGTTCGGTGAAGGCGAAAATCTGCGATCCGACGAAGGACCCGGTCACGAGGGCCACCACCAGAATGGCGATGATCTTCGGGATGAACGTGAGAGTGACTTCCTGGATCTGCGTCAGTGCCTGGACCAGGGCGATGACGATACCGATGATCATAGCTGCGGCAACCGCCGGTCCTGCAGCTATGATGACGGTCCAAATGGCTGCCCGTACGAGCTCCAGGGCATCGACTTCGTTCATCGTCAGCTCACAATGATGCCTGGGCCGAGAAGGAGCTGCGTCCCATCCTTAAGCTTTGCGACGGGACCTTCGCTGGTGATCGTGACGGACGACACCTCGCCGGAGATCTTGCCATCGGCGGTCGTGACCGTGCGGCCGATGACGCTGTCAGCCTGCGACCACGCCGATGAAGCCAGAAGGGCATCGAGCTTGGAGTTGCTTTTCACAGTCTGTTCGACCTGAGAAAAGGTCGCAAGCTGAGCCATGTAGTCGGTCGACTTCATGGGCTCGGTCGGATCCTGGTTCTTCATTTGAGCCATCAACAGCTTCAGGAAGTTGTCGTAGCTCGCCGTCGACGACGTGTCGGTTGCGGCTGTCCGCTGGGTCGTGAAAGTGTTGGAAACAGACGAGACGTTCATCATGAGGCTCCTGAATTATGCCGCCTGAACTGCGGCGGGTTCAGCCTGTGCGGATTGATGAGCCTCGACCGGCTCGAACAGGGTTCGGATGAGCTTCAGCGCTTCGAAAGTGCGATCGGCTTCCACAAGGTCACCGACCTTGCGGAGGGTATCTTTCACGCCTTCATCGGTGGCGACCTGGATCAGGGCGTCGTGCAGCTTGCGGAACGCGCCCATGACCTTGCCGGCCTCCTGCGGGTTGATCAGGAGGGATTGCACGACGAAATAAAGCTGCCGCATCGGGGTCGTCGCTTCGGCGACCTGGAGGACATGGCTCTCCAGCAGGAAGCGCGCTTCGTTCAGAAGGCTCAACGTCACCTTCTGGCTGACGGTCAGGACGGCTCCATTGATGAAGATACGCTCACCGGCCTTGAGGGAGAATCGCATTTTGGCTTTCATTTCAGGCCCTCCTGGATCATGGTATTGATGTCGATCAGCGCGGTCAGATTGTTATGTTCACCGAGAGCTATGCGGCCGGTTTCCCCCATAACCCAAAATCCAATCGAAATGAGCTGTGCTTTGAGTTTGTCGGGCAATTCGTTGTCTGGATGCGCTAGCTCCTTGACGAAGGCGGTCCATAAGCGCTGGAGAAACTCCAGAGCATCGCTCATTTCGCGCGATCGGGAAGGAAAGCCCTCGGCTGCCTTCAAAAGTCCGATCGCACGCTCAAAGACTTCATACTCGCGTTGCCGGCATTCCTTAGGAGAGTCCTCGACAACTTCTGCATACGAAAATCGATACATTGATGGGGATCCGGAACTAGAGATAGTTGATCAGGCTCAGCTGCTTGAGCTGCGCAGTCAGAGAGTACGAAGTTTGGATCTGCGTCATAAGTTGATCGACACGGACTTTTGCCTCCGTAGGATCGACAGCTTCCAGTTGACCGATGCGCTCCTCGAAGATCGACTTCTGCAGCTCCATCCTCTCGCTGGCGCTCTCGGTCTTCGCCTGCGCCGTTCCGACCGTTGCCTGCACGTCAATGATGCCGCTGATCGCTGTCGAAAGAACGTTTATGGCCTTTTTGAGCACAACGTCCCTCGTGGCGGGGCTTAATGACTCGATCCCGAGATCAAAAATCATTGTGTAAGCCATCGCGATTTGCCGCATGGGAGTCGTATTCGCATTCGTCGATGTCTCGACCTTTTCCATGGGTGAGATCAGGCTCTGAATGTTCTGATCGGATGCATTCGAGAGCGCATTCCAATCCGGTCCCTCGAAGAGCTGCTTGAACGGCCCGTCCAGAAAGGCATCCATGTCGCCAGCTGTGATCCCGGAGACGAGCGGGTCGTTCTGCGGGAAGCCGAAGCCGCCGGCACCCGTTGGCGCCGAGAATGCGCTCGCGACCAAGTCCTTGAGTGAAGGCGGACCGCCGCTTGCATAGCCGTCGGCAGGCATCACTTTCGTGTTGATGCCGCCGAAAACATATTGTCCCCCGACCGAAGTGTTGAGGCTCGAGATCAGGCTTTCCATATAGGCTTCTGCTTCACCCTTGATGACCCCAACAGGGGGATTGAGCGGCAACCCAACCAATGCATCTCTGAACTTCGTTGCATCTTCACGGATGCTGTCCAGGGCTGCAGTTGTTGTCTTAAGGCGCTGGATGACGAGCCCATTGGTGTCTGTCAGCGTTTCGATCTCCGCCCGCTGCTGACGCAGGGAGAGCGACTCGCCAACCTTGTACCCGAGAGCAAGCCCGACATCCGCGTGCCGCCCCGTGGTCAATTCCGTATTGGCCTTCGCGAGACTATCCTGAAGCTTGTCGAGCGATGATCGAGGGGAATTCCACAGCGCCACCGTCGAAATGAATGTCGTCTTCATGCCCTAGCCTACCGCGTTTAGAAGGGTCTTGATCATTTGATCGATCACTGAGATCAGCTTCGCGGAAGCCGAATAGGACTTCTCAAGCTGCAGCATCAGGGCTGTTTCATCATCCACATTGACGTCGGTCGCATTCGAGAGAGCTTCCGACGCATGTCCCAGGAGCGTATTCCGGTACTCGAGAGACTGGTCGGCACTCTGGCGCGAGGACTCGACCCAGCTTGCGGATGAAGATGCAAATTCCTGCAGCGATACCTTCGTTCCCAAACCTAAGGCCGGGTCGAACGGCCGCTCCTCCGCCATTTCTCCAAGGAGGCCGTAAAGACGGTCAGAGAACGCGGTGTCATCCGGATTGGGGTTGTAGCGGTAACCAGTGCCGTTGATGCCCCCGTCGCGGATATTTTCGAACTTCCCGGTAACGCTCTTCGTCGGATCGATTTCGTCTGTAACCTGGATCAATCCTGCCAACCCGGTCGGCGCCGGCATGGTCGGCACGCCGGTTGCGCCTGCGAAAGTGAAAACACCGGGAAGATCAGGTTGCGTTGGATCGCTCTGATGCGTCTCTGCGAAGGCCTCGATGAGACCGCGAGCAATTTCATCCAGCTGACTTTGGTAGGTCACAGCGACCTCATCCCGGATCGCCACCAAGCCAACGAGGTTGCCCGAGTTCAGGGGCATTGGGGCTCCCACGCCGGTCACCTGAATACCGTCGACGTAGACCGGCAGCCCAGTCGTGCCAGGAGCATAAACCGTTGTCGGGTCGAACGTTACCTTTCTGGGCGTCCTGTCGAACAGGGGGACACCGCTATCGGTATAGAGAGCGATGTCGTTGCCGGCCCTCGGCACAACAGTAATGCCGATCTCCTCGGACAGCTGGGCAATCAAGCTGTCTCTTGTGTCAAGAGCATCGGTCACATCCGCCCCGTGTGCCGAACCACTCATGACCTCCTGGTTGACCTTCTCAAACTTCGCCAGGAGGTCATTGATGCGGGCTACAGAGTCCGCGACCTTGCCATCCGCCTCCAGCCGAACGGCCTGGACGGCGGCCGTAGCCTGATTCAGGCTCGCTGCTACATCATTGGCTGCCTTGATGAAGGCACGAGCATACTGCTGATTATCAGGAGCGTTCGCATATTGCTTGAGAGCACTGTCCAATGCTCCGATTCGGGCGGAGACAGACTCATCGAGTTCAGTATCGCCCACAGTCTGGCTCAGCTTTTCCAGTCCTTCCAGCAGCGCCTTCTGAGTTGCTGCATCGGATGTCGTCTCGAGCATCTTGGACAGGAGCGCCGCATCGCTGGCCCTGAGCGTCACGACCCGCGCCGCACCGCCCTGCGTCACAAGAGCTGCAATCTTGCGCGAATAGCTTGGATCGGAGGCTCCGGTGATATTGCGCGACACAACCGCCATCTGCGATTGCGACGCCTGCAGCGATGAGCGCGCCGTATTATAGGCTACTGACAGAGACATGGATCAATGACCCTTGAGCAAAAGGGAAGGATTACCGCTTCAGGTTCATCAAAACGTCGAGCAGCTCGGATCCGGTCTGGAAGACCTTCGAGTTCGCCGTATAGCTGGTCTGAGCCTCAATCATCGCCGTCAGCTCAGTGCCGATATCGACATTCGACCCTTCAAGAGCGCCGGATGCGATGGACCCGAAACCGGACATTTCCGGGAAGCCGACCTGATACCCACCGGAGCTTGCCGTCGTCTCATAGACGTTTCCTGCGCGAGGGCTGAGATTATCGGGACTTGGTACCGTCGCGAGGGGAATCCTGTAGGCACCAACGCGGGTGCCGTCCTCGTAAACCGCATAGACGGTTCCGTCGGATGCGAACTCGACATCCTTCACGGCTGATGGAGCATTGCCGTTGGAGCTACCGGTGACATTGTACTCGCCGGCCAGCTGCGTCATGCCCGACATATCAAGAGCAAAGGGCTCGCCGCCGGGGATGTTGAAATTCAGCACCGATGGCCCGGTGATCTGACCGTCAGCATCGAAGGTCAAGGTCATCGTTGTCGTGCCGGTCAGCGGATCGGCAGGATTGGTGCCGTTGGCGACAGAGATGCTCCATTGCGTTGCACTGATCTTGGACAGCGTGATGTCGACCTTAATCGGGTTGCCGACCTTGTCGTAGACCTGCAGTGACGATTGCTTGCTGATCGCTGGCGGCACAACGATTGGGTCGCCATCCGGCAGATTGCCCTTAAACGTTCCTGCCGTCGAGCCGGCGGCTTGCATCGCGAAGGATGACAGATTGATTGGCTCAACGCCATCAAGGCTGTTCAGGGATGGCTCCACCGCGCCAGCTCCGAGCTTATAGCCCATCAGGGTGAAGCCGGCCGCATTGACGAGGTTGCCGTTTCGACCGTCGAGGACGAAGTTGCCGGCGCGGGTCAGGTATAGAGACCCACCTGGATTTGTAACTACAAAGAAGCCGTTGCCGGAAATCGCTAAGTCAGATCCTGAAGTCGTATAGGCGATCGTGTAACGAACCCTGCTTGTGATGGAACCGGAATTGTAATTCCCTTCGCTCGACGGCAGGATGAGGGACGAGAACTCGGTCGAGGCGCGCTTATATCCAGTGGTGCTTGAGTTCTGGATGTTCTCGGCGACGGTACCCAACTTGTTCGACTGGGCGTTCATGCCAGAAACGCCGCTACGAAGAACGCCATAAAGACTCATCTTAAGCTCCTACGGTTTCAAACTGGACCTAACACCATGACGCTTGTGCGAAGCTGTATTCCGATCCAGGGATGATGCTGTGAGACGTGAACAACTCTATTGCTTGAGGGCCTGTGCCAGATCCATGAACGCATCGCGGCTGGCAGGCATGGATGGATCCTGCCGAAGCGCTTCGTAGATCTTCGGGACAAGAACGACTGCTTGGTCGAGTTCCTGATCGTTGCCGGGATGATAGCCGCCCATCAGCCTGAGATCCCGCGTATCCTCGAAGCGGGCGATCAACCCGCGAAGGCGGCGCACCAGCTCCTTCTGGTCCGGCGACCAGACATGATCGGCCAAGCGCGAGATCGATCCCAGGACATTGATGGCCGGATACCGCCCTTGATCCGCGATAGAGCGATCCAGAACGATATGGCCGTCGAGCGTTCCGCGAATGTTGTCGGCCACAGGGTCATTGTGATCGTCGCCGTCGATGAGGACGGAGAAGATGCCCGTAATTGACCCTTTTCCCTCCGCTCCGGGCCCTGCTCTTTCCAGCAAACGGGGCAGATCACTGAAGACGCTGGGCGTATAGCCACGGGCGACGGCAGGCTCGCCGGCCGCCAGAGCCACGTCGCGAGCGGCATGAGCGTATCTCGTGACGGAGTCGACGATGAGCAGGACCGAATCGCCACAATCGCGGAAGTATTCGGCAAGAGTCACCGCCGTCCGTGGAGCCTGGCGCCGCATCATCGGGCTCTCGTCCCCGGTCGACACCACCATGACCGACTTGTGCAGGTTCGCATGGATAGGCCCTTCGAGGAACTCCCGCACTTCGCGACCGCGCTCCCCCACCAGCGCGACAACGATCGTGTCGAAGCCCTCGCACTTGGCAAGCATTGTCAGGAGCGTGGATTTCCCGACGCCTGAGCCTGCGAAGATGCCGATGCGCTGCCCTTGGCAGATCGGCGTGAACAGATCGATGGCTTTGACGCCCGTCTTCAAGGGCGTCTTGACCCTCGCCCTGGTCATGGCGGATGGCGGTTCGGCATCGTTCTGCACGGGCTTATGGCCTGGAACGAGGGGTCCTAGGTCATCGAGCGGCTCACCGAGAGCGTTGATGACCCGCCCTCGCCAGCTATGGTCGGGGCTCAAAACGGTATCGCCCACGATGAAGGCCGGCATGCCGATACCGGCCTCGATGCGCCCGTTGAAAGGCTTTATGGTAACGCCGCCGTCATCGATGCGGACGACTTCTCCTGTCTGCGTCTTTCCCTGAGCCGCGAAGCCCACCCGGTCTCCGAGCTTCACGAACTGCGACAGTCCAGCAACGCGATAATAGCTGGGATTCACTTCGCGGATGGTTCCGCTGATCTGAATCTTCCGCCGTCCGACACCTTCGGTCAGAACGAACTCTTCAAGCTTCTGGAGAGCGTTCATCGCTGCCATCAGGAGCTAGGGCCGAGGGTCCGGATGGCGTCTATGAGGGTCGACTCGCTCTCCTGGATGGTCGTTGCAGCGCTGTCAAAATTCCTCTGGACCGCGATCATCTTCGTCATCTCAAGAACGGGATTGACGTTCGACCCTTCGCTGTAGCCCTGCTGAATCCCGGTGGAGTTGAAGTCCTGCACGACTTCACCCGGAATGCTGGACATGACGCCGGAATTTCCGAAGCGGCTGAGCCTGCTGTCGTTTCTCAAATTGAAAAGGCCGATGGCTCCAACCTGGTTGGTCCCCTGCATGATGGTTCCGTCACGGGCGATGGTCGGAGAACCGGCCATGGGATCAAGGGCAATGGGTGCACCACCGGCATCAAGAACCGGATAACCTTCAACGGTCAGAAGATCGCCGTTCTCGTTCATCTTGAACCGGCCATCCCGCGTATAGACTGTTCCATTGGGACCGTTGAACGCGAACCAGGCTTCACCCTGGATGGCAACATCGAGCGGATTGTCGGTCTTGACGATCGGACCGGTCCGCCGGGACACGAAGTTTTGCCCGGAGGAGGCGAAGGACACGCTCTCCTTGGCCGCGAGCGAGAGAATTTCTTCGAACTTCACCTCGTCTGCACGGAATCCGCCCGTGTTCATGTTTGCAACATTGTTCGCAATTGTATTGAGACGCTTTTCCATGGTCACCTGGGCGGACAGCGCGACATAAAGCGAAGATTGCATCGAGGAGCTCCGGCCTTTCTCTCATGAGGGCGGCCTGGTGAGGACAGCCCTGATGGCGCGGCATCTGTCTGCCGCATGAACCTGGCCCGAAAGGTAATCGAACAGCCTTGCACGAGGCTTGCTCCCCTGTTTCCAGCTTCGCGCAAGCCTCCGGGATTAAGACATCCTCAACAGGTTGGACTTTCACAAAAGGGACTACAACTTTGGGCGTTTTGATCGGATTGGCAGTCGCCATTGGCTCGCTCGTGAGCGGCTATGTCGCCATGGGCGGTCATCTGGCTGTTATTTGGCAGCCTTGGGAATATGTGATCATCTGCGGCATCGCGATCGGCACATTCATTATCGCAAACCCTATGCCCCTGGTGAAGGACACGGGTCGGGCCGCGCGCGAGGCGATCTCCGGGGCGGTACCCAAGAGAGATCATTATCTCGCGATCCTGGGCCTTCTTTATGCTCTCATGCGGGAGCTGAAGAACAAGCCGCGCAACGAGGTAGAAGGGCATATCGACCAACCGGAAGAATCGGAGATCTTCAAGGCCTTTCCGAGCGTGCTCAAGGACAAGGATCTCACGCTCTTCATCTGTGACTATGCGCGGCTGATCATCATCGGCAATGCGCGCCCCCATGAGATCGAAGCGCTTATGGAGGAAGAGATCGCGACCCTCAAGCGCGACCGCACGAAACCTTATTACTCCATCAATACCGTATCGGAGGCGCTTCCTGCCCTCGGCATCGTGGCAGCCGTTCTGGGCATCGTGAAGGCTCTCGGCGCCATCGACCAATCGCCTGCCATTCTTGGCGGACTGATCGCATCGGCCCTTGTGGGAACCTTCGGCGGCATCTTCATCTCCTACGCCTTCCTGTCGCCGCTCGCGAACAAGGTGAAAGCGACCCGCGAAAAGCAGACTCGCGTCTACGTCATCGTCAAGCAGGCTTTCATCGCTTTCATGAATGGGGCCCTCCCGCAGATCGCCGTGGAGCACGGTCGTAAGGGCATTTCCGTGGAGTATCGTCCGACCATCGACGAGGTTGAAACCGCGACGACGACGGGCGGCCGTTCCGAAGATCTGAAAGAGGCTGCGTGATGATGAGCGGAGCACAAAGCGCCAACGACATTCGCGACATGCTTCTGGACGCGGCAGGTCTCTCCCTCGATCGCCTTCCGATGCTCCATGTGATTTTCGACCGCATGTCGACCAGCTGCGCCGAGCATCTGCGTCACATGGCGGCATCGCCCATGTACTATTCGCTCAGCGGACTCGAGAGCGGTCGCATCACCGAAATCCTGGAGATGTACGAGGCAAACGCCGTCGCAGGAATTTTCCATGCCCCGGAATGGGACAGCCATATCCTGATCGGTTTCGACCGTGACTTCATCTACACGATGGTGGAGGTGCTCTTCGGTTCCGACGGCTCAGAGCCGCCGGTAGAAGAAGCACGGGGTTTCTCGAATATCGAGCTCAGAATGGCGCAAACGCTCTTCGAGCAGGTCGCGAAAGCGCTACAGGCCTCCTTCTCGCTGATCGTTGATACGAAATTCAAGCTCGAGCGCATCGAGACCCGTATGGATTTCGCAGTCATCGGGCGGCGGAACAATCAGGCAGTCGCAGCGAAGTTCCTTCTTCAGGCTCTCAACCGCGGCGGCGAAATGTTCGTCATCATTCCGCAATCGGTCCTCAACCCGATGCGGAAAGCTCTCTCTCAGGTGGTAACCGGCGAATCGTCAGGCCGAGACCCTCGATGGATGAAGCAGATCGCCACGGAGGTGAAGAAAACGGAGGTCACGCTCAAGGCCGTCCTCGAGGAGCGTTTCCTCTCGCTCGGTGAGATTGCGGACCTCAAGATCGGAGACGTCATCGAGCTGCAGGCAACTCCGCGCAGCCGCGTCAAGCTTGAAAGCAATCAGCAAGGTCTCTTCTGGTGCCATATTGGGCAATCGGAGGGTTCCTATGTCCTGAAGGTCGATGAACTCATCGACCAGGAGAAAGAGTTTCTGGATGATGTCCTCCCTCGCTAACACTGTTCTCTTCCTTGCGCTTGTGACGACCAGCATCATGGTCGCTGTGATGTATCGAAAGCTCAGGAAGCTTGATCGGTACCATGCCGAGTATCAGCAAATCTTCGACAAGACTGGAGCTGCGCTGGTGACTGCCCAGAACGCCGTGGCGAACTTCGGCACGGAGGGAAAGGAAACTCTCGTCCTTCTCGGTCAGCGCATCGAGGAAGCCCAGGCCATCGCCACCCGACTTGAGCACCTCACTCATGAGGCTCGCCTACAGATCCAGTCACGCTCCGACATACCTCACGCATAAGGTCGACTCTCATGACAAATCCTTTCGACACCAACTCCCAGGACAAAGCCCTATGGCAGCAAGAAAGTGCCTTCGAAGGGGCCGCTTTACATGACGACAAGCTGGGCAGCGGAAAAAATCTCGACTCGATTCTGCGCATTCCCGTCACGATCCAGGTCGTTCTTGGCTCCGCTACGATGCCCGTTGCCAATCTGATGAAGCTTGGGCGGGGCGCGATCGTTCCGCTCGATCACAGGGTCGGTGAGCCCGTCGATGTCGTGGTGAACGGGCGAATCATCGCCCGCGGCGAGGTCGTTGTTGTCGAAGACGACAACTCCCGCTTCGGCATCTCACTGACTGAAATTGTCGGTCCCCCCACCAACGATCTTAACGGCTAAGTTGGTCTTACGACATGGTCGCTCATGTTCCCATGAAGGCGAATGGCACGAAGGTCCTGAAAGGGCCCGAGCGCGTCGCAACGCTCCTCTTTGCGATGGGGAAGCCTGCTGCAAGCAGGATTCTCAAGCATTTCAACGAGGAGGAGATTCGTCTTGTCACCAAGTCCGCTGCTCAACTCGGGCCTGTCTCCCCGGCCCAGATCGAGCAACTGGTTGAGGAGTTCGCATCGAACTTCTCCGATGGAGCGGACCTGATCGGCGGTGCGGCCCATATCGAAAAACTGCTGACGGGAATTCTGAGCCCGGAGCAGATCGCCAGCATCATGAATGAGGTTGTTGGAAACGCGAACAGAAGCATCTGGGAGCGTATCTCGACCGTCAGCGAGAGCGCGATTGCTTCCTATCTCATGAAGGAGCATCCGCAGACAGCCGCCCTCATTCTGTCGAAGGTGAAACCTTCCTGTGCCGCAAAGGTTATGGCGCAGTTGCCGCAGCCGCTGCGCAACAACCTCATGCGGCGCATGCTGAGCATGAAGCCTATCGTCGATGAGACGATGAAGAACATCGAGAAGACATTGCATGAAGATTTCATGGCGAACTTCTCGAAGAATGCTGGAGCCGACACCCACGCGAAGATCGCCGACATCATCAACAAGATGGAACGGGATCACATGGAGGATGTCCTGAACAGCCTCTCGGCCGTCCGTCCGAAATCGGCAGAGATTCTCAGAGGCCTGCTCTTCACCTTCGACGATATCGTGAAGCTCACGCCGAGAGATCGTACGACCCTCTTCGATCAGGTTCCGCCGGATCGTGTCGTGCTTGCCCTGAAGGGCACGAACGACGAGTTCCGCAAGGTTGTCCTCTCCGCTCTCTCATCGCGCGTTCGCCGCATGATCGAGCACGAGCTCAACAGCAAAGAACCATCCGCTCACCGCGATATTGCAGAGGCCAGACGAACCATTACGGATCTCGCTCTTGAGATGGCCGGCCGCGGAGAGATCGTCATCAATTCTGAAACCGAGGACGAAGCCTACTTCTAGCGCGTCATGCGGAATCGAAGTCCGCTTCAGCCAAAAGCGGACCAGGTTCTCAGCGCCAAGTGATATGCCAGCCCCAGAAATGAGCATTGGATCAAATCCCACAAGCGGGATCCACTTCGAATCCGATGCTCTAGAG
>KI911965.1:227174-242040 GCA_000517005.1 Microvirga lupini
GGATATGTCTGATACAGACGATCAGGACAGTAAAACAGAAGCGCCTTCCGAAAAGAAGATTCGGGAAGCCCTCGAGAAAGGAAATATTCCTTTCTCGAGAGAAGCACCCATGTTCGCTTCTATTCTGGGAATCCTTCTCGTCCTGGCATTTGCAACGCGTAGCACCATCAGGACCCTGACCGAAAAGCTGTCGCTTTTCGTCAACCGCCCGCAGGATTTTCGCTTGGATTCCGGCTCGGACGCAGCCGCCCTGATTCAAGCAGTCGCCCTTGAGGCCGGTCAATTCCTCGTGCCGATGATCCTCATTCTGGCAGGTTGCAGCCTGACTGCATCAATATTGCAGAATGTGCCGTCCGTCGTCTCCGAGCGAATTAGACCCCAGTGGAACAGAATTTCACTTGTGAGCGGCTGGAAACGGATCTTCGGCCGCCAGGGCTTAGTGGAATTTTCAAAGTCATTGTTCAAATTCGCAACAATGACACTCGTCAGCATCCTGCTTCTCAAGTCGGAGCAATACAAGGTTCTGAATGCCATGATCACCGATCCCTCCCTGCTTCCGGAGCTGATGCTGACCATGGCAATGCGTCTCGTCTCCGCCATCGCCATCGCAACAATCGTCCTTGTCGCTGCGGATCTGCTCTGGGCACGCTTCAAATGGCATAGCGATCTGAAGATGACAAAGCAGGAGGTCAAGGAAGAGTATAAGCAAATGGAGGGCGATCCGATGGTCAAGGCACGGATGCGCTCCCTGGCTCAGGATCGAAGCCGCAAGCGCATGCTGGCTGCGGTTCCCAAGGCAACCTTCGTGATCGCCAACCCAACCCACTATGCCATTGCCATGCGCTATGAGCGCAGCGAGGCGAGTGCTCCCATCGTCGTTGCGAAGGGCAAGGACCTTATTGCACTGAAAATCCGCGAGATAGCCGAAAAGAGCGGTATCCCTGTCATCGAAGACAAGCCTCTGGCAAGGTCCATGTACGACCATGTTGAAGTTGATCGGATGATTCCCCCCGACTTCTACAAGGCCGTCGCTCAGATCCTGTTCTACATCCTCACGAGGTCTAAATGAGAAGCCTTCGCGCCGTCGAAGTAGCTGCTCCATTGAGAGAGCAATGGGACATTCAAGCCTTCGAAGAAATACTGGCTTGCAATATCAAGGATGTCATCGCCGATTTCTGTCTCACGGACGCTGAGATCATCCGTTTCTATGCCGATAATCAGCTGCATGGCAACATGGACGAGATGGTGACATCGTCTGCCGAACTGTACTTCAAGGGTGAGACATTGTCGTACGGCCATGTCGCCCATGTCAGTGCCGGGCGGGAGGATACGTCTTGCGTCGTTCTCGACATGGAATTCATGCACGATTCTGTCACGGTCTTCTTTCAGCTCATCTTCGGCAACTATTACATTGGCGTTAAAATCAGCGAAGTTCTTCTGGATGCGACGTCCTGCTCGGCGGATTTCGATCCGGCTTCCTTTGAAAGGATTCTCTCATCCGCTCGTCTGCGTCCACTGCCGGCTCGGTTCAAATCGTCCTACTGCCTTGCCGGATCCGTGCGCCATTGAGCGTGCCCAATCACCGGTCCAATCCGATGCAGCGCAACATCCTTACCGTAGCGACCCTGATGACGGTGGCGGGCACGATTTCGGCCTGCAACTCGACAGATGCCCTATACGATCAGGGGCCTTGGGGGCAGGGCTACGCCCGCAAAAGCTACCCGGAATATTCCGCCCCATGGGGGCGGCGACTTGCCGAACCGTCCCAATATTCAGTCAGTGAGCCTGCGGCCCTTCCAATCGATACGATCGAGATTGACATCGTACGGCCTACAAGACGTCGCGAAGTCATTCTCGAAGCAGATATAGGACCTGTTCCCACGACACAGGATGTCGTCACCTTGGCTCCTTCAGAGCCGACCATCCCGGCGGCACCGACGCCGGTTGCGCCCGGGCATCCTCCGCTTGCGGCCAGCCCAGCTCCTGCTGGCGCTCACCCAAGCCCACCGGGTGTTTTCTCGGCGCCCCAACGCGCTTCTTCCTATGCAGGAACTTGGAACGCCAAGGTCGGCGCATCCTCCTGCAAGGTGCAGCTCTCAAGCGTTCCATCTCTGGACCTTTACAAGGCCTCAACGCAAGGATGCACGCACGAGGCGATGCGAAGCGTCAACGGATGGAGCTTCCGCGAAAACCAGGTGATCCTTTTCTCGCGCGGCCAGCTGGTTGCCCGCCTATCAGGTGCGGAAGCCGCACTCACCGGAACACTGAACGGCTCCAGCTCCGAAATCAGCATGTCACGATAGGAGGTGCGGCCTCAGCCATCTGAGGCCGTCTGGCCGCTGCTCAAACCTGGAGCATCCGCGCAAAAGCTCCGGGCTGCCGGAGTCCACTGGCCGAATCCGGTCGCGACCATGTTGGCGATCACGCGGCAGACATACCGCTTTTGTGCTGGATCGTTGTTCGGTCCCGCATGATAGCGGGCGACGGCCATCGTCCAGGTCTCATGACGCGTCTTGAGTTCACGCAGGAAACGTGCGGCATACTCCACATTGGTGCGTGGATTCAACATGCTTTCCAAGGATGGGAAGTTCTCACGATGATAAAGATGGTTGATCTGCATGCAGCCAAGATCGATGAGCCGTGCGCCGCTTCTGCTGGCTTCCTCGAAGCGCTGGATCGCCTCGGCCGTGCTGTTCGAGAACACAGCCTTTCCTTCGACATTCATGGCATAGGGCTGCAGGCTGCCGCGTCGTCCCGTTTCGGTCAGGCCGACGGAATAGAGCATACCCAGCGGCACCCCATACTTGGACGAGGCTCGCGTCATCTCTCGTTCGCATAAGCCAGCCGGAGATTGGGCCATGGCTGGCGTCGCGATCCAAGTATTAAAGGTAGACCCCACCAGTATGGCTGCCGCCAGAAGGCAGACTCTCTTTCCCATCCTTGTGAATGCTCGCTCCGCCTCTGCCATTGCGGTCGTCCTGATGGCGGGAGGAGTTCCCATGACCGGCTGCCGCACCTTGGTCAAAGGATTGGCCCTGCGTCTGAGTTCCTTGCTGGGGACGGTGGAATGAGGAGCGATCATGGGAAGCGGCTTCAGTGGATTGAATGTTGATCACGTCCGGGCGATAGCCGGAGGCTCGGAGGAGGCTGGATAGCTTCTCCGCATCGTTTCGCAGAAGCTCGGCCGTATCTTCGCTTTGGGCCTGTATTTCCATTTCAATACTGTCGCCAGCAAGCCGCATCCTGATCGTCACGAGACCGAGTTCCGCCGGCTTCAGCTGAAGATCTAAAACCCTGAGAACGCCAGCCGATGCCCTCGCCGTGGCGACCCGGTTCAAAGCGGTGTGCTGAAAGGATGGCTGCTGAGCCTCCGATAGACCTTTGACATCTTCGATGATGGACTTTGCGATATGCTGGAGTGTTGAAGACGGAAGAGAGGCGGTTTCGGTTTTCGGTCCGGTGAGCGGTGACTGCTTCTGCAGCTCTGCGCGATCGGACATGCGATCCGAAGAGACGTCTTTCACAACTCCCTGTGCTTCGCTTCTTTTTACGTCCTCCGCTTCGGCAGCCAAATCGATCTGAGCCTGGGCTAGTTCGTCGCCTACAGCTGACTGCTGAATTTTCAGCTCTACACCCTTGAGTTTTTCAGCGACAAGGTTCTCCGTTGCCGGGCCGACCTCTTCATTTGAAGCCGACGCGCCCGGCTCTGTGGGATTGCTGTTCAGCCCTTCGATAATGGGCCTGAAATGCGTTTCCTGATTCTGGACCGCCACTGCAAGCTTTGATCCCAATCCCAAGTTCGCCGGACTTAGCTCGCCTCCGTCCTGCTGCGGCATGGACAGGGATGCAGATGCAAGCGTCGCACCCGACTGCCCTGCATCGGCATTGGCTCCGTTGGCGGTCTGCGTCAGAATGCGAGGGAGAAGATTCTCAAGAATTGAAAAGGCAGGGTTTCCCGATTGAAGAGATGACATGCCGGCAGAAGTGTCGCTCAACGACATCTCAGGCAGGAGAGCCTGCAACGGATCGGCATCGGCGCCATTCGAGCCCTGACTTACTTCGTCCGCCTCAATGCCCAGAAGGTTTGCCGCCTGTTGCGATATCCCTACGCCCTCTTTATGGGCTTTTCCTGAAAAGCCCTCAAGGAGTGAGCCAAAATCGGACGTAGCGGAGTTACCAGTGCCATCCTGAGCATCCGGTGTCACGGATGCATTGCGCGACTGGGCGTCCACAAGCCTCGGCGCTGTCTGTGGCAGAAGATCTAATCGGCTCATCGGCTTGTATATGCCTAGTTCTTAATCAACTTGTCGACGCGGCTTAAGGCGTCACGTGCTTTGGATAGCGTCTGAAGCTGTTCCAGCCCTTGCGCAGGAGCAGAGACGTCCATCGGCCGCTCGGCCGCGACCTTGGTCACTTCCGGTTTCACGTGTGCGACCTGCTGAGCCTGAATCTGAATATCAGGCTGTTTGCGTATCTGATCCGCCATAGCGAGAGCGGAGTCCAGCAAGTCCAGATCGCTCGCGGCAAGAGCGGACCGGTCGAGGCTACGAAGATCCTTGACGGCGTCATCGATAGCCTGAGGTGACGTGATGAGCGAGGCTGCGCGGTAGAGCTTCGCTCTTGCCCCGCTCATCCTGTCTGACCCCGCCAATTCCTGAGCCTTATCAGCCAGCAATCGAGCCGAGGTGGTGAATCCTTGCTCGATCGATGAGCGCGCGGCCAAAAGGTATAGGTCGCGTCTTGCCTCCGGCTCGAGTTCGGACATCATCGCCACGGCGCCTTCAAAGCGCGAGGACTCCTTTCCGAAGTCGATTCGCGTCAATGCGGAGGCCAAGCGCTGCCGGAAGTTGCCGGCGTAGATCGAATGCCGATAGCGTCGCAGATAGTCGACGGCCAGTGACTGGAACTTTTCCATGTTGTTGGTCTGGCTCGCCACGAAGACCTGCCTGCGCAAGGCTGCCTCTTCAAGAAGCGTACCGGGTGCTTGAAGTCGCACGAAATCCAACAGCTCGTCGGACTTCGCTGCATTTTTCCGCACGACGAGAGCCGATTGAACCAAGGCCAACTGCGCTCCAAGGGTAGGAGGGAGAGATTGGGGATCCAAAGATGCAAGCGAGTTCTGCGCCGCCTCTTCCCTGCCCTCGACATAGGCAAGCGCACCCTCGATCAATGGCCGATCGTTCTCTGTGATCACCGAGGAACCTAATTCCAGAAGCTTTCGCAGGATGCCTGGGTTGCCGCCGCTGAGGACGAAAGACACTGCCGCATGCACGTTCTTGCTCGTCTGCCAGGTCTCCGGCTCCAGATTCATAAATCTGTCATCCAGGATTCCCAGCAAACCGCGCTGTCCGAGATGAGCCTCGGTTGAGCCGATCGCAATCTGATCCTGCATCAGGTGGAGTGTCCGCACGAGTTGTACCGGACTGGGAACCGCTGCGGACTGTGTTCTCGGTTCGACAGTTGCCTCCGAGGGCACCGTACTCTCGGCCATTGCCGCTTCTGCGGCGAGGAGCACAGAAATCGCAATGAGAGGCAGTGAAAGACCTTTCATCGTGATCACTCCTGCAGAAGGATCTCGACCCGGCGGTTCTGATCCGCATTCGGATCGGACGGAATCTTCGGGTCGCGATCAGCGTGCCCCTCGACCCGCACGATTCTGCTTTCGCTCAACCCGCCACGGACGAGCATATAAAGCGCCATCTGAGCCCGTGCATAGGAAAGCCGCCAGTTGTCATAATTGGGAGACTTGAAGGGTCGGGCATCCGTGTGACCGCGGATGACGATCTTGCCCGGCCGCGACTGCAGAATTTTTGCGATCTCGGCCATGGCCCGAACGACCTTTGCATGCGGCTCGGCCGAGCCAACGGCAAACATCGTGAAGTCGATGTCATCCGTCAGACTGATCAGGGTTCCAGCACCGGTCCGGCGGACTTCAATATGCGGTTGCGGCGCGACATCCTTCGTGGGCTGAACAGCTTTCATGATTTCGCTTTTCAACTCCGCAGCCTTCAGATCCGCCACCGAGGCAGCGTTCGGGTCGGCATTCGAAGCCTGAGCCGCTGAATCAGACGATGTGCCGTTCGGCTGCAGTTCCTGGGTCGCGTTGGGTGTCGGCGCCTTGGCGGAGGCCATCAGATCCGGCCTGCTGCCAATGGTGGGCTTCTGGCTCAAAGCTGCGACCGCATCCATGACAGCCTTCGGAGCGGGGGCTGCGGTTCCCGGCTTTGAAGGTGTATCTGTCTTCAGCTCGTCTACCGGCGCGACCTGCCAGTACAGAGGATCGAACGGATCCCTGAAGGCCTCTCCCGCCTTGAGGCCAGGCACGTCGCTCTCACCTGGCGTAACATCCGCACCAAGCGTGTCGTGAGGGTTGGCTTCAACCTCGTCGGCGATCTTGGCCAAAACGGCATAAGGGTCCTGGAAGAGAGCCCCCTCCTTGAATCTCGGCTTCCGCAGCTGGTGAGACTTTCCGCCCGTCCCCTCGCCGCTCCCCTTTTCCTTACCGTCCTTGGTGTTGTCGATTTCATTGTCCGGTGGAACGTTCTGCGGATCGTCGAGTCCCTTCTTGTTCAGGGTCGACTCGGCCAGCTGGACCGGGTTGAAGTAATTGGCAACGCCGCTCCGGGTCTCCTCGTCGGTCAGGCTGATGAGCCACATCACGAGGAAAAACGCCATCATGGCTGTCATGAAGTCCGCATGAGCGATCTTCCACGCGCCTCCTTTGACGAAGTCCTCGCCGTCACCGTTCCTACGAACGATGACGATCTCCTGCTTATCTGAAGCCGCCATCACTCATCAGCTTTCTAACGCCTGGACCAGTCGAACGGACCAGGAATTCAGTTTCGTTTGGGCAATCGTATCTTGCGCCACCACGCTGACCTCAACGTGCTCGCCCGGAAGAAATTCGATTGCATTCTCGTATTGTCCAAGATGCGATTTCATTGCTGAGAGCAGATCTGCCGGTCCGGAGATCCTCAAAGGACTCGCGCCACGGCTGGAGAGTAATGTCGAAAGAACATCCTTGAACTCGGCAAGAGTTTGCTGACGGAAAGCTTCCGACACAAATGGCCTGAGGATGTTTGCAACCCTCTCCGAGAGATTTGCCTCGAGGCGTTCGACAGCGGTCGAGATCTGGGCTGACAACTGTAGAGCCTGCTGCTCGACCCAAATCGCGCGCTGATCATTCAGTTCCTCCAGATGGCGGGCCTTCTCGGCAGCGATGGCATCCTCAAGTTCCTTGCGAGCAGCTTCTCTTTCCTCAGTCCTGACTCTCGCCTCCACCGACCTGATGAGCTCTGCCTGGCGGTCGACGATAGGCTGCTGTGGCTCCGGAGCTGTCTCAGGCGCGACCTTGACGGTGCGCAGAAGGCCGATTCCGGAAGCCTCGCCCGGGACGGGACTTGAGAAGTCCGCCAGAAGGCTGACTAACGTTCCTGTCATTATGCGGCCTCCCGTCCGAGCCATTGCTTCAGAACCGCGGCAGCCTGCTCTTCACTGAGCTCGATAATTTGCTCCAGTTTCCGTTGCGGAGTCCGCGGCATCTCGATCAGGTTCTGCTCATCAGCCTCGGAAGTAACCTGCAGAGCCGTCTCCTTGCTGGCTTCGAGAGCCTCTTAGCCTCGGCTGCGGCCAAGGCTGCCGCCTGCTCGCGCTGGAGCTCGAGCTCTGCCTGGTGACGGGCCATGAGCATCCGTACCGCTGGACGCAACCCGAACCAGATCATCATGGCGCACAGAGCAAGGATGGTCAGGGCATTAACGACCGTTCCAAACTGACGCATGAGGATTTCAGTCAGCGATGGACCCGGGACAGGCTGAAGCATTTCACCATCGTCGACGAAGCTGACGGCCGCGACCTTGATCTGATCACCGCGGGTTTTGCTGAAGCCTGCTGCGGACGACACGAGCTGCTCGATCTCTGCGACCTTAGTGTCCATTTCGGCAGGCGTGGCATTCTCGCCGAGCAGCGACGTGATACGGGACTTGTTCACCAGAACAGCAACGGAGAGATTCTTGATCTGGTAGCCGTCGCTGATCGTCTGGATCGTCTTGGACGAAATCTCATAGTTCGTCAGCTCTTCGCGCCGCTGGTTGTCCTCGCTCGAGCTCTCTCCCGAATCGCCCCGAACGTTCTCATCGGGAAGGTTCTGTTGAACAGTGGTCGGCTTCTGGCCACTCTTGTTCTGCGAAACCTCCATCTCCTTGATCGTACGCGTCGAGCGCTCGACCTTCGATTCGGGATTGTAGATCGTTTCATTGGTGCTGATCTTGTCCGTGCTCAGGCGAGCGGCCACGCTGATTTCGAAGTTTCCGGTCCCGAGGTAGGGCGTCAGCGTACGGCGCACATTGTCCTGAATTTCCAGGCCGACGGTCTTCTCAAGCTGGGCCATCTTACCGGTCGAGGCGTTGGCCGCATCATCACCGGACATCAGGAGCGTGCCGTCCGTGTTCATGACGGTGACTTTGTCGACCGTCATTCCCGGAATCGCGGCGGCCACCAGATGTCTGATCGCCTGCGCCGACGATGCGTCATCGGAGGGCACGGTGCGGATCACGACGGAAGCGGAAGGCGGCTGCTGTTCGCGGCGGAAGGAACCGCGATCCGGCAAGACGATGTGAACGCGCGCGGCCTTGATGCCCTTCATGCCCTGAATGGTACGGGCAAGCTCGCCTTCAAGAGCTCGTACTTTGGTAACCTCCTGCATGAAGGAGGTCAGGCCGAGCGAGCCGAGATCGTTGAAGAGTTCGTAACCGGATTTCGTGCTGTGCGGCAGCCCCTTCTCGGCCAGCAGCATCCGGGCCTGGGCCGTATTGCCATAGCTGACCAGCAGGGCCGTTCCGTCGGCGCTCACATCGAAAGGAATGCCTGCGTCCTTCAGAACCGCACCCATTCGGCCGACATCCTCACGGTCAAGGCCCGTATAGAGCGTCTCTTGAGCGGGCCGGCTGAGGTAATAGGCGCCGATACCGACGGACAGAAAAACAGCAAGACCGATCGCGGCCAAGGCAGCTAGGCGGCGGGCGCCCAGCAGCATTAAACTACTCCACAATCTTTCAGCGTGTTGACGACCAGGCATAGAGAATCTCGGTACTGGGAAAAGGTGTCGAGATCACTTGTGCGCCGTCAACCTTGTGCGAAGGTTGCTGCTTCTCCGCCGGCATCCAAATTTGTGCGTCGCGATAAAATTCCGGACGATCAGAAATATGACCGCACCAAGCCGCTCACGAGAATGTTCCATCCGTCGATCAGGACAAAGAACAGGATCTTGAATGGTAGCGCCAGGACGGTCGGAGGCATCATCATCATGCCCATGGACATGACCAGGGTCGCCACGATCATATCGATGACCAGGAAGGGCAAAGCGATCAGAAAGCCGATCTCGAATCCCCGCCTCAGTTCGGAGATCATGAAAGCAGGGATCAGGATCCGCAGGTCGATCTTTTCGCCTTCGTTGGGCTTAGGGTAGTTGACCGCAGCCAAATCGCTGAACATTTGGAGATCCTTGGGCCGCACATGGGTCAGCATGAAGTCGCGAAAAGGTTCCGTTGTTCTGGTAAACGCCTCTGCCTCCGAGATGCGGTTCTCCGTCAGCGGCCTAACCCCGTCGTTCCAGGCCCGGTCGAAGGTCGGCCCCATGACGAAGAAGGTCATGAACAAGGACAGGCTGATCAGGAAAAGATTGGCAGGGGTGCTCTGGAGACCGAGGCCGGAGCGCAAGAACGAGAAGGCGACCACGAACCGGGTGAAGCTGGTCACCATGATCAGCAGGCCAGGCGCCAAGGACAGAACAGTCAGAAGGACGACAAGTTGAATGATCCGACCGCTGACTGCACCGTCGCCGGCAGGAATGAGCGATTCGAGACCGGCGATCTGAGCGTGAGCGCTCGTTGTCGCCGAGAAGAATGCACTGGCAAATATGAAACGAAGTGGCATCGGTCGCTATGTCTTTCAAGAAAGGTAGAGGCATTCACCGGACAAATTGCGAATGCGGCAAAGGCTGCATCCTACTGAACAATCAGAGTTTCAAGCACGAGCTCCTGGATCACTCCCTTCGAGCGCAATCTTGCACGCTCGTTGAGATCCTCACGCAGGTGGAGGAGACCGCTCGGACCTTGAATCTGCGCCAATGACATAGTGCGGATATAGGATAGGATGTCCTGTCTCGTCTCGGACACCAGGACATCGGGGTGCTGTTCGTCCGCGGGCTTATAGACGATGGATGCCTCGATCCTGACCCAGTCGGTTTCCGAGCCTGCCAGATTGGTCACGACCGGGGCGAGCTTCTTGATCGCGATATTGCCCGTATAGGGGCTGACGACCTCGGACTTCGGCGGCAAAGCCTTGTACTTTTCCTCGACCTGCTTCTCGATCCCGGACACCATAACCAAGCCGAATCCCCCGCCGATGGCAGCGGACAGGAGGGTCAGAAGGCCGAGCGTCAGGAGCCATCTGAGCGATCCCTCTTTGCTCGGCGCGCTTCCGGAAGGCGCTGGAAGTTCTAAGGCCTTGGCCATTCTTCTCTCGTCCCAATGATCTGCCTAGAAGGGCGCAACGGCATCGTAGATCTGCTGACCGTAAGCCGGCTGCTGGACCTCCATCAGGCGCCCGCGGCCGCCATAGGACACCCGAGCCTCCGCAATCTTGTCATAGCTGATCGTGTTCTTCGGCGAGATATCCCTCGGGCGCACGATTCCGGCGATGTTCAGGATGCGAAGTTCGTAGTTCACACGCACTTCCTGCGATCCGCTGATCACGACATTTCCGTTCGGCAGGACTTCATTGACGACTGCGGCGACGGAAAGGCGCAGCTTTTCGGACCGGTCGATCGTTCCCTGCCCGGTCGAGGAGGAGGACGAATCGACGCCGAAATCTCCGGCTCCGTCAGCGTCCCATCCCTTGAAGGAAAACGCATAATCCAACCCGGCACCGATCGAGGACTTCCTCGATCTGTCACTCGCATTGTCGAACTCGGCCTTATCGTCGATCTGGATATTGACCGTAACGATGTCGCCTACCTGCCTTGCCCGCGGACTCGTAAAGAGATCCGCACTGGCGTTGCTCCAAGTGGAGTTTGCCGCAGTCCGGGCATTGGCTTTGAACAGGTGAGGAAGGGGCTCCCGATCGACGGGGATACCCGAACCGACAGGAGTCATTGCCGGCTCACGCCCGATTTCCTCGGGCCTCGTCGCGCAAGCACCGAGGAAGCACAGGCCAGTGATCAGGATGAGATGTTTCAATTCTGCCTCACGGTGTTCTTGTCCCGCTTGGGGGCATCGGTAATGACATTCGCCAGCTGGGCGGCGCGTCCCGGCTCCATCTCGTTCAGGACAGCACTCGCCACCCGTGGGTTGAGCTTGGCAATGACGGCCGCCGCAATCTCTTCGTCCATATTGCTGAGCTGCAATGCGGCTGCATCCGGGCGCATGCGCGAGTAGATCAGAACGATAGTCTCATCCGCCTTCTCCAAGACCTCGTTCCGGCGGCGCAGCCATTCCTCATACTCGGCGCGTTTGGCTTCCAGGACCTTGAGACGGCCCTCGATTTCCTTTTCCATGTCGGCGAGAGCCTGCTTCTGAAGAGCGAAGCGTGCATCAGATGCGGCATCGGCAATGTTGGCGCAGTACTGATTGTTCTTGATGTCCGTTTTGACGTCCTGCGCCCGGACATCCTGCTGCGCAGCCGTCCCGAAAACCGCGCCGGCGGCGAGTGCCATCGACAGGAGAGCTTTGATGATCTTTGGTTCGGTCATTGGATCACCAGTTCCGCTTGAAGTGCTCCGGCAGTTTTCACCGCCTGAAGAATAGCAATGACATCGGACGGCTTGAGACCCATCTGGTTAAGTCCCTTGACGAGAGTCTGCAGATCCGCTCCCCGAACGATGGCAAGCGGTACCCTCTCCTCCGCAGCCGTGATCTGAGTGCGTGGCACGACGACGGTCTGCCCCATGGAGAATGGATCGGGCTGAGACACTTCAGGTGTTTCGGTCACTCGGATCGTCAGAGCCCCGTGCGTGATCGCCACCGTCGAGATCTGGACGTTCTTCCCGATCACGACCGTTCCGGTCCGCTGATCCACTACGATCCGGGCCGGCGTGTCAGGCCTGATCTCAAGGTCGCCCAGTTCGGCAATGAACCGGGTTGCCGCAACATTCTTTGGCTTTTGAAGGACGACCGTTCGAAAATCACGCGGAGATGCGACACGAACGCCATACCGCTGCTGGGCATATTGGTTGATCGCATCCGTGATCAGGGTAGCCGTCTTGTAATCAGGGTTCTTGAGCTCAAAAGCCAGCGGGCCGAGGGCATTGAAGCCGCCTTGAACCTCCCGCTCGATCAGGGCGCCGTTTGGAATACGTCCTGCAGTCGCAACGCCCGAGGTGAGCGTCTCTGCCTGGCCTTGCGCAGAAAATCCGGAAACGGCAATCGCACCCTGCGCGACCGCGTAGACCTGCCCGTCACCGCCCTGCAGAGCCGTGAGCATCAGGGTTCCGCCCTTTAGAGAGGTCGCATCGCCCATCGATGTGACCGTCACGTCGATCCGCGATCCTGCTCCCACGAAGGGGGGAAGGTCGGCAGTGATGATGACAGCCGCGACGTTGCGGGTCCGCAGATTGATGTCGCGGACGTTGACGCCCATGCGGTCCAGCATCGATTGAAGGGACTGCTCGGTGAACTGGGAGTTGCGAAGCGTGTCACCCGTTCCCTGCAACCCCATGACAAGGCCGTAGCCGATGAGCTGGTTGTCGCGCACGCCTTGAACGGCGGCCACATCCTTGATGCGTGTCGCCGCATGACTCTGAAGAGAGACCAGAACTGCGAGAAGGAAAAGGATCGTGCGGAGCATCATTAGAATCCGATCCGAATCCGGCCATCGGACTGAACCCGACCGGCAATGATCCGACCGCTATCGACGTTCTTGACCTGGACCGTTTCGCCCAAGGTGCCGGACTGCAGCGGGATGCCTGTTCCCATGATCGATAATCCCCCTTCCTCGAACATGATCTGGGTCTGGACCCCGCGTGTCACGAGCTTGGGATCGTCGACGGCATTCATCGGAATCGGCTCTCCCGGCAGGAGGGTCCGCCGCGCCATCTTGCCGACGAGAACCCGGGGGGACTCGATGACAGCCGTCCTGTAGCGGTAATTTTCCGGAAATGTCCGATCCTTGAGCATCGACTCGTTGATCGTGTCGCCGGGATAGATGGTGACCGCAGGAACCGGGAGAATGCGCTCTTCGGCCATGGCGACCTGAGAGGTTGCCATGACAAGAACGATCACCGCGGGAGCAAGATGGAAGAGATGCTTCATGAGACTATCACCCGGCTTCCGGCCTTAGCGGATGCCCTTGGAAACGGTTCCCGCCATGTCGTCGGCAGCCTGGATCACCTTTGAATTCATCTCGAAGGCACGCTGAGCGGAGATCAGATTTGTGATCTCCTTGATCGGATCGACGTTGGAAGCTTCAAGGTAGCCCTGGTGGATCTTGCCGAAGCCTGGGTCGGACGGCATACCCACGACCGGCGCACCGGACGCCAGCGTCTCGCGATAGTAGTTGCTGCCAATAGGCTCCAAGCCAGCGTCGTTGGCGAAATTCGCAAGGGTCAGCTGACCCAGATTTTCGGGCTGCGCCTGTCCATCGATCTTGGCGAAGACTTCGCCGGATTCGTTGATCGTGACATCCAGGGTGTTCGCCGGAACGATGATCGGCGGATTGAGCGTGTAGCCGTCGAGAGTGACAAGCTGCCCATCGCCATTCTTATTGAAAGAACCTGCGCGGGTGTAGACGATCTCGCCGCTGGGAGCGTTGACCTGAAACCAGCCGCGACCGTTCAGAGCGAGATCAAACTGGTTCGACGTATTCGTGAGCGACCCCTGCCGGTGCAGATTCCGGATTGCCGCCGTGCGCACGCCGAGGCCCAGCATGGCCCCTTCCGGAACTGGGCTCGAGCCTGCTTGATTGGGAATCGCCTGGGCTCGTTCAGTTTGGTAAAGAAGGTCCGTGAATTCGGCCCGTGCGCCCTTGAACGCGGTGGTATTCACGTTCGAGATATTGTTGGCGATAACTTCGACGTTAAGCTGCTGTGCATTCATACCTGTGGCAGCGATCGCGAGCGCTCTCATTTGAATCTCCTTAAATCGCCATCCGAGCAATTTCTTGATAAGCCGCGACGACCTTGTCACGGATGGCGATAGCCGTCTGAAGCGTCTGCTCTGCGGACATCACCGCCTCGACAACCTGCTGCACCGAGGCTTTGCCTTGTATTCCGGCGATTGAGGCCGCTTCGCCTGCCTTCATGGTATCGACTGCCGATGTGGCCACTTGAGCCATCATATCGCTGAAACTTGCCTGGGATGCGCCGGCCACAGCTCCTGCGGCTGGTGTCGCACCGAAGGTAGGGATCGCTACGACCGCTGCAGGGCGATCGATCATTGAAGAGATTGTGGAAACTGCGCTGACCATATCAGCCTCTCATGAGATCGATTGTTGCGGAGATCATGGCTCTGGCCTGCTTCATCATCTGCAAGTTCGCCTGATAAGATCGGTTGGCTTCCCGCATGTCCGCCATCTCGATCAGCATGTTCACGTTTGGCTTCTTGACCATGCCGTCCTCGTCCGCAGCTGGATTGCCCGGATCGTACTCGACCGGATAAGCGGAATCGTCCTGCCCGATATCCTTGACTGCGACCGAGGCTGCTCCCAGCGTGCGGTCGAGCTCGGATTTGAAAGTGATCGTCTTGCGGGTATAGGGATCGGATCCAGGTGTGCGGCCCGTCGATTGCGCGTTCGCGATATTCTCCGAAATGATTCGAAGGCGGGCTGACTGAGCCTCCAAACCGGAGCTCGACAGCTTGCCGGATGTAACTAA
>KI911965.1:242140-255277 GCA_000517005.1 Microvirga lupini
CGAGCTAAGGGATCAATCATCATGAAGTCCTCACGCTCGACATCAGCATCCGGTGGAATGACTTGACGATGCTTGTGTTCAATGAATGCTGCCGACTGATCTCGCCGGATTTTATAAGTTCTTGCTCAAGGCTGACCGAGTTCTTGGAATAGACGGTATCCCAGCTATCCGCCTTCTTGACCTTGCTCGCTTCGGCACGTGACGGGGTGAAGCCGATATGGCCATCGTCCGTCGCAGCCGTAGTCAATTTGGTTTTGTCCAGAACGTCGGCAAACGGTTCAACGTCCCTGGCACGATAGCCAGGTGTATTGGCGTTGGCGACATTGCCGGCAATCGTCGTTTGGCGAGCGGCTAGCCACTGAGCCTGTCGCGATCCCAAGTCGAACAGATAGACAGGTGCCGTCACAGGGGTCTCCAGGCAAGTATGGTAAAGAGGCGTTTAACCTCCCAACCTTGCACGAGGCTGACCTGAGTGCCGATGGAAGGCTCCGAGGAATTTTTGGACACAAGGAGCGTTGAGCAGAATCCTGGCCGATCTTTACGTTCTCACTGGGACAGTGTCCGGGTTGCATGATCAAAGGTATACAATAACATATCTCGGTGACTTGATGCCTCGCGCCCCAGACGCGACAATATCGCAACAGCTTCAGTTGATTTTTCGATTGCCGATTTCGCCACGCTGATGCAATCGCAACGGTGACTTTTATTGCCGAACGGGCATATCAATTTTGTTGTTCAGGGTGATTCTTCGCCACTAAGCTTAGATCCTGCATGCAACGCAGCACATGGGTTGGGGGGAAATGACTCATACTTCTGCGTTAAACGATAGATTCAATGCGCGACCAGATCGAGGCGCTCGGCAGGTTGCTGATGCTGGCCGCGTCCTCAATTCAGTTCGCGACTTCGCACTAATCACGCTCGATCTTGATGGAAACATTATATCATGAAACCGAGGTGCGAAGCACATCTACGGCTGGAGAGCCGATGAAGTTCTGGATCGGCATTACTCGCTCCTTTATCCATCGGATGCTTTGAGCCGCAATAAATCCTTTCAGGATTTGAAGACTGCCGAAAAGCTGGGCCATTACGGAGATCAGACCCGCTGCACGACGAGAGAAGGTATCCATCTCTTGTGCAGAGTGACGATCGATGCCGTCGAGGATGAAACGGGAAGCATATGCAACTTTGTTCTAACATCGCGCGATGTCAGCCGTTTCATGGCGGCAGAAGCCGCGCTGAAAACCCAGGAAGAACGATACCGGGCTCTGATCGAGGCGAGCGCGGCCGTTGTCTGGCGAGCCTCGCCAAACGGCTCGATCATTGACGGCGCATCAGCCTGGGGAAGTCCAGATAGTCAAATCCTGAGCGATCTCACGGATTTTGCTTGGCTGGAGAACGTCCATCCTGGAGATCGCGAACGCGTGACGTCGACTTGGCTGGAGACGCTTGCATCCGAAGAACCCGGCACAAGCGAATATCGTATTCGCAAATCCAACGGCGAGTACCGCTGGGTCCTGACGCGAGCGGTTCCCCTTCGGGATCCTGACGGCGTGGTGCAGGAATGGGTCGGTACTGTCTCTGATGTTCACGAGCAGAAGTCAGCGGCCGAGCGGCTTCGCCAAAGCGAAGAGCAGTACCGCGCCCTGATCGAAGCGAGCGCTGCCATTGTCTGGCGCGCCACGACGGACGGATCGATCACGAAGGTCTGGGGATGGGAAGCCTTCAGTGGCCAAGCCAAAGGGGAGTACACAGGCTACGAATTCCTGGAAGCCGTTCATCCGGATGACCGTGACAAGCTGTTCGCCCAGTGGCAAGCAGTTCGGACATCAGACGAGCCGCGCATATTCGAATATCGTGTTCGACGCTCGGACGGGAAATATCGCTGGGTGCTGGCGAGAGCCGTTCCGCTTTTGAATGAAGATGGGGCTGTCGCCGAATGGGTCGGTACGGTCACCGACATTCACGACCAGCGATTGGCGGAAATGAAACTTCGCAGCAGCGAGGAACGCCTGCGCTTGGCCATTGAAACGACAGCTCTTGGGATCTGGGATCAGGACCTTGTGACTGGTCGTCGTGAGTGGATGCCGGAAGCACGCCAGATCCTGGGCTTGGCACCGGATGTCGATATCACCCGAGAGATCATCCTCGGGTGTGTTCATCCCGACGACCGCGAGCATGTGGAAAAGACATTCTATGCCGATGAACCTGGCTCCAGCCTGACCTACAGCGGTACGTTCCGTGTCATCCGTGCCGACACTGGTGACGAGCGTTGGGTTACGGCGATCGGTCGCACGATGGTCGATGAAAGTGGTCGGCCCATCCGCAAGATTGGAACCATCCAGGATATCACGGAACGCAAGCTCGCAGAGAATGCCCTACGCTCCAGCGAGGAGCGGCTGCGCACGAGAGAAGCTCATCTCAGATCCATTCTCGAGACCGTTCCGGACGCCATGATAGTCGCAGATGAGAGCGGCATCATCCGCTCCTTCAGCGCTACGGCGGTGCATATGTTCGGATATCATCCGAACGAAGTTATCGGAACCAACGTCAAGTTTTTGATGCCTCTGCCCTATCGGGAGCAACATGACGGCTATATCCGCCGTTATCGCGAGACCGGGGAGCGCCGCATTATCGGAAGCGGGCGTGTGGCTGTCGCTCAACGCAAGGATGGCTCGACCTTCCCCATGGAAGTTCAAGTGGGCGAGATGGAGTCTGATGGAGAGCGCTTCTTCACGGCCTTTATTCGCGACCTGACCGAGCGACAGAGAACCGAGACACGGATGCAGGAACTGCAATCCGAGCTCGCCTACATGTCCCGTTTCACAGCCTTGGGCGAGATGGGATCAACACTTGCCCATGAAATCAACCAGCCTCTGACCGCAATCACAGGTTATCTCAAAGGCTGCGGAATGATCTTGAACGACGTAGAGGGCGAGAAGGTTGCTCTCGTCCGGCATGCGGTGAATGAGGCGGCAGAGGAGGCCTTACGTGCCGGCGAGGTCATCCGGCAGCTGCGCGAATTCGTGGCTCGCGGAGGCAGCGAACACCAGATCGAGGGGCTTCAGCGGCTTGTCGAGGAGGCCAGCGCGCTAGCTCTGGTCGGTGCCAAAGAGAAGGAAGTAAAGATCGAGTTTGACTTTCCGCCGGAAAGCCCGTTGGTCTTCGTGAACCGCGTTCAGATCCAACAGGTTCTGCTCAATCTCATTCGTAATGCCATCGAGGCGATGCAGGACGTGAGCCTGCGCGAATTGATAATCAGGGCCAGAACCATGCCGTCTGAATCTCTCGTTCAGATCAGCGTGCAGGATACTGGAGCGGGGATCTCGCCGGAGGTCTTGAAGAACCTGTTCAAGCCGTTTACGACCACGAAACAGAGTGGCATGGGGGTCGGCCTCTCGATCAGCCGGACGATCGTGGAATCTCACGGCGGCAAGATCTGGGCTGAATCCACACCTGGGGAGGGAACAACCTTCCATTTCACTCTTAGAACTGTCGATAAGGAGGACATGGCCAGTGTCGAACACGCCGATCGTGTATGTGGTGGATGATGACGTTGGAGTGCGAAAGGCTCTTTCGTTTCTGCTGGTATCGGCTGGGCTGAACGTTCGTCTCTACGAGTCCGCAAAGGCATTTCTCGATGAAGTTAAAGATCCAGGCAGATGCTGTATCGTTACAGATGTGCGCATGCCTGGCATCGACGGCCTGGAGTTCATTCGCCGCCTTCACGGTCGTGGGCTCAATGTTCCCGTCGTCGTCATGACGGGACACGCCGACATTCCTCTCGCCGTTGAAGCCATGAAGGCGGGCGCTATCGACTTTCTCGAGAAGCCCTTCCGGGAAGATCGATTTCTGGAAGTCGTGCGCTTCGCGTTGGTGTGCGACGAGAAAAGCGTTCGCAAAAACCAGGAGCTTCTTCGGACGCAAGCGCGGCTGCAGTCGCTATCTCACCGGGAACGCCAAGTGCTCGATGGCCTTGTCGCCGGTAAAGCCAACAAGATGATCGCTCATGAGTTGAACATCAGCATCCGTACGGTGGAGATCCATCGTTCTAACGTGATGTCGAAGATGGAAGCGAAAAGTCTCTCCGAACTAATTCGCATGGCCTTGTTTCTTGAGGTCGCAACCGGCAACTAAGCGAGTCCGTCAGACTTTTAGAGCCTGGGTTGATGGAATTCCAACCGCTCTCGCTCAATAACGTTTCTCGATAAGGCTCTGAAATCTGCATGCCTGAAGTTAGATGCATTCTCCCGACTCCGCGTGATCAGGCTGTGGAAGGTTCGGAAAGTCCTACCGGTGACATTCATCTCGTTGCAAATCATAATCGCTGGTCTCGCGTCGTCTTTGACTTCAAGGACGTTTCCGGTGATGAATGGTGCGAGCTTGACTTTCAGATCGCTTGGCATCAGGACGAGGAGGCTCGGTCCGTTCATGACTTCGCATCGGTCGGCATCGATTTCTTGACGGAAGATGGGTCAAGCATCGACTTTGCGTATGTTCCGGGTTTGTCGAGAACTCAGATCGATCCCCATAGCTACCACGTCCCTGGACCGGCCTACTACGATCGAAGCAGCGATCATTCACATTCAAGCCGAGTGCACTTTTCCTTTTCCATCCCGGCCCCGGCGAGGCACCTGACCGTCACAATTCGCAGCTGGCGTAACTCGCACCCGTTTACGGTCAGCGATCTCAAAATCTACCAGATCATTCAGCCATCAACGAATAGCCAGGCGACGCTTGTCAGCTCTCAAGAAAGCCACCCGATTGTGCCGACTTCACGTCGCGCTTGGTGGGATCTGAGCACGACGCCACGCTGGCAAAGCTACGGGGCAGTTCCAGGCCGCCCCCTCTTCGTTCGAGGGCAGCTTGTCAATCGAGACCCAGAGAGTGAGGGAGCCTTGGCGCGTATCATCTTCCGCGATGCGCAAGGCGAGGAGCTAAAACCTCCCTATGAAGGGGTCTCATCTTCTTCAGCAATTGGCCCCTTCATCGACATTCCCGTCCACCGCCAGACAAGACGTTTCACACTGGAACTGACACCTCCTTCACAGGCAGCGACAGTCGAACTCGGCTTTCAGACCTGGAGAGATGAGGCTCTGATCAGCTTGGTCACTCCCCTTGAAGTCTCCATTGGAGATGATCTCATGCTTGAGAACATTCTCGCAGACGACAACCCAAGCGCGATCAGCTTCGTGGAAGAAGTATGCAACCGGCTCGGTTGGCTGCCAAGCTCCGAGACTCACAGGATGCGCGCGAACCCGGTTGATCAGTTTATTCTTGCCGAGAATCTCGGATCTCTTGTTACCTTTCACGATCGTCTGAGAACCATCCAACATGGCGACACATCGACGGTCGTCGATAACCACTTAGCTCTCTGCGGCCTTGAGCCATGGCCCATTCCTGAGACTCTAGAGTGGACGGAGGATCCTTATAGGTCCCCAGCTTGGCGCCTGGAATTCCAATCGCTTTCATGGCTTCTTGATCTTGCCAGGAACCCGAAACTCGGCAGTCCCGCGAGAGCGGCGGATCTTGCAATTTCCTGGGCGAAGTCCAATCCTTGGGGGCAGCCCAAGGATGCATTAAGCACCTATCCCTTGTCGATGGCCGCACGCGCCGAGGTGTTGCTGCACCTGCTAAGCTTGAGCGCAGCCTCGAAAAGCGGAAAGGATACCAAGCGTCAGCATATGCTCTTCGCAGAGATCGTCAGATATGGCTTCGCCTTATCGGAGATCGTAAGTCAGAACATCTTCTCGCCTTCTATCATTCAGCTGCGCACTGCGTGTGCGCTGCTAGCCATTTCATGTGCAAACCCCGTCTTTCCGTTAGCACCATACTGGAAATCCGTCGCCCTTGCCCAGCTCCGCAGCGGGTTCGATCAACTGATCGGACATGATGGCTCATCTATCGAGCAATCTCTTCACTATCGACTTGAGATCATTTCCATCGGTCTCCTGTTGGCTCACAGCCTGAAGAGCATGCCGGAAACCAAGGATTTTCGGGAACACCTAAATGCACGTTTGAAGGATAGTCTTAAGATCATCGTGGGGATTACAGATCCTGCCGGAATGCTTCCGCCTTTGGGCGACACGCCTCCCGGCTACCATCATGCATCGTGGTTGCGTCGATTGATCTCCGGTTATGGACGATCTCTACTATCAGACCCAAAGCTGGCGGAAGAACTGTCGTATCCAACAGGTCCGAGGATGTTTGCCTCCGAAGGGAACAGCATCGTCTCCTTCAGGGACTATGAGCGCAAGCCGAATTGGAGTTACTTGTGCGCATCGTTTGGTGAGCAACGCCATGAGAATGGCCATTTCGATTGCTCATCCTTTGTCTATACGGCCCGAGGCATTCGATGGATCACAGATCCCGGAGGTTCAAGCTTTCATGATGCTGGCTCAACCCGCTACTATCTAACGTCTTCGAAAGCCCACAACATCGCCTTTCCCGATGGACGCGATCAATCATCCGGCCTTGGATGGATTGAGACCAGAGTATCGCTCAACGGTGCCAACATTATTCGCATTGGCACGAATGTGTATGGTCCAAGATACGAGCATGCCCGAACCATCGTATGTCTGGACAATCTCGACGCGATCGCCATTCTCGATCGCTTCCAATGCTCTGGAAGTTCCATCTCGTTCGATGGGCTTCTTCACTTTGAAGAGAATGTTGCAGTCGCCTTGACGAATTCAAACCTTGCGATCGGGTTTCGCAATAAAAACCGGCTACGCCTTATCCCTCATGTGGTGACGGGCCAATATAATGGAATGGAGATTCATAACGGTCGCAATGGCCGTCCAGGAGCGCTCCAAGGCTTTGTTTCTCATTCACTGGGCGGCCTCCAGCCTGCCAATGTACTAACCTATAAGTTCTCTGGTTCGGACGACGTCTGTGGAGGGATGATTCTCACCATTAGTGAGCAGGGGTTTCGACGGATCACGGATCTGCTGGTGACACAGGAGATAAAAAAGCTGCTGACATAGCGCTGGGTGGCCATCATCGTCGACTTGCTCTGGCGCAGGCTGTCGGTTTCTATCGCTTCCGATTGGTTCTGCCCGAACTTTTACAGTCCGGGCAGCGACTTAGGAATAGGAATTCACATCAATCGAAAAGCGCATCGATGGCATCCTGCGATGTCACACCTTTGTCGGATGCAAGTGCAGGACCATTCAGGAGGGCGGCATCCCCCTGTCGGCTTGAATCGGCTATGGTCTCGACATCCTTGAAGCTCTCAAGGCCGCCCCAGATATCGATCATGTGGTGAACGCGCTCTTCGACGAATCTCATCGCGTTGACGACCTTGCTGATACGTTGGCCTGTAATATCCTGGAAATTGCAAGCTTCGAAGATACTGATCACATGATCGAGGATTTCGCGGGCAATCTCCTGATCTCCTCCGGACAGCCGCGAGGAAAGATTGCTGGACAATTCATCGATCTTCTCGGCCGCGGCCAAAATCGAATTGGTTGCCGTTTCGGTGCCCAGAACGATAGCCCCGAGCTCATCGGTTACTCTCGTGATCTCTTTCCCTTGGGCGCCGGCATAACGAAGAGTCGCGATTTCTCTCTTCGTCCGCTCGATAGCCTCGTAGATGGAGTCGAGTTCCACTTTCAGGCGGAGAGCCTCCTGCATGTCCCGCCGGTGTTCTTCGAGAAGAGAAGTCGAGATCTCGCGCGCTGGAACGATCGACTCCTTGATCACACCTAGCATGTTCATAATCTCGGAGTGCCGCTCCTGGACTCCCTCGTCATATGAAAGCGCACCCATGCTCGCTTCGATACGATAGCTTTTACGTGGCTTCATGGCCCTGCTCGTAGTCACTTACCCGCTGAAGACAGCGCTGATCTTCGTTCGCAGCGTCTCGGCATTGAACGGCTTGACAATATAGTTGTTGACACCGGCCTTCTTGGCCGCAACGACGTTCTCAGTCTTTGCCTCGGCGGTGACCATAATGAACGGCAGGGAGCTCAATTCGGCGTCGGAACGGACCTGTTGCAGCAACTCATAGCCCGTCATAGGGGCCATGTTCCAATCCGAGATTACGAGGCCGTATTTCTTAGCCCTCAGCTTCTCAAGCGCCGCCTGTCCATCGGAGGCGTCATCCACATCATTGAAGCCGATCTGCTTGAGAAGGTTACGAAGAATTCTAACCATCGTCTGATAATCGTCGACGACGAGAACAGGAGTAGAAAGATCAAGACTCACGGTATTACTTCCTTAGCGACTGCAGAAGGGAGACAGGTTCCTCGAACCTTTTATGCAGCCTCCCGCTCGGTACCGAATGCCAGAACAGCATCGACGTCGAGAACAATCAGGAGTTTGTCGTGTAGCTGATGCACCCCTTGCGACAGACCAACCCAACCTCGGTCCATGTGAACCGGATTCGGCTGCATCTCATCCGGGTCGAGCTTGAGCACCTCTCCCACTTCATCCACGAGCAGACCATAAGCCTCGCCATGGTTTTCAAGGCCGACCGCCATTCGCCGCTCTGCGCCGTTCGAATCCCCCAAACCTAGGCGCCGACGGAGCGAAACTGCGGTAACGACACGGCCGCGCAGATTCAGAAGGCCTGCGATCTCTCCTGGCGCCAATGGAACGGTCGTCATCTCGCTGACGACAAAAACATCATGGACCCGGCTTATGGGAAGTCCAAGCAGTTGTCCTGCAACCGTGACTGTCACGAACTCCATCTGCTTGGAGGTCGCCTTCGTCACGCCAGAGGTGATTGATTCAATCGGTTTCATTGTTATGCAGCCTCTTCAAGCGGCGCGCTGATCTCCGCCAGCGCGGAGAGCAGACCCCGTCGGTCGATCTTCGAAACGATTTCGGAAATCTTCAGTTTTCTTGCCAAAGCGATCTGCTGCGGGTCAGGCTTGACAGTCAATCCGATAACAGGTGTTGCGCTGTGGTGTGGGTCAGCCCGCAGGGAAGCGACAAGTGCAAACCCTGAATGTCCTGAGAGTTCCAGATCCGTCACGACCACGTCGATCTGCAATCCGTTGGACAGGAGGCGAACTGCCTCCTGGGCCGTCGATGCAGTCTGAACGCGGTAGCCCGAGGCCTTAAGGACCGGAACGAGCATGTCTCGGAAGAAGGTCGAACTATCGACAAGGAGTAGGGCTTTGTCCGGTCCGCCGCGCCGGTCTTTGCGAGCCCAGGTCTCGAGAACCATGGGAAGGTAATGCGCAATATTGACGATCTCGGTCGTGCGGCCACGGACAACTGCAGACCCGACGAGATCGGAACGCTCCGCAAGCAGCTCGATATCAAGCTTATCTTCGACGATGTCCACGATCTCGGCAACCGCCAGGCCCATGGCGACGTCGCCATCGGAGAACACCAGCAGCGACTGCATGCCTTGTCGCTTGATTGCAAGCTCCTCATCGCAGGATACCAGTGGCATCAGGCGCCCACGATATTGAACAACCGGCCGTCCGCTTGACCATTCAATGGTGGACGCCTCGATTTCCTCAAGTCGTGTCACCAGAGAAAGTGGGACGGCCTTGAGGCTCTCCCCTCCACCACGGAAGACCAGCAGGCTTGTCATCTCCTCCGCAGCCGCGATCGTCTGCTCAAGGCTTGCATCGCTCTGGAATTCATCGCTGTCAGCGCCCGATCCGACCATCCGGGCAAGTCCGTTGGGGTCGATGATGAGCACGACGGCGCCGTCGCCGAGAATCGTGTTTCCGGAGAAGAGCTGAATATGTCGCAGCTTGGACGACATGGGCTTTACGACGATTTCTTCAGTATGGAAGACGCCATCAACGAGAATGCCGAATCGCTGGTGAGCCACCTGTGTTACAACGACGAAGCCATTGTTGGCATCCTCGTTCCCGGAAAGGCCCATAACCTTCGAAAGCGGAACAATCGGCAGCAATCGGTCGCGTAGACGCAGGATAGGCGTTCCATTGATGCGTTCGATGGAGTGCTCTGACGAAGGCGATACTCTTACAAGCTCGGAAACAGCGACCTGCGGAATGGCGAAGCGCTGATCCTTGGACGCCACGATGAGCGCCGCGACGATAGCCAGCGTCAGTGGGATCTTGATCGTGAATGTCGTGCCGCGTCCCTGTTCGGAGCGGATATCGACGGTACCGCCGATCAGTTCGATATTCGTCTTGACGACGTCCATTCCGACGCCTCGGCCCGACACCGAAGTAACCTTCGCCGCCGTAGAGAAACCGGGATGGAAGATGAACTTGGCCACCTGGGCATCGCTCATGCGCTCAACTTCGGCGTCACTTGCAATGCCTCTCTCGACGGCCTTTTTTCGGATGGCGGCGAAATTCAGCCCCTTCCCGTCATCGGAGATCTCAATGGTGATCGAGCCACCCTCATGATAGGCATTGAGGCGGATCGTTCCCTTCTCGGGCTTTCCGGCTGCCTTTCGATCTGCCGGGCTCTCGATTCCATGATCGGCCGAGTTCCGGACCATGTGCGTAAGAGGATCCTTGATGACCTCCAGCACCTGCCGATCGAGTTCGGTATCGGCGCCCTGCATCACAAGCTCGATCTTCTTCGAAAGCTCATTCGAGAGGTCGCGAACGACACGCGGGAGCTTCTGCCATGCATTGCCGATGGGCTGCATGCGGGTCTTCATGACACCGTCCTGCAACTCGGCCGTCACCTGTGACAGACGCTGCAATGGAACCTTGTAACCGTGATCCTCAGAGCTTCTGCGAGCAATCTCGAGGAGCTGATTCCGCGTCAGAACGAGCTCCGACACCATGGTCATCAGGTGCTCGAGCGTATCAACATTGACGCGAATGGTTTGAACCTTCCCCGCGATCCCTTCGCCACTCTCGCTCGAATCCGAGGCATCGGCATTCTTCTTGGGAGCTTGTGAAGGCTTGGGCGCCGCAGCTTCCGCCTTCGGGGCACCCGCAGCAGGCTTTTCGATGACAAGCGGGGCCGGCCCCGGTGCCTCACGGAAGGCACGCTCAAGCTCGTCGAGTGAAACCTCGCCGGGCTTCAAGGCTCGTTCGAGCACCTGATACGTCAGCGTACCGGAGGTTGAGACCTTCTCCGGTCCCGGCGCCTCTTGGAAAGCTCGCTCAAGCTCGTCCAGCGAGACCTCTCCGGGCTTCAGCTCACGTTCGAGGACCTGATAGACCATCTGTCCGGACGATTGCGATGACGCCGGCTGGGGGATAGCTTCAGGAGGAGGCGCTTCCTGGGACGCCATCTTGTCAAGCATCTCGATGAGATCGTTGTCAGAACCTTCCGGCTCCGCGCCTTGGCGCTCCAGCTCACCTAGAATTTCCTTGATCCGGTCGAGAGTCGCCAGGATCAGCGAGACGGCAGGAGTTGTAACGGGCATGCCGTCGCGAAATTTGCCCATAAGGGTTTCGGCCGCATGCGCAAGTGCCTCAAGACGCGGCAGGCCAAGAAATCCGCAGGTCCCTTTGATCGTATGAACCAGACGGAAGATGTTACTAAGAATAGCTTCGTTGTTAGGATCTTGCTCGAAGCGGACCATCTCCACGTCGACCGTTTCGAGATGCTCGTTGGTCTCGGTTAGAAATTCAAGAAGAAGGTCGTCCATTGCCGTATCTCAACTCTTAACTACGTGAACTGACGGGCATAGATCATCGAGCCCTTCAAGATGGATGAATCCTGCGGCCTTCACGCCGGCAATAAAGCGCTGAACCTCATGTCCATGCTTGGGAAATCGAAGGGCGGCGTCCTGATCCGCACTCAAGATCCGTGAAACATCCAGCCGAACCGTGAATGTCTCTGGATTGAGATCTTCATTATTCTTGTTGTCATGCCCTGCCCCGATACGCCCTGTTCACTGCGCCAGATTTTTGCTGATGTTCTTGTCGGAAGGCTTGTCTGGGACAGTTCGGCGACCTCTGTGAGTCGAGAACAACGATCCAGAGCAAATCCTCCATCTTTCAGCTCAATCATAACGTTGAGGAAGAATAAGTCTCTGTTTCCTGCAATAAAGTTAACGAAGCGAAGGGACACCCAATTTATTTCAGAACTCCAAGTCGAATGCCGATGAAGCTCTCAGCTGTTATGTTAAATGGCCAGCGACGCGCCGGAGCGCTTGAGGAGGCCGTCCGCAATCGCTGGTTCCGAATTTTCCAGGCGTCGCAGCCGCCTCATAGGTGGAATCCAGCATCTTCCCCATGAGATATGCGCGTTCATTCCGTCACTACAGCTGAAATTGAAAAGCCACCGGTGAAGATTTTATCCTTCGCCGGTGGCAGCCGATACTGCTTTGATTGAAAAGTTCGTGCTGGTTTCTGCTCTGACGACCCGCATCATATCCGCCGAGCCGTCAATTTTTAAGTCTAGGAAGACGCGCCGACGTAAGAGTACCCGATGTAACGCTTTGCATCGATGGGGTCATATCCGAGGCGCTGCCGGAGCTTTTTACGCAGTTTGCTGATATGTCCCTCAACGACGCTGTCTTCGACATCGTCACTATAGATCCCGTAAACTGCGTCGAAGATCTGCTTTTTGGTCAGACGATGGCCTCTCCGGCGGACCAAGTACTCAAGAATGTGCCGCTCGCGGCGCGGTAGCGCCAGAGGCATTCCATCGACCTCCGGATCACGGCCGTCAAAGAAGACCTTGAGTCTGTCGGTATCGTTCTGCGTCTTCTTCCCAGCACTCGCATTCACCCGCCGCCAGACCGCCTCGGACCGAGCCAAGATCTCACGGACATGGACAGGTTTGCGGACGACATCATCGAATTTCGCCGTGAAGAGTTCCAAGGTCTCTTCGAGGGAGCGAACATCGCTCAAGGCGATGATGGGGGCTTTGGAATAGCGGCGAATGCTTTCAGCGGAATGAACCCGCTCTTCGAAGCTCCCAAGGACGAAACCTTGAATGGCTTCGAGATCAGCATCGGAGGCCGATTCCAGCCACTCATTAAATTCATTAGCATACAAGCCAAGGGAGGATATGCCTTCACGCTTAAAGCTCGCAACATATCCGGACGTAACCATCTGCCGGTCATCGACGACGATATACATTTTCTTCTGCCCCGCCTTAGTAATTAAGTGCGTTCTACGTATTTTTACTTGCCGCCTGCAATTTCTTTACTCAACTCATTCGCGTTCTGCGGCGATGTCCAGAAGGTAGAGTCTGTCGATTTCGCAGACAATACGTAAATAATGGGAGCGC
>KI911965.1:255377-256656 GCA_000517005.1 Microvirga lupini
TTGATCCACCCCCATTGAACTGGTCCACCCTGAAGTATGTCTTAAGGCTCACAGGAGGACCGAAATGCCCAAGAAGCGTCACAAGCCGGAAGAGATCGTCGCCAAGTTACGCCAGGTCGATGTGATGGTCTCACAAGGCCAGTCTGTTGCCGATGCCGTTCGCGCCATCGGTGTGACGGAGGTCACCTATTATCGCTGGCGATCCGAGTACGGCGGGCTCAAATCGGACCAGGTCAAGCGCCTGAAGGACTTGGAGGCGGAGAATGCCCGGCTCCGGCGCGCGGTCGCCGATCTGACCTTGGACAAGCAGATCCTGAAGGAGGCCGCCTCGGGAAACTGGTAAGCCCCGCCCGTCGCCGCGCCTGCATCGAGCACGTCCGATCGACCCTGAAGCTGTCCGAGCGGCGGGTCTGCCGCGTGCTCGGCCAGCATCGCTCGACGCAGCGGCGCATCCCGCAAGGACGAGACGATGAGGCACGGCTGACGGCCGACATCATCGCTCTCGCCCGCCAGTATGGCCGTTACGGGTACCGCAAGATCGCAGAGCTCCTGCGCTCGACGGCTGGCTGGGTCGTCAACGACAAACGGGTCGAGCGGATCTGGCGACGGGAGGGGCTGAAAGTGCCTGCCAAACAACCCAAGAGAGGGCGTCTGTGGCTCGCTGACGGATCCTGTATCCGGCTGCGAGCCGAGAGGCCCAACCACGTCTGGAGCTACGACTTTGTCGAGGATCGCACCCATGATGGGAGAAAGTACCGGATGCTGAACGTGATCGATGAGTTCACGCATGAGTGCCTGGCCATCCGAGTGAACCGAAAGCTGAAAGCGGTCGATGTGATTGATGTGCTCTCGGACCTGTTCATCCTGCGTGGCGTGCCCGGCCACATTCGGTCAGATAATGGCGCGGAGTTCATCGCTAAAGTCGTCCAGGAGTGGATCGCTGCCGTCGGAGCGAAAACCGCTTACATCGCGCCAGGGAGCCCGTGGGAGAATGGCTTCATCGAGAGCTTCAATGCGCGGCTTAGGGATGAACTGCTCGATGGCGAGATCTTCTATTCACTCAAGGAGGCGAAGATCGTGATCGAAAGCTGGCGACGGCACTACAATACTCTGAGGCCTCATGGATCCATCGGGTACAAGCCGCCGGCTCCAGAGGTGTTCGTGTCTGCCATGTCCACACGGACGGCTCAGCAACCCCAACCAGCAGCGCCGCCCGCACTGGTGGAAAGGCCATCACTCCATTAACATTCCAACCGGACCACTCTATGGGGGCGGATCA
>KI911965.1:256756-258392 GCA_000517005.1 Microvirga lupini
GAATGTAAAACTGCTGAACGGCTAGAGCTTTTCGGCGCAGAGGATTCTCCGCCACTTTATGCTGGAATTCCTTGGGAAAAGCCTTTCAATCCGAGCGATTTGGCCAAGACCCTGCCGCAACTCGTCAGAGATGCTCCATAGTTCTCGCAGTGAAGAATACTGCTCCACACGATTATCGCGCTCAAACTTGTCTATAGCTCTCGAGCCTGGATCGGCTCGAGCAGGTGCTTCATGCTAAGGCTGGATGCAAGCCAAGGAGTTGTTCCAATGAGCATCACCATTTCAAGCCCACATCTTCAGGCCCAGGTGTCCGAGAATGGTGCCGAACTTGTGCGGCTCCAGGACGGGCAAGGCAGGAACCTTTTGTGGGACGGCAACCCTGATTTCTGGACCGGGCGGTCGCCTCTTCTCTTCCCCATCGTCGGCCGTGTGAAGAATGATCGGATTCGGGTTGGCGGATCGGAGTATGAGTTGCCGAAGCATGGCTTCGCGCGCACTTCCCGCTTCGAGGTGGAAGAAGCCGGCACATCTCAATGCCATTTTTACCTCTGCTCCAATGAAGCCACGCTTAAGCGGTATCCATTCCCGTTCCGTCTCGATGTTTCCTACAGGATCGAGAAAACTACGCCCACGATCACAGCTTCGGTGACCAATACCGGTCCCTCCACCATGCCGGTCTCCTTCGGCTTCCACCCGGCTTTTCGCTGGCCGCTGCCTTTCGGAGCCCCACGGGAAGCGCACATGATCCGCTTCGAACGAGAAGAAGCAGCCCCTATTCGCCGGCCTATCGACGGCCTCATCAGCCGGGATGCCGAGACAAGCCCCGTTCACGGGCGAACGCTTTCATTGCGCGACAGCCTTTTCGAGACGGACGCCCTTGTCTTTGATCGCCTTGAGAGCAACTCCGTCACGTACGAAGCTTCAAGTGGCGGTTCGATCCGTGTCGATTTTCCGGACATGCCACATCTGGGGATCTGGACCAAACCTGGAGCCGGCTTCATCTGTATCGAACCTTGGCAGGGTCATGCGGATCCGGAAGACTTCAACGGTGAATTTGCCGTCAAGCCAGGCGTTGTTCTCATCCAGCCAGGCGAAGCGCGGGGCTTTACGATGAGGGTCACTGTTGACAGCGTCGGCCTATGATCTTGCAGGCACAACCTTTGACCAAGCTGCGCAGGTCTTTGCAGCGCTTACGTGTGCCTCAATGGTTCGTCACGAGTTCGCGAATGTGCTGGACCACATCTTCGCTGGAATATGGCTTCGATACGAAGCGTCCTTCATCCGGCATCTGCCCAGGATGCGGCTTGTGATACGCAGAGGAGATCAACAGCGAAATGTGCGGCCAGCGCTGCTGAACGCTTTCGGCAAGGTCGAGACCATTCATGGATCCAGGCATATCGATATCCGTGAATAGCACCTGCACGTCATTCGAGCAGGTCTCCAGCACGGCGAGAGCCACATCGGCATTGGCCGCTTCCAGCACATGAAAGCCCGCATCATGCAAATCGTCAGCCGCAGCCATCCGTACGAGGAGTTCATCCTCCACAAGCAGAACGACCGGCGTGTCACCTGAACAATTGTTCATCATGAGCCATGAAACGAAACTAACTTATGTTAATGATCTTCACGTGAGCCC
>KI911965.1:258492-260926 GCA_000517005.1 Microvirga lupini
GTTCAGATTCCGAACACGCGACGGCCAGGGGCTTCAGTGGATCGCAGCACCAACAGTTTGACAAAACAGGTGTTTTTCCAGCGCAGACGCTTCACAGTTGCGGAAGCTCCACTCCGATAGGCATCTTTGAAACTAAATTACTACGTAGTTCCCACGATTCTTCCGTACGTAGAAGCACTTATTCACTACTGCGTACAACGATCGAGAGCAGAACCACGCTAAGCGAAGCCCCCCGCCTCAAGATCGGGATCGCGGGGCCTTTGGCTGACCTCAACGAACAGAGAATTTCGCCATCTTTACGAATCGGGGCTCGAGAAATCTCAGCGGCACATGTGCTTTGTGCCCGATGAAGGTTGCGTGAAGCATGCCTTCGCTCATGCCCTGTTTTAGAAGCCTTGCCCATAGGCGCAATTTGCTACTGGACTCTCCAATGGCAGCAAGCACTTTCAGCGATCGCATACTCCCGGTTATAATCTTTGTTAACTGTAATTTCTCAACGAACTTCGCTGCTTCTTGACCGCAATCTGAGGAGAAAGTTATTCCTTGGACCGACTATAGTTCAGATTATTGCGGACGATACGTCGATCAGCACTATGGCAAACCCCTCTTCGTGGGTCGGCATGACGCTTTGCCATTTTACCGGTTTCAAGCCCGGATGTTCTGTGAGCGACGGATCGAGTATTGCTCGAGGCATGATGCCGCTCCGTTGTGTCGGTTAGACTCCGGCATGTCCTGAATAATTCAGATGCTTCCGAGCGGGCAGTTTTCGAATGCAAGAATGTCCTGGTTCCAGCAATCTGCCTCAATGGGAGGAGGTCGACCGCCTTGCTGCGCTCCAGAAGTTCGACATTATGGATACGAAGCCGGAGGTTGAGTTCGATCGCATTGCAAAGATAGCCGCACAGATTTGCGACACGCCGATCGCATTCGTTTCCTTCCTCGATGAACATAGGCAATGGTTTAAAGCCCGGATCGGTCTTGAGATCGCAGAGACACCCCGCGAGATTTCCATCTGCAATCACGCGATCCACGAGCCGGAAGTATTCGTCATTCCTGATATAGCCGCCGACCCACGTTTCCGAAACAGGACCGCTATCAAGGAATGTTCCGAACTCTCATTTTATGCCGGGGCACCTTTAAAGACAAAAGTCGGATTGCCACTCGGAATGTTGTGCGTGCTCGACCGTGCAGCGCGCCCGCAGGGATTGAGTGAGCAGCAGAAGGAGGCCCTGGCATCCCTTGCCGATGCCGTCATATGTCAACTCGAGTTGAAGGTCGCGAACAGGACGGCAGCGGATCGCGAAGAGTTCACGCAGCGCCTGTTGGCGAGCTCCGATGACTGCATCAAAGTCTTTGACCTGAAAGGTTGCCTTCGCTTCATGAGCCAGGGCGGTCTGCGCGCAATGGATGTGGCGGACTTCAAAGCGATCGAGGGCCGCAATTGGGCCGACCTCTGGAGCAGTATCGCCGGACAGGAGGCATACGAGGCCATCGAGAAGGCCAAAGCGGGCGGGAACGGACGCTTCCAGGGCCCCTGTGCAACCGCAATAGGAGTCCAAAAGTGGTGGGACGTAGTTGTAACCCCCATCATGGCTCGAAACGGAAGCCCTCAAGGCTTTCTATGTATCTCTCGTGACATCACGGAGTTTCGGAAAACTGAGCAGAACTTGCGCAGAAGCGAGAAGCGTCTTCGCACTCTAGTCGACGTCATGCCGCTCTCCTTCACCTCGCCGCAGGTGATCTGGTTCAGCGATCCAGACGGCGAATTCACGTACTGCAACGATGCTTGGTACGATTATACGGGACTAAGATCCGACGTGGGAGGCAAGGGTTGGCTCACCGTCATCCATCCTCACCACCGCGAGCGAGTTCTGGAGCGATGGAAGAAGAACCTTGGAAAGGGCCTATCCTTTGAAATGGAAATGCCCCTGCGCCGCGCATCGGATAACACGCATCGCTGGTTCATCGTGAGGGGACAGCCTCTCAAGAATGAGCAGGGCAAGGTTGAACAATGGTTCGGCATTGCCATGGATATTCATGAGCGCAAGCAATCCGAGCAGGCTCTCAGTGAGAGCGAAGAACGCCTTCAGCTCGCCTTGAAGGCCGCGGGAGTGATCGCGTGGGAGTTCAATCCGCAGACAGGAGCCACGACGCGGTCCGAGAACTCTCTTGCAGTTCTGGGTATCAAGCCAGGGACTGATAAAACCTTCATGACGGGCATCCACCCGGAAGATCGTCAGAAGGTAGAGAGCTTTCTTCAACGGATACAGATCAGCGGTTCCGACGCGATGGAATGCCGCTATGTAATGCCGAGCGGTGAGGTTCGATGGCTAAGAGCGCGGGCCGAACAGGCCGGGCCCGACCGTATCGTGGGAGTAACGTCCGATACCAGCGAGCAGAAGGAAGCGGAGGAGGAAATCTGGCGTTCGGCCAA
>KI911965.1:261026-331471 GCA_000517005.1 Microvirga lupini
AGATCCTACTGCTCAGTTAGCTTTTTAGGGGAAGCGAGCCATGGCGTCTCACAAGCTCAAAGGCGGGGACCAAGTGCGATTGGTCAAGCTTGCGAGCACGAATACCGTTGAGACCTTTCTCAACATGGTGACGACCATCGATGTCACGCCCCCGAATACATGGGAGGTCACTCGCCTTCTCCCGGCGGACTATAATGGCTTTCAGGATCACATCAAGGGACATCAGGAAGGCCCTGGCGCCTTGTACGCAAAGAGCAGCTCCAGCCCGCCTGACATCGCATTCCCAACGAAGCAGGGCTGCAAGTGTCGTCAGGAACAATGTCACTGGCGACACCTTCCCTTGAATGTCGTTATGGCGGCCTGTTCAGCTTGCCTTACGAAGCGAGTTGCCAGCAATCTGATCGGCCGCACGTTGATTCCGGCGGCGGAAATCGTGCAGTTCCTGCCGGACTGTCTCGAGAACCGGGTTGAAAGTCGGCCCGTGCTCCTTCGCAATCTCGACGAGCACATCGATTGCTCGGAGCAGACGCTCCTCGGTCACCGGCTCCCACTTGCGTCCTGACCACTCGTCCATCTCAGACCCTCCTCGTGGATTGAGAGACACTGGTCCAGAGAGTCTTGCATCTGAGTTAAAGCCCGCGACCTAACTGAAAGACATACACAGCCCAGCTCCCACTTCCTGCCCTTCGATGATTTCCTAGGACTACACCGCATGATGAGCGCTTTAAAGCCGCTTATGCCAATAAGTGCATGGAACCGCTGAGTTATTCGGGAGGTTTACGGTTGGCTAGGCCATTTGGCCGGTAACCGATCAACGAGGCTGTGACCGACTATGGCGAATAACCCGGCTATCCAGCAATCTGGTGCGCGGAAATCCTCCTCATCCTCGACTGTCGCGACCATGTGGGCCGTGGTTCTCGGATGGGCTCTCGTCCGGCTCGTTGCTGGGGGGGAGCGCTCCGCTCCGGCTCGAACCGGACGGCCATCACCACACCCGCCGCAGCCTAGGAGGCAAGCTCGGAATGAAGATTACGACTTTGCGGAAAAGCAGCATGCTCCGCCGCACGCAGCTGCCGAGAAGGGGCGTGGGCGAAGTGCCGACACGCCGACGGAGATCCCGACACGCGGATGGAAGGACATCCTGTGGCGCACCTACGAAGAGTTCAACAAAGACCGCATCATGTCGGTCGCGGCGGGTGTCACCTATTATGCATTGCTCGCTCTCTTCCCCGCAATTGCCGCTCTCGTCTCCATCTATGGCCTCTTCGCCGATCCGAACACGATTCAGGATCACCTGAACACCCTGTCGGGCGTTCTGCCAGGCGGCGCTCTCGACATCATTCGCGAGCAGGTCATCCGCATCGCCTCACAGGGAAGCGGCACCCTCGGTTTCGGTTTCGTTTTCGGATTAGGATTGTCGCTCTGGAGCGCCAATGCAGGCATGAAGGCCATCTTCGACGCTCTCAACATTGTCTATGGCGAGGAGGAGAAGAGAAGCTTCATCAAGTTGAACCTGTTGTCTCTCTCCTTCACTCTGGGTGCCATTGCCTTCATTCTCATTGCCTTGGCCGGAATCATCGTTCTACCGATCGTCCTCACCTTCATAGGCCTCGGCTCAGGAACGGAGTGGCTGGTGTCTCTTGCACGATGGCCGATACTTCTGATCGGCGTCATATTTGGTTTGTCGCTGATCTATCGCTTCGGACCCAGCCGTGACAAAGCGGAGTGGCGCTGGGTTACGCCCGGCGGAATTGTGGCAGCCGTCCTGTGGCTTGTCGTGTCCATGCTTTTTTCATGGTATGTCGCGAATTTCGGAAGCTACAATGAGACTTATGGTTCCCTCGGCGCCGTCATCGGCTTCATGACATGGATCTGGCTATCGACGATCGTCGTTCTGCTTGGCGCCGAGATAAACGCCGAGATGGAACATCAAACAGCCAAAGACACTACCGAAGGATCTGATCAGCCTATGGGTGTTCGTGGAGCACGGATGGCCGACACGATTGGCGTGGCCAAAGGCTGAACCCCTGAAGCGGCATCATCGAGGGCGCTCCTCATGGAGCGCCTTTGCTTTGGGATCCCGCCAAGGATAGATCAGACTACTCTGCTGGAATGGTTGGATTTCCCTGGGCCGGCTTGTGATCCAACAAGAATACGCTGGCAAATACCAGCGTATGCTCTGCGGTTTATCCACTACTCCGTTTCAAGCCTGCCCGGCAGAGGCCACATTCTCCAGATTTGGCGCCTTCCAAATGGCTTTGCCACCGTCAGATTGCTCTTCCGAGAACCAGGCGATGGTTGCCTTTAAACCAGCATCAAGAGATGTACGTGGCGACCAGCCGAGCAGTTTCTTCGCAAGGGAAATGTCGGGACGGCGGCGACGCGGGTCATCGACCGGCAGTGGCCGCGTGACAATACGGGATGAAGAGCCCGTCATCGCCAGAACTTTTTCGGCAAGACCGCCGACAGTGAGTTCCACCGGGTTGCCGAGGTTTACGGCTCCGGGGAATGCTCCCTCATAGGCCATGAGGCGCAAGAAGCCGTCGACGAGATCCGAAACGTAGCAGAACGAGCGTGTCTGGCTTCCATCTCCATAAACCGTAATGTCATCACCTGCGAGAGCCTGGCAGATAACATTGGAAACCACGCGACCATCGTCAGCGCGCATGCGGGGACCATAGGTATTGAAGATCCGCGCCACGCGCACATCAACTCGCCCGGAACGCTCGAAGTCGAACGTCAGCGTCTCCGCGGCCCGCTTGCCCTCATCATAGCAGGCACGTGGACCTGTCGGGTTGACATTGCCCCAATAGCTCTCCGTCTGGGGATGAACCTCGGGATCTCCGTAGATTTCACTCGTAGAAGCGAGGAAGAAACGCGCACCAGTCGCTTCGGCGAAGGTGAGAAGATTGTGTGTGCCGACAACGCTCGTCAGCATGGTATGCTCGGGGTCTGCCTGATAATGTGGAGGAGAGGCCGCACAGGCGAGATTGAAGACCTCGTCGAACTTCGCGCGCTTGGAGCGCAACCGGACCGGCAGCGGCTTGATGATATCGCTGTCGATGACATCGAAGCGTGGTTCGCGCTCCAAGTGTCGGATGTTCTGCTTTCGCCCGGTTTGAAAATTGTCGAGGGCCGTCACATGAACGCCTTCACTGAGAAGGGCATCGCAGAGGTGTGACCCCAGGAACCCGGCACCACCTGCTACGAGAACATGCTTGCTTTTGCCATTCTTCATGAGGACGCTCTCCTTTTGGGACCCTCAGAGGGTCTCAAGGTACAAACCTACTCTGCCCCAACATCGAAGCATGGCATTTGTTCAATGCCGATTTTAGAATCTATTCATAGGATCAGGACTCAACTACCAAAGCGAGTGGCTGTTCCCGACGTCTGTGCTGAATGGCTTCAAGAAGACCCTGCTCCATCGAAGCAGCACGATGCGCCGAGGTATGCTCTCCGAGAATGCGGCACCGCGCATGAGCGCCCAAAGCTCTTCTTTGACCCTCGGACCATGCGCTGAGCACATTGAGAATATCGTCAGGAGTTTGAGCAAGAAGGATCTCGCGGTCCGGCTCAAGGATCGTTTCAATTCCCTTCCAAAGATCGGAAATGATCGGCGTTCCGCAGGCAGCCGCTTCGAAAAGACGAACGCTCGGGCTGTATCCGGCCCGTATCATATCGGTGCGCGTAACGTTGAGGGTATAACGGCTCTGGGCATAGAAGTCCGGATGATCGTTTGGCGGTACGTGGTCGATACGCTCAACATTCTCCGGCCACTCGATCCCCGTTGGATATTGTGGACCTGCCACCGCAAAACGCAGGTGAGGCGCTTGTCGGGCCGGCTCGATCAGGAGACGCTCCAGCGTCGGTTGTCGATCCGGGCTGTAAGTGCCAAGATAACTGAGGTCCCAGCGCTTCTCTCGATCAACGACGTGATATGCTTCGGGGTCGACGGAGCAGTACAGAGCCCTTGCAGCCGGCGATCCATACCGCTCCATGAGCAGATTGAGGGTCGGCCCACCGGTGAAGGAAAAGTAGACGTCGTAGTCGGGGATCAAGTTCGGCGTGAGATATTCGTAGTCACCCCTCTCCAATTTCGCGAGCGTCACGGGCGTATCGATGTCATAGAACGCTATCACGCCATTTGCCACGCGCTGAACGTAGCGGCCGACATCAACGCCATCCGGCACATAGGAGCCGACGATCACCGCATCAGCGTGCTTGATCGCCCCTCGATACCGCTCAAGATCCTCCAAGCTGGAATAGAGTTCCAGGCGGCAGAAGTCAGGATCTCGCAGATCGCGATGCGATGCATACCAGGGTACGTCACGCTCAAGGAACAGTACATCATGCCCACGTGCAGCAAAGGCCCTTAGTAATGCCCGGAAGGTCGTCGCGTGACCGTTTCCCCACGAGGAGGACAAGCTCAACCCCAAAACGATGATGCGAAGCTTGGTCACGCCACGCTCCTTTCACGCTTCCGAGATGCTTCTTCACGCAGGATGACATCCACCTCCGCGCCACGACGGGAATAGGTGTGCTCCGCCATGATTCGCGCCCTGGCAGCATCGCCAATGGCGCGGGCGCGCTCGACTGTTAGAGCCTCGACATGGTCAGCGACGTCCTTGCCGTCGCGCGCCACCAGAACCTCTTCTCCCTCCTTCAGGAAGAGTTCCAGACCGATCCATGCATCGGTGATCAGGCACGCACCGGCTCCCGCAGCCTCGAAGACGCGGGTTGCCGGCGAATAGCCCATACTTGCCATCGAATCGCGGGCGATGTTGAGAACGGCCAGTGGGCTCGTATTGAAAGCGTTGTGATCGCGCGTATAGACATGGCCGATATGGCGCACATTCGACGGCATGCCTTTCGTTTCCCAGCCATTGCCGCCGATCAGGAAGCTGCGATCCGGCAGACGCGCGGCAGGCTCCAGGAAGAACTGCTCCACCCTCGACTCGCGGTCAGGCAGACGATTGCCGAGAAAGGACAGATCCGCCTTGAATCGCTCCTCCGCGGGGACCGGATGATGGGTCGTCGGATCACAGGCATTGTAGATCGGGATGCACCGGCGGGCGCCGAAACCCTCATAAGCTTCGATCACCGGCGGACCGCCGCCATAGGTGAGCACAAGATCGAGAGCCGGCATCGTGCGATGAAGCGGATGATCAGGGCTCTCGCGCAACTCGGCCAGGGTTGCAGGCGCATCCACGTCCCAGAAGATGCGAATGGCATCGGGACGTGAGGCAGCAACAATACCTTCCAGCAACTCGTTGTCGAACACGCCGACGCCTGAGGCCTTCACCACCACATCGGCCTTCGCCGCCTCGGTCACAACACCGCGCATAGCCTCTGCCGTCGCGGGATAGACCTTTACCTCTGCCCAATCCGGCGGCTCGATGTCCCGATGCTTCTGGCGATCGAAAGCATCCGGCTCGTAAAAAGTGATGCTGTAGCCGCGGCGTGCGAGATCGCTCAGGAGCCCACGATAGTAGGTGGCAGCACCGTTCCAATACGAGGACAGAAGACTGGACCCGTAAAAAGCGATCTTCATGCGGACATCTCCACCGGCACCGAAGTGCCGTGATCGACAAGAATGGCAAGGAGCTGATCGGCTCGATGAGCACAGGAATGACGGCTGCGGATAGCGTTGAGGCCGTTCTCAATCAAGGATCGCCGCAGGTCGGGATCGTTGAGAACCGCTTTCATATGGCACTCCATCTGCACCTCGTCCCGGGCGATCAGATAATCCATTCCGGGATTGAACAAGCTTTCCGAATCGCTCCAGGGAGCAGAGATCAGCGGTATTCCGCAGGCAAGAGCTTCAAAGACCCGGATGGTGGGAATGCCTGGGAGCATGTCGACATAGAACCGCCGTGGCACATGAACGGTCGCCAGATGCCTTGCAAAAACCTCAGGTGCACGAGCATTCGGCAGCCAACCACGATAAGTGACACCGTAGCGGGCGAGCGATTCAAGAGCGTCTTCCGGATAACGGACACCATAGATGTCGAGAGGAAGTCCGACGGTCTGCGCGGGACGGAAGAGGAAGCTTTCCAGTTCCGCACTTCGTTCATCGTCTCCCCAGTTGCCGATCCATACGAGGCCTTTCCGTTCAGTCTCCTGCGCAGGAGACCGAAAGAGCCGGGTATCGGCGGCCTCGTGCCATACGTAGACGCGCTCACCCCAGCCCCAACGGCGGTAGACCTCCGCGAGTGTTTCGCCAAAGGCGAGAACACCATCGTAGCCGTCAAGGTCGAACTGGCGGATGGCATTAGGATCGCTCACAGCCCTGTGATGCGTATCGTGAAAAAGCAACGTAAAGCTGCCGCCCTGTCGCCGTACGTTCCCGATGGCAGCAACCAGCCAGGGCTCGTTCCATTCATGAACGATGACTACATCCGCGTCGGCAAGCGCTTCTTGAAAATCGAGATCCGGATCAAAGACGGTCGAGGACAATTCAGGATAAAGGCTGCGATAGGCATCGAGCCCGGCCTCCCCGTGATCCTTCAGGAGGTTCTCGAGGCTCCAGCCCTCCCGCGGTTCGTAGGCTATGACCGTGTGTCCGCGGTGAACGAGTTCACGCAGGACGCCCCGCAGGAAATGCGCGTTGCCATGATTCCAGCAGGAGGCAAGAGAATGGGTGAAATAGATGAATTTCATGCAACAGCCCCCTCAAGAGATGATCTCAGGGAGCCCTGGTGTAAGACGGAACGATAAACGCTCAGAACACCCGCGCTCATGGCATCCACTGTGTAGGCATCAGCTCGATCTCGGGCAGCACGTCCCAGAATGGTACGGGCTTTCGGATCCTGCAAAAGCTGTTGTATCGCCTCGGCAATGGCGTTCTCTTCGCTCGGATCGACGAAGAGCGCGGCGCCCTCCCACAATTCGCGGAATGTCGGAATGTCGGACAGGACCAAGGCGCATCCCATCTGAGCGGCTTCCAGCACCGCGAGACCGAAGGGTTCATACCGAGCCATCGAGATGAAGACCGGTTTTACGCTCAGATGCTGCGCAACCTCAACGTCGCCCAACCGGCCCAGCACTTTGGCGTGATCCGCTTTGGCCTGCGTACCGTTTGGCCCCTCAAGAGGTCCGGCAGCAAGTACCGGCACCGTGAGGCGAGATGCAACGCGATCAATGACCGCGAAATTCTTGCCTTCGTCCCAGAGGCGTCCTGCCGTGAAGACGCAATCCTGCTCAGACGTGCTTCTGCTTATTGGCACCGGACGTCTTCCATTCCTGACGACGGTCGGCGTCTGAGAGAGACCATAAGCCTGAGCTGTGGCTTGCGCGAATGCGAGCGTCGGCGCCAAGAGCCGATCGGCGGAAGCATAGCCTCTCGCAACAAGATCCGTACGCCAGACAAACTCTCCAGGCAGTTGGCCACCCTTAACGGCCTGCCACCAGGTCGCAACGCAGGAATGGCAGACTGCCACGACAGGAATGCCGAACGCAGCATTGGCCGCAAGAGCCGGGGAATTGAGATGAAGGAGGTCCGGTTGAATGCGTGTCGCAATGCGAGCGATCGCTCGGCCAGCCTCCTCGACCTCACGAGGACTCTGAGCAGTCCAATCAAGTGGGAGATCCGTCAGGATGAGCTCTGCACCGATAGCTTCGGCCATCGCCTGCTGATCTGCAGAAGGGGAAGGCCCCAGCACGGCGATTGTCACCCTGACACCCTTCTCGCGCAGAGACCCCGAGAGATCCAGCGCATATTGCCAGACTCCGCCGACTGCATCTGCCGTCATGAGCACATGTAGAGCTGTTTTCTCCTCAGGCCATGTCATGGCAGCACTCGGCATTGCGCAACTTGAAAGCGGGCGACGCGCTCATGACAGAACCTCTGCACTCTGCAGGCGGGATGACGAAGAAGTCAGACATGTGAGGCCCTTCTCCTCCTGCAGCCAACCCGCCAGGGCGGCCACACCCTTGAGCCAGGAGATCGGCTGCTTCAGTCCGAGCTCCTGCGTCGCGAGGCGCGTATCGGAAACATAATAGCGCTGGTCGCCAGCCCGCCAATCGGCATAGATCGTCTCGACCGGACGGCCAATGATATCTTCGATATGGCTGACGAGTTGACGCAGGCTGATGGCATTCGCTGGTCCACCACCGAGATTGAAGGCTCGCCCCTGAACGGTCTCGATGTGATTCCACGCAGAAGCGTAGGCGGAGACGGCATCAGAAATGTCGAGCACGTCGCGAACCTGGCAGCCATCGCCATAAATGGTAATGGGCTCGCCCTGAAGAGCGCGGATCAGGAAATGGGCAACCCACCCCTGATCTTCGGTCCCCATCTGCCGCTGCCCATAGATGCAGCTCATGCGCATGACGCAGGTCGGAATTCCGAAGGAACGGGCATAGTCGAGCACATATTGATCGGCCGCTCCCTTCGAGCAGCCATAGGGCGTATGGAAATCGAGAGGGCGATTCTCGCCGATCCCTGCATTCCTGATGGCAGAATCACGAGGTTTGTAGGCATCATTTGTTTTTTCCAACTCGATATCCGCCAGATCCCCGTAAACCTTGTTCGTAGAGGCAAAGATCAGCGGCACCCGCTCGCCGCGCCGTCTGAGCGCATCGAGCACATTCAAGGTGCCGCGGATATTGATTTCAAAGTCTTCACGTGGGTCGACGAGACTGGTCGTCACCGCAACCTGAGCCGCCATGTGAAACACAGCCTGTGCATCACGGACGGCATCGGCGACGGCGGTCTCATCGCGGATGTCGCCGATCACGGCAGAAATCTTGCTCGGATGTCTTTTTTTGAGCCATTCGAGGTTGTGGTCGACACCAGGACGAGCCAAGACGTCATAGATCAGAACATCGTGACCCTCGCTTGCAAAACGGTTGGCCAGATTGGAGCCAATAAAGCCGGCGCCACCTGTCACCAGAACATGACGGTGACGGAGGACGGCTGGCGAAGCAGCCGATGTGTCTGATGATTTCATGCCACCAAGCCTCGCGCTTCCAGCTCCTTTCGGGCTTCGTTGACGAGATCCTTGGCTTCCTGCTTGGCAACCCAATCGGCGAGTTCAGCCAAACCTTCCGCGAAATTCTTCCTCGGCTTGTAGCCCAGCTCCTGCTGGATCTTGCCGATGTCGGCGATGCAATGGCGGATGTCGCCAATGCGTGCCTTTCCGGCAATTTCCGGCGTCATCGGTCGGTTCATCGCTTGCGACAGAAGCTCTGCGACTTCGGATACGGTCCGGTCCTGTCCACTGCCGACATTGTAGACGCCGCCCGGCGCCTTCTCATGGTCGAGCGCTAGAACAAAGGCCTGCGCCACATCCTCCACATGAACGAAGTCGCGGCGCTGCTGGCCGTCCTCGAAGATCATCGGCGGCTGACCGTTGTGGAGCCGGGACGCAAAGATGGCGAGAACGCCGGTATAGGGGTTCGACAGAGCCTGCCCCGGCCCGTAAGCATTCCAGAGTCGGAGCGCCACCCCCTCCATGCCATAAGCCGGGCACAGGGTCAGCGTCAGCCGTTCTTGGACATATTTCGAGAGCGCATAGACGGAAGCCAGCGCGGGCTTCTTCCACTCCGGCGTCGGAACGGGCACAAGGGGTCGACCTTGGTCGTCCAGCGGATCCCAGGGCTCGTCAGCGCTTATGCGAGGCTTGCGAATAACATCTTCGTAGATCCGGCCTCCTGCATCCTGATAGAGGCCTTCGCCATAGATGCTCATGGACGAGGCGACGAGCACCCGTTTCACCGGATTATCGATAAGCTGCTGGAACAGCACAGCTGTGCCATAATCGTTGACGGATACATAGCGGTCGACCGCATACATGCTCTGACCGACGCCAACCTCGGCGGCAAGGTGAATGACCTTCGTAGCACCCTTGAGTGCCCGCAGGAGCGCCGCCTCGTCACGCACGTCCCCTACAACAACCTCCACGTCCGGATCGAGTCCTTCGGTCTGCGTCCTGTCGCCGTGCACCTGCTCGATGAGACTGTCGAGCACGCGCACCTTGTGCCCGCGCTCCAAGCAGGCACGCGCCACGTAGCGCCCGATGAAGCCTGCGCCGCCGGTAATGAGGATCGTATCCGTCACAAAATATCTCCCGATTGGTTTCTGGTCTAAGCGCCAATAGATCAGGCAGGAGACGAGAGCCCATTCCCAAGCTGGAAATGCGACGCAGAACATGCACATATTCCAGTCCGGGAGCAGGCTTTGCAGCAGACCTCGCCAAACGAGGGCTGCGCCATATATCCCCTTCACAAGCTTGAGATTGCGTTCAGGAAACTCCGAGGGATCATCTTTGTTCCTGACTTCCACAAGGTAGTTTAGGCGCTCAGCCGCGAAGACAAGAGTCACAGGCACGGAATCTGAGCGGAACAACAAACCTTCCTCAAGCGTTGAAGGCCAAGCTTTTGGAAGAGGCTCAGGTCGGTTACCTGCGGCCTGTCGATGCGCTTTTGTTTAAAAGGCAAGCATCCGTCCGGCCATACATGGGAGATCCGTTATGAGTTCGAGGAAGGTCCGGGTCGGGATCGTGGGCGTCGGCAATTGCGCCTCGTCCTTCGTACAGGGCCTCACCTATTACAAAGATGCAAAGGGCAACGAACCTGTGCCCGGGTTGATGAATGTTGAACTCGGCGGATACCACATTAGTGATATCGAGATGTCCGCAGCCTTCGACGTGAATGCCTCGAAAGTGGGGCGCGACCTGTCCGACGCGATCTTTGCAGAGCCTAACAATACGCACCGGTTCTCGGCCGTCCCGCAGAGCGGGATCAATGTCAACCGGGGCAAGACCCTTGATGGGCTCGGCAAGTATTTGTGCGACGTGATCGAGGAATCGCCTGATGATGAGGCGGATGTCACCACGATCCTGCGCCAATCCAAAACAGATGTCCTTGTCTCTTATCTCCCTGTTGGCTCACAGAAAGCCACCGAGTGGTATGCCGAGCGGGCGCTCGAAGCGGGCTGCGCCTTCGTGAACTGCATCCCCGTCTTCATCGCTTCGAACCCGGAATGGCGCAAGCGCTTCGAAGAGCGCGGTCTTCCCATCATCGGCGATGACATCAAGAGCCAGGTCGGCGCCACCATCGTTCACCGCGTTCTGGCCAACCTCTTCCGGGAACGCGGCGTACGGCTCGACCGCACCTATCAGCTCAACTTTGGCGGCAATACCGATTTCCAGAACATGCTGGAACGCGAGCGGCTCGAATCGAAGAAAATATCCAAGACGCAGGCCGTCACGAGCCAGCTCGACATCTCGCTGCCCGCGAGCGACATCCATGTGGGGCCAAGCGACCACGTGCCGTGGCTCACCGATCGCAAATGGGCGTACATCCGGCTCGAAGGAACGACCTTCGGCAGGGTTCCGCTGAACATGGAAGTGAAGCTCGAAGTCTGGGACTCCCCGAATTCCGCCGGCATCGTGATCGATGCTGTGCGCTGCGCGAAGATCGCCATGGATCGCAAGATCGGCGGTGCCCTCACCGGCCCATCCAGCTACTTCATGAAGTCGCCGCCGCAGCAATTCACCGACAACGAAGCCCGTGATAGAACCATGCGCTTCATCAGCGGCGATGAAGATTAGGACGCAGGAGGGTCGAGATGACCACTACGTTCTTTCTCGTGCGTCATGCGGCCCATGATCGGGTCGGCACTGTTCTGTGCGGGCGCAAGCCGGGCGTAAACCTCGGCTCTGTTGGGAAAGCCCAAGCAGAACGCTTGGCGCAACGCTTTGCCAGCGAGAACGTGGCCTGCATTCGCACAAGCCCTCTTGAGCGCGCTCTGGAGACGGCACAGCCCATTGCATCCCGCCTCGAACAGACTCTTCATGTTTGCGACGCTATCAACGAGATCAACTTCGGCCGCTGGTCCGGCATGAGTTTCGAAGCACTGATCCGGGATCCGCGCTGGTCATCGTGGAACAGTTCACGCAGCACCAGCCGCCCTCCGGGAGGCGAGACAATGCTGGAGGTCCAAGGACGCATTGTCGGAGCCATGGAGCAGTTGCGCGGACTTTATGCGGAGCAGACGGTCATTCTTGTGAGCCACAGCGATGTGATCAAGGCTGCCCTCCTCTATTACCTCGGCATGCCGATCGACGCCTATGGCCGCTTGGAGGTCGGGCCCGCCTCGATCAGCACTCTCGTTGTGGGAGACTGGGGCTCCAAGGTTCTGCGGTTGAACGAAGTGGTGGCCGCATGAAGATCGTCATATTCGGCCTGACCATCTCTTCATCCTGGGGCAACGGCCACGCGACCCTCTGGCGAGGTTTGTGCCGGGCACTCGCGAAGCGGGGTCATAAGGTCGTGTTCTTCGAGAAGGATGTGCCCTATTACGCCGCGACCAGGGATCTTTTCGAAATCCCTGGCGGCGATCTCATTCTCTACGAGGATTGGGTCAGCATTCGCCATCGAGCAGACGCGGAACTCAAGGACGCAGATATGGCCATGGTCACCTCCTATTGTCCGGACGGCATCGCAGCCGGCGATCTTTTATTGACGGCATTACGCGCCACCCGCGTGTTCTACGATCTCGACACGCCGGTCACCTTTTCGCGCTTGGATGCAGGCGAGCCGATCAGCTATATCGGCCCTCGCGGACTTGGCGATTTCGACCTCGTACTGAGCTACACGGGAGGCCAAGCCATCAGGAGGCTGCAGACGGAGCTTGGAGCAAGACGTGTTGCTCCTCTTTACGGCCATGTGGACCCTGATGTGCACCGCCCGGTGCCCAGCATCCAGCATTACGTCTCCGATCTCTCCTACCTCGGCACCTATGCGGCGGATCGTCAGGAAGCCCTGCAGCGTCTCTTCATCGATCCTGCTGCTCACCACTCAGACCGGCGCTTCCTGATTGGCGGAGCGCAATACCCGGAGGACTTCCCCTGGCAGCCTAACATTCATTACGTGCGGCACCTTCCTCCATCGGAGCATCCAGCCTTCTTCTCGTCGTCGCGACTTACACTCAACATCACACGGCAAGCCATGGCCGAGATGGGTTGGTGCCCATCCGGACGCCTGTTCGAAGCAGCGGCCTGCGGCACACCCATTCTCTCGGACAATTGGGAGGGCCTCGACAGCTTCTTCGAGCCAGGCAGGGAGATCCTGATTGCCGGAGACACGGAGGATATCGTTACAGCTCTCGACCTCACCGATGCTGAGCTGAAGCGTATTGCCAAGGCGGGCCGGGAGAGGGCGCTCGAAATGCATACATCGGAGCACAGGGCAAAGGAGCTTGAGATCCTGCTCGAAGGCTCCACTTCCCTCTCGTCCTCGACCGGCGGCTCGGCCGCCATGATGGAGGCCTGACCATGTGGGGGATCATACCCGCGGCCGGGATCGGCAGCCGCATCCAGCCGCTGGCTTTCTCGAAAGAGCTTCTGCCCGTAGGAAGCCGCCTCGACAACGGCGTCGAGCGCCCCTGCGCCGTCAGTGAATACCTCGTCGAGCGCATGATCCATGGCGGAGCGGATAAGATCTGCTTCGTCATTTCTCCCGGCAAATCCGATATCATGGAGTATTACGGCGCAAGCTACGGCAGCGCTTCCATTGCCTATGTGGTGCAACCGCAGCCCAGCGGATTATGCGATGCGATCTTCCAGGCGGCTCCGCTCATTCCGTCAAGTGAGAGCGTGATTGTCGGCCTACCGGATACGGTCTGGTTTCCTGAAAAGGCGCTGGCGGAACTACCGGACGGATTTCTCTCGTTCCTGCTCTTCCCAGTCGACAATCCGGAGGTCTTCGACGCCGTTATCATGGACGAGACGATGCATGTCAGGGAGATCCAGGTGAAACGGGCGGACGCCGCCTCACGCTGGATCTGGGGCGCCTTCAAGATGCCGGGTCAGGTTCTGGAGGAATTGCGCCAGCTTTGGATTTCGCGCGATCGCCAGGATGAGTATTTCGGCACGCTCGTGAACGCCTATCTGGCCGAGGGAGGCCAGGCCATCGGCGTGAAGGCGGGCGAATCCTATGTCGACGTCGGAACCCTGCACGGCTATCGCGCTGCGATCGGATTGCTAAGCGAGGCCGCTCAGCACGACACCATGACCGGAGCCCGTGTGGCTCTCGGCTGGCCTGCGGGGCGCCTTCCGCGTGGGCTTCATGACTTGAACAGGGAGTAGCTGTCACCATGAATGCCATCGATCCCACGCCGCCTGACGAAATCCGCCGGAAGGCTGAAGCGCTCGGGCCATGGTTTCACAATATCGAGCTGAAGGATGGCGTCTGGACCGCGCCCAACCACTTCCTCGGCAATTATCCCGCCATCAAGTGGCAGCAATTTTCCGACGCGATTCCGCAGGATCTCACCGGGAAAAGCGTGCTCGACATCGGCTGCAACGGCGGCTTCTATTCCATGGAGATGAAGAAGCGCGGCGCCGAACGCGTGCTGGGCATCGATTTCGACGAGACCTATCTCGCTCAGGCCCGTTTTGCTGCGCAGACAATGGACTACGACATCGAGTTTAGCAAGCTTTCCGTCTATGATTTAGGTCGGCTCGACGAGCGCTTCGACGTGGTGCTCTTCATGGGCGTGCTCTACCACCTGCGCCATCCATTGCTGGCGCTCGACCTCATTCACGAGCACGTCGCCAAAGACCTTCTCGTGTTCCAGTCGATGCAGCGCGGATCGGCTGATGTCATGCCTGTCGAGGAGAACTATACCTTCTGGCAGACGGATCACTTCGACGATCCGCGCTATCCGAAGATGCACTTCATCGAGCATCGCTATGCCGATGACCCCACGAATTGGTGGGCCCCGAATGCAGCCTGCGTTGAAGCGATGCTCCGCAGTGCCGGATTCGAGATCGTCCAACATCCGGAAACCGAAGTTTACATATGCCGCCGTGTCGATGCCCCGCACGGTGCGGGTGCCGTCTATCCGGCCCAAGGGAGAACCGCATGATCGAAGCCGCAATGATCTGGAACGAGCCCAACAACAAGTCTCACTGGGACCCGGAGATCGATCCGGATTGGAAGCTCTTCTCCGAGATGGCAATTGTCGCGGGTCAGGCGATCAAAGCCGAGAATTCCAACCTCCCGCGTGCCCTCGGAGGCATCTCGCCCATTGATCCAGGCTTCATCAAGAAACTGGAAGGCCACGGCACCCTCGATCACATCGATATTGTTGCCGTGCACGGCTTCCCGCTCGACTGGAACCTGTGGCAGATCCACGAATGGCCTGCGAAGATCGACGAGATCCGCGCCGTGACGGACAAGCCCATCTGGGTGAGCGAAGTCGGCATCTCGACATTCGGGGCCGAGGAGGTTCAGGTTTGGGGGTTGAACCGGACTGCCGAACTTCTGATCGGCAAGGTGCCAAAGATCCATTGGTACAGCCTCTATGATCTCCCTCGTGCCTGGGAGGCCACGACGCGCCATAGGGAGGCCGAAGGTTCGTCCTATTACCGGCATTTCTACATGGGTCTCCTGCGCGAAGACGGCACGCCGAAGCCTGCTCTCGAGGAATTCGCGAAATACACGCCCCAGATGGGCCTATGCCAGTGGTTCCACTATGAGGACCATCGCCTCGACGATGCCGTGGCATGGATGAAGCGGCTCGGCGTGAAGGACCTGCGCACTGGCCTGTCCTGGGCCGACAGCTTCCGCCCGAATGCGCTGGACTGGTTCGATCGTCAGATTGAGGCGCTTGCGGATTTCGACGTGACCGTGACCTTCTGCTTCACGCCGGAGCATCGTGGGATTGCGCCACACCACACCAGTGCACCGCAGGTGAAGGAGGAATTCGCGGAATTCTGCGCCAGCATGATCCGCCGCTATGCGCCTTCCAGCCGGCCTTCCCAAGCGAGCAAGGTTCTGGAAGTTCTCTGAACCTGCTTGATCAGCACCTGTAAAAGGCGGCTGAACGTGGGTTCATCCGCCTCCGTATTTTCAAGATCTGTTAGATCAAGTCCTATCGTCCGTAGATCCGATCGAGAACCCTCGCGACGTCCACCAGCTGCTCCGCTGCCGGATCGAAGCGTTCACCCGCCGCCAAGCGTGAAGCCCAATCTGCGGCCGCACGGCCGCCCCACTCATCCGGAGGCATAGTCAAGATCTCTCGCGACGTGCCCCGATAACGCTCCGCCGTGAAGTCATAGAACGATCCGTTCACATTGCGCAGGGATAGGCCACCTTTCGTCCCATAGAACGTGGCGGAGATCATTGCATCGCACCCGGCCTGAAGCCGCCAGGAACAGGCGAGCTGCACCACGGCGCCCGTCTCCAGCTCCATGGTCGCGACGGCGTAATCCTCCACCTGTGATGCAGTATCCTTCAGCGGGGCACCGCCTGCGAAGAGTTTCCCCGTCACACTCGCGACACCAGGATTGCTCATGGTCCATAAAGCGAGATCGACCAGATGAACACCAAGGTCCATCACGCAGCCGCCGCCGGAGAGTGCCGGATCGTAGAACCACGGCTTGTCCGGGCCATAAGCATTGTGGAACACGAGATCCACGGCATAGATGTGACCCACCTCACCTGAATCGATGACCTCGCGGATACGGCGCATCCCTTCCGTGAACCGGTAGGAGAGATCGACGCACAACAGTCGATTCGACTTGCGCGCGGTATCGACCACTGCCTGCACTTCCGGCGCCGTCCGCCCGAGCGGCTTCTGGCAGAACACGGCGACGCCGCGCTCCAGGGTCCGGATCGACTGTTCCGCATGCATGGCGCTCGGGGTCGCAATCACGACGCCATCGACGCCGAGGTCGAGGATATCGTCGAGGGTCACAACGAGCTGCGCCTCAGGTGCCAGCTTGCCGGCCTCGGCTGCTATCTCAGGCGACGGATCGGCGATGGCGGTAACATCGACGGCTCCAGTGCCAAGGATCGCCTGCATGCGGTGCCGGCCGATCCAGCCGACGCCGAGGAAGCCTAGGCGCGGGCGCGCAAGGGAGGCTTCGGGAGACGCCTTTAGAATCCGCCGCGCCATCAGAACATCACCAGAGCTTTGAGGAAACCGATCGGCCGGTCGCGCGTGGCATTGAGCGCCTCGTCGAGTTTCTCCAAAGGATAGCGGTGCGTATAGAGGAAGCTTGGATCGAGCCGTCCCGATGCAATAGCCTCCGCCGCATCGCGCAGTCCCTGCACATAGATCTTCGAATCACGCTCGTGCGCGTTGATGACATCGATGCCACGCCAGTTCCAGAGCCACATATTGACCTGCCGCGGGCCGTCCTGATGGTAACCGGCAACGATGAGCTTGCCGCGCTCACGGGTCAGCTCGCTCGCGAGGTCAAGGGGCCATTGCTTGCCGACCGCTTCGATCACCCGATCGCAGAATGTGCCGCCGGTCAGCTCCTTGACCCGTTCGATGATCGCATAGTGATCCTCCATCGGGATCGTCTCGGCTGCACCCATGCGGCGCGCGAGATCGAGCGAGAACGGCCGTCGTGAGATCGCGATCACGCGGGCACCGGCATCGGAGGCAAGCTTGGTGAGAATGGCGCCGAGAAAGCCGATGCCGATAATGGCAATCGTTTTCCTGGCTTCAATCTCGCTGCGGCGAAAGATATTCATCGCGCAGCCGAGCGGCTCGCCGGGAAAGGGCTGGCCCGCCAGAACGCTGGGCAGGCGCACCACGGCATCGGCCTCGGCCAGATCGTATTCGGCATAGGACTTGTAGGAAAGCGCCGCGACCCGATCGCCGATCGACAGGCCCTCGACACCCTCGCCGATAGCGTCCACGAAGCCCCACGCCTCGTGCCCGAGCGCGCCGGGCTCGGTGGGATACTGCATCCATTCTGGCCCCGCCCACGGCGTCAGGTTCGAGGCGCATACGCCGCAACCTTCCAAGCGTAGCCGTACCTGCCCCGGGCCTGGTTCCGGACGTGCAACCTCGCTGATCTGGATCTGCCCCGGCCCTGTGACGATGGCGGCGCGCATGGTTCGCGGAACGTCGGCCTGTCCGTCGCTCCTTTCGCTCATAGAAGCGGAAACGTCGCTGCTCGCACCAATCTCGTTCAGCAAGTCTGTCCCTCCACCATACCGCCCGAGCAACTAGGGACGGGAGAAGAGACTTCAAGGCTTGGCTGTTCATGCCACGATGCTGCCCACCTCGGGGCCACTGCCGGATCACGCCGGGTGCTGGGCACTCATCTCAGCAACGTATGTCATGCGCGCTGTGCTGTCGGGCTCCAAGCCCTTTTCCATGCACCACTTCGCGAACGCGTCAGGCTCGATCATAATGCGCGTGATCTGCAAACCCGCCTGTCGGCCGACACTCTCGTTGTTCTCGGCCGCCGCCAGCCAAGCATCGTAGGTGGGGGCGAGATTGTGCCGGTCGATCATCATGTCGCGGATGCGGGGATAATCCTCTCGGCTGTACCAGGGCAGCCCGATCTGACGGGGCGGCGCATCCGTCATTCATGCGTCTCCGGACAATCGGCACCGGGCCCGATTGATCACAGGGCTCGGTGCCGCAGCATTCCTTCAGCTCAGCAGGTAGAATACCGCCGGCGCAGCCGTGAGCAGACCGGCCGTCGTGAGCAGCATGAGCCGATGATCGGGATTCGCGATGCGATGGATCTTCCGCGCCGTGGAGCCTGCTTCTATGCTCCAACCGTTCATGCACGAGCAGAGAAGGCGATGGGAGGCACCCTCGGACAAGTCGAAGAATTCCATGGCATCCCCGAGCGTGTCACCCTTCAGGCCGGCGGCGCGCAGGACCGGATCCTCGAAGGCCACCGTGATGGGGGATTCGTCGGACCTAAGCTCCGGCCGCTTGTCCTTGGGGACGAACTCGATCTCACCTAAGGATCTCAGGCGCCGTTTCGGCTGGCGCTCCAACACTTCGGCCCAACGCTCGAGGCGTTCGCGGCGGGACAGGAAACCTTGGCTCAACTCATGCACTTCAGCGACGCTACGCAGCTTCTCTACAGGCTTGTGTTCCATAGGTATTCTCCTGCAAGGGAGCCGACCCTCGAAACCAGGGCCGAGCCCAGGGAAACCTATGATCGCGTGAGTCCCTGGCTTTTTTGCGTCAAAGTATCCTTTAAAAAAGCGTTTCGTGCGGGTGAGCCACATGCTCCTGGAAGATCGCCCCGGTGGTCGGCTCCACCTCTTTCAGCACGACCGCATAGCCCCAGAGATTGGCCACCATCTGAAGGACCCGCTGGGCGTCATCCTTGTGCAGCAGGGTCCGGTTGAGGACGTGATGGTGCAAGATCAGGCGCCGATCTCCGGCGAGGTCCACATCGACCACCTGGATGTCGGGATCGCTCCAGCCGACATCGTACTGGCGCGACAGCGAACGCCGCAGGCGCCGATAGCCCCGCTCGTCGTGGATCGCCTCGATCATGAGCTCCGGCTGGTCCGGATCGTCGACGAGATGGAACATGCGCCACTGCCGGATCAGATGAGGGCTCAAGAATTGCGAGATGAAGCTCTCGTCGCGGTAGTTCGCCCACACGTCGCGCAGCACAGCCATGGCATCGCCGCTGCCGGCGATGTCGGGGAACCATTCGTGGTCTTCCGCCGCCGGCTTCGTGCAGATGCGCTCGATGTCCTGCATCATGCCGAACCCGAGCGCATAAGGATTGATGCCGCCGTAATGCGGATCGTCGAATTCGGGCTGCCGGGTCACATTGGTGTGCGATTGCAGGAATTCGAGGAAGGCGCCGTCGCTGATCCGCCCCGTCTCGTGCAGGCGGGTCATGATGCGGTAATGGCAATAGGTTGCGCAGCCTTCGTTCATCACCTTGGTCTGGCGCTGCGGATAGAAATACTGCGCGATGTGGCGCACGATGCGCAGGACCTCGCGCTGCCAGAGCTGCAGGCGGGGCGCCGATTTTTCGAGGAAGTACAGGAGGTTTTCCTGCGGCAGTTCGAGAAGGGCGCGGCGGCGCTCCTCGCTCAATTGCGGCTTGGCAGCGGCCCCCTTTGTCGGCACCGTGCGCCACAGATCATTGAAGGTCTGCTCCTGATGAAGCTGACGCTCCCGCTCCCGGCGCTCCTCGGAGCGCAGGTCCGGCCGCTTCTTGCGCGGATAGCGGTGAACACCGTGGGACATCAGGGCATGGGCAGCATCGAGCACGCGCTCCACGGCTGCGTGCCCGTAACGCTCCTCGCAGCGCGTGATGTAGCCCTTGGCGAACTCGAGATAATCCAGGATCCCGTCCGCGTCTGTCCATTCCTTAAACAGGTAGTTGTTCTTGAAGAAATGGTTATGGCCGAAGGCGGCATGGGCGATGACGAGGGTCTGCATCGTCGCCGAGTTCTCCTCCATGATGTAGGAGATGCACGGATTCGAGTTGATGACGATCTCGTAAGCCAAGCCCATAAGCCCCTGGCGATAGCTCGATTCATGCAGGGCGAAGCGCTTGCCGAAGGACCAGTGCTTGTAGAACAGGGGCATGCCGATGGAAGCATAGGCATCGAGCATCTGCTCGGCGGTGATCACCTCGATCTGGTTCGGATAGACGTCGAGCCCCAACTCGCCGACGCCGATGGCCTCGACGGCATCATGGATGCGCTGGATCGTGCCGAAATCCCAATCAGCCCCATGGAAGAGCAGGTTGTCGTGCCCGGTCCCGCTCATGGCACCCTGGCTCCGGCTTCCGCATCACGCCGGCGGAAGAGCTCGCGGAAGACGGGGTAGATCTCGCGCCGGTGATTCACCTTGCGCATGGCGAGGTTGGCCCCTTCCTCCTGAAGCGTCTCATAGGTCTGCCACAGGGAGGTCTTGTGATTGATAAATCCGGTCTGCATCCGGTCGCTGTCGCTGCCGACTTCGAGATAGGCATAATACTGGCAGACCGGCAGGATCACGTCGCGCAGCAGGGTGGCGCTGGTGGTGCCATCGTTCGGCGAATTGTCGCCGTCCGAAGCCTGGGCCGCGTAGATGTTCCACGCATCCGGCGAATAGCGCTCCTCCACGATCCGCTGCATCTCCCGCAAGGCCGAGGACACCACCGTTCCGCCGGTCTCGGGACTGTTGAAGAAGGTCTCCTCGTCCACCTCCTTGGCCTCATGGGTATGCCGGATGAAGACGATCTCCACGTGCTTGTAGCGCCGAGTCAGGAAGATGTAGAGCAGCATGTAGAAGCGCTTGGCCAGATCCTTCATGTGCTCGGTCATGGAACCGGACACATCCATGAGGCAGAACATCACCGCCTGCGCGACCGGTTTCGAGACCGGCTCGAAGCGGCGGTAACGCAGATCGATAGGATCGATGTAGGGAAAACGCTTGGTGCGCAGCTGAAGCTGTTCGAGTTCCTGCCGCAGCGCGGTTAGGCGCTCTGACGGCCCCTCCTGCTCCTCGAGACAGTCGATTTCCTCCCTGAGGCGGAGCAGATCCTCGGATTTGGGTCGCCGCATGGCGATGCGGCGGGACAGGGCATTGCGCATGGAACGCAGCAGGGCGAGGTTCACGGGCGAACCGGTGACCGTATATCCGGCCCGCCGTAGCCCTTGGGTCTCTACCGTCGCGACGCGCCGTTTGGCGAGATCGGGCAGTTCCAGGTCGTCGAGGAAAAGATCGAGAAACTCGTCGCGGGTCAGGACGAAGCGGAAATCGTCCTCGCCCTCCCCGCTGTCCCCGCCGGCCGCGCTGCTGCCACCGCCGGGCGGCCGGTCGATGGTGTCGCCTTCCACGAAGCGCTTGTTGCCGGGAAGGATGTGATCGTGCACTCCACCCTCGCCGGACCGGCGGAAGCTGGGCTCGCGAACACCATCGGCCGGGATCGAGACCTCCCCTCCCCGTTCGAGATCGGTGATGTCCCGATCGCCTGCGGTCTGGCGTACGGCCCGCTGAATCTGCGCCTTGGCTCGGCGAAGAAAACGTTGGCGGTTAGCCAGACTCTTGCCCCCTGGGTTGAGGCGCCGGTCGATGATGTACATAGGAACGCCTGATCTGCCTCCGTCCTCTGTCAGCCCGCCTGCTTCACACGCATGTACCACTCCACCAGACGCCGCACCTGGCGCTCGGTGTAGCCACGCTCCATCATCCGCAGCACGAACTCGCCGTGCTTCTTCTCGGTCTCGCTGTCCTTCTTGGAGCCGAAGCTGATCACGGGCAGCAATTCCTCGACCTGCGAGAACATCCGGCGCTCGATCACGTCGCGGATCTTCTCATAACTCGTCCAGGACGGGTTACGGCCATGATTGCCGGCCCGGGCGCGGAGCGAGAACTTCACCACCTCGTTGCGGAAATCCTTCGGATTGGCGATGCCGGCCGGCTTCTCGATCTTGGTCAACTCCTGGTTCAGGAGCTCCCGGTTCAGGAGCTGGCCGGTATCGGGATCCTTGAAGTCCTGATCCTCGATCCAGGCATCGGCATAGGCCACGTAGCGGTCGAACAGGTTCTGGCCGTAATCGTGGTAGGATTCGAGATAGGCCTTTTGGATTTCATGGCCGATGAAATCGGCGTAACGCGGTGCCAGCTCGGCCTTGATGAATTCCAGATACCGCCGCTCCACGTCCTGGGGCAGTTGCTCGCGCCGCAGGGACTGTTCGAGCACGTACATGAGATGGACAGGATCGGCCGCGACCTCGATGGTGTCGTGGTTGAAGGTGGCGGAGAGGACCTTGAAGGCGAAGCGGGTCGAGATTCCGTCCATGCCCTCGTCGACGCCGGCGGAGTCCTTGTACTCCTGCAGGCTGCGAGCACGGGGATCGACCTCACGCAGGCTCTCGCCGTCATAGACGCGCATCTTCGAGTAGAAATTCGAGTTCTCGTGCGCCCGCAGACGCGACAGCACCGAGAACCGGGCGAGCATTTCCAGCGTGGCCGGAGCGCAGGGTGCGCCTGCCAGTTCCGAGCCGCGGATCAGCTTCTCATAAATCTTCTGCTCTTCGGTAACCCGCAGGCAATAAGGCACCTTGATCACGTAGATGCGATCAATGAAGGCTTCGTTGTTCTTGTTGGCCCGGAAAGTCTGCCATTCCGCCTCGTTGGAATGCGCCAGGATGATGCCGCTGAACGGGATCGATCCGATATTCTCCGTACCGACATAATTCCCCTCCTGCGTCGCCGTGAGCAGGGGATGAAGCATCTTGATCGGTGCCTTGAACATCTCGACGAATTCGAGAATACCCTGGTTGGCACGATTCAGACCGCCGGAATAGCTGTAAGCATCGGGGTCCGCCTGGGACAGAGTCTCGAGCTTGCGGATATCGACCTTGCCGACGAGGGACGAAATATCCTGATTGTTCTCGTCGCCCGGCTCCGTCTTGGCGACAGCGATCTGCCTCAGGCGGGACGGGTTGATCTTGACCACCCGGAACTTGGAGATGTCTCCCTTGAATTCGTCGAGGCGCTTGATGGCCCAGGGGCTGAGCAGATTGGTCAGCCGACGCTGCGGAATGCCATAACGCTCTTCGAGCATCGGCCCCATCTGTTCCGGGTCGAAGAGGCCGAGCGGACTCTCGAAGACCGGGCTGATCTCGTCGCCCGCCTTCAGAACATAGATGGGGTTGACCTCCATTAGCGCTTTTAGGCGCTCGGCGAGGGAGGATTTGCCGCCGCCGACGGGGCCGAGCAGGTAGAGAATCTGCTTGCGCTCTTCCAGGCCTTGGGCGGCGTGGCGGAAGAAGCTCACGATCATCTCGATCGTCTCTTCCATGCCGTAGAATTCGGAAAAGGCCGGGTAAACCCGGATCGTGCGGTTCATGAAGATGCGGCCGAGACGTGCGTCCTTCGACGTATCGACAAGCTGGGGCTCGCCGATGGCTGCCAGGATGCGCTCGGGAGCGCTCGCATACATCATGGGATCGTTACGGCACCCTTCCAGGTAGTCCGTCAGAGACATCTCCGCCTCGCGGCGGGTTTCATAGGTCTTCAAGAAACTCGAGAACAGGTCGTCGGAATGAAGCATGGCGCCACCGAAATCCAATCCCTCTCAGAGACAACTATTGTGCACCGCTAAGGTTGCCCAGACCATGCGATACTATGATGCGGTCGAAATGATGCGGCGTACTCCTTTTGTCATGGCGGAGAAAAAGCAGGTCGCGACAGGTTCGGTTCTGTTCGGGTTGCCCCGCGCGCCTTGAAAAAATGCCCGCCCTCGACAGATAGCCTCGCGGATTGCGGGCAGGACAGCAAGTTAAAGTTTCTCACAGCCCCCGAAATCCACTGTGCCGCATTGCCGCCTACACATCATGTGGTGGTCTGCTGCAGGCCCCTGCAAGGCTTTCACCAGCAGGCAACCCATCAATTGAGCGTTACCGTCATTAAATCGCGACGGTTCTTAACCAAGGCTGAATCCGGCTCCATGCCCATGGGAGAAGCAGGATCCAAGCCCTGGCCGACTGATCTCCTCGAACAAACATCCCGCTCATCGGTTGACGCGAGCCCGATCAAACCTATCGTCTGTTGCGCTTGAGTGCGCCGTAGGGTCCTCGCGCCGTAGCAGGACTCGCTCCGTCCGACGGCCGACAATTCGGAGAATTTTCCCGTGATCAAGGCTTTTGGCTATGCAGCCCAAGACGCGACTACACCCCTTGCTCCCTTCAGCTTCGAGCGCCGGGAGCCCCGCGAAAGCGACGTTCAGATCGAGATTCTCTATTGCGGCGTCTGCCACTCCGATCTGCACACCGCCCGCTCGGAATGGGGTGGCACTCTCTATCCCTGTGTGCCAGGCCACGAGATCGTCGGCCGCGTCACGCGCGTCGGACCAGGTGTGCAGAAGTTCAGGGAGGGCGACCTTGTCGGCGTCGGCTGCATGGTCGATTCCTGCCGCACCTGCCGCAGTTGTCGCGAGGGCCTGGAGCAATACTGCGAGGTCGGCTTCACCGGAACTTATAACGGCCCGGAGCAGGGTACAGGCGCCAATACCTATGGCGGCTATTCCAACACCATCGTGGTTGATGAGAGCTTCGTCCTGAAGGTGCCGGAAGGCATGGATCTGGCCGCGGCAGCGCCCCTTCTCTGTGCCGGGATTACCACCTATTCGCCCCTGCGCCGCTGGCGCGTGCAGCCAGGCCAGAAGGTTGGCGTGGTCGGCCTCGGCGGCCTGGGCCACATGGCCGTCAAGCTCGCGCGCGCCATGGGCGCGCATGTGGTGCTGTTCACCACCTCGCCCGGCAAGCGCGAGGATGCGCTCGCTCTCGGGGCGCACGAGGTGGTCGCATCCAAGGATCCGGACGCCATGAGGGCGCACGTGAACAGCTTCAACTTCATCCTCGACACCGTCGCCGCTCCGCACGATCTCGACAGCTATCTCGTGCTTCTCGCCCGCGACGGCGCCATGGTGCTCGTCGGCGCTCCGGCCGAGCCGCATCCGGCCACGACGGTGTTCAACCTGATCATGAAGCGGCGCCAGCTCGCCGGCTCACTGATCGGTGGCATCGCCGAGACGCAGGAGATGCTCGATTTCTGCGCCCAGCACGGCATCACGGCCGAGATCGAGATCATCCCGATTCAGAAGATCAACGAAGCCTATGAGCGGATGCTCAAGAGCGACGTGAAATACCGCTTCGTCATCGACATGGCTTCCCTGAAGCAGGCTGCGGCTTAAGTGCCACGGCACGCCCCTCGATGCTGGTCTATGGGGATGCCGAGCAAACCGGGACGATGGGAGCCAAGCAGGCCGCCGTCAGCGCTCTGCTGTCGGAGTTCACCTCCATGCCGCCCGGAATCGAGCGGCATGGAACGCTCGTGGCAGCTTTCATCGGTACCAGCGAACTGATTCAGGGTGTCATCGACGCCGAGTTTCATGAGCGCGGCTTCGATACGCTTTCCGATGTCCATCACATCGGCATGGAATGCCTCTCCCTTCTTGCCTGTGCCATCGAGCAATCATGGCGCAGCGGGTTCCAGGAAGGCACCCTGCCGCAGGACTTTTTCGAAAACCTCCTCGGTCTCGATCCATCCCGGAGAATCCACATCAAGCAGGCGGAAGGCTATGCCTTCTATGCCCTTTACCCGGAAAGCTATCTGGAAGCGGCCAAGGCTTCGGGCCTGGGCGCGGATACCCAGGTCATCGGCATCCGCAGTATCGGCACGGGCCTGGGTGCTCTCGTGGCTGCCGCCATCGGCGCTCCGCTCCCTTGCACGCTTCGCCCAGTCGGCCATCCTTTCCGGCGCGAGGTGAAGATCGATCCGGCGCTCGCGCACAAGCTGACTTCGAACCGGGATAGGTCGTTTGCCATCGTCGATGAGGGTCCGGGCCTGTCCGGCAGCTCCTTCGGTGCCGTCGCCGACTGGCTGGAAGAGGCCGGCGTGCCGCGCCCACGAATTCACTTCTTTCCGAGCCATAACGGCCCGCTCGGACCCCAGGCCACCTCCCGTCATCGGGAGCGGTGGAGCACGGCTTCACGCCACGTCCACACCATGGATGACCTGCTGCTTCGCGGATCGCCCCCTCACCGCCTCGCCTCCTGGGTGGAAGAGTTGGTCGGCCCCCTGGATGGCCCGCCCGAGGATATTTCAGGCGGGGCGTGGCGTTGGCATCGCTACAAGGACGAGGCGAGCTGGCCGCCGTCCAATCTCCAGCAGGAGCGCCGGAAATTCCTGGTGCGGGCCAAGAAGGGTGGGTCGTGGCTGGCGAAATTTGTGGGCCTTGGGGAGACCGGAGCGAGGAAGCTCCGGATGTCCCGGCACCTGCATGAAGCAGGCTTCGCTCCGGAAGTCGCAGGCTGCCGCCACGGCTTTCTTGTGCATCGCTGGCATGGGGATGCTCGCGGCCTCGATCAGGTAGGCTACGATCGCAATCGACTGATCGATCAGGTCGGGACCTATCTGGGCTTTCGCGCCCGTCATTGCCCCGCCGCGGGGCATCCAGGTGCATCATTGGGCGAGCTGCGCCACATGGCGGTCTACAACACCGGTCGAGCCCTGGGGGACGATGCAGGTTCAGCCCTGGAGCGATCCTTGCCGGATCCAAACGATCTGGACGGTCAGGTCCGCCGAGTTTGGTCCGACAACCGCATGATGGCCTGGGAATGGCTGGTCTCCGGTGACCGTCTCATCAAGACCGACGCGCTGGATCACAGCTCAGCCCACGATTTGATCGGGCCTCAGGACATTGGCTGGGACATTGCGGGATCCATCGTCGAGCTGAACCTTTCGGAGGACGAGACCGCCCGGCTTTGCAGCATCGTCGAGCGGCAGGGCGGCCGCCCGGTATCGCCCAAACTGCTGACCTTCCTGCTTCCCTGCTATTGCGCCTTCCAAATGGGCGCTCACCTCATGGCTGCAGCCGCGCTTGGAGGAGCGGAAGAGACCCGCCTGCGCAAGGCAGCCGATCACTACCGGCGCCTTCTGACGCTCATCTGCAAGCTTGAGGCGGACCAGGAACAAGGGAAAGTTCCTGCCCGTTAACGGCCAAGTCAATGCGTTTACGGTGCCGGGCCAGATCGCCCGTCAGGATCGGTCTTCACATGTTTTCCGAGACATGGCGACTTCTGAAGGTGGCATTCGCTGGATGGTGGAACGACCGTGCGATGAGTCTTGGCGCCTCCATCGCCTTCTTCACCGTCTTCTCCCTTGCCCCCATGCTGCTCGCCGCCATTGCCGTTGCCGGACTGGTCTTCGGGCGGGAGGCGGCTCAAGGCGCCATCGTGGCCGAACTCGGTGGCCTGATCGGGACCAACGAGGCCTCCGCCCTTGAGACCATGATCGCCAGCGCCAGCAATGTGGGCTCCGGCCTCCTCGGTACCGCCATCGGCATCGTGACTTTCCTGCTCCTGGTCACCGGAGCCGTGGTGGAATTGCAGGACAACCTCAACATCATCTGGAAGGCCAAGCTACCCGCGAGCTACGGCATCCTGGATTTCATCCGCACCAGACTCGTGAGCTTTGCTCTGGTGCCGGCATCGGCTTCCTGCTGCTCGTGTCGCTCGTCATCGATACGGGCCTGACGGCCGTCGGACATTATCTCGAGGCCAATTTCTCGGGTGCTACGATCATCCTGCGTTTCCTCAACAGCCTCGTCGCCTTCGCCGTCGCCACCCTGCTGTTTGCGATGATGTTCAAGCTCCTGCCGGCTGTTGATCTGCGCTGGAGCGATGTCTGGACCGGCTCCCTGGTCACCGCGCTCCTGTTCACCATCGGCAAGTTCCTGATCGGGTATTATCTCGGCAAGAGCAACGTCGCGTCGAGCTACGGCGCCGCCGCCTCCATCATCACGATCCTGCTCTGGATCTATTATTCGTCCCTGATCCTGCTTTTCGGCGCCGAGTTCACGAAAGCCTACGCCGAGAGCCGCGGGAGCCTGGGCTCGGAGCACCCCATGGGGCCTCAACAAGAAACGAGCCGGGAGATCCCGGCTCGTTCCCCTTAAATCATGGCCTCAAGGCCTATTCCGCCGCCTGCCCCATGGCCGGCGCGGACGGGATATTGCGCATGCCGCCCAAAACCTCCTCGGCCGAGGCCTTGTAGTTCTTCACGGAGCTCGTCCACTGGCCCCAGACATTCGGGTCGATCTTGTCGCCGTTCCTGCCGAGATTTTGCAGACGACGTTTGTCCTCGTCAGTCAGGATCTGCTTTGGCAGCGGCGGGAGGTTGCGGATATCGTCGGCCGAGATGCCGAGCATCTTCCCGACGCGGGTGCCGTAATCGTCATGCACCATCAGGAAGTGCCACACCATGCGCTCCTGCACGTCGCGCTCGCACTGTCCCAGAAGCGTGCCCATGTTGAGGACGAGATCGTCGCGCTCCCAATCCATCATGGTGCAGTAACGGCCGCGGGCATGGATGTAGTCGTTGCGCCGCTCGATCACGCTGCGGGTCAGCCGCCCACGGATCTCAGGCGGATTGTTCGGCTCCTCGCGGGGGGATTCGTGCAGGCCGTTGTGGATGGACGGCTCGAAATTCACGTGCGGGTTCTGGCCCGGTGCCAGATCGCGGCGGTAGGCCATCGTCCCGCCGTTCAGGTTCGTGTGCACCTTGGCATTCTTGGCCTGGTTCACCGGCAGCTGCAGGTAGTTCGTGCCGACGCGATAGCGCTGGGGTGTCGGAATAGGAGAAGGTCCGACCCACCAGCATCTTGTCGTCGGAGAAATCGAGCCCGTCCACCAGCACACCGGTGCCCATGGCGATCTGCTCGTTCTCGTTGAACTGATCCTCGACATTGCGGTTCAGGGTCATGACACCCACGTGCCGCAACGGAAAGTCCTTCTCCGGCCAGATCTTGGTATCGTCCAGCGGATCCCAGTCGAGCTCCGGATGATCGTGGTCCTCCATGATCTGCACATACATGTCCCACTGGGGATACTCGCCGCGCTCAATGGCCTCGTAGAGATCCTTGGAGGCCGAGCCGAGATCCTGCCCCTGCACCTTGGCCGCCTCCTCGGCCGTCAGGCTGGCCAGTCCGCAACGGGGATGGAAGTGGTATTTCACCAGCACGGTGTCTCCTTCCGCGTTGACCATCTTGTAGGTGTTGACGCCGAAGCCCTCCATGTGCCGGTAGCTCGCAGGAATGCCGCGCGGGCTGAACAGATGGGTCAGCATGTGCATGGATTCGGGCGTCTGGCTCATGAAGTCGAAGATGCGGTTCGGCTCCTGGCGGAAGGTGATGGGATCCGGCTTCAGGGAGTGAATGACATCTGGAAACTTGATGGCATCGCGAATGAAGAAAACTGCCAGATTGTTGCCAACCAGATCCCAATTGCCATCTTCGGTATAGAACTTCACCGCAAAGCCGCGCGGATCACGGGCGACCTCGGAGGAATCGCGGCCGCCGATCACGGTTGAAAAGCGGATGGCCAGCGGCGTCTTCTTGCCGGCGGTCTGGAACAGCTTGGCCCGCGTATATTTCGAGGCGGGCTCGTCGCCGATCTTGCCGGTCACCTCGAGCTCGCCATAGCACACGAAACCGCGGGCATGGACGACCCGTTCAGGGATACGCTCGCGATCGAAATGGGTGATCTTCTCAAGGAATTGATAGTTCTCCAGCGTGGCCGGACCGCGGCTGCCCACAGTGCGCTGGGACTAGTTGTATAGAGGGATCAATCACCGTCAGGATTTGTGGAGGTTGTCGGTGATGGGGTGTCCCTGCCTGTTCGTGAGGACCCGATCGGACGTTTCCGAAGGCGCTTTGGGGTTCTTGGCCATGGCGATCTCCCTTGAATGACCGGTTGATTGCAACGCGCCCCCTTGCGAGATTGTAAGAACTTACGGCCATCAGCGCCAATCGATAATTTTAAGATGCATGATCAGATTATCTGATTGAGAACCGTTCGCAGTTAAGGAGCGTGTTTGCGGAGGCAACATCCGTCAACCGCAATGGTTGCGCGTCTCATGCGGATGTTGCGCGGGGACCGGTGCAACACGGCCAAGTCAGAGGACAGCCGTTTCAAATCCGCACGAGCAGATCCAGCACCATGTCTGGGATGTCGTCAAAGCAGGTTGTCTCAACGGAAGATGCGATCGCCCTGCTCGTCGATGATCTGCTTGCCCTTGGTAATCGCGAATGTGGCGGCCTCGTCCTTGCTGGGATGCGTCTCGGCCCGCACGAAGCGGTGCTCCTTCATGCCCGCCTCGAAATCCTTCTCGATCACGCCCGCCGTCTGGTATCCGCCCTTGGCGGAATAGGGTGCAGGCCGGATGCGAAACCCCTTGTATTCGACCGCTTCGGCGGCAGGCTCCTCACGCTCGCCTGCATGGCCTCCGCCTGCCAGCCGGTTCCAGAGGTCTTTCAAGATCGATGCCATTGCTGCCCCTGAACAAGGGTTGATTCGAGAAATTGCAGCATAGCCGGGACGACGCAGGGGTGCGAATCCTCCGGGCTGTCTCATCACGATTGGATGATCGAGGCGTGCCCCGGCTTCAAGCGCCTTGACGCCAAGCCTCGTACCGCCAACTCTGGTAGCCTGGTCTGGCTCACGAGACGCAGGGGGTCCATCATGAAGCTTCCTCTGTTCGGATTATGCCTCTCCGGGGCGCTCCTGACCGGCAGCATCGCCTTCGCCCATCACGGCTGGGGCAGCTACGACGCAGGCCGGGTCATGACGATCACCGGCAATGTCGAGCAGGCGGATTGGGAGAATCCCCATGTTATGCTGGTCGTGCCGTACCAGGGCAAAAGCTGGGAGGCGGTGCTCGCGCCCCCATTCCGCATGAACGCCCGCGGGCTGAGCCCCGACATGATCAAGCCAGGCACCCAGGTCAGGCTCGAAGGCTATCCCTCCACCCGCGTAGCGACGGAAATGAGAGCCGAGCGGATCATCGTAAGCGGCAAAACCTACGAACTGCGCTAAGGCCTCATGTATCTCGATCTCCTTACCGCGCTGGAGAGTTCCTGGCTCGGCCATACGGGGCGCCATTCCGCTTGGCTCTACATGATCGCGAATCTGCTGCACGTGCTGGGAGCGGCCTTTGTCGTCGGCGGCATTGCGGTCTTCGACCTGAAGGTTCTGGCAGAGCGCGGCAAGCATGCCTGGCAGGTCGGACGCTACGCCATTCCCCTCGCGGCCGTCGGCCTAGCCCTTCAGATCCCGACCGGAACGCTCCTCCTCGCGGTGGAGGCCCGTGCGCTCGGCGTCAACCCTGCCTTTTACGTGAAGCTCGCCTCCATTGCCTTGGGGCTCGTCAATATCGCCCTCTTTCATCTCCGCTTCGGGGCGGCCCTTCGGGCGGGTGCGTTGCCGCCGGAAGCCCGTGCCTACGCCCTTGTCTCTCTCATCGCCTGGATCATCGCCCTCTTGGCAGGGCGGATGATCGCCTATTTGTAGCTTGGCCCATGGCATTCAACGTTCGATCCTCAGTCCTTCCGAGCGAGGTCCTTCATGCGCTTGCGGCTGGCGCTTTGTGGAATTGCCCTCTGCTGCGGCACCGCCTGGGCTGACCCAAGAGCGTCAACGGAGACCGTCCAGCAGGCCCTATGCCGGCTGATCGAGGGAGCCGCGCGCACCCAGCAGATCCCACACGATCTGCTCACAAGGCTGATCTGGCAGGAAAGCTCGTTTCGCCCACGCGTCGTCAGTCCGGCGGGCGCGCAAGGCATCGCTCAGTTCATGCCGGGCACGGCCCAGGAGCGGGGTCTGGCTGATCCCTTCGATCCCGAGCAGGCGATTCCCAAAGCCGCTGAATTCATCGCCCATCTTGCAGAGCAGTTCGGCAATCTGGGGCTTGCGGCGGCTGCCTATAACGGCGGGCCCGCACGGGTGACCGCCTGGCTCGCAGGCCGGGGAGGGCTGCCTGCCGAGACCAGGAGCTACGTGATTGCCGTGACAGGCAGATCCGCTGAGGAATGGGCGATGGATGCCAAGGAGCGGAGAAATGCCGATGGCTGGAGTGCGTCAGGGCAAAGCTGCCAGCAGATCGTCGCCACGCTACGCATTCCTGGGCGTAGCGATACCATCGAAGCGCCCTTTGCACCCTGGGGTGTTCAGCTTGCTGGTAATTTCTCGAAAGAACGGGCCCTCGCCACATTCAGGCGCACGAGCCAAGCCTACGCTTCGCTCCTGAAGAATGTACGTCCGATGATCATCGGAACGCGGCTGCGCAATCGCGGCACGCGCACCTTCTACCGCGTCCGCGCGCCGGCCGAAACGCGGCAGGCGGCAGAGCAATTATGTCGCAACATTCGCACGGCAGGCGGCAGCTGCATCGTGCTGCCGAGTTGAAAAAGCCTGCGCCATTCGCATGGTGCAGGCTTTCTCTTGGATCCTCAACGGAGCCAGCGATCAGCGACGCTGGGGCCGCAGCGAGCGGGCCAGCTCACGGATGACATTGTCTTCGATGTTGAGGTTCAGATCGTTGTCGTCACCGGCATCGTCATCGCCCGGATCTGCATCGACCGGAGCAGCGGGCCTGGACAGAACGCCTCGTTGAGGCTGCGGCGCTCTCTCATTGGCTTGCGCAGGAGCGGCCGGCGCATTGCGCTGTCCCGCCGCTCCTTCCGCCGAGCTACGTACCGGCGCGTGCGGGGTGTAGCCGCGTGGGGCGGAATACCGATTCTCAAGCGTATCGAGCAGGCTGTTGAGAGCCGCGTTGGACATCGGAACGTCGGGCGCCTGAGGCGCGCCATCCAAGGCGATGGTTCGATTCTGATAAGCCACTTCCGTCGTCACATCCGGACCGAACCAGGACAAGGGACGGAAATCCCTGGCCTCTTCTTCGCTCTCGAACGGGACGGAGATCAGGTCCAGAGGCCCCGGTGTCACGAAGCGGACGATTTGAATGTCGCGCGTGCCGACGGTGAGATGGGTGAGCAGATAATCGAGCTTGCCAGGTGTCACGTCGAGAAGCGCCTCGGCATGGGCCCGCGGAACCTCCGTGCGCTCCTCGATCGGCCCGCTGGGTCCGCCATGAAGCAGAACGAGGCTGCCCTTGTCGCCTTCCACGACCACGAAGGAGCTGCGGTCAGCTTGGTTCGGGAAGTGGCCTTCCGTGACACGATTGCCTCCCCTCTCCTTGCGGATCAGACGCGCAAGCGAAGAAGCAATGAGATAACGCCGGGAAGTAACCATATTAAGTTCTCTACTATTAGCGGAGCGCCACTCACCGGCTCGCAGAACTAGCAGCGTCCATTCTCAATAGAACGAAATTGCAATTCAATTTTCCACGCCGACAAGCCTGGAATTGAATGCAACAATGTTTGCCACTGCAGAAGTTTGAGCCTGTAAGTGCAAGTTCTCTTGGAAGCCTATGATGGCGTTCCCATGGCAAAGTTCAATGGACTGGGCCAAAAGCTGCCTGAGTTTTGTCGATAAAGTTAACGCCGCTCTGCGTGAGATTCCGGCGACGCGCTCCAATCAAAAAACGCGTGCCGATTCGCATGAGCAAGATCGTCGATCTCGCAAGTTCAGCCATTACATAAATCAATGCTCCCAGCATCTCGCAAGTGAAGATGCTGGGAGCATGCAATGCGTGAGAGTAATTGAATTACTCGCTTCCCTTGGTCTTGGGCACGTAAGGACCGTTGCCGTCGAAGGTGTAGGCCGTCTTCACCGTGGTGTAGAACTCCTGCGCATAGCGGCCCTGCTCGCGCGGACCGTAGGACGAGCCCTTCCGGCCGCCGAACGGCACATGATAGTCCACGCCTGCCGTCGGCAGGTTCACCATCACCATGCCGGCCTCCGCATTGCGCTTGAAGTGCGAAGCATATTTCAGGCTTGTGGTGCAGATGCCGGATGACAGACCGAACGGCGTATCGTTGGCAAGCTCCAGCGCCTCGTCGTAGTCCTTCGCGCGGGTCACGGTCGCCACCGGTCCGAAGATCTCCTCACGGGCCACGCGCATCTGGTTGCTCACTTCCGTGAACAAAGCTGGCGCGAGATAGAAGCCGGGCGCGTCGCGCTGCAGGAGTTCGCCGCCGGCCACCAGCTTGGCGCCTTCCTCCTGGCCGATGCGGATGTACTTCAGATCCTGATCCAGTTGGCTCTGGTCGACCACCGGGCCGATCTGCGTGCCGGCCTTCAAGGCATCGTCAATGACGAGCTCCTGCATGCGCTCCTGCATGGCGGCCACGAAGCGGTCGTGAATGCCGTCCGTCACGATCAGGCGCGAGGAGGCGGTGCAGCGCTGGCCGGTGGAGAAGAAGGCCGAGTTGACGGCGCAGTCCACCGCCACCTTCAGGTCGGCGTCGTCGAGAACCACCATCGGGTTCTTGCCGCCCATCTCGAGCTGAACCTTCTTCATCGGATCGGCCGTGATGCAGGTCTGGGCCACCTTGCGCCCGGTCGGCACCGAGCCGGTGAAGGAGATGGCGGAAACCTTGGGGCTGTTCAGCATGGCCTCGCCCACGACCGAACCGCGGCCCATCACCAGGTTGAACACACCCGCCGGCACACCGGCGCGGATGATGATCTCGGAGAGCGCATGGGCCGAGCCGGGAACCAGATCGGCCGGCTTGAACACCACCGTATTGCCGTAGGCGAGGGCCGGTGCGATCTTCCAGGCCGGGATCGCGATGGGGAAGTTCCACGGCGTGATCAGGCCGACGACGCCCACCGGCTCGCGGGTGATCTCCACATCGATGAAGGGTCGCACGGACGGCACCTTCTCGCCGGCCATCCGCAGACACTCGCCGGAGAAGAACAGGAAGATCTGGCCGGCGCGGGTCACCTCGCCGATGCCCTCGGGCAAGGTCTTGCCCTCCTCGCGCGAGAGCAGGCGGCCGAGTTCCTCCTTGCGGGCCAGGATTTCGTCGCCCACGGCCTTGAGGATGTCGTGGCGCTGCTGGATCGAGGAGCGCGACCAGGCCGGAAAGGCATCGTAAGCGGCGGCAATGGCGCGCTCGGCCTCGGCCGCCGAAGCGCGGGCATACTCACCGATCACGTCGTTGGTGTTGGACGGGTTGATGTTGGCCGAAGCTTCCGTCGCTGAGAGCCACTCGCCCGCAATATAGTTCTTGGTCATCGTTAACCTGCCTGTCTGGTGTTGATGAGGCCGCGTTGGGCCAGGTTGGACATGAGAGCGCCGATGCCGAAGGTCCACGGCTCGCATTCGGAGCTCGGCTTCATGCGGTTCACCAGCGCGCCGAGCTTGGGAGCGGCAATGGTGACGATATCTCCGCGCTTATGCGTGAAGCCCATGCCGGCATCGTCCCGGTCCTGCGTCGGCGCGAACATCGTTCCGAGGAAGAGGGCGAACCCATCCGGGTACTGATGGTGGGGACCGATCGTCTGCGCGACGAGATCCTCGGGATCGCGGCTGATCTTCGTGATGGAAGACGATCCTTCGAGCCTGAACCCGTCCTCGCCCTCGACCGTCAGCGTCACCGTGGTCTGGCGGACGTCGTCGAGCGAAAAGGTCGCGTCGAAGAACCGGATGAACGGACCGACGGAGCAGGATGCGTTGTTGTCCTTGGCCTTCGAAAGCAGGAGAGCGGAGCGCCCTTCGAAATCGCGCAGATTCACATCGTTGCCGAGGGTGGCGCCGACGATTTTGCCTTGAGCGGTGACGATCACCACCACTTCCGGCTCGGGATTGTTCCAGGTGGATTTGGGATGCAGGCCCGCATCCATGAAAGCCCCAACGGCAGACAGGGTCGGAGCCTTTGTGAACACCTCCGCATCGGGACCGATTCCCACTTCGAGATACTGGCTCCACGCTCCTTGAGCGACGAGAACCTCCTTCAGGGCCATGGCTTCGGGCGACCCGGGCTTGAGGCGACTCAGATCGTCACCCACGAGCCGCAGAACCTCGGCTCGAATGGCCGCTGCGGCACTGGCATCGCCCCGCGCACGCTCCTCGATGACGCGCTCCAGCATGGAAACCGCGAAGGTGACGCCGGCAGCCTTGATGACCTGAAGATCGATGGGAGCCAGAAGCCAGGGCTTCGATGGATCTCGGCTGTCCGGCGCGGTGTTGCCCACGATGTCTTCAAGAGCCCCGATTCTCTCGCCCTGTGCGGTCTTCACCACGTGGGCAGGATCGTCCAGAGCTGCCAGGGCGCTCACCGTTGAGCAGGTCGAGGAAATATCAAAGAGACCATCCTCCCGAACTGCGGCTACGGAAGGCCCGATGCCGGGGCGCCAGACGCGTCCGACCAGGGCTCCCTGGAACCCGTCGGCTGGCAGAATTCGGGCTATGTTCGTTGAAGACAAATGGTCCATCGGCTGGCGCTCGCTTTCCTTCAGGGCGGTTTGTCCGCCCTCACCCTTGTGCGCCCTTGATATAGCGAGGGTGGCGCGAGGGGCTATAGGGAAAATGATCTCGACGGCCATCGGCCGGGGAAAGCTCAGAACAGACCCGCTTGAATCACAATACGCAGCACAGTTACAAAACCCGATCCATAAAACTGGCAAGCATTCTGCCTGGAGGACTTCTGCGGATCCGATCGGACCGACGAGAGTTAACCCGGCCCTGAAAGTGTGCTTTGTGCGCAGCCGAGTCAAAAGAGTTCCTTTTATGAACGACGGCAAGCCTTCGAATGCAGCAAGCCTCAACTCGCCATCCTATCGGCTTGCCGCGATGGACCAGGATTTTCTCCTGGGCGATTCCATGCGGGGCGTCCGGTTCATGCTGGAATACGCCAAGGCCGAGGAGAGCCTGCGGATCTGGGGCGTTCGCTCCACCATCGTCGTCTTCGGCAGCGCCCGCATCCGGGAAGACGGCCCCGGGAAGCATCCGTTCTGGTACGAGCAGGCCCGCGCATTCGGCGCCATCGCATCACAGCGCGGCGGCGCGCTGACCGTCACCAGCGGAACCCGGGACAACGTGATCGCGACCGGCGGCGGCCCTGGCATCATGGAAGCGGCCAACCGGGGTGCCTTCGATGTCGGCGCGCCGTCCATCGGCTTCAACATCACCCTGCCCCACGAACAGGAGCCCAATGCCTATTCAACCCCGGACCTGACCTTCCGCTTCCACTATTTCGCCATGCGCAAAATGCATCTGGCGATGCGGGCCAATGCTCTCGTGGTGTTCCCCGGCGGGTTCGGGACCCTGGACGAGCTCTTCGAAATCCTGACCCTTCGCCAAACCGGCAAGGCACCTCCCCTGCCGATCGTCCTCTTCGACAAGGCCTATTGGCAATCGGTCATCAAGTTCGATGCCCTGCTCGAGCACGGCATGGTGAGCGAGCACGACCGCACGCTCGTCAACTTTGCCGACACCGCCGAGGATGTATGGACCGCTCTCATCGAGAACGGTCTCGTCGTGCAAACCTTGGAAAGAGATTCAGAACAGGATTTCTGATCCGTGCGGATCCCTGTCGAATTGATTTGACAAAACCGGAGGGTTGAATTGAGATCGGCGCTATGGGGATCGCGATCTCCCCACGAGGCGACATGCCCAAGCATCGCATCCGCTCTGAACCATTACGGATGCACCATGTCGTCATTCAACACCATTTCCCCTGAAAAGCTCGCGCGCCTCATCGGCACGCCGAAATGCCCTCTGCTCATCGATGTGCGCACCGATGATGACTTTGCAAGCGATCCGCGCCTGATACCGGGCTCCAGGCGCCGTCCCTTCGCAACTGTCCAGGATTGGGCCCATGAATTCACCGGCCATTCCGTTGTCGTGATCTGCCAGAAAGGCCTGAAGCTCAGCCATGGCGTTGCAGCCTGGCTGCGCCATGCCGGATTGCCGGCCGACGCTCTCGAAGGCGGAACGCTGGCCTGGGCGCAAGCAGATCTGCCCATGGTCCCGGCAGGCCGGATTCCGCCGCCCGATCGCCAGGGGCGGACGCTCTGGGTCACGCGCTCGCGGCCCAAGATCGACCGGATCGCCTGCCCGTGGCTGATCCGCCGCTTCGTAGACCCTGATGCGGTTTTCCTGTTCGTCCCGACTTCCGAGGTTCAGGGCGTGGCGGAGCGCTTTTCGGCCACACCTTTCGATATCGAAGGCGACGATGTCTTCTGGAGTCATCGTGGCGAGTTGTGCACCTTCGATGTCATGGTCGAGGAGTTCGGCCTTTCAACCGAGCCCCTGAAGCATCTCGCCACCATCGTCAGGGGCGCCGATACGGCTCGTCCCGATCTGGCCCCGGAAGTGCCCGGTCTGCTCGCCGCCTCGCTGGGATTGTCGCGGATGTATGCGGACGACCTCGCGCAGCTCGAGGCCGGGCTCCTGCTCTACGACGCCTTCTATCGCTGGTGCCGCGATGCGACGGATGAAACCCACAACTGGCCTTCAAAGAAGCCAGGAGCCTGACGTGAGCGATACCCTGCAGAACTCGGATGGGCGCATCGATGAGGTCATGCCCAACCATGGCGTTTCGTTGGGTGAGGCCTTTCGCGTCTGGCTGCGCGTTGCCGCCCTGAGCTTCGGCGGACCAGCCGGGCAGATCGCGGTGATGCATCGGATCCTGGTCGAGGAGAAGCGCTGGGTTTCGGAGAGCCGGTTTCTTCATGCCCTCAACTATTGCATGCTGCTGCCGGGGCCGGAAGCACAGCAGCTCGCTACCTATGTGGGCTGGCTCATGCACCGCACCCTCGGTGGCATCATGGCGGGCGGGCTGTTCATCCTGCCCGGCATCGTCGCCATCATGGGCTTGAGCTGGATCTATGCCCTCTATGGCAAGATCGGCATCGTTGCAGCACTCTTCTTCGGCCTGAAGGCCGCCGTGCTCGCCATCGTGCTCGAGGCGGTGATGCGGATCGGCAAGCGGGCGCTGAAGAACCGCATCCTGATCGGGATCGCTACGGCAGCCTTCGTGGCGATCTTCTTTCTCGACGCGCCGTTCCCATTGATCATTCTCGCTGCCGGGCTGATCGGCTTTTCCGGCGGGCGCGCAGGTCTCGCGCAGTTCCAGGCTGGCGGACACGATGATGATGCGCAGGACAACGACAATCTCCTGGGCGAGGATCTTCCTGCTCACGCTTCCCCGAACATCAGACGAAGCGTACGTGTCGCGGCAATTTGGCTGACGCTCTGGCTCGTGCCGGTATTGGCCCTCGTGCTGATCCTCGGCCGGGACGACGTCTTCAGTCAGATCGCGATCTTCTTTTCCAAGATGGCGATGGTCACCTTCGGCGGAGCCTACGCCGTCCTAGCCTATGTGGCGCAGCAGGCGGTGGAAACCTATGGCTGGCTGCAGCCCGGCGAAATGCTCGATGGTCTTGGCCTAGCCGAGACGACGCCGGGACCATTGATCATGGTGCTGCAATTCGTGGGCTTCATGGCGGCTTTCCGGGAAGCCGGTGCGCTGCATCCGCTCCTGGCAGGTACGTTGGGTGGTCTTCTCGCCACATGGGTGACCTTCGCGCCCTGCTTTCTCTGGATCTTCCTGGGGGCACCCTACATCGAGGTCCTGCGCGGCAACCGGGCTTTGAGCGGCGCACTCACCGCCATCACGGCGGCCGTGGTCGGTGTGATCCTGAACCTCGCCATCTGGTTCGGCATTCATACGATCTTCGGAGGGGTTCGCCCCTTCGAATGGGGGCCGGTCAGCTTCGATATGCCGGTATGGGAAAGCATCAATCTTTGGGCACTGCTGCTCTCAGGAGCAGCCATCATCGCCATGTTCCGCTTCAAGATCGGGATGCTGCCGACGCTCGCCGCAACATCCTTGGCCGGGATTGTTCTTTATTGGGCGGGGATGATTGCCTGAATGAGGTGAGGCGGCTTCCCGCCTCACCTTTGTGTTTTGTCATCATCAGGTGGTCGAGGAGATCTGCCCGCCATCGACGCGCAGAATCCCACCCGTCATGAAGGACGCTTTCTCGCTCGCAAGGAAGACGGCGGCTGCCGCAAATTCCTCGATCTCGCCGTAGCGGCCCGCCGGAATGCCGGCGCGGGCCGCGGTCGCCACATCTTCCATGGAGCGACCGGTGCGTTCCGCATTGGCGGCATCGAGCTGCTTCAGGCGATCGGTGGCGATGCGGCCCGGCGCGATGGCGTTCACGGTGACGCCTGAGGACGCCACTTCGCTTGCCAGCGTCTTGCCCCAGCCCACGAGCGCAGGCCGGATGGCATTCGAGATTGCGAGATTCGGGATTGGCTGAATCACGCCGGACGAGATCACGGAGATGATGCGGCCGAACTTGCGCTCGATCATGCCGGGGAGAAGCTGATCGGCAATCCGCACCAGATTGACGAACATGGCTTCGAACGATTGGCGCCACTGGTCGGATGACACCCCTTGCGCCTTGCCGGGCGGCGGACCGCCGCTGTTGAGCACGAGGATGTCGACGCCGCCGAGCGCTTCCGTCACATCCTTGACCAGGGCATCGACCTGATCGACCTTGCCGGTATCGCAGACGAAGGGCAGGACATCCTGGCCGATCTTGTCGGCGGCCGCCTTCGAGCCTTCCATCGTGCGGCTGGCAATGGCGACGCGCGCTCCTTCCTCCGCCAAGCCCTGCGCGATGCCGAAGCCCAGCCCCTTGCTCGCGCCGAGAACGAGCGCGCGCTTTCCTTTCAACCCTGTTTCCATTCGTGAAACTCCCCTTGTTCCATTACGAGCGCTCAATGCGCTCCATCAGCCACTCGATATCGGCAATGGTTTCCGGGCTCAGCTTCGGCCCGGGCTTGCGAAGCGTGTCGGATGCGATGATGCCGCGCCGCTTCAATACATATTTGCGCACTGCCAGGCCGACACCGGGCTGCGTCTCGTAGCGCACCAGCGGCAGATGGCGGTCGAAGAGGTCGTGCGCCTCTTTCCGCTTGCCCTGGTTGATGAGATCGACCACGCCGACCAGCATTTCGGGATAGGCATAGCCCGTCATGGCGCCGTCTGCGCCGCGTTCCATCTCGAAGGGGAGGAACATGCCGCCATTGCCGCAGAGAATGGACACGCGGCGCACCCGACCGGCATCGCTTGCGCGGCGCAATGCCGTGATCTTGTCAAGGCCTGGCCAGTCCTCGTGCTTGAGCATCACGCAGGAGGGGTGCTGTTCGATGATCCGCATGATCACCTTCGGCGTCATGACCACATTGGTCGTGAGCGGGTAATCCTGGATCACGAAGGGCACGTCTGAGCCGATGGCTTCGACTGCATCGGCATAATAGGAGACGATCTGGTCGTCGGTCTTCAAGGTCGAGGGCGGCGCGATCATGACGCCGGCAGCACCTGCATCCATCACTTTTGAGGACAGACCCGACATCGCGGCAAAGCCCGCGGCCGAGACACCGACGATGACAGGAACACGGCCTGCCACCGTGGCAATGACCTGACGGGCAAAGGCAAGAGCCTCATCCGCCGCCAGCTTGGGCGCTTCGCCCATGATGCCAAGGATCGTCAGCCCGGTGGCACCGGCTTTCAGATAGGCCTCGACCATCCGGTCGGTCGAGGCGACGTCCACCCGCCCGTCGCTTTCGAAAGGCGTGGGGCAGATGACATAGACGCCGGCGGCAGAACTCGTGAGCAAGGCTTCCTCCATGGCAGGGCTGGGCGGGAGAGATCAGGGTCTCTCCATACACCCGCTTTCCGCCCGGCGCACTATCTTAGCTGCAGTCGGCGCTCATATCTTAGCGATGTCCAGAGCCGCCCTTCTTGCCGCCGCCGTCCTGCTTGTTGACGGTGGCCCAGGCGCGCCGCTCGGCTTCCTTCTCCGAGACGCCGCGGCTCTCGTAGCCTTCCTCGATATGCTCGGCCTTGCGCTTCTGTTTGTCTGTATAGGCAGACTTGTCACCTCGGGCCATGGTGTTCTCCTCTCAAGCTGAGACCTTGGGATGCATCGTCACGGAGATGCATTCTCCAGGGCTTAACCGAAAAGCGGGAACACGGTTCCGCAACCCTGTTTCCTAGCCGCTGTTGCGCAGACCGGCCGCGATGCCATTGATGGAGAGATGGATGCCTTGCACCACCTGCTCGTCCGCATCGCCGGAACGGTGACGCTTCAACAGCTCGATCTGCAGGTGATTCAGCGGATCGAGATAGGGGAAACGGTTCCGGATCGAACGGGCCAGGAGCGGATTGCCGTCGAGCAGGGATTGCTGCTGCATGATGGCGAGCAGCTGCCTGATCGAATCCTCCCATTCATGGCGCAGGCGCGGGAAGATGGTTTCGCGCAAGCTCTCGTCTTCAACGAGATTCGCATAACGCGAGGCAATGGCGATGTTGCTCTTCGCCAGCACCATGTCCATGTTCGAAAGCAGCGCCTGGAAGAAGGGCCACTCGCGGTACATCTCCTGCAGCAGCGCCAAGCCGGTATCGGGCCGCTTTTTGAGCCATTCGTTCACGGCCGAGCCAAAGCCGTACCAGCCCGGCAGCATGAGGCGGCACTGCGCCCAGCCGAACACCCAGGGGATGGCGCGCAGGTCCTCGATGCGTCGTGAATTGGTGCGTGAGGCGGGCCGGCTGCCGATGTTCAGGTTGGCGATCTCGCCGATCACCGTCGATTCCCAGAAATAGCGCTCGAATCCTTCGGTCTCATAGACAAGCGCCCGATAGGCCTTGAAGGCGCTGTTCGAGAGTTCCTCCATGGCCTTCAGGTATTCCTCGCGCGGAGCGGATTGACCGGAATGAAGCAAGGACGCTTCGAGGGTCGCGGACGCCAGAATCTCAAGATTACGGCGGCCAAGATCCGGGTTCGAATATTTCCCGGCAATCACCTCGCCCTGTTCCGTGATGCGGATTGCGCCCTGCACGGCCCCGCCCGGCTGCGCCAGGATCGCCTGATAGCTCGGCCCACCACCTCGGCCCACGGAACCACCGCGGCCATGGAACAGGCGAAGGGCGATGCCATGGCGCTTGAACACCTCGATCAGCTCGATCTCCGCCTTGTAGAGTTCCCAGCCCGACGTGAGAAAGCCACCATCCTTGTTGCTGTCGGAATAGCCGAGCATCACCTCCTGCGCCTGACCGCGGCTGCGCAGCAAGCGCATGTAATCGGGCAGCGCAAAGAGCGCTTCCATCACGCCGCTGCAATGGCGCAGATCCGCGATGGTCTCGAAGAGCGGGATGATGTTCACATCCATTTCGCCTTCGCGCGGGCGTAAGAGACCCGCTTCCTTCAAAAGAAGGGCCACTTCCAGAATGTCGGACGGATCGCTCGCCTTGGAAATGACGTAATTCGGCACGGCCGCACGGCCATAGTGTCGGTGGGCTTCGGCGGCCTCGTGAACGATGGCAAGCTCGGACGAGGTTTCCGGCGAGTATTCGAGATAGGGCGATGTGAGCAGGCGCGGCGTACGGAGCTCCTCGAGAAGGAGGGCGACACGCTTGTCCTCGGGCAACCCTTCGTAGTCGGTGCCGGGAATCGCCTTCTCGAACAATTCAGCGACCACGCGCTGATGAACGTCCGAATTCTGCCGCATATCGAGGCTTGCCAGATGGAAGCCGAACACATCGACCGCGCGGCGCAGTTTGCGCAGGCGCCCTCGCGTGAGGGAGCCCGATCCGTTCGAGCGCAGGGAGCGATGCAGGATCGACAAGTCGCCTTCGAACTCCTCGACACTGTCATAGGCAGGTGCCTCGCCCACCGCATGACGCGCCACGTCGCCGTGCCCCAGCTTGGCGGCGGTTGCCGCAAGGCGCGCATAGATGCCCGTGATCGCCCGGCGATAGGGCTCGTCCTGGCGATGAGGCGAGAGATCGGGAGATGCCTTGGCGAGTTCCTGAACTTCGTCGGAGACGTTCACATAACGTCCATCGAGTGACAGCTCGGCGCCTAAACAATGCAGCTCTTCGAGATAGAAGCTAAGCGCATGTTTGCTTTGCAGCAGCAGAGCCTGACGCAGGGCGTCCGCCGTCACGAAGGGATTGCCATCGCGGTCGCCGCCGATCCAGCTTCCCATGCGCAGGAAGGAGGGAACTTCCACCGTTCCCCAGGCGGGATCCATGGCCGCGAGCTGATCCTCCAGCGAGGCGTAAACCTTTGGCAGCTCCTTGAAGAAGGTATAGTCGTAGTAGGACAAACCGTTATTGACTTCGTCGATCACCTTCAATCTGTTGCGTCGCAGGACGCTCGTCTGCCACAGGGTCAGGATCGCGCGACGTAGGCTTTCCTGGCATGCAGCCTCCTCGTCCGGCGTCAGATGCTGCCGGTCCCGCTGCGCCAGGATCTGGGAGATCTCCATCTCGCGGTCGATGGTGCTCTTGCGGCGCACCTCCGTCGGATGCGCTGTCAGGACTGGGCAGACAAGAGCGGAGGCGAAGAAGGCCTGCAGCGCCGTGTGGCTGATGCCCGCTTCCTGAATGAGCTTGAGGGCCCGGCCCAGGGTTCCCTCGCGCGGTGCCGCGGCCTCCATGGCATGAGCACCCGCCATCGCATGGGCGCGGGAACGGCGGACATGGTGTTGGTCCTCGGCAAGGTTCGCCAGATGCGAGAAATAACTGTAGGCGCGGATGATCTGATTGGTGCGTCCGCGCGAAAGACTGTTCAGGATCGTTTCGAGCTCGCGGCGGGCGATTTCATCCTCGTCGCGGTGAAAGCGGATCGAGGTCTGGCGGATGCGTTCCACGATCTCGAAGGTCGCCTCGCCCTCCTGCTCGCGAATCGTGTCGCCGAGGATGCGTCCCAGAAGCCGGATATCGTCACGAAGGGGAAAATCCTTCTCGGGCGTGACGTCGGGATTGATCAGGGACATGGGAGGGCTCCCGCTTCAGGCGCGTTTGCTGCACTGCGCAATAAAACCCTTTGTCACCGCACGGCAAGTGTAATTTTATTTTAAATTTGGCCTAATTCGTGACGGCCCAGCGTTCCGGCGCTTCCGTCTGGCCGATGAGGGCCAGCCCATAGGCGATGGATTCGAATTGGTCGGCGGAAGTCAGCCGGGTCTCACCGAAGCGATCAACGAACAGGCGGCGAATGGCAGGCACGAAGGACGTGCCACCTGTGAGGAACACGCGCTCGATCTCCCCCGGCTTTACACCGGCCTTGACGAGCGCCTCGTCGACCGTTCCGGCAATCCGGTCGACGTCCTCCGCAATCCATGCCTCGAAATCGGCGCGGGAGATCCGCGCCTGGATGTCGACGCCCTCGCCCTGGAAGCGGAAATCCGTCTCATCCTGGCTCGACAGCGCCACCTTGGCCGAAGACACGGCCCGGTAGAGGGCAAATCCCAGATCGTATTCGATGATATCGATGAATTTTTCCAGCGGCTCCGGCTCGAGAGCGACGCGGGCCAGCTCGCGCAGTTCCTTCAGGTCGCCACTGCCCTTCATCATCGCGAGCTGGTTCCAGCGTGCGAAATTCGCGTAGTAGTGGTTGGGGATCGACAGGATCTTGTCCATGGAGCGATAGAGCCCGCCCTTGCCGAGGCGCGGCGAAACGATCTTGTCGACGATCCGGTAATCGAACGCGTCCCCGGCAAGGCCGATGCCGGCATGCCCCAGCGGCTCGGCACGCAGGACACCGCCGGCTTTCGAGAAGCCCATCACCGAAAAGTCGCTGGTGCCGCCGCCGAAATCCGCCACGAGCACGGTGGCATCGTGATCAAGCTGCCGCGCATAGAAGAAGGCCGCTCCCACCGGCTCATAGACATAACGGGCCTGCTCTGCCCCAAGCCGGCCGAAGGCGGCCCGGTAGCGCTGCATGGCGAGATCGTCGTCCGGATTGTAACCGGCGAACTGGACAGGCCGTCCGATGACGACGTTCCGTGCCCCCCAATCCAAGCGAGAACCACCATGCCGCGCGAGCGTGCGCAGGAAGGCGCTCAACAGATCCTCGAAGGCGTACCGTTCACGGAAGATCCGGGTTTCCTTGAAGGTGGCGCTGGCAGCAAAGGTCTTGAAGGACTGGATGAAGCGGTGGGCGTGGAGCCCCTCCAGGAACTGCTCGATGGCCCAGGGACCGCCCTCGACTTCCGTGCGCAGGCCATTGCCGTGCCGTTCGTCCCAGAAGCACAGCGCGGTGACATAGACCTTGAGGCGCTCCCCTCCGTGCTCGAAGGTCAGCGCCTCCACATGCCCGTCAGGATCCGCGATGGCCACGACCGTGTTGCTGGTGCCGAAATCGATGCCGATGGAAAAATCGTGGGATACAGGCATGGGGACCTCGGGGACAGGCGGGAGGGCCGGACGGTCTATACGCCAAGGCTTCCTAAGCCAAGCGGAAATATCGAATGGCTGCCTTCCCTATTGGCACTGCGACCCTGGCGCTGTGGACGGCCCGTTGACCGGGAGCCGCCCCGCACCGTAGAAGCCGCGCCTTATGCTTTTTCGGAGACTTTCATGCTATCCATCGGTCAGCGCATTGCGAACGAACTGAATGTTCAGGAATGGCAGGTCAAGGCAGCCGTCGAGCTGCTGGACGGCGGAGCGACCGTTCCTTTCATCGCGCGCTACCGCAAGGAAGTCACCGGTACCCTGGACGATGCCCAGCTGCGCACCCTCGAGGAGCGCCTGCGCTACCTGCGGGAACTGGAAGACCGCCGCAAGACGATCCTCGACAGCATCCGCGAGCAGGGCAAGCTCACGGACGAGCTGGCTCTCCAGATCAACACCGCCGACACCAAGGCTCGGCTCGAAGATCTCTACCTGCCTTACAAGCCCAAGCGGCGCACCAAAGCTCAGATCGCCAAGGAAGCCGGTCTGGAGCCGCTGGCCGACCTGCTCCTGAGCGAGCCGTCCCGCGAGCCCAAGGAAGCGGCCGCCGCTTTCGTGAATGCCGAGAAGGAGGTCGCCACGCCGGAGACCGCCCTTGAGGGCGCCCGTGCGATTCTGGTCGAGCGTTTCGCGGAAAATGCCGAGCTCCTGGGGGCTCTGCGTGAAACCTATTGGGAGCGCGGCAGCCTCACCTCCAAGGTACGCGACGGCAAGCAGACGGATGGGGCGAAGTTCGCCGATTATTTCGACTTTGCCGAGCCGCTGACGAAGCTCCCCTCCCACCGCATCCTCGCGCTCTTCCGCGGAGAGAAGGAAGAAATCCTCGACCTTCGCATGGAAGAGGACAAGGACAGCGCCGAGCCGGACTATGTCAGCCGCTACGAGGGCCGTACCGCGCTTGCCTTCGGCATCATCGATCAGGGCCGCCCCGGCGACAAGTGGCTTCTGGAGACGGTGCGGTGGGCCTGGCGCACGAAGCTGCGTTTTTCCATCGAGCTCGACATGAAGATGAAGCTCTGGCAGCTCGCCGAGGAAGAGGCCGTGAAGGTGTTTGCGGGCAACCTGCGCGACCTGCTGCTGGCGGCTCCTGCCGGTGCCCGCCCGACTCTCGGCCTCGATCCCGGCTACCGCACCGGTGTGAAGGTAGCCGTGGTGGATGCGACTGGAAAGGTCGTGGCAACCGATACCATCTACCCGCACGAGCCGAAGCGCCAATGGGATGAGTCCATCGCGACGCTGGCGCGGCTCTGCCGCGTGCACAAGGTCGAACTCGTCGCCATCGGCAACGGCACCGCCTCGCGTGAGACCGACAAGCTCGCCGGCGAGCTGGTGGCGAAGCACCCGGACCTGAAGCTCACCAAGATCATGGTCTCGGAGGCGGGCGCCTCCGTCTATTCAGCCTCCGCCTTCGCCAGCCAGGAGCTGCCGGATCTCGACGTTTCCTTACGCGGCGCCGTCTCCATCGCCCGCCGCCTGCAGGATCCGCTGGCAGAACTGGTGAAGATCGATCCGAAATCCATCGGCGTCGGCCAGTACCAGCACGATCTTGCCGAACACAAACTGTCCCGCTCCCTCGATGCCGTCGTGGAGGATTGCGTGAACGCGGTCGGCGTCGACCTCAACACCGCCTCGGCCCCTCTGCTCGCCCGCGTCTCGGGCCTCGGCGACTGGGTGGCGCAGAACATCGTCTCGCACCGTGATGCCAACGGCCCGTTCAAGACCCGCAAGGCGCTCACCAAGGTGTCGGGTCTGGGTCCGAAGACCTTCGAACAGGCCGCGGGCTTCCTGCGCATTCCAAACGGTGACGATCCGCTCGATGCCTCCGGCGTCCATCCGGAAGCCTATCCGGTCGTGCGCCGCATTCTCGAGGCCACGAAGAGCGACATCAAGGTCGTGATCGGCAACGGCGCCGTCCTGAAGAAGCTCAACCCGCAAAACTTCACGGACGAGAAGTTCGGCGTGCCCACCGTGAAGGACATTCTGAGCGAGCTGGAAAAGCCCGGCCGCGATCCGCGGCCCGAATTCAAGACCGCCACCTTCATGGAAGGCGTGGAGAAGATCAGTGATCTGAAGCCTGGCATGATTCTGGAAGGAGTTGTCACCAACGTGGCCGCCTTCGGCGCCTTCGTCGATGTGGGCGTGCACCAGGACGGCCTCGTGCATATCTCGGCGCTGGCCGACACCTTCGTGAAGGATCCGCGTACCGTGGTGAAGCCGGGCGACATCGTGAAGGTGAAGGTGCTCGAGGTCGATGTTCCGAGGAAGCGCATCTCGCTCACCATGCGCATGAGCGATCCCGCCGAGAAACGGCCTTCAGGCCGCCAGGACGACAACCGGGCCGCGTTCCAGAAGCACCGCGCTCAGAACGAGCGGAAGCCGGCTCCGCAGGCGCCCGCCACAGGAGGCGCTTTGGCCGATGCCCTGCGCCGGGCTGCAATGGCCAATAGCAAGGACAAGGGCAATCGGAAGTGAGCCCGACAGGGGCGGCTTGTAGCCGCCTCTGAACTGTTCTAGAAGCGACATGTCTCACGGGGAGCCTCAAACGAGGCTGAGAGGTGGCGAGGCCACCGACCCGTCGAACCTGATCCGGGTCATGCCGGCGGAGGGAATGAGCATGCGACATCGCCACAAAAGCCATGCCCCGTGCAATCTGCGCCGTCAGCCCGGCCTGCCTCATGCATGGGAGCGCCCCTGATGTTACGCCGACTTCTTCTCATCCTTGTTTCGCTCGGGCTTGCCACGGGTCTTGCCCAGGCGCAGAGCAAGCCGACGCTGACCGTCTACACCTACAGCTCGTTTGCCGGGAAATACGGCCCCGGCAAGACCGTCAAGGAGCGTTTCGAGGCGACCTGCGGCTGCGAACTGAACTGGGTCACCGCCGAGGATGCCGGTAGCCTGCTCGGGCGGCTGCGTCTCGAAGGCGAGAACACCAAGGCCGATGCGGTCGTCGGTCTCGACATGAACCTCATGGCCGAGGCCCTGTCCCTCAACCTCTTTGCCCCCCATGGGGTTGAGATGAAGGATCTGACACTTCCTATCAAATGGAACGATGACACCTTCGTCCCCTTCGACTGGGGCTATTACGCCTTCGTCTATGACGCCAACAAGCTCGCCAATCCGCCGAAGAGCCTGAAGGAGCTCGTCGACAATCCCAACGGCCCAAAGGTGGTCCTGCAGGATCCCCGCACCAGCGCGCCGGGCCTCGGCCTGCTGCTCTGGATGCAGAAGGTCTATGGCGACAAGGCCGGCGAGGCCTGGGGCAAGCTGAAGCCGCGCATCGTCACCTTCACCAAGGGCTGGTCCGAAGCCTATGGCCTCTTCCTCAAAGGAGAAGCCGATATGGTGATGTCCTACACCACGTCGCCGGCCTATCACATCGTCGCGGAGAAGAAGGACAACTACAAGGCGGCTGCCTTCACGGAGGGACATTACCTTCATGTGGAACTCGCCGGCATGACCCGCACGACGAAGCAGCCGGACCTCGCCAAGGCGTTCATGGCCTTCATCCTCAGCGAGCCGTTCCAATCGGCCATGCCCGAGGGCAACTGGATGATGCCGGCCAAGACGCCGGCTGCCGGTTTGCCGGCCGCGTTCAAGGATCTCGTGCAGCCAGGCCAGGCGCTTCTCTTCACGCCAGAGGAAGTGCAGCAGAACCGCCGGGCCTTCACCGATGCCTGGCTCAATGCCACGGCGCGTTGATCAGCCATCATGGCGCTGAAGCTGCCTCATCCCGGAAGTCTCGTGGCATTCGCCATCCTGGGCTTGGTCGCGGGCAGTTTCATCGCTCTTGCAAGTTTCGATGGAGGGACGCCAGCGCTTCTCTCCATCGGTCCCTATCTCTGGCGCGTCCTCGCCTTCTCCACTATCCAGGCGACGCTTTCGACAATCCTATCCATCGCTCTTGGAATCGGCCTCGCACTTGCACTCGCCCGCCGCAGGTTTCCAGGCCGTGACCTCGTTCTGGCGATCCTGGGCACCACGATGGTGATGCCGACCATCGTAGCCGTCTTCGCGGTCTTTGCCGTCTATGGCCGGAGCGGGTGGCTCGCCGAAGGGCTCGCGTTCTTCGGATGGACGGAAGGCTTCAGCATCTTCGGCTATCCCGGCATCCTGATTGCGCACGTGTTCCTGAACGGGCCTTTCGTGGCGCGGATCACCCTGGACGGATTGCATCAGGTGCCGGCCGAGCATTGGCGCCTCGCCACCGCTTTCGGCTTCACGCCCTTTCAGATCTTCCGGCATCTCGACTGGCCGGTGCTGCGCGCGGAGCTGCCGGGCGTCGCCGGTCTCATCTTCCTGATGTGCTTCAAGAGCTTCGCCATCGTGCTGGCTCTCGGCGGCGGACCGAGCCGCTCCACGCTCGAAGTGGCGATCTTCGAGGCGCTCAAGATCGATCTCGATTTCGGTCGCGTCGCCTGGCTCGCCCTGATCCAGCTCGCAATCTGTCTATCGATGACGGCCCTGCTCCACTGGGCCTTCACGCGACCGCCGGTCGGCCACACGATCCGCAACCTCATTCAACGGCCGGATGCGAGGAACGAGAGCCTGAAGGTTTTCGACACCGTGGTGCTGATCATCAGCGCCCTTTTCATCGGGCCGCTCGCCTTCAGCGTGCTGACGGGGTTCCGCAGCATGCTCGATGTCGTCGATGCCGATCTTCTTCGCGCTTTCGTCACGAGCCTGACGATTGCCACCGCGGCCGCCATCCTGGCCTGCCTCCTGGCCCTCGCCTTAGCCTCCGCAGCACGGCGGCGGCGCATCATGCTGCGTTCTCCGCGCACCGCGACCTTCTACGATTTCTTGCCCGATACGCTTCTGGCCGTGCCGCCCTTTGCGCTCACCGCAGGCCTGTTCCTGATGATCCAGCGCTTCGGCGATCCATCGACGGCAGGTCTCATCCTGTTGCCGCTCATCAACGGGCTCGCCGCCGTGCCCTTCGCCTATCGCTATGTGGCGCCCCATCTTCTCACCACCGAGGAGCGCTATGGCCGCGTCGCGGCATCTCTCGGCATCACCGGCTGGTCGAAACTGACGATCATGGACTGGCCCGTCCTCAAGCGGCCGCTCGCCGCAGGCTTTGCCCTGGCCATGGCCTTGTCCTTCGGCGATTTCGGCATCATCGCGCTCTTCGGCGGCACGGAACTGGTGACCCTGCCCTATCTTCTCTATGAGCGTCTCGGCGCCTACCGGTTGGACGAAGCATCGGCAATCGGCCTTGTCATCGTCCTCTTCGCCGTTCTGCTCGCTCACGCTTCAGGTCGACTGTCCCATGCTGGTGATTGAAAACTGCCGCCTGACCTGGCCCGACTTCGACGCCGATTACTCTCTATTGGTGGAGACCGGAAATCTCTGCGCCGTCATCGGCCCGTCGGGCGGCGGCAAGACGACCCTGCTCCACATGATCGCGGGCTTCGAGCGGCCTGAAAGCGGCACGCTGTCCTTCAATGGGCAAAACCTCCTGCCGCTCGAACCGGCCAAACGGCCGGTGGCGATCGTGTTCCAGGATCACAACCTGTTTCCGCATCTGAGCGTGGCGCAAAACGTGGCCCTTGGTCTGCGCCCTTCCTTACGATTGAGCGCAGATGAGAAGCGCCACGTGGGCGACATACTGGACTCGGTTGGCCTCGGCGGCTTCGACGACCGCAAGCCGGGCGAGATGTCGGGAGGACAGCGTCAGCGCGTAGCTTTGGCGCGCGCGCTCATCTCCGGCCGCCCATTGATCCTGCTCGACGAACCTTTCAGCAGTCTCGATCCCGGCTTACGCCGCGACATGATCCTGCTCGTGGACAAATTGCGGCGCAAACGGCCCGTCACCATCGTCATGACGATCCATACGCCGGAAGATGTCGCTGACGTGGCCGACCAGATGGCTTTCGTGACAGATGGGAGGGTCGTGGCATTGGGACAACCTGCGGACATTCTCAGCAGCGCACTCGCGCCCAGGATCGCGGCGGCGGTTTCGGATTCTTGAAAGAGTATACCGGGTGCCCGCTTGTTCTCTCCCGCTACGAGAACGACACCTTCACTCGTCATCACCGGCTTTGTGCCAGTGATCCCGATTAAAAGGCGCGGCGCTTCACAGGATCGGGATGGCCGGGACAAGCCCGGCCATGACATGGTGGGTATCACGCGCTGTCATTCCGGGGCCGCGTAGCGGAGCCCGGAATCCATAAACGCTGACGATGCAGAAAGAGGCGTAACGTTGCTCGCCTTTCTTGAATCGTCGTGACTATGGATTCCGGGCTCGGCCTTTGGCCGCCCCGGAACGACAGTGAGGCTCTCATCCACGCTCGGCGAGAACCGACACACCCGACGCATCGAAGACGTGCAGGGCGCGGCGCGGCACATGGGCGGTGTAAGAACCGCCGGGAGTCGCATCGGTCTCCCCAGGAGCACGGACGATTACGTCGTCACCGCTTGCAAGTCTCATGTAGACATAGCTCGACTCCCCCAACTGCTCGACGGCATCGATGATGCCTCGCAGGGAGGTCGCGTCGGCTCCGCCCTCTTCCATGTGCTCGGGCCTGATGCCGACCGTCACAGGGTCGCCTGCCGCCAGAGCGTCTGACCGCACATTCACGATGGCTTCCGTGCCGGCAAAGCCGATGGTGGCGCTGTTGCCCTCGAGCCGCAGGACCTGTCCCTTGATGAAGTTCATCCGCGGAGAGCCGATGAAGCCGGCAACGAACAGGTTGCGAGGGTAGCGATAAAGCTCCAGCGGCGCGCCCACCTGCTCGATTCGGCCATGGTTCATCACCACGATCTTCGAGGCAAGCGTCATGGCCTCGACCTGGTCGTGCGTGACATAAATCATCGTCGCGCCGAGATCCCGGTGGAGCTTGGCGATCTCGAGGCGCGTGTTGACACGAAGCGCCGCATCCAGATTCGAGAGTGGTTCGTCGAAGAGGAAGACGCTCGGGTTGCGCACGATGGCCCGGCCGATGGCCACGCGCTGTCTCTGCCCGCCCGACAGCTCTCGCGGCTTGCGGCCGAGAAGCGGGGTGAGCTTCAAAATCTCGGCCGCCTGCCGCACGCGGCGGTCCACCTCTGCCTTGTTCGTCTTGGCGAATTTCAGGCCGAAGGCCATGTTCTTGTAGACGTTCATATGCGGGTAGAGCGCGTAGGACTGGAACACCATGGCGATCTTGCGATCCGCCGGCGGCAGCTCGTTCACCCGCCTGCTCCCGATCCTGATCTCACCGCCGCTCACCGTCTCCAACCCGGCGATGATGCGAAGCAGGGTGGACTTGCCGCAGCCGGACGGGCCGACGAAGACGACGAATTCCCCATCCTCGACGGAGAGGTTGATGTCGCGCAGGATTTCCGTCGCTCCGAAGGACTTGGCAACACCGTGCAGGGAAACGTCAGCCATTGCGATCAATTCCTGAACTAAGACATCACTTCACGGCGCCGGCGGTCAGGCCGCGCACGAGATAGCGCGAGAAGAGAAGGTAGAGGACGAGAACCGGCGCGATCGCCAGCGTCAGCGAGGCGAGCACCGCGTTCCAGTCTGTCACGTATTGCCCGATGAATTGCTGGACGCCGAGGGTGATCGTCTGCTTGCCGTCGCCGGGTGCCAGGATCAGCGGGAACCAGAGATCGTTCCACACCGGCACCATGGTGAAGACCGCCACCGTCGCGATGGCCGGGCTGATCAAGGGCAGGATGATGCTGAAGAAAATCCGGTACTCGCTGACGCCGTCGCAGCGGGCGGCATCGCGTAGATCTTTCGGGATCTGCTGGATGAACTCGCCGAGGATGAGAATGGCGAGCGGCAATCCTTGCGCCACATAGACGAGGATGAGCGCCGTCAGAGTGTTGACGAGGTTCAGCTCCACCATCATGCGCAGGATGCTGACGCTGCCCAACCTGATCGGCACCATGATGCCGATAGCGAGATAAAGGCTGATCAGCGTATTGCCGGGAAATTTGTATTCGGTCAGGGCCCAGGCGGCCATCGCGCCGATGAGGACGATCAGCACGAGGGAAACCACCGTCACCGTCAGGCTGTTGAAGAAGTACAGGCCGAAATCCGCATTGGCGAAGACCCGGTCGAACCCGATGGTGGTGAAGGTCTGGCCGTTGGGAAGACCGAGCGGATCGGCGAAGATCGCGCGCCGGGTCTTGAAGGCGTTGATCAGGATGAGAAGGATCGGGCCGAGGGCGAGGATCGTGTAGAGGATCAGCGCGATGTGAACGGCAATGCGGCTCGGTCTGATGGTTGTTCCCATGGCGCCCTCAGAACGTGTGCCGCTGCAGCCGCCGCTGCACGCCGAAGAGATAGATCAGCACGCCCACCAGAATGATGATGAGCATGGCGGTCGCGACCGCCGCCCCCATAGTCGGGCTGCCGACCTGAAGCTGGAACCCGAAGAAGGTGCGATAGAAGAACGTACCGAGGATGTCGGTCGAGAAGTTCGGGCCCGCCAGCGCGCCCTTGATGGCGTAGATCAGGTCGAAGGCGTTGAAGTTGGCGACGAAGGTCAGGATCGACACGACGCCGAGCGTCGGCAGGATCAAGGGCAGGCGCACGAACCAGAACACGCTGAAAGGTCCCGCTCCGTCGACCGTGGCGGCATCGAGCAGATCGTCGGGGATGTTCAGGAGAGCGGCATAGATCAGCATCATGGGAATGCCGACGAATTGCCAGACCGAGATGAGGGAGACCGTCAGCAGAGCCGTCGATTCCTGGCCGAGCCAGGGCCCGAAGACACTGCCCAGGCCGACGGCCTTCAGGAGGCTCGGCGCAATGCCCCAGAGCGGGTTGAGTATGAGCTGCCAGATGAAGCCGATGATGACCACGGAGAGCATGGTCGGCAGGAAGATGAGCGTGCGATAGACGCTGCCGCCGGTCAATCGCGGCAGGCTGAGCAGCATGGCGAGCCCCAGGCCGATGCCGTTCTGAACTACCATGTGAATGGCGAAGAAGATCACGTTGTTGCGCAACGCGTTCCAGAACTGGCTCGACCAGTTGGGATCGGTCAGGAGCGTCTGGAAATTCTGAAGGCCGACGAAGCTGCGCGCACCCGTTTCATCGCCCGCGTAAAGGCTCAGGCGGATTGTGTCGATCAGTGGATAGATCGAGAACAGGGTGTAGATCGCAAGCGCCGGCGCCAGGAACACTGCGATGTGAACAGGAAAGCGCGAGCGGGTGGGAACCACATCCGCCGGCTCAACGCTGGAAGCCGTGAGATCCGTCATGCTGCTCCAGATCGCAGGGATGAGAGATGACGGGCCGCTCCGGATGAGCGGCCCGCCTCGATGCTTTCAGCGCTTACTTCTTGTGCGGCTCGTACCAGCTCGCAAGGCCGTCCTGGACCTTCTTGGCCGCCTCTTCGGGCTTCATGGTTCCATTCATCACCTGGGCGCTCACGTTCCAAAGCTCGTTCTCGAGATTCGGCGTGCCGCGGGCCAAGATCTGATAGGAGTTGCGGATCGAGCTTTCGCAGGTGCCCCGCCAGCCGACGAACTTCGCCGCCACCGGGTCCTTTACCTCGACCTTGGCCTTGGAGAGCGGGAAGAAGCCCGGCAGCTCGTTGGCATAGATTTCGGCGAATTCAGGCGAAGCCACCCAGGACAGGAAGGTCTTGGCCGGATCGACATTCTTCGACTTGGCGTTGATGCCGATCGCGATGTCGGTATGGTCACTGATATAGCACTTGTCGCCGGCCTTCACGACGGGCGGAGCGAAGGCGTCGAATTCGAAATCGGCCTGCTTGCGGAAGATCGGCACGTCCCAGGAACCGGCCGGATAGATCGCCGCGCGGCCGAGCGTGAACAGGTTCTGCGTGTCCGGATATTTCTGGGACTTGTAGCCGTCGCCCATGTAAGGCGCCCAGCTCGCAAGCTCCTTGAACACGTCCACATAGGCCGGATCGGTGAACTTCTGCTTGCCCTCGATGAGCGCCTTGCGGCCCTCTTCGCCCTTCCAGTAGTTCACGCCGATATTCTGGAAGCCCATGGTGGCGGCTTCCCACTGATCGGCCGTGCCCATGGCGAGGGGCGTGTACTTGCCGTCCGCCTTGATCTTGTCGAGCACCGCATGGAACTCGGCCATGGTCTTCGGCGGTGTGAGCTTCAACTCGTCGAAGATTTCCTTGTTGTAGACGAAACCGTGGATCACCGAGGCCATCGGCATGCAGAAGGTGGTCTTGCCGTCATCGGTCGACCAGGCGCTCTTGGCCACGTCGGAAAAGTTCTCGATGCCCTTCACGTCGTTGACGGAGGTCAGGTTGCCCTTCTTGAACAGGTCGAGGGAGGCATCGAACGGACGGCAGGTGATGAGGTCGCCTGCGGTGCCGCCGGCAAGGCGCGCATTGAGAGCGGCGTTGTACTCGGTCGGCGGATCGGCCTTGAACTGAACCTTGATGTCGGGATGCTTCTTGTTGAAGGCCGGAATGATCTTGGTGTTCCAGACATCCGCATCGTCGTTGCGCCAGCTCTCGATGGTGAGCGTCTGGGCCGAGGCGGCATGGGCGAAAGCAAGAGCCGCTGCGGCCACCGAGGCGCCCGCGAGCAATTGTCCTGCGCGGCGCAGGACCGCTTTCGAATGGAGTTTCGTCATCGTTTTCATCCTCCGTGACCAAGAGGCGCCTGGAAACGCCCCTAATATTATGTCCCTCTATTTGTCCCGTGCCGATTTTATTGCATTCTGCGCTTCGCGGCGGGCCAGCCTGACTGTTCCACCGGAAAGCTCTTCGGACAAGTGACCTCATATTGGTATCGGCAAAATTCAAACACAACTCCTCTTTGAAGCCGATCGCCACATTTTGCCGGCTCCTCTTTTTCGCCCCTTTGCGCTCTTAAGCGATGAGGCTCGTCCGGGCTGTGGACAAAGCGTTTGGGTATTCCGTACCGGCGCCTCTTCCCGAACTGGACATTAAGTGGCATGGTGCCTGTCCGTAAGATTGCTTCCCGAGATCCGTTCCTCATGACCGACCTTTTGTTCCTTGGCATTGACGGCGGCGGCACCAAGTGCCGGGCGCGCCTGCGCGATGCCCGAGGAAAGCTGTTGGGGGAAGGAACGGGCGGGCCTTCCAATATCCGCCTCGATCCTGATCTGGTCTGGAATTCGATTCTCACGGCCTGTCGCGAAGCTCTCGCTCAGGCAAGCCTCCACGAAAGCGATCTCAAGCGAATCCATGCCGGCATGGGAGCCGCCGGCGCCGGGCAGACCAGTGCCGTCGAGCGCCTTCTGTCGCGCCCTCATCCCTTCGCCTCCTTCGAGATCGAGACGGATGCGCACACCGCCTGGCTCGGTGCCTTCAACGGGGGCGACGGCGCCATCCTGATCGTCGGCACGGGTTCCTGCGGCTATGGCGGCACCAGCGGCCATTGCCATTATGTCGGCGGCTGGGGCCATGAGATTTCGGACGAGGGCAGCGGCGCCGCCATCGGGCGCGAACTCCTGCGCCGCTGCATCTGGGTCCATGACGGCCGTGCGGCATCGGCGCCGCTCTCGGATGCGGTTCTGGCCGAGTTCAACAACAATCTCGAAGTCCTGGTCGATTGGGTCGGCAAGGCCCGGCCGGCCGATTACGGCCGCTATGCGCCGCTCGTCCTGCAGCATGCCGAAAGGCGCGATCCTCTCGGCATCGCCATCATCGAGGAGGCCGCCGCCGGGCTGAGCCTGATCGGCTCACGCCTGCTCGACCTCGGCGCTCCGGCCATCTGTCTCTTTGGTGGACTGGCACAGCCGCTCCGGCCGTGGCTTTCGCCGCCCGTGCAGCGAACCATCACAGATCCCATGGCCGATGCGCTCGATGGTGCGATTCTCCTTGCCCGCATGGCTCTCCAGGGGAGGCGGCCATGAGCGAGCAGTCCAGCGAGTCGCTCGCCTTCGTTCCCCTGGATGAAGGAAATCCGACGCCGCTCTATCTCCAGCTTCAGCAATCCATCGAGGAGGCGGTCCGCAAAGGTGCGCTCAAGGCGGATGCCGCGCTTCCGGGCGAGCGCGATCTGGCCAAGCAGCTCGGCATTTCCCGCGTCACCGTGCGCAAGGCCATCACGGGATTGGTGCAGAAGGGCGTGCTCGTCCAGCGCTGGGGCTCGGGCACCTTCATCGCGCCGCAGATGCGGCTCGAACAGCCCCTCTCCCGCCTGTCGAGCTTTACCGACGACATGTCGGCCCGCGGCCTGAAATCCTCGGCCGTGATGTTGAGCCGTTCGACGGGCCCGGCTTCCACGGACGAGCTGATGGCGCTCGGCCTCTCGCCGGGCGATCTCGTGAGCCGCGTCAACCGCCTGCGCCTCGCCAACGGCATTCCGATGGCGATCGAGAATGCGGTCATTCCCTCGAAGGTCCTGCCCGATCCTTCCCTCGTCAAGCAATCGCTCTACGCGGTGCTGCACGATCAGGGCTTCATGCCGACGCGCGCCTTGCAGAGGCTGCACGCAGTCCTTTTGACCGAGGAACAGGCCTCGCTGCTCAGCGTTCCGCCTCAAAGTCCTGCGCTCTACATCGAACGCCGCTCGTTCACCGCTGCGGGCGAAGTCGTCGAGTTCACCTCGTCCTATTACCGGGGCGATGCCTATGATTTCGTGGCCGAACTGACCATCAGCCAGCCCGAACGGATGCACAATGATGATGCCTGACACGAATGCTCCTGCCCTGACCGCCATGCTGCGTGAGGCTCAGGAGGCGCCGCAGGTGGTCGCGCACCTGCTTAAGAGCAACGCACCCCTGTGCCGTGATCTCGGCGAGCGCCTGCGCGCCGCCCCGCCGCCTTTCGCCGTCACCTGCGCGCGCGGCAGTTCGGACAATGCGGCGACCTTCGTCAAATACCTGCTCGAGATCCATTCCGGTCTCGTCACCGCTTCCGTCGGCCCCTCGGTGACCTCCGTCTACGAGGCCCGCCCGCGCATGCGCGACGCCCTGTTCCTCGCCGTGTCGCAATCGGGCCGCAGCCCGGACATCCTCAACCTCGCCCAGGCCGGACGGGATGACGGCGCGCTGACGGTGGCGCTCGTGAACGACACGACCTCGCCGCTCGCCTCCACCTGCGAGGTCGTGCTGCCGCTCCATGCCGGACCTGAGAAGAGCGTGGCCGCCACGAAATCATTCATTGCGGCGCTCGCTGCAGGGCTGCAGCTTGTGGCGCACTGGTCGCAGGACCGGGAGCTTCTCGATGCCCTCGACACCTTGCCGGACGTGCTCGCCAGGGCTTCCGCGATCGACTGGTCGGCCTCGCTTCCCGTTCTGTCCGAAGCAGACAACCTGTTCGTCGTCGGGCGCGGCGTGGGCTTTGCCGTGGCGCAGGAGGCCGCGCTCAAGCTCAAGGAAACCTCCGGCGTTCACGCGGAGGCGATGAGCGCCGCCGAGCTGATGCACGGCCCCTGGACATTGGCGGGGGATCACTTTCCGATCCTGGTTCTCAGTCAGCGGGACGAGACCCTGAGCGGCGTCAGCGATCTGGTGACGAAGCTGAACGAGCAGGGTGTTCCCGTCATCGTCGCCGGCGCCGCCGAAGGTCCCGCCAGCGTCACGCTGCCTTCGGTCGAGGACGCGCATCCCTATCTCGCGCCCATCGCTCTCATCCAGAGCTTCTATCCTCTCGTGAATGCCATTGCCCTCGCGCGCGGCCGCAATCCGGACAATCCGCCGCGCCTGCGCAAGGTGACGGAGACCGTCTGATGTCCATTGCCCTCGTGGGAGCCCGCGTCTTCGACGGCGCGCACATGCTCGACGACCGCGCCGTCGTCATCGAGAATGGCCGCATTCTCGGCCTGCCGCACGAGAAGGATCTCGGCGCCGGAATCGAGCGCCACCGGATCGACGGCCTGCTGGCTCCGGGATTCATCGACGTGCAGGTCAATGGCGGCGGCGGCGTTCTCTATAACGACGTGCGCACGGTCGACGGCATCAGGACCATTGCCGAGGCGCACAGGGCTTACGGCACCACCGGTCTTCTGCCAACCTTCATCACCGACACCCGCGAGACGATGGCGGAAGCCGTGGAGGCCATGCGGGCGGCACTGGCCGCTCGCATTCCCGGCGTGCTCGGCATCCATCTCGAAGGCCCCTTCATCAGTCCGGAGCGCAAAGGCGTGCACAATCCCGCCTTCATGCGGCCGATGGAGGAGGAGGACATCGCGATCATCACCTCCCTCACCGAGGGCCGCACCCTCGTAACGCTGGCGCCCGAGCGCAACAGCATGGAGGCGATTGCACGCTTGGCCGCGACCGGCACGCTGATCTGCGCCGGCCACACGGCCGCCGACTATGAAACGGTCATGGAAGCCGCGCGCCACGGCCTGCGCGGCTTCACGCATCTCTTCAACGCGATGCCGCCGCTGGCCGGGCGCGACCCGGGTCCGGTGGGCGCAGCCCTCGACAGTCGGGACACCTGGTGCGGCCTCATCGTCGATGGACACCACGTGAGCGATGCGGCGTTGCGCATGGCGATCGCCGCCAAGGGCACGGAGCGGATGATGCTGGTGACCGACGCCATGGCGGTGACCGGCACGGATCTGACGAGCTTCGAGTTGCATGGGCGCACGATCTACCGCCAGGATGGCAGGCTCACCACGGCGGACGGAACACTCGCCGGCTCCGACCTCGACATGGCAGGCGCCGTGCGCAACAGCGTGCAGCGCTTAGGCCTTGCTCTTCCGGACGTGCTGCGCATGGCATCGCTGATTCCGGCCCAGTTCCTGCGCCTCGATCACGCCCTGGGCCGGATCGCGCCCGGCTATCGGGCCGATCTCGTTCTTCTCGACGAGAGCCTGCACGTGCGGCAGACCTGGATTGGCGGGAACAGCAACTAGGGGGATCGTTCGATGAGCGCACAAAGGGTTCTCGTGGTCGGGCTCGGGAACATGGGATTGTCCCATGCTCTCGCCTATAGCCGGATCGAAGGCTACGAGATCGCAGGGCTCTGCACGCGCAACATCGAAAGCATGAACCTTCCGGCCGCTTTGCAGAATGCACCGCGCTTCAGCGATTTCGAGGAAGCCCTTGAAGCCGTGAAGCCGAATGTGGTTTCGATCAATACCTGGTCCGACACTCATGCTCCCTACGTCATCCGGGCCATGGAAGCAGGCGCACATGTCTTCGTGGAAAAGCCGCTCGCCGATACGGTGGAGGATGCCGAGCGCGTCATCGAAACGGCAATCCGGACGAAGCGCAAGCTCGTCATCGGTTATATCCTTCGCCACCATCCCTCCTGGATCAAGTTCATCGAGATCGCCAGGACGCTTGGCACGCCCCACGTCTTTCGCATGAACCTCAATCAGCAATCGAGCGGAGCAGCCTGGGAGGCGCATAAGCGCCTGCTGCAATCCCTCTCTCCCATCGTCGATTGCGGCGTGCATTATGTGGATGTCATGTGCCAGATCACGAAGGCGAAGCCCGTCCAGGTCCATGGCGTCGGCACGCGGCTGACCGAGGATATGCCGGTCGGCATGTACAATTATGGGCATCTGCATGTGACCTTCGACGACGGCTCCGTTGGCTGGTACGAGGCCGGATGGGGGCCGATGATGAGCGAGACGGCCTATTTCGTAAAAGACGTGATCGGGCCGAAAGGCAGCGTGAGCATCGTCATGGCCGAGACCGCCGGCGACATCCGCTCGGACGACATCAATGCGCATACCAAGACCAATCAGATCCTGCTCCACCATTCCACCCTGAAAGAGGATGGAACCTTCGCGAAGGCGGACGAGCGCATCAGCACCACGGACGAGCCGGACCACGATGCTCTCTGCGAGCTGGAGCAACGCTTCCTGCTGCGCGCGATCCGGGAGGATCTGGATCTGACGGATCATATGAACGATGCGGTTCGCTCCCTGCGCATCGTGCTGGCTGCCGACGAAGCGGTGCGGACGGGCCGGGTCATTTTACTTTAGGCACGAACAGTTCATCCTCGACCCTCATCCTGAGAGTCTGGTCGGAAAGGATACTCTCTCCGTCATGGTCGGGCATGTCCCGGCCGTCACGATGCTATGAAGCGCCCCGGTGTCATCCCCGGCGCACGAACTGCGGGAAGGGGATCCACTCGCAAGCGCTGCGGGTGACACTGGATTCCCTTCCCCTCCGCTGCGCTCCAGCCGGGAATGACACGGCTGTATTCCTCGCATCGAGATCACCGGCACAAGGCCGGTGATGACGACAGAGGTAAACTTCCAGCCAGAGCCTCAGGATGAGATCTATTGCTGGGAAAGATCAATCTTTCTCGTAAAGGACGAAGCTGCGATTTCGCCCGGCAAACTCCCGTTCGTATTCCCGTGTCACCCGCCAGCCTTGGCGCTCGTAGAAGCGGCGCGCGCCGTGATTGTCGCGGAAGCATTCGAGGCTTTTTGCTCCGCGCGCTTCCGCTTCCCGTAAAAGCAGCGCACCGCCGCCCCTGCCGCTTGCATCGGGATCCATGAACAGCATGTCGATATGACCATCGGTCATGAGCAGGAAACCGACCGGCATCTCGCCCGAAAGGACGACCAGCATGCGTTCCCATGAGGTGTTGAAGCGCTCGGCGAAGAAAGCGGCGTTCCTGCCATCGAGCACCTCCGCTTCCAAGATGTCCGCGAAGGCCGCGCGATAGGACCTCTCCGCAACCGCGGCCAGAGCCGGGATATCCTCGGCCCTGACGAACCGCACGATCACGGCTGTCCCCTCAGGCGCGGATCGAGCGTATCGCGCAGCGCATCCCCTAGGAGGTTGAAGCCGAAGGACAGGAACAGGATGGCAAAGCCGGCGAAGATCGCGCTCCAGGGCGAGAGCATGAGGAAGTTGCGACCCTCGGACAGCATCAGGCCGAGTGACGGGGTCGGCGGCTGCGTGCCGAGGCCCAGAAACGACAGCGAGGCTTCGACCAGGATGGCGGCTGAGAGCAACAGGCTCGTCTGGACCAGGATGACCGAGGCGAGGTTCGGCAGGATGTGCAGGAAGATGATGCGGGCATCGGAAGCGCCGATGGCCTTCGCTCCCGCCACATACTCGCTCTCGCACAACACCAGCGCTGGGCCGCGCAGGAGGCGGGCGAAGATCGGCGTATAGACCACCGCGATGGCGGCGGCCGCGCTGTAGGTGTGCGGCCCCAGGACGGCGATGATGCCGATGGCGAGCAGCATCACCGGAAAGGCGAAGAGCACGTCCATGATGCGCATGATGATGCGGTCGAGCCAGCCGCGGTAATAGGCGGCGATGAGGCCGAGCGCACCGCCGGCAAGCAGCGCAATGCCGACCGCGAGCAGGCAGGCGATGAGCGAGGTGCGGTAGCCGTAGAGAATGCGCGTCAGCACGTCCCGGCCCAATTGGTCGGTTCCGAACCAGTTCAGCTCGGACGGCGCGCGTAGGCGCCGCGCGACGCTCTGCGCCATGGGATCGTAGGGGGCGAAGAGCGGCGCACCGACGGCGAGAATGATTTGGATCGCCACCAGCATGACGGCGAAGGTCAGAAGCTTGTTCTTGGCCAGACGCGACACGGCTCAAGCCCTCATGCGGGGATCGACAATGATGTAGAGAAAATCGACCAGAAAATTCACGAAGACGAAGCCTGCCGTCACCACGAGGATGGTGGCCTGGATCAGCGGGTAATTGCGCTCGGCAATGGCGCCGAGGATCAGGCGGCCGAGACCCGGAATGGCGAAGACCTGCTCGACCACGATGGCGCCGCCGAGAAGATAGCCAGTCATGATGCCGACGCTGGTGAGAAACGGGATCAGCGCATTGCGCAGGGCATGCTTGTAGACGACGCGCCGCTCCGGCAAGCCTTTGGCGCGGGCCGTGCGCACGTAATCCTGCCCCAGCGCATCGAGCATGGCCGAGCGCACGAGGCGTGAGAGATTGGCGAGGATCGGCAGCGCCAGGGCGAAAGCGGGCAGCACCATGCGCTGCAGATTGCCGAGGGGATCCTCCGTGAAGGGCACATAGCCGAGCGACGCGAAACCCGGCGCCCAGTTGGACAGAAGCAGGATCAGCACGATGCCGAGCCAGAAAGACGGGATCGTCAGGCCGGCGATTGCGGTCACGCGCATCGCCACATCGGCCGCACCGCCTCGCGTCTGCGCCATCAGGCAGCCGACCGGAACGGCCAGAACGGCGCCGATGACGAGCGAGAGAAAGGTGAGCTCCAGCGTCGGCCACAGATGCAGAAGGATCTCGGTCGAGACCGGCCGGCCCGTCCAGAGAGAGATGCCGAAATCGCCGCGAAGGGCGGCGCCCGCCCAGAGCAGGTATTGCTCGACGATGGGGCGGTCGAGACCGACGCGGCGATTGAGCTCCGCCATGCGCTCGGGTGTGATCTCGGTGTTCGCTCCGAGCATGATCGCCACCGCATCGCCGGGGATCATCCTGATCATCAGGAACACGATGATCGACACGCCGAAGAGGACGATGACGAGATCGATGAGGCGTGCGAGCAGAACGCGATTCATCCGGGCAGGCTCTTTCAATAAAGATCCCGGCGCCGCACGAAGACAGCGCCGGGACAATGAGAGATGTTCAGTAGGATGCGTTGCGAAGGATCAGAAGCGACCGGTTCGGCATCGTGTCGAAGCCCTGCAGCTTGCTGTTCATGGCCGAGAACAATGTGCCGTAGGTCAGATGCGCTACAGGGCCCGAGCAGGCGAGTTTCTGCTGCACCTTGTCATAGGCTGCCTTGCGCGCGGCCTGGTCCTGCAGGGTGCGGGCCTGGTCGAGCAGCCCATCGATCTCAGCATCCGAGTATTTGAACACGTTGGTCGACCCGCCCGTGCGGAACGTGCGGTAGAAATAATCGTCCGGATCCGGATTGCCGGCATTGATCGAGGCGAACATGTCGAAGTTGCTGTTGCGCCAATCCTGGATGAACTGGCCCTGCTCCTGGTTGATCAGCTCGACCTTGAAGCCTGCCTTGTTCAGCTGCTCCTGCACCACCTGGGCGATGTCCTTGACGTCCTGGCGCGGCAGGACCTTCAGGGTGACGGCGATGGGAGTCGAGACACCGGCCTCTTTCAGGAGTGCCTGCGCCTTGGCCGGATCGGGCTTGTAGCAGGCGAACTGGTTCACATTAAGCGCCCAGGACTTCAGGGCCGGCGACAGCGGACCGCCCGGCACGCCGGCGCCGAAGAGCGCCGCGTCGACGATCTCCTGACGGTTGATGGCGTAGTTCACCGCCTCGCGCACCTTCGGATTGTCGAAGGGCGGCTTCGACACGTTCATGCCGATGAGCGTGTAGGCGAGATCCATGGTCTCGGAGAGCTTCACGTTCGGCTTGCCCTTGAGCTGGAGCGCCGTGGCCGCATCGATGTTAGGCAGAAGCGCATATTGCCCGTTGCTCAGGCCGACCTGACGGGTGGCCGATTCCGGCACGATGTTGAACTTGAGGCCTGCGAGCTTCGGCAGGCCTTTCTCCCAATAGGCCTCGTTCTTGGTGAGCAGGATGAAGCCGTTCGGCTGCCATTCCTGGAACTTGAACGGTCCCGTGCCGACCGGCGCCTTCTGCAGGGCGTCCTTGTTCGCCTCCATGGCGCTCGGCACGATGGCGATGGTGGCGAGCGAACTCAGGAGCGCCGCGGAGGGCTCCTTGAGCTTCAGCTCCACGGTCGTGGCATCGACCGCGTTGGCGCTGTCGATAGCCGAGAGGCGGCTCGCGAGCGGCGAAGCGATGTCCTTGCTCAGCACGCGCTTGATCGAGGACACCACATCCTCGGCCTCCATGGCGGAGCCGTCATGGAATTTCACGCCTGAGCGCAGCTTGAAGGTAAAGGTCTTGCCGTCCGGCGAGACGGTCCAGGATTCGGCGAGGCCGGGGACGATCTTCAGGTCCTTGTCGACGGCGGTGAGGCCCTCGTAGATGTTGCCGTTCACCACCATGAAGCTCGGAAAAGCGGTGATGAGATGCGGATCGAGGCCCGTGGGGCTGTTGTCCGCTCCGATCTCCAGAACCTGAGCCGAGGCGGAGGCCATCGCCGCCACCATGAAACCTGCACCGATTGCGCTGCGCAGTGCTGACCTGACCATGCGTCTTTTCTCCCTTGGAAGCCGCAGGGGATTTATAGGCCATCGCCGGGGACCTGTCATGGTCCAATATCATACCACTCTGGACCCCTTCATCGCCTGTGCTATGGTCGGCCGGCAATTCAACGCATCCCGGAGCAGCAGATGTCGCAACGCCCCCTCGTCAAAGCCATCGGCGTGATCAGCGGCACGTCCATGGATGGCATCGACGTTTCCATCGTGGAGACGGACGGCGACACCGTCGTGAGGCCGGGGCCGGGGCGGACCTTCTCCTATCCGGACGACTTGAGAAGAACCCTCCAAGCGCTGATCGCCGAGCCGGCGCGGGCGCAGAGCGAGCCGCTGGAGGATCTCGAGCAGGCGGTGACGGACGCCCACATCAACGCCATTCGGCGCTTCATGAAGGAAACCGGGATTCCAGCCGCGGACGTCAGCCTGATCGGCTTCCACGGCCAGACGGTTTATCACCGGCCGGAGATTCGCTTCACCCGCCAGCTCGGCCTCGGCGACCGGGTCGCCAAGGCGCTCGGCATCGACACCGTCTATCGCTTCCGCCACGCGGATGTGGCTTCGGGCGGCGAAGGCGCGCCCTTCGTGCCGCTCTATCACCGCGCCCTGGCGAGCAAGCTTGCCCAGCCCGTCATGATCCTCAATCTCGGCGGCGTCGGGAACGTCACCTATATCGACGGCGACATGGTAATCGCCTTCGACACCGGCCCGGCGAGCGCGCTGCTCGACGACTTCGTTCTGCGCCGGCGCGGCTTGAGCTTCGACGAGAACGGGCAGCTCGCCGCCTCCGGCCGTGCGGACGCGAAGCTCGTGGCGGATTTCATGACCAATCCCTTCTTCGACCGCCCCGCCCCGAAATCCCTCGACCGTCAGGATTTCCATGCCCGCGCCAAGGGTGTGGAGGCCCTGTCGGATGCGGATGGTGCCGCGACCCTGGCAGAGTTCACCATTCAATCCGTCATCGCCTCTTTGCGCCACGTTCCGCGCGCGCCGCAGCGCTGGCTCGTCACCGGCGGCGGGCGGCGCAATGCGCATTTCATGAAGCGCCTGCACGAGGAACTCGGCGTCGCCGTCGATCCGGTCGAGGCCGTGGGCTGGGACGGCGATTTCCTGGAAGCCCAGGCCTTCGGCTATCTCGCCGTGCGCTCCACGCTCGGATTGCCCCTGAGCCTTCCCACGACGACGGGCGTGCCGCATCCCATGCCCGGCGGTGAACTGCATCACGCAGCGTGAATGCGTCATGGCTCTCGAAACACTGATCGAACAGGCCTTCGCGCCTGCCGCCGCTTCCATTCGCGACGGCAACATTCCCGGTGCGGTGCTCGGCATCGTCACCGCCGATGGCGAACGCGCCGCGCAATGGGCAGGCCACGCGCAGATCGAGCCGAAGCGGGAATTTGTTTTCCGTGAAACATGGTTCGATCTTGCTTCTCTCACGAAGGTGATCTTCACGACGACGCGCATCCTGCAATTGGTGGAAGCGGGCAGGATTTCCCTCGACGATCCTCTGGTGAAGGTCATTCCGGATCTGCGCCAATACGACATGAACGCGGCCGAGCGGCGTCTCACGTCCCGTCAATGCCTCGCGCATCAAACGCATCTTCCCGCCGTCGAGCCGCTCTACACCTATGGCCAGGACCCGAACACCTTGCGGGCCTTCATCCTGCAGCGCGTCTGGCAGAGCGGGCCTCCGGTCTATTCCGATATCAACTTCATGCTGCTCGGCATCGCCATCGAGCGCATCACGGGACAAGCGTTGATCGATCAGCCTTTGCCTGAAAAATTTTCGTTTCGGCCCGATCCGAAGCTCTGCGCCGCAACGGAGAAGGACACCTGGCGCGGGCGCGTGATCCGTGGCGAGGTGCATGACGAGAACGCCTTCGCGCTCGGCGGCGCCTCGGGCCATGCGGGATTGTTCGGCACCATCGACGGCGTGCTCGACTTTGCCCATTCGCTGCTCGACTGCTCCAGCCTTTCGCCCGAGTCCATCAGGGCCATCCGCACACGGGAATCGGAGAAGCGCACGGTTGGCTGGGAAGGCTTCTATCCGGGCTGGCACGGGGGCGATTCCTGCTCTCCCGAGACGATTGGTCATACGGGCTTCACGGGCACCGGCTTATGGCTCGATTTCGAGCGCGGCCTTGGCTGGTCGCTTCTCACCAACCGTGTCCATCTGAGCCGGCACAAGGACAGCGGGATCCTTGCGCTTCGCCGTGCAACGGGCGAGCAGGTGATCGCGTTGTTCGACCGAGAGGCATGACTTTAAGGATGCCAAGAAAAAAGTCGGTTGCTTGCGCCGTCCGGACCTCTGCGGGCCATTGTTGAGGATAGGAACTGGTCCTATACTGGTCTGGAAGAAAGTTGGCATAATGGCGACAGAACATTTCAGTACCCGCTACCAAGACCTCGATACCTGGCCGAGCCTCGACGTCCTCTCGGCCTTCTATGAAGGTCAGCTCTCAGCGGTGGCCGCCGTCCGACCCTCCCTGCCCGCCATTGCGGCGGCAGCGGAGGAGGCGGTCAAGCGCCTGCGCCGCGGCGGGCGGCTCGTCTATGCGGGCGCCGGCACCTCGGGCCGCATCGGCGTCCAGGACGGAACGGAATTGCCGCCGACCTTCAACTGGCCCGATGACCGGGTGGTCTATCTGATCGCCGGCGGCACGGGCGCCATCATGCAGGCGGTGGAAAACGCCGAGGATTCGGTCGAGGAAGGCATTGCCGGGATTCGCAGCAACAATATCGGCCCCGACGACGTGGTAATCGGCGTCGCCGCCAGCGGCCGGACCCCCTTCACTATCGCGGCCCTGAAGGAAGCAGCCTCCCGCGGCGCGCAGACCATCGGTATCTCCAACAATCCGGACACGCCCATTCTTGAGGTCTGCTCCCATCCGATTCTCGCCGATACCGGCGAGGAGGTGATCGCCGGCTCAACCCGCATGAAGGCCGGCACGGCGCAGAAGGTCATCCTCAACCTGCTCTCGACCCTGATCATGGTGCGCCTCGACCGGGTCTATCGCGGCCTCATGGTCAATATGCGCGCGACGAACGCCAAGCTGCGCCGCCGCAGCGAGATCATGGTCTCGCAAATCACCGATTGCGACGATGCCATCGCCGTCGAGGCGATCCGACAGGCGGACGGCGACCTGAAGACGGCCGTTCTCATCGCCCTGGGCGCGAGCCCGGCGGAAGCACACGGCGCGCTCGAGCGAAACGGTGGCAATCTGCGCAAAGCCCTGGCAGACTTCGCCCAGTCGTCCTGACAAGGAATCTTCCTGACGAGGAAGACGGCATAAGGGGCAGGCCGGGCGAGCGGCTGAACGAAGAGGCGAAGGATCATGGGGCTGGGGCTTGGCATCGACGCGGGCGGCACCGCCACGCGCTGGCGGCTGGCGGATGCAAGTGGCCGCTGCATGGCCCAAGGCTCCGTCGCTCCCCTGACCGGCCACCTCTTCTCCGCCGCCGCCGAAGAGCGCGCCCGGCAGATCGTCCTCGACATGGCTCAGGCGGTGATGAAGCAGGGTCAGCCGCTGGGCATCATCGCCGGCATCACGGGGCTCACCCGCGACACCCCGGCCGAGGCCACCATGCGGGCCCTGTTCGCGGAAACCTTCGAGCTCACTCCCGACAGGGTCTTCGTCGCGGAGGACATGTGGATCGCCTACCTGTCCTACTTCGCTCTCGGCGAAGGCATTCTGGTCTATAGCGGCACCGGCTCCATCGGCTATTACCTGTCCGAAGCCAAGGAGGTGATCCGGGTCGGCGGGCGCGGCAACCTGATCGATGACGGCGGCTCCGGCTTCTGGATCGCCCGCGAGGCCCTCAAGGCGGTTCTGCGCGCCGAGGAGGAAAGCCCGGGCTCGGGCTGGACGACGACACTGGGCGCCTGTCTCGCCAAGGCTCTCGGCGGCACGGACTGGAATATCGTGCGGTCCTTCGTCTATGGCGGCGACCGCGGCAAGATCGGTTCGCTCGCCCGTGCCGTGAGCGACGCGGCCCAGGCCGGCGACCGAACGGCGCTGACAATTTTGAAGGAAGCCGGCGGGGAACTGGCCCGCCTCGCCAATGCTCTGATCAAGCGCCTCGGCCCCCGGCCCGTGGCCTTGGTGGGCGGGACGGCGCGGCTTCATCCCGTCCTGTCCGAGGCGTTCCGGAAGGAGCTGGTGGCGCCCGTCGAGTTCATCGCGACGGATCTTGACGCCGCGCTGACGGCTGCACGGCTTGCGGCCACACTCAACCGGGCGTGATGGCCCCTTAGC
>KI911965.1:331571-370948 GCA_000517005.1 Microvirga lupini
CTTAGAAGCTGGCTCATAAAAATGTTGCGCCTGTTTCCCTCCCCCATGTGGGGAGGGATCAAGGGTGGGGGTGTGAGCGATAGCCTATCAAGGTCAGGCGCCGACACCCCCACCTCCACTCCTCCCCACAAGGGGGAGGAGGGCTTGGGTCACGCCCGACGCTCAAGCCTGCCACTGCTCTGGAGCAACCCGGAAGAGCTTGCCTAATCGGCCCCGCTCGTCCAAGACTTCAGCGGCGAATCCAGATCCAAGACGAATTTCTCCAATGCATGCTCTCTTCGTGGGCCAGACCTATATCGACGTGACCTTCCTGGCGGACGAGCTTCCGACGGGAGACGAGAAAACCGTGGCGCGGGATTATGCGATCTCGTTCGGCGGCAATGCGGTTACGGCCGCCTTCGCCTGCGCTAAGCTCGGGATCGCACCTGACCTCCTGACCTCGATCGCAGATGACTGGCTCGGCCGCATGTTCATCGATATGGCGGCGAAATACGGCATCTCGGTCCACCACCGGAAGGTCCACGAGTCGTCCCTGTCCTTCATCATGCCCCGGGGCGGCAAGCGCGCCATCGTCCGCTGCCGCGACGATCATTACCTGCACCCGGTGCCGCCGCTGAACCTACAGGGCTGCAAGGCCCTGCACCTCGACGGCCACCAGGCCGATGCGGCCATGCATTATGCCAGGATCTGCCGGGAATCCGGCATCCTCACCTCCCTCGACGGCGGCGGCCTGCGCTCCAACACCCACGAGCTTCTGGAATTCATCGACGTCGCGATCGTGGCCGAGCGCCTGTGCGAGCAGATGGACCTGACGCCGGCCGGGATGCTGGGCTATCTCAAGAGCCGCGGCTGCAAGATCGGCGGCGTGACCTTGGGCGAGCGCGGCCTCGTCTGGTACGACGAGACCGGCCAGGAAAGCGTCCTGCCGGCCCTGAACGTGCCGGGCGAAAAGGTGGTGGATACCAACGGCGCCGGCGACATCTTCCACGGCGCCTATGTCTATTCCGCCATGGCCCGTCCCGACCTGCCCTGGCGCGAGCATTTCATCTTCGCCCGCGCCGCCTCGGCCCATGCCATCCAGCATCTCGGCAACGAGGCGAGCCTGCCGACGATCGAGGACATCGTGCAGGTGCAGGAACGCTACGCCGAGCGCAAGCTGGCGGCGTAGGAACGCGAGTTCCTTCCTCCCCTCACTCGTCATCACCGGCACAAGGCCGGTGATCCCGCTTTAAACACCCCCTCACCTCATCCTGAGGAGCAGACGCAGTCTGCGTCTCGAAGGAGGTTCCAGTGCTCTCTGGAACCTCCTTCGAGACGGATTGCTTGCGCAATCCTCCTCAGGATGAGGGTGGAGAGTTGGGAATGGAGACAGATGCCGGAAATGAAACCCTCACTGTCACCCCCTCACGTCATGGCCGGCCTGTCCCGGCCATCCCGATGGGAAGAGCGCAACGTTCCACATGATCGGGATCACCGGTACAAAGCCGGTGATGACGTGAAAGCCCTCAGGCCGCCTTCTTCTGATAATCCTTCACATCCGAGAACTGGATCGCCTTGTAGCGATCGACCTCGTACTGAAGGTTGAACATGTTCGGCGCCATGAAGACCGGCGCATCGTCGAGATCGCGCGCCATGGACGACAGGTGGCTCTCGATGAACTTGTCGAGCTCGCGCGGATCGTCCGCCGTGATCCAGCGGCAGATGGAGAAGCGCGTCGGCTCGTAATCGATGGGCAGGCCGTATTCGGCGTTCAGCCGTTCCTTCAGCACGTCGAGCTGCAGCGCGCCGACCACGCCGACGATGGCGCCGGAGCCGTCCTGCGGCACGAAGAGCTGCACGACGCCCTCTTCCGCCATCTGCTGCAGCGCCTCGCGCAGCTTCTTCGCCTTCATGGCATCCTGCAGCTTGATGCGGCGCAGGATTTCCGGCGCGAAGCTCGGCACGCCGCGGAAGACGATGTCCTCACCCTCCGTGAGCGTATCGCCAATGCGCAGCGTCCCGTGGTTGGGAATGCCGACCACGTCCCCGGCCCAAGCCTCGTCCGCGATGGCGCGGTCCTGGGCGAAGAAGAATTGCGGCGAGTTCAGGCTCATGGGCTTGCCCGTGCGCACGAGCTTCACCTTCATGCCGCGCTGAAGTTTTCCTGAGCAGATGCGCATGAAGGCGATACGGTCGCGATGATTCGGATCCATGTTGGCCTGGATCTTGAACACGAAGCCCGTCATGCGGTTCTCACCCGCCTCGACGAGACGCTTGTCCGCCTCCTGGCCGCGCGGCGGCGGCGCGTAAGAAGCAAGCGCATCGATCAGGTCGCGCACGCCGAAATTGCGCAAAGCCGAGCCGAAGAACACGGGCGTGAGATGGCCTTCGCGGAAGGCCTGAAGGTCGAAGGGCTTGCACGCTTCCTGCGCCAGCATCACCTCTTCCTGCCACGCATCCGCTTCTTCCGGCGGCAGCAGGCTCGTAAGCTTCGGATCGTCCGGGCCGGAGACCGGCATCGGCTCCTCATCCGTATCGATGCGGCGCACGACATTGCGGTGCAGGTCGAAGGTGCCGGCGAAGCTCTTGCCTTGGCTGATCGGCCAAGTGACGGGCGAGGTGTCCAGCGCCAGCGTCTTCTCGATCTCGTCGAGCAGGTCGAAGGGATTGCGCGCCTCGCGGTCCATCTTGTTGATGAAGGTCACGATCGGGATGTCGCGCATGCGGCAGACCTCGAAGAGCTTGCGGGTGCGCGCCTCGATGCCCTTCGCTGCGTCGATCACCATGATGGCGGAATCGACGGCGGTCAGCGTGCGGTAGGTATCCTCCGAGAAGTCCTCGTGGCCCGGCGTGTCGAGCAGGTTGAAGACGCAGCCGCCATATTCGAAGGTCATGACCGAGGTCACCACAGAGATGCCGCGCTCCTTCTCGATGCCCATCCAGTCGGACCGGGTGGAGACGCGGTTCTTCTTCGCCTTCACCTCGCCGGCGAGCTGGATCGCGCCTCCGAAGAGCAGGAGCTTTTCGGTCAGCGTGGTCTTACCCGCGTCCGGGTGGGAGATGATCGCAAAGGTTCGGCGGCGGCCCACGGGGGCCGGAAGATCGGTCATGGCTGCTTTAAAATTCTCTGGGAACGAAGGTGGAGACAGAACGCCGCAGCGCCCCGCCCTTTTGCTGTGCTCTTCTCACCCCATATGGGGGTTTCCCGTCAACAGCGAAAGGAGGTGATCCAGTGTCTCATTGTCATACCCTACGGTCCCCGGTTGCCGTGACCTGGATCTTGGCCTCTGCCGAGATTGGTGCGTAACGCACAAGATGGCCGGCTTTAAGCGGGCCGTGGATCCGACAATGGAAAGGCCGCCTCTCGGGGCGGCCTTTCTTTTTGTTTGCAGAGGCCGACCTCTCGAAGAGCGCGGTCAGCAATTCCCTCCCGCGTCATGGCCGGGCTCGTCCCGGCCATCCCGATCCGGAAAACCGCGGCGCTTCATGCAATCGGGATCACCGGCACAAGGCCGGTGATGACGGAGGTGGTTTTCCGGCCAGCTCGCCTCTCTTAAACTTTACGCCCCGAGCAGCTTGCCCGTCCGCTTGGCCGTGGTGCCGGCCACCTTGGCGATCCGCATGCCCTTCGTGGCGAAGCGCACGGCGACCCGGGCGAACATCACGCCGTCGGACGGGGCCTGGGCCGGGGTCACGGCGCCGGTCAGCGGATCGATGACCTCGGCGATCACCTCGCCCGCCCTCACCTTCGTTCCGACATCGGTCCTGAAGACCAGGATGCCGTTGGCCGGAGCCTGGACCGGCTCGGAGGCGGCCAACGGCGTTGCCCGGCAGAGGGCCTCGGGCAACGTGAGAGCCTCACCGGCGATCGCACCGCGCAAGATCATGTAGTCGATCATGGCGGCTGCATCGGCTTTCCCCGTCTCGTGGGTCACGTCCCGCTCGCCGCGGAACTCGAGGGTCGTCGAATGGCAGGCGAACGGGATCGGATGATCCGGGAACTGGTCGGCCAATTCTGCCCAGGGTCGGCTACAGGCCTCATCGAAGGGCTCGTCGCCCGATTCATCGGCAAGCAGATAGGCGTGGGAGCCGATGAGCGCGGAGAGCGGGGCGAACTCCTCCGCCGAACGGGTGTGGGTGTAGAGATGCACCACGGCCTCGGAATCGCAGTGCAGGTCGAGCACGATGTCCGCCTCCTGGGCCAGACCCAGCAGCGCCTTCTTCATGACCTCGGCCGCGTTCGACGGCTGCCAGGCCTCGAGTTCGGCCCGCAAGGCCTCGCGGATCAGGCGGACATTCGCATCCCCATCCTTCATGAGCTTGCCCTCAATCCGCTCGGCGACCTTCGGGACGAGGTGGGGGTAGCCGCGGTTGAAATTGACTCCGTCGGCGAGATGGAAGCGGCCGATATGGTCCCCCATGACCCGTTGGGTGAGCCCAATGGGATTGGCGGAGGGCACGAGGATGATCTCGCCCTTGATCTTCCCCTCGGCCTCGAGAGCGGTCAGGCGCTCGCGCAGGTGATGAGCGGCGATCATGCCGGGGATCTCGTCGGCATGGAGCGACGCCTGGACATAGATACGGGGGCGAGCGCCCTCCGTACCAAAGCGTTGAACCGTCAGGGAAAGGTCGGCGCCAGGCGCAAGCGGCGAAAGGGCGATCTGTTCTGTTCTCATAAGCAACCAAAAGAGTTTCAACGCGGGAAACGTCCATGCCGCTCCCTCACGTCTTCGGCAGTGCCTTCAGGTAGCCTGCCACCCTTGTGATTGGAAGATGAAACGCTGCGGATTCGACACGATGGCGGCAAGCCCCTGCAGGGCCGGCTCCGGATTGACGATGGCGTAAACCGGCACTCTCCTTGCCCAGGCATCGTGCGGCGCCTTGCGGTCGAACGCTTCCCGAAAATCTCCGGCCTGGAGAATATCGACCATGCGGGGTGCGATTCCGCCGGCGATGAAGACGCCGCCGGAGGACTCGAAAGTCAGCGCCAAATCGCCGGCGAAGCGCCCGAGGAAGCGCGCAAAGAGCGCGAGCGAATCCTTCGCCAATGGATTGCCCTCGCGAGCGGCCGCCAGAACGTCGTTGGGAATCGTGAAGGGGCAATCGACGCAGCGATGGACCGCGAGTGCCTTGGCGATGCGGAACAGGCCGGGGCCGGACAGCACGACCTCTCCCGAGATCCGTCCGCCGACCCGCTCCAGATGCGGCCAGATGGCGGTCTCCTCGTCGTTGGTCGGCCCGAATTCCATGTGGCCCGCCTCGGTCGCGAGGATCGCCAGGCGATCCTCGACGGGGACGAGCGCCCCCGCCCCGAGGCCCGTTCCGGGACCGAGCACGACGCGTGCGCCCGGCTTGGCCTGTGGGAACGTGCCGATCGGGGCAAGATCGCCCTTTGATTCGTCGAGCACCGTCACCGAGGCGGCGACCGGCGTGTAGTCGTTGACGAGGGTTACGCGCTCGAGATTCAGCGCCCTGCCGATGGCTTCCGCATCGACCACCCAATGGGCATTGGTGAGGCGGATCGCGGGAGCATCCACTCGGGTCGCCACTGCGATGATGGCGGAGCGGGGTGCGGGTCCCTCATAGGCTTCGAGCGCTATCCTGATCGCTCCGACCGGATCGGGCGTCTGCGCCGTCAGCGTGCGCGGCAAAAGCTGAACGGGCGCTTCGGGCGTGGGCAATACGGCGAAGCGGGCATTGGTGCCGCCGATATCCCCGAGCAGAACAGGAAATGCGAACATCGAAACCTATCGTCCTTTCCGCCACCCATACCATGCGCTCATGATCAGAACGCCTCCTCCCAGCTCCGGCTCAGGCGCACGGCGGAGTTGATGAGACCGACCATGGAATAGGTCTGCGGGAAGTTCCCCCACAGCTCCCCGGTCGTGTAGTCCGCATCCTCGGAGAAGAGCCCGAAGGAATTGCGCAAACTCAGGATGTGCTCGAACAGTTCCTTCGCCTCGTCCTTGCGCCCGATGACGTTCAGGGCATCCACGTACCAGAAGCCGCAGATCATGAAAGCCGTATGCATGAGGCCGAAATCGTCTTCCACATCATACCGCAGAAGAAGATCGCCGCGCCGCAACTTCGCGCCGACGGCCTCAACGGTTGCGATGAAACGCGGGTCGTCCGGCTTCACGAAGTCAAGTTCCGCCAGGAGCAGCAGCGTCGCATCGAGATGCTCACCTTCGAAGGATGACACAAAGGTGCCTGTGTCGGGATTGTAAGCACGCTCGTTGATGACCCTGTGCATATGGTCGGCATTCTCGCGCCAGAACGCGGCCCGATCCTCGCGGCCCATGGCCTCGGCGATCTTGACGAGGCGATCGCAGGCTGCCCAGCACATCACGCTCGGAAAGGTATGCACGGCCGCCTTGGTGCGCAGCTCCCACGGGCCGGCATCGGGCTGGTCGAAGACCTCGATAGCCCTGTGCCCTAGCTTTTCCAGATGGGCAAACAGAGCCCGGTTGCCGGTGCGGATCAGGCGCTTGTCGAGGAAGGCGTGGACCGAAGCCAGGACGACGCTGCCATAGGCGTCGTTCTGGATCTGCGTGTAGGCCGCGTTGCCGACACGCACGGGACCCATGCCCCGGTAGCCCGCGAGCGCCGTCGCCTCCCGCTCCTCCAGATCCGGCGAGCGCGTGATGCTGAAGAGCGGCGGCATGTCCTTCTGGTCGGGAATGGCCTCCATATCGTCGACGATGTTGGTGATGTAGGTGAGGTATTCCTCCATCGTCTTGGTGGTGCCGAGCCGGTTGAGAGCCTGGATGACGAAATAGGCGTCCCGCAGCCAGCAATAGCGGTAATCCCAGTTGCGCTTCGTGTGCGGCGCTTCCGGCACCGAGGTGGTGAGCGCCGCCACGATGGCGCCCGTTTCCTCGTAATTGCACAGCTTGAGCGTGATGGCGGCGCGGATCACCGGCTCCTGCCAGTCGAAGGGAATGGAGAGCGACCGCACCCAGTCGCGCCAGAAATCGACCGTGCTGTCGAGGAAGGCCCGGGCTGTGGAATCCGTCTCGGACCGGAGCGGCTCGTCCTCGCCGAAGAAGAACGACAGGGGCCGGTCCACCACGAAGGGCCGCTCGTCCTGCACGTAGGACACGGAGGCGTCGGTGGTCAGCCTCAGCGAATAGGCCGGCCCGACGAAGCGCAGATGGTTGCTGCCGCGGGTCAGGCTCGGCGGGCAGCTACCCCAATCGTAATGGGGCCGCAGCCGCACGCGGATGCGCGGGCGGCCCTTCACCGGATAGACCCGGCGGATCAGCATCGGCGGACGGAAGGTGCGGTCGTAATGCTTGAAGCGCGGCGCAAAATCGGTGACTTCGAGAATATTGCCGAAGGAATCCGTCATGCGCGAGACGAGAACCGCCGTGTTCTCGAGATAAGTCTGCTCGCAGCTGACCATGCCGACCATGTCGATGGCGAAGACGCCCTTCTGCTCCGCATCGGTCCGGCCCTCGGGGCTGTCGAGCAGAGCGGAAAAGACCGGATCGCCGTCGAAGCGGGGAAAACAGCTCCAGACGATCTGCGCGCGGCGATCCACCAGGGCCGAAATCGTGCAATTGCCGATAACGGCAAGATCTAGCGAACTCATATCAGCAATCATCCCCTTTGATAGGCAGGGTCCCTTCGAAAGCCCAGGTGGACAGGCAATGTCGCAAATCCGCAGGCGTTCCAAGGCGGACCTTGGCAATAGTTTCTCCCGCACCGATGCGCACGGACAAACCGCCATGTGCATTCACGGCCTTGAAGCCGTTCTCGTCGGTCAGGTCGTCGCCGACGAAGATCGGGCGCCGTCCCTTATACGGAGATTCGTGGAGAAATCTCTCGATCACTTTCCCCTTCCCTGCCGCCGAGGGAAGGATTTCTGCCACAGCTTTCCCGTGTTGAACACGGTAATCCGCGCCGAGCGCTTCGACGGCGGCGTGAGCCGTCGCCAAGGCGAAGTCCTTCTCATGGGGGGCAAGGCGCCAGTGAATGGCGACCGAGCAGCCCTTGTCCTCGATCAGGATCCCCTCCTTGTCCGCAACAATCTTGCTCAGGCGCTCGACCATCTCGCGCAAGGCCGGGTGCTCGTCGGGATCGCACATGGAGAGCCGTCCGGCGATGCGGTGCTCGAGGCCATGGAGCCCCGCCATGTCGAATTCGTGAGGCACGAAGCGCCCGTCGAGGAAGGCGACGGGGCGTCCGCTGATGATGGCGAGAGCCCCCCCGAGCCGTTCCTGCAGCCGGGTGAGGGTGCCAGGCAAGGACGGGTCTACGACAACCGCGTCCGGGCGCTCGACGATGTCGACGAGGGTTCCGTCGAAATCGAGGAAGAGTGCATAATCCTCATTCACGTCGAGCATCGGTCCTTGTCCTGTAGGAGCGTCACGCATTGGTCGGTGCAAGCCTCCGCCCCCTCGCGATCAAGCGTCTGATCCGCTGCTGCTTGCGCAGGCGGGAGGCTGCCAGCAGCATCTGGCCCGCCCAGCGATAGACGTTGCGCTCCTTGACCTGATCGCGCATCAGCCGCATCCGCTCGCGCTGTTCGGGCTGCGGCATGGTGAGCGCGCGATTGATGGCCTCGCCCATGGCATGGGCATTGTAAGGATTGACGATCAGCGCCTCGGACAACTCGCGGGATGCACCTGCGAAGGCCGACAGGATGAGCACGCCCTGCTCGTCGTCCCGTGCCGCCACGAATTCCTTGGCGACGAGATTCATGCCGTCGTGCAGGCTCGACACGATGCAGAGATCCGCTGCGCGGAAGAGTTCGAAGACCTGATCGGGCTCGTGATGGCGAACGAGGAGCTTGATGGGCTCATATCCGTTGCCGCCATGCTTCTGGTTGATGTCGCGCGCCAAGGCTTCGGCCTCTTCCTGGAGCTGGCGATAATTGGAAAGCTTGCTTCTGGTAGGCGCCGCCACCTGAACGAAAGCAAAATTACCGTGCCATTCCGGGTGTTCGGTCAGAAGCGCATCAATGGCCTGCATTCGGTCGATGATGCCCTTCGTGTAATCGAACCGCTCGATGCCGACGCCGATGCGCATGTCGGGGGACAACCCCAGGCGCTCGCGCACGATCCTGCGGCATTCCTCGACGGGCTTCTGGCCTTCCATGGCCGTCGGCGGCCATTCGATGGAGATCGGATAGGGACGGATCAGGGTTTCCTCGCCGCCGAAGAAGACCGAGTCCTTTTCCCTATCGATGCGGCTTTCCACGTAGGAATCGACCGAATCCAGGAAATTGTTGCAATGCGCCTGGGTGTGGAAGCCGAGGATCGACGAGCCGAGAAGCCCGTCGATGATCTCCTCGCGCCAGGGGCAGATGCCGAAGGTCTCGGCATTCGGCCAGGGGATATGCCAGAAGGTGACGATGGTCGCCCGGGGGAGCCGGTCACGGATCATGCGCGGCAGGAGCGCAAAATGATAATCCTGCACGAGGATGATCGGATCCTCACGCTTGGCCTCGGCCACGATCGCCTCGGCGAACTTCTCGTTGACGGACCGGTAGAGCTGCCAATCCGTCTCCCGGAAGATCGGCCGCACGAAGGCGATGTGGCACAGGGGCCAGAGGCCCTCGTTGGCCGCTCCATAATAATATCCGTCCTGTTCCTCGTCCGAGAGCCAGACGCGGCGCAGGGTATAGGAAGGGTGATTCGGGGGAACGGGCACCCGGTCATAGGCATCGACCGTCTCCCGGTCCGCCGTGCCGCTGCCATGAGCGACCCAGGTACCGCCGCAGGCGCGCACCACCGGCTCCAGGGCCGAGACGAGGCCGCTTGCCGGAATCTGCAGGGAAATTTCGCCGCTTTCGGTGCGGTTATGGATATAGGGCTCTCGGTTCGAGACCACGATGACCTCCGAGCCCGACAGCTCATTGGACAATGCGGCTCTCAGCGTGTCCGGACTCCAATCCGTATGCGCCGCGTCGATGGTCCGCCTTGAGGCCTCGAGTTCCTGGAGAACGTCGCGGATCTCCTGACCCAGAGGGATGATGTTTTCCTCCACCGGCGGATTGCTATTGCCGGTTCGGGCGCTCTCCAGCGCCTGCCGGATGGAGCTCAGCCACCGGCGCATGATGATGGCCGCGATCATGGCCGCCAGGGCTGCGGCCCCGAAGGCGACGCCTGCGAGGGCAAGGAAGAGATAGTTTCTCGCCTCTCCGCCGCGTTGGTCGGCATAGCTCAGATCGTGCAGGACCACGAGGTGCCCCGGACGACCTCCTGCGCTCAGAGGAAAGGAGCTGACCAGGACATTGTGATCCTGGTTCCTGACGACGGAGAAGCTCTCCGCATCAGACCGGGATGCCTCGGTGCAGGAGAAGGACGGCGGCATGTTGCTGGTGGGAAAGCGCAGATCCTGACCATCGCAATAGCCGATGGCGAGCACACGCTCGTCCGAAGCGATCCGCTCGAACAGGATGCCGGCCTGCTGGGTGTCGTTACGGGCCAGAAGTCCGCTGACCTGGTCCCGGACGGAGTTGAACACGAGGCGGGATCGCAGCTCGACGTCTCGGCGCGACCATTGTTCCACGAAGGATGTAGCAAAGGGCAACACGGCCAGGATGACGATGGCCGCCACGAGCATTGCGATACCGCCAAAGCGGAAGATGATCCTCAAAACGCTAAGTTCCTCAAGAAAACCAACACTTTCATCGAAGTGGACGAGCTCGCCTTGCGGCGTGACTCCAAATTTTGCCTTCGATGGTAGGCCACATGAGAGCACGGCCTTCGCCCCTGTTATGGGCTCGCAGGCGGAACTTTCCAGGCTTGAGCAGAACAGGAAGGGTCCTCAAGGCATGTTTTCAGCGCATCGTGCGGACCCGAAGGGCCACTTCCCCGAAGGGCCACTTCAGTGAAAAGTGGACCCGATTTTCGCTGACGCGGACCTCCGGTTCCGCCCTCAACGATGCGCAAGCCAAAAATTTGAGCATCGAATGGGTCCCAAAAGTCGTTCCCACTTTTAGGTCCGATGCTCAAATGCAAACCGCGGCCGGTGCTGATAGCACCGGCCGCGGTCCATAGGCTTCTCGACAAGGTGCGATCAGTGCTCGCGGAAGGCGCGGGCGATCTGCTCCTGCATCGGCTTGAAGAAATATTCGAACGGGGTGCGCTGATTGACCTCGACGAAGACCTCGGCCTGCATGCCGGCAATGAGGTGAATGTTCTCAAGCTTCTTGATTTCGTCCTGGGGCAGCTCGATCCGAACCGTATAGAAGGTCGCCCCGGTCTGCTGATCCCGCGACACGTCCGCCGAGATCCGGCTGACGGAGCCGTGCAGATCGGGCACCATGCGGGCATTGGCAGCGTGGACCTTCACCGTCGCCTTCTGGCCGAGCTTCACCTGATCGATCTCGTGGGGGAGAACCTTCGCCTCTAGTTCGAGCTTGTCGTTGACCGGAACGATGTTCATCACCGGCTCGGCCGGGGAAATCACGCCGCCGATCGTGTGAACGTTCAGCTGGTGGACGAAGCCGTCGCTGGGCGCACGGATGTCGATGCGCTTCAGCTGGTCCTCGGCCGCCACGCGGCGTTCGGTGTATTCCGCGATCTTCCCCTGGATCTCGCGCAGCTCCTGCATCGCCTCGGCGCGCATCTGCTCGTCGATCTGGATGATCTGGAACTGGGTCTCGGCAATGCGGCTCTCGGCCTGGGCGACGGCTGCGATGAGCTGGCCGCGCTGGCCCTCGATGCTGGCGGCATCGCGCTCAAGTGCGTTCAACCGTGTGATCGGGACCAGGTTCCGCTCATAGAGGTCGCGAACGCCCTTCAGCTCTGCCACGATCAGCTCGGCCTCGCGGGCCTTTGCCGTCTGCTGAGCCCTCAATCCCACGATCTCGTCCTGGGACTGGGCGATGCGCTTCTTGAGCTGGTCCTTCTGCGCATCGCGGGAGGCGGCGCGCGCGGTGAAGAGCGTGCGCTCGGAGGACATGATCTTCGTCACGGCCGGATCGTTGAGCCGGCTGGCGAATTCCTCGGGGGTCTTGACCTCGGGCGAGCCGTCGCGCTCCGCCTCCAGGCGAGCCTGGCGGCCGAGATATTCGTCGAGCTGCTTGGCCACGACCTGAAGATTGGCGCGGGTCATCGTCTCGTCCAGGCGGATCAGGAGATCGCCCTGCGCGACCCGGTCGCCCTCCTTGACCTTCAGCTCGCCGACGATGCCGCCGGTCGAGTGCTGGACCTTCTTGACGCTGGTATCGACCACGAACTGACCGCCGGCGACGACCGCGCCGGACAGGGTCGAGGTGGCCGCCCAGAGACCGATCGTCCCGCCGAAGAGAGCGATCATGGCCACGCCGCCGATGGTCGACTGGCGCAGGATCCGCTGGTGAACGGAGGGTTTTTTGGGAGCTTGAATGACCAACATTTAACCAACCTCTCGCAGGTTCGCAGCCTGGGCGGCCGGCGCCTGCTGCGGCCGCACCGGGGCCGGTGCCGGCGTCGCATTGCGTTTCATGACGGACTGCAGAACCTCGTCACGCGGTCCGATGGCCTTGATCCGGCCCTCTTCCATGATGGCGACTTGATCGACCTGGCCGAGAGCAGCCGGGCGGTGCGTGATGACGACGACGACGCCGCCGCGCTTGCGCACCGACAGGATGGCTTGGTTCAGGGCCTCGTCGCCGGCGCCGTCGAGGCTGGCATTCGGCTCGTCGAGCACGACCAGGAACGGGTTGCCGTAGAGAGCGCGGGCGAGAGCCACGCGCTGGCGCTGACCGCCCGACAGGGAGGCGCCACCCTCGCCGATGCGGGTATCGTAGCCGTCGGGCAGGTTGAGGATGAGTTCGTGCGCGCCGGCCGTCTGCGCCGCGGCGATCACGTCCTCCGGCTTGGCATCGGGCTGGAAGCGGGAGATGTTCTCGGCGACGGTGCCTTCGAACAGCTCGACGTCCTGCGGCAGATAGCCGATATGGCGGCCGAGGGCATCCGGCTCCCACTGGTCGAGGGCCGCGCCGTCGAGGCGGATTTCGCCGCGTAGGGTCGGCCACACGCCGACGAGGGCGCGGGCGAGGGTCGACTTGCCCGAAGCGCTCGGACCGATGAGGCCGAGACCCTGGCCGGACCGGAGCTGGAGCGAGGCGGCCTGGACGATCGGCAGCGAAGCGCCGGGAGCGCCGATATAGACCTCTTCCACCGAGAGGGCCGCCTTCGGGGCGGGCAGCGGCATGCGCTGACCCTGAGCCGGCACGAGCGTCATGATGTGCTGCAGGCGGCGATAGGCCTGGCGGGACGCGGTGAAGCCCTTCCAGTGCGCCACGGCGATTTCGATCGGCGCGAGCGCGCGGGACATCAGGATCGAGCCGGCGATCATCAGGCCGCCCGACATCTGCCCCTGGATCACGTAATAGGCGCCGAGGCCGAGGATGGCCGACTGGAGCACCATGCGGAAGACCTTGGCGAAGGCGCTGATGCCGGCCGAGGATTCGCTGGCGAGCAGGCCATCGTTGACGTGACGGACATGCACCTCGTCGTAGCGCTTGGCCAGGAAGCCGAGCATGCCGTTGGCGCGGATGGTCTCCGCATTGCGGCGGCTGGTCTCGGCCATGGCATGGCGCTCGGCGCCGCTCTTGGTCACCTCGTAGGAGGGACCCTTGCTCTTGGCGTCCGTGTAGATCGTCAGGAGAATGATCACCACGCCGCCGACCACCGACATGATGCCGATGCCGGGGTGGATCATGAAGCAGCCGACGAGGAAGATCGGCATGAAGGGCATGTCGAACAGGGCCGTGGGTCCCAGGCTCGAAAGGAAGCCCCGGATCGTGTCGAGATCGCGGATCGGCTGCATGCTCTCGGCCTGCTTGGCGCCCTTGAGCGGCATCGTGGCCACGAGGTCGAAGACCCTGTGCGACAGCAGCTCATCGAAGCGGGCGCCGATGCGCGCCAGCATCCGGCCGCGCAGCATGTCGAGGCCGCCCGAGAGAGCAAAGGCCGCAAGCGTGATCAGCGAAAGACCGATCAGGGTGGGAATGCTCCGGCTCGACAGCACGCGGTCATAGACCTGGAGCATGTAGATGGAGCCCGTGAGAGCCAGAAGGTTGACCACCGCAGAGAATACGGCAACCCCGGTAAAGGAGGGAAGGCAGGACTTCAGAGCGTCTTGAACCTCTGTGCTGTCTTCCCGATTTCTCGATGCCTGCTTCATATTTTCTTTCCATAGGCCGACCAGTCACCCGGCGACGTCGTGGTTGTAGAGCCATTGCGCAAGATTATAACTTAGCACAATGTTTGCCATCTGGCGATGGCTGTGATGTCGGGCTGTGGCCCCACAAGAGTATCTCGTTATAGTTAGGCCCGGAAGGCCATGTTTCTCAGCACTCTTATGGGTATTGAGATGCCCCTAAGGTGGTCGCTTTCCGTTACGACACCTTTTGTAACCCTATTCTATGTAACTATGTCAACAAAAAGTTCGCATTGTCCGTGCGCAATGTTACATACCTCTCGCTTTGGATAGGGCATGTAACGTAAGCACTTAACTCTGAAAATAACGCTTTGGTAAACTTTTAAGGTTAACCGTCTCTGACCTGGAAATGAGGTCGGAATATGGACATCAACATACGTTCTCAGGATCGCAGCGAAGCAGTGAAACAGGCCGGCGCAGCATCCGCCGGCAATGTCCAAATCGACCCCGTGGCCAGCGCGGCCCTCGAGGAGGCCATCAAGAGCGCAAAGCTTGGCCTGAAGCCCTCCTCGCCTGAGGTGGTGACGAGCAACGGCATTGCAACCTGCGGGCGGACATTTCCCATCAAGTTGCTGAGCTAGGCCGCCATGGCTCTTCTTCTCGTCGGAGCCGGCTGGTCGGCCTCCTATATGGGAACGCTGGCCAACAAGGATGCCATCCGGAGGCTCGAGGCCGAGACGGCCCGCAGCCAGGAGATCCTTGCCCGCCTGAGCACCGACCTCGATGCCTTGCAAGAGACGGTCGTCGCGTTCAAGGACGTCGAGCACACCGCGTCCACCTCTTCGGCCTCCGAACAGACGAAGCTGACGGAAAAGGTCGAACGCCTCGCCATCAGCCTGCAGGAACCCGGCCAGAAGCTCTCCGCTCTCGAGGGCCGGCTCGACCGGATGGAGAGCCAGATCCTGACCACCCTGGCAGGATTGAACACGAAGCCCGCAACCCCAGATGCGCCCACGGCTCCTACTCCTGTCGAGGCGGCAGTGAAGGAGGAGGCCCCTGCCCCCAAGTTGGTGAAAAGCGAACCCGTCGAGGGATGGGTGCTGCGCGAGGTCTATGACGGTGCGGCCCTCGTCGAGAACCGCAACCGCCGTCTCTACGAGGTGATGCCCGGCGGCGTGCTCCCCGGCGTCGGCCGCATCGAGGCCATCGAGCGCCGCGGTGCCCGCTGGGTCGTCGTTACCGATAAGGGCTTTATCGGCACCTACCGCTAAAACCTAATGGGGAATGATGCCTCTCAAGCCATAGATGAGCCCCGCGAACACCGCGAGGCTCGCAGCATACAGGAACACGAACCAGAGTAGCCGTTTGGAACGGCGCTCCGGCGGACGATGGGTTTCGGCCTGCATCAGTGATATCCGTAGCCGCCGCCGGAAATCTCTTCAGCCACCTTCCCGCGGAAGACGTAATAGGAATAGGCCGTATAGGCGAAGGTGATCGGCAGCACGATCGCGAAGCCCACCAGCGCGAAGAGCTGAGAATGGACAGTATTCGCCGCGTCCCAGATCGTAAGACTCGGCGGCACGATGAAGGGGAAGAGGCTGACGCCCAGTCCCAGATAACCGAGCAGGAACAGGCCAATCGCCAGGAAGAACGGCCTGTAATGGCGCCCCTCCTCCAGGTCGCGGAAGAGCCTATAGGCCACATAGGCCGTGACCAGCGGAATCGGCGCGAGAAACGCGATGTTGGGCCAGGAGAACCAGCGCGTTTCGATCTGGCGACCTAAGAACGGCACCCACACCGACACGATGGCCATGGCGAGGATGGTGCCCAGGAGAAAACGCACCGCCATGCGGCGAGCCCAGATCTCCAACTCGCCCGTGGTCTTCATCACGCACCAGGTCGCGCCGAGCAGCCCATAGCCGAAGATCAGGCTGATGCCGGTGAGCACGCTGAACGGAGTGAGGAAATCGAAGGTGCCGCCGGTGAACTGGCGCCCATCCGTGGCGAACCCCTGGACGAAGGCACCCAGCACCATGCCCTGGAAGAAGGTCGCCAGCAGCGAGCCGAAGAAGAAGGCGTTGTCCCACAGGAATTTCGAGCGTTCCGCCTTGAAGCGGAACTCGAAGGCGACGCCGCGAAAGATGAGGGCGACGAGCATGAGGATGATCGGCAGATACAAGGCCGGCATGAGCACCGCGTAAGCGATGTGGAACACGGCGAAGAGACCGCCGCCGCCGAGGATGAGCCAGGTCTCGTTGCCGTCCCAGATCGGAGCGACCGAAAACATCATCCGGTCGCGCCAGTTCTCGCTGCCCGCCGCCTTGAAGAGAATGCCGATGCCGAGATCGAAGCCGTCCGCGATCACGTACATGGCCACTGCCACCGCGATCAGCCCGGCCCAGATCAGCGGCAGCCAGAAGGCCAGTCCTTCGTGTTCCATTCCAAAGCCAAACATGCTTCGCCCTCCTATTCCGCAGGCTGAGCGCGATGGCCCGGTCGCCCTTCGATTCCTTCGTCCGGCACCGAGAACGGACGCTTCGGCTTCTTGCCGAGATCGTCCTGGCGAATGTCCTCAACCGGATCGGGGCCGCGCCGCAGGAGCTTGGCGAGATAGTAGGAGCCGAAGCCGAATATGAAGGCATAGACGACGATGAAGGTCAGGAGCGATGCGGTCACCGCTCCGGCCGCAACGGGAGACACCGCATCGGCCGTCCGCAGGTGGCCGTAGACGACCCAGGGCTGACGACCGATCTCGGCGGTAAACCAGCCGAAGAGCACGGCACCGAAGCCCGACGGCGTCATGAGCATGGCGGCGGTGAGGAATGCCCTGTTGGTGAAGAGCGTGCCCTTCACCCGCAGATACAGGCTCCACAACCCGATACCGAGCATCGCGAAGCCGATGCCCACCATGATGCGGAAGGAGAAGAAGACGGGCCAGACCGGCGGACGCTCGTCCGGCGGGACATCCTTCAGGCCGGGCACGGCGCCGTCGAAGGCGTGGGTCAGAACCCAGCTTCCGATCTTCGGAATGCCGATTTCATAATGGTTCGTCTCCGCCACCTCATCGGGAAGAGCGAAGAGGCGAAGCGGCATGCTTGCCATCCGGTCCCAGTTACCCTCGATGGCTGCCAGTTTGATCGGCTGATATTTGAGCACGCCGAGGCCATGAAGATCGCCGATGACGATCTGGACCGGCACGAAGATGGTCGCGAACCACAAAGCCATGGACATGGAGCGCCGCGAGCCGGCGAGCTTCGCCTCCGGCGCATCGTGCGGATGGCGCAGCAGCATCCAGGCGGACATGCCGGCCACCGCGAAAGCCGTCGTCAGATAGCAGCCCAGAACCATATGCGCATAGCGCAACGGAAACGACGGATTGAACACGACCTTGAACCAATCGACCGGCACCGCCTTGCCGTTCTCGATGGCAAACCCGTCGGGTGTCTGCATCCAGGAATTGGCGGAGAGAATCCAGAAAGCGGAAATCAGCGTGCCCAGGGCCACCATGCAGGTGGCGAAGAAATGCAGACGGTCGCCGACCTTTTCCCAACCGAAAAGCATGATGCCGAGGAAGGCCGCTTCCAGGAAGAAGGCCGTGATGACCTCGTAGGCGATGACGGGACCGAGCACATTGCCGGTGAACTCGGAGAAACGCGACCAGTTCGTGCCGAACTGATAGCTCATCACGATACCGGACACGACGCCCAGACCGAAAGAGACCGCGAACACCTTCACCCAGAAGCGGAAGAGGTTGCGGTAGAGCGGGTTTCCCGTGCGAAGCCAGTTGAATTCGAGCGCCGCGAGCCAGCTGGCGAGCCCAATGGTGAAGGCCGGAAAGATGATGTGGAAGGCGATCGTGAACGCGAACTGGATGCGCGAGAGCATCAGGGCATCGAATTCCATTTCCGCTTCCCCTCATCGGCCTACCCGCCTGCTTTTAGGGCACAGGCAGGCAGGATCCAGAGGGACTTAGCTCAATGAGCCCGCAGATTTGGATTATTTTCCGCGAGAATCGGCCGCCACCCCGTACTGAGACGCTGCAGGGCTTCGAGCTCGATCGGGTCATGACTGCAGAAGATCTTGACGTTGCTGCGGTCATCGTTGGCGAGATCCCGCAGCCGTTCCTGGTTGTGGAGGCGCAGCGGCCGGTCCTCCTCCATCATCCGCTGATAGGCGAGAAGCCCCGGCGTACAGGACGGATCTTCATCCATCTCGTGCCGATGGAAATAGGCATCGCCTGCATTGAGCAGCCATCCCTCCGGCGTGTCGATGGCAATGCCCGCATGCCCCATCGTGTGGCCGGGCAGAGGAATCATCAGGATCTCGGGCGGCAGCCCGTGGAGGTCACGTACCGAACTAAATCCGAACCAGCGTTCCCCGGTGGGATCGTAGAAACGCCAGTCCCGCACCTCGTCCCATTGCTCGGGACGGTAGCGGCGGCGATGGATGAAGCCGTGCCTAACCTCGGCCTCCTCGACCTCCGCACGCAGGACGTGAACGGTGGCTTCCGGAAAGTCCTCGAGGCCGCCGGCATGGTCGAAATCGAGATGGGTCAGCACGATGTGGCGCACGTCACGGGGCGAGAAGTCCAGGCTCTTCACCTGCTCCAGCGCCGTATAGCGATGCTCCAGCTGGATCCGGTTCGTATGAATGAAGAGCGGGCTGATCCGCCCATAGGGATCCTCCACATCCCTGGAGCCGAAGCCCGTATCGACGAGAACAAGGCCGCTATCGTCCGTTTCCACGAGCAGGCAGTGGCAGATCAACTGTCCCGTCAGACCACGGCTGACACCATCCCAAAGCCTTCCCCCGACAGGACACATGCAGCCGCAATTGAGATGATGAATGCGCATGGATAGGCCTCGCTGAAATGAAGGTGGCGAAGCCCTAACGGGTAAGACAGGGAAATGTTCGAGCCGCGTTGGTCGACCGGCTCGGCCGTCAAGCTTCTCGTCAGGTTCTGTCTGCAGGCCCCGTCAGAGTCTGCTTGAGGAGCTCGTAGAACCGATAGGCGGGGAGCGCAGCTGCTGTCGAGGCGAGCAGGACGAGAGCAACGATGTGAGGCGCGTCCAACTCTCGATAGCTCAGGGGCCTGGTGAGATCCACCTGCAAGGTGGCCGAGCGCTGAGCAAGGTAATCGACCGCACCTTGCTCACCGACGACGGCAACAATAACAACGGCCAGGACCGTCAATGGGATGATAGCGGCAATGAAAGGATTGCTTCCGACGAACGACATCGTTCTCTGGAGGAGAGTGGAGGATACTTTTCTCAATGGAATGCCCCAGAACGGTCGAATTGATTGTTTGGCTGTTCAGTAATCCTCGATGTGCGAGGCTGGCAAGCGCGCGAGCGCATCAGGAAGTGCGCTTAAGGAGCGCACGGCATCGAAGCCCGGAGTGGAATGACCAGGAGGCGTGCGATGCAGTGGACCTGTTCCCACGCGGGTGAATGACAAGACTCTTGCGGGTGGCGAACCGCCCATGACTTGACCTTGTGCCGCAGGAAGCCGGTCGTCCGCGTGGTACTGACAATCGAACATTCCGTTAGGGCACCAAAATTTCAGACTCTGACCTGTCGCGGTTCCCCCTACCCCGGCTTGGATTCGAGCGGGAGATGCGGGAGGGGTGTTGACGATAGGCTGCTCTTCCCACTGACATTCAAATGTGATCTTCTGCTCCCAGAAGAGACGCGAAAAGCGCGTTCAGGGAGGAAATCGGGTCATGGACAGTTCTGTCTTGGCTGCGATTGATGTCGATCATCTCCAGGTCAGTTATGGCAGCCAGCCCGTGCTGCATGAGGTCAGCCTCTCAGTGGCTCCCGGTGAGTTCATTGCCATTCTGGGTTCGTCCGGCTGCGGGAAGACCACGCTTCTGCGGACGATCGCCGGGTTCCAGAAGGCTTCGGGCGGTGCCATCCGCCTCTCCGGCCGGGATGTGGTGAACACGCCGCCCGAAAGGCGCGGCATGGCTATGATGTTCCAGTCCTATGCTCTCTGGCCTCACATGACCGTTCTCGGGAATGTGGGCTATGGCCTTCGCCTGCGCGGCGTCCCGAGAGACGAGGTCCGCACCCGCGTCGCCAACGTGCTCAAGATGCTGAATCTCTCGGGACTCGAGGACCGGAAGGTGACCAATCTGTCGGGCGGGCAGCGCCAGCGTGTGGCCCTCGGGCGAGCCTTGGCCATCGAGCCGGAGATCCTGCTGCTCGACGAGCCCCTGTCCAATCTCGATGCCAAGGTGCGCATCCAATTGCGCTCCGAGATCAAAGCTCTCCAGAGCCGCCTCGGCTTCACCGCGATCCATGTGACGCACGACCGGGAGGAGGCCATGACCATGGCGGACCGGATCGTGGTGATGGATGCGGGCCGAATCGTGCAGGTCGGCGCCCCGAAGGAGGTCTATGACCAGCCCAACTCACCCTTCGTGGCAAGCTTCATGGGCGCGGAGAACACCCTCGACCTCGATATCAGCCGCTCCGAAGCGGGTGTCGAGGTGAGGGCCCCTGGCGGCAGCACGACGACCTATGGCGGCGCTGTGCCCATCGGCCCCGTCACCGCATATTTTCGCGACGATATCGCTTCGCTCGACGACCCGCAGGCGCGGATCGACGGATCGATCGTCCTTCCGGGAAAAATCACGCAGAGAACGTATCCGGGAGGGCATTACAGGTACGTGGTCGCGATCGGCGACCGTCATTTCACTGTGACGGACGATCAATACCACGAGCTCGAACGCCCGGTCGGCCTGCGCCTGCCGCTGGCGTCCTTGCACCTGTTTCCTCAGACTCCGAATTAAGGGAGGACACCATGCGTAACGGATTACTGGCTGCGGGACTCGCGGCCCTTCTCATGAGCTCCGCGGCGAGCGCCCAAACGCTCAACGTCGCAACGGCCGGCGACCAGAACATGGTCGATTACATCAAGGATTATCTCGGTCCGCTCTTCGAAAAGAGCCATCCGGGCGTGAAGGTCGTGGCGGTCGGCACGGGCCCAGGCGACGGCGGCTCGCAGAAGATCTACGAGAAGCTCGATGCTCAGAAGAAGGCCGGCGCCGCTTCGGATTTCGACGTCGTGGTCATCCACCAGAAGGCTGCCGGCACGATGGTCAAGGAGGACCTTCTCAAGAAGTACCGCGACCAGCTTCCCACGGGAAAGCTGGTGACGCGCGACACGGCGACCAATTCCCTCGGCACCGACGTCTCGGGCTACGTCATGCCGATGTTCCATTCGCAGACGGCGATTGCCTACAACGCGGATCTCGTCAGCAGCCCGCCGAACAGCTATCCCGAGCTGCGCGAGTGGGTGAAGAAGAACCCGAAACAGTTCGGCTACAACGGCATCAAGGGCGGCATGTCCGGCGTCGCCTTCGTGACGGGTTGGATCGCGGCCTTCGGCGGCGATGCGGCGAAGCTCGAGAAGGATCCCTACGATCCGGCCGCGAAAGCCGCGTGGGACAAGCCGCTGGCCGATCTCAAGGAGTTCAATCAGAATGTCGTCATCACCCCGGGCAATGCCGGCACGCTCGACATGCTCAACCGCGGCGAGATCGCCATGGGTCCCGTCTGGGTGGACATGTTCTATAGCTGGAAGGCGGACGGCAAGCTTCCGCCGAACATGCGCCTGAAACTCGTCTCCCCCGGCATGCCCGGCCAGCCGATGTATTATGCGATTCCGTCCAAGACGGCGCAGGAGAAGCTCGCTGCCGAGTTCATCGCGCTTGCGACGAGCCCGGATGTGCAGGCCGAGGGCATCGTGAAGCGGTTCAACTGGTATCCTGGGATCGACGCCAAGAACCTTGAAGGCAAGCTCGATCAAGCGGCCTGGAAGCAGCTCTTCTCGGACATCTCACCCGAAGCGCTTGCTGCCAACGGCAAGCCGTTCCCGATCGGCCCCTACTTCAACGACATTCTCGAATCCTACGAGAAGAAGGTGGCGAACTGATCCTTCGATCATCTCATGCGGGCGGCCTGTTGCGAGGGCCGCCCGCATCACTCTCCTTGTTGACGCGTCTTTGATGAGACCGGGACAGTTCCTGAACCATGGCGAGACCTTCGTTCTTCGGCCTTCTGCTCATCGCCCCCGCCCTGGCGATGATCGGCGCCTTGTTTCTCTATCCGCTCGGATTTTCGCTCACGGCAGCCTTCACGGAGCCGGGAGGCGGTCTCTCGCTCATGCACTTCCAGAAGGCTTATGAGCTTTACTCCACTGACATTCTCTTCACGCTTTTCATCGTCATCGTTTCGACGCTGCTGACAGGCCTGTTCTCGATTGCGATTGCGGGCATTCTCACGCTCAGTGAAACGCCCTGGCTTATCGCGGTGCTCCGCAATCTCTATCGCTGGCCGCTCTTCATTCCGTTTATCGTCGCGGCGCAATGCATGCGCACCTTCCTCGCTAAGAACGGCCTCATGAACAATTCCTTCGTGGCGCTCGGGCTCATGGAGCCGATCCAGGCCACGAGCTTCCTCGACTGGCGCGGCATCATCATCACTTTCGTCTGGAAGCAGGTGCCCTTCGTGACGCTCATGCTCGCCGGCGCCATGGCTTCCATCGACCGTGCCACCATCGAGGCGGGCCGCAATCTCGGCGCCTCGCGTCTGCGTGTGCTGATCGAGCTCGTGCTGCCGCAGGTGGCGCAGACGCTCCTCGTCGGCCTGGTCCTATCCTTCGTCACCATGCTGTCCGTGCTGTCGGTACCGATGATGGTGGCGGGCTCGCAGCCCACCATGCTCACCGTGGACATGGCCTTCCGCATCAATTCCTACGGCGATTACGCCACGGCTAACGCGCTTGGCGTCATCTCCTACCTGATCGCCGGAACGGTGGCGTGGATCTATCTGCGCCACAACGTGAAGCGCGAGGTGCAGGCATGAGCGTTAAGGCACCGACATCTCCCGCGTTTCCGCTCGCAGAGCCGGCCATTCGCTCCGAAAGCGGAGCAAGAGTCTGGACTCTCAGCTCCACGGTTCTGAAGGTCTTAGGCCTTGCGGCCTTCGCCTTCCTTCTGTTCGGCCCCCTGGCCAATCTGGTCCTGTGGTCGGTGGCCGAGCGGTGGTATGCACCCTTCAAGCTCCCGGTTACCTATGGTCTGCGCTATTGGGAGGTAGTCTTCCGCCCGACGGGCGATGCCATGTCCTCGCTCATGACGAGCGTCAGCATCGCCTGTCTGACGGTTCTGGTCGCCCTCGCCGTCTCGGTGCCGGCAGGCTATGCGCTTGCCCGCCTCAAGTTGCCCTGGCGGACCGCGCTGATGATCCTGTTCCTGCTGCCGCAGGCTTTCCCGTCGGTGGCCATCTACATCAACGTCGCGCGGGTTTTCTACAGCATCGGGCTCACGGGCACGATCACGGGCGTCGTGCTGGTCCATGCCGCTCACGGCCTCGTCTATTCGGTCTGGATCGCCGCCGCGGCCTTTGCCGCCATCGACCGGGACCTGGAGCTCGCTGCGCGCAATATCGGGGCCTCGCCGCTGCGCACTTTCTTTACCGTCACCCTACCGCTCGCGGCACCCGGCATCATGGCGAGCGCTATCTTCGTGTTCCTCGAATCGCTCGATGAATTCACCGGCACCTTCTTCGTCGGCGTGCCCCAGGTGACGACGCTCCCGCTCCTGCTCTACAATGCGAGCATGGGCGGCAATTACCAGATCGCTTCCATCACGGCCCTCATCCTACTCGTGCCGTCTGTCCTGTTCATGATCGTCATCGAGCGGTTCCTGAAAGCCGACGTGTTGAGTAAGGTCGGTCAGTAAGGCACTGGAACGGCATGCTCAGAATCATCACCTGGAACATTCAATGGGGCTTGGGTATCGACGGAACCGTCGATCTCCGTCGGATGGTGGACGAGGCGCACGCCATGGCGGATTTCGATGTGCTCTGTCTGCAGGAGGTCTCGGATAATTTTTCCGATCTCAAGGGCAACAGCGGCGGCAACCAATTCGCCGAGCTGGCCGCATTGCTGCCGGGCTACACCGCCGTCGAGGGCGTGGCGCTCGACATTCCGGATGGGACAGGCGGGCGCCGCCGGTTCGGCAACATGATCCTGTCCCGCCTGCCGGTGGCGCAGGTGCTGCGCTACACCCTGCCCTGGGAGGGCGCCTCCACCCGCAACATGCCGCGCCTCCTGCTCGAGGCGGTCGTCGAAGCGCCTTCGAGCGCCCTTCGTGTCATGACCACGCATCTGGAATATTCGTCCGGCCCCCTGCGGCGGGCGCAGGTCGAGGGTATCCGCGAGGCTCACCGTACGGCCTATGAGCGGGTTCTCACGCCGCGTGAGGACGGTCCCGGCACCTATGCCCGGTTCCCGACATCGCCGTCAGTCGTGCTGACCGGCGATTTCAACATGCGTCCGGACGATCCGGTGAAGCAGAGGATCTCCAAGCCCTTCGGCAATGGAGCACCGGCTCTCCTGGATGCGTGGCAAGTCGCCCATGGAGCGAGTCCGCACCCGACTTCGTTCTGTCTCTACGAGCAGTCGAACGGGCCGCCGCATTGCTGCGACTTCATGTTCGTGACCGAAGATCTTGCGTCCAGGATCAGGAGGATCGACTACAACCAAGAGACCCAGGCCTCCGATCACCAGCCCGTTCTGCTGGAGCTCGATCTGTGAGGCTCCGGACCACAGCGGCCGCCGATCCGCTCCGGCGTGGCCGAACCGCCTTGCGCAGCCGTAGATTCTCCCGTCACTTGCGACAGGAAAAGGGCGGGAAAGTGCTCGCCGTTCCGGCATTCATGGCGGCCACCACCATCATGTTGGCGAGGTCGAGCTCCTCGGCCGAGCGGGGGCAGACATCGCCTTTCGTCGCGCAGCCCGAAGCCAGAAAGGCCTCGTGACGTTCGATGAACTCCTGACCCAGCCCCTTCGTGCCCCGATGGGCGAGAGCATCCGTCCATGCTTTCTTGTAGCGCGCGCACTTCACCTCAGGCCAACTTTGAGCTTGCGCACCCTGTGCGGCGGCCGATGCGATGCCGCCCGCAACGCAGCACGCGAGCAAGGTCGCAAAGGCAGCTAGTGTCGTCAGACGTCTCATCACACCCTCGGCTCATTCAGTGCGGGTGCGATGGATCATGGGAGGGGCCTGAGGTCAAGTCGTTGTCGGTGATGTGCGGTTCCAATGTTTGCCGTCATCCCGGGGCTGCACAGCAGAACCTGGGGCGCGGGACGAGGGACGCGTAAAGTCAAGGCGGAGCGCTTGATGAATGCGGTCAATGCTCGCCGTACCTCGTCATCACCGACCTTGTGCCGGGGATCTCGATTGGAAAAGTAGGTCGCTTTACAGCATCACAGCATCGGGATGGCCAGGATAGGCCGGCCATGACGGGAGGGTCCAACCGAGCCGTAATCCCCACCCTGCAAAGGGAGGGAAATGGGGTCTCACTCGTCAGACGATCCCGGATCTCCGCTGCGCTCCGTCCGGGATGACCGTGAGTAGCGCGCATCAAACCCGCATCTCGGGCTGAGCCTTGTCGTGTTTCCCGTCCGGCGAGACACGACGCTTTTTCGCGGGTTTCTCTTTCGCCTGCTTCTCGACTTCACGGGAGAGCCGTTGTTCCAACAGCGCCAGAACGGCCGCCTCCTCGGGTCTGAGGCTGGCGAGATCCTCGCGCAGCTCCGTCTCGATCTCTTCCTTGATGTCCAGAAGCAGGCCGCCGTCGAGATAGGCGTCGAACACTTCCGGATGCACGTAGCATTTGCGGCAGATGCTCGGCGTGTTGCCGAGCCGCGCGGAAACCGTCTCGATGGCGGTCCGGATGTTCTTCTTGGCCTTGGCGTCGCTGTCGAATTCCTCGAACTCGGCGAGCGCGAGAGCCGCCAGCACCGTGCCGGCCCAGGTGCGGAAATCCTTGGCCGTGATCTCGCTTCCGGTGATCTCCTTTAGATAGGCGTTCACGTCGGCCGAGGTGATCGATTGCTGCTCGCCGTTTTCGTCGAGATACTGGAACAGATCCTGTCCCGGCAGGTCCTGGCAGGCCTTCACGATTTTGGCAATGCGCCGATCCTTGACCTGCAAGCGCCAGGTCTTGCCGCTCTTGCCCTTGAACTGGAAGCGCAGCTCGCCGCCTTCCACCTTCACATGCGGATCGCGCAGAGTGGTGAGGCCATAGCTCTTGTTCTGCTTGACGTAGTCGGAATTGCCGACTCGGATCAGCGTGTTCTCGAGCAGATGCACCACTGTCGCCAGCACCTTTTCGCGCGGCAACCCGCGCAGGCTCATATGCTCGTCGATGGTCTTGCGGATCGCCGGCAAGCCTCGAGCGAATTCGAGCATGTGCTCGTATTTCGTGCTCTCGCGAACCTCGCGGAAAGCCGGATGATAGCGATACTGCTTGCGGCCCTTGGCATCGCGGCCCGTCGCCTGAATATGGCCGTTGGCCCTCGCGCAGATCCACACATCCGTATAGGCAGGCGGGATCGCTAGGGACTTGATGCGCTCGAGCGTCGCCTTGTCCTCGATCTTCTGGCCGTCGGGACCGGTATAGGTGAAGCCCTTGCCGGACTTCCTGCGCCGGATGCCGGGCTCCTCGTCGGAGACGTAACGCAGGCCTGCCGTCTCGGCGGCGTCGCGCGGATCGATGATATTTTCGGTATTGGCGTTCGGTTCCGGCATGGCAGGCCTTTTGAAAAGCAAGACGTCAACCGAACCGCGCCAGCCCCGGTTCCCTGCGCGATCTCGTCACATGAGATTTGCGGCTGTCATTACGGATCTTGAAGACCAGAATGGTGGCGCTCAGGATCAGGCTCAGCCCGTTGAAGACCATCATGGGCCAGCTGCCGATCAGGAATCCGTAGGCCGACCACAGGACGAAGGCCGTCACCGTGACCATGTACATGTGCTTCGAAATCGCCTTCGTGTCCCGTTCCCGCCAAGCCTTCACCACCTGGGGAACGAAGCTCGAGGTCGAGAGGATGCCCGCAATCGTCGCCAATAACGTCGGCAGCCAATCCGGCATGTCTGTTGTCTCCCTTGCTTCAGGATGACGGCAACGGGCCCCGATCGGGGGGAGTTCCCTTCTGCCCCATGCCGGGGTTAGAAGGGCGCAACCGCTTCATCCGGATTGTCCCTTGTCTTCCTTGTCCCTGCCTGACGTCCAAGGCCGTAAGCTCGTCTTCGTGATCACCGAGGACTGGTTCTTCGCCTCCCATTTCCTGCCCATGGCCAGGGCCGCCCACGAGCTTGGGCTCGACGTCGCGGTCGTGTGTCGCGTGCGCTCGCACCGAGAGGCGATCGAGGCCACGGGTGCCAAAGTGATTCCCCTGGAAGCCGAGCGGCGCAGCCTGAATCCGATTACGGCCGGTCTGAAGACCGGAGATTTGGCAGCCATTCTCAGATCTGAGAAAGCCGATCTGGTTCATTGCATTGCGTTGCGCGGCATTCTCACCGGCGGCTTCGCGGCCAGTATGGTTGGGATCAAGCGGCGCGTTTATGCCCTGACCGGCTTGGGCTTCCTAGGGGCCCGGACGGACATGGTCGCTCGCCTCGCCCAAAAGGCCGTGCGGCTGCTCGTGCGTGGCCTCGAGACCGGCCAGACCCGCTACGTCTTCGAGAACACGGACGATCCCAAGCTCCTCGGCCTCGATCCTGCCGGCGAACGCGTCACCATCCTCGGCGGAGCCGGCATCGATCCGGACCTTCTCAAACCTGCTCCCCTGCCCCACCAGCCGCCGCTCAGGGTCGCGGTGGTGGCCCGCATGCTCTGGTCCAAGGGCATCGACGTGGCCGTGGAGGCAGTCCGGGCCGCAAGGGCTGAAGGTGCCCCCGTGAGCTGTCCCTCTATGGCGCCCCCGATCCCTCGAATCCGAAGGCGATCCCGGAGAAGACCCTGAAGGCCTGGAGCGCCGAGCCCGGCATCGCCTGGTACGGGGCGACACGGGACGTCGCCGCCGTCTGGCGCGAGCATCACGTCGCCTGCCTACCTTCGCGCGGCGGCGAGGGCCTGCCGCGGACGCTCCTGGAAGCCGCTGCCTGCGGCCGCGCCATCGTCACCACCGACGTGCCCGGGTGCCGCACCCTGGTGCGGGATGGAATCGAGGGGCATCTCGTTCCCGCCGACGATGCGGCGCGCCTCGCCGAGGCCCTCGTGGCCTTGTCCCGCGAGCCGGATCTCGTCGCCCGCATGGGGGAGGCCGCCCGCGCCCGCGTTCTCGACGGTTTTACGGAACGGGACGTCATCGAGAGCGTCAAACAGCTTTATCGCTCCATCCTCGCTTCATGATTCCCGACCCCGTCGCCTTCATCCGATCCGAGACCCGCCTTCGCCCCGTGCCCCATGCGCCGGAGATCTTCCTGCATGTGGCGGACGAAGCGACGGAACTCTGGCAGAAGACCGAGGAGGAGCTGGGCGAGATCGGTCTACCCCCTCCCTTCTGGGCCTTTGCCTGGGCGGGCGGACAGGCGCTCGCCCGCTACATTCTCGATCATCCGGAGACGGTGCGCGGGCGGCGTGTGCTGGATTTCGCCTCAGGCTCAGGCCTTGTCGCCATCGCGGCCATGAAGGCCGGGGCTGCCGAGGTGACCGCCTGCGACATCGATTCGTTCGCCATCGCGGCTATCAGCCTGAATGCCGAGGCCAACGGCGTTTCGATCAATCCGCGCCAAGCCGACATCGTCGGGCAGGACGGGGGCTGGGACACGGTGCTGGCGGGCGATATCTGCTACGAGCGCGATCTGGCTAGCCGGGTCGTCAATTGGCTGTACAGCCTGAGCCAGAAAGGGGCCACGGTGCTGATCGGCGATCCGGGGCGCAGCTATCTTCCCAAGGAGCGCCTGGAGAACCTTGCCGTCTACGAAGTGCCTGTCACCCGGACGCTCGAGGATTCTGACATCAAGAAATCGAGCGTCTGGCGCTTCCGGCAGATATGAGCCCTCCGGTCACCCGCGAGTTTGCCCGATTTCATGCGGCTCTTGCAAATTTTCCTCTTCAAATGGGCAGCGTTATAACCTATACAAACGAAGTGGATTCGCGCCGCCTATATCGGCTGCGGAGACGATGGGGGCTTGGAACTTGGCAATTTAACGAGGAGTAATCCGATGGCTCATACATCGTCTCTTCAGCACAGACCTTCCCATAAGGGCGCCCTGAACCGCGCTCCTTGACCCTCTGAGAAGACGGAGCACGCCATTGCCCAGTCGGAGGCCCTCTGCCGGGCCAAGGGAGTACGGCTGACTCCGTCCGCCGGCGCGTGCTCGAAGTGCTCCATGGCCTCGACAAGCCGCTCGGCGCCTACGATCTGGTGGATCTGTTCGGTTCGGCGCGCAGGGACGGCGCATGGCGCCCATCACCATCTATCGCGCCCTTGATTTCCTCATCGAACAGGGGCTCGTGCATCGGCTCGCGAGCCGCAACACCTATATCGCCAGCTCCAGCACCTCCAGCGGTCGTGGGACCACGGCCTTTCTGATCTGCGATGGATGCGGAGATGTGAATGAAGTCACCTCCCCGGACGTGGCCGATACCGTGCTCAAGGTCCTGCAGGAGCGGGGTTACCAGCCCCGCACGAAGATTCTGGAGATCACCGGTCGCTGCGCTCATTGCCAGGACGTCCACTGAGGTCGCCCGTTCCATTAAGCCGCGCTTGACGAAGAAGGCTTTTGGCATCAGCTAAACGACGGCAGCCCGGAGCTGCCGTCGTGGATTGTAGCATGTCGTTCATCTCGCCTTCTGAGACCGCTTCCGCCTCCGAGAGCCTCGCAGGCCCCGCCCCACGCCACCGCACGGTGGGCGTGCGTGTCGGGTCCATCATGGTCGGCGGCGGTGCTCCGATCGTGGTCCAGTCGATGACCAACACGGACACGGCGGATGTGGACGCCACTGTGAAGCAGGTTGCGGCATTGGTCCGGGCCGGCTCGGAAATCGTCCGGATCACCGTCGACCGCGACGAGGCGGCGGCGGCCGTGCCGAAGATCCGCGAACGGCTCGACCGGTTGGGCATCGACGTGCCCCTGATCGGCGACTTCCACTATATCGGCCACCAGCTTCTCGCCGACCATCCGGCCTGTGCCGAGGCGCTCGCCAAGTACCGCATCAATCCTGGCAATGTGGGTTTCAAGGAAAAGAAGGATCGGCAGTTCGGGGCCATCGTCGAGCAGGCGATCCGGCACGGCAAAGCCGTGCGCATCGGCACCAACTGGGGCTCCCTCGACCAGGAGCTGCTGACGCACCTGATGAACGAGAACGCGGCCTCCGCGAACCCGCGCGACATGCGCTGGGTCACCCGCGAGGCCATGATCCAGTCGGCGCTGCTGTCCGCCGCCCGCGCCGAGGAGATCGGTCTGAGCCGCGACCGGATCATCCTCTCGGCGAAGGTCTCGGCCGTGCAGGACCTGATCGCCGTCTACCAGGACCTCGCCCGCCGCTCCGATTACGCCATCCATCTCGGCCTCACCGAGGCCGGCATGGGCACGAAGGGCATCGTGGCCTCCTCCGCCGCCATGGGCATCCTGCTCCACCAGGGGATCGGCGACACGATCCGCTATTCTCTGACCCCGGAACCGGGCGGCGACCGGACTCTGGAGGTCAAGACGGCCCAGGAACTGCTCCAGACCATGGGCTTTCGCACCTTCGTGCCGCTGGTCGCCGCATGCCCCGGCTGTGGACGCACCACCTCCTCCGTGTTCCAGGAGCTGGCGCGGGACATCCAGAGCTGGATCTCCACCTCCATGCCCGAGTGGCGCCGGACCTATCCCGGCGTCGAGAACCTGAACGTGGCGGTGATGGGCTGCATCGTGAACGGGCCCGGCGAGTCGAAACACGCGAATATCGGCATCTCACTGCCCGGAACCGGCGAGCAACCGGCGGCTCCGGTCTTCATCGACGGCCGCAAGGCCATGACCCTGCGCGGCCCGACGCTGGCCCAGGACTTCCAGAAGATCGTCCTCGACTATATCGAGAAGAACTACGGCCAGCCCGGACGCGATGCCGCCGAATGAGGCAGCAAGCGTGGCCATGGAACCCCAGGCGAAATTCCGTTTTAAGCTAAGGCGCGATGTGCTAGAGAGCCGCCGCGCCGGCAATGACGGCCGCTGCGCTCTTTGGAAAATTGGGCGGAGAAGAAGCCGCCCTTCGTCGTTTGTAGAGTGATTCAACCAGGGCCGTCCGCGGGCACGTCCGCAAAGAAAAGCACACATGGCAGAACAGCACGCCGTTGCCCCAGGACATGCAGATTCCGCAGCCCCTGAGGCCACCTTACCGGACAGCCATTCCAAGGCGAGCTTCTGGACCCTGACCCTCGGCGCCATCGGCGTCGTCTATGGCGATATCGGCACCAGCCCACTCTACGCCATGCGCGAGACGGTGATGGCCGCCACCGGCGGTCATCATGGCACTCCCGTCCCCCTGACCCGTGAGCTGGTGATCAGCATCCTGTCGCTCCTGCTCTGGGCACTGATCCTCACGGTATCGGTCAAATACGTGGTCCTGCTGCTGCGCGCCGACAACAAGGGCGAAGGCGGCTCGCTGACCCTGGTCGCACTGGCGCAGCGCGCGCTTGGACGAAGAAGCCTCCCGATCCTCATGATGGGCATGGCGGGCGCAGCCCTCTTCTACGGCGACGCGGCGATCACACCAGCGATGTCCGTGCTTTCGGCCCTGGAAGGCCTGAAGCTCGTGGGCCCCTCCTTAGAGGCCTATATCCTGCCGGGTGCCCTGGCGATCCTCATCGCTCTCTTCGCCGTGCAGAGCCGCGGCACCGGCAAGGTCGCGGCCTTCTTCGGCCCCCTCACACTCCTGTGGTTCATCACCATGGCGGGCCTCGGTCTCCTCCATATCGCCGATGATTGGGAGGTCCTGCTCGCATTCAACCCCTATTACGGCGTGTCCTTCCTGGTCACGCATCCGGGCACGGCCTTTGCGATCCTGGGCAGCGTCTGCCTTGCCGTGACCGGTGCCGAAGCGCTCTATGCGGATCTTGGTCATTTTGGCCGCAGGCCGATCCGCATGGCCTGGAGCACGGTCGTCTTTCCGGCTCTCGCTCTGAACTATCTCGGACAGGGCGCCCTCGTCCTTTCGAACCCAGACGCCATCGCCAACCCCTTCTTCCTGCTGGCGCCGCCCTGGCTCCTCCTGCCCCTCGTGATCCTCGCCACCTTGGCGACTATCGTCGCGAGCCAGGCGGTGATCACCGGCGCCTATTCCCTGACCCGGCAGGCAGTGCAGCTCGGCATTCTGCCGCGCCTGGAAGTCCGCTTCACGTCGGAGACGCATCAGGGGCAGATCTATCTGCCGCGCGTGAACTGGCTGCTGCTCGCGGCCGTGGTCAGCCTCGTGCTGCTCTTCGGCTCCTCCAGCAATCTCGCCAGTGCCTACGGCATCGCGGTCTTCGGCACCATGGTCGTCACCACCCTGCTCGCCTGCGTGGTCTTCAGCCGGAGCTGGGGCTGGGGTCCGGTGAAGACCGGGCTCATCATGATTCCGCTGCTGTTGATCGATCTCACCTTCCTGTCGTCGAACCTGGTAAAGCTTCTCGACGGCGGCTATGTCCCGCTGGTCATCGCAGGCGTCTTCTTTGTGCTCATGTGGACCTGGGTGAAGGGAACCAGGATCCTGTTCGAGAAGACCCGCAAGATCGACGTACCCTTCCTCGAACTGGTCCAGATGCTGGAGAAGAGCCCGCCGCACCGAGTGAAGGGCACCGCCGTCTTCCTGACGAGCGACCCGGACACGGCGCCGGCGGCTCTCCTGCACAACCTCAAGCACAACAAGGTGCTGCACGAGAAGAACGTGATCCTGACCGTCAACAGCGCGGACGTTCCCCGCGTGGAGGACGAGGATCGGGTCGCCATCGAGCATGTGGGCGATTCGTTCTGGCGCATCCGCCTGAGCTACGGCTACATGGAAACGCCCAACATTCCGCGCGGTCTCGCAATCCTGCGCAAGCAGGGCTTCAAGTTCGACATCATGGCGACGTCGTTCTTCCTCTCACGCCGCTCGATCCGCCCCGCCAGCCAGTCGGGCATGCCGCTCTGGCAGGACAAGCTGTTCATCGGCTTGGCGAAATCAGCAAGCGACGCCACGGACTTCTTCCAGATCCCGACCGGACGCGTGGTGGAAGTCGGCACGCAGGTGACGGTGTAGGCCGGTTGCTCTTGTGACCGGCCGATGTCAGTCTTGCTAATCCATGACTGAAATCACCCTCATCCGTCCAAGCCTGGACTGGCTTCCCTTCTATGCCCACGCCCTTGAGCAGGGCTGGTCGCCCAACACGGACCAGGATGTCAGCCGCGAGCAGCTTCTGCAGCTCCGGCGCAATCCCGAGCGTTTCCTCCACGACCTCTACAACAGCCCCATGGTCCGGCTGCCGGACGGACGTGAAGTGGCGCGCCTGCCCGCGCACGATTTCTGGATCAGCGACGGCGAATTCTGCGGTAGAATCGGCTTTCGCTTCCAGAGGGGAACGGAAGACCTACCGACTGCTATCTACGGGCATATCGGCTACACCATCGTGCCCTGGAAGCGGCGGCGCGGCTACGCCACGCAGGCGCTGCACATGATCCTGCCGGTCTGCCGCTCGGAAGGTTTCTCGCGAGTGCTGATCACCTGCGACGACGACAACGAGGCTTCGCGAAAAGTCATTCTCGCCAATGGCGGAACCCCTGCGGGCTCGCTTCCGCACAACCGCCGCCCTGGGCACGTCAAGCTGACCTTCTGGGTTCCGACCGCTTGACGAACGAATCCCATCCCCGCGTAAGCCGCGCAGGCGATCTCACAGCACGGACCCAGTCTCAAGGGATCATACCATGTCAGATCTGGTCCTCGAGCCCCTGAACACATACCGCTCCTATCCGCCCGAGGAGATGATCGCTCGGGTTCAGGCCTTCTACGAGGACATTCGGCGGCGTCGAACCGTGCGCGACTTCGCCGACAAGCCCGTGCCGCGCGAGGTCATCGAGTATGCCCTGCTCGCCGCCGGCACGGCACCATCCGGCGCCAATCTCCAGCCCTGGCACTTTGCCGTGATCACCACTGCCGATACCAAGCGACGCATCCGGAACGCGGCGGAGGCCGAGGAGCGTGACTTCTACAACGGTCGCGCGCCGCAGGAATGGCTCGACGCGCTGGCGCCTCTCGGGACGGATGAGCACAAGGGCTTCCTGGAGGCAGCTCCCGTTCTGATCGCCATTTTCGGACAGCGGTCGAGCGAGGGCCCCGATGGGCTCAGGATCAAGAATTACTATGTGCCGGAATCGGTCGGGATCGCCACAGGCTTCCTGATTGCAGCCCTGCATGAGGCAGGCTTGGCCACACTCACGCACACTCCCAGCCCAATGGGCTTCCTCAACGAGATCTGCAGCCGTCCTGAAACCGAGAAGCCCTACATTCTTCTGGTGACCGGCTATCCTGCGGAAGGCTGCAGGGTCCCTGTTTACGGCGGGATCAAGAAACCCCTCGATAAGATCGCTTCCTGGCTCTGAGACGCTAGGAGCTAGAGGCGTAAAACTAGACCTGCCGCTCGACGACGAAGCGCACGGCCTCGCGCAGAATCTGCGCCTGCGGGCCGAAATCATCGAGAGCGCTTTCCGCCTGCTCCACAAGCTGCCGGCATTCGCGGCGGGCGCCGTCCATGCCGAGCAGATCGACGAGAGTGGCCTTGCCCTTTTCCCGGTCCTTGCCCGTACGCTTGCCCAGCGCTTCGGCCGATGCCTCGCGGTCGAGGATGTCGTCCGCGACCTGAAAGGCCGCCCCGAGGGCGCGTCCGTATTCGACCAGCTTGCGGCGCGCCGCTGCATCGGCCTGTCCCACGATGGCACCCGCCTCGACCGAGAAGGTGAGGATCGCCCCCGTCTTCATCATCTGGAGCAGCCGCACATTGGCCTCTCCCATCTCGGCCGGTCCGTAGCGTCCCTCTGCCGACAGGTCGAGCAGCTGGCCACCCACCATCCCGCCGAGGCCCGAGGCGCGGGCAAGACCGAGAACGAGATCGGAGCGGACGGCGGGATCGGACGCCGTCGCCGGATCGGCGAGAACCTCGAAAGCGAGCGTCTGGAGTGCGTCCCCGACGAGAATGGCAGTCGCCTCGTCATAGGCCTTGTGCACGGTGGGCTTCCCCCGGCGCAGGTCGTCGTCGTCCATGGACGGCAGGTCGTCGTGGACCAGCGAGTAGCAGTGGAGAAGCTCGACGGCACAGCCTGCCCGCAGCGGCCCCTGCCCCTCCGCACCGACGAGGCGGGCTGCCTCGATGGTCAGGAAAGGCCGTAGGCGCTTGCCGCCTCCCAGGACCGCATGACGCATAGCGGCCATGAGTCTGGGCGGCCGGGCAAGCTCGCCGGGAGCGGCTTTGTCTGATAGCAAGGCTTCGAGACTTGCTTCGACAACCCTCGCGGCGTCAGGGAGCCGCGTCGTGAAAGTGCTGGTGGATGGCGCCATGACGAGCCTGAATACGGACGGAGCTGCCGCTCCGTCCGAGGGGAATGCCGGTGAACGATGGAAGCCGAAATGGATGCTGCGGTCGGGACATCCGCGGGAGCCGATGACCGTCGCCCGCTTTTTTCGCCGCCTCGTCCAGATTGGCCTTGGTCTCATTCTCTTATGGGTCGGCGCGGTCTTTTGGCTAGGCCTTTTGTACTGGGTCGTGCCGCCGGTCTCGACCCTGATGATCGGCCGCTGGCTCACCCTGCAGCCCGTGGAGCGGGACTTCGTCAGGCTCGACGAGATTTCGCCCAATCTGCCCCTCGTGGTCATGACGGCTGAGGACAGCCGCTTCTGCGATCATCACGGCGTCGATTGGGATGCCCTCTGGGACGTGGTGGAAGCGGCCGACGAGGACGGACCATCCCGCGGCGCCTCGACCATCCCTATGCAGGTAGCCAAGAACCTCTTCCTGTGGCCGAGCCGCTCCTATGTCCGCAAGGGGCTCGAGATCCCGGTCGCGCTCTATCTCGACCTGATCTGGTCGAAGCGCCAGATGATGGAGGTCTATCTCAATGTCGCCGAATGGGGCGAAGGGATCTTCGGAGCCGAGGCGGCGGCCCAAAAGTATTTCCGCAAGTCGGCCAAGAACCTGACCCGCCAGGAGGCTGCCCTTCTGGCGCGGGCCCTGCCCAATCCTTTGGTCCGCAACCCGGCTCGCCCTCGACCCGGCCATCGGGCCCTGGCAGGACAGCTGCAGGCCCGCATGGTGAGAGCGGCCCCCTTCAGCGACTGCCTGAAGCCTTAGGAGTCTCCCTGCGGCAATGAAAAACCCTCAGATTGCGTCAAAGGGCTAGATATTTGCCCGAAGACCTTGTATGAGGCGCAACCTCATCAAGTTTGAGATGTGAGCGTTCCCCGGTTGAGCGGGCGCTCCGCTATTTTAACCGGAGACGAGAAATGGCCGTTCCAAAAAGAAAAACGTCGCCTTCGCGGCGCGGAATGCGTCGCTCCGCGGATGCCTTGAAGGCCCCGACCTACATCGAGGACAAGGATTCCGGCGAGCTGCGCCGTCCTCACCATATCGACCTGAAGACCGGCATGTACCGTGGCCGTCAGGTCCTGAAGGTGAAGACCGAAGCGTAATCTGACGCGGCATGCGTAGATCCGAACCGGCGCCTCGAGCGCCGGTTTTTTTATGCACCAGAGCATCGGACCCAAAAGTGGATTTGCACTTTTGGGGTCTCTCCGATGCTCATTTTTTAACAGCGCATCGTTCGAACGGAAAACCGGACCCACTTTTCCGCACGATGCGCCCCAAACACTCTGATTTTCCATTGCTTTTTACCCTTCCTTAAGCCTGAAGGTCGATCCTGCATCCTTGGGTTTCCAGGGTTTCGGTCGGGCTTGCGAGAGGCGCCTTCAGCCATCCCCGATCCGGCGTGTTTCGAGGGTGGGTGTGATGGCGATGAAGGGGCAGGGCCGGACAGGGCTTTTCAGGGGCGTATCCCGACCGCCGCGCCAACGCCGAGCCTCGCAGACCTCCCGCTCTCCTGTGACAGGTGTCATCTATGCCTGGGACATGGTGTCCGACACCCTGACCTGGGGCCCCGGCGCTGCCGAGGCATTCGGACTGCCGTCGAGGGATCTGCCGAAGACCGGCCAAGCCTTCTCTCAACTGGTCGAGCCCGGCTACGGCCTGTCCCGTCAGGATACCATCGGTGCGGCGGAGGGCCTGGGCGGCGCTTACGAGACCCGGTATGCCCTGCGTTTCGAGCCGGACCGGGTGGTGATGGTCGAGGATGCGGGCCGCTGGCAGCCGGATGTTCAGGGACGCCCGGCCTTCACCCGCGGTCAGCTGCGGCTCGACCCCGTCTCAGGCGCGCGGGATCTGCTGCCTGTCGTGCTGAAACAGCGCTCGGAGCTTCTGTGCAGCATCCAGAACGGCATCAATGAAGCCTTGAGGGCCTCCCAGACCTGCACCCTGATCGTCGGCGTGCTCGACACTGACGAGGCCGATTCCATGGCGGACATCGCCCGGAAGCTGCGCCCGATGATGCGCCGCCACGACTGCTTCACAGTTCTAGGGTCCCACCGCTTCGCCCTGACCCTGACCTGCTGCCCCGCCTCGGATGCTTCGAGCGCCATGAGGCGGCTTGCCGGGCTCATGAAGGATCTCCCGACTGCGTCCACTCTTCACCTGGGGGCGGCCTGCGCCCCGGATCACACCTTCAAGGCCACCAAGCTGCTGCGCTTTGCCGAGCAGGCCCTGGCCTTAGGCCTCGAGCGTGGGGAAGCCTGCAAGCTTTACGATGCACGTCCGAAGGCTCCGTCCCCGGCTGCCGAGCAGGCATCATTCGATTGGGTCGCCGCCCTCAACAGCCGCAGCCTGACCCTTGCCTGCCAACCGATGGTGGAGGCTCAAAGCCGTGCCCCGGCCCTGATGCAGGCCTGTGCCTCCCTCACACGCTCCGATGACGACCCGATCCTGCTCGGCCCAGTGCCGAGGCTGAAGGAGGCGAACCTCGCCCTTCTCGTCGACGGACGCATGCTCGAACTGGCGGCCGATCATCTGAACGATCATCCTACTGCCCGTCTGGCGCTGCCGATCTCAGCCAAAACCCTGCAGGATGCCGAATGGCTGCCCATGCTGGCGGCTCATCTCGGCGCCCGCCCCGGCATCGAATCGCGGCTCGTCATCGAGGTTCCCGAGGCTGCCCTGGCCGAATGCCGGAAGATTCTCGGCCGCCTCCATGCCATGAAGGCTCTAGGCATCGGGCTTTCCCTCACCGGCTTCGGGGCAGGTTATGTTTCGCCGGGCCAGTTGCGGATGCTGCCTGTCGACCTTCTCAAGATCGATGGCGTCTTCATCCAGCCGCTCAAGCGCTCGACCGATGACCGCCTCGCCGTCAGAACCCTGATCGACCGGGCCCAGCACCTCGGCATCGCCACAGCGGCGGAATGGGTGGACGACGAGTCTACCGCCCGTCTGCTCGCAGCCTGGGGCGTGGATTATCTGCAGGGCAGATTGTTCGGCGAGCCTGAGACCGTGCTGCAGCCCTCGACACTGCATCAGATGCTGAAGAAGGCGCGGGGCTGACGCTCGGAGCGAGTTGCAGAGTTACTTGCTCGCCAGCTTGTCGAGTTTGGCCTGCATGTCGGCCATCTGCTGCTTCAGGCTGTCGAGGTCGTTCGTCTCCTCGCCCTTCGCAGCCGGCTTCGCCTCGGGCGCGCCCGACGGGGCCTGAGGGAAGGGCGAGAACATCCGCATGGCTTCCGTGAAGAAGCCCATATTCTTGCGCACCTGCTCCTCCATGGCCTGGAAGGCCGAAGGGCCGAAGGCTTGCGCCATCTGCTCCCGGAGCTTCTGCTGCTCCTGGGACAGGTTGTTCATGGAGAATTCGAGATAGCTCGGCACCAGGGCCTGCATGCTGTCGCCGTAAAAGCGGATCAGCTGGCGGAGCACCGTGACGGGCAAGAGGTTAGGCCCTTCTTTGTTCTCCTGTTCGAAGATGATCTGCGCCAGGACCGAGCGAGTGATCTCCTCGCCGGATTTCGCGTCATAGACCACGAAATCCTCGCCCTTGCGCACCATGCCGGCCAGGTCTTCCAACGTCACGTAGGTCGAGGTACCCGTATGGTAGAGACGGCGGTTGGCATATTTCTTGATGACAGTCGGTTGTTTGTCCGTCGCCATGTTGCCCGATACGCTCCCGGGAGATCCACCGTGCCCGACATCCTTCATCCCGATCCGCGGGATGCCGGCACTTAATGATTATAAGTCTTATGCCGGACGATCAAAGCGCCAAAAGTCTAAGGCGCCTCAGGGCTGGGTTGCGCGCTCGATCCTTGACATCCCAGCCTCTGGGGATTTGATCGGGGAAGCCCTACATTCATTTCAACATCACATCATCAGCACAGGAGAGAGGCATGGCCCGAGACAGCATCGTCATC